>CAWCYU010000025.1:0-28749 GCA_963799905.1 uncultured Thermoleophilia bacterium
GTCGCCGAGGCCTGCTGTGCGAGCGAGGAGTCCGGCCTCTGCGCGGTCGGCGACCTGGAGTTTCGCGAAGATGGCCGAGACGTAGTTGCGGACGGTCTTTTGGCTCAGGAAGAGTTCGGCCGCTATGGCAGCGTTGGTCTTGTGCTGTGCGAGGAGTTCGAGGATCTCAAGTTCTCGGTCGGTCAGCTGCGGAAACACAAGACTTGGGGTTCTGGTGGGTGGCGTAGCGAGGAAGTGCTGGAGCCGGTCGGCGATCCCCGGGCCGAAGATTGCTTCGCCGTTCGCAACGGAGCGGATCGCCCGGAGCGTTTCGTCTTGGGCAGCCCCTTTAAGCTGGTAGCCGCGTGCTCCGGCGCGGATGGCGGCGAAGACTGCCTCGTCATCGTCGTGCATCGTCATCACGAGGATGTTGGTGTCTTCCGATTCGTCGAGGATGCCGCGGGTGGCGTCGATGCCGTTGAGGCCGGGCATGTTGATGTCCATAACGACGACGTCCGGAGTGAGAGCGAGCGCCATTTCGACGGCCTCCTCGCCTGTCGCGGCCTCTCCGACGACTTCGGTGTCGGCGACCGATTCGAGGAGAGCGCGGAGGCCTGCTCGGAAGAGCGGGTGGTCGTCGGCAATGAGGATCCGGATCGGGGCGTTCATCAGGCGGTAGCGGCTGCTGGTAGGCGTGGGAGCGATGCGAGGACGAGCGTCCCGCCGCCGGTCCTGTCGCCGATCTCGCAGGTGCCGCCGACCTCTGCCGCACGCTCCTTCATCGTGTGGAGTCCAATACCGCTCGACCCGATCGAGAGGCCTGCTCCGTTGTCGGCGATCTCGAGTCTCAGCGTTGTCGGTTCGACGGCAACGCGAACGCTGCAGTGTTGGGCGTGTGCGTGCCGTTTGACGTTCGTCAGTGCCTCCTGGGCGATCCAGTAGGCGGCGACCTCGACTGCGGCGGGGAGCGGGGGCATCGAGGTCGGGGCGTCGATCGTGACGGACGTTGCCGGCGAGGACTCTCGGGTTGCCAGACCGCGGAGTGAGGCTGCTAGCCCGAGCTGGTCGAGCGCTGGCGGACGAAGGCCGTAGATGAGCTGGCGGACGTCTCCGATCATCGTCTGTACCTGCTCGGTGGCTGAGACGAGCAGTTCGTCGGCGCGCTGGAGATCGGAGCCCGTGAGGTTACGGACGGCCTCGAGTGTGAACGTGAGCCCGGCCAGTGCAGGTCCGAGGCCGTCGTGGAGGTCGCGCCGGATGCGTCGGCGCTCCTCTTCGCGAAGCTGGACGATCCGCTGTCGCGCCAGCTGTAGTTCTTGGGAGAGACCGACTGCCCGGACGGCGGCTGCGACCTGGGGTGCGAGGTCGGCGATCAGGCGGTGGTCGCGCTCCCGAAGGTGCTCGCCTGGGCGTGCTGCGAGCCGGAGCTCGCCGAGCGCGATTCCCTGGTGAACAAGCGGGAACGTGAGGAAGTCGGCGCCGGAAACGCCGTATTCGGCGACGATCGCGGCTTCCCGTGAGGCGCCTCGGCGAGCGCGAGTCCGACGTACTGCAGCGCGAGGGTCTGACCGATCGTCTCGACGATGGTCGGGAGCACGGTGTCGAGCTGCAGCGATGCCGAGAGCGTTCGACCGAGCGTGGCGATCGCGGTGTACGGGTCGTCGCGCTCGCCGTACATCAGCCGGTTGACGAACCGCTGTACGCGCTCGCGCGCGGGCTGGAAGCAGACGGCCACGACACCGGTCACGACGAGCGAGAGGAAGAGGTCGCCGCGGGATGAGAGTGTCGCGCCGATCAGTCCGACGATGGCGACATAGCCGGCGACGACGACGATCGTCATCACGCCGTAGACGAGAGCGCGGTTGATGACGAGGTCGATCTCGTAGAGCCGGTACCTGAGGACAGCGACAGCGATCCCGGCCGGCAGGAGGAGGAACGCCAGCCCAGTCAATAGCGCGGCGCCCGGAACAACATCCCACAACAGCGCGCCGGCAATGGCCAGCGGCACGGCGAGGCCGAGCGAGACTCCGACCCAGCGCAACTGCTGTCGCTCGTCGCCATCGGAGCGGCGGTAGCGGATGATGAACGCCCCGAGCGAGGCCACGAGGCCCCCGATGACGAGGATCACGCCGAAGATCCCGAGGATTACGATCGTGCTGCCGCCGGCGCGCGCGAGTGGGTTCTCGATCGGCGTCGGAGTGCCGAGGTCGAACGTCGGAGACGTGGAGACAGCGACCGACCCAAGCACCGTCCCGACCGCGACGGCGGCGGGGACGGGCCACCACCGCCTGGATGCGAGATGGCCGTCCGGCATCGACACGAGCAGCACACACAGGGGCAGAGCCAGGCCCGGCAGCCACCACCAGTTGTCGAACCAAGCGGCTACGAGTCCACCCGGGAGAGAACCAGGATCAGCGACGAGCGCCTCCACCGCATACGCGTAGCAGAGGCCGCCGACCGTTCCCCAGAGCGCCATGATCGCCAGAACCCAGGAGATCCGATGCTCGGGCCTCCGCGTCGTCAACAAGACCCCGATCAACGCGAGAACGACGTTGACTCCCAAGTACGGAAGCGACCTGTACGTCCCGGCGGCAACGTCGAGCGCCAGCGCGACGAAAAGGACAGTGCACGTCACAGCGAAGACGGCCCAGCCCAGCTTCACCCGACGCCACTGACGTGCACCCGGGACTGCGACTGTCGCCAGAGCCTCCATCACCTCGGCCTCGCCGTCTGTCTCATCATCCGAGCGTAGACGCCAACGTGCCCACCCGACAGGGGCGCGACGCGATTCGTGACGCGGGTCGGGACAAAGTCGGGACACAGCCCCCTGGCAGTGGGACGCGCTGCGCTCATACCGTCGTATCGACCGGCGCATTGACGCCGACAGACACAGAAGGAGCGAACATGAGCGATCTGACAGTCACACGAGCGGAAGCTGGCCACGCACGCATCGCACTGATGCTCGGGGTGGCGTCACTCTTGCTGTACACCGGCGGCGGGTTCACGATCGGTGGGATCTTCTGGGCGCTCGGACCGCTCGTCGGGCTTGGCGCAATCGTTCTCGGGGTCGCCGCACGACGCAAAGGCGGAGGACGCGAGGCCACCATCGCGGTCATCCTCGGAGCGATCCCCGTCCTCTGGACCGTCGCCTTCTTGATCGTCTCCGCGCTCAACTGAGATGACCCGCCAGCCCAGTGAACCTCGAAGGTCGGGGTCGATGATGATCAGGATCTCCGTACTCACGGCTGCGACCGCCACAGCCGTGGGACTGGTGTTCGGCGTTTCGGCCGGCGCGGCAGGGGAACCGGCGAGGGTCATCTCGCTCCTGAGCGTGCAGCAGGGAGGCGGCTTGATCGACGTCGACCGCAGCGGCGGCGGGGGGCCAACACTCGGCGACCAATACATCTTCACCGACGGCCTCTACCAGTGGCACGGCACAAAGCGCGGCAAGCGCATCGGGACAACCCACGGCATCGCAACGATCACCTCACCCACGACCGCCTTCTTCACCGGAACGATGACGCTACCCGGCGGGCTGATCCAAGGCGCGGGCTATTTCAGCTTCACCGCGCGCGTCGAGACGATCATCGTGCTCGGCGGAACAGGCACGTACAACAACGCCGGCGGCGAAGTCACGATCTCAAAGCTCGGCGGCGAGAACTCCAACAACTCATCGCTCGTGATTCGACTCACTCGATAGAGCAGATCAATTCGTCAGCCAGGAGCCTGTCAGCTCAAACGGCGGCAAGCCACAGCCCGAAATCAATTACTGCGACGGTTTCCACACGCTCACCGGCTGACTCGGCTCCAAGACCCGCATGTCGCAGAGCACTGGCACGCACACACGTCGTCAGATTGGGCTACAGAAAGCGTCGGGGCCCCCGGGGGCCCCGATTCGCTGGGATGGAGGCGGCGGGAATCGAACCCGCGTCCGCGGACGCACCGACTGAGGATCTACGAGCGTAGTTCGCCTTGGATCTCACCCGACGGCCGGTGGCGAACGACCTACCGGCGGGCCAGCCATCCTTTGGATGTCGCGCCTTGGGCGATTGGCTCTCCCGTGGCGCCGAGCCCGATTGTTAGCGCCCGCCCTGGCCTCGGGCCCAGCCAGGAGGGGCGTCGCTAGCTAGTCAGTGACTAGGCAGCGATTGCGAGATCTGAACGATTCGCATTTGTGTGTTTCCCGGTGGATTTACGAGGCCAACCGGGGACCTCGGCTCGCAACTCAGCCGGAGAACCGACCACGTCGAAACCAGGTCGCCCCCGTATGTCATTTCAACTCGACACAGCGTAGCCGTTGACGATTGGAAGCGATAGTGGCTCAGAGCCACAAAGTCTCGATTCGCGCTTCGCGGGGGCCTCGCTCGTAGGATGCAGGAGTGAGCGGGACCTCGCCTCCTCCATCGCTCCGGGACAAGGCGGAGGCGCTGCGGGCCCTCCACGTCCCGGGACGGCCGTTGATCCTCGTCAACGCCTGGGACGCCGCCAGTGCGGTGATCGTCGCCCGCGCAGGTGCGGAAGCGGTTGCGACGACGAGCGCCGGCGCTGCGAACGCTCTCGGCTACGCCGACGGGCAGCGGATCACACGCGCTGCGATGCTGGATTCCGTGAAGCCGATCGCCGCGTCGGTCGATCTGCCCGTCACAGCCGACATGGAGGCGGGCTACGGTGACGCACCCGAGGACGCTGCCGCCACCGCGAGCGGCGTGCTCGAGGTCGGGGCAGTAGGCCTGAACCTCGAAGACCTGGGCGACGCAGGCGAAGGGCCCCTGCTCCCGATCGATGCGTACGTCGCGAAGATCGCCGCGATCCGGCAGGTAGCGGCCGATTCCGGCGTTCCGCTCGTCCTCAACGCACGGACAGACGTCTTTCTCGGTGCCGTCGGCGAGCCTGCGACCCGCCTCGAGCAGGCGATCGAGCGCGGACGGGCCTACCTCGACGCGGGGGCGGACTGCATCTTCGTTCCCGGCGTCACCGACCCCCGCGTGATCGGTGCGCTCGTCCACGCACTCGACGGCCGCGTCAGCGTCCTCGCTGTGCCCGGGTCACCGAGCCTCACAGAGCTCGCCACCCTCGGCGTCTCACGCATCAGCGTCGGCTCCGGCCCCTACCGGGCGGCCCTCGCACTGACTCGCCTGATCGCCGAAGAGGCGTACGGCGTCGGCTCGCTGGAGGCGATGGTCGCCGGGCAGGTGCAATTCGCGGACGCCCAGGCCCTGTTCGACGGCTGATTCGCCCGGCCGAAACACCGATCCCAAAGGGGGATACCGGCGGCCGAGGCGGAAGTATCGTGAGACCAGGGATCGATCCGGGAGGAAAGCATGTCGCACGTCACTGCACGCCCATACGAAGATCTGATCAACCTGCGGGACCGTGCCCGTGAGGAAGTCGGCAAGGTCGTCATCGGCCAGGACGACGCGGTCGAACTGCTCCTCGTCGCCGCGCTCGCGCGCGGGCACGTCTTGATCGAGGGACCCCCCGGCAGCGCGAAGACACTCATCGGCCGTGCGATCGCGCACGTGCTCGGCTCCTCGTTCAAGCGAATCCAGTTCACACCCGACACGTCACCGGACGAGATCACGGGGTTCAACACGATCAAGATGGGCGTGCAGGTCTTCATGCCGGGCGCGGTGTTCACCAACATCCTCCTCGCCGACGAGATCAACCGCACTCCTCCCCGGACGCAGGCCTCCCTGCTCGAGGCGATGCAGGAGCGGACCGTGACGGTCGAAGGGCGCACGCACCGGTTGCCTGACCCGTTCCTCGTGATCGCGACCCAGAACCCGTACGAGCACGAGGGTATCTTCCCCCTCCCCGAGTCCCAGCTCGACCGCTTCCTGTTCAAGATCAACCTCGACTACTGCGACGTCGAGAGCGAGGTCGAGATGCTCCGGCTGCCGCACACTGGCGTCACACCCGACATGCTGGGCGAGATCCAGCCCCTCCTCGGCATCGTCGGCCTCGACAAGGCGCGCACCGAGCTCGATGCGACCGAGGTGCCCGACGAGGTCGCACGCTACGTCGTCAAGGTCGTGCGGAATACACGGTCGAACCCCGATCTCGAGCTCGGGGCGAGCTCGCGTGCTGCGATCCACCTGATGAGTGCGGGCAAGGCCAACGCCCGGCTCGACGGGCGCGATCACGTCACGCTCGACGACATCCGCACGATTGCGCCGTACGTGCTCCGCCACCGCTTCATCTGCCGCCCCGGGACGACGCCGGACGAGGCGCTGCAGGCCGCACTCGACGACTGAGACGCAGAGCGAATCGACGTCATGCGGCCCGGTGAGCTCGTCGAGCGGGGACACGATCGGCGCCCGCGGCAGTCCCCCCGCGCTCAGCGGCGCGTCTTGAGCTCGCGCTCCATCTGACGTTTCGCATCCCGGTCGGCGATCGAGCGCCGCTTGTCGCCCTTGTCCTTCCCCCGTCCAAGGGCGACCTCGAGCTTGACGTTGCCATCCTTGAAGTACAGCTTGGTCGGTACGAGCGTCAGGCCCTTTTCCCGCACCTTGGCGTAGAGGGAATCGATCTCGCCGCGCTTGAGCAGGAGCTTCCGATCGCGATCGGTCTGGTGATTCGCCGCGTTGCCCTGCGTGTATTCCGCAATCGACGCCCCGACGAGCCACATCTCCCCTCCGCGCACGTCGGCGTACGCCTGGCCGAGCTGGACGTGCCCGGCCCGCAGCGACTTGACCTCGGTGCCGGTCAGCACGATGCCGGCTTCGACGCGCTCGAGGAGCTCGTAGTCGTGCCGCGAGCGGCGGTTCTCTGCGATCAGCTTGATTCCGGTCGGCCTGGCCACGCGCGGATTGTAGGGGCGACGCGACACGCGACCGGCGAGGTGACCCGCTACCCTCGACGCATGCATCCTCCGGCAGACGTGATTCGCCCGCTCTACGGCGACTACCGAGACCGCGGCGACCTCCGCGACTGACGGCGGGACGTCCCCTGTCCCGCTCGTCTCTGCAAAGGAGCTCTCCATGTCGACGACCACGCTGCTCGCCATCCTCGCCTCGAGCTGGGGCATCGCGATGGCGCTCGCCCCCACCCTCCAGATCCGCCACATGATCGCCATCCACTCGTCGAGCGGGATCTCGATTCCGTACCTCGGCGTCCTCGTGGTCGGCTTCGTCCTGTGGTTCGCCTATGGGATCGCGCTGGAGAACCTCGCGCTGATCATCCCGAACACGATCGCCTTCGTCGTCGGTGCGACGACGATTGCCGTGGCGCGTCACTACCGCCCATAGGCCACGCCTCCCCAACGGAGGAGACAGGCTGAAGCCCGTCACCGCGCTCACCCCGGAAAGGGAGGGGTGACGGGGAACCGTAGGTTCCCGGCTTCAGGATCCGCGCGAAGCGCGGCAGCGAACATAGCGCAGGCCGCGCGGGAGGGAGACCGCGGTACGCTTTCTCACCGCGGTCTCCCTCCCGCGCGGCCGAAGCAGCGATCGCAGAGAGGAAACCAGGGCGCGCACGTCTTCCCACACGAACGACACCGGCCGATCGTCGGATCGTTCACCTCGACGCGGAGGCGGGCGACGACACGCGCAGCCGCGGCCTCTTCCAGGGCGGCGGCACGGTCGATCGTGACCCCGCCGACGTCGGGGTACTGGAGTGCGAACCAGCGCAGGATACTTGCGGTTCTTCCAGCTTGCTCTGCCTCCTCGAGCGTCGAGTCGCGTAGCCGAGCAGGGTCGAGCAGGAACGTCAGGAGGGAGCGCTGGGCCGTGTCACCGGCTACGGCGAGCGCGAGCGTCGCGAGCAGCTCGCCGTTGTCCTCGTCCACCGGAGCATTGATCAGCTTCCACGTGTCCTCGATCGAGAGCCTCCGGTTGCGCTCGAGGAGGCGACGCTGGATCGCGGCGAGCCTGCCACGGATCGGGCCCAGCGACTCGACTGCGAGCCAGCTCTCGAAGGCCCAGGCGCGTGTCGCGACACGGTGCCATGCAGCCAGCGCGGCGTCCAGCCGGCGCGGGTCGTCGACCCCCAGGTCGGAGAGTCGTGGCCGAATCCGCGCTTCGTCGACGATGCGGTAGCCGAGGTGCCCGGAAGGGAGCTCGACGTGCGGTTGCAGCGCCTCCTCCACGATCGCCGGATCGGCACTGCCCACGACACCCCCGTGAGAACGCCGACGTGCCCGCGTTCGACGAGCCCGAAGCGGCCCGCGCGGCCTGCGATCTGCGCGAGCTCCCACGGCAGGAGATCCCGTCGCGACTCGCCGTCGAACTTCGTCGTCTCGGCGAACAAGAGCGTCTCGCACGGGAGGTTGACGCCATGCCCGAGCACGTCGGTCGCGACGGTCACGTCCGAAGCGCCGCTGAGGAACCGGTCGATCTCCTCTCGCCGCGACGTGAGCGGCATGGCCCCGTAGAGCACCGACACCCTGGCCGGATGCAGGCGGTTGATCTCGCCCGCCAGCGCGAGCACCGCCTTGCGGCTGAAGGCGACGACGACGGTGCCGGGCTCGAGCCCACGCAGTGCGCGCTCGCCCACGAACTCGAGCGGCAGCATCCGCTCGAAAACCTTGACCTCCGCCTCCGGGAACGCCCGCAGGACGAGTGGTTCGGCATCGAGCGCACCGAGCAGGAGGATGTGGCGGTAGTCACCCGCGAGCAGGAGCCGCGTCCACGCCGAGCCACGTTCGGGGTCATCGGCCCACTGGACCTCGTCGAGGACCAGCACCTCACCGGAGCTCGGCGCCATCTCCACGGTGCAGCAGATGATCGCCGCGCCGTCATTGATGCGCTCCTCGCCGGTGACGAGCCCGACGGCCTCTTCACCGAGCTCGGCCGCGAGTCGCCGGTGAGCCTCCTGCGCCAGCATCCGGAGAGGCCCCGCGTAGACGCCACGGCCACGCTCCTTGAGCACCTCGAGGGCGTGGTAGGTCTTGCCCGAGTTGGTCGGGCCGAGGTGGGCCACGACCGTTTCGGGCGCCACACGCCGCTCCGGGAGGGTGATCTCGATCGAGCCCTCGGCGCGCGCCACTGCAGCGTTGACGCCCGCGCTGCGGGCGCGCTGGTGGCGTTCCGAGCGGCTCGGGCGCTTCGCCCGGCCGCGTCCCTGTCTTCGTCCGCCGGGCATCGCCTGAGGGTACCGGCCGTCGTTGCGGCAGCGGGTGGCGCACGCCTTGCCCACGCGCGGCCGCTACACCTTGCTGCCCGTACCTACACCTTGAGGAAGCGGCGCAGGGTCATCCCGGAGCCGAGAGCACCGACGGCGAGCCCGATGAGGATCAGCGTCAGCGCGATGAACGAGAACGAGAGAGCCTGGACGTCGGGCGAGGTGTACGTGCTGGGGATGATCGCCGGCATCACGACCTCTTTCGCCACGACGAGCAGGGCGACGGCAGCGATCGCGCCTCCGAGTCCACAGAGGAGCCCTTCGACCATGAAGGGACCACGTACGAACCAGTTGGTCGCGCCCACGAGCTTCATGACCTCGATCTCCCGCCGGCGCGAGAAAATCGACAGCCGGATCGTGTTCGCGATCAGGAGCACCGATGCGCCGAGGAGGACGATGACCGCGATCAGGAACACGAGCTCGATCACGCGTGCGACGCTGAGAATCCGCTTCGACAGCTGCTGTCCGTCCTTGACGACTTCGACGCCGGCGAATTTCTGGCTCCTCAGGTCGGCGGAGATCGCCTTGAGCACCTCGGCCCGCACCGGTGTGATCTCGAACGAGGCAGGCAGGGGATTCGAAGGCAGGTTCTGCGTGAGCTTGGGGTACGTCTTCCGCGCCCGTCGCAACGCCTCGCTCTTGGAAACGAAGTGATACTCGCTGATTCGCGCGTCGGCGCGAAGATAGTCGGCCACGTTGTTGACCTGCTTGGGCGTCACGCCCTCCACGAAGTAGACCTTCACCTGCAGCTCGGATTTGACGTGATCCGACCAGGAGACGACCCAGGTCCCGAGCGCGATGAAGAGCCCGAGCAGGAACATCCCGATCAGCACCGTCATCGTCGCGGCAACGGACGTGGAGAGGTTCGCCCCGATCGAGCGCACCGCTTCGGAGAACACCAGCTTGAACCGGTTCATTCGGTCTCGTATCCTCCGCGCCGCTCGTCGCGCATCAGCTTGCCGTGATCGAGGGCGATCACGCGCTTGCGCATCTTGTCCACCATCTCGCGGTCGTGGGTGACCATCAGAATCGTCGTCCCCGCGGTGTTGATGCGATGGAGGAGCTGCATGATCCCGACCGAAGTGTCAGGGTCGAGGTTCCCGGTCGGCTCGTCGCAGATCAGAAGCGGCGGGTGGTTGACGACGGCACGCGCGATCGAGACGCGCTGCTGCTCGCCGCCCGACAGCTCCTCCGGCTTGGAGCTCATCTTGTGCGACAGGCCGACGAGGTTCAGCACCTCCGGCACCTTGCGCCTGATCGACGCGGTCGGCTCGCCCTGCACGCGCAACGCGTAGGCGACGTTCTCCGAAGCGGTGCGGTTCGGCAGCAGCTTGAAGTCCTGGAACACGCAGCCGACGTTGCGGCGCAGCAGCGGCACCTTCGAGTGCTTGAGCCGCCCGAGATCGCGGCCGCCCACGAGGATCCGGCCGGATGTCGGCTCGAGCTCCTTGAGCAGCAAGCGGATGATCGTCGACTTGCCCGAGCCGGAGGCGCCGACGACGAACACGAACTCGCCCTTCTCGATCACGAACGAGACGCCGTCGAGCGCCGTTACGTTGGGCTCGTAGACCTTGCGGACGCTCTCGAGCACGATCATCGACGCCCCGGCCCCGCCGGCGGCATCCGTGGCGTCGTCCGCGTACGCGGGCGACGGCTCGGCAACGGCCGTCGCGGGGGCTGTCAGCTGAAGGTCGTCGTCCTGCACCGGATCGAGTGAAGCAGAGGGCCTGGACGGCCGCTCCGGATCGGATTGTCGGCCAAGTGTAGCGGACACCTCTAGACGACCTTCCCCGCGGCCTTGGCGAGCAGGTAGGCGCGGACGAAGCCGTCGAGCGCTCCGTCGAGCACCCCCTGGGCGTTCCCCGCCTCGAAATCCGTGCGGTGGTCTTTGACCATCTGGTAGGGATGCAGCACGTAGGAGCGGATTTGACTTCCAAACCCGATGTCCTGCGTCGCTCCGCGCTCCCGGGCGATTTCCTCCTCCCGCTGCTCTTCCTGGAGCTCGGCCAGCCGGGACTTGAGGATCCGCATCGCCGTCGCCTTGTTGGACGTCTGTGAGCGCTCGTTCTGACACTGGACGACGATGCCCGTGGGCAGATGCGTGATCCGGACCGCGGAGTCCGTCTTGTTGACGTGCTGGCCACCGGCTCCGCTCGCCCGGTAGGTGTCGATCCGGAGATCCCCCTCGTCGATCTCGACGTCCTCGTCCTCGGGCAGGAGCGGGGCGACGACGACCTGGGCGAAGGCGGTGTGCCGCCGGTGCGCGGAGTCGAACGGCGACTGGCGGACGAGCCGGTGGACGCCCCGCTCGGCCTTGTACGCGCCGTAGGCGTTCTCACCCTTGACGGTCATCGTGGCCGACTTGAGCCCAGCCTCCTCGCCAGGGCTCGCCTCGACGAGCTCCGTCTGGTAGCCGCGGTCGGACGACCAGCGCAGGTACATCCGGAGCATCATCTCCGCCCAGTCCTGAGCATCGGTGCCGCCGGTTCCCGCGTTGATCGAGACGACCGCGTCGCCCGGGTCGTACTGGCCGTCGAACAGCGCGTCCTCCTGCAGGCGGGAGAGCTCTGCTGCGACTGGCGCGAGCTGGGCGCGCAGCTCGGCCTCGAGCGTCGGATCGATCTCGAACAGCTCGCGGGCCTCCTCGACCTCGCCGTTCAGCCGCTCGTAGCGGTCGAGCCGCCGGGTGACACGGGAGTGCTCGGTGGAGATGCGGGCGGCGCCCTGCTGGTCGTCCCAGAATCCGGGAGCACCCATGGCGGCCTCGAGCTCGTGCTGGCGGGCCGTCAGCTGATCGGGGTCAAAGGTACTCACGAACCCAGTCGAGCTGGGCTCCGAGCTCCTCGAGCACGTGCGCGAGAGGTTGGTTCTCCTGGTCGGCCACGCGGGGATGGTAGCTGCGCCCGCTCGAGCGACCTCGGGAGACAGGCTGAAGCCCGTCACCGTGCACCGTCTCAGCCCTAGAAGGGAGGGGTCACGGGGAACCGTAGGTTCCCGGCTTCAGGATCCACGCGAAGCGTGGCAGCAAGCGGATGCGTGACAGAAGCCGCGATATGCTCTTCCGTCGCGGCTTCTGTCACGCCCCGTGACAGCGCTTGAATTTCTTGCCCGAGCCGCACCAGCAGGGATCGTTGCGCCCGACGCTCCGCTCTTCGTCTTTCACGACCTGCCGGTGGACGGGGGGTGAGGCAACGGCGGTCCCGCCCGTGGCTCCGCCACCGGCGGCTGCGATGACGTCGGCGCCGGACGAGATCTCGTGCTCGTAGGAGAGCACCTGCGGGGCTTCGGCGGGCTGGAGCGCCTGCTGCGCCTCGTCCTGCTGCACCTCGACGTGGAAGAGCGTCAGCACGACCTCCTCCCGAATGACCTTGCTCAACTCCTCGAACATCACGTGGCCCTCGCCGCGGTACTCGACCAGCGGGTCCTTCTGCGCCATGGCGCGGAGATGCACGCCCTCGCGCAGGTAGTCCATCGACTCGAGGTGCTCGCGCCAGCGCGTGTCGACGACCTGCAGGATCACGAACCGCTCGATCTCTCGCATCAGCTCCGGCCCGAAGCCGGTCTCGCGGTCGTCGTAGGCGTCGAGCGCGTCGTCGGTGAACTCCTGCACCAGGGCCTCGCGCGAGAGGTCGACCTCTTCGCGGAGCTCGTCGACCGTGATGTCGCTGCCGTAGAGCGCGGTCATCTGGACGACCAGGCCCTCGAGGTCCCAGTCCTCCGGCGCGTCCGCTTCGGTCGTGATCACGACGTTGTTGCGGATGACGTCCTCGATCCACTCACGGATCTCCTCGGAGGTGTCCTCGCCGTGGAGGACCTTGCGGCGCTGCTCGTAGATCACCATGCGTTGCGTGTTCATCACGTCGTCGTACTTGAGGACGTTCTTGCGGGCGACGAAGTTCTGCTCCTCGACCTTCTTCTGCGCACCCTCGATCTGGCGCGAAAGGATCGACGCCTCCATCGGCTGGTCGTCCGGGATCTTGAACCGCTCCATGATCCCGTGGATCCGGTCGCCGGCGAAGAGCCTGACCAGGTCGTCCTGCGCCGAGAGGTAGAACCGCGTCTCACCGGGATCGCCCTGACGTCCGGAGCGGCCGCGCAGCTGATTGTCGATTCGCCGTGACTCGTGACGCTCGGTGCCGAGCACGTACAGGCCTCCGAGCTCGCGCACTTCGTCGTCGATCTTGATGTCGACGCCACGGCCGGCCATGTTCGTCGCGATCGTGACCGCGCCCTTCTGCCCCGCATCGACGATGATCTCGCTCTCGCGCTCGTGCTCCTTGGCGTTGAGGACGTTGTGCGGGACGCCGCGCCGGGTCAGGAGCTCCGACAGATATTCGGACGTCTCGACGGCGATCGTGCCGACGAGCACCGGTTGCCCCTTCTCGTGGCGCTCGACCAGATCCTCTGCGACCGCATCCCACTTCGCATCCTTGGACTTGAAGATGTAGTCGTTCTCGTCCTTCCGGGCCACGTCGACGTTCGTCGGGATCTCGACCACGTGCAGGTTGTAGATCTCGACGAACTCCTTCTCCTCCGTCTTGGCGGTGCCCGTCATCCCGCCGAGCTTCTCGTAGAGGCGGAAGTAGTTCTGAAGGGTGATCGTCGCGAGCGTCACGTTCTCCTCGCGGATCGCGACGCCCTCTTTGGCCTCGATCGCCTGGTGCAGGCCTTCGCTCCAGCGGCGTCCCTCCATGATCCGGCCGGTGTACTCGTCGACGATCTTCACCTCGCCGTCCTCGATCACGTAGTCGACGTCGCGCTTGTACAGCGACTCGGCCTTGAGGGCCTGGCTGAGGTGATTGACGAGCTGCACGTGGCGCGGGTCGTAGAGATTCTCGATCCGGAGAGCGCGCTCGACCGCATCCAGAGCGGTTTGCGCCGGTGAGACGGTCTTGTGCTTCTCGTCGTAGATGTAGTCGGCGCCCGACAGCTCGGTCTCGTCCTCGCCCTTGGCGGACTTCCTGGTCGTCGGCTCGCCGTGCAGATCCTTGGCGATCCGGGCGAAGTCGTGGTACGTGCTCGCCGCGGTCTCGGGCTCACCGGAGATGATCAGCGGGGTGCGTGCCTCGTCGATCAGGATCGAGTCGACCTCGTCCACGATCGCGTACGCGTGGCTGCGCTGCACGATGTTGTCGAGCGAGACGGCCATGTTGTCCCGGAGGTAGTCGAAGCCGAACTCGGAGTTGGTGCCGTAGGTGACATCGGCCTCGTACGCCTGCTTGCGGATGTCGAAGGGCATCATGTTCTGGATGTAGCCGACGGTCATCCCGAGCCGCTCGAAGACGCCGCGGTTCCACTCTGCGTCGCGCTTGGCGAGATAGTCGTTGACCGTCACGAGGTGCACGCCGGTGGCGGGCAGCGCGTTGAGGTACAGCGCCGTCGAGGCGACGAACGTCTTGCCCTCACCCGTCTTCATCTCGGCGATGTCGCCCTCGTGGAGGACGATGCCGCCCATCATCTGCACGTCGAACATCCGCTGCTCCGACTCACGCCAGCGAGCCTCGCGAACGGCGGCGAAGGCCTCGAAGAGCAACTCGTCGAGCGATTCGCCGTTCTCGAGCCGCTGCCGGAACTCGGCCGTCTTGGCGAAGAGCTCCTCGTCGGAGAGAGCCTGGAAGTCGGGCTCGAGGGTCGCGATGTACTCGGCCTGCTGCTTGAGCCGCTTCACGCGCCGCCCTTCGCCGAGGCGAAGGACCTTCTCGAACTTGCCGAATTCTGAGGACATCTGGGAGAGAGGGTACCGGGACGGCGCCGCGCCCTGACTCATTCTTCACGAATGGCCCGGATCCCTGCGGCGGCTCGGCGAGCCCGCCTGCCCGCCTACGCGGCGCTCTCGTCCCGCGGCAGCACGATCAGGTCCTCGGGCGCCACGGGCGGCTCCGAGTGCTGGGCCCGGCGACGGACTTCGGTCGTTCGCTTGTCGCGGTAGCGCTCGACCTGGCGCTCGAGCTTGTTCAGTAGCCGGTCGATCGCGGCCTCGTACGTCGTCGCCGCCTCGCGGGCCACGAGGCTAGGCCCCTTCGTATGGACGATCGCCTCGACGGAGTGGTCGTCCGAGATCGACGGATTGTGCTCGCGCGAGAACGTCACCTCGACGAGCGTCAGATCGTGGAGCCGCCGGTCGAGCTTGGACAGCTTCTGCTCCGCGTACTGCCGAACCTCGTCGCCGACCTGGTCGTGACGGGCTGTGACCTGAAATCGCATCGGGTCTCCTCGGTCTCGAGTGCTCTCTCGACTGTACTACCGGACAGCACGTGCGAGGCACACGACGTCGATCCTCGCGGCCCCCGCGCGGCGGAGCTCGGTCGCACAGGCCGTCGCAGTCGATCCCGTCGTGTAGACGTCGTCGACGAGGCAGACACGGCGCGGGGCGCCGGCGCGCGCCGAGAATGCGCGCGCCACGTTCGCTCGGCGATCGGCCCGCGGCAGGTCGCGCTGGCGCCGAATGCCGGGTCGGCGCTCGAGCAGCGGTGCCAGAGGAATCGACCAGGCGTCCGCGAGCTCCCGCGCGAGCTCGACCGCCGGCGCATGGCCTCTGGACAGCCCACGATCGCGGTCGGCCGGCACGAACGTGAGCACTTCCGCAGCCGGTGCCGCGAGCGACTCGACGATCAGGGCGGCTCCTGCCCGCGCGAGGTCACGCCGTCCTCGCTCTTTCCAGGAGGAGACCAACGCGCGCGCACCATCTTCGTAGACCAGCGCGGCGCGGGCGCTCGCGAAGGCGAGCCTCCGTCCACTGCACTCGGCGCAACGGCGAACCGGCCAGGGCCCCGGAGCCCCACACCGATCACACCAGGGTGGGGCGCAGCGAACGAGCCGTGCCCGGCAGCTACCGCAGATCGACTCGCCGACGCGGCGGCACACACCGCAGCGCCGAGGCAGCAGGATGTCGATCAGGCTCATCCGACCGACGGTAGAGGCAGACCTGTGCCGGGACCGTGCCGGAATCGTGTCGGATTACAGCGCGGCGGACGGAACGGCTAGGAGCTCGCGCAGGAGCGGTCGCATCTCGACCAGGTCCGCCGGCTCTTTGACGGGCAGGAAGCGCCCTCGGGGGCCGTGGCGGGGAACGACGAGGAACGTCGTCGGGACATGGGCGGAGAGCTCGTGGTAGAGGCGCTCGAATTGGACGGCCGGCTCGCCGTCGACCTGTTTCTCCGCGACGAGCCACGTCAGGTCGACGGGACGGTCGAGCGCATCGACCGTGATCCAGGACGTGTTCGTGTTGAACACTGGGATCCGGGACTGATCGAAGTCGGCGGGGAACCGGATCGCCTCGAGGAGCTGGGGCGTCCCGTCGACTCTGGCCGGCGCACCACCGGTATCGGCCCCCTTGGCGACGACCTCGACCGTCAGCGGCGTGCCGCCAAGGAGGTGCATGCCGGCGACCGCCGGGTCGATGCGCGCTCCGAGATTGTCGACATTCGAGACGACGATCGAGCCGACGCCCATCCCGACGAGCTCTGCGAGCGTCCCGGAATCCCGGAGCGCCGCGAACAGGTCGCCGTGTCCGGGCCCATAGAGCGACGCCTTCCCGTCGGCCGCGAGGAAGAGGCTGCCGTCCGGACGCAGCCGCGGTGCGGCCGTCTGCATGAACCGGAGCGGCTCGCCGAGCCGCTGCTCCTCGACGTGCGCCTGCACGACGTCGTCGGTCGCGAAGCTCGTCATCAGGGCCACGGGTATGCGGGCGTCGAGCGCCTCGGCGAGACGCCGCGTCTCGTCGAGCTTGACGGCCAGGAAGCTGCGCCCGTCGATCGCCTCGGCGACGGCCTTGACCCCGCCTCCGAAGCGGGTCGCCATCCCGCCGGCGAGGACGACCATCGCGATCTGCCCCTCGCGCAGCGCGGCTCGCCCCGCCTCGACGGCCCGCTCGAAGCCCGGGTCGCCCGGCGCGGGGAGGGCGGTGAGATCCGACGGTTGCGGAGGCTCTACCAGGCCGGTGACGACGTTGCCGCGTGCGGTCCGGCTGCCGTCGGAGAGGCCGGCCCTGAGGCGCTCGAACTCCTCGGCCGGGAAGCCACTCCGTTGCAGGATCTCGCGTGCTTCGGGATCGACCTCGTCCAGGATCATCGCGAGCCCACGGGCGCGGGGAGCGACACCGAGTACGGGGCGCGATGCACGCCCTCCTCGGTCACGATTGCATCGATCAGATCGGCGGGAGTGACGTCGAACGCTGGGTTGCGCGCCACGAATCGTCCCGTCACCTCTGCCCCATCTCGTTCCTCGACCGGGATCGAGGCGCCCGTGGGTGCCGCCGGGTCGATGGTCGATGTCGGCGCGACGATCACGAACGGGATCCCGTGATGACGGGCGAGCACCGCCAGCCCGTACGTCCCGATCTTGTTCGCCGTGTCCCCGTTCGCGGCGATCCGGTCGGCGCCGGTGATCACGATGTCGACCTCGCCTGCCGCCATTCGCGAGGCCGCAGCGCCGTCGACGATGACGGCATGCGGGATCCCGAGAGCTTCGAGCTCGAACGCCGTCAGGCGGGCCCCCTGGAGCAGTGGCCGCGTCTCGTCCACCCAGACGTGCGTCACGCCGGTCCGCTCCGACGCGGCGCGAATCGCACCGACCGCCGAGCCGTAGCCACCCGTCGCGAGCCCGCCTGCGTTGCAGTGGGTCAGGATCCGGGCCGAGGGAGGTACGAGAGCGGCCGCGTGCGCTCCCATGGTGCGGCAGCGCTCGACCTCGTCGAGATGGATCCGCCGCGCCCGCTCAGGCGTCGGGTCGGGTCGCATCTCGTCGAGCGCCCAGCGGAGGTTGATCGCGGTCGGCCGGGAGGCAGCCAGCACCTCGTATGCCCGATCGACATCGTCGCCCTGCGTCGCCGCCAGCGCCATCCCGTATGCGGCTGCGACGCCGATGGCAGGTGCCCCGCGGACCGCGAGGGTGCGGATCGCCTCGGCGAGCTCCACGGCGTCGTGGCAGCGAAGCTCGACCACCTCGTCCGGCAGCCGCCGCTGGTCGAGCACGACGACGGCGTCGGCCTCGAGCCTGACGATCCGCTCCGGCTCGAGGTCGGAAAGACCCGGACGCCGCACGTGCTCTCCTACGTGCCCTCGTCCCACGACGCGAGGTACTTCGCCTGCTCCTCGGTGAGCTGGTCGATCGCGATCCCCATCGTCGCGAGCTTGAGCCGCGCGATCTCGTCGTCGATCTCCTTCGGCACGACGTACACCTTGCGCTCGAGCTCGGCGGCATTCTGGACGATGTACTCGGCCGACAGAGCCTGGTTCGCAAACGACATGTCCATCACCTGCGCCGGGTGTCCCTCTGCTGCCGACAGGTTGACGAGCCGCCCCTCTGCGAGGAGGTAGACCTTGCGGCCGTCGGGCAGCGTGAACTCCTCGACGAACTCGCGTGCTTCACGGGTATCCGTCGCCATCGTGCGCAGGGCGCCGATCTCGATCTCCACGTTGAAGTGGCCGGTATTGGCGAGGATGGCGCCGTCCTTGAGGACCTCGAAGTGGTGCTTGGCGATCACGGACTTGTCGCCCGTGGCCGTGACGATGATGTCCGCGACCTTCGCCGCGTCGATCATCGGCATCACCTGGAAGCCGTCCATCACGGCCTCGATCGCCGGCATCGGATCGACCTCCGTCACGATCACGTGGGCGCCCATGCCCTTGGCCCGCATCGCGACGCCCCGCCCGCACCAGCCGTAGCCGGCAACGACGAACACGCGGCCGGCGAGGAGCACGTTGGTGGCCCGGATGATCCCGTCGAGCGTCGACTGGCCGGTGCCGTAGCGATTGTCGAACAGGTGCTTGGTCCGCGCCTCGTTGACGGCGACGACGGGGAAGCCGAGCTTGCCGTCCTGCTCGAGCGCCTTGAGCCGGATCACGCCGGTCGTCGTCTCCTCGGTGCCGGCGATCACGTCTCCGAGCTGCTCGCGCCGAGCCGAGTGGAGGATGCCGATCACGTCGGCGCCGTCGTCCATCGTGATGTGCGGCCGATGGTCGATCGCCGCCTCGAGATGCCGGTAGTAGGTGTCGTTGTCCTCGCCCTTGATCGCGAACGTGGCGATCCCGTAGGCGTCGACGAGCGCCGCAGCCACGTCGTCCTGCGTCGAGAGGGGGTTCGACGCGCAGAGCACGACGTCGGCGCCTCCCGCCTTCAGCGTGCGCATCAGGTTTGCGGTTTCGGTCGTGACATGGAGGCATGCGGAGACGCGGTAGCCGTCCAGCGGCTTCTCGCGCTCGAAGCGCTCGCGGATGGCGGTGAGCACCGGCATCTGCCGGTCGGCCCACTCGATCCTGCGTACGCCCTCGGCGGCGAGGGCCAGGTCTTTCACATCGTGACGTTGAGTTGTCGCCATGGTCGGAAGATCTCGCTTTCGGTGGTGAACGGAGGGAGTCTAGATGACGTTCGCGGGTTACTTGTCCCGCTCGGGACGCCCGTATCGGTCGTCGATCCTGACGACGTCGTCGAGATGCGGCGTCGAGACCTCGAGGATGGTGGTGTCCTCGATTGCGGTGACGCGGTGCACCGTCAACGGGCGGTAGCGGAAGGCATCTCCGGCGACGATCTCGATCGCCGTCAGCTCGCCGCCGACGCTGCCGAGCTCGAGCGAGGCGCGCCCGTCCTGCACGAGCCAGGACTCGTCCTTCTGCTCGTGGTACTGGAGGCTGAGCGCTTGACCGGCGCGGACGAACAACACCTTGCCGACGTAATCCTCGGATTCGGCCCAGATCAGCTCGTACCCCCACGGCTTGTCGATCCGGCGCGGCGTGAAGCGATAGGCATCGGTCATCCGAAGCTCACCGCCCCTTCGGGGATCGCGACATCGGCGGCGAGCCGCAGCCCGTGGTTCAGCACGTTCCCCACTGCCAGCCGAGCGCCCGGGCCGACGACCGAGAGGTCGAGGACGTGGCAGCCGTCACCGAGCTGCGCACCCTCGCCGAGGATCGAGCCCATGATCGTCGCCTCACCACCGACGGTAGCACCCGCACCGACGACGGACGACTCGACGATCGCGCCCGCGCCGATGATGGCTCCGGCGCCGACGACGGCGAGGCTGCCGACGCAGGCCCCGGCACCGATCTGCGCCTTCGCGCCGACGAAGACCGGGGGCACGAGCCGGGCCTCGGGATGGACCTCTGCGGTCTCGTCGACGAGCATGTAGTCCCTCCCGAGCTCGTCGCCGACCTCGGTGCGGAACCGGCGCTCGAGGACGTCGCGGTGTGCTTGGAGGTACGAGTCGGGAGTTCCGACATCGAGCCAGTATCCGGGCATCGAGAGCCCGTAGACCGAGCCTTCGGCACAGAGCCGCGGGAACACTTCCCGCTCGATCGAGACAGCCCGCCCTGCAGGAATCAGCTCCAGCACGCTCGGTTCGAGGACGTAGAGCCCGGCGTTGATCAGGTTCGTATCGATCTCCTCGGGCCTGGGTTTCTCGAGGAACGACGCCACCCTGCCGTCGGCTTCGAGCCGGACGAGCCCGTATCGGCTCGGGTCGGAGACGGGGGTCAGCAGGATCGTCGCCTTTGCACCGGTCGAGCGATGGAAGGCGAGAAGCGCGTCGAGATCGGCCTCTCGGAGGGAGTCGCCGTTGAGCGCGAAGAACGTCTCGCCGAGGTTTCGCGCCGCGAAGCCGATCGCGCCGCCGGTGCCGAGCGGCTCGTCCTCGACCTCGTAGTCGAGTGAGAGCTCGCCGTAGGCGCTCCCGAAATGGTCGCGAATCTGGGTCGGCAGATACCCGCACGAGACGATCGCGCGGCGAACACCGTGCCGGCGCAGATGCTCGAAGGTGTAGGCGAGGAGCGGCCGGTCGACGAGCGGGAGCATGTCCTTCCGCGTCCTCACGGTGAGCGGGCGCAGGCGCGTCCCCTCTCCTCCGACCAGGATCACGGCGGGCAGGCTCATCCGGCCACGCGCCCGATGCCCTCGACCGTGAACCCCGCGGCACGCAGATGCCCGGGATCGAGCATGTTGCGCCCGTCGATCAGCAGACGGACCCGCATCGTCTCCGCGACTGCAGCCCAGTCGACCTCCGCGAGCTGCGGCCATTCGGTCACGACGACCACGGCGTCGGCACCGGACGCGGCCGCTTCGGGGGTTTCTGCGATCTCGACCCCGTGGAGGTCGCTGCCGTCCACGACCGGGTCCCACGCGACCACGTCGGCACCCTCGGCGAGCAGCCGGCCGGCGAGAACGAGGCTCGGCGCCTCGCGGATGTCGTCGGTGTGGGGCTTGAACGCGAGCCCGAGCAACGCGACCCGCTTGCCGCGCAACGATCCGAGGTGGGAATGCAGCTTGCCGATCACCCGCCGCTTCTGCAGCTCGTTGACCTCGATCACGGCGTTCAGGAGCTGGAAGTGGTAGCCGGAGTTGGCCGCCAGCTGCTTCAGCGCCAGCGAGTCCTTCGGAAAGCAGGAGCCGCCGAATCCGATCCCCGCGCGCAGGAAGCTCGGGCCGATCCGGCGATCGAGGCCGATCCCTTCCGCGACCTGAACAACGTCCGCGCCGGTGGCCTCGCAGACGTTCGCGATCTCGTTGATGAACGAGATCCGGGTCATCAGAGCGGCATTGGCCGCGAGCTTGATCATCTCGGCGGACGCGACGTCGGAGCGCACGATCGGCGCATCGATACCGTCGTGGAGCGCCGCGACGGCGTCGCCGTCCTCGTCCTCGAAAGCTCCACGACGATCCGGTCCGGGTGGAGAAAGTCCGTGACCGCACTGCCCTCGGCGGTGAACTCGGGATTCGAGACGTAGCCCACCTTGCGAGGCCACGCTCGTCGAGCCGCTGTCGCACCCGCAGCCCGGTGCCGACGGGCACTGTGCTCTTCATCACGACGATGCAGCGCCGGTCGATCTGTCGGCAGCTCGTCGACCACTGTCCAGACGGCGGAAAGGTCAGCGTCGCCCGAGTACGTCGGCGGCGTGCCGACCGCAACGTAGACGAAGTCCGCTTCCGCGATCGCCTCGGCGACGTCTGTCGTGAACGAGAGACGCTCCGAATTGCGCCCGATCAGCTCCTCGAGGCCCGGCTCGTAGATCGGGACCTCACCTCGTTGCAGCGCCGCGATCCGATCGGGGAGGACGTCGCGGACGACGACGGAATGGCCGAGCTCCGCGAGGCAGGCGCCTGTGACCAGACCGACGTAGCCGGCTCCGAACACGGCCACGCGTGAAGAAGAGGCGCTCACGACGGTGGGAGCGTACCGGCGGCTGCCCGATCGGGGCGCAGCTCTGGCTGCTAGGCCGTGCGCACTTTCGCGATCGGTCGCAGGCCCTTTGCGATCGCGAGCATCGTCTCGTTCGAGAGCCGGTCGAGCAGCGTGTTGACGACCCAGTAGCTCGCACCGCGCTGCTGCAGGGCGACCATGTGAAGATGCGGGCCGTTGTAGAAGAGCTCGTAGCGCCGGCCGCCGATATTGCGCACGAAGTTGCGGCTTCCGAGCACCGGCGCATCCTCCCAGTTCGACTCCTGCACGCCCCAGTAGTCGTTCGAGCCCATCTTGTAGGTGAGTCGGACCGTCTTGTGCTTGCCCTTCTCGTCGAACCGGTACAGCCGCACCGGCCGCTCGCGATCGATCCACGACGACCGCTCGAGCACGGTCGGCACCATCAGCGGGAAGTCGACCTTGTTCTGGCGCTCGCGGAGGAGATCGAGCGCCGCCGATGTGCCTGGGACGACGTTCGCGGGCTCGCGCTTCGGCGTCTGGTCGACCGGCGCCGACGGCCAGCGTGCCGTGGAAGGTCTGCCCCACGACCGTCGTCAGCATGGCGCCGTTCGCGAGCTCGCGGATCGCCGGGGTCGCCTTCTTGACGTCGGCCGAGCCGAACAGGTTCGCGACCTTGCGGCCTGCCTCCTTGGCGCCCTTCTGCCTCGGGTCGAAGTACACGGTCGTGCGGAAGTACTTGAAGGTCGGCGCGTTGGCCGGAATGCCGTTCGGCGGCGTCAGGATCGGATAGCCGCGCTGTCCGAGCAGGTAGCTCGCGTTCGACGCCGAGCCGGTGACGCCGTTGCCGTTCAGCACGGTCACGGTCGTCTCCTTCGCCGGCGGCGCCTTCGTCTTCACCTTCTCGCCGAGCGCGACCGCGGTGGCCTTCTTCGGCGAGTCGACGTCGGGGTTCGCCCACTGCGCGGACGCGGCGGCGATGTTCTCGTTCGACGTCGTCAGGTCGGAGAAGCCCTCCAGCCCCTCGATCCGCGACTGGAACACGTGTCCCGGCGGCAGCGAGTAGGCGAGCACCGCGTAGGAGAGCACTGTCTTGGCGCTGACGTCGCTGCCGCCGCCCTGCGCCACCTCGATGTTGCTCGTCAGCACCTTGATCACCTTGGGCAGCTTCGTCAGCGAGAAGTTCGTGCGGACCTGGTCCTTGAGGGCGCGGACGAAGAGCTGCTGGCGGGCGTTGCGGTAGAGGTCGCTGTCGGTGTGCCGGAACCGCACGAAGTCGAGCGCCTGGTAGCCGCCGAGCTTTTGGTAGCCCGGGCTGCAGGTTGATCGTCGCGTAGCCGCTCGGCCCGCCCTGGGTGTTGAGGTAGCGGCGGTCGACGTCCATCCAGATCCCGCCGAGCTTGTCGACGAGCTGACGGAAGCCGCGGAAGTTGACGGTGATCAGATAGTTGATCGGGAGTGCCTGTCAGCTTGCGCACGGTCTCGAGCGTTCCCTGGGCGCCACAGTTCGCATAGGCGGCGTTGATCTTGTTCGTGAACGTTGCCTTGCCCGGGGCAGACGATCTCTGCGCGGAGGTCGCGCGGGAACGAGAGCAGCGAGATCGTCTGGTTCTTGGGGTTCGCGCGGACGAGCATCAGCGTGTCCGAGCGGGACGGCGTGCCCTTGGCGTCGCCCGCCCGCCGGTCGTAGCCGATCACGAGCGCGGTGGCCGGCTGGCCCGCGATCGGGAGGTCGAGACGCTTCGCCGTGACCTTGACGTCGATGCTCTTCGGCGCGACGGCGGCGACCGACTCGTGGAGATAGAGGTACGCCCCGCCCGGCGATCCCTGCGGCGCAGACGACGACGACGGTCGCGGCCCAGCCGAGGATCGCGAGCGCGAGGGAGCGGCGGCTCCGCCGCGGTGGGTCCGGCTGGCGGTAGATCGTGACGGGGGCGACCGGGCCGGGCGGCAACTGCATCTTGCCGTTGCCGTTTCCGGAGTGGCCGCGGCCTACGCCTCTCTTGAGTGTCGTCCGCATACGGAAACGGGCGCCGAGCGCCCGTCCGGCCAGGATAGCGGAGGCCCCGGCGGCCTCGTCGCAGGCTTACAGCTCGTTAACGCCGCGCGAACCCGGCCCGGCCGCGAGGGCGGCGTCGAGCAGCCAAGCTCGGCGATCGAGCCCGCGCCGATCCGCAGCGACGTCGGAGCGCCGAACGGGACACCGGACTGAACCGCCATGCCGTCGCCGAGCAGCGTCTCCGCGGCGCGTCGGCGTCCAGCCCGACGTCGACGAGCACGAAATTCGTCACGCTGCCCGGCAGCGGCTCGAGTCCCGGCCCGGAGCATCGCGCGCGAGCGCGTCGATCGCCTCACGGTTTGCGGCACGGCTGCGCTCGACCTCGTCCGCATCGTCGAGGCTGGCCAGCGCAGCAACCTGCGCGAGCGCCCCGACGTCGTACCCGCGCTGCACCTTCCGCATCGCCGCGACGCGTTCGCGCCGCGCCGTCTCGTCGATCGGCGACGGCGCACGGCCGGCGAAAACCAGCGGCGAGCCATACAGCGGACCGCCGACGATGGTGGCGCCGCCGCCGCCACATCGATGCAGCGCCGCAGATAGTCCACGCCCGCGGCGCGCGACGCCGCATCGTCGGATGCGAGGTCGCGTTGCACGTTCACTCGCGCCGCCAGTTGCAGGAACAGCCTGGCAACACGCACGGCGCGGCCGAGCGGCGACAGGATCGATTCGCCGTGCTCCGGCACCAGCAGTTCGCGGAAATCCATTCCCGCCGCCGTCATGCGGGCGAACAGCGGCAGGTGCGCCGCGGTGAACGGTCGCGCATAGCTCATCGAGATCACGCCGATCGGGTTCATCCCTTCACCGCGCCGCCGGTCAGCCCGCCCACCAGGCGGCGCTGCGCGAACAGGAACAGGATGGTGGCCGGCAGCGCGACCAGCGTGCCGCCGGCCATCAGCAGGCCCCACTGGATCTGGTTCTCGCCGATGAACAGCTGCAACGCCACCGTCACGGTGCGGACGTTGCGGCCGGTCATCATCAGCGCGAACAGGTATTCGTTCCACGAGGTGATGAACAGGTAGATGCCGACCGCCACCACGCCCGGCATGGCGAGCGGCAGCACCACCAGCAGCATCGCCTGCATGCGCGTCGCGCCATCGATCATCGCCGCCTGGTCGAGTTCCTGCGGAATGCCGTCGACGTAGCTGGTCAGCAGCCAGATCGCGAACGGCAGGGTGAACGTGGCGTGGCCGGCGATCAGCGCGAAGTACGTGTCCAGCAGACCGAGGTCGCGCATCAGCACGAACAGCGGCAGGATCAGCATGACCACGGGGAACATGTTGATCACCAGGAACTGCGTGCGCAGCCAGTTGCGTCCGCGGAAACGGAAGCGCGAGAAGGCATAGGCGGCGGGCAGCGCCAGGGTCAGGCCGAGCGTGACCGCGCCGCAGGCGACGATCAGGCTGTCGCGCAGGTTCTGAGATGAAGTTGGTGCGCTTCAGCAGTTCGATGTGGTGGATCAGCGTGAGCTGGTGCGGCCACAGCGCGATCGGCGAATGCGTCAGCTCGGCGTCGGGCCGGATCGAGGACAGCATCATCCAGATCCACGGCAGCAGCGCGAAGCCGAGGATCAGCACGATGGGCAGTTCGGTGCCGAGCAGGCGTTTGAGCGACGCGCGCTTCATGGTCATTCGCCGCGCTCCGCCACGATGTACGCTCACCACCACCCCAGCAGCAGCAGCGTCAGCAGCACCGCGAGCGCGGAACCCTGGCCGTAGTTGCCGCCCGACCACGCGGTGAGAAACGCGTGCAGCGGCAGGGTCTGCGTCGCCGTGCCCGGCCCGCCGCCGGTCATCACCAGGATCAGGTCGAGCGAGTTCGCCACCCAGATCATGCGCAGCAGCAGCGCGGTGGCGATGACGCCGGCGAGGCCCGGCAGCGTGATGTGGCGGAACTTGCCCCACGCGCCGGCGCCATCGATCGCTGCCGCCTCATAGAGTTCGCCAGGGATCGCCTGCAGCCCGGCCAGCAACGTCACGGCGAAGAACGGAAACCCCTGCCACATCACCGCGAGGATCACGCCGGCCATCGCGGTGCTCGACTGCGCCAGCCAGGGCACCGAGTGCGGCAGGATGCCCAGCCGCACGCCGATGTTGTTCAGCACGCCGAGATTGAAATCGAGCATCCAGGTCCAGATCAGCCCGATGATCACCGATGGCAGCGCCCACGGCACCACCACCAGCGCCCGCGCAATGCCGCGCCAGGCGAAGCTGCGGTTCAGCAGCAGCGCCGTGGCGAAGCCCAGCGTGAACTGCAGCGAGACCGCGCAGACCACCCAGACCAGCGAGTTGCCCAGGCTCTCCCAGAACACCGGATCGGCCAGCGCGCGCGCGTAGTTCGCCAGGCCGATGAACGGGCGCGAGCGCGGCCGGTACAGCACCACGTCATGCAGCGACAGCCACAGCGTGTCGAGCACCGGCAGCAGCACCAGGATCGCCGCCGCGGCCAATGCCGGTGCCAGCATCAGCCACGGCGTCGCGGCGCGCTCAGCCTCAACCGAAGAACAGCTTCTCGAACGTCTGCATCATCTCATCGGGCTGGATCTGCCCGAGCAGCGCCTTCTGGGTGTTCTGCGGCCACACCACGCGGGTGAAGTCGGCGGTCTGCGGCAGGTTCGGCAGCACGCCGGCGATCGGCAGCGACTGCACCGTGGCATCGACGAAGCGCTTCGGATGCAGGGTCCAGTTGGCGGCGCCGGATGTGGTGACGGTCATCTGGCCCGCCGCCTTGTTGTACAGCACGTTGTTCTTGCCGGTGGACAGCCAGGAGATCCATCGCCACGCCGCCTCGGGGTTCTTGCTGGCGCTGAACACGCAGGTGGAGCCGTCGCCGAAGGTCGCGAAGCCGGTGCCGTTCGGCCCGCGCGGCACCGGCACCGCGGTGATCGCGTCGCCGAACGTCTCCACCATCGTGTTGGCGGTGCTGATGTGGTGCACCGTCATCGCCACGCGGCCGGACTTCAGGTTGTTGACGATCTGCAGGAAGCTGTCGGTCGGCGCCGACGGCGGCGTGACCTTGTGCACGCGGTGCAGGTCGATGAAGTAGCGGTTCTGCGCCAGCGCCGCCGGCGAGACGAAGCCGCCCTTCACCGGCTTCGCCCCGGTGCCGAACGCGAACGGCATCCAGGAATCGTGCCCGCCCGAGCCGCCGCGCATGCCGAAGCCCCACTGCTCGCCGCCGGTCAGCGCCTTCGCGGCGGTCAGGAACTCGTCGAAGTTGGTCGGCACCTTCAGGTTCTGCTTCGCCAGCAGATCGAGCCGCACATACAGGTACAGCACGACATATTGCAGCGGCATGTAGTAGCGCTTGCCGTCGGGCGCGGTGTGCAGCCGCCACAGATCGGCGGAGATGTCGCTCTTGCCCGGCCAGGCGTCGATCCATTTGTCGAGCGGCGCGATGCGCGTCCATCTCCATCAGTCGCGCCAGGTTGTTGAACTTCACCATCGCGGTGTCGGGGCCGTTGCCGGCGATGATCGAGGTGTAGAGCCGGTTGTCGTAGTCGCCGCCGCCGCCCCACGGGATGTTCTCCGGCTCGACCTTGATGTCCGGATGTTCCTTCTCGAACGCCGCCACCAGTTCGTCCGGCGTCGCCTTCGGGATCGTCGAAGTGGTACCACCAGCGGATCGTCACCGGCTTCTGCGCGTGCGGCCGCGCCAGCGGCGTTGCGGCAAGCGCCGCGGCGGCGCCGGTGAGCAGTGTGCGTCGTTTCATGGTCCCCTCCCGACCTTCCCGCTGCGCGGGAGAGGGTTATGCATCGCGCTTCGACAGGTCGATGATCGCCGCGAAGCCCTTTTCCGTGCCGAACGCGAGCTGGCTGCCGTCCGGGGCTCCAGGCCAGCGCGGAGACCGGCCCATGTTCCGGCGGCGCCACCGGCAGGATGCGCGACGAGTTGATCTCGGCCAGCACCACCAGCCCGTCGGCGAAGCCGCCCGCCACCATCTCCTGCTGCGGATGGCCGCGACCTGCGTGCAGATGATGCCGTCGCCGCCGGCAAGCTCGATCGGCGCCTTGCCCATCGGCCCGCCGCCGAAGAACGGCCACAGCACCATGGCATCGGCGCCGCTGGTCGCCAGCCACTTGCCGTTGCGGGTGAACGACAGGGTCTGCGTCTTCGCCGGATAGCCGCTCATGCGCATGTGCTGGCCGTCGGACAGGCGCCAGCCATGCAGCGCATTCTCCTGCATCGCGGTCACCACCGCGTCGCCGTCGGGCTGGATGGCGAGCGCGGTGTGGCTGCCCTTCCATTCCAGCTGCGCGGGCTGTCGGTCTTCGCCGCGACGAACCACAGCGTGGCGCCGTTGTAGTGCGACGCGGCGACGCGCTTGCCCTTGGCGTCGAAGGCGAGGCCGGTGACCGCGGAGGGATGCGGCAGCTTCTTCAGCTTCTCGCCCGGCCTGGTCGAACAGATGGATCAGCTTGCCGACCGCGCAGGCGATCAGGCCCCTTGCCCTTCTCGCCGGGGTGGC
>CAWCYU010000026.1:0-81461 GCA_963799905.1 uncultured Thermoleophilia bacterium
GCAGCAGGAGCTGGGCCGCGAGCCGAGCGGCGTCGTGAAGACGCTGTACTACCGGCCCGAGATCTTCGGGCGGCCGTTCTCGGACGCGCTCGACCCGCCCTCCGGGGCCCGTCCGATGGACGCCGGGCGAGCGAGAGCTCTTCGCCGGCTTCACGTCGCTGCTCAACCAGTGCCCCTTCTGAACGCTCCCACGGCGCGGTCGCGTCGTACGCGCTCGGCGAGGAGGTCTGGAACGCGGTCGCGAGCGACTGGCGCACAGCCCCGTCGCTCCGAGCTGCGCGCGACGCTCGGCTTCCTCGAGAAGATGACGCTCGCTCCCGACGAGCTCGGGCCGCGGACGCGACGCCGTGCCCGCGGCCGGCGTCAGCGACCAGGCGCTGATCGACGCGATCCACGTTGCGCGCTCTTCAACATGATCGTCCGCCTCGCCGACTCGCTCGGCTGGGACGTTCCGCCTCCCGAGGCCTCGCCGCGCGCGCGCCCGTGCTGCTCGAGCGAGGTTACGCACTCGTCCCGACCGGCTAAGGCAGGGACTCGGACGATCCGACGATCTCGTTAGCAGCGCCGTTGCGAGGCTCATGCATGGCCATGATCGGCGGTGAGCGCCTTCACGATCGTGTACGGGGTGCTCGGGGTTGGCGGCGTCGTAAGACGTGCGTTGATCGCGTAGAGGGTCTTGCCGAACCGAGCAATCGTTGTCGGCACGTCGAAGAGCGGGCTCTGAGCGACTCGGCGGGCGTCAGGCTTTGAGCTTGAGCGTCGCCGTCGAGCGGCTCGCGCCGCTCGTCCCCCGGAGGACGATCGTGATTCGCTGCCCCTTGGCAAGCTTGGGCAGGGGGATCCGCGCACCCCAGGTGCCGGCGTTGAAGGTCCCCCGCCATTTGATCGGCTGGGCGACGCCGCCGGCGTACACCTGCGCCGCGATGACCCCGCGGGAGGAAAGCTTGACGAAGGCGAACTGCTCACCGGCGATGATCCGTCCGGCCGTTGCGGTGAGCTTGAAGGGCGCCCGAAGGGCGAGCGGCTTGACGGTCAGATGGCCCGTGTCGTCGGCCGGTGCCGCGTCGGGCACGGTTCGCTGCGCGACTGCCGCCACGAACAGCTTCGACCCGCTCGCAGCACTGAGCCGCAGGCGCACGGTGGCCGTTGCACCAACGCCGAGACTCCCGAGATCACAATCGATCAGCGCTGTGCCCGAGCAGCCGGGACCTCGGCTCGCGATCGCCGCGCCCTTCAGGATCGCGTTGGTCGACGGCGTGATCAGCACGTGGGCGCCGCCTGCTGCGCCCTTGCCCTTGTTCTTCACCGTCACATCGACGGTGACCGGAGCGCCCATCTGAACCGTCGTCTTCGAGGCCGTGATCGACGTCGACAAGTCGGGTAGTTCCGCGGCCGGCGGAGGAGGGGGCGGGGGGGCGGAGTCGGGGTGCCGCCGCCGGACCCGCCGCCGCCGCCGCTCGAGCTGCCGCCGCCGCCGGACGGACAGGCGATGTTGAAGACGCGCGCACCGAGATCGAGATCACCGGGCGGATACGGGCCGGCGGCCCGGGACCAGATCCGTCTCGCTGTCGATGTTGCAGGGCATGTTCACGCTCAGCTTGTAGAAGGTCTCGTTCGCAGCGAACACGCCCGTCGCCGTATCGAAGATCGCCGACCCGTTCGCGAACTTCGAGATCGAGACCAGGCTCACCTGACAGTCGCTGCGCACGACGTGGAACGACGCCGTCCCCACCGTGCCGCTGACCGTAGTCGAATCCAGAAACGCACACAACGGCGCCGCCTGTGGCGCCGCGTGACCACGCTGGGGCACGCCCAATACCGCGACCGCCGCAACTGCGACAACAATCATCTTCCAGATGTGCACGCCGTCCCCGTCCCTCATCCTGCAGATACCTCCCCTTCGCGAAGTATAGGACGCTATTCGCGCGATCTTTGTTGGGCTTGCAGAACCGATACAACTCTCGTACTGCAGTGTCGTGCCAAGCGCGGCATCGTCATCACCTGACACGGGGCGTCGACGACGCTTGAAGCGGATGGCCCTGATGGGGACAGCCCTCGTCGTCGAGGTCGCCGAAGTGATCGCCCTCGTCGCAGTGCTCACAGCCGCTGCCGGCGCCCCTTGGTGGACTGGGTCGACGGCGACGTCGAGGACGAGCTGATGTTGCGAGCCAGTTGGTGGTCTCCGGCGTGCCGAACGGCCAGGTTCACCGCCCGATCACCAGGGCGTTTCTTCCTAGAGCTCGGTATGGGCCGGGAGTGTCCTAGCGCCTTTCCTTTCTTGTCGAGTGCGATGGCGGAGGCCCAGCGGGCGCCGGCGGGGCGGCCGAGGTAGGTCTCGAAGCCTGACCTCGGGGTGACGGGGCCGTCCTGGAGGTCGCTTGGGGAAGGGCCGTAGCGGAGCTGCCATGCGGCGACGTCGGTGGCGCCGTTCCAGCTCACGAAGAGGCCGCGTTTGCCTTTCGAGGTGCCTCGTCCGAGCCGGGGCGGCGCGAATGGGTGTTGCCCGTCCAGGGGAGGCGGAAGGCACGGTAGTTCTGTCCTCCCGGGGGCATCGTCGCCTCGAAGCGGATCGAGCCGTTCGGCGCGAACTCGGTCACGAACGGCTCGCTTCCCCAGCCTGTGACGACGCCTCCGTCGGGCAGCACCTGGGCGTTGCCCATGAACTTCGAGACGATCCGGTTGGGCCGATGCGCGTAGGAGCGCTCGAGCGTCGCCGTCATCCGTTCGAGGTCGAGGCGCACGAGGATCGCGCGCGACTGCGTCTGCACCTGCGGTGCGGCGCCGTTGTCGAAGATGCTGATCAGCACGGCCGCCGTCGTGCGATCGTGCGTCGTGCTGCCAGGCGGTCACGGTGCCCTTGCCCATCGCGAAACTGCTCTTGCGGCCGCCGAGCCGCCACAGCACCTGCCCGGTGTGGCGATGCACCTTGTAGACCGCCCAGGTATTCCTCGCCGAGACGAGGAGGTGGCCGTCCGCGTCGACGTCGATCGAGTTGATGTGGAAGTAGTCGAAGTGATTCTCGTTCGGCCGCACGTGCGATTCGTCGAGCCCGACATGGTCGAGGCTTCGCCACTCGAACAGGACCCTGCCGCTCGGGATCGCGATCTCCTGCACCACGCCGCCGTACAGCGTCGCGCCCGCGCTGCCGCCGTACGCGCGCAGGTCGCGGGTGACGGCCTCGTTCTTGGTCACGAGCGCCGTGCCCTCGCTCGTGATCAGGAACTCGTGCAGGTCGCCGTCCCGGTGGCCGCCGGCATGAATCCGGGCGATCTCGCGATACGACGTGTCCACGATCACGTAGACGCCCCGGCCGAGGCCCTTCGTTCGAAAACTTGCCCTCCCACCAGGTCAGGACGGGCTTGCCGCGAAGCGTGGAGGCGCGAAAGGCCGTCGCGGTGTCGGGCGTCGTCGGGTGGAACCAGACGGGCTGCCCGAGATCGTCGAAGATGAGAACGCCGCGTTGACCCGGGCCGGAGGACGGAGCGATGAACAGATGGCCCTTGCCGGCATTCCTCGGTCGATGGCGGATCGTCAACAAGGGCGGGCGCAGATCAGGACGCGACACGAACCTGCTCACCCGCGGCGGGAATGCCGCCGAACGTGCCGCAAGCGCGTCGCCGAACACACCGTCAACTCGATTCAGGCCGAGCAACGCAAGGCCCGCTGCGCCGGCGCTTGCCAGCAAGCGTGAGCGGGTGAAGCAGCCATCATCGGCTTCATGGTGCCGCGTAGGTTGACTTCTCACAGAGTCTCCGGGGCCCGACGCGGTCCACACTGGCTCGGATGCTACTAGCGGTCGTTGACGGCCGCCTCGGGTGACATTTGTAACTATTCCCGAGAAACGGCGACTCAGAAACGGCTCAGTTTGCGAGCCAGTAGGCCAGCCGATCGCGGCAACCCGTGGCGAGCGACTGCGATTGAGCTACGGGACGATGTTGTGGTTGAGGTGGAAGACGTTCTCGGGGTCGTACCGGCGCTTGACTTCGACGAGACGGTCGTAGTTTGGGCCGTATGCGGCGCGGATCGCGTCGTCGGCTTGGTCGTCGCCGAGGTAGTTGAGCCAGCGTCCGCGTCCGAAATGTGGTCGCATGGCTGCGAAGGTGTCGCGCGTCCAGTCGATGTTCGCGGCCGTATCGGCTGGATCGATCCAGACGGAGGGAATCAAGAAGTTCCAGCCTTGGTCGCGGTGCGGACGGCCGTGTCCGTCACGCCGATGCGCGTGACGGCGCCGTGGAAGTACTCGAAGAGCATCGCCGTCATCGGGGACGGGACGCTCGCGAAGCGCTCGAGGGCGGTATCGATCAGGTCGTCGGTTAGTCCGCGGATGAAGCTCGAGAGCCAGTAGTTCAGCGATCCTGCCGGGTAGGCGGCGTCCAGGAGCGTGTTCATCACCGGGTATGGCATTGGTCCGACCTCGACCATCAGCGGCGAGCCCCAGGTCTTGAACGGCTCCAGCTCGCGCTCGGCCACCTCCGGATCGCCCGTATGAAAGACGACCAGGGCAGCGAGCTTGAGGCCTGAGCCGTCTGGCGCATGGACGAGCCCGGTCCAGACGGTCAGGTCATCGGAGAAGCCGGCCACGGCGTCGCGGTAGAAGCGCAGCAGCTCGGGCGCGGCGTCGATCGGATGGGCGATCAACCCGCCGACCACCATGTGCAGTGGATGCATCTGATAGGTGAACGAGGTCGCGACGCCGAAGTTCCCGCCGCCGCCTTTGAGCGCCCAGAAGAGGTCAGGGTGCGAGTCCGCGTTGACGTCGAGCACCTGGCCGTCTGCCGTGACGAGCTCGACGCCGAGCAGGTTGTCCGACGCCAGCCCGTGCTTGGCCATCAGCCAGCCGAGGCCGCCCCCGAGGGTGTAGCCCGCGATCCCGGTGGTCGAGATCGCGCCGCCGGTCACGGCCAGGCCGTGCTCGGCAGCAGCGTCGTTCAGCTCGCCCCACGTCACGCCCCCGCCCGCAGTGGCGGTTACCGAGATTGGATCGACCTCGATTCGCTTCATCTCGGCGAGGTCGATCATCACGCCACCATCCGTGACCGCCCGCCCGGCGACGTTGTGGCCGCCGCCGCGCACCGAGACCTCGAGCCCGGCCCTGCGGGCGAGGTCAAGAGCAGCGACGACGTCGCCCGCTGCTCGGCAGCGTACGATTACCGCCGGCCTGCGGTCGATGAGCCCGTTGTGGACGGTCCGAGCCGTGTCGTAGCCCGAATCGTCTGGTGCGAAGACCGGCCCCGAAACACTGGCGGCGAGCTCGCTAACGAGCGAAGGGTCGAGGGCGATGCTCATACTCCACCTCCCGTTGGTGTCCGTTATCAGCTCTGGGTCGAACAGTCTAGGACGACCGTGGCCGGCAACACAACAGATCTGCTCCACTCCGAAAGCCGTAGGAGCTCGATGCGTGGAAGCGACAACCAGCGTCCCGAGTGCGCGGAGGCTCCAACGAGCGGCAATGTTCCTCTATAGTCTGCGCCAGCGGTCGTGGCTGCTCGGTACAGGATCATTCGGCGGGTCAAGCATTCCCTTGCGGTGCGGGCGAGAGAATCGGAGAGTCGGGTACAGCACTCTCCCGCCGGCGCATCAAGCGCACAAGCGGGGTAGCCGGTCTTGATGGCTGAGCTATTCGCCGTCGCGGTAGAGCACGAACTTCACGACGATCCCGCCGCCGACCCACTTCGACAAGGTTCTGGCCCCGGACTGATCTAAGCCGACCTTGGGGAGCGAGCAATCAAGCAACTCCTCGGCCTTTCATGGGAGGGCGCCGTCGTTTACCGACGCTCTCCCGTGAGGCCCATAGACCGGCAGCGCTGCGGGCCGGGCATGTCGGCATCCAGCCCGCGAGGCCGTGCCCCGTTCATGCCCCAAACGTCCAATAACAGATCCGCGTAACCGTACGGGCCGCGACCAGAAGGGCCTCAAGCCGCATGGTTGCTGGTGTTGCTAGACGACCGCTGTCGGGCGTCGTGGCGTTCGGCGTGGCTTGTGAAGCCGACGCTCCACGCAGTGCGCTTCGATCCATCCGGCCGCGTCACCGACTGCCCACGTCGCAAACTTGTGCGGGCCCCCTCTGATGGGCCCGCACAGTACGGCACTTTTGCGTGTTTCAGCGATTCTGTAGCTGAGGTGTGCTGTCGTCCCAGCGGACGATTAAGGCAAAGAGGACGATGATGTTCAGCGTCAGCGTAATGAGCACCCACAGCAGGTCATTCGTGTTGCCCAGAAAGCCGAGTTGGCCAAAAATGTTCACGCTCACGAACACGATCGACGTCCATCGCGCCCAGCTTGCGCCGGCGAGCAGAGCCAGACCGACAAGCACCAAGATGATTCCCCATATCAGCATGATCCAGCCCCACGCGGTGAGGTCAAAAACGAGGTACCCAGACGGCGTGACGACGTAGTAGTCATCCCGAAAGAGTGCGATCAGCCCTTCAAAGAAGGCGAGCCCGCCGAGTATCACCATCAGAATGCCGGCGAACCCGATCCATCCTGCCATGCTCCGAGAATTCATTGCTTCCTCCCACCGAACGGGTTATCCCGTCTGACGACGACGGTCGCGGAGAGGCTACTGCATACGTTGTTAGATCGCGACCCGCCTGAGATGGTGCTATTCGCGGCTTGGTCTCAATGGCGTCGCCGAGGTTCCGAGATCGGCGCGCGGCCGGAGATCCCGGGGTAGCACGGGGGGTAGCACGAGGTGGACGAAACCGGCGTTTCCGAACACGCCTGCACACGCAGCTCGATTAGCCGCGATCGCCCTATTCATGCGGCAAACCCGCCCATTCAGCGGGTTTGCGGTCTATCCAATTTGTGCCGTCTCAAGGCCCATACGGGATTCGAACCCGTGCCGCCGCCGTGAGAGGGCGGTGTCCTAGGCCACTAGACGAATGGGCCGTGCGGCGAAGGAGTGTACCGAACCGCGCCATTCCTCCTCGGGGAAGCCGGCGCCCCCGGAGCGGCTGCGCTACGGCGGGGTCGCAACCGGCTCCGCGTCGCCGTCGCGGCCGTCGATCCGCGCCTCGAGGCTGCGGCGGATGTCCTCGCCCGTTGCGAGGAGTGTGTCGTAGCGGACGCGCCTCGGCGGCAGCTTGACGACGCGGACTGACTCGTCGCGGTCGCCGTGACAGCGTGCATATGCGGCCGCCTCATCGAGGGGCCTCAGGCGATCACCGCTCCGCCGAAGCCATGTCACACTCGGACACCTACCATGTCTCGTTCCCCGTGGGAACCCGGCCCGCAGGCCGGGTACCGCACTTTGCAGACGAAACGTGGGGCGAGGTCAGCTCCAGGGCTTGCACGACCACGGGCTCCAGTCGCGGCCGGAGGCCACGAAATACCGGTGGGCCGCCTTGGCCTGCTCGACGGCGGAGTCGCCGTGTCCGAAGAGACGCCGCTCGGTCGAGCCCATCTGGAACAGACCGAGATACTGGCCGTTCTGGGCGTCGGTGCTGAGGCCGGATTCGCAACGCGAGACGGCGAGGGCCTCGCCGCAGTGGTCGCCGAAGACGCGGCAGATGGCGGTGCGCGGCGTGGCAGCCTCGACCGCGGCAAGCCGCCGGCTCTGTGCGCGCCGTGCCAGCGCGATCTTCGCAGCTGCCGCCTTGCGCTGCGTCCGCGTCAAGCTGATCCTGTGGAGGCGCAGCTGTCGCTTCGCCTCGACCTTGAATCGGGGGTCGGTGAGCAACCAGCCGTGCGCGTCGAAGAAGTGGAGCACCTGCCGGTCCTTCTTCATGGTGCCGAGGTGGCGCGTCAGCTGCGCGCCGAGGTCTGCGTCGGACTGTGACTGGGCGGTCGCCGGCAAGACCAACAAAATCAGGGCGCACGCACCCATCGCTAGGGCTCTCAGGGGTCTGACCTCCATCTCGGGGACAGGGCTCACGGTGCCGCGCGAAGTGCGGCCCGCTCGTGTCTCTCGCTTCGGTCACCGTAGCGAACGGGGCACAAGCACGCGCCGGTGCCTTACAAAATCCTTGGATTCCGTGTCACGAGCGTTGCCGGGGAGGAACAACGACGACGCCCCCCCCCGAGCGGGCAGGTCAGCCGAGCTGCGGGACAGGGACTCGAACCCCAACTTCCGGAACCAGAATCCGGCGTCCTACCATTAGACGATCCCGCAGGGCTCGCGAGATCGTAGCAACCCTGACCGCACCCTCCCGCGGCTGCGCGCGGCCTCGAGCGCGCCGGAGCCGACCGAAGCGTGCTCAGAGCTCGAGGCGGTAGATGGACACGAGCCGCTTCTCGTTCTCGGTGTCGATGTGCGCGATCACCTCGACGTAGGGCTCGAGGCCGGAGCCGCGCAGCTTGGCCTTCAGGAGCCCGTCGACCTGGAACAGGCCGGACGAGTTGTTCATCAGGATCCCGATCTTGACGGGCTTCTCGTCCCCGTCTTCGATCGTGACCTCCTCGATCGCGGCGGCCGAGAGCGAGTGCATCGTTACCGAGCCGGCCTCGAACGGAATCCGTGAACGGCCCTTGGCCATGTCCAGCGCGTCGGCCACGCGGAGGATTCCGGCCTCGAGCGCGAGCGGCTCGCCGTCCGAACGATGACTGGTGATCGCCTGAAGGACCTCGGAGACGACGACGGTACGCTCAGGCTCGTCGTAGATCCCCTCCAGGAGCTCGCGCATCTTCGGCTCGGCCAGGAACAGGCTGAAGTCCTCGTGACCTCGGCGATGCACGGACATGCCGACGCAATGCATGAGGGCCGACAGGACGACGACCACCTCGGCATCGTCGTTCGTCATCCCGTAGTCGCGAACCGCGGAGGGCTCGACGCCGTGCTTGGTCAGCTGCCTGAGCAGCTTGAGCGCGATGTTGACCACCACCTGGATATGAACCCAGGAGTGGTCGTTGATCTTCATCCGCGCGACGGCGTTGACATTGGAGACGTGCCACCAGGCTTTCAGCTGGGCGTCGTTGTTCACCCGGTCGAGGACGCGCCGGAGCTTGCGGTTCCCGCGCTCGGGAAGCCGGATGCGCATGCCGGCGATCGCATCCGCCGGTGTGAGCCTCGTCTCGCGGACCGCTTCGGCCGAGACGGGGCCCTCGATGCGATGCTCGATCTCGGGGTCGAGAGGCGTCGTCTGCTCCGGGTCGGAATCGCGAGAGATCGTCGGCCATCGGGGCATCCTCGCACACCGCTGCGACGCTGCTCAGTCCCGTTCGGGGAGGCGCGCGATTTCGCGCCGGGCGTGCGTGAGCGCCTTGCCGAGGCGCGCGCGGTTGACGTGATCGTTCAGCCAACCGCTGGCGCCCGAGGGGTGGGGAAGAGGTATCGCGACCGCACCCCCGATCAGGTAGCTCTTGCCGACACAGTCGCCGAGCGTACGCGCGCCCACGATCGCCCGGGCAGCGAGCCCGCCGACCGTGATCACGAGCTCGGGACGAAGGAGCCGCAGCTCCTCCGTGCGCCAGGAGCTGCAGAGCCGCTGCTCGGCAGGGGTCGGCGCCCGGTCGCCGCGGCTGCCGTCCCGGCCGGGGTAGCAGCGGGTCACGGATGCGCAGTAGAAGGTGGCGTAGAACGCCTCCTCGTCGAGCTCGAGCCAACGCCGCAGGGTTCGGCCGGCGCGGCCGCGCCACGGGGCTCCGTCGGCACCCTCCACGATGCCGGGCGCCTGCCCGTAGAGGTAGGCGCGTTGCCCCACGATGCCGTGGACGACGGGCTCCGACTCGATCGGAAAGCCTGCTTCCGCACACCGCCGACAACGGCGCAGGTCTCGCCCGAGTGAGCGAATCGTCCGGTAGCGCGGTACCGGGCTCGGTGGCTCCAGGGTCATGATTCCAGCACCGTAGAGTAGATCCGTGGCGTTGCTCGAATCCGTCCCGAACGTCTCGGAAGGGCGCGATCCCGGCGTCATCGCTGCCGTTGCCGCCGCCTTCGCCCGGCACGGCCGCCTGCTAGACGTCCACACGGACGCGGATCATCATCGCTCCGTCTACACGGTCGTCGGATCCGAGGGAGATCTCGTCGAGACGCTCCTGGCGGGCATTGCCTGCGCAGCCGAGCTGATCGATCTACGCCGCCACGACGGCGTCCATCCGCGGGTGGGGGCTGCGGACGTCGTCCCGATCGTGCCCCTCGCCGGCACAGGGTTGACACGCGCCGGCCAAGTCGCCCACGAGCTCGGGCGTCGCGTCGGGGAGGAGGTCGGCCTGCCGGTCTTCCTCTACGGCGCGAGCGGGGAGGGGCACCGTCCGGCGTTCTTCCGCCGCGGAGGGCCGGCTGAGCTCCAGCGACGCGTCGACGTCGGCGAGCTGCGACCGGCGTACGGGCCGTCGCGCCTCGATCCACGGGCCGGCGCCGTTCTGATCGGAGCCCGGCCGCTCCTGATCGCGTTCAACATCGAGCTCGAGACCGGCGACGTGGAGGATGCCATGGCGATCGCGTCTGCTCTCCGGGAGTCGAGCGGCGGCATGCGGGGCGTGCAGGCGCTCGGGCTGCAGCTGCCCGGCGAACGCCGCCTGCAGGTGTCGGTCAACGTGATCGATGTCGATGCCGCGCCACTCGTCGCCGTCGTCGAGGAGGTGCGTCGACTCGCCGCCGGGCGCGGTGTCGAGGTCGGCCGGAGCGAGCTCGTCGGCCTCCTGCCGGAGAGCGCGGTGGCCGACCCGGCCCTGCTCGGGCTCGAGACGCTTCCGAACGATCGCGTGCTGGAACGCAGGCTCGCGGAGAGCTGACGCGACGAGCGTCCTTGCTACCAGCGGGCGAGAAGCTCCTCCGCCTGCGCCTCGATGCTCGAGACGATCGAGCCGGCGGGGCGGACCGTGTCGAGGAGCCCCACCGACTGGCCGGCGTAGATATGGGCGACGTCGTAGTCCTCGGTCGCCTTCCCCCGTCGGAACGCTTCCCGCGCTTCGCTGCCCTCGCCGAGCTCGTCCTCCCGACCCGTCCACCTCTCGCCGAACGGGTTGCGGAGCGCTCGGCCACGGAACTCGGCCGGCCAGCGCTTGTCCTGGAGGCGGTCGTACACGCTCGTGTAGATCGTCTGTGTCTCGTCGCTGCCGGCGATCCGGTCTCGTGCGCGTGAACTGTTGCGCGCCTCCTCGGCGAGGAGGAACGGTGTGCCGACCCAGGCACCTGCAGCTCCCGCGGCGATCACGGCTGCGAGACCGCGCCCGCTTGCGATCCCACCTGCTGCGACGACAGGCGTCTCGGTCATCTCGAGGACGATCTGCAGCAGCGGCAACGTTCCGACCGCTCCCGTGTGGCCTCCTCCCTCGGTGCCCTGCGCGACGAGCACGTCGACGCCGGCCTCGAGCGCGGTTTCCGCCCAGCGGCGGCTCTGCACCTGCGAGGCGACCAGGATGCCAGCAGCGTGGAGGCGGGGGAGATAGGGCGCCGGGTCGCCGAACGAGATGCCGACCAGGCTCGGCCTGGCGGCGATCGCGATGTCGAGCAGTTCGGGCCGCTCCTCGAGCACCCACGCGACGAGCCCGATCCCGAAGTGCACCGGCGGCCCCTCATGCAGGATCGCCACTTGCTCGGCGATCTGCTCCTCGGTGTCGATCTCCTCGATCCCGAGCATGCCGAACGCCCCGGCCTCGCTCACCGCTCGCGCGAGCCGGCCGCCTGCCTGCGGTGTCATCGGTGCGCTGAGCAGCGGCACTGTGGTGCCGAGCAGGCCGGTGAGTGCCGTCCGGATCACGGGGCGTTGACCGCCAAGGGGTCGGTCGGCTGCGACACGCCTGCCCCCGGGATGGCGATATTCGGCATCGCCGGCATGCTATGCGCGGCGGGAGGGGCCGCGCCGGCCGCTGTCCTTCCCACCCGGCACGCCGATTGTCGAGCGGCCGTCTAGACTCGCGCTCCGTGACCGATCTGCTCCTGCTGACGGGCGACGACCTCACGGTCGAGGACGTCTGGGACGTCACGATCGGCGGCCGCCACGTCGGTCTCGCTCCGAGCGCCGTGGAGCAGATGGGACGCTCGCGCGGCCTGCTGGACGAGCTCCGCGGCGAGCACACCTACGGCGTCAACACCGGGTTCGGCCGGTTCGTGTCGGAGTCGATTCCCGACGATCAGGCCGAGGACCTGCAGCTCCGTCTCCTCCGCAGCCATGCCTGTGGAGTCGGTGAGCCGTACCCGCACGAGGTCATCCGCGCCGCGATGCTGCTTCGCGCGAACGCAATCGCCAAGGGCTATTCCGGAGCCCGCGTCGAGACGGTGGAGTTGCTGCTGGCGGTGCTGAACGGCGGGATTGTCCCCTTTGTGCCCGCCCGCGGCTCGGTCGGAGCGAGCGGTGACCTCGCCCCGCTCGCCCACCTGGCGCTGCCGCTCGTCGGCGAGGGGGAGGCGTGGGTCGGGGAGGAGCGGCTGCCGGGCGCCGAGGCCCTGGCGCGGGCCGGCCTGACCCCGGTGAGGCTTCAAGCAAAAGAGGGCCTCTCCCTGATCAACGGGACGCAATTCATGGCGGCGATGGCGGCACTCGGGCTCGTCCGTGCCCGCCGACTCGCCCGGGTCGGCGACATCGCCTGTGCGATGTCGCTCGAGGCCCTCCAGGGCTCGCTCACGAGCTTCCATCCGGCGATCCACGCTGCGCGCCCGCACGCCGGCCAGGTCGCGTCCGCCGCGAACGTGCGCCTCCTGCTCGCGGGCTCCGCGATCCTCGAGTCGCATCGCTGGTGCGACAAGGTGCAGGACGCGTATTCGCTCCGCTGCGCCGCGCAGGTGCACGGGGCGAGCCGCGACCTGCTCGAGTACGTGGAGCGCACGGTCGCGATCGAGATCAATGCCGCGACCGACAACCCCCTCGTCCTGCTCGAGGAGCGCGAGATCGTCTCGAACGGCAACTTTCACGGTCAACCCGTCGCCTTCGCGCTCGACTGCCTCGCGATCGCCGTGGCCGAGCTCGCGAACATCTCCGAGCGGCGCGTCGAGCGCATGGTCAACCCGAGCCTGTCGGACGGCCTCCCGGCCTTCCTCACGCGGGAGGGGGGCATCAACTCCGGCATGATGATCCTCCAGTACGTGTCCGCTGCGCTCGTCTCCGAGAACAAGGCCCTCGCACACCCCGCGAGCGTGGACTCGATCCCGACGAGCGCCGGACAGGAGGATCACGTCTCGATGGGGAACGCCGCCGGGCTCAAGGCGCAACAGGTGCTCGCGAACGCGGAGCGATCGCTGGCGATCGAGTTGCTCGCCGGGGCGCAGGCCGTGGAGTTCCTGGCGCCGCTCGAGCCCGGACGCGGCGTGGCAGCGGCCCGCGCCCACGTCCGCACACTCTCCGAGCGTCTGCGAGAGGATCGCTCGCTGTCCGCCGACATCGAGCGCGTGGCGACCTCGATCAGGGACGGATCGGCTCTCGCCGCCGTCGAAGCCGCATGCGGGCCGATCCGCTGATGGCGCTGCTCGAGGATCGGAGCAGGCGGCCCCTGCCGCCGCACCCCTACCGCGATGCCGCGACGCCGGCGGCAGCCGGGGAAGACGGCGCCAGGCCGGCCAACGAGAACGGACGGGGGTGCACAGGGCGATGAACGAGATCGAGACAAGGGTCGAAGCCCTCTGCGGTGACCTCTCTGCCGTGCGGGCGCCACGCGGCACGAAACTGAACGCCGGCTCGTGGCAGGTCGAAGCACCGCTGAGGATGCTGTTGAACAACCTCGATCCCGAGGTTGCCGAGCACCCGGAGGAGCTCGTCGTCTACGGCGGTTCCGGCCGGGCGGCGCGGTCGCACCAGTCGCTGAAGGACATCGTGCGCACGCTCCTCCGGTTGCGCGACGACGAGACGCTCCTCGTTCAGTCCGGAAAGCCGGTCGGCGTGTTTCGCACCCACCCAGGCGCGCCACGGGTGCTGATCGCCAACTCGCTGCTGGTTCCGAAATGGGCGACGTGGGACGAGTTCAGGCGGCTGGAGGCCGAGGGCCTGACGATGTTCGGGCAGATGACCGCCGGCTCGTGGATCTACATCGGCACCCAGGGGATCCTGCAGGGGACGTACCAGACGTTCTGCGCCGCAGGTGAGGTCCACTTCGGCTCCGCCGATCTGTCCGGCAGAACCGTGCTCACGGCGGGCCTCGGGGGGATGGGCGGCGCCCAGCCGCTCGCGGCGACGATGGCCGGCGCGGCGATCCTGTGTGTCGAAGTCGATCAGCGGTCGATCGACCGCAGGCTCGCGACGCGCTACGTCGACGAGCAGGCCGACTCGCTCGACGATGCGATCGAGCGGGTGCGAGCGGCGGCCGACGCGCGGCGGCCTCTCTCGGTTGCCTTGCGGGCGAATGCTGCGGACGTGTTCCCGGAGCTCGTGGCGCGGGAGGAGCGATTCGACCTCGTCACCGATCAGACCGCTGCTCACGATCCGTTGACGGGCTACATCCCCGCGGAGGTGCCCTTCGAAGAAGCCTCTGCCCTTCGCGAGCGCGACCCGGAGCGCTATCTCGCCCTCGCGTCGCAGTCGATCGTGGCGCACGTCCGGGCGATGTGCGACTTCGCCCGGATGGGATGTCATGTTTTCGATTATGGCAACAATCTGCGCGGGGAGGCGTACGCGGGCGGCCTGAAGGAAGCGTTCTCCTATCCGGGCTTCGTCCCGGCCTACGTGCGGCCGCTCTTCTGCCGGGGGATCGGACCGTTTCGGTGGGCGGTGCTGTCCGGCGCCCCGGCGGACATCGAGGTGATCGATCGCGAGCTGCAGGCACTGTTTCCCGAGGACGCGCTCCTGCAACGGTGGCTCGCGATGGCCCCCGAGAAGGTTGCATTCCAGGGGCTTCCGGCGCGGATCTGCTGGCTCGGCTACGGCGATCGCGCCAAAGCGGGTCTGGCGATCAACGAGCTCGTGCGGAGCGGACACGTCTCCGCCCCGGTGGTGATCGGGCGCGATCATCTCGACTCCGGGTCGGTCGCCTCGCCGTACCGCGAGACGGAGTCGATGCGCGACGGCTCCGATGCGATCGCCGACTGGCCGATCCTGAACGCGCTGCTCAATACGGCTGCAGGTGCGACCTGGGTCAGCGTCCACCACGGCGGCGGCGTCGGGATCGGCAACTCGATTCACAGCGGCATGGTGGTCGTGGCCGACGGCACCGACGACGCGGCCGACAGGCTGGCGCGGGTGCTTGCCGCCGACCCCGGCACCGGCGTCATGCGCCATGCCGACGCCGGCTACCCGGAGGCGCTCGCCGCCGCCCGCGAGGGAGGCCTCGACCTCCCGAGCGTGCCGGGGCCGGACCCGTCGTGACCGCGTTGCTGATCCGCGACCTCGCGCAGGTCGCCACCCCTGCCGGCAACGGGCCCCTGCGCGGACCGGCGCTGCGCGGCGTTCGGGTGATCGAGGACGCCTTCGTCCTCTGCCGCGACGGCCTGATCGAGGCCGTCGGCCCGATGGCGGCCCTGCCGGCCGGCGTCGACGCAGACGAGATCGACGGTCGAGGGCTGTCCGCGGTTCCCGGGCTCGTCGACTGCCACACCCACGTGTGCTTCGCAGGTGACCGGGTCAACGAGTTCTCGCTCCGCGCCGGAGGTGCGTCCTACGAGGAGCTGCACGCCGCCGGCGGGGGAATCCTCTCGACGGTCGCCTCGACGCGAGCGGCGTCCGGGGCCGAGCTCGAAGCCGCGACGCTGCGCCACCGAGGCTGGATGCGCGCCCACGGGACGACGACGTTCGAGGGCAAGTCGGGCTACGGCCTCGATCGCGACACCGAGCTCGAGCAGCTCCGGGCCGTCCGTGCCGCCGGCGGGATACCCACCTGGCTCGGCGCGCACACGGTGCCGCCCGAGTTCGACGATGCCGACGACTACCTCGACTTCGCGCTCGCCGAGGTCCTTCCCGAGGCCGCGCTCATCGCGGAGGCGGCGGACGTCTTTCTCGAGCGGGGCTCGTTCGACGCCGCTCAAGCACGGCGCTACCTGGAGGCCACTCGAGCCGCGGGGCTGGCATTGCGCCTGCACGGTGATCAGTTCACGGAGTCCGGCGCGATCGGTCTCGCGATCGAGCTCGGCGCCCGCTCGGTCGACCACCTCGAGGCGACGGGGACGGCCGGAGTCGCCCAGCTCGCCGCCAGCGACGTGGCCGGCGTCCTGCTTCCTGCGAGCGCGCTCTTCCTCGGACGGCCCATGCCTCCTGCTCGCCTCCTCGCCGACGCCGGCGCGCTGATCGCGCTCGCGACCGACTTCAACCCGGGGAGCGCCTACTGCGACAGCCTGCCCGTCGTGATGTCCCTCGCCTGCACCCAGATGAAGCTCGCGCCCGAGGAGGCGCTCGTCGCCGCGACGGCGAACGCCGCCCACGTCCTCGATCGGGCGGGCCGGGTCGGCCGCCTCGAGCCGGGGCTCGACGCCGACGTCGTCCTGCTCGACGCGTCCGACTGGCGGCATGTGGCGTACCACCTCGCGGGCGATCTCGTGGTCACCGTGATCGAACACGGAGCGGTCGCGTTCCGGCGCACGGCATAATCCAGGGGATGGCGACCCAAAAGCAGCGCAGGCGGCGTGCCAAGGAGAAGCGGCATGACTACGACCTCGTCTACGTCGACGAGAACGGCGTCGAACAGCCCGTCGAGCGTGAGGATTCCTCTCCGCGGAAGCCACCTGGCAGGCTGGGGCTGGGGCGCTCCACGACGGCCACCAAGAGCCAGAAGCCTCAGCCGGCCGCCAAGAGCTCCCGGCGGGGCCGGACCGCCCAGCCGCCCTCGTGGCGCAGGGTGCTGAAGCGCGGAGCGATCTTCGCCCCGATCTTTCTCGCCACCGTGATCTTGCTGAGTGGCAACAAGATGTCGTATCCGCAGGCCGTCTTCCAGACCGCGCTCCTGATCGCCGTCTTCATCCCCTTCAGCTACTTCATGGATCGGGTCGTCTGGCGCCAGCAGCAGAAGCGCCTCGGCAACCAGTAGCGAACCTCAGCGCCGGCGTCCGCCCGGGCGGTCAGCCCGCCGGTGAGACCTGTGCGCTCGTCTCGTCCTCGCCGTAGTGGCCGTCGGCGGGCCAGGGCGCGAGGAGGAGCAGGAGGCGGGCACCGGCGGTGCTCGATACCGAGTGACGCTCGGCCGGATCGAACATGAGGAGCGTCCCGGTGCCGGCAGTGGCTGTCACGTCGCCGCAGCTCACCTCGACCTCGCCCTCGACGACCGTGAGCCACGCGCGTTCGCGCACCTGGTGGTCACCCAGCATCTGCCCGGGCTCGAGCCGAAGCGCGATCGCCCTTCCATCGCCGGAGTGGAGCACGGTGGGCGTTCTGACGCCGTCCGGCGCCTCGATCTCGAGGAGGTTCCACGTCCGCACCCCGGCACCGTATCGCGTCGCGCGCTTCAGGGCGAGCAGACGCCCCATCGGAACGCGTCGCGTCGGCCGCCGAGGGTGCGAGCCTCTACACTCGGCGGCGATGCCTCTCGTCGTCGACCAGCTCGAGCTCGGGCCGATCGGGACGAACACCTACCTCGTCCGCACCGCGCGCACGTCGACCGAGGCGGTCGTGGTCGACCCGAGCGGAGAGGCGGGCACGATTCTCGCCTCGCTCGAGGCCGCAGGAGCACGCTGCGCCGCGATCCTCGTCACGCACGGCCACTTCGACCACATCGTCAGCCTCGCCGACCTCGCCGAGCAGACGGGCGCTCCGGTCTACGCCCCCGCCGGCGAGCGGCTGTTGCTGGAAGATCCCAGCAGGTTCACGATGCCGGGGATCACGGTCCCGCCGACGACCGCCGACGTCTGGCTGCAGGGCGGCGAGCGCGTCGAGGCGGCGGGCATGTCGTTCGTGGTCATGCCGGTACCCGGCCACTCGCCCGCGCATCTCGCGTACTTCGCCGACGGCGAGCTGTTCTCGGGCGACGTCCTGTTCGCCGGATCCGTCGGTCGCACCGATCTTCCGGGAGCCGATTGGGACACGCTCGAAGCGTCGATCGCGTCGTTGCTGGATGCCTTTCCACCGACAACCGTCGTCCACCCCGGCCACGGGCCACAGACCACGCTCGGTGCCGAGCTCGCGGGCAACCCGTTCCTCGTTCCCCTGCGCGCGTCTCGGACGGCACCGTGAGCGGCAAGATCGAGCGCCCACGCGGGACTCACGATGTCGTCCCCGCCGAGATGCCTCTCTGGGGGCGTGTGACGGACGAGGTCGAGCGGCTCTGCGCGCTGTATGGCTACCGCAAGATCCTGACGCCGGTGTTCGAGGACACCGCGCTCTTTGCCCGCACCGCGGGACAGGGGTCCGACGTCGTCCAGAAGGAGATGTACAGCTTCACCGACCGCTCCGACCGTCCCCTGACGCTGCGGCCCGAGGGGACTGCGCCGATCTGCCGTGCGTACGTCGAGCACGGGATGCACCGCGATCCGCAGCCCATGAAGATGTTCACGATCGCGCCGATGTACCGCTACGGCGCGCCGGGTAAAGGGCGCTATCGCGAGCACTGGCAGGCATCGGTCGAGGCGATCGGGTCCGACGACCCGTCGATCGATGCGGAGCTGATCCAGCTCTACGACACGCTGCTGCACCGCCTCGGCGTCTCGGACTACCACCTCGAGCTCAACTCGATCGGTTGCCGCACCTGCCGTCCCGCCTACCTCGAGACGCTGCGCGCGTGGCTTGTGGACAACGAGCACCGTCTCGACGCCGATACGCGGGTCAAGGTCGCCACGAGCCCGCTGCGGGTCTTCGACAACTACCTCGCAAAGCCCGAGGAGGTCCGCGCAGCCCTCGACGAGGCGCCGAAGATCGGCGAGTCGCTGTGCGAGGAGTGCGTGGCGCATTTCGCGGCGGCGCGGGCCGACCTCGACGCGACGGGTGTTGCGTACCGCCTCGTTCCCACTCTTGTCCGAGGTCTCGACTACTACACCCGCACGACCTGGGAGTTCATCGGGCCGATGGACAACGAGAACTCGACGCTCTCGGGCGGCGGCAGGTACGACGGGCTCGTGGAGGAGATCGGTGGGCCGCCGACGCCCGGCGTCGGATTCGGTGCCGGCCTCGAGCGTCTGCTGATCGCGATGGAGGATGGGGGTGTGACGGGGGAAGCGCCGACGATCGACGTGTTCTTCGCACTCGAGCAGGGTGCGCCGCGGCACGAGATCGCACGGTGGCTGGCCGAGCTCCGGCGCGGGGGCGTCGCCGCAGACACGGACTATGCGGGCCGGTCGCTGAAGGGGCAGCTGACCCAGGCCGGGCGGCTCGGCGCCGCTGCGACCGCGATCGTCGGCCCGGACGGCGCTGTCCTGCGGCGCCACGGGCACGACGACGAACCGCTGGCCCTCGCCGACGTCGTCGGCAGACTGTCCCGATGAGCTGGCGCGACCTCATGTGCGGGGATCTCCGCAAGGAGCACGTCGGCTCGCGCAAGACGCTTGCGGGCTGGGTCGCTCGCCGCCGCGACTTCGGGGGCCTCGTCTTCGTCGATCTCCGCGACCGCATCGGCATCACCCAGCTCGTGATCAATCCGCAGCGTGCTCCGGAGGCGGCCGAGCTCGCCAAGGAGCTCCGCAACGAGTTCGTCCTCCAGGCCGAGGGGGAGGTCGTCGCCCGGGCTCCAGAGACGGTCAACCCGAACATCTCCACGGGGTCGGTCGAGCTCCAGGTCGAGACGCTGAAGATCATTTCGCGCTCGACGCCGCTGCCGTTCCAGCTCGACGAGGAGAACGTCGACGAGACGCTGCGGCTGCGCTACCGCTGGCTCGACCTCCGGCGCGAGAAGCTGCAGCGGAACATCGGCCTGCGAGCCAGGATGGTGGGGATCATCCGCCGGACGATGGAGGCGGCAGGATTCATCGACATCCAGACGCCGATCCTCTACAAGTCGACCCCCGAGGGCGCACGCGATTTCGTCGTCCCCAGCCGCCTCCACAAGGGGACGTTCTTCGCCCTGCCACAGAGCCCCCAGCTGCTGAAGCAGCTGACGATGATCGCCGGCTTCGACCGCTACTACCAGATCGCGATCTGCTTCCGGGACGAGGACCTCCGCGCCGATCGCGTCCAGGAGATCACACAGCTCGACATGGAGATGTCGTTCCCCGACCGCGACGAGATCTTCCTCCTGATGGAGGACATGTTCGCCGCGATCTGGCGCGAGTGCCTTGGCATCGAGATCCCACGACCGTTCCCGCACATGACCTACGCCGAGGCGGACGACCGGTTCGGATCGGACAAGCCGGACACCCGATTCGGGCTCGAGCTCGAGGACGCGACGCGGGCCACCCGCGGGTCGGAGTTCGGTGTCTTCGCCGGTGCCGAAGCGGTGCGCTTCCTCCGCGTCCCGCGGGTGTTCTCGCGCTCCGAGATCGCCACGCTCGAGGAGCGGGCGAAGGAGCTCGGCGCCAAGGGCCTGGCCTACGTGATGCGCGACGAGCAGGGCGAGATCCGCTCACCGATCGCGAAGTTCCTCTCCGAGGCCGAGCTCGACGCACTCGCCCCGGCGGCCGGCGAGACCTTGCTGTTCGCCGCCGACACGCGCGCGATGACGTCTCGTGTGCTCGGCGCTCTCCGTCTCCAGCTCGGTCGTGAGCTCGGGTTGGTCGACGACGACGCGTTCACGTTCCTCTGGGTGACCGACTTCCCGATGTTCGAGTGGGACGACGACGAAGAGCGCTGGACGGCTGTCCATCATCCGTTCACGCGCCCCACCGACGAGTGGAAGGAGACGTTCGCGGGCGATCCCGGCAATGCGCTCGCCTACGCCTACGACCTGATCGTGAACGGCAACGAGCTCGGCGGCGGCTCGTTCCGGATTCACGAGCCGGACATCCAGGCGAAGGTCTTCGACCTGCTCGCGATGACCCCGGCTGAGCAGCGCTCGAAGTTCGGCTTCCTCCTCGACGCGCTTGCGATGGGCGCGCCCCCGCATGGTGGCATTGCGCTCGGTATCGACCGAATGACGATGGTGCTGGCCGGCGAGCCCAACCTGCGCGACGTGATCGCGTTCCCCAAGAATCAGGCGGGCCTCGACCCGATGAGCGGAGCTCCCTCGGCGATCACCGATGCCCAGCTGGCCGAGCTCGGTCTGCGCGTCGTGGTGCCGCCGCAGGGGCCTGGCTGAGATGCCCGCGGCCGTCGCTCAGCGGCTGCTCGGCCTCGCCGCGGTGGCGCTGCTCGGAGGACTGATCGCGCTCGCGGTCGTCGAGCAGCGTGGCAGCGACGCGAACGCGACGCCCCAGCCAACGGGCGCGATCGCACCTGGCAGCGGCTGGTACTCGGCGCTCGCCGCCTCACGTGGTCAGGCAGGCGATGCCGAGCGCACCTCCTGCGGCCTCATCTTGACGGGCAAGTCGTTGGGCGTCACGCATCCGGTGCTCCCGTGCGGCGCCAAGCTGCTGTTGCGCTTCGGTGGCCAGACCGTGCTCACGGAGGTGATCGACAACAAGCTCAAGAGCGCAGGCCGCCAGTTCGAGCTCACGGAGCGGCTGGCGCGCGACCTCGGCCTCGACGGCACGCAAGAAGTCGACTGGCGGTTCGCAGCGCCGCCTGCGGGCTAGGGCAATGTGGCCACAATCCACTAAGGTTCGACGTGCTCGACCCTGTGCGTGGCCCGGAGTTTCAACGTGAACCAAGACTCATCAAGGGAGCGTGTGTCCGGCGGAGGCTTTGCCAGAAGCTGGCAGCGCACCCACCTGGCTCGCCAGGTTCTCAATTGGCTCCGGGAATCATCGGCAGGGTGGAGCGCTACTTCGTCGTCGTGATGCAGCAAGACGTGCCCGTCGGAAGCGATACGGTCTCGTCCATGGGATACACGCTGATCAACCGGGACGATCCATCGGTCGAATCGTTTCGCGACGTCTTCTTCAAGATCCGTCGTGCGCTCGACACGACGGCGTTCGGGATCAACGAGCTGCGGATGCCCGCCGGCTTCGAGGGGCCTGAGCACGACGAGGTCGAAACCGGACACGAAGAGGTGTACATCGTCCTCGAAGGCGGCGGCATCTTTCACGTCGACGGCGACGCAGTCGAGGTGACCGGCGGCGACTATCTGCGCGTCGATGCCGAGACGACGCGGAAGGTGGTCGCGGGCGCGGACGGTCTCACGTACGTGGTCGTCGCGGCGAAGCCGAAGCCCGAGTACGACGGACGCCCGTCTCTGTGACGAGCGTCCCCGGGTCGGGCGTCGCTGGATCGGGCGTCGTCGGACTCCATCACGTGCAGGTCGCGGCCCCGCTGGGCTGTGAGGACGCGGCCCGCGCGTTCTACGGCGGTCTGCTCGGACTCCCCGAGCTCGACAAGCCTCTATTGCTCGCGTTGCGCGGGGGCTGCTGGTTTCGGGCCGGGGCATCGGAGCTGCACGTCGGTGTCGACGATCCCTTCACACCCGCCACGAAAGCCCATCCGGCCCTCCTCGTCGGCTCGGAGCAGGCACTGGGTGAGCTCGCCGCGTCGCTCGTCGAGGCAGGTGTCGAGGTCAGATGGGCCGACGAGGCGGAGATCGCGGGCCAACGACGCTTCTACGTCTCGGATCCCTGGGGGAACAGGATCGAGGTCATCGCTGCTCGAGCCTCCGGCTAGGCTCGGCGAGTCGCTCCTCCGCTCGTCGCGCGAGCGGATCCGGGCTGCATCCGCCCTACGGCGACCTTGCACGGCAAGAAACCGTTCGAGGGGTACGGCTGGCCGTACCCCGGACACCTGTGAACCGGATTGTCCAGGCACTGCGGCCGCGTCACGCTGCTCTGACGGGTCTCCTGATCCGTCTACGTCCCCGACAGCCGCAGCGCGGCGCATTTGAGGCAGCGACATGACCGAACGAGCGACACACCCGAGCTGATTTGTGCACACCAGAATTCTCGAGCCGAAGCATGGACCCACTCTCTTCGTGAGGCCCCTCCGCAACGGCGACACCGACACGGTCGCAGCGGTCTTCGAGCGACTGGGCGAGGAGTCGCGTCGCGCCCGCTTCAACGGGCCCAAACCGCGCCTCAGCGCGAGCGACCTCGCGCATCTCGCCTCCGTCGACTCGAATCGCCACGCGCTCGTCGCATACGCCGAGGGTGACGGCCGACCGGTGGCGATCGCGCGTCTCGTGCGCGACGGTGACAGCGCCGAGATCGCCTTCGAGGTCGCGGACGAGTATCAGCGGCTCGGTATCGGGTCGAGCCTCACCGCGGAGCTCCTCGCAGACGCGAGGGCGGCCGGCATCACCGAGATCACCGCCCTCGTGGCGAGCGACAACCCCGCCGCGGTAGCGCTGTTGCGCCGCATCGTCCGTGCGCTCGACATCCGGTTCGAGGGCCCGGAGCTCTCGATCCGCGCTGCGCTCCCATGAGACAACCGGGGTCAGGTCTTCCATGTTCCGCGCCGGCACGACCGGCGGAACATGGAAGACCTGACCCCGGTTCGCGGACCTGGTTCGCGGAACATGGAAGACCTGACCCCGGTTCGGATCGCCGGCCGCCCTGCGGTTCCGGCCGAATGCTGCCGGTAGCCTCCGGGGAGAATGCCTCGGTACGAGCTGATCGGTGATGCTGCGCGTGGCGAGGACTACGCCGCTGTGCGGCTGACCGTCGAGGACGATCGGATCATCGATGCGGACGCACCCGGGCTCGAGCGGCCGCTTGTCGGCCTCTCCTTGCTCGAGGCAGCCGCGGTTCCCGGTGGCATGCTGGCGGCCGACGCGCTCGCGAACGCGCTCGGACCGTCCTTCATGGCCTCGCCCGTGCCGGGCCGGATCGCGGTTGCGATGAGTGGCGGGGTCGACAGCGCCGTCGCGCTGCTGCGGGCCGCGCCGCACGCGATCGGCGTCACGCTCCGCCTCTGGCTCGACCCGGCCGGTCCGAGCGCGGAGCGCGCATGCTGCTCACCCGACGCCGTGATCGCCGCCCGCGAGACCTGTCACCGGCTGGGCCTCCCGCACGTCACGCTCGATCTCCGCGATGCGTTCCGTGACGCCGTCGTGAAGCCCTTCGTCGAGGGCTACACGCAGGGCCTCACACCCAATCCGTGCATGCGGTGCAACGGTCGGTTCCGGTTCGACGAGCTGGTGGCGTTCGCCGGCAGGGCCGGTGCCGACGTGCTCTGGACCGGGCACTACGCGCGCATCGTCGAGCGTGACGGGCTCCGGTTGATCGCGCGCGGGAGCGATCCGGACAAGGACCAGTCGTACATGCTCGCAACCGTCGACCCGGCGTTGCTCGACCGTGTCGCTTTCCCGCTCGGAATGCAGGGGAAGCAAAGCACGCGTGCCGAGGCCGGGGCCGCGGGTCTCGCCGTCGCCGAGCGCGCCGAGAGCCAGGAGGCGTGCTTCCTCGCCGGCGACGACTATCGCGCGTTCCTCGAGCGGCAGGGTCTCGCCCCCCGGCCGGGCGCGATCGTCGACGAACGGGGCCTCGAGCTCGGTCGCCACGACGGCGTCTGGCGCTACACCCCGGGTCAGCGGCGCGGGATCGGGCTCGCGACCTCGGAGCCGGTGTATGCACTGCGCTCCGACGCCGCCTCCAACACACTCGTCGTCGGGCCGCGCAGCGCCCTCGAGGTGAGGCAGGTCGACGTACGTGGGCGCCTCTACCTGCCGGTCGAGCGGGCCGACGTCAAGCTGCGCTATCGATCGGAAGCAGTGCCGGCAAGCGTCGAGCGCACGGGCGGCGGCTTTGCTCTCGTGCTCGACCGGCCCGCATCGGCGGTCGCTCCGGGCCAGGTCGCCGTCCTCTACGACGACGATGCGGTTGTCGGAGCAGGCGTGATCGCCGCGGCCACCGGGTAGGATCCCCGCGATGACACTCCTCGCCTCAACTGCCGGAGACGCCGCCTACTGGGGGCTCGCGCTCTTCCTGGTCGCGATCGGGCTCGCCTCGGCGTTCATGCTGTTCCGGCTGGGACAGGCGTTCCAGCGGCTCTCGTCGCTCATCTCGGGCACGGAGCGCGACCTCTTGCCGGTGATCGTGAAGACGGGAGGAACCGTCGACCGGGTCAACTACGAGCTCGACAAGGTGGACACGGTCACCGACAGCGCGGTCTCGATGGCAGACAGCGCCGACACGGCGGTGCGTGCGATCTCGACAGCGATCGCAGCGCCCGTGGAGAAGGTCTCGGGCCTCGCGGCCGGGGTCTCACACGGCTTTTCCCAGTTCCGCAAGTCGAAGAACTTCGGGGATGCCACGACGGCGGCACGGGAGGCAGCGCGCAGGCGCGAAGCCGACCTCCACGAGGACTTGCGACACGCGGGTCGGACGACCATGGAGACCGACCGTCCGACCCCCCAGCCACCGCCGCCGGCCGAGCCGAAGCCCGACCCGTGGCCGCGTCCCGCGCCCGTGCCGAAGCCGCCACCGGCCCCGGTGCCGCCGGACGAGCCGACCGCCGCCTAGGCACCAGGACTCCGGGCTCCGTCGCGGGCACTCCGCGTCAGGCCGCCGCTACGATCGCGAAATGCGTACGACCGCCGAGCTGCGCGAAGGCTTCCTCTCGTTCTTCGAGAGCAAAGCGCACATGCGCTTCCCGTCGTGGTCGCTGATCCCGCCGCCCGAGGATCCCTCGACGCTGTTCATCGTCGCCGGGATGCAGCCGCTGAAGCCCTACTTCTCCGGGCAGAAGGAGCCGCCTGCACCGCGGTTCACGACCGTCCAGAAGGTTCTCAGGGCCGGCGGCAAGGACAGCGATCTCGACGAGGTCGGCCTCACGGCCCGGCACGCCTCGATGTTCGAGATGCTCGGAAACTTCTCGTTCGGCGACTACTTCAAGGACGGGGCGATCGACCTGGCCTGGGAGTTCGTGACCGAGAAGATGGGGCTCGATCCCGACCGGATCTGGCCCACCGTGTTCGCCGGTGACCCGGAGCTCGGTCTCGGCGAGGACGAGGAGGCAGTTCGAGGGTGGCTGCGGAAAGGCGTCCCGCGAGACCGGATCATCGGGCTTCCGCGCTCCGAGAACTTCTGGGGGCCCGCAGGCGCCACAGGGCCGTGCGGGCCGTGCTCGGAGCTGAACTACGACCGGGGCGAGGAGCTCGGCTGCGGCGAGCCGGATTGTGCACCCGGCTGCGAGCGGTGCGAGCGCTTTCTCGAGTTCTGGAATCTCGTCTTCATGGAGTACGACCTCGACGAGGACGGCAACCTGACGCCGCTACCGAGCCAGAACGTCGATACGGGCCTCGGCCTCGAGCGCGGCACGATGCTGCTGCAGGAGGCGGATTCGATCTTCGACACGGACGGCTTTCGGCTGATCATGGACTGGATCGAGGCGGAGTCGGGGATCGGCTACGGCTCGTCGCCCGCCGCCACGAAAGCCCATCGCGTGCTCAGCGACCACGGGCGCGGGATGACGTTCCTGATCGCGGAAGGGGTGGTCCCGTCCAACGAGGGGCGCGGCTACATCCTTCGCAGGCTGATCCGCCGCGCCGTCGTGCAGGCGCGCCGGATCGGCCTGGAAGGCGTCTACCGGCTGCCCAGGATCGTCGTCGGCCAGGTGGGCCCGTGGTACCCCGAGGTCGTCGAGCACGCAGACCGCATCGAGGCCGTCGTCAAGGTCGAGGAGGAGCGCTTCCGCGAGACGCTCGAGCGCGGGATGCGGGTCTTCGACGAGCTCGCCGATCGGGACGCGATCTCGGGAGAGGACGCATTCACGCTCGCGGCCACCTACGGATTCCCGCTCGAGCTGACGGTGGAACTCGCCGAGGAGCGAGGCCAGCCCGTCGACGTCGACGACTACCGCGCGCGGATGGCGGAGCACCGCACGATCTCTCGCGCGGGCGGCGAGTCCGAGACGCAGCGAGCGGCAGACTTCGCGCGTGGCGCCGACCCGACCGCGTTCGTCGGCTTTCACAAGGTCGACGTCCTGACAGAGCTCCACGCCCTGGAGGATCTCGGCGACGGCACGTTCCTCGCGAAGCTGCGTGAATCGCCGTTCTACGCGGCCGGCGGGGGCCAGGTGAGCGACCAGGGCTACATCGAGCTCGACGACGACCCGGCCGTCCGTGCCGATCTGGTGCAAGCCCACCGAATCGGCGATGACCAGGTGCTCGTGTTCCGCGGTACCGGCTTCGCGGCGGGCAGCCGTGTCCACGCGGTCGTCCCCTGGAGCGTCCGCTTCCCGACGATGGCGAATCACACCGCGACACACCTCCTGCAGGAGGCCCTCCGGGACGTGCTCGGCGACCATGTCAAGCAGGCAGGCTCTGCGGTCCGCCCCGACAAGCTCCGGTTCGACTTCACGCACGCCCACCAGCTGACCGCCGACGAGCGTGACGAGGTCGAGCACCGGGTCAACCGCGCGATCGTCGAAAACCACCCGCTGCATGTCTTCGAGACGCCGATCGACGAGGCACGGAAGCTCGGCGCGATGATGCTGTTCGGGGAGAAATACGGCGACATCGTCCGCGTCGTCGAGATCGAAGGCGTCTCACGCGAGCTTTGTGGCGGCACGCACGTCCGCTCGACGGCCGAGATCGGTGCCTTCGTGATTCTCTCCGAGGGCTCGGTCGGCTCGGGTGCCCGCCGTATCGAAGCCGTCACCTCCGGCGAGGCGTGGGCACTGCTGCACGGCCGCTCGCGCGAGCTCGACGCCGTCCGGGCGGAGCTCGAGGAGGCGCGCAAGGAGCTGAAGCGCAAGCCGGCCGCAGTTGCAGCCGGAGCCGGAGGCGGCGATGGGGGCGACGTCGAGCCTGTCGTGCGAGCCGAGAACGGCTTCAACCTCATCGTCCAGGCGGTGGAGGGGCTGGGCGGAGACGCGCTCCTCGATCTTTCCGACCGCTTCAAGCAGCGCCACAGCCCTGCCGCGGTCGTGCTCGGAGGCGTCGAAGACGGCAAGGTCACCCTGATCGCCAACTTCGACGATGCGATCGCCGACAGGGTGAGTGCCTCCGATGTCGTCAAGGGCGCAGCGCTGCTCGTCGGCGGCGGCGGCGGCGGCCGTCGCACGATGGCCCGGGCAGGCGGGAAGGACCCGGCGAAGCTTTCCGACGCGCTCGCCGAGGCCGAGCGCCTGATCCTCTCCTCGATCGCGACGTAGTGCGCGTCATCGCGCTCGACTACGGCGCCGCCCGCACCGGAGTCGCCGTCTCCGACGCGAGCGGCACCCTCGCGCGGCCGGTGTGCGTCGTCCGCAAGGCCGCGACCGAGGCGGGCCTCGTCGAGGTCGCCCGCCTCGTCGCCGACAACGAGGCGGAGCTCGTCGTCGTCGGGATGCCGCTCACGCTTCGCGGCGAGCACGGCAAGCAGGCCGTCGAGACCGACCTGTTCGTGACGGCGCTGCGCGCGGTCGTCGATGTCCCCGTCGAGACCGCCGACGAGCGCTTCACGACCGCGCTGGCGCAGCGATTCGGTGGGAACGCGCCCGAGGATGCGGTCGCGGCCGCACATCTCCTGCAGAGCTGGCTCGACCGTGAGGCGCGCGCGTGACGCGTTCCATCCTCGCGCTCGCCGCCACCGTGGGCGCACTTCTCGTCGCGGGCTGCGGCAGCGATTCGGCCTCCCCGGCGACGACGGCCGAGGCACCCGCGGTCGTGCGCCTCCGGATCATCTTCCCCGAGGGGTTCAACGTCCGTGAGATGGCAAGCCGCGTCGCGGCAGTTCGACGCATCGCGATCGCCAAGCGCTCGGTCACCCCGAAGCTGACCCGCGCGGGCTATCTCGCGGCCGTCTCGCGTGCGCAGCCGCCGAAAGCGTTCATCGCCGACTGGAAGCGCGGCTCGATGGAGGGCTTCCTCTTCCCTGCGCTGTACGAGTTCACGCAGTTCACGACCGGCGACGAGCTCGTCGCCGATCAGCTGACCGCGTTCCGGAAGGCGTTCGCGCGCGTCAACCTGTCGTACGCGCGCTCGAAGAACCTGACCCCGTACGACGTGCTCAAGATCGCATCGATGATCGAGAAGGAGACGGTGGCGCCACGCGAGCGCAAGCTCGTCGCAGCGGTGATCTACAACCGCCTGCGCCACAAGATGCCCCTCGGGATCGATGCCACGATCCGGTACGGCCTCAACATCCCGGGAACGCAGTCGCTGACGAAGGCGGCGATCCGGAGCGACAGCCCGTACAACAGCCGTCGCTTCCCGGGCCTGCCTCCGACGCCGATCGCAAACCCGGGCCTCGCTTCGATCAAGGCAGCGGCGCACCCGGCGGCCGTGGACTACCTCTACTACGTGCGCATCCCGGGGACGAGGCGCCACTTCTTCACGGCCGGCGAGAGCGAGTTCCTACGGAAGGTCTGCGAGTTCGGCTACGCCTGCAACTGACGGCCCACTCCGTGAGGGCGGAAGTACACTCGCGACGTGGCTCTCGCCTGTGTTTCCTGCGGTGTCGAGGTCTCGCCGGAGGCCAGATTCTGCAGTGCCTGCGGGGCGGCACAGCAGCAGTCGTGCCCGAGCTGCAGGACGGCCCAGCCCGCCGGCGCCGCGTTCTGCTCTGCGTGTGGAGCAACACTACGCGGCGGCACGCGCCGAGCTGCGGATGGCGACGAGCGCGAGGAGCGCCGCATCGTCAGCGTCCTGTTCGCCGATCTCGCCGGCTCGACCGCGCTAGGGGAGCGCCTCGATCCGGAGGAGGTTCGCGAGGTGCAGGGTGAGCTGTTCGCCCTCGTCAACGGTCACGTCGAGCGCTTCGGCGGCGTGACCGAGAAATTCGTGGGCGACGCCGTCCTGGCAGTGTTCGGAATCCCGCAGGCGCACGAGGACGACCCCGAGCGGGCCGTGCTGGCAGCCCTCGCTGTCCGCGACGACTTCGCGGGCTTCGCCGCGCGGATCGCCGACCGGCACGACGCCGAGGTGGGCCTGCGGATCGGCGTCAACACGGGCGACGTGGTGTCGAGCCGCGAGGCCGCAGCCCGCGGCGAGCTGATGGTGAGCGGCGACATGGTCAACGTCACCGCTCGGCTTCAGCAGGCCGCCGAGCCCGGCGAGGTTCTCGTCGGCGACCGCACCCGGTCTGCGACGAGCCGACTCGTGGAGTACGAGGCTCGAGGCGGGATCGCTGCGAAGGGGAAGCGGAGCCCCGTGCACGCCTGGGTCGCGCGCCAGGTCACCGCGTCTCCCGCGCGGCGCGGGATCGAAGGGCTGTCGGCGCCGATCATCGGCAGGGACGAGGAACTGGCCGTGCTTGCCGCTCTCGCGACCCGCGCCGTGCGGGAGCGCGTGCCTCAGCTCGTCACGTTGTTCGGCGCGGCAGGAGTCGGAAAGTCCCGTCTGCTCGCCGAGTTCGTCGACCGGCTGCCCGAGGCGCGGCTGCTCAAGGGACGTTGCCTCCCGTACGGCGACGGGATCACGTACTGGCCTCTGGCCGAGGTGGCGAAGTCTCACGCGGGGATGCTCGAGACGGACGCGGCGGACGTGGCGCTCGACAAGCTGCGGCGCGCGATCACCGGCGTCATGCCGTCAGGCCAGGCGGAGAGCGTGATCGAGGCGGCCGCCTGGACGATCGGGCTCGCGCTGCCCGGCTCGAGCGAGACCTCGTCGGGCGATGTGCGCGTACGCCTGTACGGAGCCTGGACGCGCTACATCGCCGCGCTCGGCCGCGATCGACCGACCGTGCTCGCGATCGAGGACATCCACTGGGCCTCGGAGCCGCTTCTCGACCTCCTCGACCACCTCGCGGATTCCCTCGCCGACACGAGCGTGCTGATCGTGTGCCCGGCGCGGCCGGAGCTTCTCGAGTCGCGCCCCGGCTGGGGCGCGGGCAAGCAGAACGCGATTGCCCTCAACCTGTCCCCGCTGACCCTCGCGAATGCGCGCCGTCTGGTCGCCGCGCTGCTCGACGCCGATCGCGTCTTCGAGGACGCTCGCGAGCAGATCCTCGAGCGGGCCGACGGAAACCCGTTCTACCTCGAAGAGATCCTGCGGATGCTGATCGAGGAAGGAGCGATCGAGCAACGGGACGGTGCCTGGATCGCCACCGATCGCCTGCTTGACGTGCCGATCCCGGACTCCGTACACGGTGTGATCGCCGCCCGCGTCGACCTCCTCGACGCTCCTGCCCGGGACGCGCTTCGCCGTTGCGCGGTGATGGGGCGGACGTTCTGGCCGGCGGCCGTCCATGTCGAGGAAGAGCTCGTCGAGGCGCTCGCTCGGCGGGGCCTCGTCTCCGAGCGGCCGTCGTCCGTCGTAGCCGGGATGCGGGAGTTCGTCTTCAAGCACGCGCTCACACGAGACGTCGCCTACCAGACCCTCCCGCGCCCTGAGCGGCGCCGGTTGCACCGGGCCGTCGCCGAGTGGATCGAGGGCGGCGGCGCCGGCCGGGAGGGGGAGGCGACGGAGATCGCCGCCTATCACTACCTCGAGGCGGTCGGGTACGGCGACGACGATCCGGCGCTCGCCGCGCACGCGTTCCAGCTGCTGCTCGAGGCGGGCGAGGCCGCGATCGCGAGGGCGGCCCTGCCGTCGGCCACCGGCTTGTTCGAACGCGCCGAGGCACTCGCCGTCGACGCCCGTGGCCGCTGCCTGGCGCTCGTCGGGCTCGCGCGCTGCAACATGGCAGAGCCCCGGTACGATCGCGCGTCGGAGCGCCTCGCCGAGGCGAACGACCTCGCCCGTGGTGTTGGAGATCCGCTCCTCGAGGCAGATGTGCTCAGCTGGCTCGCGCGCGTTTGTTGGCTCTCCGGGGCGTGGGGCGATGCGATCCGGGCCGCCAACGACGCGGTGGCGTTACTGGCCGGCCTGCCGGAGTCGCCCGCGCTTGCGGGTGCGCTCGCCCGCCGCTCACAGCTCGAGATGCTTCGGGGTGAGCCCGATGCGGAGCCACACGCACTCGAGGCGATCGACGTGGCCCGTCGCGTCGGCGACCCGTTCGCCGAGGTCAACGGCCGGATCAACCTCGTCTCCGCCCGGGCGGCCCGTGGGGTTCGGCCCGACCGCGACGAGACCGCCGTCATCCTCGCTCGAGCGGCCGAGACCCACCTCTGGGACGAGGCGTACCGCCTCGTGGTCAACTTTCTCTGGTCGGCATCGCCGCACGAGACGATCCCGGAGCTTCGCGACTTCGTGGCCGGCGCTTTGGACGGGCTCTCCGGTGCGCACGGCGTCGAGTTCGGCATGTTCGGGCAGTACATGGCGCTGTCGCGGATCAAGTTCCTCTGGATCCCGAGCGGCGAATGGGCGCGTGTCGACGCCGAGCTGCTCGCGTTGGGAGGCGTGACGAGCGAAGGGAGCATCTGGCTCGTCTGGCGCGAGATCGTCACCGGCATGGCGCTGCGTCGAGGGAATCTCGATGCTGCCGACGACGGGCTTTCCGAATGGATCGAGAAGGCGGTTGCGAGTGGCGAGCCGCAGCGCATCATCCCGATGGCGTCCGTGGTCCTCCCTCGAGCGGCTCTCGCGGGCGATCGACCGACCGTCCGCTCGGTCACCGAGACGGTGCTCGAGGTCGTCGGCGACCGCCTCCAGTGGGCGCCGCTCGCGAGCGCCGCGATTCCGCGCGCCGCCTTCGCGTTGGGTGAGCACGATCTGCTTCGCAGGGTCGACGAGGCGTTGGCTGACAAGGCGGAGACGGCGCCGTACGCGCGCGCCGTCTCGGTTACCTGCCGCGGGCTCCGGGCTCTAGCCGAGGGCAGAGCCGCTGAGGCATCGGTGCTGCTGCAGGAGGTCGTCGCGCTCGAGCAGGAACGCGGCGCGTGGTACAACGCCGCCTGCGCCGAGCTCGACCTGGCGCGCGCACACGACGAGACGGGCGACCACGCGGCAGCCGTCGCGATGCGCCGGCGAGCCCAGGACGTCTTCGACCGGCTCGGATGCGTCAACGCGGTCTGATCGGGCGGGCCATCGTCGCCCGGGACGGGGATACTCCCCGGGTGAGCGAGATCAAGGGAACCACGACGCTCGTCGGCCTGCTGGGCTGGCCGACGTCTCACTCGCTCTCGCCGCCGATGCAGAACGCGGGCTTCGCCGCTCTCGGGCTGGACTGGGCCTATGTGCCCCTGCCCACACCGCCCGAGCTGCTCGGGGATGCGGTGCGCGGCCTGCGGGCGGTGGGATTCGCCGGGGCGAACGTGACGATCCCCCACAAGCAAGCCGTGCTCGCGCTCTGCGACGAGCTCGACGACATCGCGCGGGCGGCAGGGTCGGTGAACACCCTCGTCTTCGAGGAGGACCGCCTCGTCGGCTCCTCGACCGACGGTGACGCGGTCACCTCGCAGCTCGAGGCGCACGGCCGGCGCGTCCTCGTGCTCGGAGCGGGCGGCGCCGCACGGGCCGTCGTCGAGGCGCTGGAGCGGGCCGGAGCCTCGGTGACGACGGCGAGCCGTCGCAGCACTGACTGGCCGCCCTCGCCGATCGACTACGACGTCCTGGTCAACGCGACGCCCGTCAAGGAGGAGCTGATCGTGCGCCCGCACGGCGGCATGCAGGTCGTCGACCTCGCCTATCTCGCCGACGGACGCGAGACGGCCCTCGTCGCAGCGGCCAGGGAGGCGGGTTGCGAGGTCGTGGTCGACGGGCTCGACGTGCTCCTGTTCCAGGGTGCAGCGGGCTTCGAGCGCTGGACGGGCCTCCCGGCCCCTCTCGTCGCGATGCGGTCGGCGCTGCGCGGGGAGGAGGTCCAGCCGTGAGCGGGTCCGAGGTCGGGAACATCGAGCTCCACCTGGCCCGGGTCGGCGCGGCGCTCGACCGCTTCCTCGCGGCTCCGGACGACGATCCGGTGCCGCGTCGCGACGCCTGGACGAACGCTTTGTTGCGTCCTCTGCCCGCTCACGGCGTCGGTGCGCAGGCGGTGGTCGACGAGATCGTGGACACGCTGATCCCGAACGGGGCACGGCTCGCGTCTCCGGGCTTTTCGGGCTGGATCACGACGGGCCCCGACACGGTCCCGGTGGTCGCCGCCGCGGCCGCGTCGCTCGCCTCGCCCCAGCGGTACTCGATCACGGCGTTCAACCTCCTGGAGGAGCTCTCGCTCGAATGGCTCGCCGAGCTGTGCGGGCTCGGCGACACGATGCGGGGCGTCTACGTGAGCGGCGGTTCGGTCGCGAACCTCGTCGCGCTCGGCGCCGCGCGCCAGTGGGCCCTGGAGGAGGCGGGGATCGATCCGGCCAACGACGGCTTCGCCGGCAGGGAGGTCGCCGTCTACACGTCCGTCGAGGCTCATCACACCGTGCAGCGGGCGGCGGCCGTGCTCGGGATCGGCCGCTCCCGGGTGCGGGCGATCGCCGCCGATCAGGACCAGCGCCTGCGCGTCGATCTGCTCCGCGAGGCGCTCGAGACCGACGTCGCTGCTGGTGTGCTCCCGCTCGCGGTCGTCGCCACAGCCGGGACGACCAACACCGGCGCGATCGATCCGCTGCGCGAGGCCGGTGAGGTTGCCCGCGAGCACGGGGCATGGTTCCACGTCGACGGCGCCTACGGGCTGCTCGGCATCCTGGACGACCGCGTGGCGTCGCTCTACGAAGGGCTCGAGCTCGCCGATTCGGCCATCGTCGACCCGCACAAGTGGCTCGGGGCACCGGTCGGGATCGCCGCGACGTTCGTCCGGGACCGCTCCATCCTCCACCGGGCCTTCACGCAGGAGCCGGCCGCGTATCTCGACGGCGCGTTCGACCCCGAGGGCGAAGTCGCCATGTCGCTCGACAGCATGGGGGTGCCGTATTCGGAGTTCGCCGTCGAGCTCTCCGCGCCGGCCCGCGGCGCCGTCGTGTGGAGCATCATCCGCGAGCTGGGGCGGGAGGGCGTTCGCGCCAGGATCCGGCGCGACAACGACCTGGCGCGCCGCCTGGCCGAGCTCGTTCGGGGCCATCAGCGCCTCGAGCTCGTCACCGAGCCCGTTCTCTCCATCTGTTGCTTCCGCTACGTCACGAGCGCCACGCCGGATCTGAACGATTTCAACGCGGCCCTGCTGCGCAGGCTGCTCCGGGAGACGCCGTATCTGCCGAGCTCGACGGTCGTCGACGGTGTGTTCGTGATCCGGCCCTGCTACATCAACGCCCGCACCGAGGAGGAGCACGTCGACGGCCTCGTCGACGCCGTCGTCGCGATCGGCGACGACATGGTCGGTCCGGAGCGATAGCGGCGCCGGTGGAGGTTCCGTCCGCTCCGCTTCGCCGAGCCTCGACGCTCGAGCTCTTCTTCGACCTCGTCTTCGTGCTCACGATCACGCAGCTGACCGACGTGCTGTACCAGGCGCCAACGCTGCGCTCGCTGATCCAGGTCGTCGTCATGCTCGCCCTCATCTGGTGGATGTACGGCGGTTATTTCTGGCTGACGAACGCCGTCACTGCGGACACGACTCTGCGACGGCTCGTCCTGCTCGGAGGCATGGGAGGCTATTTCCTGCTCGCACTCGCAGTGCCCGGCGCCTTCGCGAGCAGTGGGCTGGCGTTCGGGCTCGCCTATCTCGTGATCGTCGGCATCCATACCGCGTTGTTCACGCGAGCATCGTCGGCGAGTGTCGTCACGGCGATCCTCCGCATCACGCCGCTGAATCTCGTCTCCGCCGTGTTGGTGGTTGCCGGCGGCGCCGTGGGTGGCGCGGCGCAATATGCGCTCTGGGCGGCCGCGGTCGCGCTCCAGTGGCTCACTCCGGTGATTCGCGGGCTGCAGGGATTCGAGGTGGCGCCGGCCCATTTCGTCGAGCGGCATGGCCTCGTCCTGATCGTCGTGATCGGCGAGTCGGTCGTCGCGGTCGGGATCGGGGCATCCGGATTGGCGGTCGATGCCGGGCTCGCGTTCGTGGCGCTGCTCGGATTGATGCTCAGCACCTGCCTGTGGTGGGTCTACTTCGGGCAGGGCGACGACGAACAGGCAGAGCAGGTGCTCGCCTCGATGCCTCCGCTCCCGCGCGCTCGACTCGCGTTGACGGCGTTCTTCTATTCCTATCTCCCGATGCTGCTCGGCATTGTCACGATCGCCGCAGCCGAGCACGCCGCGATCGAGCATCCGTTCGATGCGTTGAGCGTCGCGCGCGCCTTGCTGCTGTCGGGCGGTGTGGCCCTGTTCCTCGCCGGTGAGATCGCATTCCGCCGCCAACTCGGTCTGGCAGTGCACACGAGCCGGATTGTGGTCGTGCCGCTCGCGCTCGCTGCAATTCCGGTTGGAGCGCGGCTTTCCGCGGTCGCCCAGGTAGCCTCCCTGGCCGTGCTCCTCAGCGTGGCAATCGCGATCGACCGCGCCGGTGGCGCGAGGACGCGGACCCGATGACGCGCGTCATGTTCAGCTGCACGGCCGGCATCGGGCACTTCCGCCCGCTCGTGCCGCTCGCGCGCGCGTTCGTCGACGCCGGCCACGACGTCGTCTTCGCGACCGCCGGCTCGTTTGCCGGCAACGCGGAGGCCGCCGGGTTCTCGATGCTCGCGGCAGGGATGAACGACGAGGAATCCGTCGCGCGCATGGTCCCCTACCGGCCTGAGTTGCTCGAGCTTCCCCGCTCGAGCGTCGCGCGGTCAACTTCAGTCGCAAGTTCGCGACGATCGAGGCACCTGCCAAGGTGGACGGCCTTCGGGCGGCAGCGTCGGCCTGGAAGCCGGATCTCCTCGTCCACGACGCGGCCGACCTCGCCGCCCCGCTCGTGGCTGCATTGCTCGGGATCCCTGCCGCCAACCATTCGTTCGGCCGGCTCGTGCCGGCCGCGAGCTACGAGGAGGCAGCGGCGGAGATCGCTGCCCTCTGGGCCGATGCGGGTCTCGACCCACCTCTGCTCGGCGGCGTCTACGACGGCATCCTCGTCGACATCTGCCCCCCGAGCCTCCAGACGGAGCCGGTGCCGGAGGGCACTCGGGTCGAGCACCTGCGGCCGACGTATCCGGCCGACCCGCGGGATGCGCTTCCTCCGTCGATCCTGGAGCTTCCCGACCGGCGCACTGTCTACGTCACGCTCGGAACCGTCTTCAACGATCTAGCGGTCTTCGGGATCGTGCTCGCAGGGCTCGCCGGGATCGACTGCAACGTGATCGCGACCATCGGCCGCAACAACGACCCACGCGCACTCGGCGCCGTCCCCGCGAACGTCGTGGTCGAGCAGTATGTGGCCCAGGGGCTTCTGCTGCCGCTGTGCGCGGCCACGGTGGGCCACGGCGGCTCGGGATCCGTTCTCGCGGCGCTCGCAGAGGGGCTGCCGATGGTGCTCCTTCCCCAGGGCGCGGACCAGTTCGACAACGCCCAACAGTGCCGCGAGCTCGGCGTCGCACGCATGCTCCTCCCGGCCGAGCTGACACCGGAGGCGGCGGCGTCGTCGGTGCTGGCCGTTCTCGAGGACGCCTCGTACGGCGACCGGGCCCGCGCGCTCGCCGCCGAGATCGCTGCGATGCCGTCCGCCGCAGAGCTCGTGCCCGTGCTCGTCGACGCGGCTGCCGCCCGCATCTAGGATCGCAGCGTGCCGCTCGCCCTCGTCACCGCAGGTGAATCGCATGGTCCCGCACTCGTGGCCGTGGTCACGGGGCTGCCGGCCGGGTTGCTCCTCGATCGCGCCGCAATCGATGCCGACCTGAGGCGGCGGCAACTCGGCTACGGCCGCAGTCCACGCCAACAGCTCGAATCGGACACCGTCGAGGTGCTGTCCGGCCTTCGACACTCCCAGACGCTCGGAACCCCGCTGACGCTCGTCGTCCGCAACCTGGACCACAAGAACTGGACGTGGGGGATGAGCCCCTGGGAGCCGGAGGGAGAACCGCACGGCAAGGGCACGAAGCCTGTCACGCTGCCACGCCCCGGTCATGCCGATCTCGCGGGCGTGCTCAAGTACGGCCACGACGACGTGCGCGACGCGCTCGAGCGGGCAAGTGCGCGCCACACCGCGACCCACGTCGCGGCGGGGGCGGTCGCGAAGGCGCTGCTCGCGACGATCGGGATCACGGTGACGGGACGCCCACTCGAGGTCGGTGGTCGCCGCGGCGACGACGGCATGCGCGAGGCGACGGACGCCGCCCGCAAGGATCGGGACACGCTCGGAGGGGTCGTCGAGGTCGTCGCCGAGGGATGCCCGCCGGGTCTCGGCTCGTACGCCGAGAAGGCCGACCGGCTCGACGCCAGGCTGGCGTTCGCGCTGATGGGCATTCAGGCCGTCAAAGGGGTCGAGATCGGCGACGGATTCGCGCTCGCCCGCGTTCGCGGCTCGGAGGCGCACGACGAGATCGACCCGGGCCTCTCCAGACGGACGAACCATGCGGGCGGCCTCGAAGCCGGAATCACGAACGGCGAGCCTCTCGTCGTGCGGGCGGCGATGAAGCCGTTGCCGACGCTGATGAAGCCCCTCGACTCCGTCGACCTCGCGACCGGCGACGCCGCTCAGGCGCTCGTCGAGCGCAGCGATGTCCAGGCCGTGGAAGCGCTGGCCGTCGTCGCCGAGGCGGCCGTCGCCTGGGAGCTCGCGCGGAGCGCGAAGGACAAGTTCGGCGGAGACGCGATCGCCGACTTCGTCGTCGCCCATCGCGCCTATCTCGATCGCATCCGGTGGCCGCGAACGCCCTGAACCGCCACCTCGCGCTCGCAGGGTTCATGGGCGCGGGCAAGACGACCCTCGGGGAGGAGGTCGCCCGCCGCCTCCGCCGCCCCTTCGTCGACCTCGATCACCAGATCGAGCGGCAGGCCGGCACCACGATCGAGGAGCTCTTCGCGCGCGACGGCGAGCCCGGGTTCAGGGTGATCGAGGAGCGGGTCGCAGCATCCGTGATCGAAGGCTCCGAGCCCGCCGTGGTCGCCCTCGGGGGCGGCACGGTGCTGTCCGAGCCGACGCGCGCGATCCTGCAACGGCGTGCCTTCACGGTGCTGCTCGACATCGACCCCGCAACCGCCTGGACGCGGGCGAGCGAGGGTGGGCGGCCGCTCGCGATCGACGAGCACGCGTTCCACGCGCTCTACCGCGCGCGGCTCCCGGTCTACGAGGACGCTGCGGATGCGAGCGCGCGCGACGCGGACGGCGTCGTGTTGGCCGCGGCCGGGATCGACGTCCGCATCGGGGCGCTCGATCTTCTCGACGAGCTCGTACCGGGGGACGGGCCGGTCGAGATCGTCGCCGACGCGAACGTCGCCGGGATCCACGGAGTCACGGCGCAGCTCGGTCTCGGCAACCGCGACGCCGCATCGCACGATGTTCCTCCGGGAGAGCATGCCAAGACGCTCGCCGTGCTCGAGCGGTTGTGGCGGGCGCTGCGGATCGGCCGGGACGGCACGATCGTGGGCCTCGGGGGCGGGTGCACGACCGACCTCGCGGGGTTCGCAGCTGCCACGTACATGCGGGGCGTGCCGTGGGTCGCGGTGCCGACGACACTCGTCGGCCAGGTCGACGCCGCTATCGGCGGCAAGACCGCGATCGACCTTCCGGGCGGCAAGAACCTGATCGGGGCGTTCCACTGGCCGGCACGGGTGGTGATCGACCCGGGCACACTCGAGACGCTGCCCGCGGTCGAGCACGAGAACGGAATGGCCGAGGTCGTCAAGACAGGGCTGCTGATGGGGCAGCCCGTCTGGGATCTCCCGATCGCCGAGCTCGTGCGCCGGTGCGCCTCGTTCAAGGCTGCGGTCTGTCTCGCCGACCCGCATGACCGTGGCCCACGCAACCAGCTCAATCTGGGCCACACGTTCGGGCATGCGCTCGAGGCCGCCGCCGGCTACGACCTACCGCACGGGAGGGCTGTCGCGCTCGGCATGGTCGCCGCTCTTCGTCTCTCGGGGAACGAGCCCGCGCTCGAGATCGTGAGAGCGCAACTCGACCCGCAGCCGGTTCGCGTCGATCGCGAAGCCGCGTGGGCAGCCCTGGCGCGTGACAAGAAGACCGTCGGCGGGGCGCCGAGACTCGTGCTGCTCGAGCGGGACGGCGAGCCGACCTGGGGCAACGAGGTACCGGCCGCCGACGTGCGGGCGGCGCTCAACGCTCTCATCACCGGCTAGACCATCCCGGCTCGTTGATCGGAGGAGAGGCTAGAGTCGGCCCGTGCGCATCGACGTCCTCAACGGAGTCAACCTCGACCTGCTCGGCAGGCGCGACCCCGTGATCTACGGGGAGCAGTCGCTCCAGGACCTCGAGACCCAGATCTACTCGTGGGCAAAGGAGCTCGGCCTGCAGGTGCGCTGCCGCCAGACGAACCACGAGGGGGAGTACATCGAGTTTCTCCACCAGGCGCTGGGCACCGCCGGCGGGATCATCGTCAACCCCGGCGCCTGGACGCACTACTCGTGGGCGATCCGCGACGCCGTCGAGCCGTTCACGGTGCCGTTCGTCGAGGTGCATCTCTCCGACGTCGACGATCGCGAGGAGTGGCGCCGGCACTCGGTGCTCGAAGGCCTCGGCGGCATGAGAGTCGTCGGGATGGGTTTTGAGGGCTACCGCGAGGCGCTCAGCCTGCTGGCGGCGGAGCCCGAGCCCGAATGAGCCGGCTCGCCCGCCTGGCTGCAGGACTGACGGCGCCGCTGCTCGTCACCGACGGCGTCAACGTCCGCTATCTGACCGGCTTCGAGAGCTCGAACTGCGCCTTGCTCGTCCAGCCGGACGGAGCGACGACGCTGTATACGGACTTCCGCTATGCCGAGGCGGCACGGTCCGTCGACGACGTCGAGTTCGTCGAGACCCGACGCGATGTCGCGAGCGCTCTGGCCGAGCTGCTCGCCGGCCGAACGGTCGGGTTCGAGGCTTCGAAGATCTCGTTTGCGCAGTGGGAGCGGATCGCGGACGGGGGCGCCGAGCTGGTCCCGACCCGCGGCCTCGTCGAGGCCCTCCGGATGGTCAAGGACGAGAGCGAACTGGCCTCCATGCGGGAAGCGTGCGCGATCTCGGACCGGGTCTACGCGCTGCTCGCAGAGGAGCGGCTGACCGGGCGCACCGAGCGCGACGTGGCGTGGTGGATCGAGCGCACGTTCCGTGAGCTCGGCGCCGACGCACTCTCGTTCGGATCCATCGTCGCGGCCGGCGAGAACGGCGCCCGGCCACACGCGCATCCAGGAGACGCGATCATCGAGTCGGGGACACTCGTCACGATCGACATGGGGTGTGTCGTGGACGGGTACTGCTCCGACTGCACGCGAACCTTCGCAACAGGCCCTCTGTCGGCCGAGCTCGCCGAGATCTACCGCCTCGTCCAGCAGGCCCAGCTCGACGGGCTGGCCGCGGTGAGGGCCGGGGCTGCCGGTCGCGACGTCGACGCCGTCTCGCGACCCGCGATCGCTGCGGCGGGCTACGCGGAGGCGTACGGCCACGGATTGGGCCACGGTGTAGGCCTCGAGGTCCACGAGGCGCCGACGCTTCGCCCCGAGTCCGGAGACGTGCTCGCCCCCGGAAACGTCGTCTCCGTCGAGCCGGGCCTCTACGTGCCCGGCGTCGGCGGCTGCAGGATCGAGGATCTGGTCGTCGTCACCGACAGCGGCTGCGAGATCCTGACCTCGTTCGGCAAGGATCTGCTCGTCGTCGGCTAGCCGGCGGCGCCCTTCCCGTCGGCGAGCTCCGCCCCGAGGAAGTCCGCGAGCGACGCCATCGCCTCGACGAGGCGCGAGGTGTCACCCCACGTAACAGGTACCCTCCCGCGCGTCATGGCCGACATCGTCAGCACAAACCAGTTCAAGACGGGGATGCACATCGAGCACCGTGGAGCGATGTGGCGGATCGTCGATTTCCAGCACGTGAAGCCGGGCAAGGGCGGCGCCTTCGTCCGCACGAAGCTGAAGAACCTCGAGACGGGGGCAGTGGTCGACGACACCTTTCGCGCCGGCGAGAAGTTCGCCCGCGTCCACACCGAGGTGAAGAACGTCCAGTTCCTGTACGACGACGGCAGCGAAGCCCATTTCATGGACGAGCAGACGTACGAGCAGTTCGGGCTCGCTCGCGGCGACGTGGAGGAGGAGCTCGCCTACATCCTTCCCTCGTCGATCGTCCAGGTCCTGGCCGTCAACGGCAAGCCCACCGGCATCCAGATGCCTGCCTCGGTCGAGCTGAGCGTCTCCGAGACCGAGCCGGGGGTCAAAGGCGACACCGTCTCCAACGTGACCAAGCCCGCGACCCTCGAGACGGGCGCCGTCGTCCAGGTGCCGCTGTTCGTCAACGTCGGCGATCGGATCAAGGTCGACCCGCGCGAAGCCCGCTACATCTCGCGCGCCTGACCGGCGGCGGGCCGGCGACGCCGGACGCCGAGGGCCACGATAAGGTCCCACCCCGAATGCCGAAAATCGTCGACACCACGATCCGTCTGCTGTCGCAGGAGCCGCTCGCGGGCAAGCTGCCCACCGGCGAGGTCCTGCGGATCGCGGAGATCCTCGACGGTGCGGGGTTCGCCTACCTCGAGGTCTCGGGAGGCGGCGTATTCGACTCGGCCGTCCGGCGAGCCGTCGAGAGCCCGTGGGAGCGGATCCGGGCGATCGATGCGCGGACGACGACGCCTCTCAGCCTGGCGCTTCGCGGGCGGTTCCTCGTCGGCTCTCGCCCCGTCTCGGCGGACATCGTGCGCCGGTTCGTCTCCTGTGCCGCCGACAACGGCATCGACGTCTTTCGCCTCCACGATCCGCTCAACGACGTTTCGAACCTCCGTGAGGCCGGGGAGGCCATCGTGGCCGCGGGGAAGGAGTTCCACGTCGGGCTCGTCTACAGCGCCGGCAGGAAAGGCGAGATCGAAGCGCTGGTCGAGCGGGCCAAGCAGATTCCCGAGCTCGGCGCGACCCGCGTCATCCTCAACGATCCGACGGACGCGCTGCTGCCACATCTGACCGAGGAGCTCGTGGAGCGGATCGGGGCCGAAACGGGCTTGCCGGTGGGGTTGTTCGTGCAAGGAGCGGCGGGGACGGGGCTGCTCAACGCCGTCGTCGCAACGCGGGTCGGGGCCGACCTGATCGCGACCGCCGTCTACCCGCTCGCGCTCACACTGCACCGGGTCTCGGGAGAGTCGCTCGTCGACGCTCTCCAGGGGCTGGGGCGTGATACCGGCGTCGACACGGCTCCTCTGTGGGAGGCGGCCGACCTGATCGACGAGCACATCGGCGACGAGCCCGTCGCTCCCGTGGCGCCGAGAATCGCGGTCCGGGCGGCCGAGTACGACCTGCCGGCCGGCCTCGTCGCTGCCCTTGACGTCCACCTCAGGGCCCACGCGGCCGGCGACCGGCTGCTCGACACCCTCACAGAGGTCGTCCAGATCCGGGCGGAGTCCGGGTGGCCGCCGCTCGCAGCGCCGATCGGCCAGATCCTCGCGTCGCAGGCGCTCCTCAACATCCTCTCGGCCCGTCGCTACGGGACGGTGCTCGACGAGTTCCGCCTGCTCGTCGAAGGCGGCTATGGCACGACACCTGCGCCGATCGAGGAGTCGGTCTCGCGCGCGGTCGCGCTCGTGACCGGCAGCGGCGGCGGCCTCGACGAGGACCCGCCGAGCGCCGAGGACGTCCGCGAGGCGGCCGAGGGGCTCGCGTCGAGCGAGGAAGACCTCGTGCTCCTCGCCATGTTCGGTGAGGAGGCGGAGCCGTTGCTGCAATCGATCCGGCAGCGCCACTCACGCGAAGCCTCGCTGCTCCAGGGTGACGTCGACGCGACGCGGGGCGAGCGGATCCGAGAGCTCGTCAAGATCGTGCAGGAGTCCGGAGTCGGAGAGATCGAGATCGAGGACGACGGGATGCGCGTCTCCGTCCGCCGGGCGGACGAGGCGACGGTCGCCGTCGCTCCTCTGGCTGCGCTGCCCGAAGGAGCCGAGGGTGAGGTCCTGGAGCTGCCGGTGCGGGCGGGCGTGCGCGTCGAGTCGCCGATGGTCGGCGTTTTCTACCGCTCGGCGTCGCCCGGGAGCCCGGCGTTCGTCGAGATCGGTGACGTCGTGACTGTCGGGCAGACGATCTGCCTGCTCGAGGCGATGAAGCTGTTCAACGAGCTCAAGGCAGAGCACGACGGTCGCGTGAAGGCGATCCACGTCGAGAACGGGCAGCCGGTCGAGTTCGGCCAGCTGCTCTTCGAGCTCGATCCGGTCGACGTCCAACCGATCGTGTAGCGGATGTTCTCCCGCGTTCTCGTCGCCAACCGGGGTGAGATCGCGGTCCGGGTGATCCGCGCGCTTCACGAGCTCGACGTCGAGGCGGTCGCGGTCTACTCGACCGCCGATCGTGAGGCGCTGCATGTCCGCATGGCGGACAGCGCCGTCTGCATCGGCCCCCCGTCGGCGACCGACAGCTACCTGCGAATCCCGAACGTGATCGCCGCAGCCGAGACGACCGGCTGCGAGGCGGTCCATCCGGGCTTCGGCTTCCTCTCCGAGAACCCCGCCTTCGTGCGCGCGTGCGCCGAGAGCGCCCTCGTCTTCGTCGGGCCGCCCGCCGACGTGATGGAGAAGACGGGCGACAAGGCGCGCGCGAAGGCCGAGATGCGTGCCGCCGGCGTGCCGCTCGTGCCGGGCACCGAAGGCGTTGCGAACCTCGCAGAGATCCGCGTTGCGGCAGCAGAGCTCGGCTTCCCGGTGCTGTTGAAGGCCACCGCGGGCGGCGGCGGCAAGGGCATGCGCGTCGTGCAGGGCCCGGACGAGCTCGAGGCAGCCTACGGGGCTGCGAGCGCCGAGGCCGAGGCGGCGTTCGGCGATGGGTCGCTGTACCTCGAGCGGGCTCTCGTGCCGGCGCGGCACGTCGAGATCCAGGTGCTGTGCGACGGCAAGGGCGGAGTGCTCACGCTGGGCGAGCGCGAGTGCTCGATCCAGCGGCGACACCAGAAGTTGATCGAGGAGTCTCCTTCGCTCGCCCTCACCCCCGAGACGCGCGAAGCAATGGAGGCATCGGTGGAGCGGGCCTGCCGGCAGATCGGATACGTCAATGCCGGCACATTCGAGTTCCTGCTCGGCCCTGACGGTGCCCCGTCGTTCATCGAGGTCAACTGCCGGCTCCAGGTGGAGCACCCAGTCACCGAGCTGACGACCGGGATCGACATCGTGCGCGAGCAGCTCCGGATCGCAGCCGGCGAGCCGCTGGCGGTGACCGGCCGCGCGCCCCGCTCGGGTCACGTGATCGAGATCAGGATCAACGCAGAGGATCCAAGGCGCGACTTCGCTCCCGCCCCCGGTACGATCACCCGTTTCCGGCCACCGCTCGGGCCCGGGGTCAGGGTCGACACGGCGGTGATCGAGGGCGCCGCGATCCCTCCGTACTACGACTCGATGATCGCAAAGGTGATCGTGCGCGACGACACCCGTGACGCCGCGATCGCCCGTGCGATCAGGGCGCTCGAGGAGCTGGAGGTCGAGGGGATCCCCACCACGCGCGACGTGGCGATCGACATTCTCCGCTCGCGTGAGTTCAGGGGAGGCGACTACTCGACCAGCTACCTTGCCGAGATGGAAGGCCGCCTGCCCTCGATGTCCGCCGCATGACCCAGCAGGGGCTCGTCGTCGATGGCCCGCTCGGGCGCGTCGAGCTCACGGCCGCTGCACTCGCATCGCTCGTCGCCCGGGCTGCCGAAGCGGTCTCCGGGGTGCACGTTCGCCGTCCGCGGCGACGACTCCACGTGATCGTCGAAGCACGGTCGGTTCGGATCGACCTCCAGGTCGATGCTGCGCTCGGCGACGCACTGCCCGACGTGGGGGAGGCCGTGCAGCGTTCGGTGGTGCGCGCGGTCGAAGCGTCCACCGGCCTCCAGGCGAGCGTCGACGTCACGTTCGAGGAGCTGGCGTGACCGTCGCGAAAGTCGGGCGTCGGCAATCGCGGCGGACGGCGCTCTTCCTGCTCTATCAATGGGATCTCACCGGCCAGCCGATGGCGTCGCTCTACGACGGGACGCCGGACGACTTCGCACTCGACCTCGCGGAGGCGATCGCGGAGCGCGCGCCGGCCCTCGACGATCGGATCACCGACGCCTCGGACGATTGGACCGCCGATCGCCTCGGTACGCTCGAGCGGAACGTCCTGCGCATCGGGGTCTACGAGCTGGAGGAGGGAACCGTGCCTGCCGAGGTGGCGATCAACGAAGCGGTCGTGCTCGCGAAGCGTTACGCGACCGAAGACGCAGCGCGCCTGGTCAACGGGATTCTCGGCCGCGTGCTGCGAGAGGCGACGGCGTGAGCGCGAACGAGAGCCTCGGCCGGGCCCAGGAGCTCGCGGAGCGGCTGCGGGCGAAGCTCGACGACCTCGAACGGCTTGCCGAAGCGGGCGACGTCGACGCGGCGGTCGACGACCTTGCCGCAATCGCAGAGCTGGCGAAGGAGATCGAAGCCGAGGTGCAGCGGGCACGCGCGAGCGCGGATGCAGGCGCCTGACGCGCTCTTCGACCTGACGGAGGCGTATCTCGCCGGCCTCCAGCTGACACCGGAGCTCGGGGCGCAGCAGGCATCGATGCGGTACGCGCTCGAAGGCGGCAAGAGGATCCGCGCGATCGTCTGCCTTGCGACCGCCGAGGCGGCGGGGACGGACCCGGAGGCTGCCCTTCCTGCCGCTGCCGCGCTCGAGCTCGTCCATGCATTCTCCCTCGTCCACGACGATCTTCCGGCGCTGGACGACGACGACGAACGGCGCGGCCGGCCGAGCGCGCACGTCGCATTCGGCGAGGGGGTCGCCCTGCTCGCGGGTGACGCCCTCCTCGCCGCGGCCCTCCGGCTCGCGCTCTCGTACCCGACGCCGGCGCCGGCCCGCGAGCTCGCCGAGGCGACGCTCGGGATGATCGGAGGGCAGTATCTCGACATCACGGGCGCCGATGCCGATCTCGACGAGCTCCACCGCCTCAAGACCGGGCGCCTGTTCGCCGCGTCGGTCGGGCTCGGGCTCTGGGCGGCGGCCGTGCCCGAGGCCGGCCAGGGCGCCTGGCGGGCATTCGGCGAGGAGCTCGGCCCGCTCTTCCAGCTCGTCGACGACGTCCTCGACGGGGACGGGTATGCGGCGCGGCACGGCGTTCCCGAGGCCCGACGGCTCGCCGCCGAGGCGGCAACCCGTGCGAAGAGCGCGCTCGCCGCCATTGCGGCCGACACCTCCGTGCTGCGGGCCGTCGTCGACGACCTCGCGGTCCGCACCGCGTAGAAGCCGCGGAACGGGAGGACTTTGTGGCTCAGAGCCACAAAGTCCTCTGGTCAGCTCCCCTTCCGGCCCGCAGGCGCGTGGAGCCGCGCGATCCCTCCGGCCCGGAGCTCGCCGACCGCTGTGTGCTCCACGATCCACCCGGCCAGCTGGGCGGCCTCGAAGAAGGCGGCCGCGTGGCGGCGGCCGGGATCGGCGACGAGCGCCTCGCCGTCGCGCGCGACGACCGCGTCGAGCAGGCGGAGCAGCGGGACCGCGTTGCGGTGCTCGTAGAGGACGTCGGCCGCCAGGACGAGCTCGAAGGGACCGAGGACGAGCGCAGCCGAGTCGTCCCACGCCAGCACGGCGGTCGTGAGCCGGAGCCCGTTCGCCGCCGCATTGGCGGCGGCGAGCTCGACCGCCTCCGGAGCCCAGTCGGTTGCGAGCACGTCGGCGCCCGCGCGCGCGGCGGCAAGCGACGGCAGCGCCAGGCCGCAACCCACCTCCAGGACGCGCCGGCCCTCGAGATCGAGCTCGGCCACGTGCCGCGCGAGAGCGAGCCCGCTCGGCCACAGCTCGGCCCAGTAGGGCAGGAACTCGTTCTCGTCGAAGCGCTGCTCGTCGATCAGGCTCTCCGGATCGTCGGGCCGCAGCACGACGAGCTCGTGCTCGCCGATCCCGATGCGCTCTTCCCTCATCCGGCTAGCCTGCCACCACGATGAAGAAGCGGCTCGATGTCCTGCTCGTGGAGCGCGGTCTCGCGGAGTCTCGGAGCCAGGCGCAGGCGCTCGTGATCGCGGGGCTCGTGCCGGGATACGACAAGCCCGGCACGCAGCTCGACGAATCGGTCGACCTGGAGGTCGACCGGCCCCCTCGATTCGTCTCCCGCGGGGGAGAGAAGCTCGCTCATGCTCTGGAGCTCCTGCGCGTCGATCCTGCGGGCAAGGAGTGTCTCGACGTCGGCGCGTCGACCGGCGGCTTCACCGACTGCCTCCTGCAACATGGTGCCGCCCGGGTGATCGCTCTCGACGTCGGTTACGGACAGCTTCATCCCCGGTTGCGGTCGGACGACCGCGTGATCGTGCTCGAGCGCGTGAACGCGCGTACGGTGACGAGCCTGCCGTTCGCACCCGAGCTCGTCGTCTGCGACGTCTCCTTCATCTCGGTCAAGACGGCATTGCCGCCGTTGCTGCGCCTCGCTGCGCCCGGCTGGCAGGCGCTCGTGCTCGTGAAGCCCCAGTTCGAGGCGGGCCGCGCGGATGTCCCGAGGGGCGTCGTTCGGGATCCGGAGATCCGCCGCCGGGTCCTGCACGACGTGTGTGCGGCGGCGGCGACCTGGGGCTCGCGGGTCGCGGGCGTCGTAGACTCCGGTCTCCCCGGGCCGAAAGGGAACCGGGAGTTCCTCGTCCACCTGCTCGACAGCCCGGAGCCCACCGTTGCAGATGACCTCGACCGCTGGATCGACGATGCCGTCGGCTGACCGCGTGAAGCGGGCCGCCGTCGTGCTGCACGGACGCCCCGAGGCGCTCGGGTCGGGGCTCGCACGCCTCGAATCGGTGGCGAAGCAGGAAGGCGTCGAGCTCGTCCTGGTCGCGGGCGACGCGCAGGAGTCGCCGGCCGACGTCGAGGTGGCGATCGTCCTCGGCGGCGACGGCACGATGCTTCGCGCCCTGCAGCGGTTCCTCGGCACCGGTGTACCGGTGATCGGCGTCAACTTCGGGCGGGTCGGATTCCTCAGCTCGATCCCGCGCGACGAACTGGAGCGGGGCATCGCGCGCGTGCTCGGCGGGGAGCTCGAGATCGTGGAGCTCGCCACGCTCGACGTGGAGGCGGCAGGGAGCCGCTTCGTCGCGGTCAACGATGCCGTCGTCACGAGCGGAGAGCTGGGACGCATGGTGGAGCTCGAATGGTCATTCGGAGGGGAAAACTTCGGGCGGGTCCCATGCGACGGGCTCATCTGCTCGACACCCTCCGGTTCGACCGCCTACAACCTCTCGAACGGGGGGCCGGTGTTGATGTGGGGGCTCGACGCGATGGCACTCACCTTCGTCGCTCCTCACGACCTGCGCGCGCGGCCGTTCGTCGTGCCTCGCGGCCACGACCTGCACGTCTGGAACCGGACACCGGACGTCGGCTGCGCCGTGCTCGTCGACGGTCACCGCGTGGCAGACGCGGGCTCTGGTGCGCGCGTCTCGATCAGGCTCGGCGACGAGCGCTCCCTCCTCGGCACCCTGCCCGACGCGACGTTCGTGCGGCGCTACCGCCAGAGCTTCGGCATCAGCTGAGCCTCCCGTCGGTTCGGGACAGCTGTGGCGACCGGCGCCGCCGGTCTACGATCTGAACGATGCTCCGACGCCTGCGAATCGAGAATCTCGTCCTCATTCGGGAGGCCGAGCTCGAGCTGGCGCCGGGCCTCAACGCGTTGAGCGGGGAAACCGGTGCCGGCAAGACGATCTTCGCCCAGGCGATCGGCCTTCTCCTCGGGGTCAAGGGGGACGCCGCAGCCGTCGGTCCAGGCCGCGACCGAGGCGTACGTCGAGGCCGAGCTCGACGTGCCGGCCGGGTTCTTCGACGACGCGGATCTCTCGACGCTCGCCGAGCTTCGCCCGGAGGACGAGCCGGGGCTCGTGCTCGCGCGGCGCGTGTTCGCCGACGGGCGCACGAGAGCGTACGCGTGGGGCCGCGCGGTCGCCCGTGAAGATCTTGCGGCGGCGACAGAGCGGTTGATCGCGATGTCCGGTCAGTTCGAGCAGCGGCGGCTGGCGCGGCCGGCCTATCAACTGGACGTGCTGGACGCCTTCATCGGCGAGCCGCAGGCCGCGCGGCGGCAGCAGGCCCGCGACGCCTGGCGACAGCTGGCCGTTGCACGCCGGCGCGCCGACGAGATCGCCCGCGACGCAGGCGCCGAGGCGGCCCGGATCGAAGCGCTGCGCGAGCTCGTCGAACGCACCGACGACCTCGAGCGCGGGGAAGAGGAAGGACTGCGAGCCGAGCGGGACCGCATGCGCCACGCTGCCGAGCTGATCGAGGGCGCCGCTGCGGCCACGGCCGCCGTCGCGCCCGACGACGGTGACGGCGCGGCGTCACTTGCGGCCGCGGCCGAGCGGTCACTGACAGCGCTGCTCGGGCTCGCGCCAGAGCTCGAGGCACCGACGAGCGAGCTCCGCGAGCTCGCCGTCAGGCTGAGCGAGGTCGGCAGCGACCTGCACCGGTTCGTCGCCTCGCTGGACGTCGACCCGACCCGGGTCGACGTGGTCGAAGGACGGCTCGACCACATCGCCGACCTGCGGCGCCGATTCGCCGCGCAGAGCCTCGACGGCCTCCTGGATGCGCGCGAAGCCGCTGCGGCCGAGCTCGACGCGCTGGACGGCGGGCTCGATCCCGTCGCGGCCGCCGCCGCCTCGCTCGCCCAGGCCGAGGCCGAGTACGACCTCGCCGCCGATGCTCTCCATGAGGCAAGGCGGGAGCAGGCCGAGCCCTTCGCAGCTGCGGTGGCCGAGAATCTGAGAGGGATCGGCCTCGGTGAGGGGGAATTCGAGCTCGAGCTTCGTGGCCGCGAGCCGGGCCCGACGGGCCGGGACGAGACCGCGTTCCTGATCCGGCCGAATCCAGGGCTGCCCTTCGGCCCCGTGGCGGACACTGCCTCGGGCGGGGAGCTCTCGCGGGTCGCCCTTGCACTCGCCGTCGTCGCGGGTGGGGAGACGCTCGTCTTCGACGAGATCGACGCGGGTATCGGAGGTGTGACGGCGCACCGAGTGGCGGAGACGCTGGCGCGACTGGGCGAGCGGGCGCAGGTGATCACGATCACGCACTTGCCCCAGATCGCGAGCGTTGCGGAGCGCCACTTCCGGGTCGAGAAGGTGCCCGGCGACCCGACGCATACGCGGATCGAGGAGCTGTCGCCCGACGACCGCCGCCTCGAGCTCGAGCGCATGCTCGGGGGCGAGGAGTTCCTGGCCACGATCGCCACCGAGGCTCGATCGTGACCGAGGTCAGCGGCACCGTCCGGCTGGGGCGGCGGACGAAGGACCTCGTCAAGCGGCTCGGCCCCGGCGACCTCGCGGTGATCGATCACATCGACCTCGACCGGGTCTCGGCCGAGGAGTTGGTGGAGTCCGGCGTGCGGGCAGTCGTCAACGTCTCCGCCTCGAGCTCGGGCCGCTTTCCCAACCCCGGCCCGCTCGAGCTCGTGCGCGCGGGCGTCTGCCTCGTCGACGCGCCGGGCTCGGGCCTGTTCGACGAGCTCTCCGACGGGGAGACGATCACGGTCCGCAGCGGCTCTCTCTGGCGCAACGGCACGCGCCTCGCGGTCGGTGTTGAGCTGACGGAGGCCACGCTCGTCCTCGCGCTCGCCGATCAGCAGGATCGCGTCACCGAGGCGCTCGAGACGTTTGCCGACAACACGCTTCGGCACCTGCGGGACGAGGGGCGCCTGCTGGCGGAAGGGATCGAGTTCCCGCCGCTGACGACGAAGTTCCGCGACCGCCATGCCGTCGTCGTCGCGCGAGGGCCCGGCTACAAGAGCGACCTGAGGATCGTGCGTCCGTACATCAGGAACTTCAAGCCGGTGCTCGTCGCAGTCGACGGTGGAGCAGACGCGCTGCTCGAGATCGGGCTGCGGCCGCACGTGATCGTCGGAGACTTCGACTCGGTCTCGGACGCGGCGCTCCGCTCCGGCGCGGAGCTGCTCGTCCACGCGTACGCCAACGGGCGGGCGCCGGGGTCGGACCGTCTCACGGCGATGGGACTGCCGTTCGCGACCGTCGCCGCACCGGGAATCAGCGAGGACATCGCCCTTCTCCTCGCCCACGAGCGCGGGGCAGAGCTGATCGTCGCCGTCGGCACCCACTTCAATCTCGTCGAGTTCATGGAGCGAAATCGCGCCGGCATGGCGTCCACGTTCGTCACGCGCCTCAAGGTCGGCGAGTCGCTCGTCGACGCGAAAGGCGTGTCGCGGCTCGTCTCGCCACGGATCGGCGTCTGGCCGCTCGTCACGTTCGCCGTCGCCGGTATGACCGCCGTCATCGTCGCCGTGCTGGTCTCGCCGGCGCTGCGAAACGTGATCCAGTCGCTCGGGCGAACGATCGGGGACGCGCTCGGCATCTGACCGCGGGAGCCGGTGGCGCGGTGCGCCCTACACTCTCTCTCGTGTTCGACCTGCGCTACCACGTCGCATCGCTGACAGCGGTCTTCGTGGCCCTCGTGATCGGGATCCTCGTCGGCGTCGGCCTCTCCGGGAAGGGCTTCGTCAACGACGCCGAGCGCGCCAATCTGACCCGCCAGATCGACGATCTGCGCCAGCAGCGTGACGCTGCGCAGCTGTCCTCGGAGTCGGCGGGACGCGGCGAGCAGGCGCTGAAGGACTTCGCCGACACCGCCTATCCGGTCGTGGTGCCGGGACGTCTCCAGGGCCAGCGTGTCGCCGTGTTGTTCGTCGGCCCGATCGACCGGGGGCTGTCCTTCGCCGTCGGCAAGGCGGTGCGGGACGCGGGCGGCACGGTCGTCCGCACGCGGTCGGTCGGCGTGCCGATCGACCCCAAGCCCATCGAGGACGTGCTCCGGCGGCAGACGGTGTTCCGTCACCTCGTGGGACCGGAGCAGCTGGCCGACGTGGGGGCGGATCTGGCCGAGGAGCTCGCAGCGGGCGGCAAGACGCCGCTCTGGGATGCGCTGGACGAGGTCATCGTCCAGGAGCGGGAGGGCCCAGCGGCGCCGCCTGCCGATGCTGTCGTCGTCGTCCGGACGGCGGAGCCCCAGCAGGGCCAGACGCGGACGTTCCTCGCCGGCGTCTACGCGGGCCTCGCCCGCTCCGGCGTGCCGGCGGTCGGAACCGAGGCCTCGAGAACGGCCAAGAGCGCGATCCCGGCGTTCGAGCTCGCCGGGCTCTCCACTGTCGACTCGATCGACACCTCCGCCGGGCGGTTGGGGCTCGTGTTGCTCCTCGGTGGTGCGGAGCCCGGGAACTACGGCGTCGACGAGACGGCAGACGACGGCGTCCTGCCGCCGATTCCCCCGCTGCCGGCGCAAGGGTGAGCGAGCGGCTCAGCGTCCTCCTGGCGGCGCGGGACGAGGAGGAGCGAATTGCCGCGACGGTCGAGGCACTCCGTGCCAGCTTCCCCGACGCCGCGATCGTGGTGGCCGACGACGGCTCGCGCGACGGCACCGCCGACCTTGCCGAGGCGGCCGGAGCCCGCGTGATCCGGCTCCCGCGCCGTGGCAAGGGCCAGGCGCTGACGCTGGCCGAGCGGCACGTCGAGCCCGGCCCGATCCTTCTCTGCGACGCCGATCTCGCAGGCGATCTTCATCCCCTCGCCGCGGCGACGACCGATGTCGCGATCGCCGCCTTCCGGGTCAGCGAGGGAGGCGGCGTCGGCCTCGCGAAAACGGCCGCCCGGACACTGATCCGGCTCCGCTGTGGTCTCCTCACCCGTGAGCCGCTCTCGGGACAACGACGGCTCTCGGCACGGGCGCGCGCCGAGGTCTTCCCGGTCGCGATGGGGTTCGGGGTCGAGACGCGCATGACGATCGACGCGGTCCGCGCGGGGTTACGGGTCGAGGAGATCGAGCTCGATCTCGAGCATCGCGCCACGGGACGCGATCTCCGCGGATTCGCCCACCGCGGCCGCCAGCTCGTCGAACTCGTGCTCGCCTGCGGGCCGCAGGCGAGCAACTTCCGTGGGCTTCGGTTGCCGCTCGTCGGCGCCGCCGTCGGCCTCGCAGTCCCGTCCGTCGCGCCCGTCGCCGCGATCGGGCTCGCGGACGACCTCTGGAGCGGGCCGGAGCGAGGCTTCCGCGCCCATCTCGGCTCCGGGGCGACGACCGGGACGCTGAAGCTCGTCGGGATCCCGCTCTACGCTCTCGTGCGCACGCGCTCGATCTCCGGCGCCCTGCTCGTCGGCCTTGCCGCGAACGCCGTCAACCAGCTCGATACGCGCCCGGGCAGGGCCCTGAAGGCGTTCGGGCTCGGGGCATTCCTGCTCGGGAACGTCCCTCGGCGGGCGCTCGGGATCGCCGTCCTGATGGCCCCCTACGATCTCAGGGAGATGGCGATGCTCGGAGACGGAGGCTCGAACGCGCTCGGCGCCGTGCTAGGTTTCTCTTCCGTGGAGAAGCTCACGGGACGCAGGCGGTGGGGTGCGATCGCCGCGCTCTCCCTGCTGACGCTCGCCGGCGAGCGCCGCTCCCTCGGCGCCGTGATCGAGGCGACCCCGCTACTCCGCGATCTCGATCGCCTCGGCAGGATGTAGTGGTCCAGACCGAGCATCAGACGAAGTACGTCTTCGTCACGGGCGGCGTCGTGTCGGCTCTCGGCAAGGGCATCGTCGCTGCCTCGCTCGGACGACTGCTGAAATCGCGCGGGCTCCGCGTGCAGGCGCAGAAGTTCGATCCGTACCTCAACGTCGACCCCGGCACGATGAGCCCGTTCCAGCACGGCGAGGTGTTCGTCACCGAGGACGGCGCCGAGACCGACCTCGATCTCGGTCACTACGAGCGCTTCATCGACGAGAACCTCTCGCGCAACAGCAGCCACAGCGCCGGAGCCGTCTGGGAGACGGTGCTGCGCAAGGAGCGCAAGGGCGACTTTCTCGGCGCCACCGTGCAGGTGATCCCGCACATCACGAACGAGATCAAGGCGCGCATTCGCCGCGGAGCGGTGGCCCAGCCCACCGACGTCGTCATCTCGGAGATCGGCGGCACCGTGGGCGACATCGAGTCGCTCCCGTTCCTCGAGGCGATCCGGCAGTTCCGGCGCGAGGTGGGGCAGGAGAACGTCCTCTACCTCCACGTGACGCTCGTCCCGTTCATCGAGGCGGCCGGTGAGCTGAAGACGAAGCCGACCCAGCACTCGGTCAACGAGCTGCGGCGGATCGGTATCCACCCGGACATCGTCGTGTGCCGCTCGCACGAGCCGCTCTCCGACGACATCCGGGAGAAGATCGCCCTCTTCGCCGACGTCGACGTCCGCGCCGTGATCGGCTCCCCGGACGTTCCCGACGTGTACCTGGTGCCCGAGCGCCTCCAGCGTGAGCGGCTCGACGAGCTCGTGTGCGAGCGCCTCGGGATCCAGGCGCCGCCGGCAGTCCTCGGCGAGTGGAAGGACCTCACGGATCTGATCGTCGAGCGGCGAGAGAACGTCGAGATCGCCCTCGTCGGCAAGTACGTGAAGCTCCACGACGCATATCTCTCCGTCCACGAGGCGCTCAAGCACGCCGGCATGCACCAGGGTGCCAAGGTGCACGTGCGGTGGTTCGACTCCGAGAACATGACCTACGAGGAGGCGGTCGAGGAGCTCGACACAGCGGACGGGGTGCTCGTCCCGGGCGGCTTCGGCTCGCGCGGCTGGGAGGGCAAGATCCTGGCTTGCAGGGTGGCGCGGGAGCAGGGGATCCCGTATCTCGGCATCTGCCTCGGGATGCACGTCGCCGTCTCGGAGTTCGCCCGCCACGTGTGCGGGCTGGAAGGCGCCAACTCGACCGAGATGGACCCCGAGACGCCCTACGCGGTGATCGACCTTCTCCCCGAGCAGAAGGAGATCGAGGATCTCGGCGGCACGATGCGGCTCGGGGCGCAGGCGGTCGAGGTCGTCGAAGGCTCGCGGACGCGCGACCTCTACGCCGAGGCGACGGTTCACGAGCGCCATCGGCACCGCTACGAGGTCAACAACCAGTTCCGTGACGAGCTCGTCGCCGCGGGCCTCGTCGTCTCGGGGACCTTCCAGGAGGGTCGCCTCGTCGAGATCGTCGAGCTCCCCGACCACCCGTGGTTCGTCGCCAGCCAGTTCCACCCCGAGTTCAAGTCCCGCCCGACGCGGCCGGCGCCACTGTTCCGCGGCTTCGTCGGCGCCGCACTCGAGCGCGCGCGGGCGCGTAGCGCTGTCGCGGTCGAGGCGTCCCGCTGAGCGACGTTCTCCGGCTCTTCCTCGAGCTCGCCGCGATCCCGAGCCCGCCGGGCGAGGAGCGGTCGGTCGCCGATCGCGTGCTCGCGCAGCTCGACGGCGCCGGCCTCGAGTGGGACGAGGACGGGAGCGGGGTGGAGGTCGGCTCGACGATGGGGAACATCCTCTGCCGCCTCCCGGGCCGCGGCAGCGAGGGGACGCCGATCTTTCTCTGCGCGCATCTGGACACGGTGCCGCCGAGCGGGCCGATCGAGCCCGTGGTCGAGGACGGGATCGTGCGCAATGCCGGCGGCACGATCCTCGGCGCCGACGACAAGGCCGCAGTCGTGGTCATGCTGGAGGCAGCGCGCCGGATCGTGTCCGAGGGGCGCCCGCATGCCGGCGTGGAGCTGCTCTTCACGCCGAAGGAGGAGGTCGGGCTGCTGGGCGCGTACGCGTTCGACCACACCCGTCTCGAGGCCCGGCTCGGATACGTCTACGACCAGGCCGCGCCGATCGGCGAGATCATCCTCGGAGCGCCGTCGCAGAGGGCGATCCACGCGAGGTTCCACGGCCGCGCGTCGCATGCGGGGATGTACCCCGAGGAAGGCCGCTCCGCGATCTTCGCCGCATCCCGCGCGATCGCAGACATGCGGCTCGGCCGGATCGACCACCAGTCGAGCGCGAACGTGGGCGTGATCACGGGAGGCACTGCGCGCAACATCGTCCCGGAGTGGTGCACCTTCGAGGCCGAGGCACGGTCGCGCGACCCGGGGATGCTCGGAGCGCTCGTGCAAGAGATGCTCGACGCGATCGGGTTCGCCGCCAGCACCTCCGACTGCACGGTCGAGACCGAGATCGAGAACAGCTACCAGGGCTACGTCTTCCGGGAGGACGAGCCGGCGGTGCTGCTCGCTGCAGAGGGACTGAGACGGGCAGGCTACGCGCCGACAACAGCGTTCTCGGGAGGTGCCGCAGACGCGAACGTCTTCAACGAGCGAGGGCTTCCGTGCGTGAATCTCGCGAACGGGATGGTCGACATCCACACGCCAGACGAGCGGATCGCGGTCGCCGATCTCGAGGGCATGGTCGAGGTGACGCTCGCGATCGTCGATCGGGCAAGGGCCGCGTGACGTGGCGCTGACCTTGCGCTGGGGGACGGTCACCGCCGTCACCCAGCGGCTCGACGAGATCATCCGTTGCGACGTCGACGGGAAGGCATGCATCGCCTACCCGCGGCAGATCGGTCCGGTCGAGCTCGGCGACACGGTTCTCGTCAACACCCAGGGCCGCGACCTCGACCTCGGCTCCGGCGGCTTCGACATCGTCCTCGCGAACCTGACGCGGGGCCTCGGGCTGCTTGCGCCACCGGCGGCACACGTGATGGCGCTGCCCTACACCTCCGGCCAGAGCGCCGCAAGGTGCGTCGAGGAGCTCGACCCACTCGCCCAGGAGCTCCACGGGATGCCGGTTGTCTGCTGCGGGCTCCACAGCCAGCTCGCCCCCGTGATGGCGGGAATCGGGCCGGGCGTGCGGATTGCGTATGCGCAACTCGGGGGAGGCGCCCTCCCGGTGGCGCTCTCGGACGCGGTGCGGGTCCTCAAGACCCGGCAGCTCCTGGAGACGGCGATTGCCGTTGCTCCGTGCTTCGACGGCGACGTGCAGGCTGTCACCACCGCCTCCGCGCTCGCCTGGGCGAAGGCGAAGGGGTTCGACGTCGTCGTCTGCGGCATCGGCCCGGGCATCGTGGGAACCGGATCCGACCTCGGTCACGGCGGGCTGGCGGTCGCCGAGGCGGCCAATGCGGCGGCCGCGCTCGGCGGGCAGGCGATCGTGGCCGTCCGCTACTCGGATGGAGACATGCGGGAACGCCACCGTGGAGTCTCACATCACACCCGCGCGGCGCTTCGACTCATCCTGGGCGCACGCGAGGTGGCGTGGCCGTGGGGCCTCGATCGCGACGCGTCGCTCGGTGAGGCCATCGAGGTGGACTGTCAGGGGTGGGAAGATGCCTGCTCGGGCCTCTCGCTCTCCCACATGGGTCGCGGGCCGTCCGACGACCCGTGGTTCTTTGCGACGGCGTTCGCCGCCGGCCGTCACGCGCGAACGCGGATTCGGTGATGGAGGAGCGGCGCCTCGGGCCGGTCGTGGGGCTCGGAACCTACGAGACGTTCCTCGACGATGCAGGCCGCGCCACGGAGGTCGTCGGCGCGGCGCTCGGAGCGGGCTCGACCGTCTTCGACTCGTCGCCGATGTACGGCGCCGCCGAGGCGTCGCTCGGATCGGCGCTCGCAGGACAGCGCGACGAGGCGGTCGTGGCGACGAAGATCTGGGCCGACTCGCTCGACGAGGGAAAAGCACAGTACGCGGCCCAGCAGCGATGGTTCGGGAGGGTCGAGATCCAGCAGGTGCACAACCTCGTCGCCTGGCGCGAGCACCTGCCGTGGCTCGAGGAAGAGCGCGATGCAGGTCGCATCGACCGGCTCGCCGTCACGCACTGGGATGCGGGGCGGAGTGCGAGCGCCGAGCTCGAGGGGGCGCTCCGGACTGGCCGATTCGACACCGTCCAGATCCCGCTCAACCCTCTCGAGCGGGAGTGTGAGGCCCGGATCCTGCCTCTCGCCGAGGAGCTCGGCATCGCGGTGATCGTGATGCGGCCGCTCGGCGGCGCCCGCGGCGGGCACCTCCGCCGCGACCCGGGGAGCTCGTCGCTCGAGCCGCTGCGCCCCTTCGGCGTCGAGACCTGGGCTCAGGCGCTGCTCAAGTGGTGTCTCGCAGACCCGCGGGTCGACCTCGTGATCCCGGCGACCTCGCGGCCGGAGCGGACGGTCGAGAACGCCGCAGCCGGGCATGGCCCGCCGCTCGGCCCCGACGAGCGCCGGCTCGTGGAGCGGCTGGCAGGCGCCTGAGCCGGCTCGGGCTCGCCTGGCGGCCGTCCCTGCGCGCAGAACCGCCCCCTTCCTCCAACCGGGGTCAGGTCTTCCATGTTCCTCGGCCAACCGGGGTCAGGTCTTCTGCCTCCCACCGGGGTCAGGTCTTCCATGTTCCTGAGTCCCGCTGCTCGCCTGAGCTGCCACCAAGGTCCGGAGCGGAACATGGAAGACCTGACCCCGGTCTTGGCGCTCCGACACGCATCCGGCTGACGCCAGTCGCCGGCGCGCTTCCTGTATCGTCCCGCCGCGATGCGGATCGGAGTGGCCAGGGAGATCAAGCAACGTGAGTATCGCGTCGCGTTGACGCCCGCCGGAGCGCTCGAGCTCGTTCGGCGCGGCCACGAGGTGATCGTCGAGCAGGAAGCCGGAGTCGGCTCCGGATTCGCCGACACTGCCTATGCAGCCGTCGGAGCACGGATCGCGCCGGTCGACGACGTCTGGGCCTCCGCCGAGTTACTGCTCAAGGTGAAGGAGCCGATCGTCGAGGAGTACGGCCGGCTCCGCGAGGGCCTGACACTCTTCACGTACCTGCACATCGCGGCAGATGAGCCGCTGACGCGGGCACTCGTAGGGTCCGGCATCACCGCGATCGCCTACGAGACGGTCGAGAAGGCCGACCGCCAGCTGCCGCTGCTCGCGCCGATGAGCGAGGTGGCCGGCCGGCTCGCCCCGCAGATGGGCGCCTGGTCGCTCGAGAAGGCGCACGGCGGCCGCGGCATCCTGCTCGGAGGCGTGCCCGGCGTGCCGCCGGCCAGGGTCGTAATCCTCGGCGGCGGGGTCGTGGGGCTGAACTCGGCCATCATCGCGCTCGGGATGCAGGCCGACGTCTGGGTGCTGGACAAGTCGGTCGAGCGGATGCGCGATCTCGAGATCGCGCTGGACGGCCGCGTCACGCTCGCGATGTCGAACCGGCTGCAGATCGAGGAGGTGCTCGCCGACGCCGACATGGTGATCGGTGCCGTGCTCGTGCCGGGCGCGGTTGCGCCCAAGCTCGTGACGCGGGAGATGCTCGCGCTGATGAGGCCGGGAGCCGTGCTCGTGGATGTCGCGATCGATCAGGGCGGCTGCTTCGAGACCTCACACGCGACGACCCACGACGACCCCGTGTTCGAGGTAGACGGCATCGTCCACTACTGCGTCGCCAACATGCCGGGTGCCGTCCCGGTCACCTCGACGAAGGCGCTCACGAACGTCACCCTGCCCTACGTGGAGGCGATCGCGGACAAGGGCGTCTCCCGCGCGATCGCGGACGATGCCGCGCTCGCGAAGGGTGTCAACGTCGCCGGCGGCAGGATCACCTACGAGGCTGTCGCGAGCGCGCACGGGCTGGACTACACGCCGCTCGCCGACGCGCTCGACGCAGCCGCGTAGCGATCCGGGTGACAGCCGTCGGCCCAACATCGGGGACGACGCGGGAGGTGCGCTCTAGGACTTCTCGGCGGGCTCTTCGCGGACTTGGCCGGCGAGATGCGGACGACCGCGTAGGTGACCGCTGCGGAGAGCGCGAGGATCCCTACGACGTACAGCGTCAGCTCGAGTAGCCCGAGAACGGTTTCCATGCCGTGCGTAGACTACCGGCATGCCGCGGGCGTGCGTGATCGTGCTCGATGCCGTCGGCGCTGGTGCGTTGCCTGATGCGGCCGAGTGGGGGGACGAAGGCTCGGACACGCTGGGGAACGTCGCTCGCGCGGTCGGGGGCCTCGACCTGCCCAATCTCGAGGCGCTCGGGCTCGGCAATGTCGAGCCGCTCGAAGGATGCCCTCCGCAGCCCGGAGCCCCGGCCGTCGCAGGCCGGCTGCTCGAGCGGTCGAAGGGCAAGGACACCACCGCAGGCCACTGGGAGCTGATGGGTGTCGTCACCGCGGTGGCGTTCCCGACGTACCCGTACGGGTTCCCCGATGAGGTGATCGACCCGTTCATGAACCGGACGGGGCGCGGCGTGCTCTGCAACAAGCCTGCGTCCGGCACCGAGGTGATCCAGGAGTTCGGCGAGCAGCACCAGAAGACCGGCAAGTGGATCGTCTACACGTCGGCCGACTCCGTGTTCCAGATCGCGGCGCACGAGGAGACGATCCCGCTCGAGGAGCTGTACGGCGCCTGCCGGGCCGCGCGCGAGATCCTCACCGGCAAGCACGCCGTCGGCCGCGTCATCGCCCGGCCGTTCACCGGCACGCCGGGGCACTACGAGCGGACGCCGAACAGGCACGACTTCTCGCTCGAACCGCGCCGTCCGAACTACCTGACGGCGATCCGGGATGCCGGCCACACGACGTACGGCGTCGGCAAGATCTCCGACATCTTCGCCGGCCGCGACATCGACGAGTCGTTCACGACGAAGTCGAACGTCGACGGGATCAACCGGACACTCGAGCTGCTCGAGAACATCGACGAGGGCTTCGTGTTCACGAACCTCGTCGAGACCGACCAGCTCTGGGGGCACCGCAACGACCCGGTCAACTTCCACCGCTGCCTGCAGGACTTCGACCGCCGGCTTCCGGACATCCTGGAGGCACTCCGCGAGGGCGACCTGCTGATCATCACCTCCGACCACGGCTGCGACCCGACGACGCCGTCGAGCGACCATTCACGCGAGCACGCGCTCCTGCTGGCGTACGCAGCAGGGCGCAACGCCGCCGGCCGCATCCACGAGGACGGCGAGTTCGGTGACGTCGGGGCAACGGTCGCCGCCTGGCTCGGGGCGAAGCATCCGGGCAAGGGAGCGCCCGGCTCCCCGATCATCCAGCCGTGAGCCTCGGCTAGAAGCACGCCGTGATCCGTCCCGCCGACCTGATCGAGCGCAAGCGCAACGGGGAGGAGCTCGACGCCGACGAGATCGCGGAGCTCGTCCTCGCGTACGCGCGCGACGAGGTGCCCGACTACCAGATGGCCGCGTGGTGCATGGCCGTCTACTTCCGAGGGTTGACGGCTGCCGAGACATTCGCCCTCACCGACGCGATGATCCGCTCCGGTGAGACGCTCGCGGTCGGTGCTGCGCTTGGCCGGAAAGTGGTCGACAAGCACTCGACCGGCGGCGTCGGCGACAAGACGTCGATCGCCGTCGGCCCGATCGTCGCCGCCTGCGGGGTCCCGCTCGGGAAGATGAGCGGCCGTGGGCTCGGGCACACCGGCGGCACCCTCGACAAGCTGGAGTCGATCCCGGGGTTCAGGGTGGAGCTGACGAACGACGAGCTGATCGCGCAGCTCCGCGAGGTCGGCGTCGCGATCGTCGGCCAGAGCGCGCACCTCGTCCCGGCCGACAAGAAGCTGTACGCCCTGCGCGACGTGACGGCGACCGTCGACATCGTGCCCTTGATCGCGTCGTCGATCATGTCGAAGAAGCTCGCGGCCGGGGCAGACGCGATCGTGCTCGACGTCAAGGTCGGCGAAGGCGCCTTCATGAAGACGCTCGACGAAGCGCGCGTGCTGGCGGAGGCGATGCTGGAGCTCGGGCGCCAGGCCGACAAGGAGGTGACCTGCCTCCTGACCGACATGGATCAGCCGCTCGGCCGGGCGGTCGGGAACGCGCTCGAGATCCGCGAGGCGCTCGACACGGTGCGCGGCGACGGCCCGGCCGACTTCACCGAGCTCGTGCTCGATGCCTGCGCCCGCCTCCTCGCCTACTCGGACCTGGGAATCGACCTCGCAGAAGCCCGGCGCCGGGCCGAGGCGGCTGTGGCAGACGGGACTGCCCTCGCGACCTACGAGCGGTGGATTCGCGCGCAAGGTGGGGACCCGAGCCCACACGTGCTCCCGCAGGCGCCGGTGCAGCGACCGGTACGCGCCGGGCGCGACGGCGTGGTGGCACGCCTTGGTGCACTCGAGGTGGGCATCGCCGCACTCGAGCTCGGCGCCGGCCGGCGGACGAAGACGGACGCGATCGATCACGCAGTCGGCGTGCTCTGTTTCGCCAAGCGCGGCGACCCTGTCCTCGAGGGCGACGATCTCGCCGAGGTGCATGCGCAGGACGAAGCGTCCGCGGCGGCGGCGGTCGAGGCTGTCCTCGCGGCGTACGAGATCGCAGACGAGGCCCCGCCCCAGCGCGGCATCGTGCTCGACGTCATGACCTGAGCCGATTTACCGCGACCGGTTTCCTCGAGCCGCAGCGCTCGATACGCGTGCCCGCGTGCGCAGTGCCCACGCCCGCAGCGGCCCAGGCCCGCGCTCCCAGGCCAGCAGCCCACGCCCGCAGCTCCCAGACCCGCAGCTCCGCAAGCCCGCATGACATGCCGGCACGGCGACGCACGAGCCTAGACTGGGTTCGTGCCCGAGCTGCCCGAGGTCGAGACGGTCCGCCGGGCGATCGCGCCCGTGCTCGAGGGCGGAAGGCTCGACCAGGTCGAGATTCGCGACGCCCGCCTGGTGCGGCCGCACGATCCCCTGCTCGTTGCGGCCGAGCTCGTCGGGGAGCGCGTCGAGGCGACCGAGCGCCGGGGCAAGTATCTGATTGTTCGATTCGATTCGGGACGGTCGCTCCTGATCCACCTCCGGATGACGGGGTCGCTGCGCTCGGCGGAGCGGGGAGCATTGGCCGACGATCCCCACACGCGAGCCGTTCTCAGTTTGGACAACGGATCGGACGTCGCCTACCGCGACGTACGGCGATTCGGCACGTGGGAGCTCTTCGAGCCCGGCGACCTCGCCCCGTATCTCGACGCACGGCTCGGGCCCGAGCCGCTCGGCGCGTTCACCACGGCCGGTCTCGCGGCGAGGCTCGAAGGACGCCGGGCGCCGCTCAAGTCGGCGCTCCTCGACCAGCGGACGATCGCCGGGCTCGGGAACATCTACGCCGACGAGGCGCTCTGGCACAGCATGTTGCACCCGCTGCGAATCGCGGGCGGTCTCGGCCGCGAGGAGCTCGTGCGTTTGCACCGCGCGATCCGGCGGGTCCTGAGGGCCGGCATCGAGCGACAGGGCTCGACCCTCCGCGATTACGCGCTTCCCGACGGCGCCTACGGCTCGATGCAGCACGAGTTCCGCGCCTACGGGCGCAGCGGGGAGCCGTGCGACCGGTGCGGGACGCCGCTCGTCAGGATCGTCGTCGGAGGGCGCACGACGACGTTCTGCCCGCACTGTCAAGGGCTGTCCGGCTGATCTCGGCCGGATCGTCGCCCAGCCGGTGACTCCAGCCGGTGATCTCAGCCGGTGGGACGAGCCGAGCCGACTGCGCCGTGCCGGGCGGCCCTCAGGCCGCGAGACGCTCGGCCAGGTGGCCCGAGCGAGCGAGCGCGGCGAGCTCGTGGTAGCCGCCGATCGGCTCGCCGTCGATCGTCACGAGTGGCACCGTCCATTGCTGCCCGAGGTCGAAGACGCGTTGGCGAAATGCCGGATCGTCGTCGAGCTCGACCTCGTCGTAGGCAAGGCCGAGCGTGCCGAGCAGGGCCTTCGCACGAATGCAATAGCCACACCACTGGGTCGTATAGAGGCGGATCCTGGGCACCAGGGTCATAAACGCCTGCAAAGAGCCTGGCTATTCCACATGCTGTGACGAACGGCCGCGGCAGCTCCGGCCACGGCCGCTCCTACACTGCAGCCATGGCTCGATCAACCACGACCGAAGCCGTCGTGCTCCGCTCGTTCCGGCTCGGCGAGGCCGATCGCGTCCTGCACCTCTACACGCACGAGCGGGGGCGCGTGGGAGCCGTTGCCAAGGGCGTTCGGAAGACGAAGTCTCGCTTCGGCGGTCGCCTCGAGCCGTTCTCACACGTGGAGCTCGTCCTGCACCAGGGCCGCGGCGACCTCGACACCGTCACCGGCGCCTCGCTCGTCCGCTCGCACGACCGCATCCGCTCCGATCCCTACCGGCTGCAGGTCGGGATGATCGGCCTGGAGGCGATGCTGCGGCTGTTCACCGAGCAGGAGGCCAGCGAGAAGGCGTTCACCGCCTTGACCCGCTTCCTCGACGCGCTCGACGACGCACCCGTGCGGCCGGGCTCGCGCGCCGCTCTCGATCCGGTCGTGCTCTCGTTCCAGCTCAAGCTCCTCTGGGTGTCCGGCTACATGCCGCATCTGGAGACCTGCGTCGAGTGCGCTTCGACGGAGCCTCTGGTCGCGTTTCTCCCGGCGGCGGGCGGCGGCGTCTGTGCCGCCTGTGACCCGGGCGGGATCGCGCTCTCGCCCGAGGGAGTGCACGGAATGCGGCTGCTGCTCCATTCGCCGATCGCCGCCGCGTCGAGCGCCGAGATCGGCGATCGAGCCCGGCGCGATGCTCTCGCCGTCGTGACCGCCTCCTACGAGCACCACGGTGGCTTCAGGCTGAAGACGCTCTCGGCGTAGAACGCGAGCGGGAAGAAACGGAACCGGGGTCAGGTCTTCCATGTTCCAGGAACATGGAAGACCTGACCCCGGTTGAGCGCTGGAACATGGAAGACCTGACCCCGGTTGAGCGGGTGAGCCGGGGCGTGCTCTAGAAGCGCTCGAGCACGTTCTCGAGCGCACCGTCTGCGATCAGCTGCTCCGTGAGCTCGTTGCGGCCGGGCCGCACCTCGCGCAGCACGATCCCGTCACTGCCGAGACGGTACTGGCCGACCCAGTCGAGTCGGGGCGAGTACACGTGGACGGTCACCGCCGGCTCGCCCTCGGCGTGATTGACGCGGTGGATGTAGCCGGGGCCGCCCTGACGCGAATCACCCGCCTGGAGCCTGCGCGACTGTGGCGCGCCTCCGTACACCATCAGATCCTCCTGGACGCAGCCGCTCGCGACACACAGCCCGACGCCGGAGATGTAGTGGTCGTGGAATCCCGTCCCTTGCCCGGGCATCCACGACAGGATCCAGGCGTCCATGCGGTCGTCCTCGTAGATCAGCTCGTAGCGCCGGTGCTCGGCGTCGCTGTGGACGAGCGGCTGCCAGAGCTCCGTGCTCGCGGCGAGGTCACGTGCGATGCCCTCGAGCTCGTCCGGGGTCAGGAGGCCGCTCGTGCGGCACGAGGCCGTCCAGCGAGGCGAGCGCGGGCACGAACAGAGGCTCGGTGCTCATGGACATCCTTCCCATCGTACTCGACGTTTTTGACGCGGAGTCGAGCGTTTGTCCAGCAAATGGGACGATCAGTCGAAGAGGCGGCCGAATGCCCGGCCGCGCGTTGCCCGCACCTCCGCCGGGGCGGGGATGAGCGCGCGGTTGCGGATCAGCCATGTCCCCAGTGCGAGCACGAGCAGAAAGATCCCGGCGAGCGCCCACACGTCAGCCAGGTTGAAGGCCACAAATCCTCGGTCGCCCGAGAGGACGAGCGGGTTCGGCACCTGCATGTCGTTCCAGGCCGCCGAGAAGCAGTTGCCGAGGAGGCCCCCGGCGAGGACGCCTGCGGCGGGCGCGACGAGCACGGACGGGACCCTGGCCACGCACACCATCCCCGCGACCATTGCCAGCGAGAGCACGAGCCATCCGTACGACCGCTCGTGAAAAGCCCAGGCCGCCGTCGGCTCGGACGCCTTCACGAGGAGGTCGGCTGCGGCGAGCGGCAGCGCGACGCAGAGCATGATCCCGATCCGGCTCACACCAGCGACGGTACAGGAGCGCGGTTGCGCCACGGTGGGCAGGATACGAGACGTGGAGCGCATGCTCACAGACGGATTCGTGCTCGACGACGATCCGGATCGTGTCGACCGCACCGCCGTGCACACGTTCCTCTCGGGCACCTACTGGGCGGCCGGCCGTGAGCGCGCGGTGATGGACGAGCTGATCGCAACGGCCGCGCGTGTCGGGGGACTGTATGCGCCCGACGGGTCGCAGGCGGGCTTCGCTCGGGTCGTCTCGGACGTCCATACGGTGTCGTATCTCGCCGACGTCTACGTGATCGACGAGGCTCGCGGCCGGGGCTTCGGGCTCGAGCTCGTGCGCTTCACGGTCGACGAAGGCGCGATGGCGCAGACGAAGTGGATCCTCCATACGCGCGACATGCACCGCCTCTACGCGAAGCTCGGCTTCGTCGCTCCGGGCGAGCGGACGATGGAGCGCGGGCCGTCGGGCTGATGCGACGCTAGGCCGAGGGGTGCCACGGCTCGGCGAGCCGGTCGAGCAGGCGCTCGCGGGCACCGCCGATCGGGATCCGCTCCTGCGCCAGCGAATCGCGCTCGCGGATCGTGATCGTGTCGTCCTCGAGCGTCTGATCGTCGATCGTGAGCGCGTAGGGCGTCCCGATCTCGTCCTGCCGGCGGTAGCGCCGGCCGATCTGGCCGCCGTCGTCGTACTCGACCGAGATCACCTGGCGCAGCTGCTCGTAGAGCTTGCGGGCCTTGCCCGCCATGTCCTCGCTCTTGCCGATCAGCGGCAGGACAGCGGCTTTCACCGGGGCCAGCTGAGGATGGAGGCGCAGGACGGTGCGATCCCGGTCGGCCACGACCTCCTCGTCGTAGGCGTCGACGAGGAATGCCAGCATCGACCGGTTGACGCCGAGTGCCGGCTCGATCACGTGCGGGGTGTAGCGGCTCCCGTCCTGCTCCACCCATTCGAGCTTCGTGCCCGAGGCATTGGTGTGGGCTGTGAGATCGAAGTCGCCACGATTCGCGATTCCCTCGAGCTCCGACCAGCCGATCGGGAAGAGGTACTCGATATCGCTCGTCCCGCTCGAGTAGTGGGACAGCTCGTCGGCGTCGTGGGGCCGCACGCGCAGGTTGCTCTCGCGGATCCCGTAGCGCAGGTGCCAGGCGAAGCGCTCGTCGACCCAGTAGCGGTACCACTCCTCGGCGTCGGCAGGGGGGACGAAGAACTCCATCTCCATCTGCTCGAACTCGAGCGTCCGGAAGATGAAGTTGCCGGGGGTGATCTCGTTCCGGAACGACTTCCCCACCTGGGCGATCCCGAAGGGCGGCTTGCGCCGCGCGATCTGGGCCACGTTCTTGAAGTTGATGAAGATGCCCTGCGCCGTCTCGGGCCGGAGATACACGGGCACGCCGGTCTCCTCCATGGCGCCCACGCGCGTCTCGAACATGAGGTTGAAGTGGCGGGCCTCGGTGAGGTCGCAGTCGGATGTCTCGCCGGGCCGCTTGCTGGGGCGCTGGCCGCACTGGGCGTCCTCGAGATGATCGGCGCGGAAGCGCTTCTTGCAGAACTTGCAGTCGATCAGCGGGTCCGTGAACCCGCCGACGTGGCCGGATGCCTGCCACACCTCGGGGTGCAGGATGATCGACGAGTCGAGCGCCACGATGTCGTCCCGCTCCTGCACCATCGCCGCCAGCCAGCGCTGCTTGATGTTGTCCTTGAGGAGCACGCCGTAGTGGCCGTAGTCGTACGACGAGCCGAGCCCGCCGTAGATCTCCGACGACGGGAAGACGAAGCCGCGCCGCTTGCAGAGCGAGACGATCTTGTCCATCGTTGCGGCGTCGGCCATGGCCGTGACCCTACCGTCCGCCGGATCGCCGACGGTCCCGGTAGCGTCACTCTCCGTGGCGACCACGGCACCGGGCCAACGACTCGTCTCCGACGATCTCGAGACACGCGCGATCGCGTGGCGGCGGCATCTGCACGCGAATCCCGAGCTCTCGTTCGAGGAGCACGAGACGGCCGACTTCGTCGAGCAGACGCTCCGCTCGTTCGGCGGTCTCGAGCTCGAGCGACCCGCCGGGACGGCGGTCGTCGCCCGGTTGCACGGCGCGCGGCCCGGCAAGGTGGTCGTGCTTCGCGCCGACATGGATGCGCTCCCGATCCTGGAGGAGAACGACGTCCCGTACGTGTCGACGCGACCCGGCTTGATGCACGCTTGCGGCCACGACGGTCATACGGCGATGCTGCTCGGGGCCGCGCAGATCCTCGTCGAACGGCGTGACGAGCTCGCCGGCGAGGTGCGGTTCGTGTTCCAGCACGCCGAGGAGCTGCCGCCGGGCGGGGCGCGCAGTCTCGTCGAGGCCGGCGTCGTGGACGGTGCCGATCTCGTGGCCGGCGTGCACCTGCTCTCGGCGCTCGAGACCGGGCGTGCATCGTCGCGCGCGGGCGCGGTCCTCGCGGCCGCCGACCTGTTCACGCTCGAGATCCTCGGGCGCGGCGGCCACGGCGCCAACCCGCACGAGACCGTCGATCCGGTCGCAGTTGCCGCGCAGGTGATCACGAACCTGCAGCAGATCGTCGCCCGCGAGACAGATCCGTTCGACTCGGTCGTCGTCTCGGTGACGACGCTCGACGCGGGCACCGCACGCAACATCATTCCCGGCAGCGTTCGGGTCGGGGGCACCGTGCGCACGCTCTCGACCGCCCGTCGCCAGGAGGTGCGCGACGCGATGGAGCGTGTCATCGCCGGCGTCACCGCCGCGCATCGTGCGACCTACCGGTTCGACTTCGAGGTCGGCTACGACCCCGTCGTCAACGACGGCGCGGCTTCGGCAGTCGTGCGCGAGGCGATCGTCGCCGAGCTGGGCGAGGAGGCGCTCGTCGAGTTCCCGCCCGTGATGGGCGGCGAGGACTTCTCCGCCTATTGCTCCGTCGCACCGGCCGCGTTCTTCTGGGTCGGATCGGGGAACGAGGAGCTGGAGACGACCTTCCCGCACCACCATCCCCGCTTCGACATCGACGAGGCGTCGCTCCGCGACGGCATCGCCGTGTTCGCACGGACGGCCCTCGACACGCTTCGGTAGCGCCGTGGCCGGCAAGGGCACCCCCGCGATCGTGGCGGCGGAGCGCGCCGGGATCGAGTTCACCGTGCACGAGTACGCGCACGATCCCAAGGCTGCTTCGTTCGGCCTCGAGGCTGCCGACAAGCTCGGCGTCGATCCGGCCCGCGTGTTCAAGACGCTCGTCGCGGATGTCGACGGCTCCCTCACCGTGGCCGTCGTCCCGGTCGCGGCGCAGCTCGACCTCAAGGCGCTCGGCAAGCGGGCCACGATGGCCGATCCGAAGCTCGCGGAGCGGACGACCGGGTATGTCGCCGGCGGGATCAGCCCGCTCGGCCAGCGCAAGCAGCTGCCGACGCTGCTCGACGAGTCCGCGCTCGGCTTCGAGACGATCCACGTCAGCGCCGGCCGTCGCGGCCTCGAGATCGAGCTCGCCCCGCGCGATCTCCTCGCGTTGACGGGCGGGCGAGCGCTGCCGCTCGCAGCGCGGCGCTGAGGTAGCGTCGAAGCGTGCTGCAGCTCTTCCAGATCACCGGCTCGTGCAGCTTCGCTGCCCGGGCGGCGCTCGAGGAAGCCGGCGCCGCGTACGAGACGATCGACGTCCATCCGCGCCGTCGGGACGAGACGCCGGAGTTCGCTCTCGTGAACCCGTTGCAGCGGGTACCTGCGCTCCGCGACGGTGATGCGTGTGTCTACGAGACGGGAGCGGTGCTGCTCTATCTCGTCGAGCGCCTTCCCGGCACCGGCCTCGGGCCGCTGCCCGGCGAGGTCGGGCGTGGCGACCTGCTCCGCTGGGTCACGTGGCTCGCGAACACGTTGCACAGCGCCTATCAGCCGCTCAACGCCCCGCGCTTCCTCACCGACGAGGCCGTCGGCCATGACGGGATCGCGCGCAAGGGGCGCGACAAGCTCGATGCTCACGGTGCCTACCTCGAGCGCGAGCTGGCCGGCCGGGAGTGGTGCCTCGGCGACACGTTCTCCGTCGCCGATCTCTACCTCTACATGCTGAAGGGCTGGGAGAGCTACACCGAGGGCTACGTGCTCGGCGGCGAGGCGCTCGCGGCGCACTACGCGCGCGTCGGCGCGCGCCCGGCCGTCGCCCGCACGCGCGAGCTCGACGACCTCGACGAGCGGCTGCTGCGCTATCACCCCGAGCTGCGCGCCGGGCGACCGATCGCGTGAACGCAGGAGACAGGCTTCAGCCTGTCTCCCGGGTTCCGCCCCGTCCCAGCACCTCGGCAGCGAGCGCCGGGTCGACGTTGCCGCCCGAGATCACGAGCACGGTGGGGCCGTCGACGGCGACGGCGCCGGCCTGCAGGGCGGCGAGCGTCAGCGCGCCGGTCGGCTCGACGAGCAGCTTCGCCTCGAGGGCGAGCCAGCGCATCGCGTCGAGCACCGCCTCCTCCGACACGGTCACGATCTCGTCGACGAGCGCCGGACATGACCGCGAACGTCAGCTCGCCGACGGCCTGCGTCCGCACGCCGTCGCAGATCGTCCGCGTCACGTCCGCCGCGGGCCAGGTGACGATCCGCCCCTCCCGCAGCGACTCCTGCGCGTCGGCGGCGAGCTCCGGCTCGACGCCCACGATCCGGGCGCCAGGACAGAGCGCCTTCACCGCCGTCGCGACGCCTGAGATCAGGCCGCCGCCGCCGACGCACACGACGACGGTCGTGACGCCGGCGAGCGACTCGGCGATCTCGAGGCCCACGGTGCCCTGTCCGGCGATGATGCGCGCGTCGTCGAAGGGTGGGATGTACTCGAGGGAGCGAGCAGCCGCGATCTCGGCCGCCAGGCCCCTGCGTTCCTCGCTCGAGTTCGCGCTGCGCACGATCTCCGCGCCCCAGGCGGCGGTGCGCTCCACCTTCACCGGGGCGGCGTTCTCGGGCATCACGATCGTCGCCGGCACGCCGTGGAGCGAGGCGGCCGCCGCGACGCCCTGTGCGTGGTTGCCGCTCGAATCGGCCACGACGCCGCGCGCGATCCGCTCAGCCGGCGTCGAGGCGAGCGCATTGAAGGCACCGCGGAACTTGAACGAGCCCGGTGCGCTGCAGGCTCTCCGGCTTGACGAAGACGTCGCCGTCGAGCGGCAGGCGCAGGAGCGGCGTTCGCACGGCGACTCCCTCGAGGCGGCGCGCGGCAGCCTCGATGTCGGCGAGCGAGACGGGGAGTTGCGAGCCGGTCACGCGGCGATCGTCGCACACCGGCCCCCGCGCCCGGATACCCTCCCGGCCGTGGAAGACGAACAGACCCCGGTCGAGCTCCATATCGTCTCGGACTCGACGGGAGAGACCGCGGCCCGCCTCGTGCTCGCGCTCGAGGCCCAGTTCCCCGAGCAGCGGTTCGCCGAGGTCCGCCATCCGCGCGTCGAGTCGGTCGACGATCTGCAGCTGGCGGTCGCGACCGCCCGGGGCCGCCCGGCCGTGATGGTCTACACGCTCGTCGAGCCCGGCCTGCGCGAGGCGATGCGCCAGCTCTGCCGCCGCGCCCGCGTCCACTACTGCGACCTGCTCGGGCACCCGATCGACTCGATCGCCCGCGTCTCCGGGGTGGCGGCGCGGATGACGCCGGGCGCACGACCGCCGCTCGACCAGACCTACTTCAAGCGCATCGAGGCGATCGAGTTCGCGGTCAAGTACGACGACGGGGTCGGGAGCGGGCTCGACGAGGCGGACGTCGTGCTGGTCGGCGTCTCGCGGACCTCGAAGACGCCGCTCTCGATCTATCTGGGCTACCTCGGTCACAAGGCGGCCAACGTGCCGATCGTGAAGGGAATCGCGCCGCCCGCTGCGCTGTTCGAGATCGACCCGGTCAAGGTCGTCGGCCTGACGATCGACGCGGAGCGCCTCTCCGAGATCCGATCGAACCGCGTCGCGACGATGGGAGGGCCGAAGAAGCGCTATGCCGGCCTGCTCGACGTGTACGAGGAGCTCGATCAGGCGACGGCCGTCCACCGCCGCCTCGCCTGCCCGGTGCTCGACGTCTCGGACCTCTCCGTGGAGGAGACGGCGATGCGGGTGATCAAGGTCGTCGCCGACCGGCAGCGCGAGAGGCGCACGTCTTCCAAGTGAGCGGGCGGAGCCTCTGGCGGGCGGAGGGCCGCTCGCTCGACGAGAAGGGATGGGTGCCGCTTCGGTACTGGGGCATGTGGTCCTTCGGGCTCGCCGTCGCGGTGCTGCTCTTCTACGTGATCCTGACGCCCATCTGGATCGGCCTTCGCGTGCTGGCGTGGACCGCCGAGTTCAAGGCGCGCCGGCGGCGCTGAGAAACGCGGTCACTCCGCCGGCGTGCGCAGCCGTGCGACGCGGTAACGCGGGGCCGTGCACGAGCGCATCGAGCTCGACGAACGGCACGCCGAGCCTCCCGGCGAGCTGCCGGCCGACGGTCGTCTTCTCGTTTCCCGAGGCCGAGGAGATGACCGCAACGCGCTTCATCGGGGGTGCGGCGGACATCGAGCCCTTGTAACAGACGGTGCAGTGTTTCAGCCCGCCGGAGCGTGTGCGAGGATCGCCCGGATGCGTTTTGTCTACGACTACGACGAGGACGCCCCCGGCGGCCGCGAGCTGCTCGGCGGCAAGGGTGTGGGTCTCGCCGAGATGACGGCGCTCGGCGTTCCCGTGCCGGCGGGGTTCACGATCACGACCGACGCGTGCCGCGCGTACATGGCGACGGGCAAGACGGTTCCCGAGGGGCTCGACGACGAGGTGGGCGCGCACATCGCGTCGTTGGAGCAGAAGGCGGGGAAGCGGTTCGGCGATCCCTCCGATCCGCTGCTCGTCTCGGTGCGATCGGGTGCGGCGGTCTCGATGCCGGGGATGATGGACACGATCCTCAACCTGGGGCTGAACGACGTGGCGGTCGAGGGGCAGGCGGCGTCGACCGGCAATCCGCGGTTCGCCTACGACTCGTACCGGCGGCTGATCCAGATGTACGGCGAGGTCGTGGACGGCGTCGACGGGCACCGGTTCGAGAGCGCGATCGCGGATCTGAAGTCCAAGCGGGGGGTGTCGAACGACCTCGATCTCACCGCCGACGACCTGCGCGAGCTGATCGCCACGTTCCAGCGGATCTACGAGGAGGAGGTCGGCTCCGGCTTCCCCCAGGATCCCCGCGAGCAGCTGCGCCGCGCCTACCGTGCCGTGTTCGACTCGTGGGACGCGCCGCGGGCGCAGGTCTACCGGCGCACCTACGAGATCCCCGACGACATCGGCACGGCCGTCAACGTGGTGCAGATGGTGTTCGGGAACAAGGGTGAGAGCTCCGGCACGGGCGTCTGCTTCACCCGCGATCCGTCGACGGGCGAGTCGGTGCTGTACGGCGAGTTCCTCGTCAACGCCCAGGGAGAGGATGTCGTCGCGGGGATCCGCACCCCGGAGCCGATCGCGGTCATGCAGGAGCGGCTGCCGGAGGCGTTCGCCCAGCTGACGGCGACGCTGGAGCGCCTCGAGGCGCACTACCGCGACATGCAGGACATCGAGTTCACGGTCGAGGAGGGCACGCTGTACCTGCTGCAGACGCGGACGGGCAAGCGCACGGCAGGCGCCGCGTTGCGGATCGCGGTCGAGATGGCGGGGGAGAGCGTGATCTCGCGCGAGGAGGCGGTGATCCGGATCGATCCGGGCCAGCTCGACCAGCTGCTGCACCCGATGCTCGACCCGTCGGTCGAGGTCGAGGTCGCCGCGAAGGGCCTGAACGCCTCGCCGGGGGCGGCCTCCGGGGCGATCGTGCTCGACGCCGACACGGCCGCAGAGCGCGGCAAGGACGGCGACGACGTGATCCTCGTCCGCTGGGAGACGACCCCGGACGACATCCACGGCCTGATCCAGGCGCGCGGCGTGCTGACCGCGCACGGAGGGATGACCTCACACGCGGCCGTCGTCGCACGGGGGATGGGGAGGCCCTGCGTTGCGGGCTGCGAGGCGCTCTCGATCGACGAGAAAGCCGGCACCGTGACGATCGGCGAGCACACGCTGAACGTCGGCGACACGATCACGATCGACGGCGGCACCGGACGGGTGATCGTCGGGCCGGTCAGGCTCGTGCCGCCCGCGATCGACGAGAACTTCGGCACGATCCTCGACTGGGCCGACGCGCTCCGGCGGCTCCGCGTCCGCGCCAACGCCGATACGCCGGAGGACGCCGCGAAGGCGCGCGAGTTCGGCGCCGAGGGAATCGGCCTCTGCCGCACCGAGCACATGTTCATGGCGGCCGACCGGCTGCCGGTCGTGCAGGAGATGATCATGGCCTCCACCGAGCCACAGCGGCGGGCGGCGCTCGAGCGGCTGCTGCCCGTCCAGCAGGCCGACTTCGAAGGGATCTTCGAGGCGATGGCGGGCTTCCCGGTCACGATCCGGCTGCTCGATCCACCGCTGCACGAGTTCCTGCCGGATCCAGACGAGGCGACGAGCGACGCGATGCGCCGCCGGATCCACGACCTGCACGAGTCGAACCCGATGCTCGGCACGCGCGGCTGCCGCCTCGGCCTCCAGTTTCCCGAGATCTACGAGATGCAGGTGCGCGCGATCATGCGGGCGGCTGCCGCCGTCGAGGAGCGAACGGGCGAGGCGCCGCTCGTCGAGATCATGCACCCCCTCGTCGGCTTCAAAGAGGAGCTCTCTCGCCTCCGCGAGCTCACCGAGCGCGTCGCCGCCGAGGAGCCTGCCGGTGGCCTACCTCTGCGGCACGATGATCGAGCTCCCGCGCGCCTGTATCCGGGCAGACGAGATCGCCGAGGTGGCGGACTTCTGCTCGTTCGGGACGAACGACCTCACCCAGACCGCGCTCGGCTTCTCGCGCGACGACGCCGAGGGCAAGTTCCTCACCTACTACCTCGAGCACGGCATCCTGGAGCGCAACCCCTTCGAGGTGCTCGACCAGGAAGGCGTCGGCGACCTGATGAAGATCGCCGTCGAGCGCGGCCGCGGCCGCAAGCCGGGGCTGAAGATGGGGATCTGCGGCGAGCACGGTGGCGAGCCGAGGTCGGTCGCGTTCTGCCACCGCCTCGGGCTCGACTACGTCAGCTGCTCCCCCTACCGCGTGCCGCTCGCGCGCCTCGCAGCCGCTCAGGCGGCGCTCTCCGACGCCGGGGTGTCTGCGCTCACGATCGGCGGCTAGGGCGCGGAGACGGCCGCTGGAGGGCGTACAGCGCCAGAAGTGCAGCGGCCTGCCAGAGGCGCCGCGCGTGGTAGTTTTGGTCATGCCTGGAGAGCTTTGAGGCGGCTTTGGCGACCAGGGTAAAAAACGCCTAAACAGCCCGTGGGGCCAGCCCCGTTCGGCTCCCGGTCGGCTGGATTAGGTGCGGCCGGAAGGGAGCGGTGAGTGGATCGAGTTGACGGGCTGCGGGCGCTGATGGACGAGCGGATCGTCGTGCTCGACGGCGCCTGGGGAACGATGCTGCAGCAGTCCGGGCTCGGGCCTGAGGACTACCGCGGCGAGCGTTTCGCCGCTCATCCGCAGGACGTCACGGGCGATCCCGATCTGCTCAACCTGACGCGGCCCGACATCGTCTCGGGCATCCACGACGCGTACCTGGCGGCCGGCGCGGACGTGACGACGACGAACACGTTCACCGCGACGAGCGATCGGCCAGGCCGACTACGGGCTCGGTGACGCCGTCTACGAGATGAACGTCGAGGGAGCGCGCCTCGCGCGGGCCGCGTGTGACGCGGTCTCGACGCCCGAGAGGCCGCGGTTCGTGGCCGGGTCGGTCGGCCCGCTGAACGTGACGCTGTCGATCTCGGCGCGGGTCGACGACCCCTCGTTCCGCTCGGCGACCTTCGACGAGGTGCGCGATGCGTATGCGGAGCAGATCCGCGGCCTCGTCGACGGCGGCGTCGATCTCCTGCTGATCGAGACGGTGTTCGACACGCTGAACGCGAAGGCGGCGATCGTGGCGGCCCAGGACGTGGCGCCCGGGTTGCCGCTCGTCGTCTCGCTGACGGTGGTGGACCGCAGCGGCCGGACGCTGTCGGGCCAGACGGTGGAGGCGTTCTGGGCCTCGATCGAGCACGCGGGCCTGCTGGCGGTGGCGATCAACTGCTCCCTGGGCGGCGACCGAGATGCGCGCCTGGCTGGTCGAGTTGGCCCACGTGGCGGACGTGCCCGTCTGGTGCTATCCGAATGCCGGGCTTGCCGAATGCGTTCGGCGGCTACGACGAGCAGGCGCCCGAGACGGCGGCGCTGCTGCGGGAGTTCGCAGAGAGCGGGCTGGTCAACGCGGTCGGCGGTTGCTGCGGAACGACGCCCGAGCACGTCGCGGCGATCGCCGCCGCAGTCGAAGGCCTTGCGCCAGGCGCGAGGTTCCGTCACACGTGACAGTCGCCGCGGTGGGCGGGCCTGGAGCCGTTCGCGGTCGGGCCGGAGACGGGCTTCGTGATGGTGGGGGAGCGGACGAACGTGACCGGCTCGGCACGGTTCCGGCGGCTGATCGAGGCCGACGACTACGCGGGCGCCGTCGACGTGGCGCTGGAGCAGGTGCGCGGCGGCGCCAACCTGCTCGACGTGAACATGGACGAGGGGATGCTGGATTCGGAGGCCGCGATGACGCGGTTCCTGAACCTGATCGCGACCGAGCCCGAGATCGCGCGCGTGCCGGTGATGATCGACAGCTCGAAGTGGTCGGTGATCCAGGCCGGTCTCAGGTGCGTGCAGGGGAAGGGGGTCGTCAACTCGATCTCGCTGAAGGAAGGCGAGGACGACTTCCTCGCCAAGGCGCGCGAGGTGCGGCGGTTCGGGGCGGCCGTGGTGGTGATGGCCTTCGACGAGCAGGGCCAGGCGGAGTCGGTGGAGCGAAAGGTCGCGATCTGCGGTCGCGCCTACGACCTCCTCACCGGGGAGGCCGGCTTCGCGCCCGAGGACATCGTCTTCGACCCCAACATCCTCGCGGTCGCGACCGGGATCGAGGAGCACGATCTCTTCGCCCGCAACTTCATCGCGGCGTTGCCGCTGATCAAGGAGCGCTGCCCGGGCTCGCTGACGAGCGGCGGCGTCTCGAACCTCTCGTTCGCGTTCCGCGGCAACGAGGTGGTGCGGGAGGCGATGCACGCCGCCTTCCTCTACCACGCCATTCACGCCGGGCCTCGACATGGGAATCGTCAACGCCGGCCAGCTCGCCGTCTACCAGGACATCCAGCCCGATCTGCTCGAGCACGTCGAGGACGTGATCCTGGCGCGGCGGCCCGACGCGACCGAGCGGCTCGTCACCTTCGCAGGCACGGTGACGCGGCGAGGCGACGAAGCGCGAGCTCGACGTCGCCTGGCGGCAGGCCCCGGTGGCGGAGCGGCTCTCGCACGCGCTCGTCCACGGCATCGTCGACCACATCGAAGCCGACACCGAAGAGGCACGGCTCGCAGGCGGGCCGGCCGCTGGAGGTGATCGAAGGGCCCGCTGATGGACGGGATGAAGATCGTGGGCGACCTGTTCGGCGACGGGCAGATGTTCCTGCCGCAGGTCGTCAAGAGCGCCCGCGTGATGAAGCGCGCCGTCGCCTACCTGGAGCCGTTCATGGAGGCCGAGGAGACCGGCAGCGGCCAGGCCGGCACGATCGTGCTCGCCACCGTCAAGGGCGACGTGCACGACATCGGCAAGAACATCGTCGGGGTCGTGCTCGGCTGCAACGGCTACCGGGTGATCGACCTCGGCGTGATGGTGCCCGCCGACACGATCCTCGATACCGCGATCGAGGAGGGCTGCGACGCCGTCGGCGCCTCGGGGCTGATCACGCCGTCGCTCGACGAGATGGTCGGCCTCGCGACCGAGATGCAGCGGCGCGAGCTCGACCTGCCCCTGCTGATCGGCGGAGCCACCACCTCCCGCCAGCACACCGCGGTCAAGATCGCACCCGCCTACGACCAGCCGACCGTCCACGTCCTCGATGCCTCACGCGTCGTCGGCGTCCTCAAGGACCTGCTCGACACCGACCGCCGCGCCACCCTCGACGCCGACAACCGCGCCGACCAGCAGCGCCTCCGCACGCTCCACGAGGAGAAGCAGCGAAAGCCGCTTGCTTCCTCTGAGCCGCCGCCCGCGCCAACCGGACGCCGATCGAGCTGGGATGCGCCGGATCTCGCCCCACCGCCGTTTCTCGGCACGCGCGAGATCGCACCCTCGATCGCCGAGCTGCGCGACAGCATCGACTGGACGTTCTTCTTCCACGCCTGGGAGCTGAAGGGACGCTTTCCCGCCATCCTCGACGATCCCCGCCAGGGAGCTGTCGCCCGCGACCTCTACGCCGCCGCCACGACGCTGTTGGACGGCGATCGAGGCGGACGGCCTGCTGGAGGCGCGCGGTGTCTACGGCTTCTGGCCCGCCGTCGCCGAGCAGGACGACATCGTCCTGACCGGCGGCCAGCCGATTCCCGATGCTGCGGCAACAGGCCGACTACGGCGACTCGCGGCCCAACCAGTCGCTCGCCGACTACATCGCCCCGGCAGACACCGGTCTCGAGGATCACCTCGGGGCGTTCGCGGTCGCGATCCACGGGGCGGACGAGCTGGCGCACGAGCACGAGCAGCGGCACGACGACTACAGCGCCATCATCGTCAAGGCCCTGGCCGACCGGCTCGCCGAGGCATTCGCGGAATGGCTGCACCAGCAGGTCCGCCGAAGCTGGTACGCCCCCGACGAGAACCTCGGCAAGGACGACCTCGTCGCGGAGCGCTACCGCGGGATCCGGCCCGCCTACGGCTATCCGGCCTGCCCCGACCACTCCGAGAAGAGGACAGCTGTTCGCGCTCCTCGACGCCGGGCGAGCCGGACTGGAGCTGACCGAGTCGTACGCGATGAGCCCCGCCGCTGCGGTCAGCGGCCTCTACTTCGCCCACCCGAAAGCCCGCTACTTCTCGATCGGCCGCATCGGCCAGGACCAGCTCGAGGACTACGCAACCCGAAAGCAGATGACCCCGGAAGAGGCCGAACGATGGCTGCGGCCGCATCTTTGAGCCGCTTTCTTGCGGTTCGGCAGTCGACGCGCGGGTGATGAGAGCTCGTCCGTCGGTAACTCGTTGGAGTGTTGCCGAGCCGGACGGGCCTCACTAGTGTGGAAGCAGCCGCCGGCCGCTACGGGGAGGAACGACGTGGAAGAAAGCTTCGAGAAGCGGCCCGGCCACGAGCCTTCGTCACCTACGCCCTCGAACCGCGGTTGTGCAACGGTGACCGGATGACGGAGATCGAAGAAGTCGGCGCAGCCGGTCGGCCGCTCGTCCTGATCGTCAGACAGAAGTTTCAACCGGATCAGACGAACTTCGTCACGGACGATTCGCTCCCGATGCAGGTCGGGTTCATCGTCTACCCGGAGGGCGGCGAGGTCGGACGCCACGTCCACGTGCCGCTGGAGCGATCGCTCGTCGGGACGTCGGAGGTCCTGCTCGTCCGCTCGGGCCGGTGCGAGATGGACGTCTACGACGACGAGCGCGCGCTCGTCGCGACGCGCGAGCTCGCAGCAGGTGACGTGGTCGTCATCTTCGGCGGCGGCCACGGCTTCCGGATGCTCGAGGACACGACGTTCCTCGAGGTCAAGCAGGGGCCGTACACCGGCCTCGACGAGAAGGAGCGATTCTGAGCTCGCCAGGCGTCCGCGGCCGCGGACCGCGGTGGCTCGGCGATGGAGATGATCCCGGTCAACGAGCCGTTGCTCGGCGAGACGGAGCTCCAGCTCGTCGCCGAGTGTGTGACGTCGGGCTGGGTGTCCTCGTCGGGCCGCTACATCACCGAGTTCGAGGAGGGCTGGGCGGCCTACTGCGGACGCCGCCACGGCGTCGCCGTCAGCAACGGCACCGCCGCGCTCGAGGCCGCGGTCGCCGCACTCGGGCTCGAGCCGGGCGACGAGGTGATCCTGCCGACCTTCACGATCATCTCGTGCGTCGTCGCGGTGCTGGACGCGGGCGCCGTCCCCGTGCTGGTCGACAGCGATCCGGAGACCTGGTGCATGGACACGGACGACGTCGCGGCGCGGATCGGCCCGCGCACGCGGGCGATCATGCCGGTCCACATCTACGGCCACCCGGTCGACATGGATCCCGTGCTCGAGCTCGCCGAGACGCCACGGGCTGGCGATCGTCGAGGACGCCGCCGAGGCGCACGGCGCCGAGTACCTGTACGGGTCGCGCGACACCGACCCCGGCGTGGCGGCGCTGCGGCAGCTTCGGGACGCTGAGCACCTTCAGCTTCTACGCCAACAAGCTGATCACCACCGGCGAGGGCGGCATGGTGCTGACCGACGACGCGGCGCTCGCCGAGCGCCTGCGCTCGTTCCGCAATCTCGGCTTCGGACAGGCTCGGCGCTTCCTCCACGAGGAGCTGGGCCGCAACTTCCGGCTGACGAACCTGCAGGCCGCGCTCGGCGTCGCCCAGCTCGAGCGCATCGACGACGCCGTGGCGCACAAGCGCTGGATGGCGGAGCAGTATGCCGAGCGCCTCCGCGATCTGCCGGCGCTGCAGCTCCCGGTCGAGCGGCCGTGGGCGCGGAGCGTCTACTGGATGTACGGCGTCGTGCTCGCCGAGGAGACGGGGATGGACGCCGAGGAGCTCTCCGGCCGGCTCCGCGAGCGCGGCGTCGAGACGCGGCCGTTCTTCCTCGGCATGCACGAGCAGCCCGCGCTCCACCGGCTCGGCCTCTTCGCGGGCGAGTCGTACCCGGTCGCGGAGCGGATCGCCCGCCAGGGGCTCTACCTTCCGTCGGGGCTCACGCTCACCGAGGCGCAGATCGACCGGGTCGCGGCGGCGCTCGAGGAGGTCCTGCTGTGAGCGACCCGTTCGGCTCGGCCTACGCGCGGGCATACGACGCGCTCTACGAGGGCAAGGACTACGAGAGCGAGTGCGACCTGCTCCTCGACGTCCTGCGGCAAGGCCGGCGGCCGCGACGTCCGTCGCATCCTCGACCTCGGCTGCGGCACCGGCTCGCACGCGCTCGTGCTCGCCCAGCGCGGGCTCGAGGTGGTCGGAGTCGATCGCTCAGCCGGCATGACCGAGATCGCGCGACAGAAGGCCGCCGAGCTGCCGTCCGAGCCGACGGCCCGAGTTCGTGACCGGCGACATCCGCGAGGTCCGCCTCGACAGGACGTTCGACGCGGTGCTGATGATGTTCGCCGTGCTCGGCTACCAGCACACGAACGCCGAGGTTCTCGAGGCGCTCGCCACGGCGCGCGCGCATCTCGAGGTGGGAGGGTTGTTCGCGTTCGACGTCTGGTACGGGCCGGCGGTCCTGAGCGAGCGGCCCTCCGAGCGCGTCAAGGTGATCGAGGCCGGCGACCAGCGGATCATCCGCGTCGCCTCGGGCAGCCTCGACGAGCGGCAACCACCTGTGCACGGTCGACTACCGCCTGTGGACGCTCGAGGGAGACCGGCTCGTCGGCGAGGTCACGGAAAGCCATGCCATGCGGTTCTTCTTCCCGCTCGAGCTCGAGCTCTTCCTCGACCGTGCCGGGTTCTCGCTGGTGCAGGCTCGGGGCGTTTCCCGACTTCGATGCCGAGC
>CAWCYU010000027.1:0-10630 GCA_963799905.1 uncultured Thermoleophilia bacterium
GTAGCGTTTGCTTCACGAACGTGTCCTACTTGCTACAGGTGGTGTAGCGGATGCCACAAAGCGTGGGATCATCCTGGTGTGGCGGATGTTTACCGCAACCTCGTTCAGGTCAGGAACGGTCGCACCTACGACGACCTGGGGGTGCAGGAGTTGCCGTGGCCGAACGCGGAGAGGGGCAACCCGATGGTGATCGACGGGACGACCTGGGAGGTGGTCGACATCGTGGCCGCGAAGGTCGACTCGCCCGTCGTCGCCATCATCGCCGTGGAGCCAATCGCGGCCATCGGCGGGTCGACGGACCTCAACTCTTGACGGCCTCTGCGATCTGCAGGGCGGCCTGGGCGGGCGTGAGGTGCGTGGTGTCGATGACCTCGGCCTCGCCGTGCAGCCACGTGCGGGCCGCCTCGGCGTAGGGCTCAAGGTATTTGAGGCGGAACGGGGAGGGGACCGAGGACAGTGTCCCCCTCGATGCGCCCGCGGAGGGTGTCCTGGTCGGCGTGGAGGACGAAGTGCCGTACCGGGATGGCATGTTGGGCGAGGCCCGTGCTGATCTCGCGCCAGTACTGCTCGACCAGGACGGTCATGGGCATCACCAGAGTGCCGCCGGTGTAGTCGAGTACGCGGCGGGCGGTCTCGACGACGAGCGGCCGCCACGGCGGCCAGTGCTGGAAGTTGTCCGTCTCGGGCAGCCCCGGCGTGATGTCCATGAGTGTCTCGCCGACCTTCTCGGCGTCGAACACCCGTGAATCCGGGATCAGTTGCTGCACGAGTGCACTGGTCGTCGTCTTGCCTGCGCCGTGGGTGCCGTTGAGCCATACGATCACGGCGCGACCGTCCCGTACAGCGCGCTGCCGTGGTCGTTAGCCGCTGCCCAGTATTGATCTCCGTATGACCAGTGCCACCATTCCTGTTCGTAGTTCACGAAGCCGGCTGCGAGACATGCCGTGACGAGTACGTCTCTCGTCGAACGCGTCTCAGGAATGTGGGCATCCGTTCGGCGTTCCGGCCCGGGCCAGTTGACGGGGCATCCGACATCGGCGAGCTCGTCACCGATCAGTAGCTGGATGTCGATTGCTCCGCCTGTCGAGTGAGGCGGTGTTCCAGTTCGGTGGGGCCACGAACTCTGCCGCCAGTTCAGCTACGGCTGACTCGGTCAGGTCACGGTGCGTCCGCCCGAGTTCCGCGATGTAGTCCGCGTAGATCTCCGCTTGCAACGCGACGCTGCGCCAGCCCTCGAACAGTTCGAGCCGGAATGGCGCTGGTAGCGCCTTCTGGGCTTCGGACAGGCGGCTTGCCACTCCCTCACGCACGTAGAAACTCTGATCCCGAGGGCGGGCGTAGTGATCCTTCCGACCAGCGTACGGGCGTATCGCCGGGCAGGCGACACGGGCATCCACAAGACGCTCACCGCAGTCCCTAACCGGAACCGCGAGCACGCGTGGGTCATTGATCAGCATCGAACCACCCTCTCTCATCGAGCTGCTAGTCCGCGCCGATGATCGACTCCGATTCGTGACCGAAGCGCGTCTGTTGCTCGCGCCTCGTCGAGCAAGCGACGGGCAAAGCTGTTCGTCCGTCTGCCGACACATGGCGAGGAGAACATGCTCTGTCCCCAAGACCATGTGACCCCGCGCCTCAGCAATCGCGGTGGCGTCGCGCAAGAGCTGCTCGACCTGTCCCGACATCTCGGCCACGAGCGGATCTTGCCGGATAAACGGAGATGGGCGACCTCATCAGATCGGGGGACGGAATAGGAGGTGGTCTAGATGTGCGCGCAAAGGCGGCTCGCCCATCGTTGCCCTCATCGCCGTCGAGCCGATCGCGGCTGCCGACGGGTAGGCAGACAGCGTCAGGCGTGAGCACACTGGCGCAGGTGACTGGTACCGGTGTGGTCTACAGGATCGAGTCGAGTACGCTGGCCATTGTCTCTTGACCGAAGAGGTGAATCGCGCATGAACAAGCCGCGCATCTTTCTGGGGTCGTCAGGCAAGCAGGCCAAACTGCTCGCAGGCGATCAAGCGCGGGCTTGAGGACGTGGCCGACGTCGAGTCCTGGACGACAACGTTCAACCCGGGGCGGTCCACGCTCGACCGGCTCGTCGAGCTCTCCCAGGACGTCGACTTCGCCGCGTTCGTATTCGCCCAGGACGACTGGATCACGACGGATGCGTCCCAGTCCGGCCAAGCGTCGCCGCGCGACAACGTTGTGTTCGAGGCCGGCCTGTTCGGCGGCGCGCTCGGCATCCGGCGGACGTTCATCCTGCACGCGAACGGTTCGAAGCTACCGAGCGACCTGCTCGGACTGACCTCCGTCCGTTACGACCCGGCCGCCAGCACGGCGGAGGTTCGAGCGATCAACCAGAAGCTCCGCAAGGCGATCGAGACCGAGGGCCGCCGAGGGCCGGTTGAGGGGCTGTGGTGGCAACTCTCGCTCACCATGCGGAGCGAGGAGGAACCGTCGGCGGTAAGCCTCCTGCGCATCTCGCGAGACCGCGACGGTAGCCTGACCGTGAACGGGCGAGCCTGGCAGGAAGACGGCACCCTGTCGGCCCGCTACTGGAGCGAGGCTGCGAAAGAGCGCAGGGATCCGGCCAGCATCTTCTACTTCTGGAAGGGCGAGCGACCTCGGCACCCGAATGCCCCCGAACTCGAGGGCACCGGTGAGATCAAGGTAGAGACCGCCGACCGCGCCACCGGATACTGGACGACACGGTCTGATCGAGACCCGGGGCTGAATGCTCGAAGCGCCGGCGTCTACCTCCGAGCCGACCCCTCAGACCTCCAGGTGCTGGACGGCGGGAGCGAAGAGGAGCGCGCCCGGCTCATCGCGCAGCGCCTCCGGGAGTGGAAGTCGGCCGCGAACGCCTTCTGAGCACCCCCGCTGGGTGGCGTCGGCCTGAGTCTCGGCTTTGGGGAGCACCTGCTCGAGGCCGGGGCAGTGTGGGTGGGTGGTCTTCGAGTTGGGCGTAGAGGGTGGCGGCGTCGGTGCCACGGCGGAAGGGCGGCTCGCCGGAGAGGGTTTCGTGTCGAGGAGGCAGCCGAGCGCGTAGACGTCGGTGGCCGTCGACTTCTTGGCCGCGGATCTGTTCGGGGCGACGTAGTCGGCGGTGCCGAGCGAGACACTCCCCACCACGCGGCATACGTCGCCCACTCCTGACCTCGATTGGACGGCCCAGCAGTTCCGCCGCTGGCCCGGGCGAACGTGCGGTAGCGGCACGACACCCGTTCGGTTGAATGGCGTTGCGTTGGTTGTGGCGCGAGACGCGTCCAAGGCATCGTCGGGAGGACAACGAATGAGCCAGATCGCTCGGTACGACCAGATCGGAGGGGGATACTCCCTGACGCGGCGGGAGGATCCGCGCATCTCAGTCGGCCATTCGGAATGCCCTCGGTGACGCACGATCCGTCGTCAACGTCGGCGCGGGAACCGGTTCGTACGAGCCGGACGATCGGTACGTCATCGCGGTCGAGCCGAGCGATGTCATGGCCGCGCAGCGCCCGCCCACGATCCCGCCCGCTCTCCGCGCGAGCGCAGCCGACCTGCCGTTGCGCGACAACAGCACCGATGCCGCAATGGCGGTGCTCACGATCCATCACTGGGACGACGAGCTCGAACGCGGGATCCAGGAGATGCGCCGCGTTGCCCGCGATACGGTCGTGATCCTCACCTACGATCCGCTGGTCAGCGGCGAGATGTGGCTCATGGCCGACTACCTCCCTGAGGTGGCTCAGCTGGACCGGCGCATCTTCCCGGCGCCTCAGCTGCTCGTCAGTTGGCTGGGCGGCCGGACACGCATCGAGGTAGTGCCGATTCGGCGCGACACGCCCGATTGGATGCTCGGCTCATTCTGGGCGCATCCGGAACGCGTGCTCGACGAACGCGCGCGTAACGCGACCTCTGGATTCGCACGGATGGATGCCTCGGTGGTCGAACGCGTCGTCCGAGATGTGCGCCGCGATCTCGAGAGCGGTGTGTGGGACGAACGGTACGGCCACCTCCGGAAGCTCGACGCCTTCGACGCGGGGCTTCGCCTCATCGTCAGCGCAACCGCCTGACCGCGCGCTACTCGGGAAGCGTCTCGCCGGAGCCACCCAGCTCGGTGGGGAAGTCCTTGAGCTTGGGCAGGCCGTCTCTGCATCGGCAGGACGGTCGACTCGTAGTTGACGTGCACACCGGGTGCGAACGGGAACGAGGGGATCGTCGCTGCATAGACATCGACCAGATTCCAGAGCGGGTGCCGAGTCAGCAAGTGGCCGCCGCAGACCGTGCACCACTGGCGATAGCTCCGCTCGTTCGCGTTGTACTCGCCGATCTTGTCTTCACCCTGCGTCACCTGCACCGCTTCGGGGCTCCAGAGCGTGAATGCGTTGACCGGGCCTGCCGGACCAGCTTCTGCAGGCCTTGCAGTGGCAGTAGCCGGCGCCGGCCGGATCGCCTGTGACGACGATCTTGACGGCACCGCAGTAGCACTGCCCTTCGAAGGTCTTCTCATCCTGGCTCATGAGTCCCTCCCTTTGCTCGAATGCAAGGCGTTTCTCCCTCGACCGACACGCTACAACGAAACCGGGAGGGCGCGCCAGGTCGAACCGACGTTTGCTTCGCCGGCCCGGAACCGCGTCGACCCGTGACCTTGCCCCCGCTCGGCGCTCGGGCACCGGGGCAGCACGCTGCCGAGTAGACTGGCGCGCGCACATGGCGAGCATCCACGAGGCCGACGTCCACGCCCCGCTCGAGTGGGACACGCCGCTCTACCGCACGGCCGTGACTCAGTTCGACCAGGCCGTCCCGCACGCCGACATCCACCCGGATGTGGCAGAGCGGCTGCGCTACCCGGAGCGTGCATTCATCGTCAGCTGTCCCGTGAGGCTCGACTCCGGCAAGCGCGTCGTCTTCCCGGGTTACAGGGTGCAGCATTCGAGCGTGCTCGGCCCGACCAAAGGGGGCGTGCGCTACGACAGTCATGTCAGCCTCGGCGAATGCGCCGCGCTCGCGGTCTGGATGACCTGGAAGTGCGCGTTGCTCCGTCTCCCGTACGGCGGCGCCAAGGGCGGCGTGCGCTGCAATCCACGCGAGATGTCTCAAGGCGAGCTCGAGCGCCTGACCCGGCGCTTCACTTCCGAGCTCTTGCCGATCATCGGGCCCCACTGGGACATTCCGGCCCCGGACATGGCCACGAACGAGCAGACGATGGCCTGGATGATGGACACGTACTCGATGCAGAAGGGGCACGCTGTGCCCGAGATCGTGACCGGCAAGCCGATCTCGATCGGTGGCTCGGTGTTCCGGCACGAGGCGACGGGCGCAGGCGTCGTGATGACGATTGCACGGGCGTGCGAGCGGCTCGCCTGGAAGCTGGCCGACCAGCGTTGCGTCGTCCAGGGCTTCGGGAACGTCGGCGGGATCGCCGCACAGGAGCTCGTCGAGCGCGGCGCTACCGTGCTGGCGGTCTCGGACGTCTCGGGTGGTGTCCACGACCCGGCCGGGCTCGACATCCCCACCATGAGCGCCCACGTCAAGGAGCACGGCTCGCTCGAGGACTGGCCGACCGGCATCCGGATCTCGAACGAGGAGCTGCTCGAGCTCGAGTGCGACATCCTGGTGCTCGCCGCGCGTGAAGATCAGGTGACGCTGGCCAACGCCAGGCGACTGCAATGCCGGATGATCGCGGAGGGCGCGAACGGTCCGACCTCGTTGGAGGGCGACGTGATCCTCCGCGACCGCGGGATCCCGGTGCTCCCGGACATCCTCACGAACGCGGGCGGGGTCACCGTCTCGTACTTCGAGTGGGTGCAGGACCTCGGCCGGCTCTTCTGGGGGCGCGACGAGATTCGCGCCAAGCTCGCGGAGAAGATGAACGACGCGTTCGACCGCGTCTGGGAGATCTCCCACGAACGGGACCTCTCGTTGCGGACGGCCGCCCTCGTGGCGGGGATCCGCGACGTGGGGGCGGCCCTCGAGGCCCGGGGGCTGTACCCATGACCACGACCGACCGCGTGCGCGACGCGATGATCGTCGACCCGCGCTCGCTCCCCGGCACGGCCACGGCCCAGGAGGCGGGCCACGTGCTGACACCGCCCGACGTGCGGGCGGTCTACGTCGTCGACGACGACGGCGTGCTGACGGGCGTGCTGACCCGCAAGACGCTCGTCGCCAAGGTCGTCGCCGCCGGCCTCGACCCACGGCAGACGGCAATCGGGAGCCTCGCCGAGCAGCCGTACTACACGATCGATGCGGATATTCCGCTCGACGTGGCCTTCCACTTTCTCGAGGAGCACGACGCCGAGCGCGTGCCCGTCGTCGAGCGTGGCCGCCTCGTCGGCGTGCTCTCCCGGAGTGTCCTGCAGCGGCGTCTCGCCGAGGACGAGGAGCCGGGCGAGCCGGACGACGGCTGATGCCCGCGTTCGACGTCGCCCGGGCGCGACGCGAGACCCCGGGCTGCGAGCACGTCGTCCACCTCAACAACGCCGGCGCGTCGTTGATGCCCGAGGTCGTCCTGCGGACGGTCGTCGAGCACCTCGAGCTCGAGGCCAGGATCGGAGGCTACGAGGCGGCACTGAGCGAATCGGAGCGCGTCGAGGGCGTCTACGACTCGATTGCCGCCTTGCTGAGCTGCGATCGCGACGAGGTCGCCGTCGTCGAGAATGCGACCCGCGCCTGGGACATGGCGTTCTACTCGATCGGCTTCGAGCCCGGTGACAAGATCCTCACCACCCGGGCGGAGTATGCGTCGAACTACATCGCGTTGCTGCAGGTCGCGCAACGGACGGGCGCCGTCGTTGAAGTCGTACCCGACGACGATGACGGGCAAGTGTCGCTCGAAGCGCTCGAGGCGGCACTCGACGAGCGCGTCAAGCTCGTCTCGCTCGTCCACGTCCCCTCGCAGGGAGGGCTCGTCCAGCCCGCCGCGGCTGTGGGGCGCCTGTGCCGGGGCGCGGGTGTTCCGCTGCTCCTCGACGCCTGCCAATCGGCGGGGCAGCTCCCACTCGATGTCGGCGAGCTCGGCTGCGGCATGCTCTCCGCCACCGGTCGCAAGTTCCTGCGTGGGCCTCGTGGAACGGGGTTCCTGTACGTCAGGCGCGACCTGATCGAGAGCCTGCAGCCACCGTTTCTCGACCTGCATGCCGCCGAGTGGATCGATCTCGACACGTACACCGTTCGACCGGATGCCCGCCGGTTCGAGAACTGGGAGACGAGCCATGCGACGAAGCTCGGCCTCGGGGTCGCAGTGGACTACGCGCTCGGCTGGGGGCTCGAGGCAAGCGCGGATCGCATCGGCATGCTCGCCGATCGACTGCGGGCGGGCCTCTCGGCGATCGACGGCGTCTCCGTTCGGGATCTCGGGACGGCGCAGTGCGGAATCGTGACGTTCACCGTGGACGGCCTCCCCGCCGAGTCTGCAGCGGCGGCGCTGTCGGCGGCGGGGATCAACGTTTCCGTGACGCCGGCCTCGTACAGCAGGACGGACCTCGGCGAACGCGGGCTCGCAGCGGTCGTCCGCGCGTCCGTCCACTACTACAACACCGAAGACGAGCTGGGTCGGCTGCTGTCGGTCGTGGCAGGGCTCGGCTGAGGCGGCCTCAGAAGACGCCCGCGTAGCCGTTCAGGGCCGGCTGGCCGCCGAGATGGGCGTAGAGCACCTTCGAGCCCGGCTCGATCCGGCCGTCCTCGACGAGGTCGATCAGCGCCGCCATCGACTTCCCCTCGTAGACCGGGTCGGTGATCATCCCCTCGAGCCCGGCACAGAGGCGGATCGCCGCGATCGTCTTCGCGTCGGGGATGCCGTAGGTGCCGGCGTGCCATTCGTCGAGAAGGACGATCTCGGAATCAGCGAGCGGGCGCCCGAGCCCGATCGCCTCGGCCGTGCGACGGGCGATCCGCGCGATCTGCGCCCATGTCTGTGGCACCGTCGCCGAACCGTCGATCCCGAGGACGGAGCGTTCGCGCTTCCTGTCCCGCGAAGCCCGCGATCATCCCCGCCTGCGTCGAGCCCGTGACGGAACAGACGACGACCGTGTCGAAGAACAGCCCGAGCTCGGTCTCCTGGGCGGCCACCTCAGCCGCCCAGCGCGCAAAGCCGTGGCCGCCCAGCGGATGATCGGAGGCGCCGGCCGGGATGGGATACGGCTTGCCGCCGCGGGCCTCGACCTCGGCGAGGGCTTCTTCCCAGCTGCGACGGAAGCCGATGTCGAAGCCGGCCTCCGAGAGGCGCACGTCGGCGCCCATGATCCGCGAGAGGAGAATGTTGCCGACCCTGTCGTAGACGGGGTCGTCCCAATCGACCCAGTGCTCCTGGACGAGGAGGCACCCGAGACCGAGGTGGGCCGCGACCGCCGCGACCTGCCGGGTGTGGTTGGACTGGACGCCGCCGATCGAGACGAGCGTGTCGCAGCCCTGAGCGAGGGCGTCGGCTGCCAGGTACTCCAGCTTGCGCACCTTGTTGCCGCCGTACGCGAGGCCCGAGTTGCAGTCCTCGCGCTTGGCCCAGATCTCGACGGCGCCGCCGAGGTGCTCGGAGAGGCGCTCGAGGCGGTGGACCGGGGAAGGGCCGAACGTCAGCGGAACGCGTGGAAACTCGGCGAGGCTCATGCGGTCTCCGTCTCTCCGGGATAGCGGGCGAGCAGCGGCTGAATGCTCTCCAGCCACGTCTGCTGGCGGTATTCGCGGAACATCTGCCAGGTGCAGAGCGTCGACGGGTCCTCGACCCGGTCGGGGAAGAGGATGCCGTCGAGGTGGTCGCTCTCGTGCTGCATCGTCCCGGCGCTCAGCCCACCGAAGCGCTCGACGTGTTCGGCACCGTCGAGATCGCGGTAGGACACCTCGATCTCTGCGTGCCTCGGCAGGAGGCCGCGCAGGTCGGGAATGCTGAGGCACCCCTCGAAGCTGTCGTACGTCTCGTCCGACAGCGCCCGCACCATCGGATTGACGAGCACGCGGAGCCCGAGTCGCGGCTTGTACGGGTAGCGGGGATTGTCCCCGACCTCCACGGCAAAGATCCGCAGGGGAACGTCGACCTGGGGAGCGGCGAGCCCCGCACCGTTCGCCGCGCGCATAGTGTCGACGACGTCGTCGCAGATGCGCCGAAGACCGGCCGAGCCGAGCTCCGCCTCCGTCACCTCGCGCGCCCGCTCTCGCAGCGTCGGGTGGCCGATCTGCACGATCTCGAGCACGGGCACGAAGCGACGATAGCCCACCGCTCCGCGATCATTCCTGACCGTTCGGTCAAACAGTTGAGGGCGAGGCGATCAACGTGGCGCGGGCGCGACAACGTCCTCGGCCTGGGCCGCACGGCCGGGCGTCGCCGCGGCGCGCGCAATGCCGTGCAGGATATCGCGCTCGCTCGCCTCGATCTCGGCGAGATCGTAGTGGCCCAGGACCTCGCGGAGGACGATGAGGCCCCCGACGATCACAGGCGCGCGCGCGGGCTCGAGGCCGCGCACGCGCTCGCGCTCGGCAAGTCGGAGCGACGCGAGGTCGGCGAGCACCCTCTCCGCGGCAGCCTGCGTGAGCCGATGCCCGTGGATCCGGGCCGGGTCGTACTCGGCGAGGCCGAGGTCGATCGCCGCCGCCGTGGTGACGGTGCCGGCAACACCGATCGCGCTCTCGACATCGAGCTCGGGGAGCAAGCTGCGAACGTGCGCGGCGGCGGTCGCCAACTCCTCGACGGCGGGCGGGTCGCCCGCCAGGAACCGCTCGGTCAGCCGCACGCATCCTGCCTGGAGGCTCGTCGAGAAGGACACGCCGTCAGGGCCGCCGACGAGCAGCTCCGTCGAGCCTCCACCGATGTCGACCATCAGTGTGTCGGTCTCGAGGGTGCGATCCGACGTGACGCCGTCGAACATCGTCGCGGCCTCCGCGGCGCCGTCGAGAAGGCGCACCTCCCAGCCGTACCGCTCGCGGAGGCCCTCGAGGAACCCGGAACCGTTGGACGCGTCGCGCACGGCGCTCGTCGCGATTGCGAGCACCCGTTCGGACCCTTGCTGGGCCGCCTCGCGGGCGTAGCCGTCGAGCACGTCCTGCACCCGATGGATCGCGTCTGGGTGCAGTTCGTGGCGCTCGTCGACACCCTGTCCGAGCCTCGTGATCGCGAGCCGGCGGACGATCTCTTTGACGTTGCCGTCTTCCACGTCGGCGATCAGCAGCCGGGTCGAGTTGGTGCCGAGGTCGACCGCGCCGACTCTCACAGGCCGGGAACGAACCAGAACGTGCGGCGCAGCTGCGCGCGCGCCTCGCGAACCGCGGCGAGCTGGACGTCCAGCTGCGAGCGGGACGCGCTGAGCCGGTCGGTGGCAGCGGTCAACCTCGCCGACGCCGCGTCTGCCTGCGCGAGATGGACCTCGATCTGGCGCGAGGACTCGCTGATGCGGTCGACTTCTCCGCCGAGCAGCGCGCTCGCCCGCTTCATGTCCCGCCAGAGTCGCAGCCCGCCGACGACGACGAAAGCGATGCCCGCGCCCGCGACCGCGAGCAGCAACACCGCAAGGGCGATCCAGAAGGCCATACCCGAACGCTAACAGGAGCACCCTGCGGGCAGGACAGTGCTACGATGAACGCCGCGTCGCGGGGTGGAGCAGTCAGGTAGCTCGCCGGGCTCATAACCCGGAGGTCGCAGGTTCAAATCCTGCCCCCGCTA
>CAWCYU010000028.1:0-28854 GCA_963799905.1 uncultured Thermoleophilia bacterium
CCCGGCCGGCGTCGGGGTCGCGCTTCCCGGCCTCGTCGAGGCGCAGACGGGAACGCTGCTGCGTGCCCCGAACCTCGGCTGGTCCGAGATCCCCGTCGCGGACGAGCTCGCTGCCCGGCTCCCGAACCTGGCCGTGCGCGCCGATAACGAGGCCAACCTCGCTGCGGTCGCCGAGCACTGGCAGGGCGCTGCGCGTGATCTCGACAACTTCGTCTGCGTGTTCGGCGAGGTGGGCGTCGGGGGCGGCATCTACGTCGACGGAGCCCTCTTCCGGGGGGCGCACGGGTTTGGCGGCGAGTTCGGTCATATCACCGTCGACCCCGAGGGGCCCCGGTGCAATTGCGGCTCGAGCGGCTGCCTCGAGACGTTCGTTGGTCAGGAGGCGATCGCGCGCCGGGCCGGTATCGCGGTGGGCGCCGAGGGAGGAACGCGCGACGTGACGAAGGAGCTCGTGTGCCGCGCGACGGGAGGCGATGCCACCGTCCTCCGGAGCCTGTCCGAGGCGGGCCGCTACCTCGGCATCGGGCTCGCGTCGGCGGTGAACATGTTCGACGTCGATGTGGTCGTCCTCGGAGGGTGCTTCGGTCCCCTCGCGCCGTGGCTCATGGACGACGTGCGGGCGGTGCTCGCTGAGCGCGTTCTCTCGTCCGCCTGGTCGGGGTGCGAGGTGCGGGCGTCGAGTTCGGTGAAGGCGCCGCCGTCCGCGGAGCGGCCGCGCTGACGCTGGCGGCCGTGTTGGCCGACCCGTGGCTCGTCACCGAGCGCCCGGGAGTGTTGCGAGAGGTTGTTTCCTGACATGGGAGTCCGATGCCGACCAGGGGTCTGTTGCTCGACCAGCTGGTTCTGCTGGGCGACGGCGGTCGGTACCGGGACAATTGACGAAGGAGGTGTCCACCGCGCTCGAACAGCTTGCGCACTGTTTTCGGGATGGCGCTGTTGAACCCAGCCCCGAAGGGTTGTACCCTTGCCCCGCCGTAGTCAAGGCACATCACCAGGAGGAGAAGTTATCGTGAAGAAATTCGTCATTGCTTCCGTCGTCGCGCTCGTCGCGGTGAGCGTTGCGGTCACGGCCGCGTTCGCAGGGAGCAGCAAGTCCGCAGCCGAGGCGCCCGCCTGCGTGCTGCTGCCGGACACGAAGTCGTCGGTTCGTTGGCAGACGCAGGACAGGCCCACGTTCATCGCTGCCTTCAAGAAGGCCGGCATCGCTGCAACCGTCGTGAACGCCGAGGGTGACGCACAGAAGATGGTCTCTCAGGCCGACCAGTGCCTCGCCAACGGCGCCAAGGTCGTTCTCGTGACCAGCCTCGACACGGGCTCGGGCTGCAAGATCATCTCGAACGCCCGGGCACGCGGCGCGAAGGTCATCGATTACGACCGCCTCAACACCGGCTGCAAAGGTGCGGACTACTACGTGTCGTTCGACAACCCCACGGTCGGCAAGTTCATGGGTAGGGGCGTCCTCGCCGCGATGACGGCGAAGGGCCAGTTCACCGCCGGCAAGAAGCCGGTGATCGCGTACCTCAACGGTGGCCCGACGGACAACAACTCGAAGCTCTTCAAGCAGGGCTACGGGAGCATCCTCGACCCGCTCATCAAGAGCGGCAAGGCGGCCAAGGGCCCGGACCAGGGTGTTCCGGAGTGGGACAACCAGAAGGCCCGGACGGTCTTCGAGCAGATGCTCGTCAAGACCGGCAACAAGATCGACGCCGTTGCGGCGGCGAACGACGGTCTCGCGAACGCTGTTGTGACCGCGCTCAAGGCCAAGAAGCTGGGTCAGATCCCGTTGTCCGGTCAGGACGCGACGGCACAGGGTGCGCAGAACATCATCTCGGGCTGGCAGTCCGGGACGGTGTACAAGCCCGCCAAGGTCGAGGCGAACGGTGCGGTCGCGGTCGCGCTCGCGCTCCTCAAGGGCGGTAAGCCGAAGACCAACGGCACGACGAACAACGGTAAGGGCAATGTGCCGTCGTTCCTCGCGACGCCGACTTGGATCACGAAGAAGAACATCGCGATCCTGTACGCGGACGGACAGCTCAAGAAGTCCGAGGTGTGCACGGGTTCGTACAAGAAGTTCTGCTAGTACCACGCAACTCGGGTGGGGGGTCGCGTAAGCGACCCCCCTCAACCCGCCGACACCGGGAGAACACGCGTGACCGAGACCATGGCTCCGGTTCCACCCGCCTCGACCAGCACCGAGGTTCCGATGCTCGAGGCGCGCAACATCTTCAAGAGCTTCGGCTCGGTCGAGGCCCTGACCGACGTCGACTTTGAGGTCCGGGCGGGTGAGGTGATGGCCCTCGTCGGCGATAACGGCGCCGGCAAGTCGACCCTGATCAAGTGTCTCGCGGGTATCTACTCGATCGATGAGGGCGACGTCTTCTTCGAGGGCAAGAAGGTCTCGATCTCCGGGCCGAAGGATGCCGCCAAGCTGGGCATCGAGGTCGTGTACCAGGATCTCGCGCTCTGCGACAATCTCGACGTCGTCCAGAACATGTACCTCGGCCGCGAAGAGCATGACGTCATCTGGCGCCTCAAGGAGGCGATCATGGAGGCGAAGACCTCCCAGACGCTGAAGTCGCTCTCGGTCACCACGATCCGCTCGATCCGGCAGCCCGTGGCAAGCCTCTCGGGTGGGCAGCGTCAGTCGGTGGCGATCGGCCGCGCCGTGATGTGGAACTCGCGCCTCGTCATCCTCGACGAGCCGACCGCTGCGCTCGGCGTCGCCCAGACCCGGCAGGTCCTCGATCTCGTCAAGCGACTCGCCGCTCAGGGTCTCGCGGTCATCCTCATCTCGCACAACCTCCACGACATCTTCGAGGCGGCGGACCGCATCACGGTGCTCCGCCTCGGGCGCAACGCGGCATTGCTCGAACGCAACGCAGTGACCCAGCAGGAGGTCGTGCACGCGATCACGGCAGGCGTCCCGACGAAGGTCGCGGGAGTCAGCCAGACGACGGATGAGGAGGAGCAGGCATGAGCGGCTCGGAGAGCACGGCCGATACCCCGGCCGAGGTCCCGGCGTCGCCGGACGGGAACAGCCTGGTCGACCACATCCGGCGCCGCTGGGAGGCGATCAAAGCGGGCGATGCGGGAACGTTGCCCGTGATCATCGGCCTGATCCTGATCGTCAGCTTCTTCTACTCGCAGGACAGCAACTACCTCACCGCCGGCAACTTCACCAACCTGATGGTGCAGATGGCGGGCGTCACGACCATCGCCATCGGTGTCGTGTTCGTGCTCCTCCTCGGGGAGATCGACCTCTCGATCGGCTATGTGTCCGGCATCGCGGGGGTCGTCGTCGCGAAGCTGCAGTTCCCCGACGGGAGCTTCCAGACGTCGGGGATCGTCGCGATCATCATCGCGATCATCATCACGGCGCTGATCGGGCTCTTCCAGGGCAGCTTTGTCGCGATCATCGGAGTGCCCTCGTTCGTCGTGACGCTTGCCGGGCTGCTCTTCTGGCAGGGCGTGATCCTCTACTCGATCGGCGACACGGGCGTGATCACGATCGACAACGAGCTCGTGAACAACGTGTCGAACTACTTCTTCTCGGACACCGCCGGCTACGTCCTCGCCGTGATCGCGAGCGGGTTGTTCATACTCTCGACGCTTGCGGGAGTCGTCAGTAGAAGACGCCACGACATCCATACGGACAACCTCATCATCGTGACGCTCAAGCTCGTCGGCTTCGTCGTGATCGCGTTCGGTGCGATCTACTGGGCGAACCAGGAGCGCGGCTTCCCCGTCTCGTTCCTGATCGTGATCATCCTGCTCGTCTTCTGGACATGGGTCGCAGAGCGCACGACGTTCGGCCGCCACGTCTATGCGGTCGGCGGGAGCGCCGAGGCCGCCCGGCGCGCCGGCATCAACGTCCCGGGCATCCGTATGAAGGTGTTCATGATCTCGGGCGCGATGGCCGGGATGGGCGGCGTCATCTTCGCCTCGCGGCTGAGCTCCGTCGACCTCAACGCGGGCGGCGGCACAATCCTGCTCGACGCGATCGCCGCCGCGGTGATCGGCGGCACGAGTCTGTTCGGCGGCCGCGGCCGGGTGATCAGCGCCCTCATGGGCTCCCTCGTGATCGCGACGGTCGCGAACGGCCTCGATCTGCTCGGCTACAGCTCGTCGATCAAGTTCATGGTCACGGGCGCGATCCTGCTCGCAGCGGTCACGCTCGACACGGTCTCCCGACGTCGGCTCGAGCGCGCCGGCCGCTGAGATGCTCGCCGGGCCGGGGTCGGTCGCCAGACCGACCCCGGCCCGGTACACCGTGGCCTCGGATCAGCGGTACTCGATCGTCTCGCGCAGCCCGCTCTCGCTCGAGCGGACGATCGCGTCGCACACCTCCGCGGCGCGATAGCCGTCCTCGAACGTCGCTCCGTACGGCGCCACCTCCGTGTCCTCTGCGATCGCACGCAGAAGATGGTGGAGCTCGTGTACGAACGTCTCACCCCAGCCGATGATGTGCCCCGGCGGCCACCAGAACTCCCAGAAGGGATGGTCGGCCTCGGAGACGAGCACCGTTTTGAACCCGCGGGCCCGGTCGCCGTCGGCGCGGAATACCTGGAGCTCGTTCAGCTTCTCCATGTCGAAGGCGAGCGAGCCCTTCGAGCCGTTGATCTCCCACTGGAACGCGTTCCGGCGCCCGAGTGCGAGCCGCGTCGCCTCGATCGTCCCGATCGCGCCGGCCTCGAATTCGACGGCGGCTTCGATCGCGTCGTCGACCTGCCTGCCGGGAAGAAACGTGTGGACGAGCGCGGACACCGTGGAGATGTCCCCGACGAGGAAGCGCGCGAGGTCGATCACGTGCGCACCGAGGTCACCCAGCGCTCCCGACCCGGCCGCCGCGGCGTCGAAGCGCCACGTGTCGAGCGTCGGGTCGTCGCCCCAGTCCTGGAGGTAGCGGCCGCGGAAGTGACGGATCTCGCCGAGCTCGTCCGCGTCGATCATCTCGCGGGCAAGGCGCACGGCTGGGACGAAGCGGTAGTTGAACGCGCAGAGATGCTTGACGCCGGTCGCGGCCACCCGCTGCCAGATGTCGTAGCTCTCGTCGGCGTCACGACCGAGCGGCTTCTCGCAGAGGACGTGCTTGCCCGCCTCGGCCGCGGCGATCGTCGGCTCGGCATGCAGCGAATTCGGGCCACCGTTGTCGAACAGGCCGATCGCAGGATCGGCGACGATGTCCCGCCAGTCGGTCGTCCAGCGCTCGTACCCGTAGCGCTGGGCTGCGCCTGCAACGGCCTGCTCGTCCCGGCCGGCGATCGCGACGAGCCGCGGCATCAACGGCGGCGGCCACGTCATGTACTGGATCTTGCGGAACGCATTCGAGTGCGCCTTGCCCATGAACGCGTAGCCGAGCATCCCGATCCCGATCTCGTCGATCACGCCGACGGCGTCGGTCGGTGCCTTCGCGCCGATTCCCGTTCGTCCCTCGCTCACGCTGCTCCTCTCCGGTGGAACCCACTGCTGTTTGCGAGATACTACGAGTCGCCCCACGAACGCGAGGAGAAACTGCGGATGAAGACATCACTCGGCATCTGGGCCCTCGGGCCGATGATCACGCGCTTCATCCCCGTCGGGTACCAGCCGGAACTGACGAATGTGTCCACCGCCGATAAGGTGCGCCGTGCCGTCCAAGGGCTGGGCGACCTGATGGACGACTACGAGTTCCACTACCCCTACGAGCTCTCGCCGGAGAATCTCGACGAGGTGCGTGAGGCGCTCGACGGCCACGGGGTCTACACGATCTGCTCTGGCCTGCATCTCGACCCGCGGTTCGGTCGCGGCGGCCTCGTCTCGCCCGACCCGGCGACACGCGCCGAAGCCGTGCGATTGACCCTCGAGGCGGCGGATTTCGCCGGCTCGATCGGCGCGCAGTTCGTCATCTGGCCCGGCTGCGAGGGCTACAACTACCCGTTCCAGACACCCTACGCCGACTCGTGGAAGTGGTTGATCGACGGGATCGGTCAGGCTGCCGAGGTGTGCGACAAGCACGGCGTGAAGCTGTTCCTCGAGCACAAGAACAGCGAGCCGGCGATGAAGATCCTGATGCGCAACATCGGGATGACGTTGCACGTGATCCACACGCTCCGCGCCCAGGGAATCCGCAACGTCCAGGTGAACATGGATTGGCAGCACCTGATCATGAACGGCGAGAACCTCGGCGAGTACGCCGCCATGCTCGCGGCCGAAGGCCTGCTCGGGCACCAGCACGCCAACAGCGGCTGGGGCACCTTCGACGACGACAACATGGTCGGCGCGACGGCGTTCATGGAGACGCTCGAGCTCGCGCTGGAGCTGCGGCGCGCAGGCTACGGCGACAAGGGCGAGCGGCTCGGGTTCGACCTCTACCCGTACACCGAGGACGCAGTCGCGGCCGTGAGGCGCTCCGTCGTGCAGTGGAACTTCATCGATGCCGTGGCAGGCCGGATCGACGACGCAGCGCTCCGCGAGGCGCAATCCACAAAGGACGCGGTCCGCGCCTACGAAATCGTGTACGCCGCGCTCGGCGCGTGAGCCGATGGCGCTCGTCGACGACCTTGCCGCGCTCACGGCGGACCTGGTCTCGATCGACTCGGTCAACCCCGATCTGATCGCCGGCGCCGCCGGCGAGCACGAGATCGCCGGCTTCGTGGCGGGATGGCTCGACGCGGCCGGGCTCGAGGTCGAGCTGTACGAAGCCGCGGCCGGGAGACCCAACGTCGTGGGTGTCGCCCGTGGGACGGGTGGCGGGCGCTCGCTGCTGCTGAACGCGCACATGGACACGGTCGGCGTAGCGGGCATGGACCGACCTTTCGAGCCTGTCGTCGCAGACGGAAAGCTGCACGGACGCGGCGCGGGCGACATGAAGGGCTCCCTCGCCGCGATCATGCTCGTCGGCAGAGCCGCTGCCGCCGGCGCGTTCCGCGGCGATGTGATCGTCGCAGCGGTCGCCGACGAGGAGGTCGGCAGCGTCGGCACGGAGGAGCTCGTGCGCCGCACGCCGGCCGACGCTGCGATCGTGACCGAGCCGACCGAAGAAGTGGTGGCGGTGGCGCACAAGGGCTTCGTCGCGTTCGAAGTCGCGATCCGCGGCTACGCCGCTCATGGTTCTCGACCCGACCTCGGAGTCGATGCGATTGCCGCGATGGGCCCGGTTCTGTCGGGCATCGCCGCGCTCGACCGGCGGCTTCGGAAGGGTGCGGATCATGCACTGCTCGGAACCGGGTCGATACATGCGTCCGTGATCGAGGGAGGCCAGGAGTATTCGAGCTACCCGGCTTCCTGTCGGCTTCAAGGTGAGCGGCGCACGATTCCCGGCGAGAGCGTCGCGGCAGTGCGCGCCGAGCTCGATGGGCTCGTCGCCGGAACGGACGCGGCCGTCAGCCTCCCATTCCATCGCGAGCCGTTCGAGACCTCGGCCGACGAGTCGGTCGTGCGGTCGCTGCTCACGCACATCCGCAAGAAGGAGGTCGGCGGGGTCGCCTTCTGGGCCGACTCCGCGCTTCTCGCAGCCGCGGGGATCCCGACCGTGGTCTTCGGGCCCTCCGTCGGCGGGCTCCACGGCGAGGACGAGTGGGTTGACCTGGCATCCCTCGCGCGGTGCCACGATGCGTACCTCGCCGTCGCAGCGGATCTCTGCGCGTGAGGGCCCTTCGCGTCGTGCAGGTGGGAGCCGGGCTGTGGGGTCGGAGCTGGGCGGAAGAGGTCGTGTGCCGGACCCGGGGCTTCTCCCTTGCCGGGATCGTCGATGCTGCGGAGGTCTCTCGCGCCTGGGCGACCGAGACGCTCGGCGTCCCGGCCTTCCGCACCCTCGAGCGGGCACTCGCCCTCTGTGCCCCCGACGTGGTCGTGCTCGTGTCCCCGCCCGCAACGCACCGGCGGCTCGCCGAGACGGCACTCGCGGCGGGGTGCCACGTGGTCTCCGAGAAGCCGTTCGCGCTCGATCTCGCGGAGGCGCGGGCGGCAGTCGACGCGGCCGACCGTGCCGACCGCATCCTGATGGTGGCGCAGAACTATCGCTTTCGCCGCCAGTCGCGCGCGCTGCAGGCACTGGTGGCCGAGGGCACGTTGGGTGCATTGCTCGGGATGCGGATCACCTTCCGCAAGGACCTCCGGACGGCATGGATCTCACCGCGCGATTGGCGCGGGCGCATGCCGCATCCGCTTCTGTTCGACATGGCGATCCATCACATCGACCTGATCCGCCAGATCACGGGCCGCGACGTCGAGATCGCCGAAGGCCGCAGTTGGCGTGCCCCGGACTCGCCGTTCCGGCACGACCCGAACGTCGCAGCCGTCCTCACCCTCTCGGGCGGAGTGCCCGTGGGGTACGAGGGCAGCTGGGCCGCGCCGGACCGTCATACGTCCTGGAACGGAGACTGGGAGCTCGTCGGCTCGGAAGCCCGTGCCACGTGGACGGGCGCGCCGACCGCCGCATTGCGCGGCCGGGTGACGCTGGAACGGTACGGCAGCGCTCCCGCAGTCGTCGCCCTGCCGGCCCTCCCGGCACTCGATCGCCGCGGGGTGCTCTGGGAGCTGCGGCGCGCGATCCTGGCCGGCGAGCAGCCGGAGACTTCCGGTGCCGACAACCTGACGAGCCTCGCGGCCGTCCTCGCGCTCGCGCGCTCGACGGAGACGGGTGCGCCGGTCGCGCCCGCCGGGCTGCTGACGTGACCGTCGCCGTCGGGATCGACGTCGGCACGACGGGGGTGAAGGCGGTCGCGGTCGCATCCGGCGGGGCGGTCGTCGCCCGCGCGGAGCGCAACTACCCGCTGTCCACGCCGCAGCCTGGATTCTCCGAGCAGGATCCCGAGGACTGGTGGAGCGCGTCCCGTGCTGCACTGGCAGAGGTCGCCGCGGGCCGCGAGGTCTGCGGCATCGGCCTCTCCGGACAGATGCACGGGCTCGTCTGCCTCGACGCCGCCGATGAGGTGATTCGGCCGGCGATCCTCTGGAACGACCAGCGAACGGGTGCGGAGTGCGACGAGATCGAGTCGCGGATCGGTCTCGACCGGCTGATCGCGCTGACCGGCAATCGCGCGCTGACCGGTTTCACCGCCCCCAAGCTCCTCTGGCTGCGGAGCCACGAGCCCGACAGCTATGCACGGATCGCCCGGGTCATGCTGCCGAAGGACTACGTGCGGCTGCGGCTGAGCGGCGCATGGGCGACAGACGTCGCCGACGCTTCCGGCACGCTCCTCCTCGACGTTGCGCGGCGTGATTGGTCGTCGGACGTCCTCGACGCGTTGCAGCTGCCTGCCGCCTGGCTCCCGCCGTTGCTCGAGTCGCCTGAGGTCAGCGGGCGCACGATCGGTGACGACGGGATCGACGGTGGAATCCCCGTCGCGGCCGGCGCCGGGGACTGCGCTGCCGCCGCTCTGGGCGTTGGGGTAGGAGGTGTTGGGGTAGGAGGTGTCGGAGTAGCGTCGGGCGACGGGCCGCTCTCGGTCGTCCTCGGCACCTCGGGCGTCGTCTTCGCCGCCCTCCCGTCCTTTCGCGCCGATCCGCGGGCGAGGGTGCACGCCTTCTGCCATGCCGTGCCGGGTGCGTGGCACGCGATGGGGGTGATGCTGTCGGCGGCCGGCTCGCTGCAATGGTTCCACGACCGGCTCGCGCCCGACGTCCCGTTCGACGTGCTCGCGGAGGAGTCCGAGACGTGGCCCCCGGGTGCAGAAGGGCTGCTGTTCCAGCCCTATCTCGCGGGTGAGCGCACGCCGCATGCCGACCCGAATGCGAGGGCGGCCTTCGTCGGCCTGGGAATCCGCCACGACCGCGGCGCGATGGTGCGAGCCGTGCTGGAAGGCGTCGCCTTCGGCCTTCGCGACTCCGTCGAGCTCCTGCGAGACCTGGGCGTCGACGCCGGCTCGGCGCGCGTCTCCGGCGGCGGCGCCCGGTCGGCCGCCTGGCTGCGAATCCTGTCGTCGGTGCTCGGCTTGCCGCTCGAGACGACGGCGGTGGAGGAAGGCTCGGCCTTCGGAGCGGCGCTGCTCGGCGGGGTCGCCGGCGGCATGTTCGCGGACGTCGACGACGCCGTTACGCGCTGCGTTCGGGTCGGGACCACGATCGAGCCCGAGCCGTCGGCAACTGCCGCCTACGACGATCTCTACGCCCGATTCCGGAAGCTCTACCCAACTCTCGAACCTCTGGAGGAACGATGACGACCACGATCGGCCTGCTGTCCACCGCCAACATCAACAAGGAGATCCTGGCCGGCGCGGCAGAATCGGACAGCGTCCGCATCGTCGCGGTCGGAAGTCGCGATCGGGGCAAGGCCGAGGCGTACGCCGCGGAGCACGGGCTCGAGCGGGCGCACGGGAGCTACGAGGAGCTGCTGGGCGACGACGGCGTCGACGCGGTCTACATCTCGCTCCCGAACGGCATGCATCACGAGTGGACGTTGAAGGCGCTTGCCGCCGGCAAGCACGTGCTCTGCGAGAAGCCGTACTCGCGTCGGTCGGCCGAGGTCGACGAGGCCTTCGATCTCGCCGAGGGAGCAGGTCTCGTCCTGATGGAAGCGTTCATGTACCGGCATCACCCCCAGACGCTGAAGGTGCAGGAGCTCGTGACCGCCGGCGCGGTGGGCCGGGTATGCGCCGTCAAGTCGACGTTCACCTTCCCGCTCGGCGACCTCTCCGACGTCAGGGCTCTGCCCGAGCTCGACGGTGGCGCCCTGATGGATGTCGGCTGTTACTGCATCAGTGGGATTCGCGCGATCGCGGGCGAGCCGGAGCGCGTCCGCGGTGAGCAGGTGATCGGGACGACCGGGATCGACATGGCATTCCACGGCACGCTGCGATGCGCCGACGATGTCGTCGGCCAGTTCGAGGCGTCGTTCAGGTCACCGAAGCGGCAGGCGCTCGAGGTGGTCGGGGAGGACGGCGTGCTCATCGTCGAGGCGCCGTGGCGGATCGACTGGGGCGGCAGCGTGACCGTCTCCCGCCGCAGCGGGAGTGAGGTTGCCGATGACGTCGAGGTGGTCGACGTGCCGGCGGGGAGCTCCTACCGGCTCGAGCTCGAAAACCTGGCGGATGCGATCACCGGAGCCGCGCCCGCGCTGCTCGGACGCGCGGACGCGCTCGGTCAGGCTCGCACGATCGAGGCCCTCTACCGCTCGGCCGCCGAGAACCGTGCCCTCGAGCCCTGACAGCCGGAAACCATCCGGCCAGTACGCTCGTACAAGGGGTATGACCAGCAATCGGAACGAAGGAGTCCAATGAAGAGGATCGTCCTCGCAACCGTCACCGTCACCGCGCTCGCCGCCGCGGTGCCGGCATTCGCAGCGACACCGACGTTCAACGGCACCGTCGGCCCGGGTTTCACGATCACGATGGCGAAGAAGCCCACCAAGGCAGGCAAGATCAAGCTGGTGGTCGCCGACAAGTCCGGTCAGCACAACTTCCACCTCACGGGCCCAGGAGTCAACGTCATGACGAGCGTCGGTGCCACCGGCACGAAGACGTTCACGGTGACACTGAAGAAGGGCACGTACAAGTTCGTCTGCGACCCGCACGCCAGCTTCATGAAGGGCTCGTTCAAGGTCAGCTGAGCGGCGGTGCTTCGGGGCGGGTTTTGGGCTCGCCCCGGAGCACGGTCCGTCCGTGGGGGGCACCCGCGTCCCCCCCGGCTCATGCCCCTCCGTGCCACATCGGAGCGCCGACCTCCGTTGCGGCGGCACCGGGCGCGGTCAGGCGAGCGGAAGCGCCTCGATCGTGCCGTCGACGATCCGCCACGCGGCGAGCTCGTCGGTGCGTACGGTGTAGATCAAATAGGGCTGTCCCGCCCAGAGACCGATGTGCTGCACGTCCGTCCGTGAAGGACGGGGGGCGACGACACGTGCGAGTGGAAGACGGCCTGGCCGAGCTCGCGGTCGTTCAGGTCGGCCCAGATGACGGGGTCGATCTCGAGCTCGAAGTGATACGGAGACGGGGAGGCGTTGCGGCCCGGCACGTACTCGAGGGCGACGTCGTGCTCGAACAGGACGAGCCCGCATGCCTCGTTCGGCAGCTCGGCGTTTGCGTGCGCAACGAGCGCGGCCCGCACGTCGGCGGGAACTACCACCAGATCGTGCGTTCCATGGACTGCTCGAGGTCCTCCTCGGAGGCCTCCCAGAAGTCCGCGGAAAGATACTTCCAGCCGGCATCGGCGAGGATTGCCACGATCACGCCCTCGTCCATCTCCTCGGCGATCTTGCGCGCGACGTGGACGGCTGCGCCGCAGGAGACGCCGGCGAAGATTCCCTCGAGCTCGAGCAGCGCCCGCACCGCCAGCACGGACTCCCGGTTCGAGACCAGCATCTTGCGGTCGAGCTTGGAGACGTCGAGGATCGGGGGGACGTAGCCGTCGTCGAGCGAGCGCAGGCCCATCACCGGATCGCCGGGCAGCGGCTCCGCAGCGGCGACGACGATGTCCGGGAACGACTCGCGCAGACGCTCACCCGTTCCCATCAGGGTGCCGCCCGTGCCGAGCCCCGCCACGAGCACGTCGACCCGGTCGAGCGCCTCTGCGATCTCGGCTCCCGTGCCGTCGTAGTGGGCGCGCGGGTTGGCCGGGTTCGCATACTGGAACGGCATGAAGTACCTGGGGTCTTGCTCCGCCAGGTCCAGCGCAAGCCGAACGGCGCCGTTCGACCCCTCGGCCCCCGGCGACAGCACGATCTCGGCACCGTAGAGCCGCAGCAGGCGCTTGCGCTCCTCCGTCGCGTTCTCCGGCATCACGCAGGTGAGCGGGTAGCCCTTCAGCTTCGCGATCATGGCCAGCGAGTGACCCGTGTTGCCGGACGTCGGCTCGAGCAGGTGCCTGCCCGGTGCCAGCTCGCCCGATGCTTCCGCCGCCTCGATCATCGACTTGGCCACCCGGTCCTTGATCGAGCCGGTCGGATTCTGACCCTCGAGCTTTGCGTAGATCTTCACGCTTGCCTTCGGCGAGATCCTGCTCAGCTCGACGAGAGGTGTGTTGCCGACGAGGTCGAGGAGCGAGGTGACGACCGGCAGCGACCGAGGCGGCGTCGACCCACCGGCCATCGCGGGGAGCAGGATCACGGTCTGCCCCGGCGAGACGGCCGTGTCGAGGCCGTCCAGCGTCCGGACGTCCTCGCCGCCCAGGTAGACGTTGACGAAGGTGGCGATCTCACCTCCGTTCAGGATCTGCGGCCCGAGGGCAGGGTGGCGGGTGACGAGATCCTCGAGCACCGCGCGGACGGTGTCACCGTCGGCCTCGACCTGACGTTCGCCCCCGACCTCCGCCCGCAGCGTCGGCGGGATGCGGACGACGGCCGTCATACGTGAACCGGGCCCTGGCAGAACTCGACGTAGTCGATGTACTCGCTGATCGAGGGTGACTCGCCGCAGACGGGGCAGGTCGGATCCTTCTTCACGATCACCTCGTCGAAGGTCGTGTGCAGGGCGTCGAAGAGAAGCAGGCGGCCTGTGAGGGTCTCGCCCGCTCCGAGAATCAGCTTCAGCGCCTCGCTTGCCTGCAGCGAGCCGACGATCCCGGGCAGGACGCCGAGCACACCACCCTCCGCGCAGCTCGGCGCGAGCTCGGGCGGAGGCGGGGCAGGGTAGAGGCACCGGTAGCAGGGGCCGACGTGCGGGTGGAAGACGGTGACCTGGCCCTCGAAGCGGTAGATCGAGCCGTGCACCACCGGAATGTCGTGCCAGACGGAGGCATCGTTCACGAGGTACCGCGTCGGGAAGTTGTCGGCTCCGTCCACGATCACGTCCCAGCCGTCGGCAAGGATCCGCTCGACGTTCTCGGAGGTCAGGCGCTCCTCGTAGGTGATCACGTCCACGTCGGGGTTGAGCGCCTCGAGGGCGCGCTTCGCCGACAGCACCTTGGGCTCCCCGAGCGTGTTCGTCGAATGCACGATTTGCCGCTGCAGGTTCGAGTCGTCGACCACGTCGGCGTCGACGATGCCGAGGGTGCCGACTCCGGCTGCCGCGAGATAGAGCGACGCCGGGGAGCCGAGCCCGCCTGCTCCGATCAGGAGGACACGTGCGTCGAGCAGCTTCTGCTGCCCCTCCTCGCCGACCTCCGGGATCAGGATGTGCCTCGAGTAGCGGGCGCGCTGCTCGGACGTGAGCGCGCGCGGGGTCTGGAAGTCGAACCCGTTCCGTTTCCAGTCCGTGAAGCCGCCTGCCATCGAGACGACGTTGTCGTACCCGAGCTCGGCGAGCGACTTGGCCGCGAACGCCGAGCGCGAGCCACCCGCGCAGTAGACGATGATCTCCCGCGACTTGTCGGGCACGAGCGCCTCGACGCGCGACTCGAGATTGCCACGGGGCACGTGCACTGCGCCCGGGAGATGACCCTCGTGCCACTCGTCCTGCTCGCGGACGTCGAGCAACAGCGGCCGGTCTTCCTCGTCGAGGCGTTGGTGCACGTCGACGGAGGAGACCTCGTCGATGTCGTCCTTGACCTGCGCGAGAAGCTCTCTGTACGTAGCCATTACTTTCCTGAGTATAGCGATGCGTGGGTTGGCAAATACGAGCCCGTCTCTGCTGTAACGTCGGCGCGGCGCTGGTGTTCCCGGCTACCGTCCGCCCGTGAGCGCGCGCACCCGGATCAGCCTGATCGTCGCCGGTGCCGCGCTCGTCGCAGCGGCCGCCGTGTGGGGCATCACCGCCGTTACGGCAGACGAGCCGTCGAGCGTTGCGTCCGTGGCCCCCACCGTCCGGTCGGGGTCGCCTCCGCTCTCCCTCGATCTCGGTGTCCGCGTCGACCGCGAGGCCCGCGACCTGCGGGAAGGCCTGAGCCTGTACGAGGCGGGCAAGCACTCGCAGGCGGAGAAGCTGTTCGCCCGCCACGATTCGCTCGAGGCCCGAATCGGGGAGTCGTTCAGCCGCTGGCCCGATGGCACGGTCGCGCGCCTGACGCAGTTGTCGGGCCTGCACCCGAAGAGCGCCGCGGTGCAGCTGAATCTCGGGCTGGCGCAGTTCTGGGCCGGGCAAGACGGAGCCAAAGCGGCGTGGCAATCGGCTGCCGAGCTCGAGCCGGATACGGCCTACGCCGTCACGGCAGGGAACCTGCTGCATCCGAACTTCGCGCGCAACCTTCCCATCTTCGTTCCGATCGGTGAGGTGCCCGCGGCGATCCGGCGGCTGCCGCCTCCGGCTCAATTCGGGGCGCTCGAGCGGCGCGCCCGCAACGGCACCGTCGCCGACCGTCTCTTCTACGGCGCGGCGCTGCAACGGCTCGGACGACAGCTGTCGGCCGAGCGCGTGTACGCCGAGGCCGCGCGGCGCCGGCCCGGCGATCCCGAAGCACGTGTTGCTGCGGCGGTCGGGTTGTTCGACAAGACGCAGCCCGCCAAGGCGTTCGCACGACTCGGCCCGCTGACGCGCACCTTCCCCAAAGCCGCGACGGTCCGCTTCCACCTCGGGCTCCTGCTGCTCTGGTCGGGCGAGGTCAAGCAGGCCCGCCGGCAGCTTCGGCTGGTCTCCACGGTCGACCCGGGTTCGCCGCTCGTCGGCGTGGCAAAGCGATACCTGGACGAGCTCCGCGCCGCCGGCATCTAGTCGACCCCGCCGAATTTCGCGGGCGATTTTTTTGACGCCGGACCCGTCCGACGGCTACGGTCACTGCGGTCTCGATGGATGGTTGCCATCCGTTCGACGGAAATGGGGAAGGTTTTGAGCGCAGCTGATTCGACTGGCACGGCGCAGGCCCCCGTTACCGCGGGAGTCCTCGATCTGCTCGAGGTGCGCACGCTGTTCGAATCCGGCAAGGGTGCCGGCAAGCTCGACGCAGAGGAGATCGCGCTCGCGCTCGACGAGCTCGACCTCGATCCCGCCCAGCTCGACGAGTTCTACACCGCCCTCGAAGAGGCGCAGGTCGACGTCGTCGGCACCGAGCAGACCGAGGCGGAGGCAGAGAAGGAGTGGGAGGCCGAAGCCGAGATCTCCACCGACACCCTGCAGCTCTTTCTCAAGGACATCGGCAAGGTGCCGCTGCTCACCGCGGCGCAGGAGGTCGAGCTTGCGAAGCGGATCGAGCTCGGCGAGCACGCCGCGAAACAGGCGATGGTCGAGGCGAACCTTCGCCTCGTCGTGTCGATCGCCAAGCGGTACCGCAACCAGGGCCTCCCGTTTCTCGACCTGATCCAGGAAGGCACGATCGGGCTCGTCCGGGCGGCCGAGAAGTTCGACTACCGCAAGGGCTTCAAGTTCTCCACCTACGCCACCTGGTGGATCCGGCAGGCCGTCGCCCGGGCGATCGCCGACAAGGGCCGGACGATCCGGATGCCGGTTCATGTCGTCGAGAAGCTCAACAAGATTCACCGCTCCGAGCGGAAGCTCCGCTCCGAGCTCGCCCGCGAGCCGACGATTCCCGAGATCGCGCGCGATCTCGACCTCAGCGTCGAGGAAGTCGAGCAGATCCGGCGGTCGGCGCAGACGCCCGTTTCGCTCGAGAAGCCGGTCGGCGACGACGACGAGTCGGAGTTCGGCCACTTCCTCACGGACGTCACGGCGCAGCTGCCGGACGAGGCGGCCGAGGTCGCGCTGCGACGCGAGGCGCTGCGCTCGATCCTCGGCTCGCTGTCGCCTCGCGAGCGAGCCGTGCTGGAACTACGTTACGGCCTCGACGGCCAGCAGCCGCGGACGCTCGACGAGGTGGGACGGGCCTTCAACGTGACGCGCGAGCGCATCCGCCAGATCGAGCATCAGAGCCTGAAGAAGCTGCGCGCGTTGGCCGAGGCCAACAACGTGCGCGACGTTGCGTGACGAGAGCCACGATCGAAAAGCATATCGTGGCTCTCGTCACGCATTTGCTTGCTGCCACGCTTCGCGTGGATCCTGAAGCCGGGAGCCTACGGTTCCCTGTGATCCCTCCCTCGTGAGGGCGACCTTCCGCCGAGGCGCCGAGCTTGGCCACGCCGGGCGGTCTTGACTACACTCCGCTCCGCCGTGGAGCTGCCTCCCTTCGACTCGCTCGTCGCCGAGCTCGCCGAGCTGATCGCGATCCCTTCGGTCAGCGCGGACACCGCGCACCAGGCTGACGTTGCCGCTGCGGCCGAATGGGTTGCTCGTCGCGTCCGTGTCGCCGGGGGCACGGCCGAGCTGATCCAGTGGGGCGAGCGGCCGCTCATGATCGGCGAGATCCGCGCCTCGCGCGATGCGGAGACGGCGCCGACGATTCTCTGTTACGGGCATTTCGACGTGCAACCGCCCGATCCACTCGAGCTCTGGGACACGGCGCCGTTCGAGCTCGTCGAGCGCGACGGCTGGCTCTACGGCCGTGGCACGGCAGACGACAAGGGCCAGCTCTACATGTTGCTCAAGGCGGCGGAGCTTCTCGCGGCCGCCGGGGAGCTTCCCGTCAACCTCCGCTTCGCGTGTGACGGCGAGGAGGAGATCGGTGGTCACGGGATCGTCGACTGGATCGTCGCCGACGAGCGAGGAGCGGATGCGGCGGTCGTCTTCGACAGCGGCATGGTCGAGCGCGACGTGCCCGGCTTCAACATCGCGGTGCGCGGTCTGTGCTACTTCCACGTCACGGTTCGCACCGGTACCCGGGATCTCCACTCCGGCATGTACGGCGGCGCCTCGCTGAACGCCATGCACGCGTTGATGCAGGCTCTCTCCGCCGTCCTGCCACGCGACGGGCGTCTTCCCGACGAGCTGCGGGTGGGGGTGGTACCGCCCACGGAGGCAGAGCTCCAGGCGTGGACGGCGCTGCCGGCCGGCCCCGACGAGATCGCCGCCGCCGGCTCCCGTCCGGCCGATCCAGCCGCAGCCGACGAGTTCTATCTCCGCACCTGGGCAGAGCCCTCCCTCGACGTGCACGGCATTCGGGGAGGCTCGCCCGTCTTGCAGAAGACCGTGATCCCCGTCGAGTCCGAAGCGAACCTCTCGATTCGCCTGGTGGGCGATCAGGATCCCGCCGTGATCGCGCCGGCGCTCGAAGCCCTGCTCCGGGAGGCTGCTCCGGCAGGCGCCGACGTCGAGCTCACGTTGCTCTCCTCGGCGCCGCCCGGACTGATCCCGACCGATGCCCCCGCTGTGCAGCTCGGGCTCGACGCGTTCGAGGAAGTGCTCGGCACGCGACCACTGCTCGTTCGCTCGGGAGGTGCGATCCCGCTCGTCTCCGCACTCGCGGCACGCGGGATCGCAACCGTCCTGACCGGCTTCGCTCTCAACGAGTCGAACATCCACTCGCCCAACGAGCGCATCCCCGCCACGCACCTTCCACGCGGGATTGAAACCGCAGCCGCCCTGTATCGGCACCTCGCCCGGCTTGGGTAGCGCTCCGTTCTCGTCGCCGCTCGCCGCCGAGCTGTCCGAGGGGGTGCTCGAGCGGTTTCTCCGGTACGTGAGGATCGACACCCAGTCGCAGGAGGACTCGCCGACGTATCCGAGCACGGCGAAACAGCTCGATCTATCGCGCCGCCTCGTCGAGGAGCTGGGCGAGCTCGGGCTCGAGGATGTCGAGCTCACCGAGCACGGGTACGTCTTCGCAACCCTGCCCGGGACAGAGGGCGCTCCCGTGATCGGGCTGATCGCTCACGTCGACACGACACCCGACACGCCCGGCGGGGGCGTGCAGCCCATCGTTCACGAGGACTACGACGGCGGCCCGATCGTCCTGCCCGGCGACCCGACCCAGGTGATCGACCCTGCCGAGGAGACGGAGCTCGCTGCCCGGATCGGCCACGACATCGTCACGAGTGACGGCACGACGCTGCTCGGCGCGGACGACAAGGCCGGTGTGGCCGAGATCATGGCGGCCCTCGCGTATCTCCGCACCACGTCCGAGCCGCGCGCCACGGTACGGGCCGCGTTCACCGTCGACGAGGAAGTGGGACGCGGCACGCTCCATTTCGATCTCGACGCGTTCGGCGCCGAGGTCGCCTACACGTTCGACGGCTCCGGGATCGGCGAGCTCGAGATCGAGACGTTCTCGGCGCGCCAGGTTCGGATCACGATTCGCGGCCGCGGCGCCCATCCGGGCTCGGCGAAGGGAAAGCTTGTCAACGCCGTCAAGCTCGCGGCCGACCTGGTGGCATCGTTGCCGCAGAGCTCGCTCTCACCCGAGACAACCGAGGGCCGCGAAGGATTCGTCCATCCCTCGCGCGTCACCGCCTCGGCCGAGGAAGCCGTCATCACGCTGATCGTACGCGACCACGACGACGCTCTCCTGGAACAGCACACGCAACTCGTGCAGGGCCTCGCCGCGGCGATCGAGGCGCGCGAGCCGCGTGCGCGGGTCACCGTCGAGGTCAACGAGACCTACCGCAACATGCGTGCCGTGATCGACCAGCATCCGCGGGTCGTGACCGCGGCGGAGGAGGCAATCCGGCGCGCCGGCGTCGAGCCCGTTCGTTCGATCATCCGCGGTGGCACCGACGGGGCGGTGCTGTCGGCGAAAGGATTGCCGACGCCGAACATCTTCACCGGCGGCCAGAACTACCACTCGCTGCGCGAGTGGGCGAGCGTGCAGGACATGGCGGCGGCAGCGGCCACTGCCGTCGAGCTCGTTCGGGTGTGGGCCGCCTGAGGATGCTGCGCCTGAGGATGCTGCGATGGAAGAGCGTATCGCAGCATCCTCAGGCGCATGCTTGTTGCCGCGCTGCGCGCGGATCCTGAAGCCGGGAACCTGCGGTTCCCCGCGACCCCTCCCTTCTGAAGGGCTCGGTGACGGGCTCCAGCCTGTCACCGGGTTCGCCGCGGAGCGGCGCGGCAGCAAGCAAAGCGTATTAAGGACGCGTAGCTTCCTACGCGTCGTGGACGCCGCAGCCGAGCCATTCGTGGCCGAAGCGGCGCATTTCCGTGACGAGCGGGAGGAGCGCCCGACCCTTGTCGGTCAGCTCGTACTCGACGCGCGGCGGCGACTCGGCGTAGCTGCGACGGACGACGATCTCCTCGGATTCCAGCCAGCGCAGCCGCTCGGCCAGTGTCCGGGGGCTGATCCCGGCACACGAGTGCTCGATCTCGGTGAACCGGCGTGGCCCTTCCGAGAGGTCGTGGACGAGCAGGACCGTCCATTTGGCGCCGATGATCTCGGCACAGGCCGCCACCGAGCAGGTCTCGGACTGGTGGACCTGGAGCATTGTGCGTGTCGCCACACCCCGGATCATACCCGCAGATGCGGTCAATCCCAGGGGGGCGGCTGGAACACCCAGCGCCCACCAACCATGGTGGAGACGACCTCGACCGACTCCAGCTCGTCACTCGGGCACGTGAACGGATCGCGGGAGAGCACCACCAGATCTGCGAGAAAGCCGGGCAGAAGCCTCCCTCGCCGTCGCTCGTCGCCTGCGAGCCAGGCGGGTGTGACGGTCGACGCGACGATCGCCTGCTCGGTCGTCACTGCCTCGTCGATCCGCCAGCCGGGCCGGTCGTCGATCGTGCGCAGGACGCCCGCACGGATCCCTGCCAGCGGGTCGAGCTCCTCGACGGGTGCATCGGAGCCGTTGGCCACGACGGCGCCGGCGTCCAACAGGCTCCGGAAAGCATAGGCCCCCTCGATGCGGTTCGCCCAGAACCGCTCTGCCAGGTCCCGGTCGGAGGGCGCGTGCGAGAGCTGGATCGAGCAGGCGACGCCGATCTCGGCGAACCGAGGAATGTCCACGGGGTCGATGCACTGGGCGTGCTCGATCCGGTGCCGAAGCCCGAGTGGCCCCCACGTCTCGCGGGTCGCCGCGAAGGCGTCCAGGGCATCGCGATTCGCGCGATCACCGATCGCGTGAACCGCCACCGGCCAGCCGGCGTGCGCCGCGCCGAGGACGATGTCCTCCAGCTCCTCGCGGGTCGTGATCTGCACCCCGGATCCGTCGAGCATCGACGCGGTGCGGGATCCGAGCGTTCCGTCCATGAAGGCCTTCAGGTAGCCGAGGCGCAGGAAGTCGTCGCCCACGCGAGACCGCAGCCCCAGCGTCGCCAACTCCGGGATGCAGTCGGCGGGCAGTGACTGCCAGACACGAAGCGAGAGCCCTTCCCGCTCGTGGATCCGGCCGAAGATCGACGCGGCGCCGATAGCACCGTCCTTGTCGTGAATCGCTCCGACCCCCCGCGCGTTGGCGACGCGGATGCCGTCGCGGACGGCGTCGTCCCATTCGTCGTCGGTGACCTCGACGAAGCGCTCCCGGAACCTCCAGGCCGACTCCTCGCGCAGGACCCCGGTGGGTGAGCCGTCTCCGTCTCGTTCGACGACGCCGCCCGGCACATCGAGATCGCCACCCGCCCGCTCGAGGGCGGACGTGTTCAGCCAGAGCGAGTGGTGATCCTTTGACCAGAGAGCGGCCGGCGTCGTGCCCGTGACCGTGTCGAGGTCGGCCGCCGTCGGCGGACGCGGCCAGGTGGCGTCCCGCCATCCCGTCCCGCGGATCCAGGTGCCTCGACGGGAATGGGCAGCCACGAGCGCGACCGCCGACGCGACCGCGTCCGCCGTCTCGAGCTGGACGTCACGCCGCTCGAGCGACCACGTCGGAAAGTGGACGTGCGCGTCGGTGAACGCGGGAAGCACGCAACGCCCCCGGAGATCGACGCGATCGGGCGTCGGCAGCGCCCACTCGTGTGTTCCGACGCCCCCGGCCACGAGCGGGCCTGCGATCGCCAGAGCGCCGGCCCTCGGCAGCGAGCGATCGAGCGTGCGAACGACGCCGTTGTCGAGGATCACGCGCGCAGCGTACTCACGCGCCGCGCGCGTGATAGAGAGCAACCGTGGACGGGCTCGACGACTCCCTCGCCTACGAGAGCGCGTCGTCGCTCGTAGGGTCGCTTCGCACGGGGGAGATCGGCGCCCTCGAGTTGCTCGAGCTCTACCTCGATCGAATCGAACGGCTCGACGGCCCGATCCGAAGCGTCGTCACCCTCGCAGCCGAGCGGGCCCGAGGCGAGGCAAGCGCTGCGGACGCGGCACGTGCCCGCGGCGACGCGCTTGGCCCACTGCACGGTCTCCCGATCACGATCAAGGACTCGATCGAGACGAGCGGGATCCGGACGACGAGCGGGAGCAGGACCTACAGCGGGCACGTGCCGGCGGAGGACGCGCCCGTCGTGGCGCGGTTGCGTGCGGCCGGCGCGATCGTCTACGGCAAGACGAATCTGTCGGAGCTCGCGAACGACATCCAGTCCTACAACGAGCTCTTCGGCACGACGAGCAATCCTTGGAATCACGGACGCACGGCGGGAGGCTCGTCGGGCGGCGCGGCCGCAGCGGTCGCCGCCGGCCTGACGGCGCTCGACATCGGCAGCGACATCGGCGGCAGCATTCGTCAGCCGGCCGCGAACTGCGGCGTGTTCGGCCTCAAGCCGAGCTACGGCATCGTCCCGAGCCGGGGCCACATCCCAGGGCCACCGGGAACGCTCGCGGAGGCGGATATCGCTGCGGTCGGCCCGATCGCCCGCTCGGCCGACGACCTCGCGCTCGTGCTCGGGGCGATCGCCGGGCCCGACGTCGACCGCGCGGCCGCGTGGCGCGTCGAGCTGCCTGCCCCGCAGGTCGGATCGATCGGTGTCTGGCTCGAAGACGCCGACTTTCCTCTCGACGCGGGTGTCCGCACCTGCCTGATCGAGGCGGCGGAGCACGTCGGCGCGGTCGAGGTCCGGCCCTCGCTCCGGCTGGGCGAGGCGATGCGGCTCTACGTCGAGTTGCTCGCGCCGCTGCTCACACTGGGCGAACCCGCCGAGACCGTAGACCGATGGCGGGCTGCCGAGGCGGCCGGTGAGAGACCGTGGGCGGGGGAGAGCCGCGCCTGGGAGATCTACGGTGTCGGCCTCATGCGGGATTGGCTCGCTGCCAACGAGCAGCGGCTCCGGCTGCTCGCGCGCTGGCGCGAGGAGACGGCCGGGCTCAGTGCCGTTCTCTGCCCGGTCACGACGGTCACGGCGATTCCACACGACCACGCTCCACACGACGATCGACGGGTCACGATCGACGCCGTCTCGCATCCCTACCGGGTGCAGTCGCCGTGGCTGTGGGCCGTCGGGCTTCTCTACGTTCCGGCCGTTTCCGCTCCAGTCGGGTTCTCGGACGGATTGCCGGTCGGCGCTCAGGTCGTTGCGCCGTACGGCCACGATCGCACTGCGATCGAAGTGGCCCGCAGGATTGGCTCCTACGTGGTGCCGCCCTGACCGTTCGGCGCCTCGATCGGGTGCTCCGTCGGGAAGTCGGGAGTACTCGGGTGGAGATCGAGCGGTAGGCCCGCGTGGCAGTCGGGCGTCTCGTACCCCGAGCCCTGCTTCGGTTCGAGCACCTCCATCGTGCGTGCGAGCAGCTCCGCCTCGTCGGGCGGCGCCCCGAGCTGTAGCGCGGCCCACGCCATCGCCTGAATCGCGTAGCAGTTGGTTGCCGCCTCGTTGGTGACTCCGGCCGTGTGGTAGCTCTCGTGGGCGAGGATCAGGACGGCGTAGACCGTGTCGGACGAGCGCCGGTAGCAGTCGGAGTCGAACGGGACTGGATCGGCGAGGCGCCAGTCGAGCGCCTCCAGGCAGTCGAGCTCGTGATGCCGCTCACGCTTCGCGAACGAGCGCAGCCGCTGGCAGGTCGGCCGTGTGAGGAACAGCTTGCGCTCCGGGATTCCGGACGCACTGAAGCGCACCTCGCCCTCGCGGCCCTGCGCATCGACGAGCTCGCCGAAAAAGCCCTGGCAGTCGACCTCGACGGCGCGGCCGGAGATGCCGGAGGCGATCGGCTGCAGGCGCCGCTCCAGCGCGCGGTCGCTCCGGAGATGCCAGCCGACGAGCAGGATGGGAGCGACGAGAATCGCAGCAAGGAGGCGCATGTTCCGCTATCGGCCGCGCGAGGCGAATGCGCGAGATCTCGGGCCTCGTGGGCGGGGTCAGCCGGACAGCGAGGCGGTATCGACGACCTCGAAGGCTGAGCCCGGCACGCGGCCCAGCGTGTGCAGGTCGTCGTTCGACCAGCGCGGGTCCGGGGCCCCCGAGACGTACCAGTCGGAGCCGTTGTCCGCCACGATCATTCCGTACTCCTTGAGTGCCTGGAGCACGACCCGCGCCTGCCGGGGGAACCCGGTGATGTCGAAGTCTCGTTTCAGCCGCAGCCGGCTGCCCATCGACGGCAGGGCAGGATCGGTCAGCGAGCTCGCATAGTGCCGCGCCGGCGCGATGTATGCCCGTTTCGTCCGCGAGACCGTGAAGCGCAACGCGTGGTCGATCCGTCCTTTCGCGACCTCGTCGTAGCGCGCGAGACCGGGCGTGATCGGAAGCCCTGCCGCGTCGGCGGATGTCCAACCGGCGGGACGCAACCGGTTCGAGCGGAGATCCCAGATCGCGCCGGATCCGCCGTCCAGCCGTTGCCGGCGTGGCGGAGGGCGAACAGCTCGTAGAGGCGGCACGCGTCGCGGTCGAGAATGAGTGCATGCCGGTCACCGTCGGCCGCGGGGCCGCCCTCGATCTTGACGCCGGGCGGGATCGGGTAGGGCCCGCGGTCGGACTCGTCGGCGTAATCGAACCGGACGGTGCTCTTGCGCTGGGCCTTCGTGACGATCGTGATCGGGATCCCGATCGGGCCGCCGTCCCAGAGGCCCGAGCCGAAGTCGGCGTGCATCGTCTTCGTCGGCCCGATGGCGGCGATCGTCGCGGCCGACCCCGGCAGCACCGGAAGGGTGTCGACCCGGCGGTTCCAGGCGTTGTCCGCGGGGAACACCCGGCACGTGGCAGCGCCGGGCGGAGGCGTCGCGAGCGCAGCCGACGTGGCGACGACTGCGGCGAGCACGGTTGCAACGGCGGCGGTCCTCACAGGGACGTCTCGGCAGCCGGGCGGTCGTCCTCAACCCTCACTCGAGGTTGGTGGGGTCGTGCGTGGATACCGTGCGCGCACGCCGTCGATGAACGTCGCGAGCCGGTCGGCGATCGCTGTGTCGTGGATCTCGAGCACGTTCTCCGCGTTTCGCTCGCCCGAGCGCGAGAAGTTGAACGAGCCGACGAAAGAGACGTCGTCCGCGACGACGACCTTGGCGTGCATGAAGTCGTGCAGCGACTCCGGTGTCCACTGGGTCGAGAGCTTCCCGGAGAACGGTGCTGAGGTCAGGATCGTGTACAGGAGTGGGATCTTCCAGGCGCTGACCCCGTTGGTCGCCCATTGGTGGAAGACCTCGTCCACCTGTGTCTCGTCGATCACGCCGGCGATATCGCAGCGCTTCTCGTTCACGACCTCGACGAGCGTGCCGAGGATCGGGCCCGAGGTCAGAACGGGAGAGGCGATCCGGATGCGCTGCGTGGCGCGGCCGAGGAACTTCGCCACCCGGTGGGAGAGCGCGTCCCCGTACTCCGGCGTGAACCACGGCGCGGACCTCGATCCCCGCGTCGAGGATCACGGGCCGGGGTTGCACGCGCCCCGAGTGCTCGACCCTGCCGCTCTCCCACAGCTCGTCCAGGTTGAGCGTGAACGCGTGGGCCAGCGCCGGCGAGCCCAGGACCCGCACGATCACGTTCTCCTGCCGGCTCCACGAGTCGTCGGTCCAGTTCGTCGAGCCCGTCCAGACGTCCGTCGCATCGCGGACGACGAACTTGTGGTGCATCAGGTCGGGAACGCCGGCAATGGCGCGCGTCGGCACCGGCAGGGCCGCGATCGCCTCGGGCTTCGTCTCGGGCGGCGGGGGAACGGGAATCGGGCCCGGGTGGTCGACGTTGTAGAGCAGCCTGATCGCGACGCCCCGCTGCTGCGCGGCGAGAAGCGTCGCGAGGACGAGCGCGCCGGCGTCGGTTTCGAAGCGCACGTCGTAGAGCGCCAGGTCGAGGCTCGCGCGGGCGGCACCGATGAACGCGGCAACCTCACGCGCGATCTCCGCCGCCTTCTGACCGCCGTCGCTGAGCGTCCGCAGCTCGATCGGCATCAGTTCACGATCGAGATCGTCGGCGGTGCTCGCCCGCATCGCGGCCTTGCGGGCGCGCTTGGCTGCCTGATACTCGGCGAGCGCCTCCGCGGAGTCGACGTCGCCGAGCTCAGCTGCTTGGGTGCGAACTCCTCCCAGCCCTGCGGCCGGACGTCGAGACGCTTCGCCAGGACGCCGATCATCGTGCGGGCCTTCATCTCGCCGATCCCGGGCAGGGCGAGCAGCCGGCGCTCGAGGTCGGCGCCGTCGCGCGCTTCCGTCCACACCGAGGCGGCGTCGCCCCCGTACTCGCTCGTCGAGGAGCGCACAGTGCTCCTGCACCCGGCGGGCCATATTGGCGGGGAAGCGGTGCAGCGCCGGCTTCTCGCGGAACACCTCTTCGAGCTCGTCGGGCTCCATCGCCGCGATCGCCACGGCGTCGAGCCCGCCGAGCCGCTTCGAGAGCTCGAGCGGTGACGAGAATGCCTTCTGCACGGTCACCTGCTGGTCGAGCACGAAGCCGATCAGCAGCGCCAGCGGGCTCGAGCCGAGAAATGCGTCGGCGTCCGGGTCACCGGTGAAATGGAGGGCTGCCACGCTCGCCATGCAGCGATCCTAGCCGCCCCCGGCCGCTGCAGGTCGCCCACCGTTACGCTGGAGGAAATGGACGCTCTCGCTGCCTTCACCCCCGCCACGCGCTCGTGGTTCGAGCGGGCGTTCGCGGGGCCGACGCCTGCGCAGGAAGCGGCCTGGCCGGCGATCGCGACCGGCTGCCCACGTGCTGGTCCAGGCACCCACCGGCTCGGGGAAGACGCTTGCCGCATTCCTGACCGGCATCGACCGGCTGAACGCCCGTCCCGGCGAGGGCCTGCGACTGCTCTACGTCTCGCCGTTGAAGGCGCTCAACTACGACGTCGAGCGGAACCTCCGCGGGCCGCTCGCCGGCCTCGGCTCGACGCTCGACCGTCGGCGTCCGCACCGGGCGACACCGATCAGCGGGAGCGCCGCCAGATGCTGCGCACGCCGCCCGACATCCTGATCACGACGCCCGAGTCGCTCTTCCTCCTCCTCACCTCGCAGGGCCGCGAGATCCTGCGCGGCGTCGAGACGGTGATCGTCGACGAGGTGCACGCGGTCGCGGGCACGAAGCGGGGCGCGCACCTCGCGCTCTCGCTCGAGCGCCTCGCCGCGTCACCGAGCAGCCGTTCCAGCGCATCGGGCTCTCGGCGACCCAGCGGCCGCTCGAGGAGATCGGGCGCTTCGTGTCGGGCGGCCGGCCGATCGAGCTCGTCGACGCGGGCACCCGCAAGGAGCTCGACCTCGAGGTCGTCGTCGCGCTCGAGGACATGCGCGAGCCGGGCTCCGACGCCGGCCTCGCCAGCCCGTGCTGCCCGACGGCGTCGAGATGGCGCCGGGCTACGAGGCGACGGCACGCGTCGATCTGGCCCTCGATCTATCCGGCCCTGCTCGAGCTCGTCCAGCAGCATCGCTCGACGATCGTCTTCGTCAACAACCGCCGGCTCGCCGAGCGGCTCGCCCTGCGGCTGAACGAGCTCGCCGACGCGACGATCGCGCGCGCCCACCACGGCTCGCTCGCGCGCGAGCAGCGCGTCGAGATCGAGGAGCTGCTGAAGGCGGGGCAGATCCCCTGCCTCGTCGCCACCTCGTCGCTCGAGCTCGGGATCGACATGGGCGCGGTCGACCTCGTGATCCAGGTCGAGAGCCCGAAGTCCGTCGCGCGGGGGCTGCAGCGCGTCGGCCGCGCCGGGCCACGACCTCGGCGCCGTCTCGAAGGGGCGTATCTTCCCGAAGTTCCGCGCCGACCTGCTCGAGTCCGCCGTCGTCGCGAAGGCGATGCGGGAGGGCGCGATCGAGGAGACGCAGATCCCCCGCAACCCGCTCGACGTGCTCGCGCAGCAGATCGTCGCGATCTGCGCCGACGAGGAGATCTCGGTCGACGACCTGCACGACCTCGTCCGCGGCGCCTACCCGTTCGCCGACCTCGCGCGCGCCCAGCTCGAGAACGTGCTCGACATGCTCGCCGGGCCGCTACCCGTCGGACGAGTTCGCCGAGCTGCGGCCCGCGGATCGTCTGGGACCGCACGGCAGGTGTCGTCAGGGGGCGCGAGGGCGCGCGCCGGCTCGCGGTCACGAACGCGGGCACGATTCCCGACCGCGGCCTCTTCGGCGTCTTCCAGGTCGACGGCGGTGGCCGGGTCGGGGAGCTCGACGAGGAGATGGTCTACGAGGCGCGCCAGGGCCAGACGTTCATGCTCGGCGCCTCGACCTGGCGGATCGAGGAGATCACGCGCGATCGCGTTCTCGTCTCTCCGGCGCCGGGCGTGCCGGGCGCGGTCCCGTTCTGGAAGGGCGAGGGCGTCGGCCGGCCGTTCGAGCTGGGGGAGAAGATCGGGCGCGCGTCGCGCGAGATCGTCGCGCTGTCGGACGCGAAGGCGCTCGAGCGGCTGGGCGGCGACTACCACCTCGACCGCTCGCCGCGAAGAACCTCGCTCACGTACCTCCGCGACCAGGCGGAAGCGAACGGCGGCGTCGTCCCCTCCGACCGCACGATCGTGGTCGAGCGGTTCCGCGACGAGATCGGCGACTGGCGGCTGTGCATCCTGACGCCGTTCGGGGCGCGCGTGCACGCACCATGGGCGATGGCGCTCGGCGCACGGCTGCGTGACACGCTGGGCCTCGAGGTTCAGTCGATCTGGTCGGACGACGGACGCACTGCATCTGCCCGAGGCGGACGTGCCTCCGCCGATCGCCGACCTGCTCCTCTACGCCCGACGAGATCGAGGAGCTCGTCGTCCAGGAAGTGGGACAGACGGCGCTCTTCGGCGCGCGCTTCCGCGAGAACGCCGCTCGCGCGCTCCTGATCCCGCGGCGGCGACCGGGCCAGCGGACACCGCTATGGCAGCAGCGGCTCAAGGCTCAGAGCCTGCTGCAGGTGGCACGGAACTACGGCTCGTTCCCGATCGTGCTCGAGACCTACCGCGAGTACCTGCAGGACGTCTTCGACCTCCCCTGCTCTAAGGGCACCTGCCGGCCTGCAGACGCGCGAGCTCGATCTCGTCGAGGTCGAGACCGCATCT
>CAWCYU010000029.1:0-529193 GCA_963799905.1 uncultured Thermoleophilia bacterium
CCTGCCGGAATGCCGGCGAAGCGAGCAGCGTCCGGGTTCGAGCCGATCGCATAGAAATCTCTCGCCCACGGAGCCCAGCGGAGCGTCGCAGCGCCGACGATCGCAACTCCGACAGCGATCCACGCGAGTGCGGGAAAGCCCGCCGGTTTCGACGCCGCGAGAGCGAGGAAACGGTCTGGTAACTGGTATGCAGTGATGTTCTCGCCACCGGTGACCTCGGCGTGGACTCCGCGGAAGATCGCGAGCGTCGCGAGGGTGGCGATGATCGCCGGAATGCGCGCGACCGCGACGAGCAGTCCGTTGATCAGGCCGAGGCCGAGGCCGATCGCAATCGAGATCAAGGCGACGACCTCGACTGGAATCCCCGGGTAGTCCTTCAGCGTTGCTGCGACGAGATAGGCGGACAGGCCCACGATCGAACCGACGCTGAGATCGATGTTCCTCGTGAGGATGACCACTGTCTCCCCAACCGCGACGACGGCGACGATCGAGACGTTCTGCGCGATCGCCTGCCAGTTCGAGGCGGTCAGGAAGTTGTCGGCGCGAGCGCTGAAGAAGAACACGCGCCTATGAGGGCGATCACGATGCCGATCTCGCGCAACCGGAATGCCGCAGCCGCCAGTTCGTGCGGCTTCATGGCGCGGACGCGCGCAATCATGCGGCTTCCTCCACGCCCGCGGCGGCTTGAATGACGCGCTCCTGCGTCGCTTCCGCCCGTGAAAGCTCGGCGACGAGCCGCCCTTCCCTCATGACGAGGATGCGGTCGCTCATGCCCAGGATCTCCGGGAGCTCCGAGGAGATGAGCAGGATCGTCAGTCCCTGCGTCGCCAGATGCGAGATCGTGCGGTGGACGTCGGCCTTCGTGCCGACGTCGACGCCGTGCGTCGGCTCGTCGAGGAGCAGGATTCGCGGCTCTGCCGCGAGCCACTTGCCGAGCACGACCTTCTGCTGGTTGCCGCCCGAAAGGCTCCGCACGACCTGTGCCGGCGAGGTGGCCTTGATCCGCAGCTGCTCCATGAAGCGCCGCGCGAGCGCCCGTTCCGGTCGCGGCCTGAGGAACCCTGCCGGGAGTCAGCTCCGGCAGCACCGCCATCGAGATGTTGTCGCTGACGGACATCGGCTGGACGAGACCCTGGTGCAGCCGGTCTTCAGGGAGGTAGGCGAGACCGCGGCGCAGCGCTGCGCGAGGCGAGCGCGGCCTGAACGGAGCGACCCTCGATCTCGAGACTCCCGCCGTCGAGGGGGTCGACTCCGAAGATGCTGCGGGCCACCTCGGTTCTGCCGGCTCCGACGAATCCGGCGAGGCCGACGATCTCGCCGCGCCGGAGCTCGAACGAGATGTCGGCGAAGATCCCCCGGCGGGTGAGGCCCGGCCGCCTTGAGCACGACATCGCCGATCTCGGCCTCTTCCTTCGGGAAGAGCGCGTCGAGCGAGCGCCCGACCATCAGCCGGATGATCTCGTCCTGCGAGAGCTCCGGCGCGGGGCGCGTCTCGATGTGCCGGCCGTCGCGAAGAACGGTGACCGTGTCGGCGAGCGCCGCCGACTTCCTCCAGACGGTGGCTGATGTAGATGACGGCGACTCCGCGCTCACGAAGCTTGCCGGACGGTGGCGAAGAGGTTCTCGACCTCGTTCGGGGAGAGCGCCGCGGTCGGCTCGTCCATGATCAGCAGGCGGGCGTTCGTCGAGAGCGCCTTGGCGATCTCGAGCAGCTGCCGGTCCGCGACACCGAGCCCGCGCACGGGCGTGTCCGGGCCGAAGTCGACCCCGAGCTCGCCGAGGATGCGCATCGCCTCGGTCTGCATGGCGCGCCAGTCGACCGCCGCAACGCGCTGCGCGGATGGCGACCCGCAAAGACGTTCTCGGCGACGCTCAGATCGGGGAAAACCGTCGGCTCCTGGTACATCGCCACGATCCCAGCCTGTGGGCCGTTTGCGCATCGCCGATCCACACCGGCTGCCCGTCGATCAGAATCTCGCCGGCGTCCTGCTCGACGACGCCGGTGATGATCTTCACCAGGGTCGACTTGCCGGCCCCGTTCTCGCCTACGAGTGCGTGCACGCTGCCGGCCTGGATCGCGAAGCTGACCTCGGTGAGCGCCTGGACACCTCCGTAGCTCTTCGAGAGTCGCGCGAAGCTCGAGCAGAGGCTGCTTCGCCGGCGTCGCTCATCGTGGATACGCGGCCGTCACACCGCCGTCGACATTGATGACGTTCCCCGTCGACTTCGCCGACCGCGGGCCCGCGAGGAAGCTGATCGCCTCGGCAACATCCTCGGGGTAGACATTGACCCCGAGCTTGGTGCGACCGCGGTAGAAGGCCTGCAGGTCGTCCTCCGTCACGCCGTAGGTGCTCGCCCGTTCGGCCTTCCAGTCGGACGACCAGATGCCCGAGCCCTGGATGACTGCGTCCGGGTTGACGGTGTTGACGCGAATGCCGTGCGGGCCGCCTTCCTCGGCGAGGCAGCGCGCGAGATGGAGAGACGCGGCCTTGGCCGACGAATAGGCGGCGGCGTTCGCTCCGGCGACGAGCGCGTTCTTCGATCCCACGAAGACGACCGAGCCGCCCTGCGCCTGCTCGATCATGACCCGGAAGGTCTCGCGAGCGGCGAGGAAGTATCCGCGCGCCAGCACGGCGTAGTTGAGCTCCCACTCTTCGAGGGTGGTCTCGGTCACCGGGGCGCTCGTCGCAAGCCCGGCAGATGCGACGAGGATGTCGAGACCTCCGTAGGCGAGCACCGCGCTGCGCACCACCGCACCACGGCCGCCTCGTCGGTGACATCGGTCCGACCGCGAGCGCGCGACGGACACCATGGGCCGCGACGAGCTCGTCGGCGACCTGCTGCGCGCCCTCGAGATTCAAATCGGCGACGACCACGTGCGCCCCGCGCTCGGCAAGCAGGCGGGCGGCCGCGCGGCCGATCCCACTGGCTCCGCCTGTGACGAGCGCGATCTTCCCGGCGAGTTCGCCGCGCGGCGGCGCCTGTGCCAGCTTGTAGCGCTCCAGCGGCCAATACTCGATTGCGAAAGCCTCGCTCTCACTCAACGAGCGAAAGCCTCCGGCGGCATCCGCTGCGTCCTGCACAGCGATCGCCCGGTGGTAGAGATCCCGCGCGGTCCTGGCCTTCGTACTGTCCGCGCCGCTCGTGACGATCCCGACGCCGGGGATCAGCACCACTCTCGGGCCAACAGGGTCGATGGGGAACTGGCCAGTCTCCTCGTCGACGTTGCTCCCGTAGTAGTCCCGATACCAGCGGCCGTAGTCGGCTACTCCTGTGTGAAAAGCTCGGACGAGGTCGTCGCCGTGGTCCGTCTCGGGGTCGAATTGCACGACGAGCGGCTTGTGCTTGGTATGGATCAGGTGGTCGGGGCACGGAGCGCCGACCTGGCTCACCTCAGGAGCGCGTACCGAAGATGCGAACGCGACGGCCTCCGGGCTCCTGTCGACCTCGAGCACGACACCTTCCGCGTCGTCGAGGAGCAACCCGCGGAGCGCGGGAAGAGCTGCGACGAGGAGGGCGTCGGCGTCGTCCTCCCCGAGCTCCGCGGGTCTTACTGCCCCCCAACCCGAAACGACCACGGCCTTCCCGGTCGAGTGCTTGCGCGGCACGGGTGACAACTTCGATCGTGTCCCGGTAGCTCGCCTGCGGGGTGTCGCCCCACGTGACGAGTCCGTGCTTTTCGAGTAGGACGGCGCGCGCCGATGGATTGGTGTCGAGCAGGTCGGCGATCCGCTTCGACATGTCGAAGCCGGGACGTTGATAGTCGAGCCAGACCGCCTCGTCACCGAACGTGTCCTCTGCGATCCGGCGCCCCTCGGGCGAAGAGGTCAGCGCGATAATGGCGTCCGGGTGCGTATGGTCGACGTGCGCTGCGGAGATGAATGCGTGCAGCAGCGTCTCGATCGAGGGCCGAGGCTGCTCGGGTCCGAGCGCCGAACGCCGCAGGTAGTCGACCATCGCTGCGTCGTCCATCGCCTCGCGTTCGCGCAACGGCAAGATCTCGTCGAGGCGCAGTGCCGCGAAGCCGGTGGCCGTGATCGACGCGAGGTCGGTCCCCGAGCCTTTCACCCAGAGGACACGCTGCTCGCGGCCGGCATGATCGACTGCCGTTCCCTTCGCGGATGTGTTGCCTCCTCCCTGATTGGCGAGCGCCCTGTCCGACCCGAGCAGATTGGAGCGGCGAACCAGGGCATCGAGCACGCTCAGCCCGGCGGTGTTTGCGTCGTCCCACCGGTCGAGCGGAGCCGGTATCCCGTCCAGCACCCTGACGACGTCACTCATGCCCGCACCCCCAGCGTCGGCAAGGCGACTGCTTGGACGAAGCGCTCCCTAGCCTCTTGCCATATCGCCGGATCCTGCGGCTCGTAGATCGTCGGCGCGAACGACGCGCGCACGACCTCCCGTCCCTCCTGGATCGATGCGATCTCACCGAGGGACATCGCCTGGACGAGAAGGTTGCCGAGCAGGGTTGCCTCCTCGGGTCCAGCAAGAACGGGGATTCCTGCGGCAGCCGCAGTCCAGCGGCAAAGCAACTCGTTGCGGGCACCGCCACCGACGAGATGAATCTCAGCCGGCGCGGTGCCGGTGACCGACGCGAGGACATCGATCGTCTGTGCGTGCTTGAGAGCGAGACTTTCGAGAATGCAGCGCACGACGGCGCCAGGCTCGACGGGCTCGGGCTGCCCGGTGTGAGCGCAGAACGCGCGCACTCGCGCAGGCATGTCGCCGCCCTGGTCGCCGAACGTGGGGTCGTTCGGCTCGATCAGCGACCGCAACGCCGGTGTTTCCTTCGCGAGCGCGATGAGCTGGTCGAAGGAGTACTCGCGACCCTCGAGCGCCCAGGCGCGCCGGCACTCATGCACGATCCAGAGCCCGGCCACATTGCGCAACAGTCGATAGGTCGAGCCGATACCGCCTTCGTTGGTCAGATTCGCCGCGAACGTCGCATCGGTTATCAGCGGCCGCTCCACCTCAACCCCGACGAGCGACCACGTGCCGGCGCTGATGAATACGGAGCCCGGCTGACGGAACGGCACCGCAGCCACAGCGGAACCGGTGTCGTGCGTGGCAACGGCGACGACGACCGCGTCCACGAGGCCAGTCACCTCGGCGACCTCATCGCTGAGTCGCGCGAGCCTCGTTCCCGCTTGCACCACCTCCGGCAGTAGCCGGGACGGGATGCCGAGGCGCTCGAGCAGGTCGACGGCCCAGGTGCCGGCGCGGGGATCGAAGCATTGCGTCGTCGTTGCGTTGGTGAGCTCCGATGTGCGCACACCGCAGAGCCAGTAGTGCAGGAGATCAGGGATCAGCAGCAGCGTCTCGGCGGCGTCCAGCGCGGCGTCCTGTTCTGCTGCCATGGCGGCGAGCTCGAAGACGGTGTTGATCGGCATGAGCTGTATCCCCGTGCGCTCGTACAGCTCACGCGCGGGCACCTCAGTGAGCGCGCTCTCCATCGCCCTGGCGCGACGGGCGTCTCGGTAGTGGACGGGGTTTCCTACAGCCGGCCGTTCCCGGCAACGAGTCCAAAGTCGATAGCCCAGGAGTCGACGGCGACGGAATCGACGCGCCCGGCCTCCCGCGCGGCTGCACCCAAACCATCGAGCACCTCTTGGTAGAGGCCCAGGATGTTCCAGTTGAGCGTATCGCCGGTCTTGACCGGGACGTTGGGAAACCGATGCACCTCCGAGACACTCAGGCGCTCCCCATCGAAGCGGCCGACCGCTACCCGCCCGCTCTGAGCACCGAGGTCTACGGCGGCCAGCGTCGCCATCAGCTGCTCGTCTCGTCGTTTCCGACCGCTCGACGAAGGTCACGTGGCCGGAGAGGCGGAGCCTCACGTGGGCCCGGATCGACCGTCACGACGTTGACGCCGGCGTTGCGCCATTCTCCAACCTCGTCCGCGGGCGCGCTCGAGTCCGTCACGATGCCGGCCAAGTCTTCGACCTGGACAAAGGCCAGGAGCGCACTGCGATGCCACTTCGTCCCGTCGAGAATTCCGAACACCTGCTCGCACGCACCTGCCATCTCCTGCTTGATCCGGACCTCGTCCGGATTGAGATCCATCAGGCCGCGCGAGAGGCTCAGTCCTCGTGCGCCGAGGAAGCCCTTGTTGATCCGTGTCGTACGCAAGACGTCCGTTCCGAGATCCCCGACGAGGGACATCGCCGACATTCGCAGCATTCCGCCCGTCACGATCACCGTGATTCCAGGTGCGTCGGCGAGCGCGGTTGCGACGAGGAGGCCATTGGTCACGACCACGAGCTCCCGCTTCGAACGGAGTTCGAGCGCGAGGTAGTACGCGGTCGTGCTCGCATCGAGCGCCACAGCCTCTCCCTCGTTCACCATCGCCGCCGCAGCGCGGGCGATTGCCCGCTTGCGCTCGACCTCGAGGCGCAGCCGCAGATCGAAACCCACCTCCGACGATCCCAGCTGCAAAGCCCTGACTCCGCCGCGGATGCGTGCGGCGAGCCCTCGCTGCGCCAGCGTTGTGAGGTCGCTGCGCACAGTCACTTCTGAGACAGCGAAGGCTTCCGAAAGTTCCGTAACCTGAACGTACTCGCGGCTCTCGAGCAGGTGCAGCACATGCTGCATCCGCTCTTGCTGGTTCAGGTTGCGAAGATCGCCTGCGTCGCCGATGCGCGCGACCTTACGCCGAGTGTTTCAGGAAGTCAATAGCTCCGAAGTCACTTACGAAACAGAACAAAACGAAAGCCATTCGTAATTTCGTCGCGAATGCGTCAGACTCGCCGGATGAACGACGATGCCTTGCTCGGGAGGTTGGCAGCGCTCGAGATCGAGACGCCCTCGTGGGGCTACGGAAACTCCGGCACGCGCTTCCACGTCTATCCCTGGCCTGGCGCCGCCCGTACCGTGTGGGAACGGCTCGAGGACGCGGCTCTGGTGCACCAGCTGACCGGCTGCTGCCCGAGCGTCGCGCTCCACATCCCCTGGGACACTGTCGACGACTGGAGCGCCCTTGCCGCCTACGCAACCGAACGCGGCGTTCGTATCGGCGCGATCAACCCCAACCTCTTCGGCGAGGACGCATACCGTCTCGGAAGCCTGTGCCATCCGGACGCCGCTGTTCGCCGGCGAGCGCTCGACCATTGCCTGGAGTGCGTCCGTATCGCCCGTGAACTCGGGTCGAAGATCGTCAGCCTGTGGCTCGCCGACGGCACGAACTACCCCGGTCAGGACGATCTACGCGGCCGTCGTGCCCGGCTCGTGGGGTGCCTCGAAGAGCTCTACGCCGAGCTACCGCCGGACCAGCAGCTGCTCGTCGAATACAAGTTCTTCGAACCTTCCTTCTACAGCACCGATCTCCCTGACTGGGGGACGGCTGCCCTGATCTGCCGGCGCCTCGGCCCGCAGGCGAAGGTGCTCGTGGACACCGGGCACCATCCACAAGGAACGAACATCGAGCAGATCGTGGCCGTCCTGCTGGCCGAGGGCCTACTCGGCGGCTTCCACTTCAACAACCGCAAGTACGCCGACGACGACCTGATCGTCGGCTCAATCGACCCGTTCGAGCTCTTCCGGATCATGCGAGAGATTGCGCTCGCGGAGGCCGAGCCGTCGACTGCATTCATGATCGACCAGTCGCACAACGTCGAGGGAAAGATCGACGCGATGATCCAGTCCGTCATGAACATCCAGACGGCATACGCGAAGGCATTGCTCGTGGACGAGACACGACTGTCTGCGGCGCAGGCGCAAGGCGATGTGCTGGGAGCCCACCGCGTGCTCCTCGGGGCATTCGAGACCGACGTGCGCCCGCTCCTGGCGCGGCTGCGGGCGAACACGAAGCTGGATTCGGATCCGGTTCGGGCGTTCCGGGAGGGTGGGCACGCTGAGCGCAGGGCGCGCGAGCGCGGCACAGCTTCCACCGCGAGCGCTTACGAGAAGCTGTGACCGAGACTCACGAGCAGGCCATGACACAGCGCAGTGCGTTCGTCCTTCGCGTCCGGCCCGAGTGCGTCGATGAGTACGTCAAAGCGCACCGAGAGGTGTGGCCCGAGATGCTCGACGCATTACGAGGCGCAGGGATTCGCAACTACTCGATCTTCCGCGCAGGGAACCAGATGTTCGGCTACTTCGAAGCGGACGACCTCGACGCCGCCGAGCGCTTCCTTGCGCAGCAGGACATCTGTGTCCGCTGGCAAGACGCAATGGCCCACCTGCTCGAGGAGCGTGTCCCCGATGGAGGACCGCCTCAGTTGGAAGAGGTGTTCCGGCTCGACTGAACTGAGCCCGAGCGCGAGCCTGGGCTTCGAGGGCGGCCTATGCTCCGAATCATGGTACGGGAGGGCAGGAGCGAGGACTTCGGGTCGGTGACGGAACTGCTGAACCGCGTCTGGCCGCACCGCGTCGGATCTGAGCGGGGGCTGCGACACGCGGCCGACGCCGCGCCACCGGATGCGCACCGCCGCTATTGGGCTGCTGAAATCGACGGCAAGGTCGTCGGTTGGGCGACGGCGGCAATCGAATACCAGAGCTCCGAGCGCCCGGGATTCCTGCTGGCCAGCGTCGCGCCGGAGTCCCGCAAATCGGGCCTTGGGACTGCCCTTCTCGAGCGCTGCGATGCCCACCTAGCCGGCCTCGGCGTCGCGACGGCGCTGTCGTTCACCACTCCCGAGGAGGCGTCGCGGAGCTTCGCCACCGCACACGGGTTCCGGCATACCCACACGACTCGGATCTCCGGCGTCGACCCGCGCACGGTCGAGCCCCCGAGCGTCCCGCCCGGCGTCGATCTGCTCCCGCTCGCCCAGCTCGACCCACGAAAGGTGTACGAGCTCGACGCCGAGGCGATGCTGGACGTCCCCGGCGAGGTTGCAATGGACAACATCACGTTCGAGCAATGGTTCGAGGACTACTGGCGTCATCCGGACATGGACCTCGACGCGAGCGTTGCGGCCGTCGTCGACGACAGACCTGTCGCCTTCTCGCACCTGCGCATCGCCCCGGGCGGCCGGGCAGTCACCGACATGACCGGGACGCTGCGTGACTACCGCGGCCGCGGCCTCGCCCTGCTGGCCAAGCGCGCGACGCTGGTGAACGCTGCCGGACGGGGAGTCGAACTCGTCTCCACAGAGAACGACGAAACGAACGGACCGATGCTCAGAGTCAATGAGAAGCTCGGCTACCGGCCCGTCGGCAGCACGCTCATGTGGTCGCGGCCCTGAGCGCGAATAGCTTCGCGGAGAACTGATATCCGCTGCACCATACGTCCGAACGCTCATGGTGTTACCCGTTTTGGGGGGCGGCTTCGAGGTTTCTTGCACCGATAGGGATGGTCCCTACCTGGGAGTGTCCTCGTGCGTGCGGCGGTGTGGGTCGTTTCGTTGTGTTGCGTGCTGTGTGCGACCGCGCCGCTCGCGTCGGCTGATCGAGCCGTGATCCCTGACACACCGAATCTGCCGTGGTCTGACCCGGGGCACCAGTCGGCGTTTGAGTTGCTCGCGTCAGGGGTTGCGTCACAGATCGTGGGTCGTGACGTGTACGTCCACTGCCACGGTCGACGTGATTGGAGCTCGCTCACGGCCGCAACGATGTCGCCTGAGATCGAGTGGGGCTTTATTCCTTCAGTGCCCGACGTCGGGGGCCTGTTCGTTTCGAGCTCTCCGGGGATGGAGTTGTCGCCCGTGGCGTGTGAGCACTTGTGGCGTTACGCGAAGGCGGTCCGAAAGCCGACCACATGTGTTGCCAGCAAGACGCGGACGGCGACGACGACGGTGACGGTCAGACGCCGAGTGCGCATCGACCTGCCGGTGGCGAAACGTGTGCGGGTCGACGGACGCTTGGTAACGCGCACGCAGGTCGTGCGCAAATGGGTGTGGCGATCATGGAAGGAAACCCGTACGGCGACGCGGACAGTGCGGGTGGGGCGGGTGCCTTGCTATCGGCCTGCGGTCGCGAGCGGGGTAAGCGTGGCGTCGCCAGCTGTGGGGTCGCGAGAGTACTTCAACTACGTGTTCGCCATCGAAACACTGGCCCACGAATCCATCCACCTGCTGGACCTCACGGCCGGCAAGTCAATCCAGCCCGTCGCAACACGGCAACTGTCGGAGTCGCGGGCTGACTGCCTGGGGATGCAGACGATTCCTCGCGTCGCTGTCGCACTCGGCGCGAGTGCGGATGATGCGGAGTCGATGACGAGGTATTTCCTCGAGCGGGTCTATCCACTTCGCAAGGCGGAGAACCCGGACTACTGGTCACCCGATTGCAAGGCGAACGGCCCGCTCGATCAGACCCCCGACGACGGCGTCTGGCCCTAAGAACGACCTTCGTTCCAGCTCATTGGCCAACTCCCCGTGGCTGAGCGCGGCTCCAGCGCCGCTTGTAAAAAAACGCACACAGTTGGCTATTAGGGGATAGAGTGGCCGAAGGGGACAAGTTCAGCCTGCGGAGGCGCGGTGCGGCTTGAGGGTCGAGCGGGTAACGCGTCCGCAGCGAAAACGGCCAATTAGCCGGGGGATCATGAAACGAGGGGCGAGGGTTGGGCGCCAAGCGCTCTTGAAGGCGCTGGGGGTACTGCTGGTGACTGCGGTCGCAGGGCTTGCGCTCGCCGGCACAGCCTCGGCGGCGCCAATCTACGTTACTGGCGCAGGGATCGACGGGCCTCACCTCGAGAATCCCGAAATCGGGTGGGTACTCACCGCGATTCCCGGCACATGGCAGTCCACGGGCACGGTGTCGTTCCAGTACACGTGGTTGCGCGACGGAGTGCCGGTCGGCGAAGGAACGACATACACCACGGGGCCACCCGACGTAGCACAGACGATCTCGCTCCGAATTACTGCAACCGACACAACCGGCAGCGCCGTACTTGACATCACCTATGGGCGAATGGTCTGGCCCTCTCCCAGTTGGACACATCCAGCGACGATCGTCGGCACCCCACAGCCGGGCAACACACTTACCGCCGACACCAGCGGGTTCTTCATCCCGAATCCGGCACAACCCGGCCCAATGACGAGCTACATCAACTGGGCCCTCTGCCCGACCGGACTTCCCATCACGTGCGGAACTCGGATCGCCGGCACAGACAGCAGCACGATGGCTATCACGGTGACGTCGGACATGGTGGGAAAGGACATCTGGCTCAGCTACGTAGCGACGCTTCCAAACGGAATCGGGGGAGAAGGCCGGGGCGAAACGCACACGAACGTCACGGTCGTGGCGGCGCCAGTTCTCCTCCCGCCCCCGCAACTGTCATCGACTACCAATGTGACGCCGGGACAGACGGTGTCCGGGACACTCCGGTGGACGGTGCAGGCGTCGGGGCTGGCGCACTCAGTGAAGTTCTACAGCGACAACGTTTTCATCAAGGAGGCGGTAGCCGATGCCAACAACTGGGCGATCGACCTGGATACGAAGCAGTTCGCGGATGGTGTGCACCAGTTCGGATACGACATTTACAACGCGGCTGGTCAGCGTGTGTATGTCGGCCACCATATTCAGGTGACAGTGAACAACGCGGTTACGCCGGCGCCTACCATCGCTTCCCGGTGGCGGCGGTAGTGGCGGTGGGAGGAGGCGCCAGCGGGTGGAGACACTCCCAACGACGCCTCCGGCTCAAACGCCTCCGGTGACGGTGCCGCAGCCGATCCCGCCGAAGGTGACCCCGCCAATCTCAAAGGGCGGGACACTGAGGCTGCTTGCCGGGGGCTTCGCGCAGACGGCGGCTCGGCGTGGTGATCAGTTCGCGGCCGCGATGTTCGTGATCCGCTCCGATACGGGCAAGCAGATCACCGCCGGCAAAGTCACGTGTTCGCTCGCGGGCAAGAAGCTCGTGTGGCATGGCTGGTATCACAAAGCGGCAGGCTGCCGGTGGGCGATTCCGGCCAACGCGAAGCTCGGACTGGTTCGGGGCTCGCTCTCAGTGACGGCGAAGGGCCTGAGCCTGAAGCGAAAGTTCACCGCCAACATCAAACGACAACACGTCGCCGTATGAGACTCAAGATCTGCACCCAGCGAACCGAGCGGACGCGATGAGGTCGTGGGGGAAATTCTGTGCAGCGCTGCTCATGGTCGGCCTATCCGCGCTGGTGTCTACATCGCTGGCCGCGGCTGCGGGGCCCGCCTACGTGAGTGGAGCCGCGATCGCAGGAGGGAACGGCGGTTATTTCCTGTGGCCCGGTGATCACCTTTCAGCGCAAGCGGGTGTGTGGACGTTCGCTGACCCTGCTACTGCGCATTTCGACTACCAATGGGGTCCGGGTCTGGGAGTCGGCGCGGATCTTCGCTACCAACCTCCGTCGTTGGTCAGAAGATCACGCTGACGATTACTGCATCTGACTCAACAGGATCGTCTTCAATCTGCTGTGAGCACCGAAATACCGGTCACGTGGCCATTGCCGGATAACACGCGTCCGCCGGGAATCACGGGTAACGCCGTGCCAGGGGGGACGCTGACAGCAGACCCCGGCGACTGGCACTTGAAGTACCCGGAACAGCCGGGGCCGATTACCTTCGGTTACTACTGGAGTCTGAACGGAATCGGGGGGCCATTCACCTCGGGCAGCACATTCAAGCTTCCAGCCGACTCGGCGGGGAAAACTGCCACCCTCTACTTCGGGGTAACATGTCCCAGACGGTGCGGGTGGGCTCACCGGATTCCTGGATCCCTGGCTAATTCAGCAGCCGGTGTCGGGCTGCTCCACCGCCGCCTCCGCCACAGCTTTCATCGACTACGAACGTATCGCCGGGTCAGACGGTGTCAGGCACCCTTAGGTGGACCGTGCAGGCGTCGGGCCTCGCGCACTCGGTGAAGTTCTACAGCGACAACACGTTCATCACGCGAGGCTGGTCGCTGACGGCAACAACTGGGCGATCGACCTGAACACGAAGAAGTTCTCCGATGGCGTGCACCAGTTCGGCTACGACATCTACAACTCGGCTGGCCAGCGCGTCTTCGTCGGCCATCACATCCAGGTGACGGTGAAGAACGCGGCCACGATCGACGCCTCCTCCGCCTCCCGGTGGTGGCGGCGGCAGCGGCGGCAGCGGTGGCGGGAGGTAGCAGCGGCGGGGGCGGCAGCGGTGGTGGTACCCGTCCACGCCGCCGTCAGCTCAGACTCCGCCTGCGACGTTGCCGCAGCCGACCCCTCGAACGTGAAGCCGCCGATCTCAAAGGGCGGAAGCGCTGAAGCTGCTTGTCGGTGGCTATGCGCAGACGGCGGCTCGGCGTGGTGAGCAGTTCGCGGTCGCGATGTTCGTGATCCGCTCCGATAACGGCAAGCAGATCACTGCCGGCAAAGTGACATGCGCACTCGCGGGCAAGAGGCTCGTGTGGCACGGCTGGTACCACAAGGCCGCAGGCTGCCGATGGGCGATCCCAGCCAACGCGAAGCTCGGCCGCATCACTGGCTCCTTCTCGGTGACAGCGAAAGGCGTGACCCTGAAGCGAAAGTTCACCGCCAACGTGAAACCCGGACGCGGCGCTGTGTAAGCCACCGGAATCGCTGACGCGAGGGAATGTAGGACATGGTGGCCTCTGCCGAGGGCTTCCCTTCTCCGGTCTGGCGGAGCCGGGAGGCGGCTGCATCGTTTGGCTCAGCGGGCCGTCACGCCGGAGTCGACAGGGATCGCCGCTCCGGTGATGAAGCTGGCCTTGTCGCTCGCGAGGAACAGCGCCGCGGCCACCACCTCCTCGGGCCTGCCGATCCGACCCGCGACGTGGGACGCCTCCCAGCCGGCAAAGATCGATTCCCTCTCCTCATCGGGAAGCCCCGCCAACGACTGCTGCGGCATCGGCGTGTCGATCACGCCGGGACAGATCGCGTTGACGCGGATCTCGGGACCGAGTTCGAGCGCAGCCGCCTTCGAAAGCATCACGACGCCGCCCTTCGAGGCGCAGTACGCAGTGAACTGTTCGGTGCCGACGAGCCCGAGCCCGGACGAGGTGTTCACGATCGAGGCGCGGCGACCCCTCATCAGCGGCACCAGCTCGCGCATCGTCACGAACGTGCCGCGCAGGTTCACGTTCATGATCCGGTCCCAGTCGTCGTCCGTCGTCTCGACGAGAGGCTTGCCGAAGTTGACGCCGGCGTTGTTGTAGAGAACGTCGAGACCGCCGAGTCGCGACCCGATCTCGGTCGCAAGCGCCACGACCGCCGCGGTTGAGATCAAATCGCACGGGATGAACGAGAAGTCGAGCCCATCGTCGCGAAGTTCCTGTTCGAGCCGCACGCCCGACTCGTCGTCAAGGTCCGTGCCGATTACGGTGGCGCCCTCTTCGCAGAACAGCCTGCATGCAACGCGCCCGATCCCGCCGCTCGCGCCGGTGATCACCGCAGTCTTGCCTGCAAGCACGCCCAAGCTCACCTCCCGTGTCCAGCCCGGATCCACGGTGCCAGCCCACCGGCATTGAGCAGCTCGACCATGAAGGGCGGCAGCGCCGTCGCAGTGAAGACTTGGCCGTCCACGTCGACGGCGCCGTTCTCGATCTCGACGTAGACCGTCGAGCCGGCCCGGGCCGCCTCGACGGCCTCGCGGCAGCGGATCGCCGGCATCCCGAGGTTGATGCAGTTGCGATGGAAGATCCGCGCAAAGCTCTTGGCGACGACGCATTTGATCCCTGCGGCCCGCATCGCCGCGGGCACGTTCTCCCGCGACGAGCCCGTTCCGAAGTTGGCCCCGCACGACGAGAATCGTGTCGCCGACGAGCTGGTCCCGAAGGCTCGGGTCGAGACCTTCGAACAGATGCTTCGCCATCTCGTTGTCGTCGAGGATCCCGATGAACTGCCCGGGATACATGACGTCGGTGTCGACGTCGTCCTGGTCGATCACAACCGCACGCCCTTCGACGATCACGCCGGGGCCCGTCCGGCGACATCGGCGGGATGCACGATCTCGCCCGCGACGGCGGCCGCAGCGGCGACCCACGCGTTGGCGAGATGCACGAAGGCTTCGTTCGAGCCCATCCGGCCCTTGAAGTTCCTGTTGGTCGTCGTGATCGCGCTCTCGCCGCCGGCGATGATGCCGCTGTGGCCGCCGAGGCAGGCGCCGCACGTGGGCGTCATCACGATGCAGCCCGCCTCGACGAACGCGTCGAGCAATCCCTCCGCGAGCGCCTGCCGGTAGATCTTCTGCGACGCCGGGACGATGATCGCCCGGGTGTCGCGGTGCACGGTCCGGCCGCGCAGCATCTCGGCCGCCTGTCGCAGGTCGGTCATCGTCCCATTGGCGCAGTTGCCGATGTAGACCTGGTCGATCTTGCGACCGACCGCGTCGGTGACGGGGACGACGTTGCCGGGCGAATGGGGCATGGCGATCAACGGGGGCAACCCGGCGAGGTCGATGCGGACACGGCTCGCCACCTCGGCGTCGTCGTCTGTCCTCTCGGCGACCCAGGGACGATCGGTGCGACCCTCGAGGTACGCCGCCGTCGTTTCATCGGCCGGGAAGAGACCCGTGTCCGCACCTGCCTCGACCGCCATGTTCGAGACGGCGAGCCGCTCGTCGATGCTGAGCGCAGCCGCACCGTCACCGACGAACTCGAGCGCCATGCCCGTGCCTCCGGCGACCCCGATCTCGGCGATCAGCGCGAGGATCAGGTCCTTGCCCGTGACGTACTCGCCCTTCTCGCCCGCGTACTCGACGACGATCGTGCCGGGGACGATCTGCCAGAAACGTCCCAGCGCCATCGCACCGGCGATGTCGGTCGCCCCCATGCCGGTACCGAAGGCGCCGAGCGCGCCGTAGGTGCAGCTGTGCGAGTCGGCCCCGACGATCACCGAGCCGGGCACCACCCAACCCTCCTCGACGAGCACGGTGTGCTCGATCCCGCCGCGGCCCTGGTCGTAGTACGTGACCCCCTGCCGATCGCACCACTCCTTGAGCGACTTCAGCATCTCCGCCGCACGGATGTCCTTCGCCGGCATCAGGTGGTCGGCGACGACCACGACCTTGCTCGAGTCGAACACGTGCTCGACCCCCATCTTGACGAGCTCACGTGCGGCGTGAGGGCCGCCGAGATCGTTGGCCATGACGACATCGGCGGCGACCATCACGAAGTCGCCGGGCGCGAGATCGTCGGCGTCACAGTGGGCGAGCATCATCTTCTCGGCGAGCGTCCGTCCCACGCTCACGCCTTCGACGCGCTGAGGAGCGATACGACGGCGTCGCCGAACTCCTCGGTCGTCGCGGTGCCGCCGAGATCGGCGGTCGGCGTCGACCGCAGTGCCTCATCGACGGCGTCGTCGAGCAGGCGAGCCTCGTCCGGCCGGCCCAGCCCGTACGAGAGCATCATCACGGCGGAGCGCAGCATCGCTGCCGGGTTCGCGATCCCGCGCCCTGCGATGTCCGGGGCGGAGCCGTGGATCGGCTCGTAGATCCCGGGCCCGTCCTCCGCGAGGCTCGCCGACGGCGCCAGGCCGACACCTCCTGTCGCGACCGCAGCGACGTCCGAGAGGATGTCGCCGAAGGTGTTCTCGGTGAGGAGGACGTCGAACCGGCCAGGGTCACGAACGAGCTGCATCGCGGCATTGTCCACGAGCATCGCATCGAGGCGGACGTCCGGAAAGTCGAGTGCGACCTCGTCCACGACCTCGCGCCACAGCTTCGAGGTTTCGAGCACGCCGTACTTGTCGACGACCGTCAGCGCCTGCCGGCGTCCCATCGCGAGCTCGAATCCACGGCGCGCGATGCGCTCGATCTGCCAGGGGTGGTACTCGCAGATGTCGAAGGCCATACCGTCGGTCGTCCGGCCCTTGCGCCCGTAGTAGAGGCCACCCGAGAGCTCGCGCACGATCATCACATCGACCCCGTCCGCGCGCACGGGGCGGAGGTTCGCGAACACGCCGAGGCCGCTGCGAATGTCGAAGCAACCCCTGCTCCGGACGTACGTCGGCGCGCTCATACTCCGGCGAGCCCACCGCGGCGAGGAGAACGCCGTCTGCGGCCAGGCACGCCGCGAGCGTCTCGGGAGGCAGGGGGTTGCCGGACGCGCGGATGCCGGGCCCGCCGAAGGGCTTCTCGTCGATCTCGATCGAGAGTGGCAGGGCACCGAGTGCGCGGATCGCCTCTCGCATCACTTCTGGGCCGATCCCGTCGCCCTCGAGGCAGACGACCCTGAACGTCGGCCCGGGCTGCGTCACGAGGGGGCCAGCTTTCCGATCAGCTGCTCGACGAAATCCTCGTAACGGCTGATGAACTCGGCGTCTGCCGGGAGCGAGCCGGTCATGAACTTCGCCACCTGCGGCAGGACGAAGGGGAACACTGTGACGGAGACGAGCGCCAGCGCGACAAGCTCAGGGTCGAGCCGGTCGTCGATCTCGCCGGCCGCCTGCGCGGCCTTGACATTCGTGATGTGGCGCTGCCACGTGCCGGAGCGATCTGCCTCGCGGACGAACTCCTCGCTCGTATCGGCCTCGAGTGCCTCCCAGGCGAGCAGGCGCTGCCAGCGGATGCCCGAGGATTCGATGCCGCGGTCGACCATCATGCGGAACTTCTCGGCGAGCGTCGCCGCAGACGCCTCGGCGGCGATCCGCTGGCGCGACTCCTCGATCATGTGGCCGAGCACCTCGTTGTAGAGGCCGAGCTTGCCGCCGAAGTAGTAGTAGACGAGCTGCTTGTTGGCCTCAGCCCTGCGCGCGATCTCGTCGACCCGCGCTCCCGCGAGCCCCTTGTGGGCGAACTCGTCCGTCGCCACCTCGAGAATCCGGTCCCGCGTGTCCTCGCGCTTTCGCTTCGCCGGCCCTCCCTCGGCGACTCCGGCTCGCTCGGGCGTGTCCTCCACTGTCGCCATGCGGCTCGTCGGGCTCCCTGACGTCTGATCAGCAGCTTGATCTGGTCTCAACCAACTGGTTGGATACTAGCCATGGTCGCCGACGGCGACAACCAGTCAACGGAGCCCGAGGGAGTCGAGCAGTTGCGGACGCCACCGACGGAGCGCGGGTCCGCGCCGGGTCGGACGCTCCCTTCCGGTGCGGCACGCCGTCCGAGGAACCCGCGTGATGAAACGATCACGGCAATGCGCGAGCCGTACGTGTTCCCGATGCAGCAGTCGCCGTTTTCGCCCGATGTTCTCCCGCTCGAACGTCGACGTCGGGTGCTCGAGGTCGGTGCCGACGTCGTCACCGACGAAGCGGGAGCGGTCATCGACTTCATGTCCGAAGCAGACGTCGAAGGGATCCTGAACGATTCGCGGTTCGCCTCGGTTGCGATGCCCACCCTGCGGTTGTCGGGTGTCGACGACGGCCCGCTGTGGGATCTCTGGGCTCATCTCATGTTCGCCAAGGATGCCGATGATCACCGGCGGATCCGCGGCGTCGTCAGTCGCGAGTTCTCGACCAAACGGACAGACCGGCTCCGCCCGGCCCTCGAACGCGCGGCGGCGGATCTTTGCGACGCGATCCCCACGGGCGTCGACATCGACATCTGGGACGCGTACGCGTACCCGTTCGCCGCGCGGGTTGCGTGCCAGATGGTCGGCATCCCTGCGGAGGACTCCGATCAGGCGGCAGCGTGGGCGTTCGATCTTGCCCGTGCCTTCTTCCCGTTCATGAGCCCGGAGCGAAGGTCACGTGCAGAACGATCTGCCGTCGAACTGCTCGCCTATATGGACGACCTCCTGGCTCGCCGGCGCCGTGAGCCGGCGGACGATCTCATCTCCATCCTGGCGGCTGACGAGGTCGCCGAACAGCTATCGGTCGCAGAGATTCGCGCGCTCGCTGCGAACATGGTCTTCGCAGGGCTCGAGGCGACCGCGAAAGGGGTGTCGACGGGAACGTACTTGCTCGTCTCGCAAGGCCGGCTGGCCAGGCTCGCTGAGCATCCCGACTCGATTCCCACCGCTGTGCTGGAAGTGCTCCGGTTCGCACCTCCCGCCCAGAACGTCGCCCGGTTCGCGCCCCACGAGATGGTGTGCCAGCACGTACAGCTGCGCGCAGGACAGGTCGTGTCGGCGAATATCGTCGCTGCATGTCGCGATGCCCGTCGGTACGAAAACCCCGACGAGTTCGACATCGACCGCAAGCCTGGCAAGCAACTCGCGTTCGGGGCCGGCGCCCACTATTGCCTCGGCGCGAACCTCGCGAGGCTCGGCCTCGGCATCGCGTTCGCGAGCCTGGCTCGACGCCATCCCGGGCTCGAACTGGTCGAGGGAGAGGGGACCGTGGAGTGGGACTACGAAGGCTTCGCGGGCATCGTCCACCTCGAATGCCGCATTCCCTGAGTCGTGAACGGCGACAACCATCGGTCAGCGGAGCCCGACGAAGTCGAGCGGGAGTTCCGGATGCTCATCGGCGGCGCGTGGGTCGGCTCCGAATCGGGCGAGACCTTCCGCTGCGTCGACCCCTACACCGAGCTCGCCTGGGGGCGGGTGCCCGTCGCCGGCTCCGCCGAGGTGAACAGGGCGGTCGACGCCGCCCGGCGCGCGTTCGACACCGGCGGCTGGCCGCAGACCACGGCTTCCGTTCGGGCCGCTCTGCTGCACCGCCTCGCTGATCTCATCGACGAGCACGCGGACGCACTGGCCCAGCGCCAGGTCAGGGAGAACGGAAAGCTGCTGACCGAGATGCGCGCCGGGGCGACCGTGTTCTCGGGCGACTGCCGCTTTTTCGCCGGTCTCGCCGAGACGCTGACGGGCGCGACCGTGCCCCTGAGCCAACCCAACTTCGTCGGCTACACGCTGCGTGAGCCGCTCGGCGTCGTTGCCGCGATCACGCCCTGGAACACGCCGCTCAACCTGCTCGGCTGGAAGCTCTTCCCAGCGCTGGCAGCCGGAAACACGGTCGTCGTGAAGCCGTCGGAGATCACGCCGACGTCGACGCTGCAGCTAGGGGAGCTGATCGTCGAGGCAGGCTTCCCGCCGGGAGTCGTCAACATCGTGACGGGCCCGGGCGAGCCGACCGGCGCGGCGCTCGTCGGCCACCCGGGGGTGGACAAGATCGCGTTCACCGGCTCGACGGCAACTGGGCGCGCGATTGCCCACGCCGCCGCGGAACGGAATGCACGCGTATCGCTCGAGCTCGGTGGAAAGTCGCCGCAGCTGATCTTTGCCGACGCGGATGTGGGAAATGCGGTCAACGGCATCATGGCCGGAGTCTTCGCGGCGACGGGCCAGACCTGCATGGCAGGCTCCCGGGTGCTGATCCAGGAGGAGGCTTATGACCAGGTCGCGGAGCTCCTGATCTCGCGCGCGGGGATGATCGTCATGGGTGACCCGTTCGATCCCGGGACCCAGCTCGCCCCCGTGGCTTCACGGGCACAGCTCGAACGAGTGCTCGGCTACATCGATCACGGGCGTGACGAGGGAATGTCTCTGCTCGCCGGTGGTGGGCGCCCCGAACGCCGCGGATACTTCGTCGAGCCGACCGTCTTCGGAGACGTCGACAACGCGTGCCGCCTGGCGCGTGAGGAGATCTTCGGGCCCGTCGTCTGCCTGATGCGGTTCCGGGACGAGGAGCATGCGATCGCGATCGCCAACGACACGCCGTACGGCCTCGCCGCCGGCGTCTGGACCGAGAGCGTCGGCCGGGCGCATCGCCTAGTGGGCCGCCTGCGGGCCGGGACGGTGTGGGTCAACAACTACCGAGTCCTGGGTCGCGGGCTCCCCTTCGGCGGCTTCAAGCAGAGCGGGCTCGGACGTGAGCTCGGCGTCGAGGCTCTGCACGGATACACGGAGAGCAAGAGCGTGTGGATCGACACGGGCAACAGGGTGCAGTTCCCATACGGGCCGGCGGGAGGTCAGGAATGAGCTCGACGTACGACGTCGTCGTGATCGGCATGGGCGCAGGTGGGCTGTCGGCAGCGGTCAGCTACGCAGATACGGCCAAAGCACTGGGACGGCAACCGCGCATCGCGGTGCTCGAGCGTTCGCCCGAGAGCGAGCGCGGTGGCTCGACGCGGTACACCGGATCCTGGTTTCGCGTCACCGAGGACAGGCAGCTCGACCCGAAGTTCATCGAGACGATGGAGAAGGTCTCCGGCGGTCAGGCCGACCTCGAGTACTGCCGGGTGCTCGAGCGTGAGGTGCCGGCATCGATCGCGTTTCTCGAGGAACACGAGATCGGCTACATCTACTTCAAGCAGCCGCTGCCAAACCGAAACACCGGCGGCGGCCTCGGGATGCCGGACGGTCATGGGCTTGCGATTGTCGACGGACTCGCCGGCGTGCTCGAGCAGACGGATGGCATCGACTTGATCTACGAAACGGAGGCCGTCCGCCTGAGCCGTACGGAGGACGGTCAGATCGACGGCGTCGTCGCGCACGGTCCGGATGGCATCGAACGGACGCTTGGCGCGCGGGCAGTCGTCATCGCCAGCGGTGGTTTCGAGGGGAGCCGGGAGATGATGGTGGAGCACTTGGGCCCGCGCGGCGCCGAGATCCCCGTCATCTCGCCCGGTACCGGCAACAATCGTGGCGAGGGGATCTCGATGGCGGTCGCGGTCGGGGCCGACACGGCGGGGCAGTTCGACATGTTCCACGCGGAGCCCGTCGATTCCCGCGCCACCAAGCCCGACCCGGTCATCTATCCCTACCCGTACGGAATCGTCGTCAACCGGCACGCCAAGCGCTTCTATGACGAGGGCAAGAACAGCTTCGACTCCACCTTCGAGGAGCTCGGTTACGAAATCTGGCGGAATCAGGAACAGCAGGCGTTCTTCATCGGCGACCAGACGAGCCAGTCGGTCAACGCCTTCAACGATCTCATCTTTACCGACGTGCCACCCGAAACGGCAGCCACTGTCGGGGAGCTCGCGACGAAGCTCGGTCTTGACCCCGTGGAGCTCGAAGCAACGGTCGCCGAGTATCACGCTGCGATCGGACCCGGCGAATACGACGCGTACAGTTTCGACGGCAAGAGCACGGTGGGCATCGACCCGCCCAAGTCGAACTGGGCTCACCCTCTCGATTCGCCACCGTTCTTCGCCTACCCACTCACGTGCGCGATCTGTTTCACCTTCGGCGGCATCCGTACCGACGCCCTCGGGCGCGTAGTGACGAAGTCGGGAACACCGATCCCCGGCCTCTATGCCGCAGGAGAGGTCACAGGGCTCTACTACAACGAGTACCCGGTGGGGACATCGGTGATCCGTGGGGTGACGTTCGGCCGCATCGCAGGTGCGCACGCAGCGGAGGCCCACGGATGAGCGAGCTTCTGCCAGAGCTGAGACAGCTCCTCGACCGCCAGGCAATCGCCGACTGCGTCAACCGGTACGCCCGCGGGCTCGACCGGCACGACGATGAGATGGTCGCGTCCGCCTACCACCCCGGGGCAGCCGATCACCACGGGAGCTTTCTCGGTGAGCCGGCCGATTTCATCCCCTGGGCGAACGAGCTGCACGCGGCTGACTGGAGCGCGCATCAACATCATCTGACCACCCACACCGTCGACCTCGACGGCGACGTCGCACACGCGGAGACGTACTGCATCGGCACGTTCCTTCGTAAGGACGAGCAGGTCGTCGACATGGCCGGCGGCCGCTACATCGACCGGCTCGAGCGGCGCGACGGCGAGTGGAAGATCATCGCGCGGGAGGTCGTGATCGAGTGGGTCTGCGCCTGCGACTCCACGACGTCGCGGTTCAGCGCCGATCCCTATCCGGACGGAACCTGGGATCGCAGCGACCTCTCGTACATGCGCCCCCTGACGGTCGAGGCCACGAGCCCTTGATCAAGCTGTTCATCTTCCTGAAGCGCGCCCCGATGTTGACTGATGAGGCGCTCTGGACGCATTGGCTGGATGTGCGCGCCCCACTCGTGGCCAGAGTGCCCGCCTGCCGGGAACGCGCCCACCGCTACGTCGTCAACCGCGCACTCCATGAGGTGGCGATCCTTGAGCTCGCCCTCTCCGATCTCGACGGGGCCGACGAGTTGTGGTTCGACAACCTCGATGACCTGCGAGCGGTCATTGGCGATCCTGCCTTCTCCGCGGCGGTGCAGGCCGATGTGGCGTTCCTCGATCCGACGCGGACGATCGTGCTCCCGTGTCAGGAGTCGGTGCAGTTCGAGCGCGGCTTCGGTTCGGTCAAGTTCATGGGCCTGTCGAGGCGACATCCGAGCCTGGGGCATGACGAGTGGTGCCGGTACTGGATCGACGTCCACGGCCCACTGGCGCACGGAATCCCCGAGTTCACGCGCTACTACGGCAGGTACGTACACAACTACGTGATCCCCGACGATCCGGCGGAGGCCGACTCACTCGAGTTCGACGGCATCGTCGAAGAGTGGCTCGAGAACGCCGACGCGATGGCACAGTGTCTCGCCGAGCCGAAATATCTCGAGCATGTTCGCCCCGACGAGCTCGCTTTCGTCGACTTCTCGCGCTCGCACATGCTGCTCGCGGAGGAGCATGTCATCTTCGACCGCAACACGGGCGCGGCCCTGAAGGCGGCGCGGCCTAGCGCGACGAAGGGCGGGCGAGCGGACTGACGTCTTGCGGCGGCGGGCATGTGCCGCCGCTCTTAGGGGTCTTCGGGCAACCAACCAGGTCGGTATCTGACGAAGGTCGACCTTGGTAGATTCGCGCGCACCTTTTCGTATGCCTCGGTTGGGCTCGTCGTCTCGCGCTCGACGCCGACTCCATGGCGGGCTGCAGCCTCCGAGACCGGGTAGACGATGCCGCCGCCGATCCCGCGTCCGCGGGCGCCGACGGCCACCACGAGCGCCGCTTCCTCGCCTGCCCCGACGATGATATGGCGCGTGCCACCGGGGCAATGGAAGAAGTCCCAGGCTTGCAGTCGCCGCTCTTGCTCCTCGACGATCAGCAAACACTCGCCGGCCAGCACGAGGAATCCTTCCTGAGCGTTTTCGCTGTGGTACATGCCCATCGCTTCGCCTGGTCTGAGGACGCTGATGTTGATCCCAAGCTGGGGGAATCGTCGCTTTCCTTCAAAGGTGCAGTAGGAGCCGAGCGGACCCTTGTCCTTCCACCGTGACTCGCGAGCGTTCACGATGAACCAGCCCTCGCCGTCAACAGCGAGACCGTTCTTCGTCATCCGGAGAGGAGCCTCGGGAATCACCCACAAGAGTTTGACAAACGTCGGCGACTCATGGACAGCACTAAAGACCAACCCCTCCGGCGGGGCGCGCGGCGCTCGTCAGTCAGTTAGCGGGGGATGGGGCCGGGTTCTTGTGGATCACGTGCTCGGTCTCATCTGCGAGGGCGCGGGCGCGGCCGATCGCCACGGCCTCTTCCTTGGTTGAGAAGTCGCCTGGAACGCGATCACCGCCCTCGACCTCGTCTGGCAGCCGCCGATCGCGTTCATCGGACACTCCTGTTCAGGTGGTGGGAGCACGGCTAGGCCGGGGCGGGCCTTTCTGGTGGCAGTTTTGCGGAGCTGTGTCCTTCGACGTGGACGTCGGGGATCCACGTCAGCCATGAGGGGAAGTACCAGTTGCGCTCGCCGAGGAGTTTCATGCTCGCCGGAACGAGCACGCAGCGGACGATCGTCGCGTCGAGTAGAAGCGCGACGGCGACTCCGAAGCCCATCTGCTGGAACATGACGAGGTCGCCTGCCGCGAAGCCGCTGAAGACGGCGATGATGATGAGCGCGGCGCCGGTGATGAGCCGTGCGGTCGAGCCGACGCCAAAGGCGACGGAGCCTGCGGTGTCGCCGGTCTGCGTGTAGCGCTCCTTGATGCGGCTGAGAAGGAATACCTGGTAGTCCATCGAGAGGCCGAAGAGGACGGAGAAGAGGAACAGCGGCACCCACGCTTCGATCGTGTCGACGTGCTGGAAACCAAGAATCGCGTTCCCGATGCCTTTCTGGAAGACGAGCACGAGCAGGCCGTAGGCGGCTCCGACCGCGAGCAGGTTGAGCAGGATCGCGACGGCGGGGATGACGATCGAGCGGAAGGCGACGGTGAGCAGGATGAAGCTAAGGCCGAGCACGAAGGCGAACACGATTGGGAGCCAGTTGCCGACGATGTCGAAGTAGTCGACGTCCTCGGCCGTCGTGCCGCCCACCAGTACCGTGGACTCGACATTGTCGAACGCCTGCGGGATCAGGTCGGCTCGAAGGTGGCGGATCGCGCTCGTTGCCGCAGGCCCATCGACGTCGCCCGCGACCGGAACCGAGACCAGGACGACGTCTGCGCTATCCGACTTCGTTTGTGTCGGAGGACCAAACGCGGCTTGCTTGGCAAGGCTGGCCTTGAGCTGCTTGATCGCCGACTGAACTGGTGCCGAGGACACATCGCCCTCGATCACGATCTGGGCCGGGTCGACGCCGGTGCCGGGGAAGTCGCGGTTGAGCGCGACGAAGCCCTGCTTTGAGGGGAAGCGATCGGGAGCGTGCTCAGTCCCGAGAAGCCCGTGTTGATCGAGAGCACGGGAACGGCGGCGGCGAGCAGCAGCGCCGTCGCCGCAACGAGACTCACGAGCGGCCGCCGCATGACCTGGTGCACGATCGCCGACCAGAAGCGGCTCTCCGAGCCAGCGCTGCTGATCGCCCTGCGACCGATCACCGGGATGCGCCCCGCGTTCACGCGGTCGCCGAGCAGGCTCAGCACGGCGGGAAGCAGCGTCAGCGCCGCAACGACCGACACGACGCCAACCAGGATTGCGCCCAGCGCGAGGCTGCGCAGGATCGTGTCGGGCACCAGGATCATCCCGAACATCGCGAGCACGAAGGCGATGCCGCTGAAGAGAACGGCCCGGCTTGCCGTTGCGCCGGACGCAACTATCGCGTCGATCTTCTCCAACCCGCGCCCGCGCTCCTCCCGGAAACGCGAAAGGATGAACAGCGCGTAGTCGATCCCTAGCGCAAGTCCCATCGCCGAGATCATGTTGACGACGAAGAACGACACCTCGAACGCCTGCCCGACAATCGCGGTCAACGCAACCGCAATCACGATCGAGAGCAACCCCAGCAGCACCGGTACAAGTCCCGCCACGACCGCCCCAAACACGAGCACGAGGATGATCAGCGCCACCGGCAGGCCGATGAAGAGCTCGCCCTTCTGCAAGTCTTCCCCAGACAGCGTTTCGAAGTCGGCGTCCGCCGTCTGTGTGCCGGTGATCGCTACCTGGAAGCTGTCCTTCCCGTTCTCGGACTTCACGAGGTCGACGACCGGAGCGATCTCGTCGCTTCGCATCAAGAGCAGCACCATCGTTGCGTGGCGATCCTTCGACACGAGCGACTGATCCTTCGACTCGTAGAAGCTCTGCGTGTCTGCGACGACGCCGAGCGCCTCCCCGCGCACGCCGAGCGCCCGTACCTTCGACCGGAACGAGGGTTCGTCGACCGTGTAGCGATCCGATCGCACGACCACGATCTCGCTGGGAGCCTGCGCAGACGGGAAGCTCTTGTGGATCAGCGCATCCGCCCGCTTCGACTCGGGGTTGCTCGTGACATCGCCTTCGCTCGTCAGGGCGTTCCCGAGCAGGAGCGCGATCACGACGAACGAGACGAGCACAGCCACGATCCATACGGCAAGCGTCCGCTTCGCATGAATGGCACAGGCACGCGCGAGGCGTTCGGTGGAGATGGACATGCTCAAGCTCCTTACGGTCGCGCTCTGCGCGCTGACCGCAGACGATCAACGCGCTATGCCGACCCGAGGGATGGGCCGGACCGTATGCACCGCATCGCGGCCTGAGCGTGCCTCGACCGTAGCACGCTTGCGGGCTTATGTCACTCATGGCACAAGCGGCCGCGAAGTCGTCCACGGCCTAGCTGCGGGACGCCTCCTTGTACGGATCTGGGTATCTCGTACGCCGCTCTTCAGTCGCGGTCGCCTCGCTGAGACTTTCCGAATAGGCCACCGCAGATTCGGGTGAGAGCACCACGCATTCTCGGGTTCCGATCGGCATCCCCAGCAGCCACAGCATGAGAACTTGTCTCTAACCGAACGCGTGTTCGATGTCAAGCGGGGCACCTTGGGCGTCTAGGATCCGGTGGTGATGTCCTCCGCGCTTGATGCTCAGAACGTGCTCGCGGAGCTGGAGGGGTCTAATCGGCTGCTTGTCCAGCAGGTGTTCAAGCCGATCGCGAACGAGTACCGGATCAGCGTGCCCGCTCCCGGCGGGAGCGAGGAAGGCCAGCCGCTGCTTTACGTGAAGCAGAAGAAGATGAAGATCAAGGAAGACATCCGCTTCCGGCTTTCACTCGACGACGACCAGCACCTGTTCATGATCAAGTCAAAGTCGGTGTTCGAGTTCCGTGGTCGTCACGAGGTGCTGGACGCCGAGGGCGCGACGATCGGAATGCTCGAGAAGGACTTCCGTCGCTCGCTCCTGCGCAGTCACTGGCACGTGCGCGATGCGACGGGCGAGGAGTTGTTGGAGGCGCACGAGGCGAGTTGGATCGTGGCGCTGCTGCGACGGTTTGCGGATCTCGGCCCCGATCTGTTTTCCCTGTTGGAGTGGCTGCCGTTCAACTTCGTGCTCCGACACGACGGCCACCAGGTCGGGTCTTTCAGGCGCGTGCTCGGGAAGTTTCGCGACCGCTACGTGCTCGAGCTCGGGCCGGAGCTCGGAGACGTCGACCGGCGACTCGTCGTCGCGTTCGCCGTCGGGCTGGACGCACTCCAAGATCGGTAGTTACCCGTCGCGAACGCGTGCGCGTACGCATGGGTAACTCAGTGAAGCCAACAAGAAAGAGGAGGCGCGTCTTGACCGCTAGCGTGCGTGCATGAGGTCCGTGTGGCCTGCGCTTCCGTATGAGTCGTGGTATGCGACCTGTGAGACGCTTCATGCGCACTCGCAGGTTTTGGGCAAGCTGGCGGCGGCACTGGCCCCGCCGGAGCCCCAGCTTCAACATGCCGCACTTCGCCTGAGCGCGCGGGGTTGGGAGACACTTCCGCTGCCGGCGCCGGACGGGTCGGGGGCGATCGTGGTGGCTTTGGACATGCGGTTACACGAGGCGATCGTCGAGCACAGCGACGGTCGCATCGAATCTGTGCCGCTCACTCCGAACCGGTCGGTCGCGGCGGTCACCGTCGAGTTGCTAGCTGCCGTACGAGGGCTCGGTGGCCCGGTCGAGATCAATCTGAAACCGCAGGAGACGAGCTGGACGACGCCGCTTGACGAGGACGAGGAGCACGCAACGTACAACCCCGCTCAGGTCGTGGCGTATTTCGCGGCCGCGACGCAGGCGGCGCTCGTGCTCGCGGCACTCCGAGCGCCGTATCGTGGCCGCTCGACGCCGGTCAATGCCTGGTGGGGTTCGTTTGACCTTGCGGTGAGCCTCTTCTCCGGCCGTCCGGTCGAACCGTCGGCAGCGGACTTCATCTCGCGCAATGCCGGGAATGCGGAGCAGATCGAGGTCGGGTGGTGGCCCGGCGACGCGCGCTACCCGAAAGCGGCGTTCTTCGCCTACGCGTACCCGCCGCCGGAGGGGTTCGCCGACGCGACGCTGACGCCGTCCGCGGCGCGGTGGGACGCAGCCCTCGGCGAGTACATCCTCGACTGGGACGACATCCGAGTCGGCCCGAACCCGCATGCGGACGCACTCGAGTTCGCCCGCTCGACAGTCCGGCACGCGTGCGCCGTGTGCAGCTGGGACCCCGACCTGGCCGGCAGCGTCGAGGGAATCCCGCCCCCGGTCGCCTGACGTTCGGCTGCAAACGTCGCCCACCGACAACCCGCCGCCTTGTGATACCAGCCATGCCACACGAGCCACCTCGGAGACGCTGCGTGATTGAAGCGCCCCTTCCCGACACGCCGTTCTCTGTAGAGGTGTCGCGTAGGCCAGAGCGGGTATGAAACTGCGATGAGCATTGGATCCGCGGGCAACGGGCAACCTCGCACAAACGTCCTAGAGCGCATCGCCGACACAGCAAGGAGAGCTGTGCCGCCAGTCCCGCATGGCATGTTTGATGCCACTCCTCCGCTTGTTGACGCCATGTCGTCCCTGTACGACCACGTCATCGGCAGGCTTCTTTCGACATCGGACAGGATCACGTCGGCCGCGGAGGGGAAGCAGCTCTTGGCAGCCGACGACAATTCTGAAGTCGTTGCTGACAGCGTCCAGCGCGTGGTCGTGCTGGCCATCCCCGTTCTCCGAACGTTCGTGCGTGGTGCCCGCTTCACTCGGATACCGTGGGTGCTTGTCGCGACGACCGCATTCTCGATCGGCTCGGCAGTGCGTAGCGGTATCCGCGAAGTACAGGTTGTCGGCTCGCTCCTCGCCTATAGGCTCGAGCACGCAACCGGCCAACTCGCGGACCCAGCGCTTGTGAAGAAGTTGACGCTCGAGCTTTACCTGGCTCCTCGCCGGATTCCGGATGTCTCCGATCCCGCGCTACCGTTGGCCAAACTGCTGCGGCGCTGGCTCATCAAGGGCGCGATCGGGCGCGACACGAGAAAGATGGCGTCCAAGGCGCTCGACGCCGCAGAGCGCCTCGATCTGCACCCGTACGTCGGGGACTGACGCACGCTCGCTAACGGGATTCAACTTCAGCTGAGCGGAGCCAGTACCCATACCCGTCTCGGCTCGTCAGGGTCGCGCGGATAGCGACGAGATGCTCGCACCAGCGGAGTTGATATCCGCTGCAAAATCGGCTTCTAGCGACAGAGGAGAGCCGCGTAGATCATCAGGTCTTGTCCCTGATGAGGACAACCCTCGCCGATCTCCGTTCGCCGAGGAAAGTCGGCGCCGGCGTCGATGATTTTTCTGGTTCGATGCGGTCTATGGCTTACATCTGTGATTGGTTGAGATCACCATCGGCTCCTGTGTAGGCGCCGACGGCGAACGAGTGGGAGGCAGCGATGACGATGACAAATACGGTGCGTGACCATGCCGACACGGCCCTGCCACCTGTGGTGTCTGCAGATGACTGGCAACGGGCCCGCGACCAGCTGTTGCTCGCGGAGAAGGCGCATACACACGCTGGTGACGCCGTCGCGGCGCAGCGTCGGCGCCTGCCGATGACCGAGGTCGATGCGATGCTAGAGGCGACCGGACCGGACGGGCCCGCGACCCTTCTGGACATGTTTGAGGGGCGACGCCAGCTGATCGTCTATCACCACATGCTCAAGCCCGACGACGAGCACCCCTGCCCCGGCTGCTCTGCATTCACCGATCACGTGCCGCACTTGGCTCATCTGCACGTAGCCGACGTGACCTTCGCGATGGAGGCCGCCGCACCGCTCGACCAGTTCCGGGCGTACATGCACCGCATGGGCAGACCGGACATTCCCGTCTACTCGTCGGCGACCGGCCGGTTCCGCGACGAACTACATCCGTCACCCCACGGGACAGGCTCGTTTGGATTGAGCGTGTTCCTGCGCGACGGTAGCCGCGTCTACCGCACCTATTCCACACAGGGGCGCGGAGTCGACGGTGTGCCGCTGATCGACCTGACCCCCTACGGCAGGCAGCAGTCATTCGAGGACTCACCCGAGGGGTGGCCGCAGCGCGACACCTATTCCTTCGGCAAGATCCATGACGAATACACGGCCGACGAGCTAGCCGGCCTGGCCGCACCGTCGACCACCGGCGAGGATTACCCAGGCGACTGACCCGGACGTCTACAGGTGTAGTGAAAGCGAGAGGCCGGGCATTCCACCCACTTGAACCCGACGGCCCAAACCTCGGCGGGGAGATCGCGGTGAGGCCGTTCAGCGAATAGTGGCGCGCGCGTCCTAGCCGCGTGCAGGGTTGAGTCTTAGACTCGATTGGTGGCGGCCTGTCCTGCCTGTGGTAGGGATAACCCTGAGGGCTTTCGTTTCTGCGGATTCTGCACGGCGCAGCTTGAGGTTGCGGCGCCCGCTGCGGTCGAGGAGCGGAAGGTCGTGTCAGTCTTGTTCTGCGACGTGGTCGGGTTTACGGCTGCGTCGGAGCAGGCGGATCCGGAGGACGTGCGCGCGCGGATGCAGCCGTATTACACACGGCTGCGCACGGAGATTGAGGCGTTCGGGGGGACGGTGGAGAAGTTCATCGGCGACGCGGTGATGTCAGTGTTCGGGGCACCCATCTCCCACGAGGACGACGCAGAGCGGGCGGTGCGAGCAGGTCTGCGCATTCTGGAGGCGATCGAGGAACTGAACGACGCCGATCCGTCATTGCAGTTTAGTGTCCGGGTCGGGGTAAACACGGGCGAAGTCGTTGTCAGCTTCGTTGCATCCGACGCGGCGGGTGCGTGGAGTGTGCACGGCGACGTGGTCAACACCGCTGCTCGTATCCAGGCGGCGGCACCGGTCAACGGCGTGGCCGTTGGGGAGGGTACGTTCCGGGCGACTGAGCGCGTGTTCGACTACATGGCGCTGGAGTCTGTGCAGGCGAAGGGGAAGGCTGAGCCGGTCGGCTTGTGGCAGGCGCTGGCGCCGCGGGCCCGCTTTGGCACGGATGTGATTAGGTCGCTGACGACGCCGCTCGTTGGTCGCGAGACCGACCTGCTGCTGCTCCGCGGCACGTTCGAGAAGTCGCTGCGCGACGCCTCGGTGCAGCTTGTGACCGTGGTCGGGGAGCCGGGGGTCGGCAAGAGCCGGCTCGTGGCGGAGCTGTTTGCCCATGTTGACAGCCGCCCCGAGCTGATTACCTGGAGGCAGGGTCGCTGTTTGCCCTACGGGGACGGGATCACGTTCTGGGCCCTGAGCGAGATCGTAAAGGCGCATGCGGGGATCTACGAATCCGATGCTCCCGAGCAGGCGCAGCGCAAACTCGAGCGGGTGTTGCCAGAAGGGGAGGAGACTCCCTGGCTGCGTGCGCGGCTGTTGCCCTTGCTGGGGATCGACTCAGGTGAGGCCGTCGCACGCGAGGAGTCATTCACCGCGTGGCGCCGATTCCTCGAAGGGATCGCTGAAACGGGGCCGTTCGTGATCGTGGTGGAGGACATCCACTGGGCCGACGAGTCGCTCCTCGCCTTCCTCGAACACCTCGCCGACTGGGCCCAAGGCGTCCCGGTGCTCATCGTCTGCACCGCGAGGCCCGAACTATACGAACAGCACCCCGCCTGGGCGGTTGGCCTTGCCAACGCGACCCCGATCCGGCTCTCCCCGCTCTCCAACGACGAGACGGCGCGACTGATCACGGGGCTGCTCGACAAGGCGGTACTTCCAGCAGAGACGCAGCAGTTGATCCTCGACCGTGCCGGCGGCAACCCGCTGTATGCGGAGGAGTTCGTGCGCATGCTGCGCGACCGCGAGCTGCTCGACACCCACAGCACGCTCCGCACCGAGGAAGAAATACCCTTCCCCGATTCGATCCACGCGCTAATCGCGGCTCGTCTCGACACGCTCGCTACCGATCGCAAGAGCTTGCTCCAGGACGCCGCCGTGATCGGCAAGGTGTTCTGGGCCGGCGCGCTCGCCGACATGGGTGATCGCGACTCCGCTGACGTCGAGCGTGCATTGCATGAACTGACGCGTAAGGAACTCGTCCGTCCCGCCCGTCGATCCTCGATGGAAGCCGAACAGGAGTTCGGCTTCTGGCATCTGCTCGTACGCGACGTCGCCTACAGCCAGATCCCCCGTGCGCAACGAGCCAGCAAGCACCTCAAAGCCGCGACCTGGCTCGAACAGAAAGCCAGCGGGCGCGTCGAGGACCTGGCCGAGGTGCTCGCCTACCACACCGGCGAGGCGCTCGACCTCGCCAACGCAACCCACGACTCCGCCCTCGCCGACAAGGTCCTGCCGAAGGCGCGCCGCTACGCACTGCTCGCCGGCGAGCGGGCGCTCGGTCTCGATGCGAGAAAGGCGCTGCACCTGCTCGAGCGTGCGCTTGCGCTCACCCCCCAGAACGACCCGGAGTATCCTGCTGTGCTCGCCGGCTGGGGCGAGGCCGCACAGCAGTCCGGCACGCAGTTGCAAGAGGCGGCGAACGCGCTTCAACGCGCGGTTGACGCGTTTCGCCGCCTTGGTGATATCGAAGCGGCGGCCCAGACGCTCCTCCGCCTCGCGGCTGCCATGCAACCCCTCCACGCCGCCGATTACACGTTGGTCGAGGAGGCGGTCGCGCTCGCCGAGTCAATGCCACCTGGCCCCGTCCTCGTCGATGCGCTGGCAAAACTGGCCAGTGCGTGTTGGCGTCGAGCAGAGCATGAAGACGGCATCGCCGCAGCCGAGCGTGCGCTGGCAGTTGCCGCCGAGCTCGAGCTACCGGTGCCCGGCCGGGCACTCGGATACAGGGGCCTTGCGCGCTGCGATCTCGGGGACATCGACGGTGTCGCCGACATCGAACGCGCGCTCGCGCTGCTGATCGCCGAGGGCAAGGGACAGGACGCTGCGACCTTGCAGTCCAACCTCGGCTACATGCGCTGGTCATTCGCCGGTCCCGCGGCTGCGGTTGAGGACTTCGTGAAGGCGGAGGAGTTTGCGGCTCGGCGTGGCCTGATTCTGGTGGCACAGGTCGCTGCTACTAGTCGGCTCAGTGCCCTCGTAGACAGCGGCCGTCTCGGCGAGGCGCTCGAGCGTGCCAAGGCGCTGCTTCCCGCGCTCGAGGCGAGCGGCAATCTCTGGTGCAGGGCAGAGACGTATTCAGTGCAAGGACGGGTTCTTGCCGAACGGGGAGAACGGAATGTTGAGATCACCGAAACCGCGCTCACCGACGTACGCACAGCGGAGGTTCCCGATCAAATGATCATGGCCGTCGCGGCGGCGACACTGAACAGAATTGCCGCCCGCCAAACCGAGGAAGCCCGCGCCCTGCTCAGCGAGCTTTGCGACCTGGCCAACATCCGAGAGTCCGGCGAGTACGGACCGCGTCTGCCCTCGCTCGTGCGCTGCGCTCTCGCAGCCGGCGATCCGAGGCTAGCTGCACGGCTCGTCGAGGGCGTAGAGGCCACGGTGCCAATTCGGGAACACGCGCTCTGCACGACCGCCGCACTCCTCGCCGAGGCCCGCGGCGACTACCGGGACGCCGCCAACGGGTTCGCCGACGCAGCCGCCCGCTGGGACGGCTTCGGCGCCCGGCTCGAGCAGGCTTACGCGCTGCTCGGGCAGGGCCGCAGCCTCGCCGCAGTCGGCGACCCCACCGCCGAAACACCGCTCCTTCAGGCTCGCGCGCTGTTCGCAGAGATGGGCGCACGCCCCTCCATCGAGGCTTGCGACAGACTGCTCGCCGCCCGCGCTGGCGCCGTTGGCTCATGACCGAGCGGACACGCCCTTGTACGGTGCGGTGGCGAATGGCAGTGCGCGGGGCAAGCAGGTAGTGATTAGTGGGCCGTGCTGGGATCGAACCAGCGACCTTGGGATAAAAGCCCACCCGCGCAGGCTGCGACAAACTGCAGCAGACTGAATGTGCCTGCAGCTGACCTCTCGCTCTATCCGGCTAGGACAAAACCGCGGAGCGAAGACGCTGCGGGACGCAATTCGATCCCTCGGCGCGATGCCCGCATCGTCTGGAGAATGAGAGCCGCGCGGCGGCCCGACGGAAGTCGCTCAACATCGGCGGTTTCAGAGTCCAGTCGACGTGCGATTGCGCCTGCTTCCGTACTGTTGCCTAGGGGCACGTGTGTCCGTCGTGAAGTGCGCTCCGGCCGGCAAAGGTCGCGTCGGCGACCTCGGACTCGATTCGCAACAGACGGTTCCATTTCGCGGTGCGCTCGGAGCGGGTTGTCGAGCCCACCTTGAGCTGCCCTGTTCGCCAGCCGACTGCCAGATCAGCGAGCCAGCTGTCCTCGGTCTCGCCCGAGCGGGCCGAGAGTACGGTGGCGTAGCCAGCATCCTGCGCCATGGCCACGACCTGGCGCGCGTCGCTGAGCGTTCCGATCTGGTTCGGCTTGACGAGTACCGCGTTGGCGATTCCCTCGCTGATACCGGCCTTCAGCCGACTGGGAGACGTGACGAACAGGTCGTCGCCGAGCAACTGGATCCCTTGCGCGAGCTGGGCCGTCGCGAGCCGCCACCCTTCCTCGTCGTCCTCGCCGAGTGCGTCCTCGATCGAAACGATCGGGTACTCGTCGACCCAGGCAACGAGCTCGTCGACAAGCTCGTCGGCGCGGAGGCTACGGTTTTCGCTCGCCAGCACGTACTTTCCGTCGACGAGCAGTTGCGTGGCTGCGATGTCCACTGCGATCGCCACCTCGGCCGCGGGCTCGAGGCCACTCCGTTCGATCCCCTCGAGCAACACGTCCAGGGCCGCGCGGTTCGAGGCGAGCGGCGCCGCGAGGCCGCCCTCGTCTGCAACGAGCGCGACGCCGTGGCCCCGCCCGCGGAGGACGGCTGCGGTCGCGGCCCGCACGCGGGAGGCCCACTCGATCGCCTCGGCGAACGTCCGCGCGCCGACTGGGACGACGAGGAAATCCTGGACGTCGACGAGGCCGCCTGCATGCGCACCGCCCGAGATCACATTCACCATCGGCAGCGGCAGCAGTGGCGGGAGGTCGGGGCTGAAGGATCGCCACAGCGGTACGCCAGTGCTTCGAGCAGCAGCAACGGCGCAGGCCACCGAGGCGGCGAGGACGGCATTTGCGCCTAGTCGCTCGAGGTTCTCGGTTCCATCGAGTGCGCGAAGTGCGGTGTCGACACCGCTCTGGTCACTTGCGTCGCGACCGACAAGTTCGGGCGCGATCTCGGCGCGGAACGTGGCGACCGCGCCCGCAACGCCCTTGCCGGCGTAGCGCTCGCCACCGTCGCGCCGCTCGTGCGCCTCGTGGGACCCGGTCGACGCACCCGAGGGCACCACGGCCTCCCCTTCGGCACCGCTCTCCAGCCGCACGGCGCAGGCGACGGTTGGTGTGCCGCGAGAGTCGAGAGCCTCCCAGGCGAGGACGCGCTGGATCAGATCCACTGCCACAAGCCGCGCTCGGGGGTGCGGAGCAATGCCAAACCAACAGTACGGGCCTGCTCGCGTGCCCGTCCGTCGAGGAACTGGGCGGGAGACTTGCCATGGGTACGCGCAAGCACGAGGCAACCAGTGTGTGCCGCCAGATCGGCGTCGCCGTCCGCGAAGCGCTCGCCGGCGGCCGCGGAGTACCCGCGAGCGAAGCCGTCTGCGAGGGCGCGCATTTCCGGCGTGAGCGCGGGCCACTGCACGGCCGAGAGCACGACGAACGATAGGAAGAAGCCGAGATCGAAGATCGGGTTGCCGTAGTGCGCAACCTCGAAGTCTAGGACCCAGTTTCGATCTCGCCCCACGAGCATGTTCTTCATGGCAAAGTCGCCGTTGACGAAGCAGCGACGTTCCCGCAACTCCTCGATACGCGGCGCAACGTCATCGGCCGCCTCAGGCAAGCGTTCGAGGACGGTTTCGTAGAACGGACTCAACCGGAGCTGCTGAAACGGCTCGAAGTCGTCGAACGCCTCAGCGACCGCGGAGTCGCCCGCGGTCAGCGCATGCCACAGCCCGAGCGTCTCTCCAGCCCATACCCCCACGCCGATGTGGGCGCGACCTGCTTCGATTTCGGTCTGCCAGTTGAGCGCGTCATCTGGAAGAAGTTCCATCACCACTACGTGCGCCGATGGGTCGTGGTCGAGCATCCGTGGCACACGTCCGGGCGTGAGCCGGCCGCAGAGGCACATCGCGGCGGCCTCGACGTCCGTCCTCTCCTGCTTGGCCCGCCAGTCGTCGGCCACCTTCAGCCGAGCCAGCGACTGCTTCGCTACCACCGCTGTTTCGGCAGTGCGCACCCTGAGGACCGTTGCGGACACACCGCCCTGGAGCTCGTCGACGCGGGCGCGGGCGCCAGGCGGGAACACGCCCCGGCGGACGAGGTACGGAATGACGGTCTCAGAGTTGAGCTCGAACTCCTCCACGCCAGTGGAATGTTGCTCTTCGGTGGGGATGTCGGGATTGCTCGTCACAGCCCGGCTCGATAGCCGGCTCGGTCCCGAACACCGGGGTTGACGACGGTGGTGGGAAGTGACCCCGACAGCACGCTGGCGACGTTCGTGGCCGCCTTCGCCTGAAGCTCCGCGATCGCGGTGTCCGAGTAAAAGGCAGCGTGCGGCGTCACGATCACGTTGTCGAGAGCGAGTAGCGCGTGATTCGTCGGCGGTGGCTCTTGGCGCAGAACGTCGAGTGCCGCACCGGCGATCCAACGTTCTTCGAGGGCGCGGAGTAGTGCGTCTTCGTCGATGAGCGCACCACGCGACGTGTTGATCAGGTATGCGGTCGGCTTCATCAGGCGGAGCTCGCGGGCGCCGATGAGACCGGCCGTCTCGGGCGTTGCCGGCGCGTGCACCGAGACGTAGTCGGCCTCCCGGAGCACCCGGTCGAGATCGTTGGTTAACTCGACCTCGCCTCTCGCCGGCGTAACCCGCGGTGTGTACGCGAGGACGCTCAGGCCGAACCCCCGTGCCTTGGGAACAAGCGCACGCGCGGTGTTCCCGAAGCCGATCAGGCCGATCGTTTGCTCAGCGAGCCGGGGTAGCCCACGCCCGGCGCCCGCGATGTCCCAGACTCCGCTGTGGGTCGAGCGCGCGAACATCACGACGCGGCGCGCGCACGCGAGCACGAGCGCCATCGCATGATCGGACACCTCCTGCAGACAGAAATCTGGGACATTCGTGACGAGAATCCCGAGCTCGGTCGCATGATCGACCGGGATGTTGTCGACCCCGATCCCGTACCGGGAAACAAGCAGGCAGCCAGACGCAGCGTCGAGCGCTTCCGTGGGTACGCGCTTCCAGTTCGTCAGGATCGCCTCGACGTTCGCAGCAAGCGCCACGAGCTCGTTGGGCTCGCCGCTCTCGGCAACAACTAGCTCGGCACCGACGCCGTCCAGGATGTGCCGCTCGATGTCGAGCGAAGGCCACGCATAATCCGTGACGAGAACTCTCGCGGGCATGGCCTCAACGTCTCGGTAGTGGTTGCTCGGGCGCGTGTGGCGGCGGGGTGAGGATTCGATTGCACGCCACCCTCGCGCAGTATGCCGTTGTGCGTATGTCGTGGGCCGTGCTGGGATCGAACCAGCGACCTTGGGATCAAAAGTCCACCCTCGTAGGTTGCAGCAAACTGCAGCAGACTGAATCTGCCTGCAACTGACCGCTTTCAGCACTGCAACAAACTGCAGCGAACTGCAGCCTACGGAGACAGGCCGGTACGCGCACCGTACGCGCAGCAGGCGTGAATAGAACAGCGGTTTCCTAAACCGCGTGCGCAAGTTCGATTCTTGCCGGGGGCATCGTGTCGTACAGCGGCTTGGTCACTGGTTTCCCATTGCCCAACCGCTTCCGGACACTGAACCACCACCGCCGAAGCGCGACCGGAGGGGACGAGATCGATGCCTGGGCTCGGTTGCGCCCGCCCGCACCCCTCGTTCCATGCAGGCGCGTCGAAAACGCAATGGGTCGGGGCTGCCTCCTAGACACCGATCGACAGCCGGTGTACAAGGGCGCATGAGCAAGACGAGCGACTTGAGGTGCCTCGTCCATTTTCCCAACGGCCTCGAAGAAATCCGCGACACCAAGGGCCCCTATCCCGCTCTTGGAAGCATTTGGACGATCGCCGGCAAGAAAGGCCTGTGGCGCGTGGTTAATCACACAGCGGCTGGCTATACGAACAGGTGGATCGCCGGCACGCGAGTCGATCTCCGGATTACGGTTGTTCGGCTCAGCAAGGAGCAGAACGCCAGACCGACCGGCTCCATCCTGTAGCGACCTCTGACAGCGGGCAGAGAAATCGCCCGGCGAGATCGGCAGAGGATTTGATATCCGCTGCCGCGCCCCGTGTCGGCGCCAGGGATGCAATGGGGGCGTCAGCGGCGTCTTCCATTCTGATCTCCGGCTCACATAAGGCACTGCTCGTTGGTGGATCGCCGATCGTCGCAGGACCTTCGCGCATCCGATGCTGCTGGCGCTTCGACGCCGAGCACCGGGCGAGCTGGCATGTCCGGCAGCGATCGTTTGCTACACGCGCTGCAGGTGCGTGTCTTTGAAGCTGGTTGGGTATTTCAGTCCGTATCCGATTGCGCGATCGACTCCGATGTGCACAAGCCAGATAAGGCCGACCTGAACGGCGATCTCGGTATCAGCAACGACGCCGATCGTGCCCACGATGATGGGGATGACATACGTGTGAGCAGCGTCGTACGTGGATGCTCCGGCGCGGGGCCCTGCGAGATATCCAACCATCGACAGATCGGGTGCCAGCACGAGCACCACAAGCAACCACCACGGGTAATCGGCATTGAAGTAGAGGACGGCCGAGGCGACGGCGACCGCAAGCCCTTCGGCACGCAGAAGCATCCTCGGAAGATGATCAACCATCGACGGGAGCTTCGTCCAGCTTTGGGGCAATCCTTCAGGGTCGCACATGGGCAAACGCCATCCCTGCGGAAGCCTGGGGGTGCGGCGGCGACCGGTCAGGGGAGGGGGCCGAGCAGCTGCGCCAGCACGGCCTCCACGTCGGCCGGGGTCGTCCGGAAGCTATTGACGCAGAGTCGCTGCGTGACGCGGCCCTCAAGGACGGTCGTCGACACGTGCCCGATTGCGCGCTCGTTGAAGAGCCGTGACGCTTCTTCGTCGCGCCCGTCACGACGCCGGAAGGTGATGATTCCGAGGCATGCGGGCGTGACGAGCTCAGCGTCTGGGTGGCCTTCGACATAGGACTGGGCGACGAGCGCGCTGTCGAGCGCGGCATCCAGTGCCTCGCGAAACGGCGCCAGGCCGAGCGTCTCGACCGACAGCCAGATCTTGACGGCCCGCGCAGGCCGGGTGAGTTGCAGTCCTCTGTCGAAGAGATTGACGGCGTCGTCCAACTGGCGGGCATCGCGGAGATAGCCCGGGTACATCCGGAACGTGTCGCTCAGCACGGTCGGCGAACGGGTGAGGACGCAGCCCGTGCCCCACGGTTGCGCGAGGCCTTTGTGTGGGTCGAGGGTGATCGAGTCGCTCCGCTCGATCCCGGCGAGCGCCTCGCGACCACGATCGGTCAGAGTGAAGAAGCCGCCGTAGGCCGCGTCGACGTGCAGCCACATCCCGTTCGCGGTACAGATATCGGCGATGTCGCCGAGTGGGTCGACTGCGCCCGTGTTGGTCGAGCCGGCGTTCGCGACCACGAGAAACGGCCGTCGGCCGTCCGCGACGTCCTCGCGAATCGCTTCGTGCAGCCGCTCCGGCTGCATCCGATACTGCCCGTCGGGCACGAGCCCGCGGATCTGCCGATCCGCAATCCCGGTCGCGCGGAGCGCACGGTCGACCGATGCATGCACCTGCCCGGTGACATAGACAACCGCCCCCTCAAGCTCGTCATCGAGGATCGCCTTGCGGGCGCAGAGCACTGCGAGCAGGTTTGCCTCGGAGCCACCGCTTGTGAGGAGACCCTCTGCGACGCTGGGATAGCCGAGCCAGCTCTTGATCCAGTCGAGGACGGTCAGTTCGAGCACCGTGGTGCCGGAGTTCCCGAGCCAGCTCCCGCCGAATACGTTGCACCCGCCGACGATAAGGTCACCGAGCACCGCCGGCCACGTCGCCGCGCCGGGCACATAGCCCATGAACCGAGGGTGATCGGTGCGCTGCCCGTACGGGATCACCTCGGTCATGAGGCGGTCAACGAGGGCCGCGAAGTCGGAGGGATCCTCCGGGGGCAGGGTCGTGAGTCCGGCCTCGAGCTCACGCCGCGTCGCACGTACGGCCGCAGGGCCGGAATCAAGGCGACTGCTCCATTCAACGAGCTGGTCGACGACGAGGTAGCCCAGTCGCCGCTGGGTCTCCGCGTCGAGAATGAGCTTCGACTCCGACGGCACCGTCCAAGTCTACGGCGCGACCGTGCGCGAACCGGGGACAGGGAATGGCTGGGCTGTGACTGGTGGTCGTTCGCCGTCAATCGCCTGACCGGGCGTGGGCGTGAGCGCCGTCTCATCGGCGACCGTTGTGGTCGGCAGCCTCAAGTAGGCTGCGCCACCGTCTCGACGTTAGCGCCGCCGCCGACAGGTCGGTGCCCGTCCGGACCCTTCACCTCATCTCGCGCCTCGAACCGCGCCAGGAACGCGATGCTCCCGTCACCCCTGCGGCTCATCCCGCGGCGCGCAGCTTTGTTTCAGCCTCGTTGGGGCGTATCGTCTCTGCGGACCTGCGCCGTATCTTCCTCGAGCCACTTCTCGTCGGACTCGCCTGGCGACGAGACTGAGGGATGACTAACCGGTCGGGATTGCCGGCTCGCCTCCCCTAGTTTTCGGGAATGTCACCTGAGCAACAGGCCATTGGGACGAGCCGAATCTAGGCTGGAGGTCGAACGCAGCACCAGTAGCGGAGGCAGCTGATCGGCTCGACCTCATCGACGGCTACTTGAAAACCGTGCCGCTCGTAGAACGCTACGTTGGGCTCGTTCAAGGTCTCGAGGTAGCAGGTCTTGCCGTCCTTGTCCGCGCGTTCCAGCAGCGGATGAAGGAGCATCGAACCTAGACCACTCCCCTGCTTGCCCGGCTCGACCCCGACGAGCTGCAGAACCCAATGAGGGTCGGGCACGACCTGTTCGTGGGCGTGATCCATCGCTGTGTAGACGGTATGGAAACGGTCCCAAGCTTCCGCGCCGACGATCACCGGGATCTCGTAGAGGCCAGCGTCATCCTCTTCCTCCGAGGTCGAAGGCCATCGACCCGGCGCGATCCAACAGGCAACGCCGTCAAAAAGCTCAGTCCGCCAGACCTCGCCCGTGGACAAAGCGAGGCGGACAACACGTTCAAAATGATCCGGAGCCAGTCGCGTCCGTTCACGCTCGTCGGGGAGCATATGCACCAACAACGCGTCCCTGTGAAAGGCCCGGGCCAACAGCGATCCTGCCTGTGGGGCGTCGCTGCGCCCTACCCGCACCAGGCTCATCCGACGATCCTACTTCGGCGGCCACCGCATCAGCGGCCTCTGTAACTTCCTGCCACTCAGGAGCCAAGAGTCTCGTGTGCGCACCGCGAGCGTCTTCGGCCGCTCCAGCAACATCCGGCCGAGCCACCTGACGGCAGCCTTGTCGAACATGTCGTCCTCAGCTTCCGCGTACAACACGACCAACTGGAGCGCGTTCACCCGAGCCGGGCACCAGCGGATAGTCAATCCGCTTCTTCGCTCAGGAGATCTAGGATCCACGGCGGCAGACCGACTGTTGAGAAGAGAGGCGCGCAGTTGATCAGGGTCGAGGCATCGGTTGTGATTGACCGTCCGCCCGATGAGGTCTTCGCGTATGCGACCGACCCCGCGAACGTGCCCGAGTGGCAGTCGAGCGCGCTGGAGACCACCGTCGACGGACCCCTCCAAGCAGGCGCCACCGGCAGAGAGGTGCGCACGTTCCTCGGCCGGAGGATGGAGTCGACGATACGGATCGAGGAGTACGAACCGCCACGGAGGTTCGTACTTCAGGTGACGTCCGGCCCGGTGCCGTTCCACGTCGAACAGACGGTCGAACCAGCCGGCGAGGGGTCTCGTATCAGGGTTGTGATGGAGGGCGAGCCCGACGGCTTCTTCAAGCTCGCCGGGTCGCTCGTCGAGCGCGGGGTACGCCGTGAACTCGATGGCAACTTCGCAACCTTGAAGGACATTCTCGAGTCGCGTGGCCGAGCTGATCGAGGCGGCTGTCCGCAGCGGCGCGCGTGAGTTGGCCGTAGGCGTCGAGCCGCGGTTGAGCGAGATGACGGCGGCGAGCGGCACCGACCGGGCGCTCGGTGTCGCGGCGCGCTCACGGGCGCTCCTCGCCGACGACGGTGAGGCGGCGGATCTGTACGCCGAGGCGATCGAGCGCCTCGGCCCGTCCCGCATGCGCGTCGATCTGGCACGCGCCCACCTCAGATCGGGTGGATGCACTGCTTGACTCATCCGGCACAAGGATTTATAAACCTCGCCACAGCTGGTTGAGCCGCGCGAACACGCCCTCCTGAGGGAGCCACACGTTGTGGTCTCTGTGGTCTCTGCGACGCCAAGCCCTCTTCAGCTCGCTGCGGCAGCGTCAGCTGCGCAATCACCCCCAACGTACGGGAGGGAAGCTATGTCGCATCGTCGTCAACATGTCCTAGTGGGCGGATCCGTGAAGCTAACCCGGCTGCGTCTCGCTGCGGCACTCGTCGTCACGATCGTCGCGGTACTTGCCGTCGAGGCGGGCGGCGGTCGAGCGCAGCTATCGCGGGCAAGCGCGGCGACGATCTCACCCCAGACGGCGCTCGACTGGAACCTGATCGCGGTGACCACTGTCCGTGCTGCGGCGCCGGCGAAGTTCCAGATCGAGGGCAACCTGTACATGTCGTATGTGCAGGCGGCCGTGTACGACGCCGTCACGACGATCAAGGGCCGCTACTTGCCGTACCACGCGCTGACGCTAAAGGATCCGGGTGCGTCTCCGCGTGCCGCGGTTGCAGCGGCGGCGTACACGACGCTGTCGTACTACTTCCCGGCGCAGGCAGCGTCGCTGACGACCACCTACACCGACTATATGAATGTCACGCTGGCAGCTCTCCCGGCAGCGGCGAAGCAGGCGGGTGTGGCGGTTGGGGCCGCTGCTGCCGCCGATCTGATCGCGACCCGCTGGGGCGACGGCCGCGATGCACCGGTCGGAACGCCGTTCGGCGTCGCTCCTCAAGCTCCAGGCACGTGGGTGTTTGCTCCGCTGCCATCGTTGCAGTCGGCTCAGACACCGTGGGTTGGATCGATGCGCCCGTTCATCCTCGAGAGCGCGTCGCAGTTCCGGGCTCCCGCTCCACCAGCCCTGTCGAGCCCCGAGTATGCGACAGCATTCAATGAAGTGAAGACGCTCGGATCGGCGACAAGCACGGTTCGCACTCCCGCGCAGACCGCGATCGGGCAGTTCTGGAACGCGAACGTGATCGAACAGTACAACCGGGTGTTCCGAGAAGTTGCGACGCAGCACAACTTCGATCTCGTCGACGCCGTCCGGCTGCTTGCGATGGGGAACATGGTCGGCTCCGACGCCGGGATCACATGCATGGACTCCAAGTACCACTATCTGCTCTGGCGGCCGGTGACCGCGATCCGCAACGCCGACAAGGACGGCAACACGGCGACCGATCCCAGTTCGACCTGGTCTCCGCTCCTGACGACGCCGAACCATCCCGAGTACCCGAGCGCTCACGGGTGCGTGACCGCGGCCGTCACGGACGTCCTCGCAGCCACGCTCAAGACGACGAACATCAACATCGACGTCCCAGGGGCAACAGGTGGCGGAACGACGCTGACGACGACACGCCACTTCGACACCGCAGGCGCACTCCTCGACGACGTCGCCAACGCCCGCATCTGGGCCGGCCTGCACTACCGCTTCGCCACCACCGCGGGCGTCGAGATCGGCCACCAAGTCAGCAAATACGACCTCCAACACGCGTTCCTGCCAGCAAAGTAACCGGCCAAGACCCAACGGCTGGGTAGGGGGAACGGAAACCCGTCTCCCTACCCGGTCGCCCATACAAGTCGGCCGCCATGAGCCGCAGCTACGTGCGTCACGGCGTCTGAGGCGGAGAACACTCGACGGGTTGGTAACCCACCGCGGACTCAACTCGGTTGCCGGGGCCACCCACGGTCAGGCATCGGGTTCGGCGTCTCTTGGGGTGGGTGTCGGCTGGTCACCGCGGGCACGGAGGATTGCGATCACCGCGATCACGACGTAGCCGAACGCGGCCAACTTGGGGACGAAGATGGAGATAACGATCACGGCCACATAGAACCCGAGGTTGGGTGTCGCAGCATTGGAGATCGCCTTGACGTCCTGATCGCTCACTTCCGGCCTGAGCAGCGCACGGTCGTTCGCGATGACTCTCCAGAGAACGCTGATCAGAGCCGAGATCACGAACAGCGTGGCGCCGTAGAAGACGGCAGCAGCACGCTCCGCGTCGGTGTCGTGAATCGCCTCGGCCAGCAGCTTGGTCGGGAAGGGCAGGAACGCGACGGCCATCAGGAGCACCAGATTGAGTCGCATCACCCAGCTGTTCGCATATTGCAGACGGCGGAAGATCCCGTGGTGGACCAGCCAGATCCATCCGATCGTGAGGAAGCTCGTCACGTAGGCCAGGTAGGACGGCCACTGGTCAGCGATTCCCTGCCAGAGGTCCTCGAAACCGGACTTCGGCACGCTGACCTCAAGGATCAGGAGCGTGATCGCGATCGCGAAGACGCCATCACTAAATGCTTCGACCCGACCCGTACCCCAGCGGTCTCCCACGCGGACAACACTACGCCACCACGCACGGCCCTCATGACGCAAATCTCTGGGCGCCCGCCAGACACCTACCGCCGCGCAAGCGTCTCAAGTGCCCCAGCAGACCACCCAGCCGCAGGGCCGCGCAACTGGCTGACGAGCTCGATCGACTGCGCGACCACCGCTAGCGTCATCGGCCTCTCCAACAACAGCCGGCCAAGCCACTGAGGGCGGCCTTGTCGAACTTGTCGTCCTCAGCATCCGCGTACAGGACGACGAGCTGGAAGGTCGCAGGCCAGCTAGGGGGAAACGACGTGAGGCTGCATGATCATCGCGTCCAGAGTTGGTCGATCAATACGCCCAGTTGGGGTTCGTACTGGTAGTTGCCGACGCGTTTGGAAAGAACTTCGACCGATTTAGGGTTGACGAGCGGCACCCAGGGTGCTTGGTCGACGGTTTGGCGATCGATGCGCTCCCAGAGGCCGCGGGCGGCGTCTGGGTTCAGGGCTTGCTCTGCACGGGCATGGTTGATTTGCCGGTCCACCTCCGGGTCGCAGAATTGAGAGGTGTTCAGGTTGTCCGGGCTGTTGGGTACGAACGACTTGCAGGTAAGGATGGCGTTGAAGAAACCCGATGCCGCGGGGTAGTCGGAGATCCATTCGGTTGTCCCGATCTGGGCTTTCGTGCGTGAGTCGGCGACGATCGGGAAGTAGCCGTAGCCGCTACGGGTCTTGATCGTGGTGTGATAACCGAGCGAGCGAAGCAGCTTGATCGCGTAGTGGCCAATGCCGCTCAGGTCGCCCCATGACCAGAACGTGACCTTCATGCCTTTGGTGCCCGAGCGCGCGACGAGCTTGCGCGCTCTGACCAGGTCCGGTGCTGTCCAGCTGCCGGTCGTTGTCGTGCCGATTGTGTACGGGCAGTACGGCTGGTAGCCGGGGAAATGCGGCGGCAGGATCTGGCAGGTCGCCCGGGCGATGTCGGGTCCGCCAGCGGCCTGGACTGCGGCGGCGCGGTCGGCCGCGAAGTTGAGCGCCCTGCGGACGTCGAGGCGGTTGAAGGGCGGAAGGTGGGAATTGAGGAAGAGCGCGATCGTTGCGGACTGCGGATTGGCGTGCACCTGACTTGCGTGCTGGGTCTTGACGGTCGCGAGCAGGCCTTGCGAGGGGGGTGTCTCCGACTGCGAGGTGCTGAACAGGTCGGCTTTGCCGCCGATCACCGCGGTAACGGCTTCGTCGGCTGTGCCGCCGACCTCGAACAGGATCTCGTCCGGGTAGCCGTCCGGCTGTGCTGCCTTCGACCATTCGCGGAAGTTGGGGTTGCGTACGAGCCTGACGAGGTGTTTGGGACGGTAGGTCGCGATCACATATGGCCCGGTCGCGGGAAGCGGGTGCGCTCCGACATCGCGGGCCGGCGTTCCCGCCGGAACGACATTCGCGAAGCCAAGCGCAAGCTTGTCCAGGAACTCGGGGTCAGCCGCCGTGAGATGGAACGTGATGGTCTTCGCGGCGTCGTCTGCGACGATTCCGTGTTGCAGGTCGCAGCGCTTCGGCCGCTCGTTCTCGCAACGTGCCGCTCCGATGATGCCGTCGTAATAGGGCACCGGCAGACCAAGCTCGAAGTCGCGCTCGAACGTGGAGCGGAAGTCAGAAGCCTTCACGGGCCGGCCGTTCGAATAGCGGATGTTGTCGCGGAGTCTGAAGGTGTACGTCTTGCCACCGTCGGTAGGCGTCGGGAGGGCGACGGCGAGGTCGGGCACGAGCTGGGTGCCTGCGAGCCCGCTGGCCAGCTTGTAGGCGACCAGGCCGTCGCTGGTCATCCGCAGGATCGAAAACGAGACCGAGTCGTAGGCCACGCCGGTGTCGATCGAGTCGGTGGGCCTGTTCGTCCGCACCGTCAACGTGCCGCCCCGATGTCCCTGACCAGACTGGCGCAGGCTGACGAGCACGCTGCCGTTGGAGATCGCAACTCCGCGCGGTCGGTTCCCCACGTCGATGTGTCGCACCACCTGATTAGTCCGGGGATCGATCAGCGCCAGAGTGCCGTCGAACTCGTTGCTGACCCAGACGCCGTCCGCGCCCACGGCGACCGCGGCCGGGCCGTTTCCGACCTGAATCGTTGCCGCGACGGCGTTCGTCGCCGGATCGATCCGCGAGACCGTTCCGTCCAGGGAATTCGTCACCCAGGTGGCACCGAGGCCAAACGCGATGCCGGCAGGGCCGTTCCCGACCGGAATCACCTGCACGACACTGCCGGTGCTCGGATCGATCCGCACCACCCTGCTCGCGGCCCTCTCGCTCGCCCACAAAGCCTCAGCGCCGAACGCGAGCTCAGTCGCGGCGATCGGAAGCGTCTTCCTGGACCGGCCGCTGCCGGCGTCAATCCTCGTCATCGTGTCATCGCCAGTGTTCGTCACCCATACAGAGCCAGCCGCATACTCGACGCCCACCGGGAAGTTGCCTACCGGAACGGTCTGTACCACCGCATTCGTCGCAGGGTCGATCCGCGACACGGTTCCGTCCAGGCTGTTCGCCACCCAGACTGCGCCACCCCCAGTTGTGATCCCGCTCGGACTGCTGCCGACACCGATCGTCTGGATCACGGTCCTCTTAACGGGGTCGATTCGCGAGACCGTGTCGGCATCAGCGTTCGTGACCCAGACCGCACCGTCCCCAACCGCAAGCTGCGTCGGCGTCGTCCCCACATCGACATCCGCAACGAGCCGGTGCGAACCAGGATCCACGAACCCAACCGAGTTCCCAGCGGCAGCCTTCACCGACCCGCTCGACCCTCCCTCCCCAAACGCGAAAATGGGAATCGCAACAGCCGCCGCGAGCACACCCGCCAGAGCACAGAGCAGGATCGCCCGGCGCCGTACAGGATGCGGCGCCGCGACCTTCGGCGCCTTCAGCGGCGGAAAGTCACCGGGAAGGCCGCCGATGACGAGCTCAAACAGGTGCTCGGACCGGTCGACGTCCTTCAGCTGATAGGTGCCGAGGTCCCGGATGGAAACGCCTTCGGGCAGGTCGTCCTCGACCAGCTCGCGCGTCGCGTTCGAGAGCAACACCTGGCCACCATGTCCCGCGGCCGAGATACGCGCCGCACGATGCACACCAAAACCGGTGTAGCGCTGCGCCCCTGCCGTGGGCTCCCCCGTGTGCAGCCCCATCCGAACCCGCACCACGCCATCCTCCGGCCATTCCTGAGCAGTGAGCCCCCTTTGCGCCTCGACCGCGGCGGCTACTGCATCCCTCGCGCGCCCGAAGGCGAAGAAGAACGAATCACCCTGCGTGTCAACCTCATGCCCTCCCACCGATTCGAACGCCGCCCGCAGGATCCGCTGATGCTGCGCGAGCACCTCCGCATAGCGGTCACGTAGCCGCTTCGTAAGTGCCGTCGACCCCTCGACGTCCGTGAACAGGAACGTGACGGTGCCCTGCGGAAGAACAGCCACCGGGAAGGCCTAAGCCCTCCCAACCAGCTTGTCAAGTGTCCGAACGGATTGGCGCCACGGTCACCGAGACGCCCGGCAGTCACGCCCGTCTACGTCTCGAACCCCGCCGCCGTCGCCAGCCTGATCACGCAGACCGCCCGATCGGCCCTCCCCGAAGGAGCACTCGCCTGAGACACCACCATCCTCACCGGGCGCCGCCGCAACCTGGCGGCGCTCGTCATCGCCCCGATGGTGACCCAGCCCACTGCGACCACCAAGGTCATCCTCGCAGCAGCGAAGACAGTCAGCTGACCCGACGGACTGCACAACCACAGTCGGCAGGACACCCCCCTCGCGTCCTGCCGAACGCGAGCTGAGTGACTCCAACTCGGCTGATTGGGGTCGCCCGCACTGCCCATAGCAGAGGATTTCGTATCCGGGCGCCCGTACGAGATGGCCGCCATGAGCCGCAGCTACGCCTAAACAACGCTTGGCGTGGAACACTCGAGAGTCACTAACAACGCACGTTCCAGGAGGGCAGCGCGATGAGACGGATGACAGCGGCGATAGCGGGAACCGCGATGACGGCCTTGATGATCGCCGCGCTTGCATTTGCGGCCGTCCCGAAGAAGGGCGGCACCTACGTTGGTGACATCAAGAGCTCACCGTTCAGCATGCACGTGACCCTCGTCGTTGCTGCGAGCGGTAAGGGCGCGAGCTTCACCTATCTGTGTGGGACAGGCCGGCCGCCGACTACGGTGCGCGGTATCGCGATCGACAAGACAGGTCACTTTAAGTTCACGTCCAACCCAGCTGGCGGGCAGGACTGGAAGATGGCGGGTCGATTCGTGACTGCGAAAACAGCGTTCGTGTCGTTGAATTCTGTCTCCTGCGGGGGATCCAAAGGGTCAACCACGATGAAGCTCAAGTAGGGGCAACTTCACACAGTTTGGAAAGACGGCGAATGGCAGAACGAGGTCGAAGGCGGCGCGGGTATTCCGGGCCGCTACGTGAACAAGAAAGAGGCGCTAGGGGCTGGACGCTCACGGCCCTCGCGGACGAGCGGGGCCATGATGCCAGGGTCATAGTCCGCCCGGGCCGTAATCGGGGGTACGCGCACACGCGGGTTGCGCCAGTGTTCGGGAATATCCCCCGAGGTCATGTCGGGGCGGGCAATCGCGCACGCGCCTATAGGTGGCGGCCTTGCGCTTTACCGGGCGCGCCCCGAGGATTCGGTGATGGCCGGGATGCTGTACGACAAGAAGGCAGCCGCGCAACTCGAGCAGGCGTACGCGACGACCGACATGATCGTTCAGCGCGAAGAGTTGCGACGGTCGCTTCGAGCATCAGCCGGCGAATCGATCTTGGACCTCGGTTCGGGCCCCGGGTTCCTCGCCTGTGAGCTCGCACAGGAGGTCGGTGCAACCGGCCGGATCGTCGCGGTGGACATCAGCTCTGACATGAACTCGATCGCCTCGAAGCGGGTCGAGGCCGCCGGACTCGGCGACCGCGTCGAGATCCTCGAGGGCGACGCGACAGCGCTTGTGTTTGCAGACGCCACGTTCGACGCCGCTGTCTCGATGCAGGTCATTGAATACCTCGCCGAGCCGGACGCAGCGCTTCATCAACTCGTCCGCGTCCTGCGACCCGGCGGAAGACTCGTGATCATCGACACCGACTGGGACTCGCTCGTCTGGGCTGCGACGGATCGCCGCCGCGCTGCGCGGATCGCGGCCGCGTGGAACGAGCACCTGCCAGACCCCTACCTTCCGCGCTCGCTCGCGCCCCGCCTCCACGCGGCCGGATTCGAGGTCAAAGAGATCCGGATCGTCCCGATACTCAACACGGCGTACGACGCCACGACCTTCAGCTACAACATCGCCCCGCTCCTCGCCGCATTCGTGCCCGGGCGCGGAGGCGTCTCAGAAGACGAGGCAACCGAATGGCTCAACGACCTCGCAGAACTTCAGAACCAAGGGCGGTACTTCTTCAGCATCAATCGATACCTCTTCGCCGCCTCGCGCCAACAGAGCGACGGCCTGCGCTCCGCCACCGGTCTCTGATCAGACTCCTCGCCTGGGCTAGCGTCCTCTCGCCAGAGCCCTATTGTCGCGCGAGCGCCTCGAGCGCCCCAGCAGACCAGCCAGCCCAGGCCCGCGCAACTGACTGACCAGCTCCACGGAATGCGCGATAGTCCTCACGAAGCACGCGCGCAGTAAATGGAACGCCCCCACGGACGCACACGCACGCGAGGGCGAACGCGACCGCTCAGAGGCACGTTTCGCGTCATCCCTCGAAACCACAGAAGATGCGATTAGGTAAGGAGGGCGAATGCTGAAGACCGTGTGGTTTGCCCGGTTCGACGAGAAAGCGGATCGCAATGAGGCGCGACGTCGGTGGACGGAGTGCTGCTCTGCTCTGCTCGGTGAGCAGCCCGGGGTCGTGCGTGCCGTCCAGAACCTCTCACTTGATCCCGACCAGGCCGATGCCAGGCCGGGCTTCGACGCGTTTCTCGCCGTCTGGTGGTCCGATCGATCAACCTACAAAGAGGCGGTAACCGCGCCGGAGTGGGAGGCGGGCCTCTCACGCATCGACGACGCGCTCGACCGCGAGTGGATGTTGGGCCGCAGCGCCGAGGTCGACGAGCACGTCATGCGCGTCGGCCTGGGCGCATCTGCCGACGGCATCAGCACACCCAAGCCCGGCGCGCTCAAGATGGTCGGGCTCGTGGGCTACCTTCCGCAACTCGCGCGCACCGAGGCAAGCGAGCACTGGCTTCACCAACATGGGGAGCTCGCACTTGCGGTCGACAAGATCGGTCATTACGTGCAGAACCACGCCAAGCGCCAGACGGCGAGCACGGCAGCAGGGACGCTGCGCTTCGACGGATATTCGGAGGCCTGGTTTGTAGACGCCGATGCACTCGACGAGGCCCTTACCTCCCACGCATGGAGCGAACTGGCAGCAGACAGCCCGAACCTCTTCAACCGCGACGTCTTCCTGTCAGCCGCGGTCGAAGAGCACGCGTTGAGATAAGCATCAGGTAGCTCACGGAACTGAGGTGCGTCCTCAACGCCGAACTCGCCGCCCGTGAGATGGGCCATCTGGACCTCGCGGACGCGCTGTCCCTCGTGCTCTTGTACGGGGCGGCGGACGACCCGAGGTTCGACCGCGCGTCCACGCGGTGGATCGCCCGCTTCTGCGTCGAGGAGCGGCCGTCCCTCTCCGAGCTTCAGGCGGCGGTGTCGGCGCTCGCGCTTCTTCGACGTGGCGGCGGGGAGGCCGCAGCACGGTTGCTCGTTGGACTTCTCTCATAGAAGATGCCGTTACGCCAGCACCAGCGCGCGAATGAATCGCGGGGCGACCTTGCGCTCCGCGTCCAGCCTGCGTACATCGCCCCACAGCATGGCGGTCCGCCGAGACGTGGCGCTCGTGGCGCGAAGTTCGGTGCGTTCGAACGGTTGCTCGTGATGGCGCAAGGTATCAGGGCAGCAAACCGTTCGGCGGCTGCGCTCGAAGAGGTCCGCAGAGCCCTGTACCTCCACCTACTGGGAGTCCAATGACACGTTTTGCTCTGGTCGCCGCCGTTGTCGCCGCGCTTGTCGCCGCCTTGCCGGCCGTCGCCGCGACCCCCGTCGTCAACGGTACGGTCGGCCCAGGCTTCACGATCTCGATCGCCAAGAAGCCGACCAAGGCCGGGAAGATCAAGCTCGTGGTCTCGGACAAGGCCTCGATCCACAACTTCCACCTCACGGGTCCTGGCGTCAACGTCAAGACGACCGTCAGCGGCACCGGCACGAAGACGTTCCTCGTGACCTTGAAGAAGGGCACGTACAAGTTTGTGTGCGACGCGCACGCGAGCACCATGCACGGCACGTTCACGATCAAGTAGCCGCGAAAAGCAGCGAAGGGGTGTGTCTCCCCTGGTCCTACGGGAGACACCCCCGATTTGCATCACCTACCTCGCCCCGGCACTACCTCGCCCGGCAACACCTAAGCGTCGGCAACACACTGATGGCACGTCATCGAGCTGACCGAGACGGGCCTGATGTTGTCACCGGTCTACGGGCCCGCCGGCGCTCAATGTCGGTGAACAGAAGGGTCACAGTCCCGGCCGGCTGAGCCACCAGAGACATGCTCGAACTATGACGGCCCGTCCACCTGTCGACCAGAACATGATCGACCTGCTCAGCGGTCACACGCCGACGAGCGCGCGATCGTGTGTGCGACTGTCTGTTAGCCGCTTGAACGGGCGGATGGGCGCATTACCAGCGTGAGACGGGGTACACGCTCATTCCAACGACGAACTCAACCATGCAGGGGATCATTCACTTTCTGCGCCGGGCCTATTCGGGCCGGGGCGACGCCGGCCGTGGAGATCACGATCCGCGTTGGGGGCTCGTCGTCTCCGAGGTATGGAACGATCGCGCTCCAGCCCTCCGATTGGATCGCTCGCTGGGATTCCTCTGGGAGGTGGGTGGTCATCGCGGCGGTGGCGGCCAGCTCCACATGCACATCACGAGTGTTAGATCCGCGCATGAGCGTGTATGTCCAGCCGGTGGCGATGTCTTCGTCGTCTGGGCCGTCGGGGTAACGGCGAGGGCCGCTGTGTTTCTCCCAGCGTTCGCCCTTCTCATCTCCTCGGCTCGGTGATGGGGGTGCGGGCATACGACAGTGGCAGCGCTACCGCCGTTCGCGGCTCCTGATGGCGCTGCGCAACTCCTCCAGGTCGGAGCGCGGGTCCTCGAGCACGTCGAGGATAGCGTCCCGCTGCTCATCTTCGAGAGCTACGACGCGTTCATAGTCGACGCCCTGTTCGATCTTTCGAGCGGCGACGATCGCGTGCGGGCCTCCGTCCGCAATCAGGGCGGCTACGAGGTCATGGGCTTGCTCTGCCGTGATCGGAACCAGGCGGGGCATGGGTCGAGCGTACGCCCCAATCAAGGGCAACAAGGTTGCGCCGGGGTTGCCTTAGCGGGTCGAACCGTTCGCGACTGGGGTAGAAGCCGCTGTGGCGCCGGATATTCCGAGGGGGACACTGTGGCCCGAACATCGGACGCTCTGCCGGGAGGGTTCTGCCCGGGGCATTCCCGGCGGCGTCGGCGTTCGCGGGTAGGGAGAGAAGGAGCGGGGAAATGTCGCAAAACCGGGGACACGGTCAAACCGGGGACACGGTGATATGACGGCCAGATCGCACGATCGCCGCGGCCAAGACCCGTCCAGCGGCAGCCCAGCGCGTCGACGTTTAAAGCACGCGACTGGACGTTGCGAAGCCGAGAGCGTCGGGAGCCCGGCCGTGCGACTGTCCGTGCGACTGATCGCCGATGAAGCGTCGTCCGTCGCGGAATCGGCGTAGTGTTGACCCGCCGAAGTCGGGAGACCCACGGCCCGTGAGTTACGGCCGACTCGCAAATGATGGCTAGGGAGCGGAGGACGGGATGTTCGTCGCGTCAACTGGTTGGTGGCTTGGTTCGATCATCTTCATCATCGTGTGGATCGCGATCGCGTTCTGGCCTGCAAGGGTTGCAGCGCGGAAGGGCCATAGTTTCCTTCTGTTTTTCCTCTTTAGTCTCGTTTTCTTCCCTGCTGCGCTGATCGTTGCCTACCTGGTCAGGGATCGGCGACCCCGGCCCTGAACGGCCTGGGAGCAGGCCCCACGCCCAGCGGGGTGAGCAGCCGGCGCGATCGTGTGTGCGACTGTCTGCTAGCCGCATGAACGGGCGAATGGGCGCATTTCATGCGTGAGGCCAACGTGGCATCGGCGCGGGTTCACGGGGCGTGCGTGGCTCAAACGGGCGCTTTTGATCCAACTTGCAGCGGCGGGGGTGGGATTCGAACCCACGGGACGCTTGCACGCCCAACGGTTTTCAAGACCGTAAGCCGCGTACCGCGGCGTTCCGTCCTGTTCCGCTGCGTCGCAATCTAAAGCCAAAAATCGAGGATTCGGTGTCGCGGTGTGCTGCCGCGTTCCGTGCCGTTTCGGCCCGTCCGGGTAGACGGCGGGTAGACGGGCTACTGCCGATCGCGATGCTCCCGCGCCAGCGCGCCGCGTAGTTCCTCGAGGCCGGCGGGCGGGTCCCGTCGAGGCGGCCAGGATCGCATCGCGCTCTTGTGAGGGCAGCACACGAGTAACGATGCGTTGGCGGCTCGAGATGCGTTTCGCGCAGCTTGACGCGCGGTCGGGCACCTGTCGCATAGGCTCGTCTCGCGATCAATGACGAACGTCGCCTCCGACGATGCCCGGGTCGCCGAGCTGGCCCGGGAGTTAGATGATCTCCGCAGCCGGCAGGAGGCGGTCTCAGACGTCCTCCGAGCGTTGAGCGCCTCGGGGATGCGGCTCCAACCGATTCTCGACCAGATCGTCGAGTCGGCCGCGCGGCTCTGCCGGGCGGATTCGGGCTTTCTTTATCTCGCAGACGGCGACGTCTTCGGTATGCGGGCGAACTTCGGCCCGCCACCCGAAGTGGTCGAGTACGAGCGTCTGCACCCTGAGAGGCCAGGGCCGAACACCTGTACCGGGCGGGTAGCGATGACCAGGAAGCCCGTCCACATCCCCGACGTCGAGGCTGATCCGGGCTACACCCATCCCAGCGCCACGCTTGAAGGCTTCCGGACGTTGCTCGGACTGCCCGTGCTCCACGGGGACGAGCTCCTTGGTGTGATCGGGCTTGCACGGGGTCTGGTCCGGCCGTTCGAGCGCGGGGAGATCGAGCTCATGGCAACGTTCGCCGACCAAAGCGCGCTCGCGATCGCGATCGCGAAACTATTCGAGACCGTGGACCGCCAAAAGACGGAGCTTGCCCGTTTTCTCTCGCCGGAGGTGGCCGCACTCGTCTCGAGCGACGAGGGCGCGCGGCTTCTCGCCGGACACCGCGCCTACATCACCGTCGCCTACTTCGACTTGCGCGGCTTCACGGCCTTCGCGGAGACGGCGGAGCCCGAAGAGCTCATCAACGTCGTCCGCGACTACCACGCGGCGGCGGGCGAGCTCATCTTCGCGCACAGTGGGACGGTCGAGCATTTCGCCGGCGACGGGATGATGGTCTTCTTCAACGACCCGGTCAGCGTGCCCGACCACGAGCTCCAGGCGGCGAAGCTGGCGTTGGCGATGTGCGAGCGCATCGAAGTGCTCGCAGAGGGCTGGCGCAAGCGGGGATACGAGCTCAGCCTCGGCGCCGGGATCGCTGTCGGACACGCCACGCTCGGCCGAATCGGCTTCGAGGGCCGTTACGACTACGGCGCGCTCGGCAGCGTGACCAACCTCGCGGCGCGCTTGAGCGACGAGGCGGCGCCCGGGCAGATCCTCCTAAGCCAGCGCGCGTTCGCTGCCCTCGAGGGCAAGGTCGAGGCCGAGCCGGTGAACGAGCTGAACCTCAAGGGCTTCGCCCGCCCGGTCCGGGCATACGAGGTCCGGCGTGCCGCCGCTTCCTAACGGCGCGGTGCGCTGTTCACTTCAATGGAGTCGTCCCTTACGGACCAATGCCGGCAGAATCTTGCGTGGGTCCCGTTCCCGCGCCTGGCGGCCGGGTTTATTGCCGGTCGCGATTATCGCGCGCCAATCTGCCGCGTAGATCCTCAAGCCCTGTCGGCGGGTCCTCGAGCACAGCCAGGATGGCGTGTCGTTCCTCTGGCTCGAGCGTGATGGCGTACAGGTCACGATCGACGCCCTTCTGGATCGCCGCGGCGGCTGACATCGCGGCGGGGCTGCCGTCAGCGAACAGGCTGGCGATGATGTGGCGGGCGTTCTCGGCGGTAACGGAGACGCCGCAGAGGGTCAGCACCCTGAACAGGTTAGATCGGAAGGAAGCAGACGAAGGCGCCGGCAGCCGGCACCCACTTGGAGAGTGCTGCCACCGACGCCCGTCAGTCCCCGTATGCACATCGATAGCCGAGGGTCTCCACTTAAATCCCGCACGAGCGGGCCTTGTAACCGTCCGCGGGTCGGAGTAGCTTCGGACCTAGCGTGAATTGCAGCACGCTTCATTCTCGTACGATGCGACGCGGTCGGGGGATCCCGGGCCGGCGTCTGCAATCGCCGTGCTCGCCCCCGGCCGTGATCGCGGAAGGAGGCCACACATGGCCACTTCAACCGTCCCGTCGCCGCGGGAGATCGAGCTCGCCGACTACAAGCTAGGCTCGTTCTTCTCCGATCTCGACGTCATGGAGACGACGATCGAGAAGCTTGCTCGGCCGTGGACGATCGAGGAGTATCTCGCCTTCGACGAGAGCGAGCGCGAGGCCAAGGTCGCGAGCGTGCCGGATCCAACCGTCGAGGAGTTGACGCCGTTGCTCATCTTCGCGATTGAGCTCGAGGGTGACGCACAACGACTTGCGGAGCGGGCCGCCAAGCTGCGTGAATCAGCGATGACGCTCATTCACCAGGCGCGCGACGGCGACATTCGCGACAAGAACACGTGGGGTGAATACCGTGCTCGCGTCGCCGCATGGCACGCCGAGGCTGCTGCTCATTACGGAGATGAGTCATGACCGCCGGTCAGACGCCTACCGAACCTCTCGCCGTGGTCGTGGCTCGGCTCGTGGCGAAATATGGGCCGCCTCAGCCAAAGCCGAAGCTGACCCTCATTCACGGCGGCCGCAAGGACTAGCTAACCGTCCCGGGCAGTAGTGCGTCTCACAGCAGCAAAGAGGGCGGGTCGCCGGAGGAGGGGTCTGGCGGCCCGCCCATGGGCATCTGAGATCATGTCCGTGCGGGTCTCAGCGCCGTCTTTCGAGACTAGCCCAAGCGTTACGGGCTGGGCTTTGGCTCCAAATGAGAGCGGGCCGTCGATGCGTGCGACGGCCCGCTCTCCCGCTCTACGCAATCCGCCGCCTGAGAGAGGAGTCGATTCTCTCGCCACGGCAGAACTCGAGCCTACTCCGTATTCATATGTCTGGATAACCGGTAGGGCCTCGCTCGGCAGACAAATGAGGAGGCAGGCCGCCAGGAGGGAGCGTGGCGGCCCGCCTGGCGTGACGGCCAGTGCGGCGTAAGGGCCGTCAGTGCACCGAAGCTTATTTCGGCTGTAGGCAGAACGGAATACGTGGCGAGGCGATGTCACGCGATTGTCACCCCAGGTTTCGGCGGCGCCGGGCTTATCACGAACAGGGGCCACAGGCTCAAACGCAGAGCCGACTTCCACTACTCGAGCCGGTTCGGGTCATCTATGTCGGCCCAGCTATCCCCCTGGCCTTTGGGGCTCGCCACCGTCGACGGGTTGAAGGTGCGGAGCCGGCGCGGCTGGAACATGACCGAAGCGCTGCCCGAGCTCCGCGGCCTGCCGGAGGGCCTGGTGCTCGACGGTGAGCTGGTCGCGTTCAACAAGGCTGGCGACCCACACTTCCCGCTGCTCTCGAAACGCATCTTGAACCTCGGCCGCTCCGTCGCCGTGCAGATGATGGTTTTAATGTGCTCGCCGTCGACGGTGAATTCCCTGGTAAGGCGGCCGACACTGGACACCCGCAACCATCACCGAACAAGAGGAAGAGGAGGGGGCCTCGTTGGCGCGGCCCCCTCCGGGTCATTTCTCAGCCTTCTGTCATCCGTGCCCGCGACCGTTTAGGGAGCGAACGTGAAGCCGCAAGGTGTCGGGTTGATCACGAAGGTCGAACCACCCTCGTTGGAGTTGTTGATCCCATCGAGTTGCGTCTTCAACGAGAGCGCCTGATTCCGCAGCGCCCCACTTTTGGACAAGATCGCTGAGCCGTTGGCCCCGAGGAACGTCTGGGCCGCGGCGATGACGTCGTTCACGGTCGTCGTCGTACCAGCTATGTAAGAAGTGCCGAACGCAGGATCAGACTTCACGTTCAGCAGCGCACCCAGTAGCTGCGCCTTCAACATCACGTTCGCGTCAGTGCTCGAGGCGCCGTTCAGGAGGTTGTACGCCTTCGACCACGAATCGACGACGAATGACCACGGGCTACCGCCCAGCGTGACCGGAAGAAGCACCGTCGTGGCCGCCTGATGGGTCTTCCAGTAGCCGATGGTGCGCGCACCCAGGCCCTTGTAGCGGCAGTAGTTGCCGAATTCCACGCCCCTGCCGGCGTTTGTGACAACGACCGTGACCGGGTTCGTCGTCGAGTGCACCCAGCCTGCCTGGACGGCGTTAGCCTCAGTCACTGTGTGAGTGCCCGTATTTACAAGACTGCTCCACGGCGTCGTCAGCGCAGCGCCGCCGTCGATGTTGAATTGCCAGCCCGTGATCGGCTGGCCGTCGTCGTTGATCCCGTTCCCGTTCCTGTCGTAGAACTTGGAAACGCTCAACGTCGCTTGCACCGGAACACACACGTCACCGCAGCCGCCGTTCCGGACTTTGAAGTTGTCAGTTTTCGCCGAGTCATTGGCGAAGTCCGCCTGGTTGCTGACCCAGACCTTGTACTCACCACCGTTGTTCGGGGAGTCGTCATAGCCCGGCGTACCATCTGAACCCTTGATCAAAATATTCCAGAGTTCATAGCAACTCGCGAAGTTGCCACCGCTAACAGTCACAGGTGTCTCGTTCGCCGAGCTGACGCTCGTACCAAGGACGGTCGCGCCACTCGGATCGGTGATCTGAACGTAGTAGGAGCCGTCCGGAAGCCCGGCGGCACCAGGGTGCGACGGTCCACCATTGAGGTAGACGTCGGTCTTGTCCATATAGATGTTGCCGTTGACCACCGAGCAGCTGCTGTCGGTCGTGAAAATCGCTCCCGACAGAGGCGGATCGGAAAACGCCGATCCTGCCAGTACGAGCATTACTGCAGCCGCAACAGCGACGAGCGTGAGAAGGCCCGCAATATGCCGCAGGCCGAAATCCTTCCTACTCATTCCTGTCCCCCCCGTTTCCCTTCAGGCACCCGGTCTGCTCGCTTACGACGTGTTGCCGTCGCCGATGATGCGAGCACCCCACGCCGCTTACCAGCGGCCCACAATCGGTTCCCTCACTAACACACAGTGGTCGACTATCCCTCAATCGGGTATCACTCGATCGAGGGATTGAAAAAATCGAAAACGTCCTCGTCGCCGTCGAGACCTTCACCCGAAACGACAGCGCAGGCCACGGAACAGCGACGAGGACCGCTCGCGTTACGGTGACGCCGAAGCGGGCAACGCTCTCACGCCCCATCTGTGAGCGGCTCTCCACTGAAACTGCGTGAAACGCCGAACTTGCGCGCGACCTCGACGCCCACAGGGACGCCGTCGGCGAAGCTGCCGCCCGGCTCTCGTGCGAGCGCCGCGCCGCAGCTGTGCTGCAACGCCCCCTTGGCGGCGCGATCATGCCTGCCTCGTTGTTCTCTCGCCAGACACCTACTCGCCGCGCGAGCGTCTCAAGCGCCCCAGCAGACCACCCGGCCGCAGGCCCGCGCAACTGACTGACGAGCTCGACCGAATGCGCGGCCACCGCGAGCGTCAGCGGCCTCTCAAGCAGCAGCCGACCCGAGCCACCTCACGGCGGCCTTGTCGAACTTGTCGTCCTCAGCTTCCGCGTACAACGCGACGAACTCTGTGCCGCGGGCGGCGATGGCAAAGGCTCCCCCTCGGAAGTCACGCGCGCTGGGGCCTGGTCGCGGGCCGGCGCATAGGTGGTCCATGGCGACGCGCAAGTCGTGTCGAGTTGAACCAGTGTGACGGCCCGCTCGCGATCGGCCTCCCCGAGAAAGGCCTCCGCAAGGCAGGTCGGTTCTGAAAGGGCCGTAACCTGGGCCGCTAGTCGATGGGCCTCTGCGAGCCAGCATACGTCCTATGATCGGCTGACCGACAAGGAGGCTCGAATGGATCACGCGGCGTCGATACGGCAAGCATTCGACCACGTGAACGAGGGCAACCTCGACGGCTTCATGGACATGTTTGCGGACGACTTCGTCGAGCACCAGGTGCTCGGGGAGTTCCCGCCGACGAAGGACGGCGTGAGGCAGTTCTTCGAGGCGTTTATTGCGGCATTCCCCGACCTGCGGAACGACCTTCAGGACATGATTGCGAGCGGCGACAAGGTCGTCGCGCGAGTGCGCGTGACGGGGACCAACCAGGGCGAGTTCATGGGCATGCCGGCGACGGGCAAGTCGATCGACCTCGAGGCGATCGACATCGTCCGGTTCGGAGACGACGGCAAGGCCGTCGAGCACTGGGGCGCGATGGACGGGATGGAGATGATGCAACAGCTCGGCGCCGTTCCGGGAGGCGCCGCCTAGACTCAGGCCATGAAGGCGATCTTCCGGCGTGCGGACGTTCTTGAACATCCAGAGGCCAGCAAAGGCGAGGTCGAGCGTCTGCCACCTCCGCCCCTCTCAGTCGGTGAAGGAGCAAATCGTTGGGAACGCCGGACTCGCACAGCCACCTCACGGCCGCCTTGTCTAACTTGTCGTCCTTAGCCTCCGCGTACAGCACGACGAGCTGAAGCGCGTACTCGAGCGACAACGACCCCATCTCGAACGCCGCCCTCTCGGCGAGGAATGCGTGCCTGGATCGAACGTTGGAAGCGGGTGCCCGCTGAGCCCTGCGAGGTCACGAACGCATGTTCGCACAGTCTGGTTCGGCGTTAGCGGCGCCCCCTTTTGCCCGCCCCCTCTGCGAGCGCAAGCTCGCGGAAGCTCGTAGTCTGGCTTCCCCCGGCACTGAAGGAGCCGACACTGCGGAAGGCAAAAGGCCCACTCGTCGACTTCGACATTCGCGCTGCCTTTGAGGCGTCTGAGGGCAGAACGGTGCTTGTCGATGTCAGCGCGACGACTTCGAAAGCCTTGCAGCTGAGGATCAAGCGGATGATCGACGTCCTCGGAGCGGCCGTGCTCCTGGTGCTCACCAGCCCGCTTTTGGTTCTTACCGCCGTCGCCATTCGACTTACGTCTCCCGGTCCGGCGATCTTTCGCCAGGAGCGGATCGGGCTCGATGGGTGTCGATTCGTCATGTGGAAGTTCAGGAGCATGTTGGTCGACCAGCGAGCGCTGATCGATCTTGATGACGTCTACGACGTGGGGAACGCTCGGCTCATTAAGCGGGAAGATGACCCTCGGATTACCCCGATTGGCAGGGTCATCCGACGGACGAGCATCGACGAGCTGCCACAGCTCGTCTCGGTGATGCGCGGGGACATGAGCCTGGTAGGTCCGCGGCCGCTCCTTCCGTTCATGCTCGAGCCGTATCCCCAGTTGATGGAGGCGCGGTGTCGAATGCGGCCGGGTGTGACTGGGCTTTGGCAGGTCTCGGATCGGGCTGCCAATGAGACAGCGGTGGGAGCCTTGGAGGAGCGCGCCGAGCTCCCGCAGTTCGCGCTCCCGGCCGATGAACGCGCTCGCAGGAATCGGTAGGTTCGTCCGATGCAATGTCTTCAGCGGCGGGAACCCATCCGCTCCGAGTTGGTAGAGCCGCCGTGGGCCCGAAAGATCCTTGAGCTGGTGCTCACCGAGGTCCGATAGCGCGTACGAGTCGTCGAGCAGGTCGCGCGTGCTTTGGCTGAGCACGATTTGTCCGCCGTGGGCGGCCGCCATGATCCGCGCCGCCGTGTGCACATCCAACCCGACGTACGTGGGCGGGTCGAGGGTCGGCTCGCCCGTATGGATGCCCACGCGGACGGCGATTGGGCCGTCCTCGAGCGCCGCCATCGCCTCCCGGGCCGCGCCCACCGCCCCGGTCGCAGACGGGAACGCGTAGAAAAACGAGTCCCCCTGGGTGTCGACCTCGTAGCCGCCGTGCCGGCTGAAGGCCTCCCGAACGACGTTGCGGTGCTCCGCGAGCGCATTTCGATAGCCGGGTTCGCCAAGTTCCGCGAGCAGCCGCGTCGACCCCTCAATGTCGGTGAACAGAAGGGTCACAGTCCCGGCCGGCTGAGCCACCAGAGACATGCTCGAACTATGACGGCCCGTCCACCTGTCGACCAGAACATGATCGACCTCTCAGCGGTCAGACGCCGACGAGCGCGCGATCGTGTGTGCGACTGTCCGTTAGCCGCTTGAACGGGCGGATGGGCGCATTACCAGCGTGAAACCGACTCGGCATCGGGACAGGATCATTGCGCTTGCGCGGCTCAAACAGGCGCTTTTCAGCCAACTTGCAGCGGCGGGGGTGGGATTCGAACCCACGGACGAGTTTCCCCGTCAACGGTTTTCAAGACCGCACGGACGGTCATGCAGACCATCCTCTTTCACCCCCGGCTCACAGAACAGTGTGCGCGCGGTCAAGGCGTCGGTGGCATCCGCAGTGCCGCTAGTAGGTGACGGTCTCGGCTTCTGCGACGACTGTCGGCAGGGTCTTGTTGGAGAAGCGGTCGAGGAAGCCTGCGGCGAGTAGTTTCTCGCGGGCGGCGGTGGCGGCGTCGGGCGAGGCGTACTCGACCAGCACGAACACCTCGTTTGCGTCGTCCAGGCTGCGGAGGACACGGTGCCCCTTTGCCGTGTGCCTGGTTCCCGGTTCGTCCTTGTCGAACATCGGCTTCCAGGTGTCGTAGTCACCTACATGGATGCGGGTCACGATGAACGCAGAAGGGCCGTCTGCGGAGGCGGGTTCGGCCGGACGCGCGACGGAGATCTCGTACTCGACCGCGACTCCAGCGACAACGTCCTCGCCGGGCGCGACGTCCGTGATCTCCCAGCCGTGGGCGATCATCTGGCCCATGAGTGGTAGGGCGTAGAGGGTGATCACCGTGGATCTGCCGTCCGGGTAGTGCACGAGCGCCTTGTGTCCGCCGGAGATGATGGGCATGAGGCCGTTCTACACCCAGCGGGCGCAGCGGTCTAGCCGCGGGCACGGCCTGCTGCATCCGCGCACGTCCTCAAATCCGCAGCGCGTCCCGGCGCCGACCGGCATCCGGTTAGTCGGCGGGTGGCTCCCCCGGCGCGGCCCAGTGTTCGACCTCACCTGCCTAGCCGCACTCGCTCAACCCTGCCACTCGCTGCGTGGCCTGCTAGGCACCACGAAATGCTGGCCCTGCGAGTCGAATCCTGTTTGCCTAGGCTCCTACGTCTCGCACACCATTGGCGGCGCGTCGGGAGATTGCGGGCTTTCGGCCGGGGTTCTGGCCGCAGGGCCAGTTGGTTCACCCTAGCTCATCTGGGGCGAGGGCGTTAACTCTTCTTCCCGATTCCCAACCGCTTGCGGATCCATGCGATCAGGCTGCGCATAGGAATTCTACGCCGTTTCGCCAACCATCTCGCCAAACCCTCCTAGGCGATCGGCCGCTTGCGCCCGCGTGGACTGGCGGCCGGCTCAAAGGAAGCGACCCCTGCCGCCGGGGCGAAGATGCTCGTCCGCCCGTTCTCCCAGCGCACCCACAACCGCTGTGGCTGCTCGCTCAGCACCTCCTCGACGAGGCCCGCCCGGCCCGACTGGCCTGCCCGCTCGGCCTCGATCCTGATCCTGTCGCCGACGTGAACGGTCACCACTACCTCCTTGCCAACCTTTTGGGCACGACTCCGATATGAGAACTCAGTCTGACCTAAGAACCGTCGTCGAGGAGGGACGCGTTTTTCGTCACTAGTTCAAACGCTCTAATCGTCCTCAAACAACGCTCGGGCTGCACAAGCTCCCGGCCATACGGCGACTCGTGAGCGACCTACGCTCGCCGGTGGCCGCCACGCCAGCACTCGGGGCAGGTGAGCGATTTGAGCCCCAGGTTGCGCTCGACGTACCAGTCCTCGGACTGCTCGCCCTCTTTGGCCGAGCGTCCGCACTCGACGCAGAAGAGCGGCTCGATCCAGCCTTCCGCTTTGAGACTCTCGTGGGTCTCAGTGAGCGCGTAGTAGAGCGCGAAGGCGGGGTCGTCACGCATCGTTCTGTCCAGAGCGACGGCGAGGACGTAATAGGCGGCCTCTGCGGCTGCGCCGCCGAGCGGGATCGGCGCGTCCGCCGCCTCGGTGAGAACGTCCTCGATGGCGTGGTGCAGTGCCAGCGCGCCCGCGCGCCCTTTGGTAACGGCATCGTCACGCGCCGCCAGCAGGAGAGATTCGCTCAGGGCGGTGGAGACCTCTGGCCCGACGGGGTACACGCTCATTCCAACGACGAACTCAACCATGCAGGGGATCATTCACTCTCTGCGCGGGCCTATTCGGCCGCGGCGACTCCGGCCGTGGAGATCACGATCCGCGTTGGGGGCTCCTCGTCTCCGAGGTACGGGACGATCGCACTCCAACCGTCCGATTGGATCGCTCGTTGCGATTCCTCCGGAAGGTGAGTGGTCATCGCGGCGGTGGCGGCGAGCTCCACGCGGACGTCCCGCTGCTTATCTCCGCGCGTCAGCGTGTACCTCCAGCCTACGCCGATGTCTTCGGCGTTGTCGCCGTCGTGGTAGGGGTGGGGGCCCCGTTTCTTCTCCCAACGCTCGGCCATCACGTCTCCCTGGCGTGGGGGTGCGAGCATACGCCTGCGGCTCCGTTACTGCCGGTCGGCGTGTTCACGTGCGAGTGTCCCGCTGCGCTCGGCGAGCCTGACGGTGTGACGACGCGCGATCGCAAGGCCAGCCTCCCAGCCTGGTGCGCGTCCTCGGTTCGGGAGCGGGATCATCCCGGCGGCCATGCCGCTGCGCTCGATCAGCCACGAGGTCACGGAGTTTGAGTTCCACATTTCGCCCGCGCCGAGTCTCGTCGCGACCCCAAACAGGAGTCGGAACTGACGGCACGAGATCGAGTAGTCGTTGCGCTTGACGCGGATCGTCTGCTCAGTCGCTGCGGCCCTCCGACCGCCTCGGCGATGTCAGGGATGACTCCTTCACGCCAGCAGCGAATCTCGTACCGGAAGATGCGGAAGCGTCCCGCCCAGCGCTGTCCGACTGCGCCTTCGGCGACCACGCCCCGCTTCGCGCCGTTGGCATCGCGGACAGGTGCCTGCTCGATCACGAAGCGGCCCTCCGGCACGCGTACCACGAGCGCAGAGTGGTAGAGGTCGCAAGGCGACCGCCGTTGCGAGCCGCGCTGCCACCGCCTCGAAGACGCGTCCGTTCAGCCGCACCGAGCGGCCGCCCGCGCCGAGCGGGAGCCAGTAGAGGTCAACCCCAAGTTCGGACTCTGCCGTCATACGGGCGTTGCTTGTAAGCGTGAGTCGAGCTCCGCCCGTTCGCATTGGGGAGCAGGTTGAGTGGGCCTGCGCTCTGCTCGGTTCTTGATTCCGCGAAGCATTTCTGGCTCATCACGAAGCTGACCGCCTCGGCGGATTCGACGAGGAGCCGAGCCCACCGCCGTGTGTATGCGTATCGCTCGCGCACGAGTAACCGCGTCGTCTCGCCCGGCTCATCGTGGAGCACGAACGCCCACGTGAAGTCGTATGGGGGCGCAATGTTTCCCATCGGGATTCCGCCTCGTAGAACGAGTGATCGGCCGGGTTGCAGAGCGGCCACGACGAGACCGATGTCGGGAGCCAGCCTGACTTCGTCGCCGATCCCGACGTGCTGCCACTCGGCCACGATTTGATCCGCGCTGTGGATGTCGCAGCCGACGAGGTTTTCCAGGAAGTCGTAGCTATAGAACCCGCCCCGCCCCTGTCCGAGTTGGGCGATCCACGGCCATACGTGGTCGGCTGAGGCGTGAATGGTGATGGCGCGAGTTGCCGTGAGATCGGCGTGAGCGACGAGGTCATCGCCGGGCAGCGGTTCATCGGGCTCCTTGTCAGTCGCGCCCCATCTGAGCAGCCATGGCCGCGCGAGGACAACGTAGGCGGCACCTCCAACAACGCTGACGCCGAGGGCATAACCAAATCTCATCCGGCTCCCCTTCTCGGTCGGGTACGAGGCACACCGTCTCAGCCCATGAGCGCTCGGGCATCGGGGAATGGCCCCTGCGCTGCGGGGCCATTCCCCGATGCGGAAGCCAGCGTGCGAGGCGACCCTTCCGATTAAGCGGCGAGCGGGCGGAGCCGCAAGTATCAGGGGTGGCGAGATCCATCTGACTCACCACAAGAATGTTCGCTAGCAAGGGAGGGCTGCATGTCTGGAAGGAAGGGCTTTTCATCGGACGAGGCGCGGCAGATCGGTCAGCAGATCGGGATCGACTGGGCCGCTGCGCCGTTCGATCTCGAACAGTTCCGGCGCGGGATGGACGTCGAGCTCGAACACGGCCTCAGCGACATGCTCACGAACGTGACCGACGACGACCCGCTGATCACAGGCAAGATCGCTCTCGCACATCTGCACGAGTTCGCCGACTACTACACACGACTCGAGCAGATGGAGGAGCAAGCGAAGCGCGACCACGGCGCTTCCTGAGTACAGCAAGCCAGCCGAACTGACCGCGTTCTGCCGGGCGGCCGCCAGACTGTTGTGCGCGGCTGTCTGCGCCTTGAGCGGGCGTGAGTGTGCAGGTCGCGTCCGGCTACAAGCCGCGGAGATCCCGATATAACCGTTTCGCCGAGGCTTCTAGCGCAGCCTCAGCGTCGCGCGTCGCGGTCTTCTCGGCTTCGAGCTTCTCGATCGCGAGCATACCCCGTGCCACGTCTTCGTCCTCGTGCCAGACGCGCATGTGGGCTGCGAGCTCGAGGTCGTCTACAGGCGTGTGGGAATCACGGATCCCTGACATGTGGCGAGTATCGGCAGGGATGGATTCGTCCATGACTCCCCACTCACTCGTTCGCGTCGGCCAACTTGCAGCGGCGGGGGTGGGATTCGAACCCCCGGGACGCTAGCACGCCCAACGGTTTTCAAGACCGCACGGATGGTCATTCCGACCATCCCGTCTGCGCCTGCGCGGCGGCCGGGTTCGGCGAACATGCCTGTGCATCGCCGCAGAATCACTACTCGAGCGGCCCTTGCAGCTCCGCGCAACAAGCCCATGTCGCCTGACATGGGCGGAGTGGGTGCTGGAGGGCAGGGTTTTCTGCCCTCCAGCGTTGATTGAACCGTTTTCACGTCTTGGACACACCAGGCGCCGTCTCGGAGCTAGCGTTCGCCCGCCGGCGCCTTTTGGGTGTGAGACAGCGGGTTCGTGGCCGGCGTCGGCTAGGGTGGAGGGGAACCGGTTGCGCTGATGCTTTGGCGCCGGGCCGGAATCTCTACGGAAGGGACGCGGTCTGGCTGTGCGCGCCGCGATTGTCTCTACCTATCCGCCGCGTGCCTGCGGCATCGGAACGTTTGCCGCTGATGTGCGTGTCGGGCTCCTTGGTGTGGATCGGGTTGACCGGGTCGACAAGGTCGTCGTCGTCAACGAGCCGTCTCGTCCTCAGCGCCCGGGGCTTGTGGCAACGATCGCTCAGGCTGTTCGCGGCGACTACGTACGCGCAGCGCGGATTCTTGGCCGGTTAGATGTCGATGTTGTTCTGCTTCAGCACGAGTACGGGATCTTTGGTGGAGGCGACGGCGCTTACGTAGTCTCGTTGGCGGAGGAGCTCTCGCAGCCTCTGGTTGTGACGTTGCACACGGTGTTGTCGGAGCCGACGGAGCATCAGGCCGAGGTGCTCGCTGCTGTTTGCCGTGAGGCAGAGCTGGTTATCGTGATGACCGAGACGGCGCGGAAGCTGCTCGTCGCCAACGAAACGTGCTCGGCCGACAAGGTTCGCGTGGTACCTCACGGTGCACCGACACTGCTTGCACAGCGGGCCGATGAGTATGCGCTGGACCGCGCACTGGGAGACGGAGCCTCGATGCGCGCGATCTATGGCGTCGACGAGCACCGTTTCCTGCTCTCGACATTCGGGCTGATCTCCCCGGGAAAAGGGATCGAGACGGTGATCGAGGCTCTGCCGTCGATCGTTCAGCGTCATCCGGAGGTGTTTTACGTGATCGCGGGGCGGACACATCCGGACGTTGCACGCCGCGAGGGAGAGCGGTACCGGTTGACGCTCGAGCAGGCGGTTGTCGACCTTGGGCTCGAGGACCACGTCGGCTTTGATGACCGCTTTCTCAGCGTTGATGAGATCGCCAACTTGCTCGCCGCAACCGATGTTTTCGTGACGCCCTACCGGGAGCGTGAGCAGATTTCCTCGGGGGCGCTAACGTTCGGCATCGCCGCGGGTTGCGGCGTCGTCTCGACGCCGTACTGGTATGCGCAGGACATGCTCGCGTCGGGTGCAGGCACGATCGTGCCGTTCGCCGATCCGTTGGCTCTCGCCGACGCCGTTTGTCACTACATCGACGAGCCCGAGCAGCTCGGCATTGCCCGCGCTCAGGCTCGACGGATCGGTGCACAGCTGGCGTGGCCGTCCGTCGCTGAGGCCACCGCGACGGTGCTGGCTGAAGCGGTCGAGCTGGCGCCGCGACGCCGACGGGTGGTCGCACGCCTTGACCCGCAGCTTGTGAGCATGCGGACGGATCATCTGCTTACGCTGGTCGATGATGTCGGCATCGTGCAGCACGCCAACGGCGTGATTCCAAGCCGCGAGAGCGGCTACTGCGTCGACGACGTTGCGAGGCTCGCGGTCGTGGCACTCGAACTCGCCCGCCGCGGCGAAGAGCAGGTCTGGACGTCGATCCTTTACCGCTCGCTCGCCTTCCTCCAGGACGCCACCGTCCCGCAGGCGGGCATGCATAACTTCATGGGTTACGACCGCCGCTGGCTCGACGAGCCCCACCTCGGAGACCATGTCGGTCGCTCCGTGTGGGCGCTCGGCGAGATCCTCGCGACAGCATGGGTGCCCGCCGTCGTCGGCCCCACCGGACGCCTGCTCGATACGATCGTTCGCACCTTTCCTGCGGAGGTGTCGCTGCGCACGGGTGCCTATGCCGCTCTAGGCCTAGCACGCCTGGATACCGATCGCCTCGAGCCTGAGGCGCGGCAGCTGCTGGAGCGGGTGATGGAGCAGCTGTCGGCGGCCTACACCGCCAACGCCGGCGAGGGCTGGCTCTGGTTCGAGGACACGCTCAGCTACGACAATGCGCGGCTGCCGCACGCGCTGATCGTCGGCGGAGTCGCGCTTGGCCGCGACGACCTGAAAGGCGAAGGGCCTCGATGCGCTTCGCTGGCTCGGCGACGAATCCGGGCTCGCCGAGGGCACCCTGCGACTCACCGGGCATCTCGGGCGCCGTCGCAGCGAGCCCTGCTCCGGGAGCCGGTGACGAACAGCCGCTCGACGCATCCGCATTCATCGAGGCCGAACTCGCCGCGTTCGCCGTAACCGGCGAGCCCGACCACGGCCAGCGTGCGCAGCGTGCCTTCGATTGGTTCCTCGGCCGTAACCGCCTCCACCGACCGCTGTACGACTTCGCGACCGGTGGCTGCAGCGACGGGCTAGGGGACGAGACGACCAACGACAACGAAGGCGCCGAGTCGACGCTCGCGTTCCACCGCTCCGCGCTGTTGCTCGACACGGCAGAGCTACCAGCATTTCTCAGGCGACGCACGCACGAGACGGTCGCCGCATGACCGAGGTGGGCGCGAAGGAGCCACGGAAGGAGCGGAGAAGGGCGACGATGCCGCGGACGGGAGCAGGCCCGAATGACCGCGAGCTCTTCCGCCGTCACCCCGCCAACCCGATCCTGAGCGCCCTCGACTGGCCCTATCCGGCCAACGCCGTCTTCAATCCCGCCGCGGCGGAAGTCGACGGCACAACCGTCCTGCTCGCCCGCGTCGAAGACATGACCGGGATCTCACACCTCACCGTCGCGCGCTCCGCCAACGGCGTCGACGGCTGGAAGATCGAGCCGAACCCCTGCTCGCACCCGTGGCCGGAGTTGACAGCGAACAGTGGGGATTCGAGGACCCGCGCGTCGTCTACGTCCCCGAACTCAAGCGCTGGGTGATCACCTGCACCGCCTACGGCCCTGCGGGACCGGCTGTTTTCCTCGCGACAACGGAGGACTTCATCAGCGTCGAGCGCCACGGAATCATCCGACACCCGGACGACAAAAACGCCGCCCTCCTACCGCACCGAATCGACGGCAAGTGGATTCTGTTTCACCGTCCGAGAACCGAGTTCGGCGGCTCACATGGAGAGATCCTCCTCTCCCGCTCAGCTGACCTCCACAGCTGGAGCTCCCCCGAGCGCGTTCTTCAGCCGCGCGACGGAGCCTGGTGGGACGCCGTCAGAATCGGCATCGGGCCGCCGCCGCTCCGCACCGAGCACGGCTGGCTGCTCCTCTACCACGGCGTCAAGGGAACCGTGAGCGGCAGCATCTACCGCGTCGGCCTGGCCCTCCTCGATCTCGACGAGCCCACCCGGGTGCTACACCGCCTGCCCCACTGGGTCCTAGCACCCCTCGCCCCCTACGAGCGCCAAGGCGACGTACCGAACACGATCTTTCCCTGCGGCCTGATCCACGACGAGCCAACAGGTCTCGTGCGGCTCTACTACGGCGCCGCCGACATCTCGATCGGCGTCGCAACCGCGCAACTCACCGATCTACTCGCCGCTGTCCTCGCCTCCCCCGCCTAGAGCATCTCCGCATGCGCCGACGGGGGACCCTCGTCTTCCGGCGAGCTCGCCCACGAGTCTGAGCCAGTCGGACGGCGCCGTGGGCGACTCCCGGTAACGGATAACAAATCGAGCCCGCCGCGACCGCCCGCGCGGAGGCCGCATGGCTAGAAGGGCGTACAGATGTCGTGGCGGAGACAACCGAGTCTGCGCTGGAACTCGCAGTCAGATGCGCATCGCCGTGGGTGACCGGCACGCTAACCTGCTGGCGCCGGCGCGCCGGAATCCAGGACGACATCCCACGAAACGCTACCGGCCCGCACATGCACGAGATCGCAGGGGACTCGGCAGCGGCTGCAGAGCTCTGGACGGAGCTGGCTGCCCGTACGAGGCGGCCCTCGCACTCGCCCACAGCGTAGACATGGGTGCCTTAAGGCGAGCTCTCAACGAGCTACGGCGCCTCGGCGCTCGACCGGCGGCGGCAATCGTCGCGCGTCGCTTGCGCGAAGCGAAACGATGAATTAGCGGGAATGGAGCTGGCAGGCTCGAACTACCGCGGTCGTGGGGTGTGGTTAGGCCAATCCCAATCAATGTTTGAAGTTATCTATCCGCTGCCCAAGACGGCGACGGGCAAGATCAAGTAGTTCGAGCTGCGGGCGGCGGCCAGAGAGTCGAGCACCCGAGCCGATATCATTCGTAGGTAGCCGCAGTCGCGGCAGCCGGCTCACAACGTCGCCACGACGTAGTGCCCAAAACTGCACCGCGATGTACTGCCCCAACGCCCGGTAGTGGAGCTTTGGCAGCTTCTCGATTGTCACGAATCCCGGCTCGGCGTTGATGACGTCCGGGATCCGGTTGACGAGCTGCGTGCAGGTGGTCATGCCCGTCGGTACGCATGCCGACACAGCACGTGGTGAGAGCTCATATCGCCATTGGAGCCGTCGTCGGGGGCTGCATTGTCGTGCTCGCGATTTTCGACGGCGGCTATTTCCCGACGACGTGGGGCCTTATCTTGCTCGCCGTCGTTCTGGCTGCCTGCATTACGGCCATCGTCTCGGATACGTTCGAGGCGGGCTGGCGCGACGTCGCGTTCGTGGCGGGGCTCGCGGCTTTCGCCCTCTGGCAGCTCGCCTCGATCGTGTGGTCGGACGGTGCGGACGCTCAGGTGCTCGAGGCCGAGCGGACGCTCATCTACGTCACGGCGATCGCGACACTCTTCTTCGCTGCGCGCCGGGCGCAAGTGGAGACGTTCGTTGCCGGTTTGGGGGCGGGAATCGTGCTTGTGGCGCTCGTCGGTCTCGTGGAGCACCTCGCATTCTCAGATCCGTCGGTGCTGGCAGAGCGTCTTGCTCAGCCGATCGGATATGCGAACGCCGATGGCCTGCTCGTCGGCCTCGGCCTCGTATTCGCGCTCGCGGCGGCGAGCCGTGGGCGGGTAGTCGTTCGTGTCGCGGCGGCAGCGGTGTCGGTTCCGCTCGCGGCGGGGCTCTACTTAACCTTGAGCCGCGGAGCGATTCTCGCAACCGCCGTCGGCATCGTGTGCATGCTCGCGATCGACCCGAGGAGGATCGAGGCTGCCGCTGCCGCGCTCGTGATCCTCGTTCCTGTGACCGTCGCGCTGGCGCTGACCTCGCACTCTTCGGTTGTGGCGGGCAGCACCAGCTCCGATGACCTGGGCAACGCCGGCCGGAGGCTCCTTGTCGAGCTCGCTCTTCTCGCAGTGTCTGCGGGCGCGGCGGCCCTTGCGGCAATGAGGCTGCGGCGGCGTCGGGCCCTGTCTGCCCGCGCGCGAGGGCGGCTCAACGTCGGGCTCGGGATTGCCTGCGCCGTCCTCCTCGGCCTTGCGTTCGTAATGGTCGGGGGACCGGTTCGGGCTGCACGCGATGCAGTGGACTCCTTCGCCGCGAGCGCGCCCCGAGGGGCCAGCGGATCGTCGGCACGGCTCGTGAGCGGTTCGGGCAGCTATAGAGCCGACTATTGGCAGGTTGCATGGTCGGCCGCTAGGAACGAGCCGCTGCACGGGGCGGGCGCAGGAAGCTTCGAGCGGTTGTGGCTGGCCGGGCGCCCCATCGACCAGAACGTCCGCGATGCGCACAACCTCTATCTGGAGGTACTCGCTGAGCTCGGGGCGGTCGGGCTGGTCATACTCTGTCTGACGCTTGCCGTGCCGTTGACGGCCGTTCCACGGGTACGAGCGGAACCTTTCATGCCGGCCGCGGCCGGTGCGTACATCACCTTCCTCGCCCACGCGTCGCTCGATTGGGACTGGGAAGTGCCCGCCCTCACGCTGGTCGCTCTGGCGGCCGGAGCGACGCTTATCGTGGCCGCGCGCACCGGGAGCGCTCATGCTCTATCGCTCCGTCCGCGCGTCGTCGTGCTCGGTCTCCTCGCCCCCCTGCTCGTGCTGGCCGCGGCGATCCATGGAGGGCAAGGCAGGCTCGAGCAGGCCCGACGCACCCTCGATCGAGGGAATAGTGCCCGAGCAGCGCAACAGGCCGGGTCGGCAGCGCGCTGGCTTCCCTGGGCAGCAGAGCCGTGGCAGTTGCGCGGCGAGGCTCTTCTCGAGCTCGGCGACGTCCGCGGATCTGCGACCGCACTGCACCGCGCAAGCCGCATGAATTCGGCAAACTGGGAGATCTGGTACGAGCTCGCGCTCGTGGAACGGGGGAAGGTGCGAGCCCAGGCGTTGGCGCGGGCGAAGGAGCTCAACCCAAGGAGCCGCGAAATCGCTGCCCTGGAAGGGCCGTGAGGCGCACCGTCCCTTACCTCTTCCTCATGACTGCCTTTCAAGCTTCGACCCTGTCGATCCGATTGGACAGCAGAAGACAGGCGTTCGAGAAGAGGGGAACCTTGCACATGAGCATGAGCGTGAAGACCAGAAAGCGAAGAATTGGTATCGCCACTGCTGCCACGGTGAGCGCGGTCGCAGTGTTCGGCGCGGCCGGCGGTACCGGCATGGCGCGAGGCGTGATGAGCGTGCATCAGTACGGGCCTGGCGCGGGCCAGTACCAGTACGGTCACCATAAGGTCACGATCTGTCACAAGGGCAAGCGCACGATCCGCATTTCGCTCCGCGCCTGGCCGGCGCACCAAAAGCACGGCGACACCATGGGCCCCTGCGCGAACGCTGCGAAGCACGCCAAGAAGGCCGAGCACGGCAAGAATGAGCACGGCAAGAAGGCCGAACACGGCAAGGCGGCCGATCAGGCGCAGAACGCGCAGGGCGACAGCGACGGCAAGGGCCACGGCACGGGCCACGACAAATAGAGGCTTGCGCTTACCCGCTCCACACCCTCACGCACCTGGTGGAGGCGTGACGCGTACGCCGACCACGGTGGAACCTGCCACCGGGACTTGAAGAGCGCCGACGCGGACGCTCTCATCGCATGTATGCGAAAGAGATCTTCGAGAGCCCGAACAGGATCACGAACAGCAGCAGCCGGACCGTTTTCAAGACACGGGCGGGCGAGCGAGCGCACTCTGGCGTCCACGCCGCCCACACGTCTCAGCGACCCCAGCCGAGCAGCCGAAGCTCCCGCGGTGCTCCGGACGCCGGTCAGGAGCTCGAGCGCGAACTCCGCTCCCGCGATCAGGACCTCGTCTGGGCCGGGGCGCGTGATACCCGCGCGTACGTCTGCTCCCAGCAGCAATCTGCCATTCTCGATCAGATCCAGGCGATCGAGCGGCGGGAAGCGTCCGCCCTCCGCTTCCCCGTTCAGCGTCGCCCGCGTGCCCCAGAAGACCGACAGGCGCTCGCCCAGAGCCGAGCCCCTGGCCCTCTCGGCCTCCGCCTCTGCTTCGATCCTCTCGACGTCGCCCGCGCGGACCGGATCTCGGACGATCAGTCCGAGGTCGATATCGCTCACGAGGGGACTGAAACCGCCGTGGGCGAGACTGCCGAGGGCGTACGCCGCGACCAACCGGTCACTCAGCGCGGTTTCGTAGGCCTTCGCCGCCTCGAGCAATACCGCCTCTGCCTCCACGGGCCAACGCTACTCGTCGACGCGACCAACATCGACGACAAGCCAAGATCGGGCCCACCGTGGTGCGAAGGCCACAACAGGAATGGACCTAACCGGACAGCTTTCAAACCCGACCGGAGAGCTCTACAGGGTCCTCCTCATGGGCTCATGAGCTTCGCGCCTCATGATCTTCGCGGCTAGCTTGCCGGCGCCTTCCCAGAAGCGAGGATTCTTTCGATCAGGGGACGCATCTCGACTCTTCCCGGGCGCGGTCGTCGACGGCTTCCCAGAGGCGTGGGGAGCCGCGCTGGAACAGTTGCCGCCCGGGAAGAAACACCGCCCTGGCAACGAAGACCGGCTACACGTCGAGAGCCACCTCCTGGACGGGCGGGACGTGTTCATCACCGACGACAAGCCCGTCCTCAAGATGTGTGCGCTCCTCGCGACGGCCGGATGGAAGATCGACGCGGTGGGTCTGGTCGACTACTTCAAGCGGCGCGACTCGGCTTGCACCCACGGCCAGCGCGGCGGATGATGCCCGCCGATGCGGCGCTCCCTGGTCTTCATCCTCGCCGTTGCCCTGGCTGGCATCCTCGTCTCGTCCGCTGGGGCAACAGTTCGCGTCACGAAGCGGCCGAGCCGGGTGTCGGCTGGGGACACGGCGAGCTTCACCATCGGACGTGCAGGCGTACATGGGTCACGCGGATGCCGCGACGACGATGATCTACGTCCACCACGTGCCGAAGTTGGATGCGGCGGAGCGGTTGGCGGCTTTGGTGGCGGCGGAGGCGGAGGCGGCTCCCGCATATTGAGGTGGTCGGGGCATGACGCGTGACGGTCGTGCTCTGCCCGGAGTCTGGCAGCGGGAGTTCGGTTGGGCGGCGTCTAGCCGGTCGTATGGGCGCGAATGAAGCCTAGGACGCCGTTGATGATCCTTGTTGCCGCTGCTGGGTTGGAATAGATGAAGTCCGCGCCGTCGGCGTCGCCAGCAACAACCAAACGCTGCTTGCCCTTCGCTCGGGCAGCCTCGTAGAGAGCCTGCATCCCGGGCTTGTAGGTGCCGCCGGTCGGCAGGATGAAGAACAGCGGAACGTTGACCGCCGCGACGGCTGCCTTGCCATTAACCTGCCCGCCCCTGTGCGCATCGGTCGAAGTCTGTCCGGGGTAGCCTTGCCCGAGGTACGAGATGATCCCCGCGGGGACGGGCCGGATCTTCGGCAGAGCGGAATACGCGACGAGCGCCCCCGTCCCCTCCGTCATGATCACGACCTGGCTAGCACCGAGCCGACGCAACTCCGCGTTCGCCGCAACCAGGTCCGGCTCAAATGACCCCGTTGCCTTCCTCTGCGAGAACCCCTCGCGACGGTAGTCGAACAGCAAGACGCGGTAGCCGCTGCCGACAAGAGCGTTGATCAGCTTCGACCGCTTGGCGACCCAATTGCAGATCCTCCCGTTGCCGTCAGACCACGAGTTCGCGAGCACCACCCCGACGCGCCCCCGACCCACTGTCGCCCCGACAAGTTCCGTGCCATCGCTCGCCCGGAACCGCACGACGGTTCCGTTCCCTTTCACATACCCGGGGAGCTGGCACAGCGCATCCAAAGTAGCGGGCAGCTTCCTGCTCGCTCCCAGCGCCCCACCCGTCACGACGGCGCAAGCCGTGGTCACGGCAACGGCCACGAAGGTCAACACCAACCGGCTCACCGTGTGCGGAGTGCGATTTACGGTCTTACCTCCTCGCATCTCCCTGCCACGGAGACGAAGAACGAGCAGCAGGGAAAGCCAGACAACGGACTGTACGGTGTTAGTGCCAGATGAGTCAACATCAGGGACTCACACGTTCACGCCGTCCCTGTGGCCGACGTCACGAACGCATGTTCCCACAGCGAGTCCGGTCGAGTCGCGCGGTGCGTCGCAGACGTCAACGCCGACTCGCACAGTCGGAGGTCGCCCTCAAAGCGGCATTAATAGAGCGCTGGTGGGAGCTGGTCAGGTCGAAGTCAGATTTGGCGGAGTTCTCAGTCGATCTCGGCAAGCACATCGCCGAGGACCGCCCGTATCTCGATCCCATTTCCTAGGCTCCGAATCTCTAAGGCTTCGTCGCCGTACTCGGCGGCGGCCTGGATCGATGAAGCGAACTCCGTCACTGGAGCGGCCGCCATCGTCTCCAACACGACCGGGACGTACGAGATCTACTCGATGAACGCCGGCGGCACGAGCCCGACGCAGATCACGCGAGGCCCCGAAGCCCACACCGCGAGCTGGGGGTCGCACCCGTAGGACTGGAAGCCGGCGTGCCGGGATGCAGAACGTGCTGGAAAGCCGAAGCGGCGGAAGGGGGGAAACCAAAGGTTTCCCCCCTTGAAGAGATGGCCGAGGGAGAGAATACGGCCCCAAAAAGTGGCAGAACCGAGGGCCTCGACGTCGAGTCTGTACATCTGCCAACGGGGGGACGCGCCCCGGGCTGGGACGCCGGGCTTGTGGAGGCGCGCCGTCAGCCGACAGCACCGACGCAGCGACTGAAGACCCAAGACACCCAGTCTGCCGTGAGCCAGAGCCGGTGATCCCTGCCGCCAGGCGGCTATCAGACGAGATGACCTCGGCTCTCAGCTTGTCCAGCACCTAGTTCGACCTAGTTCGACCGGACGTAGCGCCGCCCGCTGCAACGAGACCAGAGTGGTGGTGCATCGAACCGCGTGATGTGCCGTTTGACCTGAAAGGGGGACGCTATCGTGGCTCACGGCGCGTGATTCTGGGAGTAACCCCGTTTGTGGCTTCTCGACCGAGAGTGCCGCCCGGAGCGACTTGAGGATCACACCAATGCACGGATACCAGTCCCCGTGAGGCGATACGTGCTGTTCGCGCGCTCTCGCTCGGCTCGCCGTCTACTGAACGCGCTTTCCGTCGTTTCTGTCGCGCTGGTCTTGTTCTTTACGGTGCGCCACTTCCTTCGGCACGGCTGGCCACTCCATCATGCAAACGTGCTGCTCGTTGGCGCCGCGGCCGGGCTGTTCCTAGCCGCCTACGGTTTCAAGGCATTCGGCTGGGGACGGCTGTTCACCGGCAGCCAGCGACCCTCGCCGTTTTCGCTTGCGGTTGCGGGCGGTGCTGCGGCGCTGACCGGGATCGCGCTCCCGGGGCGCTTCGACGAGGCCGTCCGGATCGCCGTTGTACGCCGCTTGCGTGGCAAGCGCACCGGTATCGGAGCGCTCTGCCTGTCCCTCCTCCTACTCGGCCTGATCGACAGCGCGGCGCTCTCGCCGCTCGCTGGCATAGCCGCCGTCGTGTCGGGCACGACCGGCTGGTTTCTCGCCGGGCTGATCTTGGTCTCGGTGGCGGGGGTCGCGGCCGGCGCGCTCGTGGTGGCGCTGCCACGCATCGCCCGGATCGGCGGCCTGGTTCGATTTCGGGGAGCCGGCTGGGCCCGGGAGCACTGCGCCTCCCCACGCGAGGCGTCTGTCGCATGGGCGTTCGTCTCGGTTTCCTGGCTCTTGCGTGGGGCGGCACTGTATGTGCTCCTGCACGCTCTCTCGGTCGGTAGCAGCGACTCGAGCCTGCCTATCGCGCTCGCCTTTCTCTGCGCCTCAGCCGCCTCCGCCGCTCTACCAATCGCCCCCGCCGGTGCCGCGACCCAGGCTGGCGCGGGCGCCGCCATCATGGTCGCCACCGGGATCCACGCCTCGGAGGCGGTTGCCTTCGCCGTCGCCGCCCAAGCACTAATGATTCTCGCCGGCGCGGCCATTGTCGTCGCCGCCGGACTCTGGCACGCCGGGCGCCACCTCGCCGCCGCCCTACCCTGAATCGGTCCTGGCAACAACCGCGCCGGTCAAGGGCGGCTCGGCGCACTCCGGCCCGCCCTTGGCCCGTGGAGGCGCGTGAGCGCGACTCGACCAGCTGCGCAGTCGACACGCTCAGCAGCAGGGGAGTATGTATCCCCAGCTAGGTTCATCCGCGGCGAGCACCAGCGGATAGTCAATCCGCAGGCGCGCCCTCGCACGTCGCCGGCCGAATGGTTCGGCGAGTGGGCTGCCAGCCAGGCTCGCGTCGACGGGGTCGAGAGCAGCCTCCGCTATCGCGGATGGCCGACGGGAAACCGTCATCACTGGTCGCGACTGAAGCATTCGTTAGGGCGAGCCCTGACCACTCTCGCTCAAAGGCGTCAGGGCGTAATCAGCCGGCGGATCTCATCCCACCCGCGGCGATCAGCAACTCGCCGCTTCTGTTCAAGCTGCGAGTGTCGCGCTTGAAGACTGGCCATGGAGCTCGTTTCGCGTAGGAGTGGTGAGAGCCTACGATACGCGATTCTGTACGTCCCCTGGTACGCTCACCAGTCGTTTTTCTAACAGCCGGTTAGTCTTAGGGCGTAATTTGCAGGCTTTTTCTGATGGGCCGTGCTGGGATCGAACCAGCGACCTTGGGATTAAAAGTCCCCTGCTCTACCAACTGAGCTAACGGCCCCACGGTCGAGTTTAGGGGGCGCCGTTATCGGCCGGCACGGTTTCGCTCTCCGCCAAGGCGCTCGCGGGTAGCACCTTGCCAGGGTTCATGATCCCGAGTGGATCGAACACCCGCTTGATGCCCTGCATGAGGGCGATCAGGTCGCCGTGCTCCTGCTGCAGGGCTCCGATCTTCCCCTGGCCGATCCCGTGCTCGCCCGTGCAGGTGCCTCCGCGGGCGAGCGCGTCCTCGACGATGTGCCGGACGAGCTCGTCGGAGCGGCGCATCTCGTCCGCATCGCCCGGATCGGCGTGGATGCTGACGTGCACGTTCCCGTCGCCTGCGTGACCCGCGATGCCGGCCTGCAGGCCGAGCCGGTCGATCTCGGAGCGGGCAAAGCGCACCGCACCTGCAAGCTCGGTCAGCGGCACGCACACGTCGGTCGCACGTTCCTTCGTGCCCGGGACCTTCGCGGTCGCCGCGTGCGCCATGTCGTGCCGCGCCTTCCACAGGCGTGCCCGCGCGTCCGCATCTCGCTCGACGACGATCTCGACCGCACCCTCGCTGCGCGCAATCTCCTCTGCGAGCTCGAGATCCGCCTCGACGACCTCGCGTGACCCGGTCGCCTCCACGAACAGGCACGGGCCTTCGGGAAACGAGGTGCCCGAATAGGCGTTGATCGCCGAGACCACCCACGCATCCAGCAGCTCGAGCCGAGTCACGCCGGCGCCGGCACCCACGATCGTCGCCGCCGTGCGGCACACGGCTTCGATGTCGGGAAACGAGATCCGCAGCGCGACAGCGTGCTCGGCGATCGGATGGAGGCGCACCGTCACCTCCGTGATCACCGCGAGTGTTCCCTCGGAGCCGACGAGGAGCCCGGTGAGGTCGTAGCCGGCCGAGGTCTTGCGCGCCCGCGTCCCGGTGCGGATCACGCTGCCGTCCGCGAGCACCGCCTCGAGCGCGAGCACGTTCGCGCGCGTCTTCCCGTAGCGGACGGTGGTGGTGCCCGCCGCATTCGTTGCCGCCATGCCGCCGAGCGTGGCATCGGCCCCCGGATCGACCGGGAAGAACAGGCCGTGCTCTCCCACGGCCCGTACGAGCGCGAGGCGGGTCATACCCGCCTGCACCGTGGCGGTCAGGTTCTCGGGCGAGAGCTCCACAAGGCGATTCATGCGCGACAGGTCCAGGCTGATGCCGCCCCGCACGGGAATCACATGGCCTTCGAGGCTCGTGCCGACGCCGAAGGGCGTCACGGGGGTCCGGTGCTCGCTTGCAAGCGCGAGCGTCCGCGACACGTCGTCAGTCGACGCTGGGAACACGACGAGGTCAGGCCGGTGCGGAACATGGAACGAGAGGTCGGCCGCGTGCAAATCACGCTCCGACTCGCCGTCGGAGACCTTGTCGGCGCCGAGTGCGGCGACCAGCGCATCCTGCAGATCGCGGATGTGCGCCGGGCGGTGGTCATCGCCTGTGCGGGTCTGATCCATCCCTGCAGTTTGCTTAAGAATCGGCGGTTGCGGCGGTGGAGCTCGACATTTTCGGATCTCAGCCGCCGGCGTAGGCACAATTGCGCGGTGAGCATGTTCGAGAAGCCGCGGCTGCGGGGCGTGTTTCATCTCTGGGCGTTCTTCGTGGCGGTGGCAGCGGGCATCGTGCTCGTCACGCTCGCTGACGGTACGCTGCCGCGTTTTGCGGCCTGGGTCTACGCGACAGCGCTCGCGGCGATGTTCGGGGCCAGCGCGCTCTACCACCGCTATCCCTTCAAGTCGGCGGGACGGCGCTTGTGGGCGCGACGACTCGATCACTCGACGATCTTCGTCTTCATCGCAGGCACGTACACGCCCTTCGCGCTGCTCGCGTTCGACGGCGCGCTCCGCGTCGCCGTGCTCGCGGTGGTGTGGATCGGGGTCGCGTTCGGGCTCGTGCTGAACTTCGTCTGGATCGATGCACCGTCGTGGGTGACGGCCCTCGCCTACATCGGGGTCGGTTGGGTCGGGGTGCTGACGATCCCGCAGATGTTCTCCGGCGTCGGCGTCGCCGGCTCGGTGCTCGTCATGGTCGGCGGCGCGCTCTACACCCTCGGGGCACTGACGTATGCGATGCACTGGCCGAATCCGTTCCCGCGCACGCTCGGCTTCCACGAGGTCTTTCACCTGCTCGTCGTCGCGGCGGCAGCGACGCAGTTCGTGGCTGTCTCGTTCGTCGTCCTTTAGCCCGTCGTAACGCCTCTGCAACAGCCGGAACGGTACGGTTTGGGCATGAACCAGAAGATCGATTTGACCGACGCCGAGTGGCGCGCCCGTCTGACCCCGGAGCAGTACGCCGTCCTGCGCCAAAAGGGCACCGAGCGGCCGTTCACCGGCTCCTATACCGACACGAAGGCTGCCGGTGTCTACCGCTGCGCAGGCTGCGGCGCCGAGCTGTTCCGATCGGACGCAAAGTTCGACTCGGGCTCCGGGTGGCCGAGCTTCGTGGAGCCGGTCGGCCTCGACAGCGTCGATACGCACACGGACTCGAGTCACGGGATGATCCGTACCGAGGTCACCTGCGCCGCCTGCGGCGGCCACCTCGGGCACGTCTTTCCGGACGGCCCCGGTCCGACGGGCCAGCGCTACTGCATCAACTCGTGCTCGCTCGAGCTCGAGCACGACGACTGAAAATCCAAAATCGTCACACGAGGCCGACGCCTCGCCGCGGGTCGTGCCGGTACGCGAGGATGCAGCAGTGCTCACCGCCGCGCTGCCACCCGCGCTCCTCGCAGCCGTGCGCGAGCGTCTGCCGGCGAGCGCCGCCGGCCCTACGGCTCAGGCGAGTGCCGGGCTGACGCAGCGCTACCGCGACCCCGGCACACCGGCCGGCCCACGCGCCGCCACTCGGAGCGAGGTTGCAGCCTACGCCGTGACGCGCCTGCCGGCGACCTTCGCGGCGCTGTCCGCCGTCCTTGCCGAGCTCGGAGCGAGGTGGGAGCGCTTTTCGCCGCGCTCTCAGCTCGACCTCGGTGCGGGTCTCGGCGCCGGCGCCTGGGCTGCCGCCGGGATCTGGCCGTCTCTGAAGGATGTGACGGCAGTCGAGCTCGAGCCGGTCATGCTCGCCACCGGCAAGGACCTGGCGGCGGCCGGGCCGCCCCCCGTCGCCCACTGCAGCTGGCAGCGCGGGGATGCGAGCCGAGAGCTCCCGGCAGGCACCTTCGACCTGGTTACCGTCTCCTATCTGCTCAACGAGCTCTCCCCCGGCGCCGTCGAGCCGATGATCCAACGCGCCTGGGCAGTAACGAGCGGGGCACTCGCGATCGTGGAGCCGGGCACGCCGGACGGCTACGCGCGCATCATCGCGGCCCGCGCGCAATTGCTGTCGCTCGGCGGGCACACAGTCGCACCGTGCCCGCACGATCTCTCGTGCCCCCTGGCGGGGACCGACTGGTGCCACTTCGCGGTCCGGTTGCCGCGATCGCAGGAGCACCGGACCGCGAAAGGCGCTCGTCTGGGCCACGAGGACGAGAAGTTCTCGTATGTCGTGGTCGCGAGGGACGAGGCAGAGCCGGCGCCGGCGAGGATTCTTCGGCACCCGCAGGTGCGGGGTGGGCATGTGCGGCTCGAGCTGTGCGCGCGGGACGGGCTTCGCACCGTCGTCGTCTCGCGGCGGCACCGCGACGCGTTCAGAGATGCTCGGAAGGCGTCGTGGGGCGACGGGCTCGAGCTCCACGACTCGGATGGGCTCGAGCGCGGTGACCGCTGATCGACGCCATGCGGCCGCCAGCTGGCGAGATGACGTTAGCGTTCGACGATGCCGGTGACGAATCATTCGGATGGGGGCTTCCGGAGACGGCGGCGGCTTCGGCTAGGAGTCATCGCCGTCGCCCTGTTGAGCGGTGTCGTCGCTTTGCTCGCCCTCTCTCCGAACCGCAACCCAGTGCCAGAGAGGTTCAGCAGCAAGCCTGCGGTCGAGCCGAGGACGCCGGTGAAGGCACCGCTGTCCCGGGCTGAGCGCCGTGTCGCGGAGCGCTTTGTTCTCACGGCCGTCGCCGGCAAGAACCTCGCCGAGGCCTGGTCGTTGTCGGGGCCGAACATCCGTGGCGGGCTCACACGTGCCCAGTTCCTGACAGGGCACAACAACGTGATCCCGTATCCCGTCGCTCAGGGGCCCATCGTGCCGTACCGAATCGACTACTCGTACATCGACGCCGCTCTGATCGAGATTGCGCTCACACCTCGCAAGGGCTCGGGCGTCCGTCCGAAGGCGTTCCAACTGGGGCTCGTGAAAGCCGGTAAAGGGGCTGCCGCTAGCTGGCTCGTGAACAACTGGGCGGTTGTCCCACGCTGAGCAGATATGGACCGGCCTTCCTTGAGGCGGCGGCCTAGCTTGCCGGCTTCTCCCAGATCGAGACGTGCTTGCGGCTGTCGCTCGTGAAGGGCTCACGCTTCCACCCGCTCCAGCGCTCGCGCAGTCTCAACCCTGCGAGTTCTGCCATCAGGTCGAACTCCGAGGGCCATGCGTAGCGGAACGGAACCGAGAGGCGTTCGACCCTTCCGTCGACGATCTCGAAATGGTGCGACGTGAGGCCTTGTCGCGCGACGTCGTACTCGTCGATGCCCCATCGAGTGTCGCTCACGTGGAAGGCGCGAATGGTTTCGCCGGGCGGGAGCCACTGGAGCCCCGGGACTCCGACCTCGATGACGAAGCACCCGCCTGGCTCGAGGTGCGCCGCGACGTTGCGGAAGCACGCAACCTGCGCCGCCTGTGTCGTCAGGTTCGAGATCGTGTTGAAGACCAGGTAGGCGAGCGAGAACGTCCCTTCGACGGTCGTCGTCGAGAAGTCTCCGATCGTCACACCGACGTCCTCGCTGCCGGGCTTCGCGCGTAGCCTCGCGGCCATCGCCTGTGACAACTCGATCCCGTGCACCGGCACTCCTTGCGCTGCGAGCGGTAGTGCTATCCGGCCGGTTCCGATCCCGAGCTCGAGCGCGCGTCCATCCCCGGCGAGCTCGACCAGCAGGTCGATGACCGGGTCGACGACCGCCGGGTCGAACATCTCCGCGGAGGATTCGTCGTACCTGGCGGCGACACGCTCGTCGAAGTAGCCGTCGTCGCCGGGCACTGCCGGAATCTACCGCACCCCATGAACCTCGAAACGCGTTTGACGCCCGGATCGCCAGGGGAAAACACAGCCATGCGCGACGTCCACGAACCGCTCGCATGGGACGGCGAAAAGCGCGGCCGGACGAATCCCCCAGGCAGTACATGATGCGCTGGCGCCCCCTGACAACACTTGTCGCCGCAACGGCGGCAGGGGCGCTGGTCTGGTTCGTCCCGCACTTCGACCGTACGAGCACTAGCGGTTACTGGGCCGCCATGGCGTTCTTCGCCGCAGCAGGCCTGGTGCTCGGCATCGCACAGCTGCACGGACGTGACGGAAACCCGCGGGCCATGTTCCTCGTGGTGTTCGTCCCCGTGCTCGTCGCGGCGGTCTGGATCCTGATCGGGGCACAGCCTGGTGAGAACTGGTTCGCGCGCCATGTTCGCTCGTGGAGTGACGACATGGGCATCGCCCATGCCGTCCACAACCTCGGAGAACACGCCGGGGTGCTCGCCTTCGCCGTCGGCCTCGTCTTCGGGCTCACGTTCGAGCCCAGAATGATTCGCCGCCGCCGCACGGATGTGACAGTCGTGGCCGAGCCGCTCCCAGCGCCCTCGACCGCGGTCACGGACATCACTCCTGCCGGCGGGCCGGCCGTGGTCGACGAGGCGGAGGCCGACGGGGAGCCGGAGCCACAGGCGGAGCCCACCGAGACGATCGCTGCAACGGAGACGATTCCGCGTTAGCCCGCGCGCTCGAAGCTGGGATGCCGGGACCGCGAGAACTGCGTCTCCGTGGCGTACGCGGTCACAGCGCGGGGAAAGGGAACCCGAGATGGCCACAAGAACTCGAATGCACCCCCTTGAATGTTTCGTCTGGCCGCGCATGCTCTGAGAGATGGTGGAAGCGATTCGATCGACGAGCAAGCCCGGGAAGGTCGCGATGTGGCTGGTCGTGATCGCCGGGGCTGCTCTCTTCGCCGTTGCGTATTTGGCGGGGAAAGGTTCGACCGACGGGCAGGAGGCGCTCGTCTTGCCGTTCGTCGTCTTCTGGACTGTGTGTGCGCTCGTCGTTGTCTGGCTGGCGGACATTTCTGTCCGAGCCGTGTGGGGGTGGGTACGCCCATCCCGGTAGACGTCTACGCGATCAGCAGAAGCCTGGTGATCCGCCACGTTCACGGGGCCGCGAACGGCTACAACTCCAACATGACGATGCTCCAACTGCGAAGCAGCCTCGCACTCCTCACGTCATTCTTCGTCCTCACGGTCGGCTGAACAGTCGCCCGCGCTCCCGGGCGGAGCGCACGCGAGGCGCTCGCGGCAGACAGCCTCTGCCGCCGACATGGATCGGCTGACAACACGTCCGAAGGCTGACCGCGCTCCATGGCGGAACCCATGTCGGTCGCCGGCATGCAACCGAGTCTTCGCCGCCGCAGCTCATAGGTCAATTGCCAATCCCGAGTGTCATGGGGGAGTACGTTGGCGGTGTACCGAGACAGGAGGTGGCACGTTGATGACGGAGCACAGGATCAGTACCAGGGAGGAGTGGCAGGCGGAGCGCGACGAGCTCCTGAAGGAGGAGAAGGAGCTCACCCGCCGGGGCGACGAGCTGGCCAGGAAGAGGCGCGAGCTGCCCTGGGTGCCGGTCGAGCAGGACTACCGCTTCGAGACGGAGGACGGCACAAAGACCCTCGCCGATCTCTTCGACGGCCGCTCCCAGCTGCTCGTCTACCATTTCATGTTCGGGCCGACCTTCGAGGCGGGCTGCCCGGTCTGCTCCTCGATCGCGGACACGCTCGCCCCCCAGGTGCCCCACCTGATCGCAAGGGACACCACCCTGCTGCTCGCTTCCCGCGCGCCGCTCGCGAAGCTGATCGCCTACAGGGAGCGGATGGGCTGGGGCATCGACTGGGTCTCGAGCGGCGGCAGCGACTTCAACCGCGATCTCGGCTTCCTGTACACCGAGGAGGAGCTGAAGCCGTTCCTGGAGGGCGAGATCCCGCCCACCGTCGAGCAGAACGCGCGCATGTGCGGGACGACCGTCGCGGGCTACGTCGCCGAGGGACCGGGACTGAGCGGATACGCCCTATCGAACGGGATCGTCCACCGCACCTATGTGACCACAGCACGCGGCCTCGAGCCTGCGATGGCCTACTACGCGCTGCTCGACCGCACGCCGAAGGGTCGCGACGAGGGCGACACGACGCCGCTCTGGGTACGGCGCCACGACGAGTACGCAACGAGCGGTGATCAGCCCGGGCGCTGACGCGAAGTCTCTACTTTCTCTCGTCGTGCTCCGGGTCCGCGATGTAGGCCGCGGTCACCTCGATCAGCTCCATCATGGCCGCCTCTGCGGCGGCGCTGTCGCCGGCACGGATAGCGAGGGCCACAGCGCGATGGAGTGCCAGCGTCCGCTCCGCGAGGTTGCGCGTGCGGGTGAAGCTCGCCCGGAAGACGGCGCGCATGGTCGAGCCGAGATGGGCAAGCAGCTCGTTGTGGCAGCCCGCCAGGATTATCTCGTGGAAGCGGATGTCTGCCGCGATGTAGGCGTCGCCGTACTCCGGGGCAGTCGCCTCCATCTCGGCGAACGCGGCCTCGAGCTCGGCGAGCTCCTCGGCCGTCGCTCGCGCGGCCGCCAGTGCGGCCACCGCGGGCTCGATCACGCGGCGCAGCTCCGAGACGTCGAGGAAGAAGCCGTCGTCCGGGTCGGCGTCCAGCCGCCACGCGAGCACGTCTGGGTCCATCAGGTTCCAGTAGACACGGCTGCGCACCTGTGTGCCGGTCTTGGGGCGGGCCTCGACGAGCCCTTTCGCGGCGAGCACCTTGACGGCCTCGCGCACGACCGTGCGGCTGACATTCAGGTCACCGGTCGGATCCTCGTCCACCGGCAACAGGTCGCCGGGTTGCAGCTCGCCGCGCAGGATCCGCAGGCCGATGTCGTGCACGAACTCACCGTGCAGGCCGCGCCGCGGGTACGTCTTGCCTTTCATAATACGATAACGATATTACTAGACACTGCTTCGCGACCGTGTTACGGTCGCGCCGATCGTTCGACGCGACAAAGAGAAAAAGGAGGTTCGCGTGGACTTCGACGACGAAACCGTGGGCGAGGATGCCCCCAAGGTGGACGAGGAGGAGCGCAAAGAGCTCGTCCTGCACCGGCGCAGCCTGCTGAAGCGCGTCGGCCTCGGAGCGGCGGCGCTCACGATCCCCTCGGCCGTGCTCGCGAGCCCGACGTTCGGTGCGGTCAGCGACGCGCTCGCCGCTGACAGCTTCATCCAGTCCCATCCGAAGTGGAAGTTCGTGTTCGTCAACCACGTGACGACGAATCCGTTCTTCGTGCCCACGATCTACGGCGCGCAGGACGCGTGCTCGCTGCTCGGTTGCAGCTACCAGTGGACCGGTTCCACCACGGCGGACATCAGCCAGATGGTCAACGCGTTCAATTCGGCGATCACGGCCAAGGCGGCCGGGATCTCGTGTTGTCTCGTGGACCTGAAGGCGTTCAACACGCCGACCGAGAACGCGCTCGCGAAGGGCATCCCGGTGCTCGCCTACAACGCCGACGTGCCCGCGGGGAACCCGAACGGCCGGCTCGCATACATCGGCCAGGATCTGTACGCCTCCGGCTACGCGATGGGCCAGCGGATCGTCAATCTCGTGGGCAGCGGCGACGTCGCATTGTTCATCGCCACCCCCGGACAGCTGAACATCCAGCCGCGGATCGACGGTGCCACTGCAGCGATCAAGAAGTTCGGCGCCGGCAAGATCAAGACGACGGCGATCGCCACCGGCGCGCTCCTTCCCGACGAGATCGCGAAGATCGACGCCTACTACCTGGGCCACAAGAGCCTGAAGGGCATGTTCGCCGTCGACGCCGGCTCGACCCAGGCGGTGGGCCAGATTGTGGCGAAGTACGGCCTCAAGAAGAAAGGGATCAAGGCGGGCGGCTACGACCTCACGCCGACGACCTTGAAGTGGATCCAGACGGGCCAGTTGGACTTCACGATCGACCAGCAGCCGTACCTGCAGGGCTGGCTTCCCGTCCTGCAGCTCTTCTTCTACAAGTACTCGTCCGGGCTCGTCGCTCCGTCCAACACGAACACGGGCATCCTCTTCGTCACGAAGGCGAATGTGAAGCCGTACGTGTCGACGAAGACGCGCTACGAGGGCAGCTCTACCGCTCAGAAGTATCCTGTCTCGTAACACGTGACACAGCCGGCGACAGCACCACGGCCTCCGGAACCACCGCAACGCGCCAGCCTCGGCTGGCGCGTTGCCGGTGCGTTCGTCCGCCGTCGCGAGGCGAGCATCGGAATCGTCCTGCTCGGTCTCGTTGTCTACTTCTCGCTCCGGACCGACGCGTTCTTCGGACGTCAGAATGCACAGGTGATCGCGGAGTTCTCGGCGCCGATCGCAATCATCGCGGCGGGCGAGGTGATGCTTCTGATCTGCGGCGAGATCGACCTCTCAGCAGGAAACGTCTACGCATTCTCCACCTGGATCTTCTATTTCGCGAGCCACAGCTGGGGTCTTCCGATCTGGCTCGCCGTGATCGTCGGCCTGCTCTCGGGCTCGATCGTGGGAGTCGTCAACGGATTGATCACGGTCGGTGTCGGCGTGCCCTCGTTCATCACGACACTGGGGATGATCTTTCTCTTGAACGGCTTGACGCTGAACCTGTCGGGTGCGTTTCCCGTCGAGACCCCCGGCGGTCACACGTTCTTCAAGATCTTCGGCGGTTCGCCGTACGCGACGGTCTACTGGGCGCTCGGCGCGATCATCGTGATGACGATTCTGCTCAACCGAACTCGCTGGGGGCTCCACACGATCGCTACCGGCGGCAACCTGATCGGAGCGAGTGAGAGCGGCGTCAACGTTCGAGCGGTCAAGGTGGGGAACTTCGTCCTCTGTAGCACGCTCGCCGCGCTCGCCGGCATTCTCGAGTCGGTGCGGATCACCTCCATCCAGGCCTTGCAGGGTGGCACGGCGCTGATGTTCTATGCAGTCGCCGCGGCCGTGATCGGCGGCACCTCCCTGTTCGGCGGATCGGGCACGATCATCGGCGCCGCCCTCGGCGTCCTCGTCCTCGCCGTGCTGAACCTCGGCTTCACGCTGCAGGGGATCAGCGCCTACACGTTCGACCTCGTCCTCGGTGTCGCGATCATCGCGTCGATGTCGTTCAACGTGACCCTGGAACGGATCCGGCAATCGGGGCGCCTCGGGAGGGTGACGTGAGCGAGGACGCGCCCTTCGAGCCCACCGCGGCGAGCGCTCCCGACGCAATTCGCGTCGAGAACCTCAGCAAGAGCTTTGGTGTCGTAACAGCGCTCGAGGACGTCTCGCTCCACCTCCGCCCCGGCGAGGTGCTCGGCCTGATCGGCGACAACGGCGCGGGCAAGTCGACGCTGATCAAGATCCTGACCGGCTTCCACAAGCCCGATGCCGGCCGGATGTTCGTGCACGGCGAGGAGGTGCAGCTCAAGTCGGTGACGCACGCTCGCTCGCTCGGCATCGACACGGTTTTCCAGGACCTTGCGCTCGTGCCGGGCCTGTCCGTCTTCCACAACATGTTCCTGAACCGCGAGATCACACACGGCATCGGCCCCGTCCGTTTCCTCAACAACCGCGCCATGCGGAAGCGCTCGCGCGAGTACCTCGACGACATCGGCGTGCGTGTCCTGTCGATGGACGCCGAGGTGGCACGCATGTCAGGGGGCCAGCGCCAGGCGATCGCGATCGCCCGCTCGACCCACTCGAACGCAAAGATCATCCTGCTCGACGAGCCGCTCGCCGCAATGGGCGCGCGCGAAGGGGCGCTGATCATCGACCTGATCCGGGAGCTCAAGCAGCGCGGCGATGTCTCGATGATCGTGATCGCGCACAACTACCTGCACGTGTTCGAGATGTGCGACAGGGTCAACCTGCTCCGCAACGGTCGCATCACGCTCGACAAGCCGACCAGCGAGACCTCGGTCGAGGAGTTGACGTCGATTGTCGCCTCCGAGTATCGGCTCGCCAAGCCTGGGTAGTCAGAGGGCGGCGACGGATCGCACGAACGCGCCCAGCTCGTTGGTGAACTCGGGGTATGGCCCGAAGCGCTCGTTGATCCTCAGGGTCAGCGGCCAGAGGTCGGTCGTCCCGGCGGCGATCTCCTCTTTCACCGCCTGCTCGACCTCGTAGGTGAAGTCGAGCGAGCGGTCGAGGAAGCCGCGCGCGGCCGCTCCATCCATGACCGGGTAGTGCGCCGTGAGCAGCAGGTCGGGCTCGAGCGCCCGCACCCGCCGGATCGAGGCTCGGTAGGCGGCGACGTCGTACACGCGCCCTGGGATCAGAAGCTGTCCGTCGCTCGCGTAGATGCCGCGCTCGAGCACGGCGTCGATCACGATCGCCGCACGGCTGCGCGGATCCCAGAGGCCGATGTGGCCGAGCGTGTGGCCGGGGAGGTGCAGAACCTCGATCCGCCAGTCGTCCCCGAGCCGGATCGTCTCGCCGCCTCGCAGTCCCTCGTCGATCGGAGCGTCGCCGCCGCACATAGCCTTCAGTTCCGCCCGCCCTTCCTCGTCAGGCTCGTCGAAGCCGTAGGGCTCGTGCCACAGGTAGTTCTCCGCCACCATCGCGTCGTTCGACTCGATCCAGCGGCGATCGAGCTCGTGGCACGAGAAACGCGCGCCGGGGTGCAGATCACGGAGCGCGCGGTTTCCCCCCGAGTGATCGAGATCGGCGTGGCTGATCAGGACCTCGTCGATGGCCTCGAGCCCGAGTCCCCTCGATTCCAGATACGGCTTCAACGCGGCTTCGGGCGTGAACGGCATGCCCGTGTCGAACAGCAGCGTGCGGGCGTCACCCACGAGCACGTACTGGGCCATGAAGCGGACGCCGAGACTCGACTCGATGCGGTGGATGCCTGCCGCGACCTCCATCCTCACTCGTTCCTGGGGTCGGGGCGGCTGCCGCGGGTGATCGTATACCCACCGTCCACGCGGATCACCTCGCCGGTCACATGCGAGGCGCGCTCCGAGAGCAGCCAGGCCACTGCCTGGGCGATATCGCCGGCCGTCGCGAGCCGGCGGACCGGAGTGTCGGCCACCGCGAGCTCCGTGTCGAGCCCGTGCGGAGTCGTGCCGTCGCTCCAGCCCGGTGCCACGACGTTCGCGCGCACGCCGCGCGGCCCTCCCTCGAGTGCGGCCACGCGGACAAGCGTCTGGAGCGCCATTGCGCCCGCCCCTGCCGCGCCGGCGCCGGGAAAAGGTTGCGTCCCGATCGTCGACGTGATCGCAACCCAACTGCCCGAGCCGCGCGCGACCGCGGCTGCAAGCCACGGCTGAGCGGCGAAGAACGGCTCGGTCGCCCAGAGGTCGAACGTTCGCAACCAGTCGGCTGATCCTTGCTCGGACAGTGGTTCGAGCTCGACGCGCGGCGCGACGGTCACGAGCCCGTCCGCACCGGAGTCGTCCCGGGTAATGTCGAGTCCGAGTGCGGCAAGCTCCTGCTCGAGGGGATCGGCGGGTGGTGCGATGAGGAGGACCTGCATCAGTACTTCACGCCCACGAGCCCGCCGTCGACGCGCACGTACGCGCCGGTGACGATCCTCGACGCAACGAGGTAGGCGACTGCTTCGCCGATTTCGCGCGGCTTCGTCGGACGGTGGCCGAGCGGGATCGACGCGTTGACTGCTGCACGCTTCTCCTCGGTGTCGAAGTCCGGAGAAGGCGTGTTGATGTCCGAGTCGACCCAGCCCGGGCCGACGTGGTTGACGGCAATCCCGTCGTCGCCCCATTCGCGCGCCATCACTCCGACGAGGTGCCCGACGGCGTGCTTGGAAGCGCCGTACACGCCCAGCGGGCTGAACGGCATCACCGCGTTCACGGACGAGATGACGACGATGCTGCCGCCCTCGCCCTGACGCCGCATCTGGGCAGCCGCCGCGCGGCAGCTATGGAAGACGCCGTGCAGGTTGACGCCCATGATGAAGTCCCAGTCGTCTCGGGTGACGTCCGCGAGTGGTTGCCAGCGTGCCACTCCGGCGTTCGCGACGAATGCGTCCAGGCGCCCGAGACGCTCCACCGTCTCCGCGACGAGCCGCTCGTTCTCCTCGGGCCGCGAGACGTCGGCGGTTATGAACGCCGAGCGTCGGCCGAGTGCCTCGATCTCCGTCACCCGCCGAGCCGCCTCTGCGTCGTGGGAAACGTCGTTGATCGCGACGTCGAAGCCGCTCTCCGCCAGCACGAGGGCGATGCCCCGCCCGATACCGCGCTCCCGGGCGGCCCCGGTGACGAGCGCAACCGGCATCAGATCACCACGGCGATCTCGCCCGTGTCGCTCACACGAACGTCATAGGTGCGCAGGCGGATTTCCTCGAAGGCCACACACCTGCCCGTCGGGACGTGGAACTCGAGGGAGTGCCAAGGACAGGTCACCACCTCACCCTCCCAGATCCAGGCCAGCTGCCAGTCGGTGTGCGGTCCGTAGTCGATCGTGCCCGAGACCGAGCCTTCGCAGAGTGGGCCGCGCTGGTGTGGGCAGAGATTGGGGATCGCATGCACCCGCCCGTCGATGTTGAAGACGCCGAGCTCCCGGTTTGCCACCCGCACCACTCGGTGGGTGCCGGGTGGAAGCTCGTCGAGGCGACCGATGCGGTGCTCTTGCGGCTCATGGCTCATGCCGCGGGGTCGAGGCCGAAGAAGCGCGCGGCGTTCAGCCCCATGATCTTGCGGCGCGTCTCCGGCGGAAAGGGCAGGCCGAAGACGAACTGCGAGTGGTCGAAGTCGTGGTGAGGCCAGTCCGAGGCGAACATCGCCTGGTTCTCGCCGTCGAACAGCTCGTACTGCCTGACGACGTCCATGCGCTCGTCCGGTTCCTCGATCGGCTGGGTGCCGTAGTAGAACCGCCGCATGTAGTGGCTCGGGCGCTCCTGCAGCAACGGCACCTCCCGGCGCCGCTCGATGTACTCCTTGTCCAGTCGGTTCGCGATCCAGGGCACCCAGCCCGTACCGGCCTCCATGAAGGCGATCCCGAGCCGCGGGAACCGAACGGGCACGCCCGTCTCCAGCAGCGAGACCAGGTTCGCGACCATCGCGAGCGGGTGCGCGAGGGCATGGACCGCCATCGCCGTGCGGAACTGCTCGAGCTGGAACGGAAAGACCGGGAAGATCGCCTCCACGCTGTGGATAGCGACGGGCAGACCCGTCTCCTGCGCTGCGTCGTAGACAGGATCGTAGAGCTCGCTGCCGTAAAGGGTCTTCAACCCGGCAGCGGGCAGGTACGCACAGACGTACCCGGGGTTGCCGGCGTGCTTGCGGATCTCTGCCGCTCCCGCCGCCGGGTCCTGAGGGGGGATCACGATGGAGCCTCTGAACGTCCGCTCGTGACGAAGCCAACGCTCCGCCAGCCAGTCGTTGTACGCGCGCGCAAGTCCGACGGCGAACCCTGGGTCACGCACCATCGCGAGCGAGAGCAGGTGATCGGGGAACAGAACCGCCTCGTTGACCTGGAGCTCATCGAGCTCGTGGCGCATCACTGCCGGCGAGCCAACCACCTGGGGCCGGTTCGAGCCGCCGGGCCATGGGATCCGGAACTCCGCCCGCGGCGACATCGCCGGCAGGTCGAGGTACCGCTCCTCGACCTTCGCGATCTCGCGCAGCGCCACGTCCCATGGCGGCTCGGCGTGCTCCGCGAGCTCGGCCACGTCCTCGTGGACGTGCACGTCGGCGTCGACGACATAGAGCTCGGCGAGCGTCTCGCGGGTCTGGGACGAGCCGGCGGTGGGGGCGCGCTCGCTCACGGCAAAGATCATATGATAGGTCTTCTCTGGTGGTCGAATTCACGGGAACTGAGGCGGGAGTCGGGTCGTTCCACATCCACCGTGGGCACGCCTTCGAGGGATTCGAGCTGCGGATGGACACGCTCTTCGCCTTGTGCGCCTGCGGCGAGACGCTCGACGTCGCACGCGCGGCCTTCACCCGCTGCCCGGAATGTGAGGGCGATGCGGCTTGCCGCCGGTGCGGCGGCAGTGGAGCCGCTGTCGACCACGCTGCGCTCGAATGGCGCCTCCCCACCATCTCCGACACCTGAGAAGGAGCGACATGCCGACAATGCGAAACGGAGCGAGCTTCGGTGAGGGTGGAGGTGGCCGCCGGAGCACGGAGTGGATGGACCGCCGCGATCTCGACGGCTTCCTGCATCGCTCGTGGCTGAAGTCGAGCGGCGTCACGGATGAGGCGTTCCGCGGCAAACCGCTGATCGGGATCTGCAACAGCTGGAGCGAGCTCGTGAACTGCAACGTCCACCTACGCGGTCTGGCCGAGTCGGTCAAGCGCGGCGTGCTGCAGGCGGGCGGCTTCCCGCTCGAGTTCCCGGTGATGTCGCTCGGCGAGTCGCTGATGAAGCCGACGACCATGCTGTACCGGAACCTCATGGCGATGGACGTGGAGGAGTCGATCCGCGCCTACCCGCTCGACGGTGTCGTCCTGCTCACGGGCTGCGACAAGACGAACCCGGCCAGCATCCTCGGAGCGGCGAGCGCGAACATCCCCTCCATCGTCGTCACCGGCGGGCCGATGTTGAACGGCCACTGGCGCGGCCGCGAGCTCGGATCCTGTTCGGACTGCTGGCACTACAACGAGGAGTTCCGCGCCGGCCGCATCACCGAGGACGAGTTCGTCGAGATCGAGAACTCGATCTCGCGCTCGAACGGCCACTGCATGACCATGGGCACCGCCTCGACCATGGCCTGCGTGACGGAGGGGCTCGGGCTCACGCTGACAGGCGGCGCGGCGATCCCGGCCGTCGACTCGCGTCGACGCCACATCGCCGAGCAGGCGGGACGGGCGATCGTCGATCTCGTCGAGCGCGACATCAAGCCGAGCGACATCCTTACCCGGGAGGCGTTCGAGAACGCGATCCGCGTGCTCCACGCGATCTCCGGCTCGACGAACGCGATCCTGCACCTGGTTGCCTACGCGGGTCGCGTCGGCGTCGACCTGCCGCTGCAGCTGTTCGACGACCTTTGCCGCACGACGCCGTGGCTCGTCGACCTGAAGCCCGCGGGCCGTTTCCTGATGGAGGACTTCTTCTACGCGGGCGGGCTGCCCGCAGTGATGGCGCAGATCGCCGATCTGCTCCATCTGGATGCTCTCACGGTCACCGGCCGCACGGTGGGCGAGAACATCGCCGGTGCCGAGATCGTCAACACCGACGTGATCCGCACCGCCGAGAGCCCGCTCAACGAGGGAGGCTCGCTGGTCATCCTGCGCGGCAACCTCTGTCCGGACGGTGCGGTGATGAAGATCTCTGCGGCCGATCCGCGTTTGCTCCAGCACGAGGGTCGCGCGCTCGTGTTCGACGACATCCACGACCTGGCCGATCGGGTCGACGATCCCGATCTGGACTGCGACGAGACCAGCGTCATGGTGCTGAGAAACGCCGGGCCCGTCGGCGCCCCCGGCATGCCCGAGTGGGGCCACCTGCCGATTCCGGCAAAGCTCCTGAAACGCGGTGTCGTCGATCTGCTGCGGATCTCCGACGCCCGAATGAGCGGCACCTCGTATGGCGCCGTCATCCTCCACGTGGCGCCAGAGTCCGCGGTCGGCGGCCCGCTTGCGCTCGTCCGGGACGGGGACGCGATCCGCCTCGACATCGCGAGCCGCCGGCTCGACCTCGTCGTCGACGAGGCGGAGCTCGCGGCACGTCGCGACGCCTGGACGCCACCTCCGCGCAAGGACGAGCGCGGCTACCGGCGGCTCCACCAGGACCATGTGCTCCAGGCGAACGAGGGCTGCGACCTCGACTTCCTCCGCGGCCGGTCTCCTGTCATCGCCGATGCCGTCACGTACCTGTAGTGGCTGAGGTCGTCCTCGCATTCCTGGCGTCGTTCCTTGTGAACGACAGGGCCGGCGCATGAGAGTTCTCGTGACCGGGGCGCACGGCAAGGTCGGGCGCGCTCTTGTTCCGGCCCTTCGGGCAGCCGGCCACGAGGTGCGGGCGGCGGATCTGACCCGGCCGAACTGGGATCGCCCGGACCCCGGCGAGCCGGCGGATTACTGGCAGGCAGATCTCACCGATGCGGGAGCCGCCTACGCGCTCGTCCGCGGTTACGAGGTCGTCGTGCACGCCGCCGCGATCCCGCAGCCGATTCACAACCCGCCCCATGTCGTCTTCGGCAACAACATGCTGAGCACGTTCAACGTGCTTGAGGCCGCGATCGCGTGGGGGGTGCACCGGCTCGTCAACTTCTCGAGCGAGACAGTGCCGGGCTTCATCTTCGCGCATCGTCCATTTCGTCCCGACTACCTGCCGGTCGACGAGGAGCATCCGGTCCGGCCGCAGGATCCGTACGCGACCGCCAAGTGGTTCGGCGAGCTGCTCTGTGACCGCGCCGTCGAGCGCTCCAACCTCCGCTGCACCTCGATCCGGCCGTGCTGGGTGCAGGATGAGGAGAGCTATGAGCGGAACCTCGGCCCGATCGTCCGCGATCCGTCGGTGCTGATCGAGAACTACTGCTCCTACGTCGATGTCTACGACCTCTGCGATGCGGTCCTGCTCGCAATCGAGACCGACCTGCCGGGACACGAGGTGTTCTACGTCGCATCGCCGGACACGATCGGCGGCCATCCACTCGTAGAGACGGTCGAGCGCTACTACGGCGCCGAGGGTATCGAGTTCCGCCCGCTCGGACGACCCGACGCATCGGCGATCTCATCGGCGAAGGCAGAGCACTTGCTCGGTTGGACGCCGCGGCGGAGCTGGCGCGACTACCTCGACGAGCAGGGAAGGAGGCGCGTGTGAAGACGCGGCAGCTCGGTTCCGCCGGGCCTCAGCTGTCGACGTTGGGCTTCGGGACGTGGGCGATCGGCGGGCCGTGGAAGTTCGGTTGGGGTGCGGTCGACGACGACGAATCGGTGGCCGCGATCAGGCACGCGATCGAACGAGGCGTCAACTGGATCGACGCGGCAGCCGTTTACGGGCTCGGCCACTCGGAAGAGGTTGTCGGCGAGGCTGTGAAGCCGTTTCGTGCCGGCGAGGACGTCTACCTCTTCACGAAGTGCGGCCGCGTCTGGGACGGGTTGCCCGAGGGCGAGGTCCGGACCGACCTGCGTCCGGAGTCGATCCGCCGCGAGTGCGAGGCGAGCCTGCGCAGGCTCGGGGTGGAGCGGATCGACCTTTATCAGTTCCACTGGCCCGACTGGACGACGGGGACGCCGATCGAGGAGTCCTGGGGCGTGATGGCGGAGTTGGTCGACGAGGGCAAGGTGCGGTGGGTCGGCGTCTGCAACCACGACGTCGAGCAACTCGAGCGCTGTGAGGCGGTCCGCCACGTCGACTCCCTCCAGCCCCAGCTTTCGCTGCTCGTTCGCGGCGCGCGCTCGGAGCTGCTCCCGTGGGCAGATGGTCACGGCACAGGCGTGATCGCCTACTCGCCGATGGCCTCGGGCTTGCTGACGGGAGCCTTCGATCACGACCGCGTCGAGCAGCTCGATCCTCATGACTGGCGCCGCGCGTCGCCCATCTTCCAGGAACCCGCGCTTGCGGCGAACCTCGCCCTCGTCGACGGGCTCAGGTCGCTCGCCGAGCGTGTGGGCATGACCGTGCCGTCCCTCGCCGTCGGCTGGGTGCTGGCGCAGCAGGGTGTGACGGGTGCAATCGTCGGCGCCCGCAGGCCTGCGCACGTCGACGGCTGGTCGGCGGCGGGGGAGGGCGATCTGGGCGAAGCGGTTCTGCGACAGATCGACGAGCTGATCGCCGAGGCGGGAGCGGGGACGGACGAGCGGCCGTCGCCGCCGCCGCATATGCGCGAGCCGGCGCCGGACGAGGAAGTACGGTCGAGATCGGCAGGCCGGTAGGTCGCAGCCTCGACGCTCGTGCGAGGTGCTGAATGGGCGCCGACGGCTCTGATGACCTGGCACATCTCCCAGCGCCCGTGTCCTGATCCGCCGGTCTCGGGTCAGCCGGCAGGCGCCGGGAAGCGGAGGTGCATGTGGTTCTCGTGGTTCGGGTACGGGACGACGATTCCGCTGGGCCCGTGGAGTCCGGTCGAGTAGCCGACGAAGACAGTCTGCACGCCCGAGGCGACGAAACGGTCGAGGAGATCCTGGGCGAGGGTACGGTCGATCTGGCCGGTGGTGCTGGGAGCGCTCAGGTGCCGGTCGAGTCGCGGGTAGTAGACGTCCACGTCGAGCCCGTTCTGATGGGAGACGTGCTCGTCCATCCTCCCGCCGTTGCGGAAGCTGATATCGCCCACGACCACCCGCGGAGCGTCCGAGTGTGCGTTGCGGTAGGCGCCGATCACGTAGAGGATCGTCCGGATCGTGTGGTCGTTGGCGTAGAGGCGGTACGGCAAGTTCGGAACGCTGTCTGTGACCGGGTTCCAGGTCACCCAGTCGGGCCCCTCGACCGGAAGCTGGGTGCCGTCGACGAGACGCCCGGCGAAGGGGAGGCCAATCGATGAGGCGCGGTGCCACTCGACCTTTCCGAACTCCTGCACTCGCGCGAGGTTGTGCTCTGCTGGCTTCACGGAGGAGGCGCCCTGGCGCAGGAACGGCGCTTCGGGGATCCCGAGGCCGGCGAGGTCGAGCCGAAACGTCAGGCTCGGGGGATCCTCCTGCAGCGGACCGGCGTCATGCTCGCCGAAGTGCCGGAAAACGGCGATCGGCAGCATCGTGGCCGACCCGAGAACGAGCGCAACCGCCGGTACCGTGCGGGTGGCGAGCCGGCGCCGACGCGCCGCTTGCGCTGTCAGCCGCCGCTGCCGTGAGGCCTCCAGCCCCGTCGCGATCGGTATGAAGAGAGACGATTCGAGCGCGCTCGTGGCAAACGCCGGCACCGCCAGCGCAAGCGCTGCGACGGGCGTGCGCGGCTGCTCACGAAACCAGAGCACGTCCGGGTCAAACCACACCTCGTCGCGCCGCCAACCCATGAACGGACGTCCTTCGCCAGTGGACCACTATGTCCTGCGGTGACCGAGGACCTCGGTGCGCGAAGAAGGGTCAGATCCCCTCGCGTGGTTGATCCCGGCTAGCCCACTTCGCGGTCGCGAGCTCCACGGGTCACAGGAGCTCGTTGGTGTAACCGGTCGCGGACTCGGGCATTTCTTGACCCCGGTCCGCGTTGGCGTCATGGATGGAGGTAGCCGGCCGATGAGCGTGACGGTGGCGGATCCGCGCCGCTGGGTGGCGTTGCCGGTGATCCTGGTGGCGTCCTTCATGGGGTTGTTCGATGTGTTCGTCGTCAACGTTGCTGCGCCTGCGGTCGAGGCGGACCTCGGTGCGTCCTCGTCGGAGCTGCAGCTTGTGGTTGCCGGCTATGCGTTCGCGTACGCAGCGCTCTTGATCACCGGCGGCCGGCTAGGCGACCGGTACAGCTACCGACTTCTCTTTCTTGGCGGCATGGGTCTGTTCACGATGGCGTCGGCGGCCTGCGGGTTGGCGGGTACGCCGGTCGAGCTGATCGTCGCACGGTTCGTGCAGGGCATCGGCGCGGCGATGATGGTGCCGCAGGTCCTTGCATTGATCACTGCGCTGTTCCCGCCCGCCGAGCGCCATCGCGCGCTTGCCTGGTTCGGCGTCACGATCGGTCTTGGGGCGATCGCCGGTCAGGTCCTCGGGGGTGCGCTCGTCCAGGTCGATCTCTTCGGTTGGGGCTGGCGGACGATCTTCTTCGTCAACGTCCCGATCGGCATCGTCACACTCGTGCTCGCTGCCCGCCTCCTTCCCGGCAACCGCTCGTCGACACGACCGCAGCTCGATCTCGTCGGGGTCGTCGGTGTCACGGGGGCGCTTGCGCTTGCGCTCGTTCCGCTCACGCTCGGTCGCAGTCAAGGCTGGCCGTGGTGGCTGCTCGTCTCGCTCTGCGCGGCGCTGCCGGCGGCCGCGCTCACGATCCGCTACGAGACGGCGCTCGCCCGCCGCGGCGGACAGCCCGTGCTCGATCTCTCGCTCTTCGCGGCCCGATCCTTCAGCGCCGGACTCGTCGTCAACGCATGCGTGTTTGTGTATTTCGGCAGCATCCTGCTCGGTCTCACCCTCTTCCTGCAGCGGGGCCTCGGGCTCTCACCCCTCGATGCCGGGCTCAGCTTCGCACCCCTCGGGGTCGGTTTTGCGGCCACCTCGTTGCTCGCCCGGCCGCTGATCGCCCGCCACGGCGCTCGAGTCGTCACCGGCGGACTCGTCCTCGCGCTCGTCGCACTCGCGGGCCTGCTGTTCGACATCCACGCATCGGGCACCGCAACCGACCTCGCCCGCCTTGCCCCCCTCTTCCTCGCCATCGGCATCGGCAACGGTTGCGTCATCCCGGCTCTGATCGGCGTCTCCCTCACCGACGTCGCACCGCAGAAAGCCGGCGCCGCAGCCGGCACCCTCGCGACATGCCAGCAATTCGCGACCGTAGCCGGCATCGCGCTTCTCAGTGAGGTCTTCTTCGCAGCCCTCGGTGATCGGCCAACCGAGCACGCGTATCTGAGAGCGATTCAGTACGTGATTCTGCTCGATGTTGGCCTCCTCGTTGCCTGCCTCGCCGCAAGCCTGTTCCTACCTCGCCCGCAGACGACGACCGCACCCGCACGAGCCAGACCCGACAAAGTCGAACCCGCGGACGCTGCTTGAGCCACGAGGCCTGGTGCCACGAAGTCGTCGATCGCCGTGCTCGCGGCTTGAACGTTGACGTAGAACCTGAACAGGTGACACGCTCAGCAAAGCGTGGAGCCATACGCTGACGGCCTATAGACGTCTGTCCTGCAACCTTCCCGAACGCTGAAACAGGAGGAATCGCTGATGTCGAAGCGTGCGTTGATCGTGATCGATGTCCAGAACGAGTATTTCGACGGTGCGCTTCCGATCACCGATCCGCCCGCCGACATGAGCCTCGCCAATATCGGGCGGGCGATGGATGCCGCGACCGAGGCGGACGTGCCTGTGATCGTCGTACGCCATGCCGCCGACGATCCGGCGTCGCCCATTTTTCGGGAAGGCTCGCACGAGTGGGAGCTGCGTCCCGAGATCGAGCAGCGCTCGCGCGATCACCTGATCGAAAAGACCCTACCCGGCTCGTTCACGGGTACACCGCTCGAAAACATCCTCGCCGCAGCCGGCGTCGACACGGTAGCGATCACCGGCTACATGACCCACATGTGCGTCGACACGACGTCGCGCCAGGCCGCCCACCTCGGTCTTGCCGTCGAGATTCTCAATGACGCGACCGGGACGCTTGCGCTCGAGAACAGCGGCGGCTCCGCGGGCGGCGAAGAGTTGCACCGCGCAACGCTCGTTGCTCAGGGTCAATTCTTCGCAGACGTCGTCAGCACCGACGACTGGCTCAAACGAATCGCCGCGGCGTAGGTCAAGCGGTGGTTCTGTCCGGTCCGGGAAGGCGGCTCAGAGGCTGTCGCGGAGGATCGTCTCGAGCGCGGGGACGTCGACAGCCTTCGGCGCGTTCACGAGCAGGCGCTGCTGCTTCAGCGCGCCCTCGACGATCGCCGGTATGTCCTCCTTCTTGTAGCCGACTTCGGAGATCGTCGACGGTGCGCCGACGTCGCGCATCAGCTTCAAGAACGACTCCGCGAGGTCGTCGCCGCCGTCGATCAACCGGGCTGCCTCGCGGCAGCGGTCGGAGGCCGCGTCGGCGATGAAGCGAAACGACGCCGGCGCTGTCACGGCGACCGCGAACCCGTGAGGAACGAAGGCGGCGCCCCCGTAGTCGGGCGGCGACCACGCGTGCCTCAGTGAGGCGATGGGATACGAGAGCGCGTGCGGGATGTGCACGCCCGCGCTGCCGAAACCGACGCCGGCGATCGTTGCGGCGAGCGCCATGTTGCTCCGCGCGTCGACGTCCGACCCGTCGGCGACGGCGCGCCGCAGGTTCGCGCCGACGAGCTCGATCGCCCTGGCGCACAGGAGGTCGGCCATCGGGTGCGCGCCCTGGTAGGGCGGGCGCTCCGCAGGCGGGAGCTTCGGACGGCGGTCGTACGGTAGCGTCGTATAGCCCTCGACCGCGTGGAGGAGCGCGTCGAGACCGACCGACGCGGTGACCCCGGGAGGGCAGCTGACGCTGAGGAGCGGGTCGACGATCGCGATTCGCGGGCGCAGGTAGCGGTGCGAGATGCCGCTCTTGACGCCGACGTCGACGATCGCCACGGTCGTCACCTCGGAGCCCGTGCCGGAGGTCGTCGGCAGAGCGACGAGCGGCAGCACAGGGCCGGGCACCTGACGGCCCTCCCCCACCGGCTTGTTGAGGTAGTCGTAGATGCCGCCGCCATGCGTTGCGAAGAGAGCGCAGAGCTTCGCGGTGTCGAGGGCCGAGCCCCCGCCGATGCCGACGAACCCATTCCAACCGCCCGTTGTGGCCGCCTCGATGGCCTCGGCGACCGACACCTCGGTCGGCTCGCCCGCGATGCGGTCGAAGACGCCGGTCTCGATCCCTGCGGCGCGCAGCTCGTCCTGCACCCGCGCCGCCACGCCCGAGAAGACGACGAACGGGTCAGCGACGATGAGCGCCCGCGTCACGCCGAGCCGAGAAAGATGACTGCCCGTCTCAGCGGAGCTGCCCGGGCCGAACACGATGTGGGGAAGCTCGAGCGAGAACGTCGTCTCGAGACTCACAGCGCCTGCTCCTCCGCGTTCTGCCAGGCCGAGAGTCCGAGGAGCTCGTTCAGCTCGCCGAACACCATCAGGCGGTCGAGCACCTCGCGGCTCGTGCGATCGCGCTGCAACGCGGTCGCGATCTCGAGCGCCGACTGCGCCGCGGCGAACAGCGACGTGGTCGGGTAGAGGCAGATGCGGAAGCCTGCCGCTGCCGTCTCCTCGGCCGTGAGGAGCGGCGTCTTGCCGTGCTCCGAGTAGTTCGCCACGAGGGGCTTCTCCCCGACGGCCGCCGCGATCGCGTGCATCTCCTCGACCGAGCGCGGCGCGTCCGGGAAGAGGACGTCAGCGCCCGCCTCGGCGTACGCGGAAAGGCGGTCGATCGCGTCGTCGAGCCCGTTGACGGCGATCGCATCGGTCCGGGCGATGATCACCGTGTCGGGGTTGGCGCGCGCGGCGAGCGCGGCCCGCACTTTGCGCACCATCTCGTCGCGCGGGATCACCTTCTTGCCCTCCATATGACCGCAGCGCTTCGGGAAGGTCTGATCCTCGAGCTGGATCGCTGCGGCGCCCGCGCGCTCGTACTCGCGCACGGTGCGGGTGACGTTCGTCAACTCGCCGAAGCCGGTGTCGGCGTCGGAGACGAGCGGCAACGAGACGGCCTTCGAGATCCGCGCGACGTGTCCGCACATCTCGGTCTGTGTCATCAGACCGATGTCCGGAAGGGCGAAGTTGGCGGCGGCGGCGGCGTAGCCACCCGTGTAGAGCGCCTCGAAGCCGGCGCGCTCGTAGATGCGGGCGACGAGCGCGTTGTAGGCACCGCCGACGAGGAGCACCTCACCGGTCGCCAAGCGCTCGCGGAGTCGACGAGCGTGAGTCATGCCGCGGAGCCTATCGCCGGAGCCCGCATCGACCCCACCCCCTCGCTCAGACGATCACCTCGATCGCGCGCTCCAGCGGAATGCATCACGACCTGCTCTTCGTTCACGCCGGCAACGAACGTGCATCCGACGTGGGCCCGGAGCTTCCCTCTCCGAGACTGCCTCGCTGGTCAGGACGTTCTCGGGGCGCTATCCTCCTATTGCCAGACGCCTCCTTTTATCCGCCCCGTGCGACTGCTCGCGGATGCGCCTGAGAGGTCCCGTCGGTGTACGGACACCGCAGGAACGAACGGAGCAGGCATGGCCGTCTCCGCCCCATTACCGTTGATCGTACGTCCGGGCATCGTCCGCCCGCCAAGACGTGGCCTGGTCTGGACTATCGCGCTCGTCGGATGCGCTGCGGGTGCCTGTTCGTTCGTCTTTGCACTGACGAACGATGCGATAGGCAGCGAGCTCGGCGAACCGCTCCTCATTGCCACTCTCTGGAATTGGATGACACTCGCCTACGTCCTCGGCGGATTGCTCGCCTGGTGGCGTCGACCGGCGAGTCGCTTCGGTCCACTCATGATCGTGACGGGATTCGTCTGCTTCCTGGTCACCCTTTCCTGGACGAGTAGCGATGTCCCATTCACCGTCGGGCAGGCGCTGGACAAGTTGCCAGCGGTGCTCTTTCTCTACGTGTTCCTCGCGTTTCCGACCGGACGTCTCACCGGGTGGTTCCCACGTGCCCTCGTCGTCGCTGCGTTCGTTACGGCGATCGTGCTAGAGCTCCTTCGGATGCTGCTGGGCGACTACGGCTCGCACAATCTGCTCGGCATCGCCTCGCACCCGGACGCCTACGAGACGGTGAGACACGTCCAGCTCTTGGCGCTCAGTGCCTTCCTCCTGACCGGCGTCGGGGTCCTCGCGGCCCGGCGACGTCGCGCAGGGCCGCCCCTGCGCCGTTCGGTCACGCTCCTGATCGACGCGTTCGCCCTCGGTCTCGTGATGCTCGCCTTCCTCTACATCTCCCTGGTCGCGGGTGGTCCAGCCGTCAGGGAAACGCGATGGGCAGCTTTCGTGACGCTCGGACTTGCGCCGCTCGCCTTCTTGGTCGGGCTCCTTCATGCGCGTCTTGCACGCTCGGCGGTCGGGGACCTCGTCGTCGAGCTCCGGTCGAACCCGGCACCGGCGGATCTACGCGATGCGCTCGCGCGCTCCCTTCGCGATCCGTCATTGGCGCTCGCGTACTGGCTGCCCGAGTTCGAAAGCTGGGTCGGATCTGAATGGAAGTCGGATCGAGTTGCCTGATCACGATTCCGGTAGAGCGACGACTCTGATCGACCGTGATGGTTCGCATATGGCTGCGCTGCTGCACGACCCCGCATTGGAGGATGAGCCTGAGCTCCTCGCTTCGGTGGGTGCGGCCGCCGGAATTGCTCTGGAGAACGGCCGCCTACAGGCCGAGCAACGGGCGCACCTGGAGGAGCTGAAGGGCTCTCGGGCACGAGTAATCGAAGCAGGTCAGAAGGAGCGGCAGCGGCTGGAGCGCAACCTTCATGATGGCGCGCAACAGCGACTCGATCGCGTTGTCGCTTGAGCTTGAGCCTTCTGGAAAAGCAGCTGGCCGGACGATCCTGCGGCGAGCATGCGCGTCGATCAGGCAAGGCGTGAGATCGCGGTCTCGCTCGAGGAGTTGCGTGCTGTGGCGCACGGGCTTCATCCAGCTGTGTTGAGCGGGCACGGGCTCGAGGTCGCATTGCAGTCGATGGTTGCTCGTGCTGCCGTCGCCGGTGCGACTGACGGTGAGACTCGCGGACGCGCCTGCCCGAGCAGATCGAAGTGGCTGCCTACTACGTCGTGTCCGAAAGTCTGGCCAATATCGCGCAAGCATGCGCAGGCGACCGCGGTGACGCATCGAGGTCACCTCGCACCGACGGCGTCGTTGTCGATCGAGGTTCTGGACGACGGGATCGGCGGCGCAGATAGTGATCGTGGTTCTGGTCTGCGAGGTCTCGCGGATCGGGTCGAGGCGCACGGCGGCAGACTCCGTATCTGGAGCCCGGAAGGTGGAGGTACGCGCCTGCGCGCGGAGATGCCATGCGCGTAGCGATCGCCGAGGACAGCGTCCTTCTTCGCGAGGGGCTTGCGCGGCTGCTTGGCGAAGCTGGCTTCGACGTCGTCGCCCAATGCACCAACGGCGACGACCTGCTGCTCAAGGTGCGCAGCTACGCGCCTGACGTCGCGATCGTCGACATCCGCCTGCCGCCTACGCACAACGATGAGGGGCTGAGGGCGGCGCTCGAGATCCGCGCTCGCTATCCGTCCGTTGGAGTGCTCGTCCTCTCCCAGTACGTCGAGCTTGGGCTTGGCGCTGAAACTGCTCGCCGACTCCGCCGAGGGTGTCGGCTATCTGCTGAAGGATCGGGTCAGCGACGTAGACGAGTTCGTGGCTGCCGTCCGCCGGGTCGCAGATGGTGGCTCGGCACTCGACCCGATCATCGTCTCGACGCTCGTATCGCGGCAACGATCCGACGATCCGCTGGCGCAGATGACTGCCGCGTGAGCGCGAGGTGCTCGAGCTGATGGCCACCGGCAGCTCGAACCAGGGGATCGCGGACAAGCTTGTGATCACGTGTGCGCGCGGTCGAGAAGTACGTCTCGAGCATCTTCGGCAAGCTCGGGCTGCCTTCGACGGGGAGCGAGTCACGGCGCGTACTTGCAGTGTTGTTGTTCCTCCGCTCCTGACGCGACGAGCGCCCTGGCAGGACACAAGAAACCCGACCCATCGAAAGGCAAGTCTCCCGTCTTCCGTCACGCGCTCAGCGGCTGCGAGCGTTGAGTCAGTCCCCGCAGTCCGAAAGGAGCAGTCATGAAGACGCGAATCATCCAGCGCGATCCGGAGGAGCCGACTGACGACGGCCAAACGTCGGCGTGACGGCCGGTGAACCCGAACGCATCGCAGCAACGTGGCGGCCCGGATGGGCCGCTGGAGCGCGAGGTCACTGGAAGACGGCGAACGTTCGGCTGGCTCGCGTTCGTTGTTGCCGCGTTCACGATCGGTAACGCGGTCGGCCGAAGCAGATCGATCGACAAGAAGGACGCCGGGGTCGGCGAGTCCGCCAAGGCGAACAAGATTGTCGATGCAGCCTTCGACCTCGACAAGACTGGCCAGGGCGAGTTCGTGGTGATCCAGTCGAACGACAAAGACGGTTGACGATCCCGCGTTTCGCGCCGCGATCAACGAGACGATCGGTGCGCTCGCGGGCTTCAAGAAGGTCGAGAAGGTGCGCTCGCCGTTCGCCGCCGGGAACGAGGGTCAGATCTCGCCCGATCGTCGTACAGCGCTGGTCACGTTCAGCTCCGCACGGCACGTACGACGAAGCAGCGATGGACATCGACACCGTCACGCAGAGCCGTCGGCGGCGTCCAGAAAGCGCATCCCGAGTTCTACGTCGGTGAGGTCGGGCGTCACGACCGAGAAGGCACTCGACGAGGCGGTCATCAATCGACGTATCGAGACAGGCCGGGCGATGATCGCATTGCCGCTGACGATCGCTGATCTTGCTGCTCGTGCTCGGCTCGGCCGTCGCGGCAGGCTGTGCCGCATGCTGCTCGGCCTTGACGGCCGTGTTCGCGACGATGGGGCTGCTCGCGCTGCCGAGCCAGCTCGATTCCGCTCGACAGTAGGACATCGAGGTGATTCTGCTGATCGGACTGGCCGTCGGCGTCGACTACTCGCTCTTCTACCTGAGGCGCGAGCGGGAAGAGCGCGCGCGCCGGCCGAAGCGCGACGTGCTGCGCTCGAGGCCGCCGCCGCAACCTCGGGCCGCTCGGTGCTCATCTCCGGCCTGACCGTGATGGTCGCGATGGCCGGCATGCTGCTCACCGGCGACAAGACGTTCATGGGCTTCGCGATCGCGACGATGCTCGTCGTGGCGTCGCCGTGCTCGGCTCGCTGACGGTCCTGCCGGCCACGCTGCCGCGCTCGGCGACAGGGTCGAGAAGCTACGCATCCCGTTCCTGCACCGGCTTCGCCGCGACGACGGCGACGGCGGCCGCTTGTGGGGCGCGATCCTCGAAGTCGCGTGCTGCGCCGCCCGCTGGTCGTCGACGGTCGCTCTGCCGGCGGTGCTTGCTCGCACTCGCTCGCGCCGGCGCTGCACATGCACATGGCGGAGAGCCGGGCATCGAGACGTTCCCGAAGAACCTGTCGGAGATCAAGACGTACACAAGCTGTCGACGAAGGCGTTCCCCGGCGAGGTGAACCGCGCCCAGTCGTCGCGATCAAGGGCGACGATCGAGACCCGACGTGCAGGCGGCGATCGCCGACCTGAAGACGGCAGGCGCTCGCGACCGGGCAGTTGTAGACCCCGACGCAGGTCGACTACATCGACGACGGCACGATCGCCGCGTTCGACATCGCGCATGCAGGGCGACGGCGCCGACGCAAGGCGCTGACCACGCGCTCGCAACGCTGCGCACAGACGATCGTCCCGGCAACCGTCGGCACGCTCGACGGCGCCGACGTCGGCGTCAGGCGGCAACACCGCGCAGCAGAACGACGCCAACGGCGCAGATGAAGCACGTCGGCCCCGTTCGTGTTCGGCGTTCGTGCTCGCGCTCGCCTTCCTGCTCATGCTGGTCACGTTCCGCTCGGTCGTGATCGCGATCAAGGCGGTGCTGCTCAACCTGCTCTCCGTCGCCGCCGCCTACGGCGTGCTCGTGCTCGTCTTCCAGGACGGCTGGGGCAAGGGCCTGCTCGGCTTCGTCCGCACCGGGAGGGATCATCAGCTGGCTGCCGATCTTCCTCTTCGTGATCCTGTTCGGGCTCTCGATGGACTACCACGTGTTCATCCTCAGCCGCATCCGCGAAGCGTTCGACCGCGGGATGACGACCGAAGAGGCAGTCGCGCACGGGATCAAGACGACCGCCGGCGTCGTGACGAGCGCGGCGCTGGTGATGGTCGGCGTCTTCTCGATCTTCGCCACGCTGCCAGTTCATCGTTCCTGAAGGAGTTCGGCGTCGGTCTCGCCGTCGCCGTCCTCATCGACGCAACGATCGTGCGGGCGGTGCTGCTGCCGGCGACGATGAAGCTGCTCGGCGACTGGAACTGGTACCTGCCCAAGTGGCTCGAGTGGCTGCCGCGCCTCGATCACGGCTCGTGTCTGAGCCGAGTCACCGGCGGTAGCCGTCATCCCGGCGACGCTCCCAGCGGGCAGAGCTCTAGACGGACGCCCCATCTCGCCCGGCCGCCGCGTTCGCGGTGGCCGGGCGACCCGCCCAACCCTGACCAGACAGAGAGGCAGCGATGACGATCGCCGAACTGCACGAGCACGCGAATCAACGCTTCGGCCGCCCGCGCCGGCCGCGGTTCGGCTGACGGCGGTGAGCAAGGTCTACGGCAGCGGCCACAACAGCGTCGCCGCCCTCCGCGAGCTGACGCTCGCGCTTGACGAAGGGCTCCTTCACCGCCGTGATGGGGCCCGTCGGGATCCGGCAAGAGCACCTTTCTCCACTGCGCCGCCGGCCTCGATCGTCCCACCTCGGGATCGATTCACCTCGCCGAGCTGTCGACCTTGGGAGCCTGAACGAAGACGCGCTGAGCAGGTTCCGCCGCGAGCGGATCGGCTTCGTCTTCCAAGCCTTCAACCTCGTTCCTCCCTCACCGCCGCGCAGAACATCACGCTGCCCCTCCGGCTCGCGAAGCAGAAGCCGGACAAGGCGTGGCTCGCCGAGGTCACCGAACGCGTCGGACTCGCGGACCGAATCAAGCACAAGCCGGGCGAGCTCTCCGGCGGCCAGCAGCAACGCGTCGCGATCGCCCGCGCCCTCGTCGCGCGGCCCGAGGTGATCTTCGCCGACGAGCCGACAGGGGCGCTCGACACCCGAACCGGGAAGGCGATCCTGTCGCTCCTGCGCGGGGCCGTCGACGGTCTCGATCAGACCGTGGTGATGGTGACCCACGACCCGACCGCAGCCGCCTACGCCGACACGGTCGTGTTCCTGGCCGACGGCAGGATCGTCGAGACGATGGACGACCCCTCGCCCGACCGCGTCGCCGAGCGCATGACGCATCTCGGGGACTGAGAGCCATGTTGCGCATCGCATTCAGCACGCTCGCCGCCCGCAAGGGCGGCACGTTCGGCGCCTTCGCCGCGGTCGCACTCGCAGTCGTGCTCGTCGTCTCGTGCGGGATCCTGCTCGAGTCGAGCTTGCGCGCACCGATCCCGGTCGAACGGCTCGCACGCCGCCAGCCGTCGTCGTTCAGGGCGAGCCCGACGTCAAGCCCGGCAAGAGGCGAGGCGAACGTGACCGTCCTCACTCAGCGAACGGAGAAGAATCAGCGCGCACGCTCGCGAAGCGGATCCGCGATCTACCGGGCATCGCCGGGGTCGTCGCCGATCGCTCGGTCTACGCACAGGCTCCTCGACGCACGCGGACACCTCCTCGAGGGCCAGCGGCGGGGCGACCACGGTCGGATACGGCTGGTCGAGCGCCGCGCTCACCCCGTACACGCTGGCGTCCGGTCACGCACCGCGCCGGTCGACAGAGGTCGTCGCTCGACGCGCGCCTCGCCGGCCGCGACGGTCATCCAGCCTCGGCGACCGCTTCGCGATTCTGACCAGCCACGTCGCCGCAGGCCTTCACCATCGCCGGCATCGCGGCCGCCCGGCATGAGCTCGATCCCTCGCGGCAGGCTGCTGTCTTCTTCCGGGACGACGTCGCCGCACGTCTCGGCGGCACCGGCGACCGTGTCGATCTGCTCGGCATCCTCACCCGTCCCGGCGCCGACGCCGACGATGTCGCGCAGCGCGTGCGCGCCGCGCTCGACCAGCCCGGCGTCTGCGCGTGCTGACGGGCGCCAAGCGAGGCGAGGCCGAATCGCCTGACGATGCCCTCGGTCGTGAGGACATCGTCGCCGGGCTGACCGTCTTCGGCGTCCTCGCCGCCTTCATCGCGATCTTCGTCGTCGCGAGCACGTTCGCCCTCTCAGTCCAGCAGCGCCACCGCGAGCTCGCGCTCTTCCGCGCGATCGGAAGCACACCTCGACAGGTCCGACGCATGGTCGCCGGCGAGGCACTGCTCATCTCACTGCTCGGCCTTCGTCGTCGCCGCACCGATCGGCGTGCTGGTCGCGCACCTCGAGCAGGGCCTGTTCACCCGCGCCGGCATGATCCCCGACGGGCCTGCACCTGACGGTCGGCTGGCTCCCGCTCGCCGCCGGGCTCGTCGCCGCAGTCATCACGACGCAGCTCGCCGCGTTCGTCGAGCGCCCGCCGCGCCTCCCGGATCCGCCCGACCGACGCACTCCGCGAAGCGACCGTTCAGCGTCGTCCGGTCTCGTGGCTCAGGGGCTGGGCGGGCTCGCCGTGCTCGCCGGCGGGAGTCGCGGTGTTGGTCGTCTTCGCGCAGGGTTCAGGCGGCGGCGGCGAAAGCGACGCTCCCGCCGCGACGATGGTCCTCGATGGTGGCCGCGGCGCTGCTCGGGCCGCTGCTCGCGTTGCCGTTCGCCTGGCTGCTCGGCTTGCCGATCGCGGCCGTCAGTCGCGCACCCGGGCCTGCTCGCGCGCGCGAACACGCGAGCAAACCTGCGCCGCGCGGCATCGGTCGCGACGCCGGTGATGCTCGCCATATCGCTGATCTGCACGATCCTGTTCGCCAAATCAGCGCTACAGCAACAGACCGCCGAACAGACAAGCCGGCGCGTCGCGGCGCGGATATGTGCTGCGCGCGCAGGACGCACCCGGCCTGCCTCCGGCAGTCGCGACAGCCGCACGCGCCCTGCCAGGGGTCGCGCAGCGCATCAGGTTCGATCGCGACCTCGGTCGTCGTGGCGGCCGACGGCGTCAACCTGCGCTCATTCCCGGCGCGCGGCGTCGACGCGAGCACGCTGCGCGGGGTCGTCGACCTCGGCGTCCGCTCCGGCTCGTTGGCGGATCTCGCGGGGAACGCTCTGGCGGTCGGCAGCAGCAGCGCGCACGCGTTCGGCTGGCATATCGGCGACAAGGTCGACGCTCTGGCTCGGCGACGGCACGCCGGTCACGCTGCGAGTCGCAGCAACCTACGCGCGGCCGCTCGGCTTCGGCGACGTCGTCCTTCCGCGCGCGCTGGTCGAACGGCACGTCACCAATCCCCTCGACGACGCCGTATTCGTGAAGAGCCGCTCCGGGCGCCGACCAGGCGGACATCCTCGCGCGCCTACGCACACTCGCGCACGCGCAGCCGACCGTGAAGGTGCTCACCCGCTCCCAGTACCAGCACCAACTGGAAGCCGATGCCGCACAAACAGTCGCTCGCCGTCTACGTGCTCCTCGCCGTCATCGGCGTCTTCTGCGCAATGGCGCTCGTCAACGCCATGACCATGGCGACCGCCGAACGGGCGTCGCGAGTTCGCGCTGCTCCGCCTCGTCGGCGCGAGCAAGCGGCAGGTGAGAACGATGATCCGGGCCGAGACGCTGATCATGGTCACCTTCGGGCTGACGATCGGCACGCTCATCGCGGCACCCGGCCTCGTCGCCTTCAACTACAGCCTCACCGGCTCCGCGATCCCATCCATGCCGATCAGGATCTACGGCGGCGTTGCTCGCTGACCTACGCGCTGCTCGGATTCGCAGCCACGTGCTCCCGACCCGGCTCGCCCTGCGCATGAACCCGATCAAAGCGATGGCGCGCGCGAATGCCCGGCGACAACAAGGGCCTAGCCAAGCCCCTTGTACTGATGGGCGGTGACGGGCTCGAACCGCCGACCCCCTCGGTGTAAACGAGGTGCTCTACCAGCTGAGCTAACCGCCCGCGGCGCCTACCCTAGCCGTTTGCGCACATCCCGCCCTCCTCGACACCAGGCACTCAGGCGAGCGGCGGGTTGGCCAGCACGACCGAGGTCTCGATCTGGCGATCCGAGATCGTCCAATACGTCTTGAGCAGCGCCGCCGTTTGCTCGGGCGAGACGAGCTCGAAGCCGTTGCGGCGATAGAAGCGAACCGCCCACTCGGCAGCTGCCCACGTGCCGACCAGCATGCGCCGTGCGGTCTGGCGCCGCAGATGGGCGAGCAGCGCACGGCCGACGCCGTGCCGCTGGCTGCCGGGAAGGACGTACGCGTGGCGGATCAGGTCGACGTCGCCCACCGGCTGGATGCCCATCACGCCGATCAATGCGCCGTCCGCCTCGTAGCCCCAGAACGCGACCCCTCCGGCGATCTCGTCTTCCAGCTCCGCCAGATCCATGTACGGCTCGTGCCACCGATCGTCGGGGATCACTCCGCGATAGGCCGCCGCGGCCGCGTTCACGATCGCGAGAATTGTCGTGCGCTCTTCAGCACCACAGGGCCGGATGATGCTCACGACGCCAAATCTAGTGGGAGCGATGACTCTCGCCTTGCTCGGGCGGCAGGGCTCGGAGTGAAGCGGCGTCGTCAACCCCGAGCGGGTGAGTGGTCAACTCCCGAAGGGTGATGGCTGGCCCTCGGGAACCCGCGGATACTCCGTTCACCTCAGCAAGCGCGACGGTGCGGCGGACGCGCAAAGCTGAGTGATAACGGCTCTCTCCTGGGGAGCTTGTGCGGAGAGGGGCTGGCGGCGGCCCCTCTTTTGCGTCCCGGCTGCAGGCCGGCGCCGTGTGCGTAAAGCAGTACGAACTCGGACTCAACCTCCCGGCCGGCGGAGCCGATACACGAGCTTGTGACGTCCGCAACGGGATCCCGGGGAGGTCCGCGCGAACCGGCCCCGAAGCCGGATCCGCGAGCGCTCCTCGATGCCGTGTTCGAGCAGTCCGAGATCGGAGTGGCTGCCGTCGATCGCGACCTGCGCTGCCTCCGCGCCAACGAAGCCTTCAGCAGGTGCTGGGATCGTCCCCCGTCAGACCTCGTGGGCAAGACGCTCGGTGACGCCTTGCCGGCGCCGGCTTCCGAGATCGAGACAGCACAGCGTCACGTGGTCGAGACCGGCGTGCCGCACGTCGGCCAGGACGTGGTAGCTGGCGGCGTGGGTGATTCGGAGCCGCACAGTTCCTACCGCTTCCACCACCACCCGATCCTGTCGAGCGACGGAAAAGTGGCCGGAGTGACGTCGATCGTGATTCAGCTCGCGGGGTCGCGTGTTGCCGGGCACAGCATCGACGATGCAGCGCCGGGCCACTCCGAGACCCATCTTTCCGAGCTCGAGGCACTCTCGCGCTACCGAACGATGTTCGAGGGTGCCTCGGCCGGCATTCTCAGAGTCCGCGCGGACGGGCATATCGTCGAGGCCAATCCGGCGATGGAGCGAATGCTCGGCTATACGGCTGCGGAGCTTGCGGCGATGGGCTTTCGGGAGTACACCCACGCCGACGACGTCGAGCACAATCTGGCGCTGTTCACCGAGTTGATGGCGGGCGAGCGGGAATCGTTCCAGCTCGAAAAGCGCTGCTTCCGAAAGGACGGCGAGCTTGTCTGGGCTCAGGTCACCGCGGCCCTCGAGCGAGATGCCGATGGACTGCCGGCGTTTGCGATCTCGATGTTCGAGAACATCACGGAGCGAAAGATCGCCCAGGAAGCACTGCGCCGGCAGGCGGAGATCAACGAGCATCAGGCGCTGCACGACACGCTCACGGGGTTGGCCAACCGTCGCAAGCTCTACGGCGACGTCGAGCGCGCCCTGGCGGTGCTGCCGGAAGGAGCGACCCTCGCCCTCGGGATCTACGACCTCGACGGGTTCAAGGCCTACAACGACACGTTCGGCCATCCGGCGGGGGACGCTCTGCTTTCCCGTCTCGGGCGGCGCCTGGCGGCGTCGCTCGACGGGAGAGGCACGGCATACCGCATGGGCGGGGACGAGTTCTGCGTCGTCACGCACGCGAGCGACGCCGAAGCCGCGCTCGAGGACGCGCGCGCGGCACTCACCGACCAGGGTGAGCAGTTCTCGATCCGGTGCTCACGTGGCTCCGCCGTGATGCCCGTGGAGGCGGCAACCCTCGAGCGGGCCCTCCACCTCGCCGACGAGCGCCTCTACTCCGACAAGCGGGCGGGAAAGATGAGCGAGAGCATGGAGGTACGGGATGCCCTCGTGCAGGTGATCGTCGAGCAGAGCCAGGATCTCGCACGTCACGTGATCAACGTTGCCGAGCTCGCGGCCGCGACGGCGGCGAGGCTAGGGCTGTCGCCCGAAGACGTTGCATGCACGCGGATCGCCGCCGAGCTGCATGACATCGGCAAAGCCGCCATTCCCGAGGCGATCCTCAGCAAGCCGGGCCCGCTCGACCCCGACGAATGGGAGTTCATCAAGCGCCACACCCTGATCGGCGAGCGGATCGTCGCAGCAGCTCCTGCGCTCGCGCGCATCGCGCCGATCGTCCGCTCCAGCCACGAGCGCGCAGACGGCAGCGGCTACCCCGACGGTCTCGGTGCCGAGGCAATCCCGCTCGGGGCCCGCATCGTCGCCGTCGTCGATGCCTTCGACGCGATGATCGCAGGCCGCCCGTACCGTCCGGCGGTGCCGGTCGAGGAGGCGATCGCCGAGCTGCGTCGCTGTACCGGCAGCCAGTTCGACGCCGCCGTTGTGCAGGCTTTCGTCGACGTCATCGAGCACGCGGAAAACCGGACGCGCGCCGCCTGACGCGCGAGGCGACGCCTCGGTTCCTGCCGCACCTCTGTCATCGAGGAGCGAGGGGATTGGCCTGGGCCTAGCCCATCTCGATCTCGGCAGGTAGGCCGAGCCTGCCCATCGTGCGGAGATGCAGGAAATGCGAGCGCAACGCCGCCCACAGCGACGGTTGCGACGCGTAGCGAACACCGTGCTTGGCGCAGTTGCGGCGCACGATCTCTGCGATCTTCGGATAGTGCGTGTGCGGCACGAGCGGGAACAGGTGATGCTCGATCTGGAAGTTGAGGCCGCCGAGCGCCCAGGTGAGCACGGGGTTGCGGGGGCAGAAGTCGACCGTGGTCTCCACCTGTTGGACTGCCCAGACCGGTGGCTGCGCGCGAATCTCGTCGGCTGAGGCGAACGACGCTTCCTCGACGCAATGGGCGAGCTGAAAGGTCGTCGCCATGATCAAGCTCGTCGTCATCGTGAAGATCGCATATGTCGCAAGCACAGCCCACCAGGGGTAGACGAGCAGCGGGATCACCACGGCCCACGCGACGAAGATCGCCTTGCCGGCGATGACGCCCGCAAGATGCCAGCCACGTGGCGCGCGCAAGGCACTCTCTCCGATCCGTCCGCGGGCGAACGCCGCGATGTCACCGACCGTCTGCCACCGAAGCCCCATCAGCGTGTACATGGGCCAGATGTAGTACTGCTGAAACCGGTACCACGGCCGCGTGGCCTGCGACGGCGTGAGCCGGGCGATCGGCATCTGGGTGATGTCGTCGTCGTGGCCGTCGATGTTCGTGTACGTGTGGTGCGCGACGTTGTGCTTGACGCGCCACGCATAGCTGCTGAACCCGAGGAACGCGTCCGCCGTCCAGCCGAGCAGGTGGTTGTGGCGCCGCTGCCGGAAATACGCGCCGTGATTCGCGTCGTGTTGTACGCAGAACGCCGTCAGCAGCGCGCCCACCACGAGGCCCACCACGCAGATCAGCCCGGGGATGAGACTCGGCCGGACGAACATCAGCACGGACCACGACACGGCCGTGAGCCCGAACGCGATCGGCGCCTTCGCATAGAGGAGCAGAGCTCCCCTGATTCGTGTGCGGCCCGCCGCAAGGTACTGCTCGACCTCGCGCCGGGTCTCTTTGATGAAGGCTCCGCCGTTGTCGAACGTGACCTTCGTAGCAGCTGCCGTCATGAGGCGCCTCCCGATCCCGCTGAACGACAGGGAAGCGCGTGGGGCGCTGCCGTGGGTACTCGTCCTGTAGATGTGCACGAAGGGTAGCCGTCGTCAGCTCGAAGCGACCGATAAGGTCGCGTTATGGCAGAAGTCGCCCGTATCTCCGTCGCTCCGGTGAAGGGCCTTGCGCTCACACATCCGGACGAGATCGAGCTCGAATCGGCCGGTGTGCGCAACAACCGCCGCTTCTATCTCGTGGGCGACGACGGGCGCCTCGTCAACGGCAAGGCGCTCGGCGCGCTCGTGCGGATCGAGGCCCAGACGGACATCGACGCCACGACGCTCGTGTTGCGGCTGCCCAACGGCGACGCCGTCGAAGGCGATATCGCCCTCGACGCGGCGGTCGAGACGAATTTCTACGGCCGCCCCGTTTCGGGACATCTCGTGCTCGGCCCCTGGGCACGGGCGCTGTCGGAGTTCACGGGCAGGAGCGTACGACTCGTCCGCGCCGACGTGCCGGGCGACGGCTCGGACCGCGGTGCTCGCGCCGGTGCCTCGCTGGTCTCGGTTGCCTCACTCGAGCGGCTGGCCGACGAGGCGGGAGTGGGGAGCGTCGACGGACGCCGGTTCCGGATGCTCTTCACCATCACGAGTGTCTCGGCGCACGAAGAGGACACCTGGGTCGGACGAGACGTACGCATCGGCGACGCGGTGGTGCGCCTGCACGCACTCGTCGGCCGCTGCGCCGTGACGACCCACGACCCCGAGACCGGCGTCCCGACACTCGACACGCTGCACGTCCTGCGCGCGTACCGCGGTGACGTTCCCACCGATGAGCCGCTTCCGTTCGGTGTCTGGGGCGAGGTCGTCGAGCCGGGCCGCGTGCGCACCGGTGACACAGTCGAACCCTTCTGAGTATTCCGCGCAGGCCCTGGATCCACCTGTCTGGATCCCGGGGCGGGCAAAGATCCCTCAAGGCGTCGGCGGGCAGTCGTTTCACACCTGCCGTTTCCGCTGACAGGGCCACGCCTGACTGCCCCTCGCGTCCCACCCCCGATGCTAGCGTCGGGCTCATGACACATGCCACGTTCCACACCAGCGAAGGCCCCATCGAGATCGAGCTCTACCCCGAAGACGCGCCGAAGACCGTCGCGAGCTTCACGAAGCTCGCCTCCGACGGTTTCTACGACGGCCTCATCTTCCACCGCGTGATTCCTGAATTCATGATCCAGGGTGGCTGCCCCCTCGGCACCGGCACCGGCGGCCCGGGGTACCAGTTCGAGGACGAGTTCAACGACCACAAAGTCGTGAAGGGCGCGCTCGCCATGGCGAACTCCGGCCCCAACACGAACGGCTCCCAGTTCTTCATCGTCACCGCGGACGCGACTCCATGGCTCGACGGCAAGCACACTGTGTTCGGCCAGGTCGTCTCCGGACAGGATGTCGCCGACCGCATCTCGCTCGTCGACCGCGACGGCCGTGACAAGCCGACAACCCCGGTCACGCTCGACCGCGTGGAGATCTCTCCCGCAGATCCCGCCGGATAGGCTCGCGCCATGGATCTTGATCTGCGCGGCAGGACAGCCGTCGTCACGGGCGCCTCCTCCGGGATCGGTGCGGCGACGGTGCGCAAGCTGCGGGAGGCAGGGGTCCGCGTCGTCGGTGGTGCGCGGCGCACCGACCGGATCGAGGCCGATGTCGCGCTCGCACTCGACGTCACCGACGAGAGCAGCTCGCAGGCGTTCATCGATGCCGCCGTGGGCGAGCTCGGGGGCATCGACATCCTGTTCAACAACGCAGGGCTGGCGCTCGGCAGGGCGCCGTTCACCGAGTCGACGGAAGACGACGAGTTGCGCGTGTTGCACACGAATGTCGACGGTGTGCTTCGCATCACGCGCCTCGCGCTGCCGCACGTGCGCGACGGCGGTCACATCGTCTTCATGGGCTCGGTCGCGGGCAGGCAGGCGTACCCGAACGGCGCGTCGTACATCGCGTCCAAGTTCGCCGTTCGCGGGTTCAGCTACGCGCTCCGGGAGGATCTGCTCGGCCGCCCGGTCCGGATCACGACCGTTGACGCAGGCCTCGTGGAGACGGAGTTCTCCGTCGTTCGATTCCGTGGCGACGAGAACGCGGCTGCCGCTGTCTACGAGGGCGTCGATCCTGTCACTCCCGACGAGGTCGCCGACTGCGTGATGTTCGCGCTCACACGACCGCTGCACGTAAACCTCGACGAGATCGTGATCAAGGCGCTGCAGCAGTCGTCCGGCGCGCGGGTCGTGCGCCGGACGACGGAATAGGACGTGTGAGAGGCTCCATCCGCGGCTGACGGTTCGTGCGCCGCGGATGGCTCGTCACCGGGTTTGCAGAGCCGCGACTCCCGACCCGCTTTGGGTCGCCGCGAGAGGCACGGCTCCCACGCGGGCGGGTCGCAGCCAGTTCGCCGTTACCGCGATTTCCGCGAACCCCGCCCGGCGGATGTTGCGGTACGAGTTCCCCGGTAGCCCGTCTCGCAGCTCGCCTGTCTCTGTCAGGACCGTCTCGCTGCCGCGCTCGGCTGCGCGCCGGATGCGGGCGGACAGGAGTGCGCTCTGCGCCCCCTTGCCCCGATGCTCGGGCAGCGTCGCGGCGAAGCCGAGGTAGGCGGCACCCTCGGCGACGTAGACGCCTGCCGCCGCAACCGGCTCGTCGCCCTCCATCGCGAGCCAGCAGTCCCAGCCGACCTCGTGTGCACGGGCACACACGGGGACAATCGCCGGCGGCAGTGCATACCCGGTCGCGACGACGCGTCCGAACATCTCCGCGGTCTCGCCGTCGACCTCGACGAGTCGCAGCGACGTTTTGGCGACGGGAGGAGAGGTGAGGTCACGGTGGAAGGCCATCCAGCCCCACCCAGGCTCGAGCTCCCGTGCGCGCAACCAGTCCTCCAGATCCCCGGGCTGCGCGCCAGGAGCGACCGCCACGTAGCAGGTGACGTCGTCGCCGATCGCGGCGAGCGCCTCGTCGAGCCCGGCTTCGGTGGCCGGCCCGTTCCGGCCGAGGCCGACGATGCGGTTCAGCATCGGCGAGCCGGGTGCCTCGTCGGATCGCAGTACCGTGGCGCCGCCGATCTCCCGTGCCTGCGGGTACAGACACCGGTAGGCAGCGAGCATGACGCGCTCGTCGCGCGTCATGTCTTCCTCGCGATGTAGTACTCGTTGAGGATGTCGGATGCGACGCGCTCGATCGTCACGTCCTCGAAGCCTGCCTCGCGCAGAACGGCAAGCGCAGTTTGCTCGCCCCACATCGTGCCGAGCCCTGGGCCTCCGTTGGCGAGCGACACGGTCATGCAGTGGAAGATCGACGCCGTGTAAAGGGCGGGGGCGAGCGGGTGCTCCAGGTTCTCGTGCACATGACTCGACGCCGCGATGTCGACCATCAGGAAGACGCCGCCGGGCCGGAGTGCCGCATGGATCGCCCGCACGGTCTCCTGAGGCTTCGGCAGGTCGTGGATGACGTCGAATGCCGTGATGAGGTCTGCACTCGACGGCGCCAGGTCCAGCGCGTCCTGCACCTTGAAGCGTGCGTTCTCGAGCCGTAGCTTCTCAGCCTCCGAGCGGGCCGCAGCGATGCCTTGCTCGGAGATGTCGATGCCCGTGATGCGGCTCGACGGGAATGCGTCCGCGATCAGGTTGACGGCGTGGCCGTGACCGCAACCGATGTCGAGCACGTCGATGCCGGTGCGGAGCCGGTCGGGGAGACCGGGCACCAGAGGGAGCGTGACGTCGATGAGGACGCCATCGTGGATCTGGGCCGTCTCCTCCGCCTGCAGCGCCTGGAAGCGCGGCATCTCGTCGTAGCCGACACCGCCGCCGTGGTGGAAGCAGTGGACGACCTTCTGCTCGAGCTCCCCGAACAGCGCGGTGTACTGGGCGAAGGAGGCGAGATTGTCCGGTCCTGCGCTGCGGGTCAGGCAGGTCGCGTGCTCACGAGGCAGCGTAAAGGTGCCGGCTTCGGGGTCGTGCTCGACGATGCCGCCGACCGTCAGTCCGGCGAGCCACTCGCGCACGTAGCGCTCGTCGAGGCCGGCCGCCGTCGCGATCTCGGCGCTCGTGCCGGCCTCGCCGGCTGCCATGGTGTCGAACAGGCGTACCTGGTGGCCGATGCTGATCAGCAACGTGAGCATGCCACTGTTGAGCACTCCGAGCATGCGACCGGCGAACTCCTCGGCCTTCGTCACGTCGATCTCGCGTGTCGCCATCTCTCCTCCTTCTGGGTTGACCGCTATGAGGCTATGGGGCGACCCCCGGCCGCACATCGGTACCGGTACCCAATCTGCGCGCTGCGGCTACGCAATTCCGTGTGCGTGGGCCCAGGAGGTTGCTCGTGCTCGAGCCGTGCGTCCTGAGGCGCCGATCTTCGCGTAGATGTTCGCAACGTGCCGCTCGACGGTGCGCACCGAGAGCACGAGCTCGTGTGCGATCGCCTCGTTCGAGAGCCCTGTTGCGACGAGACCCAGGATCTCGGCTTCTCTCGGCGACAGCGGGCCGGCCGGCGCCGGACGGGTGCCTGCACCGAGCGCTCTGAGCGTCTCGTTGGCTGTCGCGTGCGCCTTCCGTGCGCGCTCTGTTCGACCTGTGCCACGGAGCGCCGTCGCGAGCTCGGCACGTGCGAGCGCGCCGTCGTACTGCGCGCCCGCCGCGTCGAACAGGTCAGCGGCGTCCTCGAGCAGCGCCGCCGCGCTCGCGTGCTCGCCGGCGGCAGCGGCGATGCGCCCCTCGGCGAGCAGCGCAGACGCCCGCAATGGGGAGTTCGGGGTCGTGGCCGCAATGGCTGCGATCTCATCCGCTGCCCCGCCGGCGGAGACGGGGTCCGCGCGGGCGAGCGATGCGCGAACGACGAGCTCGAGGCCGGCAATACGCTCGTAGCGGTCGGTCTCCCCGATCCGGCGAAGGAAGCGGCCCGCCTCGTGGCACGCAGCTTCGGCATCTCCTCGATCGAGAGCGATCAGCCCGGTAACCAGCGCGTGGAACCTGTGGGTTGTCGAGCGGGCCAGCATGCCGTCAGCTTCTGCAAGGCGTCCCTGGCGGCGACGGAGCTCCGCGAGCCGTACGAGTGCGTCGGCGTCCCGGCCGGGACGGAGCCGGCCCAACTCGCGGACACACGCGGTGAGCTCGTCGTCCGCGCGCTGCCAGTCCCCGTGCCAGAGCAGAACATCGGCGTAGTGCGTCCGACAGACCGTGAACATCTGGCGGTCGTCGAAACGCGTTGCGATCTCGCGCACGCGCTCGCACCACTCGTTCGCGCGCTCCAGGTCGCGTACCCGCTTGCATCCGTCGATCACGAAGCAGCAGACCGTCTCGATCGAGTCGACCTCGGTCACCTCGCCTCCGATCGCGGCCGCGGCGGCAGCGTCGAGCTTCCGCATGCCTTCGTCGACGCTGCCGCCGCTGACGAGGGCGAGCCCTTCGAGCGCGAGCGCCAGCATCTCGACGTCGACGGCGCCGACCTCGCGGGCGATCGCACCTGCCTCCGCAGACCCGGCGCGTGCCGACTCCGGATCGTGCTGTGCGAGTAGAGCCAGATATGCCCTGCAATACCGGACGACGGCCGACGCGGTACTCGGCGGCCTGCCCTCCACCAGCATCGCCGCGCGCTCGATCCACCCCAGGGCCTCTGCGACGCCCCGGAACGAATACGCGTCGTAGCCGAGCTCGATGGCGACGAGAGCTGCAGCGTCCACGTCGTCCGACGCCCTGGCGATCCGGTAGGCCCGCTCGTGGGCTGTGATCGCAGCCTCCGCATCGAGCTGATAGCGGGCGGCGACGCCGAGCCCCGACAGAGCCTCCACCGTCTCCTCGAGCTCTGCGGCGCGGGAGAATGCCTCGCGGGCATCACCCCACGCGCCGCGGGCGAGCGCGATACGGCCCGCGTCGAACAGCTCGATGGGTGTCTCGGTCGGCGTGCGCGAAAGGATAGAGCGCCACGCGCCCGATCAGGAACCCGGGACGCGGCCAACGACCGGCATCAAGCCGACGAAGCCTCTCGTCGCTTGCGCCAGTAGCGCTCGAGGCCCTGGTGGCACTGTGCGAAGGAGGCGGCGCTTCCGTATGTGTCCACATCGTCCGGATCCGACGCCGCGCAGTCCGCACGGGCGGCGGCGACGAAGGTCGGCTCGTCCATGCCGTGGGCGACCCGGTCGGACCACGTCTGCAGCGTCTCGCGGAATCCCGCGAGGTGCTCCTGGACGTCGTCGAACACCCCGAAGTGCGTAAGTGCGAGGCGGGCGGGGCGCCGGCGCTCCGTCTCGACGAGAGACCGTTCCCAGGCCTCCAGGTCGACCTCGGGCGGGGGTGTCGGCGGGAGCACGAAGTGCCCGGGGGCTATCCGCACGCCAACCGAGTCGCCGGCGTACAGCGTCCCGTCCGCATGCAGGTAGGAAACGTGGTGGCGTGCATGGCCCTGACTCGGAAAGCTGTCCAGTCCCAGCACATCGCCCGAGACGAGCTGGATGTTCCCGGTCGGCACGGGTGCGACTTCCCCCCACAGCGCATCGAACTCGGCGCCGAAGAGCCGTCGCGCGCTCGCCTCGAGCCGGCTCGGGTCGACGAGGTGCGGGGCGCCGATCTCGGAGACGTGGACCTGGAGCGCCGGGTTGTCGCGCACGAGTACCCCGGACGCTCCCGCATGGTCGAAGTGGATGTGCGTCAGCAGGAGGTGGCGGATGTCCGCCAGCGAGAGCCCGCGGGCGGCGAGACCTCGTTCGAGTGCAGGGACGCTGCTCGCCGGGCCGCAGTCGACGATGGCCGGCCCATCGTCGGTCTCGACGACATACGTGGCGACGGCACGCTCCGCGCCATGGTGCAGGTCGATCGGCGCGCTCATCCGCGGGCCTCGTCGGTCCCGGCCGCATTGGGCGCGCAGTCGCTCGCTTCGGCGCGGTGAGGTACAGCCGTCGCGATTGCCAGACTCGTGTCGAAAAGCATTCGTGTGACCGTACCCGACAGTGGGAGTGATGAGGACTCGATGCTGATCGCCACGACGAACGATGCACCCGGCTACGAGATCCAGGAAGTGGTGGGCGAGGTGTTCGGCCTCACAGTGCGCTCGCGCAACATCGGCTCCCAGATCGGCGCTTCCCTGAAATCACTGGTCGGCGGCGAGCTCGCAGGAATGACCAAGATGCTGGCGCAGGGCCGGGAGCAGGCGATCGAGCGGCTCGTGGCCGAGGCCGAGGCAATGGGGGCGAACGCCGTCCTGGCGATGCGATTCGACACGTCGGAGCTCGGGTCGACGTGGACCGAGATCTGCGCGTATGGGACGGCGGTCCGGGTCAGGAAGGCATGACGCCGCGGACCTGAGCGGGGGTGAGGGCCTGCTCGAGGTCGGCGACGAGGTCGTGCGCCGACTCGATCCCAACCGACAGGCGCACGAGATTCCTGGGCGAGGCAAATGGGCCGGTGGCCGTCGCGGCGTGCGTCATCCGAAACGGGTGCTCGATCAGGCTCTCGACACCGCCGAGGCTCTCGGCCAGCGTCCAGACGTTCGTACGCGCGACCATCGCGACCGCCTCCTCCTCCGACTCGAGCAGGAACGACACCATGCCGCCGAAATCGCGCATCTGGCGCTCGGCCACGGCGTGCCCCGGATGCGAGGGGAGGCCCGGGTAGAGAACATCGATGACGCGCGGGTGCTCCTGCAGGAACGCGACGACCGCCCGCGCGTTCTCGCAGTGCTGACGCATCCGCACTGCCAGCGTCTTCAACCCGCGCAGCACGAGCCATGTGTCGAACGGACCCGGGACGGCCCCGAGCGACTTCTGCAGGAAGCGCAGCCGCTCCGAGATCGTCGGATCGTTCGTGCCGGCGAAGCCGCCGATGACATCGGAGTGGCCGCCGAGGTACTTGGTCGTCGAGTGCACCACGATGTCGGCGCCGAGCTCGAGCGGTTGTTGCAGATAGGGCGTCGCGAACGTGTTGTCGACGACGAGGATCGCTCCTGCGGCGTGCGCGGCATCGGCTGCTGCGCGGAGGTCGACGATGTTGAGCAACGGGTTCGTGGGCGTCTCGACCCACACGACGCGCGTGCGCTCGTCCAGGTGCGCTGCGAGGTTCGTGGAGACCTCGTCGGCCGTGATGTAGTCGAACCGGTAGCCCTTCGGCTCGTACACCTGCGAGAACATCCGGTAGAGGCCGCCGTAGACGTCGTTCACGCACACGACCCGCTCGCCGGGATCGACGAGATGCATGATCGTCGTCGTGGCGCCGAGCCCCGATGAGAACGCGTGGCCGTAAGCCGCATTCTCGAGCGATGCCAGGCACTCCTCGAGCGCGGTGCGTGTCGGGTTCGCGACGCGGGCGTAGTCGTAGCCCTTGTGCACGCCCACCGCCTCCTGCGCGAACGTCGATGTCTGGTAGATCGGTGTCGTCACCGATCCCGTTGCGGGATCAGGCTCCTGGCCGGCATGAATGGCGCGCGTCTCGAAATCCATGAGCGGATCGTAGTCACCGGCGGTGCTCCTCGGCCCCGGGGTGGACGAGTTGTTGCGAAGGAGGCGCAAAGGACACCTTGACCGAAGGCGGTGTCTGACACCGCGTCACCTCGTCGGGGTGGACGAGTTGTTGCGAAGCAGGCGCAACGGACACCTTGACCGAAGGCGGTGTCTGACACCGCATCACGTCCTGCGCGCGCGCCGCTGGCCAGAACAGCCGTGTCACGCGCGGCGAGCAGCATCATCGTCGCACGGTCTCGAGCCCGCAGGCGCGCCGCAGGCGGTCGAGCGCCCGGTCGAGCGCTTCGTCGAGAGCTGCAGACGGGCGGATGCCCCCCTCGCGATGGAAGGCCTTCAGCACGAGCGCTCCCTCGCCGCGCTCCGACTTGAGATCGGCACGGCCGACGATGCGGTCACGCCAGAGAAACGGCAGCACGTAGTAGCCCCACCGGCGCTGCGGCTTCGGCTTGTAGACCTCGATCAGGTGATCGAATCCGAGCACTCGCCGGGCGAACGGCCGGTCCCAGAGCAGATTGTCGAACGGCGACAGCAGAACTGCAGCGGTTGGCTGAGGCTGGTCGACCGTCGTTCCTGCAGGAACGAGCACCGGTGCGCCGTCGTCTGCCACGGCGAGCCGCTCGAGTTGCCCCTCGGCAACGAGGTCGTCCAGCGTGGCCCGGATCCTGCCGACGCCGCCTCTCAACCGCCAGTGCTCCATCACGCCCGCCTCGGTCAGCGCACCTCGTGCGTGCACAGCCTTCAGCGCAAGCACGCGCAGCCGCTCGGGTTCGGAGGGGAGCGGAGCGTCGAGTACCGCCGCCGGCAGCACCCGCTCCGGGAGGTCGTACAGGCGCTGAAATCCCTGGCGCCCGGCGACGACGAGATCGCCGTGGTTCCAGAGAAGGTCGAGCATGGCCTTCGCCGGCTTCCAGTTCCACATGCCGCCGCCCTTCGCGGCGCCTTCGAAATGACGCGACCCGAGCGGGCCGCGCGAGCGAATCTCGGCAAGGATCTCGTCCGCGAGATGCGGGTGCGTCTCACCGACGTTTCCGTACCAGCGGCGGCCACCGTCGCGCATCTGGACGGCGAAGAGCGGCCAGTCCTCGACCGGCAGCAGGCACGCTTCGTGCGCCCAGTACTCGAACACCCGCCCGGCTCCGAGCAACAGCCCGACGGTTCCCGAGCGGTAGGCGCCGACGCGGGACGACAGCGCGATCCGGTGGCTGCGCTCGACGGCCGAGATCGAGTCGAGCTGGACGCAGGAGAGGCGGCGGATCGTCGTCTCCACCTCCTTGCGCGAGCCTGTGCGGATACGAGGCGCGTATGCCTGCGCTGCGATTACGAGCCGGCGCAGCGCGATGAGCGAGATCTTCTGCACTCGGCGCATTCAACCGCAGCGCGGTACCGTCCCGTCGTGGACGAGCGCCAACTCCGCAAGAAGCGCGACCGCGAGCTCATCGAGCTGTTGAACGAGCTGCGGGTCGCGTTACCGGGGGTGCAGGTGCTGTTCGCATTCCTGCTCGTGGCGCCCTTCAGCTCGAGGTTCCAGGTCGACCGCGTGGAGAAGGCTTCCTACCTCGTGGCGCTGCTCGCAGCAGTCGTCGGCACGATCCTCCTGATTGCTCCGAGCGCCTACCACCGGTTGCGCTGGCGTGAGAAGAACAAGGAGCGCATGCTCCGCACGTCCAACAGGTTCGCGATCGCAGGACTGGTCTCGATGGCGGTGGCGATGACCGCCTCGGTCTTTCTCGTCACCGATGTGCTGCTGCCGCGCGCCGCGGCGGCGCTGCTCACTGTTGCCGCAGGCGGCTGCTTTGCCGCCGCGTGGTTCGCATTACCGTTGTCGACCCCCTATGACCGCTGGGACGACGACGACCTCGACGAGGAGGATTTGTAGGACGGCCCGCTACGACGGCGTGCGACCCTCAAGAATCGTCGCCAGTCGCGCGGCGTCGATGTTGCCGCCGGACACGATGCACACGATCCGGCCCTCGCCCGCCCGGCCGGCGAGCGCAGCAGCAACGGCAAGGGCTCCCGCCCCTTCGGCGACGATGCGGGCCCGCTCCGCGAGCAGACGGACGGCGGCGGCGGTCTCGTCGAGCGAGAGGGCGAACGCGTCCGTGAGCAGCGGCCGCGCGCGTTCCCACATCGGCGCCAGCAGGCTCTTGCTCCCGGCTCCGTCGACGAACGACGGCGTGTAGTCGACCTCAACCGGTTTGCCGGCCTTGAGAGACGCCGACAGCGGCGCCCCCGTCTCGGGCTCACAGGCGAACACTTTCGTCCCTGGGCTTGTGGCGCGAAGCGCGCTAGCGATGCCCGTGGTGAGACCGCCACCCCCCCAGGGCACGAGCACGGCGTCGATCTCGTTGAGCTGTTCGACGAGCTCCAGTCCGATCGTGCCGTTCCCGGCCATGACGGCGTCATCCATCACGGGATGGACGAAATGGCCCTCGATGCCGGGGAAGGAACTCTCCTCCATCGCCTGCCACCACCGCTCGAACGGCACTTTGATCACCGAGCCGCCGAGCCTCGCGATCGCGTCAAGCTTCGTCTGCGGCGCATGGTCGGGCACGACGATCGTGGCGGGAATGCCTTCTTCCCGGGCGATCCACGACACCCCCTGCGCCATGTTGCCCGCACTCGTGGTGAGCACGCCGCGCGCGGTCGCTCCGGGAGGGGCGCTGCGGATCGCGTTGGCGGCACCGCGCAGCTTGAACGATCCGATCGGCTGGAGGCACTCGAGCTTGAGCCAGATCTCCGCGGGCGACTCGGGCACCTGCAGGCGCACCAGCGGCGTGCGCAAGGCGACATCCGCGATGCGGTCTCGTGCTTCCTCGATCTGGCGCAGTGGGATCAGAAGTCGACCTCGACGCCGAGGCCGCGCTCGCGCGCCCGCGCGACGCACAGCTCGGCGGCAGCGAGGTCCTCGGCTCCGATGCCGAGAGACTTGAACACCGTCAGCTCCTCGTCGTCCGAGCGGCCCGGATGTGCACCCGTCAGGAGCTCGCCGAGCTCCGCCAGGATGTGATCGGGGCCGATCCCGGCCTCTTCGACGGCGAACAGGTAGTCGCCGGACTCGTTCAGCGTCGACTCGCGGCGATCGACGAAGAGCGACGCCGCTGCGACCGTTGCCGCGTCGAGCTCGCGCACCGTCGGGATCGACGATCCGACGGCGTTCACGTGCGCTCCGGGTGCGAACCACTCTCGCCTCACAATCGGCTCCCGCGCCGCCGTGGTGGTGCACACGATGTCGGCGCCGTCGAGCGCCTCCTCGACCGACGCCGACACGAGCGAATGGGTCTCCAGGGCGAGCGCTTCGGCGTGAGCGGGGTTGCGGCTCCAGATCTTGATCACCGGGTCGTTCAGGATCGTCTGCATCGAATCCACGTGCGCGCGCCCCTGCACCCCTGACCCGAGCACGGCGACCACCCTCGAGCCTGTCCTTGCCAGGAGCTTCGTGGCGACGGCGGACACCGCGGCGGTGCGGATCTCGGTGATCGGGGAGGCGTTGAGAATCGCGCGCAGCTCCCCCGTCACTCCATCGTGAAGCAGGACGGCGCCCTGGTGCGGGTCGAGACCCCGCTCGGAGTTGGCGGGGGCGATCACGATCTCCTTCAGCGAGAAGAGCGGGTTGCCGCCGCCACGGTAGGCGGGCATGAAACCCATCAACGCGCTCGCCGGAGGCCGCATCACGAAACGCAACGGATTGTGCAGCTCGTCGGCCGCGAGCCGCGCGAGCACGTCCTCCATCGCCGCGATGCACGACTCCATGTCGAGGAGCGTGCGCACGTCGTGCTCGGACAGAACGAGGACGCTCATGAGAAGACCTCCGTCAGGCGATCGCGGTCGGTGGAAGAGAGCTCGATCTCGAGCGCCTCTGCCGCAGGTGCGAGGTGCTCCGCCCGGTTCGGCCCGACGACGACGGCGCTGATCTCGGGCAGCGCCAGCAGCCACGCAAGTGCCAGGGCGGCCATCGACACCCCGCGCGTGGCCGCTTCCCGCTCGAGCGCCTCGAGAGCGTCGAAGACACGGTCGGAGTGGTATGCCTCATACGGCTCCGGCCGGAGGGTCATCCGCGAGCCTGCCGGCGCGGGCATGCCTCTGCGGTACTTGCCCGTGAGCCAGCCGCCTGCGAGCGGGCTGAACGGCGTGTAGCCGAGGTGGTGCTCACGGCACACGGGGAAGACGGTCTCCCGGTCACCCTGCTCGAGCAGCGAAAAGCCGTTCTGGGCCCACTCGTAACGGGTGAGGCCTTCGAGCTCGGAGATCTCCAGGGCCTCCGCGAGTTGCTCGCCGGTGAAGTTCGACGCCCCGACGGAGCCGATCTTGCCGGCGCGCACGAGCTCGTCGAAGGCGCGCAGCGTCTCCTCCTGCGGGATGTCCGGATCGAAGTCGTGCGCGAGATACAAGGCGATCCGATCGACGCCGAGCCTGCGCAAGCTTGCTTCGAGCTGGCGGTGGATGCGCGCACGGGCGAGGCCGTGATCTTCGCCCTCGGCCATCGGGTTGAACGTCTTGGTCGCGATCACGACGCTGCCCCGGACAGTGGCGCTCTTCGTCGCAAGCCACTCCCCGATGAATGTCTCGCTGCGGCCGCCGCCGTACGCGTCGGCCGTGTCGAAGGTCGTGATTCCAAGCTCCCAGGCCGCGTCCATGAGCCTGAACGCCTCGTCCTTCGACGTGCCCTTTCCGAAGAACCCCGGCGACGAGCCAATGCCGCCGAAGTTGCCGCAGCCGAGAATCACCCGCGAGACGGCGGTCTCGCTTTCACCCAGGTGGGCCTGCTCCATGAGGCGATCCTACGACCTTCTCTGTGCTCGAGGGCAGTTCACGGCGCGGTCCCTTGGCTGCGACGCACGGGTACGGGCGTGAGTAGGCTCGGTGGGGTGCAGCCCAACGCCGAAGCGCGCCACCACGACCCGCTCAGGGTCGTCGAGGAGCCGTCCCCTTTTCGAGATGCGTTCGCGCGTGCGCGTCTCGAATCGTCCGGCACGGGCACGATGACGGAGGTGAACCCGACACGGCGGCAGGAGGGCGGTCGCAGGCGGTCGGGCGAGCACGCCTCTGCGCGACCGCCCGTGTTCGAGGTCCGAATCGAACGGCGCAGCGGCAAGCGGTCCGTCGATGCCCGCCGCTGGAACCTGCTCGGGAGAGACGGCTGGGAGCTCGTCGCCGTGAGGCGGAAGCACGCCTTCTTCAGGCGCGCGCTGCCGTAGTCGCTCGAAAGGAGCAGGTCAGGCTCAGATTCGGCGCCCGGCGTGCCGATAACACGGGCATGACGGACAATGTCGACCGGAGCCTGCTCTCCCACTGGTCGGACGCCCGCGAGCGTCACGCCGAGGAGCAGCGCTTCCTGCACGGGATCGAGCGCGAGCATGGATTGCGGACGGTGCCACCGCCGATCGACGGCTCGCTCTTCGAGGATCAGCTTGCCGCGCTACGCGAGCGCATCGAGCGGCAGCGCGCAGCTCTGCAGATGCACTACCCGGACGACGACGACCTGGCGTAGTAGCCGGGCGGCAGCTCAGCTGAACGCGATCGCACCGGCCAGGCGATCCTTGCCCTGATGCTTGGCCTCGTCGAGGGCTTGGCCGGCGACGCGGAGGAGCGCCGTACCCGTCGTGCCGTCGTCGGGGAAGACTGCGATGCCAAAGCTCGCCGTCGTGTGCGAGCCGCCCGAGCGCAACTCGTGGATCGAAACGCGTAGGCGCTCGACGACCGCGGCGGCGACTGCGGCGTCTGCCTCGGGCAGCAGGAGCCCGAACTCATCTCCGCCGACACGTCCGGCGACGTCCGACACGCGCTTTCCATGCCTCAACACCCGTGCAAGCCCTTGGAGCAGGGCGTCGCCTCCGTCACGGCCGAAGCGGTCGTTGACATGCTTGAGGTCGTCGCAATCCGTGAGCACGACCGTCAGGGGACGTCCCGAGCGCTCGGCCCGGCCGATCTCCTCGTGCAGCCGCTCGTCGAAGCCGCGCCGGTTGAGGAGGCCCGTGAGACTGTCGGTGACCGCGGCCCGCTGCTCGCGCTGCAAGGCTTGGCCGGCGTCGATGAGGGCCGCAAGCTGCTGCGCGAACAGGATCGCAGCCTCGACCTGCTCGTGCTCGAGCGTGATCGGCGTGTTCGAGCGGCCGACGAGCGTCCCGATCTGGGCTCCGCGGACCCGCAGCGGAAGCCACAGGAGCCAGCGACCCGGATCGTCCGGTTTCGCCACGTTGATGTCTGCGGCGTCGAGGACGCTCCAGGTGTAGTCGGACAGCGACGACAGGGCCGAAACGGCTGCGATCGTCTCGGAGCCCATCGGGACAAGCGTCGATTCCGGCCGGCGCCAGAAGCTTGCCGCCGCGTCAGAGGCCGCGCCGCCGAGCGTCAGCTGGGCCGCTTCGAGGTCGAGCAGCCGGCCGAGTGTTCTGGTGGAGAACTCGCTCAGGGCGCCGACCGAGCGCAGGGAGCTCGCGTACACGGTGAGTCGCGCCAGAGTCGCGAGGTCGAGCTGGAGCGACGCGCTGAGCGTGTCGACGAAAACGAGCATCGACTCGACGAGCGGCGCGACCGCCTCGACAGCGCAGTGCGGCAGTCGTACCCCGACCGTCTCGATGTTGAGGATCGCGTGCACCCGCTCACCCACGAGCGGTATGGCCAGCTCGGAGACGATTCCCGGCAGAGCGGCGATGTAACCAGGGTCGTCACGGACCTCTTCGAGAAACTCGGCCGAGTTGCTTCGCAATGCCCGGCCCATCACGCCCTGGGAGAGCGTGAAGCCGTCACGCACTTGGTCGTAGCCGCACTGCGCGACGCACCACATGCGATCGTGCTCGAGGACGTAGACGCTCGCGAGGACGCCCGAGCCGGCACCACGACAGAGCCGTTTGAGCGCGTCGTCGATCCCCTCGCGCCCGGCGGTGACGTGGGCCAGCGACCGTGCCGCGTCCCCCGCTGCACCCGCAAGCGTCTCTTCTGCGAGCGTGCCGTTCACCGGCGCGCCGGGCTCCGGATCGCGGGGGTCCGGCCGTTCCGCGATCGCAAGAGCTACGCGCTCCGGGCGAAGCTTGCTGCCGCCGACCACGGCGACGAACGCGTCGAGCACAGCAGGGTCGAATTGCGTCCCCCGCCCGTCGACAAGCATCGCCATTGCCTCGTCGAAGGGGAATGCCGGCCGGTAGACGCGGTCGGTCGTGAGCGCGTCGAAGACATCGGCCACAGCGGCGATCCGTCCCTCGAGCGGAATCTCCTCACCGCGCAGCCCTTGCGGATAGCCCGCCCCGTCGAAGCGCTCGTGATGCGTCAGCGCAATCGAGGCTGCGAGGTCGAGCAGGTCGGAGCCGGCACCTCGGAGCATCCGGTAGCCGATCTCTGCGTGCCGCTCGATGGCGGCGCGCTCATCGTCGTCGAGCTTGCCCGGCTTCAGTAGCACCCGGTCCGGAATTCCGATCTTGCCGACGTCATGGAGAGGGCTCGCGATCCGGATGCTCTCGCAGAACGCGTCGTCGAGCCCGAGGTGCCGGGCGATCCGCTCGCACGTCGCGCTCATCCGCTCGATGTGCCGGCCGGTGGCACCGTCGCGCTCCTCCGCTGCGGTTGCAAGCCGGCGCACCATCTCCTCGTGTGAGCGCTTGAGCGCGAGCTCCGAGCTCGACAGCCTCCCGACCGTGTGCAGGAGCTCCTCTTCGGTCGCACGCCGCTGCTGGAGCTCGCGCCGGAGGTCGGCATGAAGCCGGACGCGTTCGATTGCGAGCGAGGCGAGTTGTGCGAAGCGCTCGACGATCAAGAGGTCGTCGTCCGAGAACGCGCTGCCCGGGAGCATCTTGCCCAGGCCGAGAACGCCGACGATGGCGCCGCCGACGAACAAGGGCGCACCGAGAACGGCATGGGGTGTCGAGTCCCCGAGGTCGCGACGGCTCGGGAGGCTGCGGTAGGCGTTCTCGACGTGCGCGGTGCGCGTCCGCCAGACGACGCCGGCGACGCCCTGATCCTTGGTGATCTCGGTGCCGAGGAACGGCAGGAACGGCCCCTGGGCGACGCGCTCGACCATCCGCACGCCGTCCTCGCTGAGCACGTAGACGTAGCCGAACGAGCCTTCGACGAGGTTCGCGGCTTGTTCGACGATCAGCTCGAGCAGGGCATCCGAGTCGAGGGGCGTCGAGAGCGCGACTGCGGTGCGATGGAGCGCGTCGAGCTCGCCGCGCAGGCGCGCCGTGTCCTTCCGGCTGCTGCGATGTGCCGCTGACAGGGGCATCTGTCGAAATATCGGCGTTTGCGGGCGCTTCCTTGACTTTGGGCATCAACACGCCTCACCCGTTGTCCCACGGCCGCAGGTGTCGGGCCGCCTGCAGCGAAACGACGAGGGTGGCAGACGACGAGCGGGAGCAGGCACAGCATCAGGCGCGGAGGGAGGCGGTTCCGTTCGTGCTCGCTGCCGCGGCCGTCCTGATCGTGCTCGCTGTCGTGAGCGGCTGGCGCAGCTGGATGCTGATCGACCGCGACCTGTGGTGGGTGTGGCTCGTGCTCGCGGTACCGGAGTTCCTCCTTGCAGCTGCGATCTTCGGCGGCTTCGGCCGTATCGGCGACGCGGAGCGGCGAAAGCGCATGGCCGAGCGGTTGATCGGGATCGTGGTCCTCGGCAGCCTCGTCGATCTCGGCCTCTTGCTCGTCACCCTTGTCGCGTTTGGCACGTCGGTGACCGGCGCGCAGCTCCTGTTCAGCGCCTTTGCACTGCTCCTCACCAACGTGGTCGCGTTCGGGCTCGCGTTTTGGGAGCTCGACTCCGGCGGCCCCGTGCTGCGGGCTTTGGCAAGCAAGCGAGAGCTGCCGGACTTCCAGTTCCCGCAGGACGAGAACGCCCAATTGGCTGCGCCGTCCTGGCGTCCGCAGCTGTTCGACTACGCGTACGTCTCGCTGACGAACTCCGTCGCGTTCAGCCCGACCGATGTGCTGCCGCTGACCAGGCCTGCCAAGGCGCTCATGGCGATCGAGTCACTGCTCTCGTTCGTGACGGTCCTGGTCGTCGGGGCGCGAGCGATCAACATCATCTCCTGATCCGCTCGCAACGCGGCGTTCGCGGCGCCAAACGAGCCGTAGCCCGGACCAGGTTCCGTCGATGGCGCAGACCTTGTTGTCGACGAGCCCGAGCGGGAGAGCCGCGTCGCGGACGGCGTCCTCGGTCATATCGGTGGCGACGCCTGATGACCGTTTCGGCCAGGCGATCCAGAGCGGGCGATCCGGGAACACGGCCCGGCCGAGCTCCTCGATCCGTGCCGCCAGCTCCGAGCGCGCGCTCGTGAAGAACAGCGTCACGTCCGCGGCCGCGACGTCGGTGGTCGTGCTGACGCCGTCGGGCAGCGGAGCAAGCAAGGCGACCGCGTCGCCCGGGTCGTTGACGATCGCGACGACACTTCCTGCGCCGATGCCGAGCTTTCGCGCGGTCGGCGTGCCGGAATACCCGGCGGTGCTCACGCTGTCCTCCCGCGAGGAGGCATGAGGCCGCTCGATCGTCGGTCCGGCACGTACGGATTCTCGGGATGATGTGCCGTCAGGGCAAGGACAGTGCCGCTGTACACTCGAGCGGTGAGCGTCAAGCGATGGCACGAGGAGCCTGTCGAGCAGCTGAACGATCGCATCGGCCGCCAAATGCTGCACACCGAGACGATGACGATCGCGCGGATCGTGCTCGGGGCGGGTGTCGTCGTGCCCCGGCATCAGCACGAGAACGAACAGGTGGCGAACGTTCTCGAAGGCCGGCTGCGCTTCGTGATCGGCGACCATGAGGAGATCGTCGCCGCCGGTGAGAGCATCGCCGTGCCGGCCAATGCGCCGCACGAAGTCGAGGCTCTCGCTCCGTCCGTCGTGCTCGACGTGTTTTCGCCCGTGCGCGAGGACTGGATTCGGGGCGACGACGCGTACCTCCGCGGGTAGACGCCGAGGCACGTGCGTCCGTAGCATCGAGTCATGGTCGACGACGATCGTTGGCTTCGTCTCGCGATAGAGCTGGCGGAGGGGAATGCCGCAGCCGGCGGGCTCCCGTTCGGCGCGGTCGTCGTGCGGGATGGAAAGCCTGTTGCGACCGGCGTCAACCGGGTGCTCCAGGACGGCGACCCCACCGCTCATGCCGAGACGGTTGCGATCCGAGCGGCTGCCGCCCAGCTCGGAAGCGTCGATCTGAGCGGCGCGCTCGTGGCCGCGAGCACCGAGCCGTGCGCCATGTGCCAGGCCGCGGCGCTCCTGGCCGGAGTCGAGCGGATCGTCTTCGCAACGACCGAGCTGCAGGCCGCCGAGCGCGGATATGACGCGCGCGAGGCGCTTGCGGATCTCGTGTTGCCGCATGGAGACCGCCGGGTGATGCGGGTCGAGCATCATCCGCTCGAGGATGAGCGCCGGCCCTACGATCTCGCGCTCGACCGTTAGCCTCGGTCAGCGAGCGGCGAACGACGCGTATGCGCGCTGCAACACATCCGCGAGGTCCTCGCTGCCGTGCTGGATCCCGCTCCTGCCGAGCCTCTTGAGAACCGCACCTGCGGGGAGCGCGCGGGTCGGACGTGCTTGGGGCAACACGCCGACGCGCCAGGGGTCGCCCTCCGATGAGGCTGAAGGAGCCCGGGTGGGAGTCTCTGCGACCGGGGACTCGACGCAGCCGCGCCAGAGCAGGAGCACCGACGGATCGTGATCGATCGCATCGGCGATGACGTAGGCGAGTGCCGCGACGTGTTTGCACGTGCCCGTGCGCTCGGCGTCGGGGCAGCTGCACGTACGACGCACGGTCTGAGCGCGCGGCAGCAGCGGCTCGTCCCAGTCGAGCATCATCTCGTGCTCCAGGTGCACCGATTGCTCCCGTCCTGCAACCGCGTTCTCGAGCTGCCGCTTGCCGCGAGCAGACCGTGTCACCATCGCCCACACGCGCCTCGGCACCGTGGCGGCCGTGATCGTCACGGCATACTCGCCGCCGCTCGAGGAGATCACGAGCGCGGAGATCACGCCCTCCGCGACGGTGACCGTGTGCACGAAGCCGGTGCGCGCGAGCGTCCGTCCGCGCTCGGCGCGGGTGGAGCCCTCGTCGGGGACGACCGCTGTGGCGAGCCAGCGTGCCCACGGGCCGCGGCCGATGCGGTCGTCCGGGGATTCGACGAGCACGGGGCGCCCGTCGTTGAGCACGACGGCGGTCATGCCGCCTCCCCGACGGCTTCGGGTGCGAGCGCGACGGCGGCGCGGATGGCGTCGAGGTCGAGGTCTCCGAGCCAGTCCTCCGAGCGGCCGGCAACGACCTTGTCCGCCAGTTCCCGCTTCGACTCGAGCAGCTGGTCGATGCGCTCCTCGAGCGTCGCGGTGCAGATCAGGCTGTGTACGAACACGTCCTTGCGCTGGCCGAACCGGTAGACGCGGTCGGTGGCCTGCTGCTCGACGGCCGGGTTCCACCAGCGATCGAAATGGAAGACGTGGTTCGCCATCGGCAGATTGAGGCCACGGCCGCCCGCACGGATGGAGATCACCAGCATGTCGGGGCCGTCCCCGGTGCCGAACGCCGCAATCAGCTCCTCGCGGCGCCGGGCGCTGAGACCGCCGTGGAAGAAGCCGACGCCTCTCCCGAGCCGTTCCTCGAGATGGGGAACGAGCCGGTCGAAGCCGGGGTACTGCGTGAAGATCAGCGCCTTGTCGTCCGCCGGCACCCGCTCCAGCAACTCGATCAGCCGCTCGAGCTTGCCGGAGCGGCCGTCGAGCGGGCGTCCCGTCGCCAGCACCATCTCGGGGTGGTTGCACACCTGCTTCAGCTGGCCGAGCATGGCGAGCACGGCCCCACGCCGTCCGAACGTGCCCTCGTGCTCCTCGATGCGCGGCATCCAGCGATCGACGGTGGCGCGATACAGGCTTGCCTGCTCGAGGGTGAGATTGCAGTACTCCTTCGCGATCGTGATCCCGGGCAGCTCGATCTCGACCTCGGGCGCGTCCTTCGGGCGCCGGAGGATGAACGGCTGCACGAGCCCGCGTAGTCGCTCGAGCGCGCGTTCATCGCCCCCGAGCTCGATCGGTCGTGCGAACGTGCGGTCGAAGCGCTCGTGAGATCCGAGCAGACCGGGGTTGACGATGTCCATCAATGCCCACAGATCGCCGAGCCGGTTCTCGATCGGGGTGCCGGTCATGGCCAGCCGCCTGCGCGCGGGGAGCCGGCGCAGCGCGCGCGCACGCTTCGTCGCAGGGTTCTTCACGTCCTGCGCCTCGTCCAGCAGCAGCCGGTCCCACGGAACCGTCGCCAGGGAGTCGACGTCGCGGGTTGCGACATCGTACGAGGTGACGACGACGTCGCTGGCAAGGGCGGCGGCGGCTAGCTCGGGACCCGCGAGGCGCTCGCCGCCGTGGTGCAGGTGGACCCGCAGCGAGGGGGCAAAGCGCGCGATCTCCTTCACCCACTGTCGCGTGACGCTCATCGGGCAGACGACGAGCGTCGGGCCCAGTGCTTCCCCACCGGGTTGCGCCCGCTCGGAGACGAACGTGGCGATGGCCTGCACCGTCTTGCCGAGCCCCATGTCGTCGGCGAGGATCGCGCCGACGCCGAGGTCTCCGAGCATGCGCAGCCAGCCGTGACCGCGCTCCTGGAACGGGAACAGGGGAAGGCTCATCCCGGCAGGTGTCGCGAGGGGATGGAAGCGTCGGGTGTCGCCGCCCGAGAGCAGCTCGGTGAGCGATTGGTCGAGCGTCACCTGCCCGAGCTCGAGCCCGGCCTCCTCCGTCTCGAGGCCGGAGACCGCGCGGACGAGATCGACCACCCCGGCATCCGTACGGCGCCGCTCCAGGAAGCGCAGGGCCCGCTCGACGTCGCCCCGGCGGAGCGCGTGCCAGCGCCCTTGAACCCGGATCAGCGGCTCCTTTGCTGCGGCCAGCTCGAGCAGCTGTGCCTCGGTCAGCGTGGTGTCGCCGATCGCGAGCTGCCAATCGAAGGAGGCGATCGTGTCGGAGGAGAGGAGCCCGCTCGAGCGGGCACCCGGGCCGCTCGTCGCAGTCAGATTGACGCGCAACCGGCTGGCCGAGCTGAGCCAGTCGGCAGGCAGCAGCACCGGCACGCCGTGCTCCTCGAGCTGCGGCATCGCTTCGCGGAGGAAGAACCGGACGGCGTCCGGCTGCAGATGCGCCTCGGTGCGCTCGGGGAGGTCGAACACGATGCCGCCTTCGGCGAGCAGGGGCTCGATCACGGTCATCTGCCTCGTCAGCGCCCGGCGCGGGTCGCTCGAGCGCAGGAACGAGAAAACGCCGTCCCCGCCCTCCCACAGGAGCGACGCGGGGAGGCTCAGGGTCGGATCGTCGGCTGCCTGGAGCCACAGTTCGAGCGTGAGCGCCTGGTCGGCTCCCTCGTCATCCGTTACTCCGGTCGTGGGTCGCTCGTCGAGGCGCAGTCCGAGGAGCCACGGCGCCGTGGAGCGGCGCTCGAGCCCCTCGTCGACCCACCCGGCGAGCCGGCGCTCGAGGGCGGCGTAGCCGGAGTGGGAGGGTAGGTCGGGCTCGCGCGCGGTCAGGCCTTCGAGAAAGAGCGCGAGCGCACTCGGGCGCATGCCGTGCGCAGAGCCGCCGAGCCGAACGCCCGTCTCGCGCAAATGGTCGCGGGCGATCTGGTCCACGGCGCACGCGTACAGGTCATGGACGGCAGCAGCGCGGTCACCGTCGAATGCGTCCGCGCACACCGCGGGCAGAGCGGCCGCGATCTGTGCGAGCTCGTCCTGCACGGTCTCGTCCAGCGTGGCGCCCCAGAACGCGAGCCAGGCACCGCCGCCGTGTTGGAGCTGCGGATGTACGAGCCCCTCGGCCACCGAAGCTCGTGCGACCCGAATCACGGAAAATGTCGCCTGTGTGCTGCCCCCGAGCTCGACGCCGGCGGGCAGGCCGTGCTCGTCGGAGAGCTCGATCAGCTCGCGGAGCGCGACGCGCCGCGCCGTCGTGCCGTGCCCGAGGTGCGTGAGATCGGCCACGGCAGGCATGCCGATGTGGAGATGGCCGGACGAGAGAGTGCCGTCAACGCTGCGGATGAACGCATAGGCGGTGGCGTCGTCCTGCCAGAGGAGCTCGAGCGACGGCTGCGCAGGAGTGGTCTCGGGAGATGTGGGCTCGGGTGCGGACACGAACCTTTCAGGATAGGCGCAAAAGCAGATGCCGTGCCTGATCCGTTGCGTCGTGCCTGAACACCCGGTGTGAGAGCGGCGAAAATTGTGACGACGAGGGGGACACGGCCGTCGTCCACCTCACCCGTAGTACGCTCGCCAGATGGCTCGTCCGCGGCTCGTCGGCATCAACCACGTGGCACTCGAGGTGGGAGACATCGACGAGGCGCTCGCCTTCTACGGCGCAGTGTTCGAGCTCTCGCTGCGCGGGCGCTCGCCAGGGATGGCGTTCGTGGACATGGGCGACCAGTTCATCGCCCTCTCTCGCGGGCGCTCGCAGCCGGCCGACGCCGCGCGCCATCTCGGCCTCGTCGTCGACGACAAGGAGGCGACCCGCCGGGCGCTCGAAGCCGCGGGCGCCGAGATCCTGCCGGGCCGAGGGCTCGACTTCCTCGATCCCTGGGGCAACCACGTGCAGGTCGTGCAGTACGACGAGGTGCAGTTCACGAAGGCACCGGAGGTGCTGCGCAGCATGGGCCTCGAGCTCGGAAAGACGGAGCGGGCGCTCGCCGAGCTGCGCGACAAAGGGATCGCAGCGCACGGAGAGTGAGCGCACCATCCCTTGTGACACTGTGTCACTAGGGTTCTCGGCCTGACGGCGGCTCCGCTGCCGCGATCAGAGCGAGGCGACCGTCTCGTGCACCGCCGCTCCGATCCCGCTCACGATGGCCGCGAGCTCGTCCTCGCTCACGACGAGCGGCGGCGACACTTGCAGCGCAACGCCTCGGAGGAGCCGGGTGATGACGCCGTGCCGGCGTGCCGCCGCGACCATTGCGGCGCCGGCGGCAGGGTGGTTCGCAAGCAGGTCGGCGTCGATCTCGACAGCGCCCGCCAGCCCGGCGCTGCGAACCTGGGCGACGCCCTGCAGCTCGCGGAGCGGCGCGAGGAGGTCGTGGAGGACAGGCTCGAGCGCCGCGGCGCGCTCGATCAGCTGCTCGCGCTCGAGAATGTCGATATTGACGAGGCCGGCGACGCAGGCCGCCGGATGCCCCGCGTAGGTGCCTCCGTGGACGAGCGGCGCGGCGCCCTCGTCCCAGAACGGTGCGCGCACCTGACCGCTCACGACCACGGCGCCGAGCGGTACATACCCCGAGCTGATCCCCTTGGCACACGTCATCAGATCGGGCGTGAAGTCGTATCGCTCACACCCGAACCAGCGGCCGAGACGGCCGAAGCCGGTGATCACCTCGTCGGCGATCAGAAGGACGCCCCGCTCGCGGCAGATCCGCTCGACTGCCGGCCAGTAGCCGTCCGGCGGCGGGATGACGCCGCCCGCACCGATCACCGGCTCGCCGAGGAAGGCCGCTGCGCGATCGCCGAGCAGATCCAGTGTCCGGACAAGCTCGTCCGGGTCATCGTGCGCGACCTCCGCGACGCCTTCGACGAGAGTCCCGAAGCCCTCGCGCACCGCAGGGATGCCCGAAAGCGAAGTGCCGTAGGCATTGGTGCCGTGATACGCGTAGCGGCGCGAGACGATCACCGTTCGCTGAGGCTGCCCGGTCAGCACCCAGTAGCGGCGGGCGATCTTCGCAGCGGTGTCGATCGCCTCGCCGCCTCCGCTCCCGAAGAAGACCGCCGGATCGGCAACCGGTGCAAGGTCTGCCAAGCGCGCAGCCAGTTCGAGCGCCGGGACGTTGGCCTGGTCGCCGAAGATGTGATGCGCGGCGAGCGTGCGGAGCTGCGTGGCGACCGCCTCCGCGATCTCCGCCCGGCCGTGGCCGACGTTGGCGAACCAGAGCCCGGCGGTCCCGTCGAGATATTCGGCGCCGTCCACATCCCAGACGCGGCAGCCGTCTCCGCGCGCGAGCACGAACTCGTGCCCGTCGACCCTTCCCATCGCCGCAAACGGGTGCCACAGTCGTGTTGGTGCGCCCGCGTCGGCCACGTGCGGAGGCTAACTGGTTGCAGGACGCAGGGACGGCATGGTCGAGGGATCGCGACACAGCTCGGTGGCCCACTGCTTTGATGCTGCGGAGTGACCTCGCCCGACCTCCTCCCGAAGAAGCGCATCGGCTTCCTGTCGTTCGGTCACTGGCAGCCGGCGAACGGGTCGCTGACGCAGACGGCGCGCGATGCCCACGTGCAAACGGTCGAGCTCGCCGTGGCCGCCGAGGAGCTCGGGATCGACGGCGCCTTCGTGCGCGTGCACCATTTCGCGCGGCAGCTGTCGGCTCCGTTTCCACTCCTCGCCGCGATCGGGGTGCGAACGAGCCGCATCGAGATCGGCACGGCCGTTATCGACATGCGGTACGAGAACCCGCTCTACATGGCGGAGGAGGCCGCTGCCGCCGACGTGCTCAGCGGCGGGAGGCTGCAGCTCGGGATCAGTCGCGGCTCGCCCGAGCCCGCCTATCGCGGCGCCGACGCCTTCGGCTACGTGCCGCCCGAAGGCATGAGCGACGCCGAGCTCGCGCGACGCAAGACGGAGCTGTTCCGGGCGGCGATCGCCGGTGCCGGCGTCGTGCACGCGGACGCGGGCGGAGCGCCGGCGGCGGCCGCGTTGCCGGTCCAGCCGCTGTCGCCCGGACTGTCCGACCGCATCTGGTGGGGGTCGGGCACGCGGGCAACTGCGCCGTGGGTCGCCGAGCAGGGCATGAACCTGATGAGCTCGACCCTCCTCCTCGAGGACACCTCGGTGCCGTTCGACGAGCTCCAGGCCGAGCAGATCGCGCTCTTCCGCGAAACGTGGAATGCGGCGGGCCACACTCGGGCCCCGCGAGTCTCGGTGAGCCGCAGCGTGATCCCGATCACCTCGGACCTCGACCGCCGGCTTTTCGGCCGCGAGTCTGGTGGCGACCAGGTGGGGTACCTCGACGGCGCGCTCGCCCGGTTCGGGCGCACGTACACGGGTGAGCCGGACATCATCGCCGCCGAGCTCGCCGAGGACGCTGCCGTCGCGGCCGCCGACACGATCCTGCTCACCGTTCCGAACCAGCTCGGCGTCGAGTACAACGCCCGGTTGCTCGAGACGATCGCCCGCGATGTCGCTCCTGCGATCGGTTGGTCGCCCGCCGGCTCGGAGCCGGCGCCGGCGGAGCGCTGATCGGCCTGGTGGTCAGCCCGGAGGCGCAGAGACGAAAGGCCCCGTTTCCAGGGCCCTTCGGCTCAACTGCCTGTCGCACACGGATGCGCCGGCGGTCCTAGCTCGGAATTACGTCGTCCGAGTGACCGGCAACCGGACTACGAGCAGCCGGTGTTCGTGCCGCAGTCTCGGCACGTGTAGCAACTGCCGGTCCTGACCATACGGCCGCCGCACTTCGAGCACTCGACCGCGTCCTCCCAGCTGTTGAACAGCGCCGTCTGGCCCGCGGGTGCGGCTTCGTGGGCGGCCGGCGCCGCCTCGCCCGCGGCATAGGCGGCAGCGAGTCGCGCCTTCACCTCGGGCGTCAGGATTCCCGCCTCCTCCTGCTGGTCGGCGGTGAGGAACTTCTTGCCCATCCAGCGGAAGATGTAGTCGACGAGCGACTTTGCGACGCGGACGTCCGGGTCGTTCGTCATCCCCGACGGCTCGAAGCGCATGTGGCTGAACTTCGAGACGTACACCTCGAGCGGCACGCCGTACTGCAGGCCGAGCGAGACGGAGATCATGAACGAGTTCATCAGGCCGGCGAGGGTCGTCCCCTCCTTTGCGATGTCCACGAAGATGTCGCCCGGCGTGCCGTCGTCGAACAGGCCGACGTGGATGTAGCCCTCGTACTCGCCGACGCGGAACTTGCGGCCCACCTCGACGCGGTCGTCCGGCAGCCGGCGGCGCTTCGGTGCCGCGACGACGCCGCCGAGCGCGATGATCTGTGCGGCGATGCCTTCCTCGGACTTGTCCTTCGAGCCCGACAGCGGCTGCGCCACCTTGCAGTTGTCGCGGTAGATCGCGATCGCCTTGACGCCCAGCTGCCAGGCTTCGATCAGCAGCTGCGACACCTCGTCGACCGTGGTCTCCTCGGGCAGGTTCACCGTCTTCGAGATCGCGCCCGAGATGAACGGCTGCACCGCGCCCATCATCTTCACGTGGCCCATGTAGTGGATCGCGCGATCGCCGATCGCGCAGTCGAAGACCGGGTAGTGCTCGCTCTTCACGTTCGGCGCGCCGACGATCGTGTTGCGCTCGTCGATGAAGGCGACGATCTCCTCCACTTCGCCCGGCGCGTAGCCGAGCTCGCCGAGCGCCATCGGCACCGTCTTGTTGACGATCGTGATCTCCCCGCCGCCGACGAGCTTCTTCGACTTCACGAGTGAGAAGTCGGGCTCGACACCCGTCGTGTCGCAATCCATCATGAAGCTGATCGTCCCGGTGGGCGCCAGCACCGTCGCCTGCGCGTTCCGGAACCCGGCCACCTCGCCGAGATCGAGCGCGTCGTCCCACGACTTGCGTGCTGCCGAGATCATCTCGATGGGCACCGAGTCCGTGTGCTGGATGTTTCCGACGGCCGCGCGGTGCTTCGAGATCACGCCGAGCATCGCAGCTGCGTTCGCCGCGTAGCCCTCGTGCGCGCCCATGCGCTTGGCCACCTCTGCCGACTTGCGGTACGCCCGCCCGGTCATCAACGCCGTGATCGCTGCCGCATACGCACGACCCTCGTCGGAGTCGTACGGGAACCCGCGCGCCATCAGCAGCGCGCCGAGGTTGGCGTAGCCGAGGCCGAGCTGGCGGAACTTGAGAGCGTTCCTGCCGATCTCGGGCGTCGGATAGGACGAGTAGCCGACGATGATCTCCTGCGCGAGAAAGACGACATCGACCGCGTGCTCGAACATGTCGACGTCGAACTCGCCGTCGTCCTTGCGGAACTTCATCAGGTTCAACGAGGCGAGGTTGCAGGCCGAATCGTCGACGTGCATGTACTCCGAGCACGGGTTCGATGCGTTGATGCGACCCGAGTTCGGGCTCGTGTGCCACGCGTTGATCGTCGTGTCGTACTGCACGCCCGGGTCGGCGCACTGCCACGACGCCTCGGCAATGTCCTTCAGCAGTGCGCGGGCGTCCACCGTCTCGACGACGGAGCCGTCGGTGCGGGCGGTGAGGTTCCATTCCTTGCCCTCGACGACCGCCTCCATGAACGCGTCGGTGACGCGCACCGAGTTGTTCGCGTTCTGGTACTGGATCGATCCCCAGTCGGGCGAGTCGAGCGACATGTCGTAGCCGGCCTGCTCGAGTACGCGCGCCTTGCGCTCTTCCTTCGCCTTGCACCAGATGAACTCGTCGACGTCGGGATGGTCGACGTCGAGCACGACCATCTTCGCCGCGCGTCGCGTCTTGCCACCCGACTTGATCGTCCCAGCGGACGCATCGGCGCCTCGCATGAACGAGACCGGTCCGGACGCGTAGCCGCCCTTCGAGAGCTGCTCCTTCGAGGAGCGCAGCCGCGACAGGTTGAGGCCGGAGCCCGAGCCGCCGCGGAAGATGATGCCCTCGCGCCGGATCCAGTCCAGGATCGACTCCATCGAGTCCTCGATCGAGAGGATGAAGCACGCCGAGCACTGGGGCTTCTCCTCGAAGCCGACGTTGAACCACACGGGCGAGTTGAAGGCCGCGATCTGGTTGACGAGGATCGCCTTGAGCTCCGCCTCGAACGTGTCTGCCTCGTCGTCGGTCGCGAAGTAGCCGCCGCTCCTGCCCCACGTGCCGATCGTCTCGACGATGCGGCCGATCATCTGCTTCACCGAGCGCTCACGCTCAGGGGAGGTCATGCGCCCGCGGAAATACTTCTGCGCGACGATGTTCGTCGCCGTCTGCGACCAGAAGCGCGGGAACTCCACGTCCTTCTGCTCGAACGCAGGGCCGTCCTTGCCCGGGATCAGGGCATGCCGGAGCTCCCACTCGACCTCGTCGAAGGGGTCGCGGCCCGGGATCGTGAAGTACCGTTGCGGCGCGACGCTCGCCTCGCTGTCGACGACCGTGTTGACGTACTCCTCCAGGGCCTCAGACACCTGGGGCGCTTCCTTGGCGGTGGCCATGCTATTCCTCCCGAGCCGTACCTTGAAGATCAGAGTCGTCCCGGCACACGCGCGAGGCTCGCACTGTGTGTGGGGGATCGGGGATGCTAGGACGGCGGTCGGACGGACCTCTCACCTGCACGCTCCCGGCGCTGGACACCGACGCTGTTGCTGCCGTACGCCCGTACTTTTCCTGCAAATTGCGGAAAAAATACGGCTCCACTCCACGCCATAGTCTACCCGGCGAGGGGTGACTCAGGCGGAGGCCGGCGGCGTCGCGTCGTCGTCGCCGCCGCCGTTCGAGCGGCGGCGGAGATAGCCGGCCGAGCCGGCTGCGAGCAGCACGATCGCGAGGCCCCCGAGCACGATCAGCGGGACCGGCACCGACGACGGCCCGGACGTATCCGGCTGCGTCGTCGCTGCCGTGTCGACCGCCGCCGTGTCATAGGACGTGTCGACCGGGATCGTGTCGATGTGGCCGGTGTCGGTCGACGGCTTGCCGTTTCCGCCTCCACCGGGCGTCGTGCCGCTGGTCGTCTCGACAGGAGTCGTCGTGCCGTGCCCCTTCCCACCGGGGTCGGGCTTGCCCTGCTTCGCGAACGAGAGCGCGCGGGAGATCTCCTCCTTCGCGTTCGAGTAGTCGATCACGTCGCTCGGAAGGCTTGCGATCGCATCGCGATAGCAGTGCAGGGGGTAGATCTTGCCGACGCGCCCGTCGTCGTACCAGTCGGCCACGACCTGATCGCCGCACGCGGAGTGTTTCTTCGCGGCCGCCACGCTCGGCAACAGCGCGACGAGGGCGACCCCGAGGGCGAGCGCGAGGAGCATGCGCGAGAGAGAACGGGATTGGAGGATTCGGTTCACGACGGCATGCGACGGGCGATATCCCACGAAGGAAGTCCAGTTTCGTGGTCACCCTTGAGTCGGTGGTGATGGAAGGGTAAACGATATGTAAGACATCCCTGCCGGTAATCCTTCTCGGCACGGGGTTTTCGCGCCGGCGCAGGGCCGTACCCGGGGAGGCCCGTGCTAGCGTGGCCCGCCATGGATGCGGCCCGCGAGAGCGCCGCCGGGTCGGCGCCGCCCGGGGTGGCATGGGGGCTGCGCGTCGCCGTCGCCGCGCTCATCGGTTGGGCCGTCTTCTTCGGTGGCGCGTCCGGCAGCGCCAGCGTGCCCTGGCTCGGCGGCGCGGCCACGCTCGTCGCCGGCGCGGCTCTCGTGTGCATCGCACTGGGGTTGCTGCCGCTGCCGCGCCTCGAGTGGGCGGGAGCAGTCGCAGTCGGGGCTGGTGTCCTGCTCCTCGTGTGGGTCGGCCTCACGATCTGGTGGTCGATCGCAGGCGACCGGTCGTGGGAGGCGTTGAACAAGGGCGTCGTCTACCTGGCCTTCGGCGCGCTCGGCCTCGCGTTCGCGGGCCTCGGCCGGCAGAGCGCCCGTGACCTCGCCTTCGTGCTCGCGGCCGTGATCGGTGCAGCTCTCGTATGGGCGCTCGCGGGCAAGGCGATTCCGGCGCTCGGCCCGGAGGAAGCGGGACGGGTCGCGCGCCTGCAGGCTCCGGTCGGGTACTGGAACGCGCTGGGCCTCCTTGCCGGCGCGGCGCTGCCGCTCGGCCTCTGGCTCGCCGCCGCCGTGCGCGGGCGTGCAGCCCGTACGGCCGGATCGCTGCTCGTCTACGCAGCAGCGCTGACGATTCTCCTCACCCAGTCCCGCGCGGGATTGGTTGCGGGCGTCGCGGTGACGGCGCTGTGGCTGGCCCTCCAGTCTCGGCGCGTCGAGGCGGCGGTGATCGGGCTCCTTGCCGCGTTCCCCGGAATCGTCGTCGGTGGGTGGGCGTTCACACGTCCTGCGCTCGTGGAGGACGGAGGCGCCCGCGCGGACCGCGTCGCCGACGGGGCGCTGCTCGGCGCACTCATCGTGGCCGGCGCGGTCGTCGTCGTGGTGCTTGCACTTCGCCTGCCGGTCGAGCGCATGGTCGAGAAGAGGCGGCGCGACGTCCTGCGCGCGCTCGCGAGCGCGGGTGCGCTGCTCCTGGTCGTGGGGGCGATCGGCCTCGTCGCTGCAGTGGGCAACCCATTCGACTGGGCCGTCCACCAGGTCGGAGGCAAGGGTGAGGTCGTCAACGATCCGACCCGCTTCGGGAGCCTGCAGACGAACAACCGCACCGCCTGGTGGGGCGAGGCGTGGCGCATCTTCCGGGCGCACCCCGGCGGCGGCACCGGGGCATACACCTTCGAGATCGCCCGCAAGCAATACCGCGCTACCGGCGCAAACGTGGCTGAACCACACAGCGCGCCGATGCAGCTGCTCTCGGACACGGGGCTGCCCGGGCTCGCGCTGGGCCTCGTCCTGGCCGGTGCATTGGCGCTCGGGTTGTGGCGATCCATCAGCCGCCTCGCTGCGCCGGACCGTGCGGCGGCAACGGCTCTCGTGGCGCTGCCGGCGGCATACGCGTTGCACGCCCTGGTCGACTACGACCCGGACTTCCTCGCGGTCACCGCTCCGACCGCGCTCGTCTGCGGATTCCTGCTCGGGGCCGGCCGGCCGGCAGTCCATGCCCGAGGTGGGACTCTCATCGTGGGCGGCGTGGTCGTCGCGGCGGTCGCGATGCTCTACTCGCTCGCGGCGCCGACGCTCGCGGCTCGGAAGGTGGACGCCGCCTACCGCGACGCCGAAGCCGGCTCCTATGCTCGGGCGGCTGCCGCAGCGCGCAGCGCGCAGGGACTCAACCCCCTCTCACCGGAGCCGTTGCAGGCACGCGGGACCGTGGCGCAGCTCGCGGGAGACCGCGCCGCGGCGGATGCCTTCTACGTCCGGGCGACCCGGCTGCAGCCCGAGAACCCTGCGACCTGGGTCGAGCTCGGCATCTTCCGGTACGCCGCAGGAAACGCGTGCGGCGCCTATTACGCGTTCAACGCCGCCTACACGCTCGATCCGAAGAGCACCTTCTGGTCGTCAGGGGGACCGCTCGACCTGGCGCGAGCCGCTGTCAACAACGGCGCCTGCGAGCCGCAGGGCTAGTCCGGCGCGCTACGCGCCGACGACGACGACGGCCTGGGCGCCGTGCAGCTGCCGGGGACGGATCCCGTCGAGTGGCCCGACGATCTTGATGCCGAGATCTCGCGCGAGCCGCCGGCCTTCACCCTCGAACCCGCGGCGGTACATGACGAGGGTGCGGGTGACGTCGCGCCGCGATGCGTTGGCGACCGCTCCGATGCGGTAGCCGCGACGCGACGCACGCCCAGCTGTGGCTGCTGCCGCGCCCTGCCTGCCGTTGCCGTTCAGCACGACGACCTTGACGTGGTGGCGCGTGAGCTCCGGCACCGCCGCGGCCGCGCGATGGTGGGCCTTCGCGGAAGCAGGCTTCGTCGCGGGGCGGGCGGCGTGGCTGCGCTCGGCCGCTGCTGCGTGCGTGGTCGACGAGGGCTTGGCGATCAGGGCGCCGCCGACCACGATCAGCAACACGAGCTCGACGGCCGCCACGACAGCGGCCGCGAGGGCAGCGGTGCGCCACGGGCGCACAGGCGTGTCGTCGTAGTGAAGCGGGTAGTCCACGGGATGACCGTTCGCCCGCCGCGCCGCGGCTCCTTCTTCACGCTCCTCAGCGCGCGGCGATATGCGCCCAGGTGGCGGCGATGCCTGCCGCCAGCGTGGTCTCGGGCTTGAAGCCGAGCTCACGCTCGGCCAGGCTCATGTCGAGCACGCTGCGCGCGAGCTCACCGGGCCGCGCAGGCTCGTGTACCGCCTCGGCATCGCTGCCCGCGACCGCGCGGCAGGCCTCGTACAGCTCGGACACCGACGTCTCGGTCCCGGTGCCGACGTTGACCACGCCGCCCGCGGGCTTGCGCAGCGCAGCGACGACCGCGCGGACGACGTCGCCGACGAAGACGTAGTCGCGGATCTGGTCGCCCGCGCCGAAGATCCGGCACGGCTCGCCCTTGCGGAGGTTCCCGAGGAAGATCGCCACCACGCCGGCCTCGCCGTCGGGATTCTGCCGGGGCCCATAGACGTTCGAGAACCTCAGCGCGACGTGCTGCGCGCCGTAGAGCCGCGAGAACATGGCGAGGTACTCCTCACCCGCGAGCTTGGCTGCGCCATACGGCGACAGCGGCTGGCGCGGGTCGTCCTCACGCGCAGGGCGGGTGCACTCGCCGTAGATGGCCCCGCCCGTCGAGGCGAAGATCACCCGTGCGTTGTGCTTGCGTGCCGCCTCGAGCACGTTGATCGTGCCGAGCACGTTGACGCTCGCGTCGCCTGCCGGGTCGTCCACCGACACGCGGACGTCTGCCTGCGCTGCGAGATGGAAGATCACGTCCGGTTCGACGGCAGCCGCGATCGCGTCGAGCGGCTCCCGTACGTCCTGCTCGTGCAGCGTGGCGCCGGCGGCGACGTTTTCGCGTCTCCCATTCGAGAGATCGTCGATCACGTGCACTTCATCGCCTCGCGCGAGCAGCTCATCCGCGAGATGCGAGCCGATGAAGCCGGCCCCGCCGGTGACGATCGACCGCATGCTCGTATCCTAGGCAGACGATGTTTGTGACGCTCGAAGGACTGGACGGCTCCGGCAAGACGACGCAGGCGCGTCTGCTCGGAGCGCGGTTCGAGGCTGCGGGCGCCGAAGTGGTGGTGACGCGAGAGCCGGGCGGCACGTCGCTCGGCGAGGAGATCCGGGCGCTCGTGCTCCACGGGGGCGATGTGGCACCGTGGGCCGAGGCAGCGCTCTACGCCGCATCGCGCGCACAGCACGTCGAACAGGTGATCCGGCCTGCGCTCGCGCGCGGCGCGACTGTGATCTGCGACCGCTATGTCGACTCGTCGGTCGCCTATCAGGGAATCGCCCGTGGTCTCGGGCTGGAACGGGTGCTCGACCTCAATCTCGCCGCCGTCGAGGGCTTGCTGCCCGATCGCACGATCCTGCTCGAGATCGGGCCCGGCGACGCCGCGGCGCGCGTAGGGGGAGACCGTGACCGGATCGAGCGCGAGGACGATGGGTTCCACGCCCGCGTCGCCGACGCGTACCGGCAGCTCGCCGCGCGTTTCGGCGAGCGGTACGTCGTGCTCGACGGCACCCTGCCGGCCGGGGAGCTGGCCGAGCTGATCGCCGCTGCGATTCCGGTCGGGGTGTGACTGCGCTGCTCGATCCGCTCTCATACGGCCTCGTCGGGGAGCTGTTCGGGTGATGAGCGATATCGCAGGAGATCCGTTCGCGTCGGTGCCCGAGCAGCCGGAGGCGAAGCGGCTGCTGCTCGCCGCGCTCGCCGACGGTGATGCGCATGCCTTCCTCTTCCACGGGCCGCCCGGCGTGGGGAAGACCACCGCCGCGACGGCGTTGGCGAGCGCACTGCTCGGGGACGAGAGGCGCGTGCAGCAGAGAGCACATCCGGACCTGCGGGTGATCGAGCCGCTCGGTGAGATGATCCGCATCGACGAGATCCGTGACCTCCACCACGACCTCCACCTGCGACCGTTCGAGGGCGAACGGCGCGTCTACCTGATCCTTGATGCACATCTGCTCAACTCCGAGGCGGCCGACGCACTCCTGAAGGATCTCGAGGAGCCTCCCGGCTACGCGACGATCGTGCTCGTTGCCGACGAGCTCGGGCCGATCCCGGAGACGATTCGCTCACGCTGCCAGCTCGTGCCGTTCCGTCGCCTGTCCGAGCGGGCGATACGCGACTGGATCGCAGGACACACCGGCGAGCTCGGCGAGGCGGAGGCGACGGCGCTGGCGCGCGCTGCGGCCGGACGGCTCGATCGCGCGCGACGTCTGCTCGACCCGGCCGCGCGCGAGCGCCGGGCCGCATTGATCGAATGCGCTCGCGGGCCCTATCTCGAGGCGTCGTTCGACGCAGCCGACGCGGCAGGCACGCTGCTCGCAGCGGCTGCCGCGATCGGCGCCGCCGCCAAGGAGCAAGAGGAAGCGACGGTCGAGACGCTCGACCTGACCCCACGGGACGCGGAGCAGCGAGTCAAACGGGCGCAGCGCGGGGCAGAGCGCGACGAGCTCCTCGCCCAACTCGAGGAGCTGGCCGCGTGGTACCGCGATCTCGTGGTCGTCGCCGCCGGCGCCGAGAGCGCGGTCGTCTACGCCGATCGGATCGACGACCTGCGCTCCGACGCGGGGCGAGGGCTCGGCCGTGGGGCCGAGCGTGCGGCGGCGCTCGTGCGCGAGCAATGGCGCGCAGCCGAAGAGTTCAACGTGAACGCGGCGCTCGCGTTCGAGGCGTTGTTCGTGCGCGTGCAGCGCGCGCTCACCTGAGCGCGGTCTATCGTCTCTCTTCGTGAGCGAGGGCAGCGTCGTCATCGTCGGTGGCACCTCGGGGATCGGCCTGCGCCTGGCCGAGACCTATGCGGCGAGACGGCGTCCAGTCGTCATCACGGGGCGCGATGGGGCACGAACCGCCGAGATCGCGCAGGGCATCTCGGGCGAGGTGCAGTCGGTGGCGCTCGATCTCGCGCGTCCGGCTGAGATCGCCACGTCCCTCGCGGACGTCGGGCGGGTCGATCGACTCGTCCTCGCCGCGATCGAGCGGGACGACAACACGGCGCGCGACTACGACATCGGGCGGGCGCTGCAGCTCGTCACGGTCAAGCTCGTGGGTTGTACGGAGGTCGTGCACGTCCTCTCCGCGCGCCTGAGCCCGGATGCGTCGATTCTCCTCTTTGGAGGCCTGGCGCTGCGCCGGCCCTACCCGGGCTCGACCACGATCTCGACCGTCAACGGTGGCGTCACGGGGCTCGTTCGGACGCTCGCGGTAGAGCTGGCGCCCGTCCGCGTCAACGCGCTTCATCCGGGCATCGTCGGAGACACCCCGGCCTGGGAGAACAAGCCCGAGGCGGTGCTCGAGAACATTCGCGTGCGGACGCCGATCGGCCGGCTCGTGACGACGGACGAGATCGTCGACGGTGCCGTCTTCCTGCTCGAGAACGGCGCAGTCAACGGCGTCAACCTGGAGGTCGACGGCGGGTGGCTCCTTCTCTAGTGGGAGGCGACGGCAATCAGCCTGTGCCGCCGCGTGGGGGGCCGCGCGTTCCTTATCTGCTTGCGCGTCGCGAGGAGATAGCGCCGGCACCGAGCCTCGGGGCGAGAGCGACGGGGTTTGCGCGGGTGGAGTTGGTGGGTTGGGAGACGGGTTCGACGCATACCGGGCTTGGGCTGTGCGAGCTGGGTGAGGGGTGGGTCGAGGAGCATCTCCATTCCTACGAGGAAAGCTTCTACGTGCTCGAGGGTGAGCCGGTGCTGTATCTGGATGGGCGTGGCGTGCGGTTGCGGCCCGGCGCCTGCGGCGTCGTCCCGGTCGGTGTCGAGCATGGGTGGCGCGGTTCGGCCGCGGGCACGGCGCGGTGGGTGGAGATGTGCTCGCCGCATCCGCGGGGGGAGGCGGGGCCGGCGGACACCTTTTTTGTCGGGCGCATTCCCGAGGGGGCACCGGGGGAGCTTGATCTGCGGGATCCGCGCAACCGCAACCTGTTCTTCCTCAGCGACCGCGATATGAGCCTGGACCGCCTCAGGGAGGGCTCGCGGGTTGATGAGCCGACGGTGTCTGCGAGCATGGCGACAGCGGCGCTCGCCTACAGCGGGATCACGGTGAAGATGCTCGTCGACCAGCGCCTCGGTGCGCAGCTGCACACGATGTTCATGGTCGACTATCAGCCAGGGGCTGTCGCGCATCTGCACGACCATCCGTTCGAGGAGTCGTATGTGATGCTCGAGGGCGAGGTCGATGTCGTCGCTGCCGGCGACCGCTACACGCTGCGGCCCGGCGACGTGTTCTGGACCGGGGTCGGCTGCGTGCACGCCTTCTACGAGACCAAGGGCGCCCACGTGCGCTGGCTCGAGACATCGGCGCCGCAACCCCCACACCAGCACTCCTACCGCTTCAACCGCGACTGGGACTACCTGCAGGAGCGGCTCGACGAGACCGGGCAGTCGTAAGCCCGGCGGCGTCGGGGGTGTACGTCCGGACGCCCCCAGGCTTCACGGCGAGCGGTGACGTCGTGCTGCTGCCAGCCGCTCGGCTGTCGAACCGGCATTCGCTGCGGGCCAGATATCGCCCATCACGAACCCCTCCGGGAAGGGGTCGTCGTCCTGCAGGACGTACTTCGCGTAGCCGGTGATCCAGGCGCGGCCGCCGATCTGCGGCACGATCGCAGTCACGTCACCGACCTGTGCCTCACGGACGACCCGGCAGCGAAAGACGCCGCCCAGCAGGCCCTCCGTGCGGAACTCGTCTCCGACCGCGAGCGCCCCACGCGCATGGAGCACGGCCATGCCGGCCGACGTCCCGGTGCCGCTCGGCGAGGTGTCCATCTGCCCCGTCGGGATGCCGCACGTCTGCCGCGCGTGATGCGCTGCATCGTGTGGGCGCCCGATCACGACGGTGGCCTCGATCTCGTTCAGCTCGTCGTTGAGAGGGTGACGGAAGCCGATCTGCTCACGGGCCGCTCCACAGACCGCCACCATCGCCTCGCCGACCGCGCGCGCCTGGTCGGGCACGAGCTCGACGCCGAGCGCGTCGGCGTCGACCACCGCGCAGGCCATGCCGCCCCAGGCGACGCTGACGGGGACGGTGCCGAAGCCGGGCACGTCGACCGGCACGTCGACCGCCGTCGCGAACGACGGCACGTTTTCGAACTCGACGAGCGTCACTCGACCGCCCTCGCACCGCGCCCGCACCTCGATCAGGCCCGCGGGCACCTCGAGCAGCAGCGTTGTCACCGGCTCGGACCGGCGCACCAAGCCGGTCTCGAGCAGTACCGTCGTCACGACCATGAGGTTCGTGCCCGACATCGTCGCGTAGAGGGCCGACTGCTCCATGATCACGAACCCAGCATCCGCACGCGGGTCGGTCGGAGGGAGCAGCACGTTCACGCACGAGCGCGGATAGCCTCGCGGCTCACGCACCATGAGCAGCCGGAACCAGTCGGCGTGCTCCTCGAAGTACTTCATCTTCTCGAACATCGTCGCGCCCGGTGCCGCGAGTGCTCCCACGCCGCCGATGACGACACGGCCGTGCTGGCCCTCGGCATGCGCATCGACAGCATCAACGGCGAACGTCATCGGGACCTGTCCTTGCTCGAGGGGGTGCGCACGATCTCGCCCGGGCTGTGCTCGCCCTCGGCGTGCCACCATTCTGCAACGTGCACGCTGTCCCATGCTTGCTAGCGTCTGCCGGCCAGATGCCGTCGGGCGGATGCCCGGCGCGAACCGTTCGAGGAGGGGTCAGATGGGCTCGGAGGTGGTGCTCTACACGCTCAACACCGAGGCGCGAACGCCCACCTGACAGGAGTGCTGCCGCGTGAGGGAGTTTCTCTCCGACTCCGAGATCCCGTTCGACGACCGCAACATCCGTCAAAGCGGTGCCGCGCGCGACGAGCTCGCCGCACGGACCACCGAGCTGGTCGTGCCTCAGCTGTTCTGGCGCGACCGCCGCATCGTCGGCTTCGACCCGGCGGCGCTCGAGGAGCTGGTGCGGGCCTACCGGGACAGCGAGAGATGATCGAGCCGCCCGGCAACTCGCTGGCTGCATCCCAGGGTGGACAGGTGATCGAGCCCGGCGCCGACCTCGGGGCGGGGCTGCAGGCGCTGCTCGCGCGCATCGCCGAGGAGATCGACTTCAGCGACGCAAAGGGGACGGCGCCGTACCGGCTCGGCATGCACGACGGCCTGCGGTTCGCGGAGGACGCGATCGCCGACCTGCTGCGGCGGCACGGCTTCGCGGCCGAGACCGTGGACAGGCGCATCGACAGCTGACGATGGACTCCACCGACGCCCTGCGCGAGCTGGCGGACCGCCAGGAGATCGCCGATCTGATCCACGCCTACTGCTTCCACTTCGACAACAACGAGCCGGACGCGGTCGCGGCGCTGTTCACCGAGGACGCCACCGTTGACTACGGCCCCGAGGCGGACACGATCATCGGCTCGGCCGCGATCGCCTCGACGATCGCCGCCGGCCTCGAGCGCACCTTCGCCGCCACGAGCCACCACGTCTCCAACACCCAGATCACGTTCGACAGCGCCGACCACGCGCGCGCCGTCAGCTATCTCTACGCATGGCATCGCTACGTGGACGGCTCGCCCGACGGCGAGCTCTGGGGCCGCTACCGTCATCGCCTCGTCCGCACCGCTGCCGGCTGGCGCTTCAGCGAGCTCCTCCTCGAGGCGGCGGGCACGGCCGACTTCCATCGCAAGACCATGCACCCGATCGGCCGTCGCTGACTCACCCGCTCGGCGGGAAACCGCGACGACTACTTGATGTCCGGAGCCGACGCGCGCCCGGCGGGCGGGGGCGGGGCGGCGGCGTTGGTGTCGCGGTCGATGGTGGTGGTGGTTTGTAGGAGGCGGGGGAGGAGGGTGTCGCGGATGGCGCTGTTGCTCCAGCGGCTGGCGTGGACGGCGAGGTTGGCGGCGGCGATGACGTTGCCGTGTTCGTCGTGGATGGGTGCGGCGATGGCGCGGAGTCCGTCTTCGAGCTCTTGGTCGACGAGTGCCCAGCCTTGGCGGCGGACGCGGGTGAGCTCGGCGCGCAGTTTGTCGGGGGTGGTGATGGTGCGTGGTGTGATCGGGGGCAGTTCGACGGTGGCGAGGTAGTGGTCGAGCCAGTCGTCGTCTTGGCCGGCGAGGAGGACGCGTCCGAGGGCGGTTGCGAAGGCGACGTCGCGGGTGCCGATCGTGATCGAGATGGAGAGGATGCGTTTGGCGGGGGCGTGGGCGACGTAGACGATGTCGGTGCCGTCGAGGACGGCGAGCGAGGAGGATTCGCGCAGCTCGCTGGTCGCCTCCCGCAGGTGCGGCAACGCGATCTCCGGCAGGGTGAGGCTGGACAGGTACGGGCGGCCGAGCTCGAGCACCTGGGGGCTGAGCCGGAACTGGCGGCCGTCGACGCGGATGTAGCCGAGGTCGACGAGCGTGAGGAGGAAGCGGCGGGCCGCCGCGCGCGCGAGGCCGGTCGAGCGAGCCACGTTGCTGAGCGTCGGCGTCGGGTTGTCGGCGTCGAAGGCGCGGATCACGGCCAGCCCACGCTGCAGCGACTGCACGAAGTCCGTCTCGTGCTCGGCCATGCCACCGGCTGCATGGCTTTCGCCGGCGTCGCGGCCTCGGCCGCCTTGCGTTCTCCTCGGAGGGCGGGGCGGCGGCGTTGGTGTCGCGGTCGATGGTGGTGGTGGTTTGTAGGAGGCGGGGGAGGAGGGTGTCGCGGATGGCGCTGTTGCTCCAGCGGCTGGCGTGGACGGCGAGGTTGGCGGCGGCGATGACGTTGCCGTGTTCGTCGTGGATGGGTGCGGCGATGGCGCGGAGTCCGTCTTCGAGCTCTTGGTCGACGAGTGCCCAGCCTTGGCGGCGGACGCGGGTGAGCTCGGCGCGCAGTTTGTCGGGGGTGGTGATGGTGCGTGGTGTGATCGGGGGCAGTTCGACGGTGGCGAGGTAGTGGTCGAGCCAGTCGTCGTCTTGGCCGGCGAGGAGGACGCGTCCGAGGGCGGTTGCGAAGGCGACGTCGCGGGTGCCGATCGTGATCGAGATGGAGAGGATGCGTTTGGCGGGGGCGTGGGCGACGTAGACGATGTCGGTGCCGTCGAGGACGGCGAGCGAGGAGGATTCGCGCAGCTCGCTGGTCGCCTCCCGCAGGTGCGGCAACGCGATCTCCGGGACACGCAGGCTCGACAGGTACGCGCGGCCGAGCTCGAGCACCTGGGGGCTGAGCCGGAACTGGCGGCCGTCGACGCGGATGTAGCCGAGGTCGACGAGCGTCAGCACGAAGCGGCGGGCGGCAGCACGTGGAAGACCGGTCAAGCGCGCCACGTCGCTCAGCGTGAGCGTGGGGTTGTCGGCGTCGAAGGCGCGGATCACGGCCAGCCCGCGCTGCAGCGACTGCACGAAGTCCGTCTCGTGCTCTGTCAGGCCCATCGCCGCCTGCGTCATCGCGTCGCCCCCGGTCTCGCGCCCTCGAGCGCGCGCAGGAGACGCAGCTCGTCTCCGTCGGCGGCGCCGTCGTCTCGACGGTCGGCGCCGACCGCAGCTCCCAACCTGTCGCAGCCTGCACGTCGGCGGGTGTGACGCCCGGGTGCACGTGGGTGAGCACGAGCTCTCGGGTCACGAGATCCGGCTCGAGCACTCCCAGATCGGTGATGACAGCCGTCGGCCCACCCCCTCTGAGCCCAAGGCGGCGGCGCTCGTCTCCACCCGAGCCGTGGCCGAGCGAGGTGACGAAGTCGAGCCGCTCCACGAACCGCTCGCGGGTCTGGCGGGCGACGATGATCACCTCCGCACACGAGGCCGCGATTTCCGGTGCTCCGCCCGCACCGGGCAGCCGGACGGACGGCGCGTCGTAACGTGCCGATCACCGTCGTGTTGATGTTGGCGAAGCGGTCGACCTGCGCCGCGCCGAGGAATCCAACGTCGATGCGACCAGGCTGGAGCCAGTAGTTGAAGATCTCGACCAGGCTGACAACGGTATCGGCGGTCTCGGCGAGGGTGCCGTCGCCGATCGACAGCGGCAGGTACTCCGGCTTGGCCCCGATCGTGCCCGACTCGTACACGAGCACGAGGCCGTCCTCGTGGAGGCGACGGGCCAGGTTCGCCGCCGTGCTCGGCAACCCGATGCCGACGAGGCAGGTGGCGCCGCCCGGAAGGGCGCGCGCCGCGGCGATCGCCATCATCTCCGAGGCAGTCCACGCCGCTCTGCCGGACGTGCGGGTGTCAGCCTGCGAGGACATTGGCCTCCATCCAGCCGCGGAACGTATCGCGGTCGCGGCTGATCGCATCCCATGCAACGTAGAAGTCGTTGTCCCGCCGGGTGTAGCCGTGCGTGTAGGACGGGTGCGCACCGTTCGGCACGGCTGAGACGTAGTCGATCGTCCAGTGCGGCAGCACGATCGCGCCCGGTCGCGGCTCGAGCGTGTCGACGATCTCCTCGACCGTGACGAGCACGCGCCGAGCGCACAGGACGGCCTCTTTCTGCACACCGACGATGCCCCATAGCTGCACGTTGCCGGCCGTGTCCGCGCGCTGTGCGTGAATCACGGCGACGTCGAGCTCCAGGGCGCTGACCGCGCTCAGCACCTCGCCCGTGAATGGACACGCGATCTCCTTGATGGAAGGCGTCTGCGCGACGAGATCGCTCCCCACGTAGCCTCGCAGCACTGCGAACGGAAGCCCGGAGGCGCCTGCCGCATATCGGTTGGCCATGCCCGCGTGGCTGTGCTCCTCGAGCTCGAGCGGGCCGGGCCAGCCTCGTTCGACGGCGTCGCGGAAGCGGTGCAGGCTGCCGACCCCGGGGTTCCCTCCCCACGAGAAGACGAGCCGCCTCGCGCACCCCATGCCGATCATCTGGTCGTAGACGATGTCCGGGGTCATACGAACGAGCGTGAGGTCACGCCGCCCGTTGCGAATGATCTCGTGGCCCGCCGCAAATGGAATCAAGTGCGTGAACCCCTCGAGTGCGACCGTGTCGCCGTCCTGAACGATCTGGGCGATCGCCTCTCGTAACGGGACGATCTCCACGGGTGTACGGGTCATGTGAGGGCGTTCGGAGAGCGCACGGACGTGCTCAAGACGAACCATACGCCGCGCTCTCGGCTCGGTCAACGTGGAGCCGCCGGAAGGGTCGCAAGCGTTCGGATGCCGGACGGTTGCACGCTTGACGCACAGAAAGGGCGTGTGATTGAGTCGAGCGCGTCGCCCCTGCGGGCGTTCGCCAGTCCTGCGCGTCGTGCGACGACATCGACGACCCGCCACTCGGTACCGGAGATGCGATGACGATGAGGATCGGCGCCAAGGTGCCGAACAGTGGCCCGCTCCCCGCACGACTCGGTATCGGGGCCATGGCCGCCGAGCTGGAGGCGGCCGGGTTCGAGTCGCTCTGGGTCAGCGATCACATCGTGCTTCCGCAGGCCATCCAGTCCTGGTACCCCTTCGCGGATGACGGCCGCGCCACATGGGCCACCGACACGCCGTACGTCGATGCTCTGATCGCGCTGGCGCTGATCGCCGAGGCGACCGAGCGCGCAACGATTGGAACAGCCGTGCTCGTGCTGCCGTTGCGGGCGCCGGTCGTGTTTGCGAAGCAGGCGGCGTCGATCGACGTCGCGAGCGGAGGCCGTCTGCTCCTCGGCGTCGGCGCGGGCTGGCTCGAAGAGGAGTTCGCCGCCCTCAACGTCCCATTCGAGGGTCGCGGCCGGCGGCTCGAAGAGTGGATCTCGCTCGCTCGTGCGTGCTGGACCGGCGCGCCCGAGCCGACTCGGACGGATCTGTACGACCTGCCGCCAGGCGTGCTGTGCCTGCCGACTCCGGCGCATCACATCCCGCTGCTCGTCGGCGGCCATTCGCGTGTCGCTCTCCGCCGGGCGGGTCGGATGGGTGACGGCTGGCTTGCGCAACAGGCGTTGCCCGCGTTGGCTCCGGACGATCTCACCAGCTCGATCGACGTGATGCGCGCTGCCGCCGTCGAGGCCGGCCGCGATCCAGCCTCTCTCCGGGTCGTACTGCGAATCGTCGAGGCCGCCGGCCGCAGCGGTGAGCTCTCCGGTCGCCTGCCGGAGCTCGCAGCTGCCGGAGTGGACGAGATCATCATCGACGTCTCACTCGAGAACGGGGAGGCAGAGGACGTGTGCGCACTGCTCCGCGAGGAGGCGGCGCACACATGAGCGCGGCCGGTGAGCTCGACGGCAGGATCGTGCTGGTCACCGGCGCTTCCGGAGGCATCGGGTCGGTCACCGCCCTCGCGCTCGGCGCGCGCGGGGCGAGCGTCGTCGCCCATTACGGCACCAATCGCGAAGGGGCCGAGGCAGCTGTGGCGGCACTTCCCGACGAGCGGCGTCTTCTCGTCCAGGCCGACATGGCGGATCCGGGCGCGGCGCGGTCGCTCTTCGCAGAGGCGGTGGCGTGGCGGGGTCGCATCGACGTCGTCGTCGTCAACGCGGCGACGCTGCTCGAGACACCGTTCGACGGCGGCGACGAGATGTGGGACGAGAACTGGAGCCGGACGTTGCAGGTCAACGTCCTCGAGCCGGTGAGCCTCATGCGCGAGGCGGTGCGCCACTTCCTCGACCTGGGCGGCGGCACGATCGTCGTGCTCTCGAGCTGGGCCGCGGAACGGGGCTCGGCGATCGCGCGGCTCTCCGCCTACGCGGCGTCCAAGGCCGCCCTGCGCAACGTCGCGCAGACGATCGCGCGCAATCACGCCAAGGACGCGATCCTCGCGTACATCGTCGCGCCGGGCATCGTCCAGACGCCGATGTCCGAGATCTCGGCCGTCGCGCGCGGCGGCGTCGACGCGGTCAACGCTGCCCTGGCCATGGGCGAGATGGTGCCTCCCGGGGAGGTCGCCGAGTTGATCGCGTTCCTCTCCACCGGGCGCAGCAGGCATCTGAGCGGTGCGACGATCGACGTCAACGGTGCCACCTACATCCGCTGAGCATCCTCGAGGCGCGCTCGTCGTCGGAGGCGCCAAGGGCATCGGCAGAGCAATCGCCCACGCCCTCGCAGCCAGAGGTGACAACGTCGTCGTCGCCGACATCGACGGGATCGCGGCGGCCGCATGCGCAGAGGCGCTGCGTGGCAGAGGGCGGCTCCGCGCGCGCGGTCGTGCTCGACGTCACCGATGTCGAACAGGTGCGCGAGGTCGTGGCTGCCGTGGACGCCGAGAGCCCGCTCGGCACCGTCGTCGCGAGCGCCGGGGTGGCGTTTGCGCGCCCGCTCGCCGATGTCGAGCCCGAGGAGTTCGACCGGCTGCTGGCCGTCAATGTCCGAGGCGTCTTCTTCGTCGTCCAAGCAGCGGTGCGTGCGATGACACCGCGCGGCGCGGGGAACATCGTCACCGTCTGCTCGACATCGGGGTTCACCGCCTCGACGCGGCCCGATGACCGCCTACGACGCGTCGAAAGGAGCGGTGCGGCTCCTGACCCAGGCTGCCGCGCGGGAGGTCGCGAGCGAGCGGTTTGCGCGTCAACGCGGTCGCGCCGGGAACCGTCGAGACCGACCTCACGCTCGGGCTCGCATCGCCGGCCGAGCTCGCCGCGCTGGGCGAGTCGAGGGTGCCGCTGGCTCGACTCGGCCGGCCGGAGGAGATCGCCGCGGCCGTTGCGTTCCTCTCCTCGGACGAGGCGTCGTACATCACCGGCCATGTGCTCGTCGTCGACGGCGGCTGGCTCGCGTGAGCCCGGTGCTGCAGCGCGACGGAGGTCGCTTGACACCGCCAGCGCCGCGGTTCACCATCCGCACATATCAACCGCTATGCGAACGCCTGCCCTTCACACCACTCTCGATCCCGTGAGTGACGACACACCACTGGCGTCGTACGCGGTCCGGCCTGTGGGTTCGGCCGTCGTCGAGCTGCGGGGGATCAAGAAGTCGTTCGGCCCCAAGGAGGTGCTGCACGGCGTCGACCTGACCGTGCATGCCGGCGAGCACGTCGTCATCTTCGGCCCGTCCGGCTCGGGCAAGTCCACGCTGCTGCGCACGATCAACCTGCTCGAGGAGCCGAGCGAAGGATCCGTACGCGTGCTCGGCGTCGAGTACGGGCCGGGACTGGCGGCGCGAACGAGAAGCGGGGCGGGCCGCTGCAGCTGCGCCGGCACGTCGGCATGGTCTTCCAGCAGTTCAATCTCTTCCCGCACCTGACGGCGCTCGACAACATCGCCCGCCCGCTGCGCTCCGCGAAGGGGGTCGGCCGGGGCGAGGCCGAGGAGCGCGCCGCGCGCGCGCGCTGCACCAGGTCGGGCTGCTCGACTGGGCGGCGCACTACCCGGCGCAGCTCTCGGGCGGGCAGGCAGCAGCGAGTCGCGATCGCCCGCGCGCTCAGCCTCGATCCCAAGGTGATGCTCTTCGACGAGCCGACCTCGGCGCTCGACCCCGAGCTCGTCGGCGAGGTGCTCGCCGTCATGCGCGAGCTGGCCGAGTCCGGCATGACGATGGTGATCGTCACGCACGAGCTCAACTTCGCCCGCGAGATCGGCGACTTCAACGTCTTCATGGACGAGGGCCTGATCGTCGAGTCGGGCCCGCGCGGCTTCTTCGACACCTGCTCGAACCCCCGTACCAAGCAGTTCCTGGCGGCGGTGCTCTGATGCTCGCGACGTACCAGTGGTCGCTGATCTGGGACCACAAGGTCGACTTCCTGAACGGCCTCAAGGTCGCGATCGAGGTGTCGATCGTCGCGATGGTGCTCTCCATCGGCGTCGGGATCCTGCTTGCGCTCGCGCGCATGAGCAAGCCGCCGCTGTCCTGGCTCGCAGCGGCCTATATCAACGTGTTCCGCGGCGTGCCGGCGCTCGTGAGCGTGATCTGGGTCTACTTCGGCTGGTCGCTCCTGCTCGGCATCAACTTCACCGTCTTCCAGGCGGGTGTGATCGCGCTGGTGCTGCTCTACGGCGCCTTCATCGCCGAGATCTACCGTGCCGCGCTCGAGGCGATCCCGCGGGGCCAGCGTGAGGCGGGCCTGGCGCTCGGCATGAGCCCGCTGCGGGTATTCATGCGCATCATCCTGCCCCAGGCAACCAAGATCGCGATCCCCAACATCGGCAGCATGTTCATCGGCATGGTCAAGGACACCTCGGTGTTCACCGTCATCGGCCTGCTCGAGGTGGTGCGGGTGACCCAGAACATCAACTCCGTCACGTTCCAGCCGTTCGTGCTCTACACGGCCGCCGCCGGCCTCTACGTGATCGCCGCGTTTGCGATCGACTTCGTCTTCCGGACGATCGAGAAGTCGCTCTCGACGCCGCCGAAGGGCCGCATCGCCCGACGCCGTGCACGGGCGGCGGCGCCGGCGTGTCGAGCAGGTCGTCCGCGACTTCCAGGCCGCCCCGGGAAAGGCGTGACCCATGTAGAGCCGGGAGCCGCGCGAGCGGCAGCGCAAGCACGTTTCGCCTACGGCCCCACGGCCACAACACAAGGGAGGGTAGGGAAGTGACTGCACGAAAATGGCTCGGCCTGACGTCGACACTCGTGGGCGTCCTCGTTGCAGCAATCGTCGTCGCGAGCGCGACGGCCGGCACCAGGGCTGACAACCCGTACAACCTGAAGAAGGCCGGGACGCTGACCGTCGGCATGACGCTTCAGTTCAAGCCCCAGATGTACCTGGATGCGAACGGCAAGCCGGCCGGCTACGACGTCCTGCTGCTGAAGGCGCTCGCCAAGCAGTGGGGCGTGAAGCTGGACATCAAGAATCTCGACTTCAACGGCCTCATCCCGGGCCTCGTTGCCAAGCGGTTCGACATGGTCTCGGTCGGCCTCTCGGCCACGCCCGAGCGCAAGAAGTCGATCAGCTTCAGCCGCGCGTATGTCCCCTACGCCCAGATCCTTGCTGCGGCGAAGAGCGACACCACCCCGGCGACGGTCGCGGCCTGGAACACGTCCGACAAGACGATCACCTCGCTTCAGGGCTCGACGGCCGAGCAACTCGTCCAGAAGACGTTCCCCAACGCGACGTCGCAGTCGTTCCCCGACCAGAACGCGGCGTTCCTCGAGGTCGCGACGGGCCGTGCGAGCGGGATCGTCGTCGAGAACTACCTGCTGGCGCAGTTCAACAAGTCGAACGGCAACAAGCTCAAGCAGGTGCCGTTCCCCAAGCCGCTGCACGTCGAGTACGGCTCGTACGGCGTCCAGAAGGGCAACACGAAGCTCGCCAACGGTCTGAGCGCGTTCATCTGCAAGGAGCAGAAGAGCGGCCAGCTGGCGAAGATCTACCAGTCGACGATCGGCGCGCCGCTGCCGCCGATGCCGGCCTGCAAGTAGGACGCGTGGGGGATCGTGGCCGGCGGCTCCGCCGCCGGCCACGCATCGCTCGCACCAACCTCTAGCCTCCGTCTGAGATGAGTCCCTCGCCGTACGACGTCCTGGTGATCGGCGGTGGCCCGGCCGGGCTCGCCGCAGCGATCGAGACGGCCCAGGCGGGTCTGGGCGTCGCCGTCGTGGACGAGCGGCCGACGTTCGGCGGCCAGATCTTCAAGCAGCCGGGCACGGGCTTCCGGATCACGAGCGCGCGGGAGCTCGGGCCACGACTTCGCGCGCGGGCGCGCGGCTGATCGAGGGCGCCGAGCGCTCCGGTGCGGCGCTCCTGCCCGGACGAGCGCCGTCGCGATCCGCGGCACGAGCGTCGTGCTCGTGAGCGAGGGCGAGCACGCCCGGACGGTGGAGGCGCGGCGGGTGATCATTGCCGCCGGGGCGCACGACCGTCCCGTCGTCTTCCCGGGGTGGGCTCTGCCCGGCGTCATCACTGCCGGCGGCGCGCAGTCGCTCGTCAAGACTCAGCGCGTGCTGCCCGGGCATGCCATCGTCTTCGCAGGCAGCGGGCCGCTCGCGCTCGCCTTCCCCGCGCAGCTCCGCGGGTACGGGGCGAACGTGACCCTCGTGCTCGAGGCGGGCCCGGCTCCCGGGCCCGGGGACGTGGTGCGCCTCGCGCGCGCCGCCCGCGGCAACGCGCGGCTTCTCCGCGACGCGCGTTGCCTACCGCGCCGGCTGCTGCGCGATCGCGTACCGCTCCGCTACCGCCGCATCGTCGTGCGCGCCGAGGGCGAAGGCCGCGTGGAGCGAGGTCGTCCACGCGGCAGTCGACGCCGCCTGGCGGCCGGTCGCCGGCACCGAGGAGACGGTCGACCGCAGACACGCTCTGCGTCGGCTACGGCTTCGTGCCGTCGGTCGAGCTGCTCCGCCTCGCCGGGTGCGACTTCACGTACGACGAGAGCCTCGGCGGGCCGGTGCGCCGTGCGCGACGAGTGGCTGCGCACGACGGTCGACGGGCGTCTCGGCCGCGGGCGACGGAACCGGCGTGGCGGGATCGTACGTCGCCGTCGACGAGGGGAGGCTCGCCGCGCTCGGGGCGCCGCTCGATCTCGGTGCGATCACCGCCGATGCGGCGGCGCGCTCGCGCGGCGCCGCTCCGCGCGCGGCTGCGCCGTAAGGAGGCGTTCCGCCGGGCGCTCGCGCCGCTGCACGCCGTCGGTGCAGGCGTCTACGAGCTCGCCGACCCCCGAGACGGTCGTGTGCCGCTGCGAGGAGGTGAGCGCGCGCGACGTCGGGGAGGCGATCGCGGCGACGGGTGACTCGAACGTCGTCAAGAGCCTCACGCGCGCCGGCATGGGCCTGTGCCAGGGCCGGAACTGCCAGCGCCAGATCGCCGCGATGATCGCCCAGCGCCACGGCGTCCGCATCGCCGATGTCCCGGTCGCGACACCGCGCGTGCCGGTGCGCCCCGTGCCGATGGCGGCGGTCGCGGATGCGAGCGTCGAGGACGGGGGCTTCTTCACGTTGCGGCTGACGCGCATCGGCCGGCGACGACGACCCGGGGGCTGGCCGGCCACGGAGCGAGCTCTCTGCTCCGCTGCCCGACGAGACGGACGTCCTGGTCGTCGGCGGCGGGCTCGCCGGGACGGCGCTCGCCTACTACCTCGCGCGGCACGGCGTCGAGGTCGCGCTCGTCGAGCGCGGCGAGCTCAACCGCGAGGCATCCGGCACGAACGCCGGCAGCTTCCATTTCCAGATCGCCCTGCACCAGCTGACCGCGTGGGAGACGGACAACGTGCGCGACCGGCTGCAGACCGAGGTGCGGCTCCACGTCGAGGCGGCCGAGATCTGGCGGCGCTCGAGGCCGAGCTCGACGGCCCGCTCGACATCCACACCACCGGCGGCCTGATGGTCGCCGAGACGCCGGACGAGCTGCAGTTGCTGCGCGACAAGCACGAGATCGAGCAGGAGGCCGGCCTCGAGACGCACGTTCTCACCGGGCGAGGAGCTGCGCGAGTTCGCTCCGTACCTCGCCGACGACCTCGCCGGTGCCTCGTACTGTCCCTCGGAGGGCCACGCCAACCCGCTGCTCGCCGCGCCGCTCTTCGCGCTGCGCGCGGTCGAGCGCGGCGCGGTCGATCCGCACGCACGCCGAGGTGACCGGCATCGAGGTCGAGCCGGACGCCGGCCCGCACCGCTTCACCGTCGACCACGCCCGCGGGCGGATCCGCGCGCATCGGCATCGTCAACGCTGCCGGCGCCTGGGCGAACGACGTGGCCGCGCTCGTCGGGCTGCGCTTCCCGATCCGCGCCGAAGGCCTGCACCTCAACGTCACCGAGCCGCGCGAGCAGGTGCTCGGGCCGATGGTGCAGCACATCGGGCGACGGCTCACGCTGAAGCAGTCCGCGAACAACACGTTCATCATCGGCGGCGGCTGGCCGGCCCGGCCGGAGCCGCGGCCGCGCCGCTACTCGACGATATGGGAGAGCACGGCGGGCAACGTCGCGGTGGCCGTGCGGGTGATGCCGATGCTCGCCGACGTCCGGGTCGTGCGCACCTGGTCGGGCGTGATGGCGTTCACGGACGATCTCGCGCCGATCGTCGGCGAGTCGGCGCGGCTGCCCGGCTACCACACGCTGATCGCGACGACCGGCTTCACGCTCGGCCCGCTGATGGCGCGCCTGCTGGCCGACACGATGGCGACCGGCCGCAACGCCGCTGCCGCCCGCGTACTCGCCCGACCGCGCGCCGCGTCACCCGACCACGACCTGAGGAGGCCGCGATGGATCGACAACGACGTCGACTGGCAGCGGCTACTGGCCCGCCTGCCCGACCCCGTTCACCGCGGACGGAGCCCTCGACCTCGACTCGCTCCGCGCCCTGCTCGACGTGGTACATCGGCGAGGGCATGCACGGCCTCTTCATCAACGGCACGACCGGCGAGTGGTTCTCGCAGACGCCCGACGAGCGCCGGCTCGTCGCCGAGACCGCGATCGAGCAGGTCGCGGGCCGCGTGCCGGTCGTCGATCGGCTGCACGTCGCTACACGGCGCAGCGAGGCGGTCGAGCTCGGCCGGCACGCGATCGCGGCCGGCGCCGACGGCATCGGCTCGACGCCGCCGCCGTACGCGAAGACGTATCCCGACGAGACGGTCCGCGTACTTCCAGGACATCTCCGACGGCATCGACGGGCCGATCGCTGGTCTACAACTGGCCGCACGGCACGAGCGTCGACATCGAGCCCGACCTCGCCGAGCGGATCGCGGACGATCGACAACGTCGTCGCGATCAAGGACAGCACGCCGAACCTCGCAGCAGTTCTTCGAGACGACGAAGCGCGTGCGTCGGACAGCGTGCGCGTCTTCGGCCCGTTCATGAGCGTCGCGGGCCTCGAGCTCCTGCTCGAGCACGGCGGCGACGGGTTCATCGGCGGCGGCTCGCTCTGGGGCGCGCCCGACGCGGAGTTCTGGGAGGCCGTCTGGCGCGGCGACGTCGAGGTCTGCCGCGCGCACGCCCGGCGCACCGACGAGCTCTTCCCGAAGCTCTGGCTGCCCGGCGGCTGGGGCGGGCAGTTCGGCGGCCTACCAGAGCCAGCTCAAGGCGCTGATGAAGATGCTCGGCCAGCCGGGCGGCGAGGTGCGCCGGCCGCGGCTGCCCGTCGACCGACGCCGGCGAGCCTGCAGCGCGATGCACGAGATCCTGGTCGAGGCGGCCTGCTCCGGGAGCCGGTGGAGGCGGCGTGAGACGTTCCAGGGCGTCGATCACGTCGGCGTCGGGGTCGGCGACGTGGACGCCGCGATCGAGTTCTACGGGCGGCACGTCGGCTTCGATCGACGTGCTGTTCGACTACACGGGCGAGCTGCCGGGACTCGAGGCGGTCGCCGGGCGCGCGCCGCGCGCGCGAGTCGCGATGCTCGAGAACAGCGGCGCGACGCCGGTCGGCCCGGGTCGCGTGAAGCTCGTGCAGGTGCTCGACGGCGACGGGCCGCCGCCCGTTCCCGACGGGCCAGGCGTGGGGCGAGGTCGGGCGTGTGCGAGATCTGCCTGCACGTCCGCAACGTGCAGGAGGTGCACGACGCGCTCGTCGCTGCCGGGTGCGCGTCGCTGATGGAGCCGATGAGCGCCGACGGTGCCGCCGACCGGCGTCACGCTCGACATCGCCTACGTCGCCGATCCGTGGGGGACGAAGCTCGAGATGATCGAGTGGACGGGGCTGTGGCGTTCGCTGCCCGGCGCGCGCCCGCGCCGAGGGCGTGAACCACGTCGCGTTCGGCGTGACCGACATGGCGCGGACGCGCGCGTTCTACGAGCGGCTCGGGTTCACCGAGCTGCTGTTCGAGTCGGTCGAGTTCTTCGACCCGATGGCGCCGTGGTACGAGGCGCCCTGGTACGACCCGGCCGATCTGCCCGCGCAGCACATGACGATGCCGATGCCGGCGCAGGGGGCTGCGATCGAGCCCGTCGTGCTCGACCCGCCCGGCCACGACTGCCGCGGCGACGTGGGGTCATCTCGGGCCGATGGACTTCGGCATCCGCGTGGCGAACCTCGACGCTGCCGCGGCGCGGCTCGCAGGCGACGGCGTGCAGGTGCACGGCGCGCCGCAATCGCTCGACGTCGGTTCGGGTGAGTGGCGTTACGTCTACTTCGTGGAGCCGGACGGCAACTACGTCCAGCTCGTCGAGGCGCGCTACTGACCGTGGGCGACGCGGCCCGAAGCCGTCCTGGCGCGCGACGACCATGCCCTCGCGCACCCAGGTGACGCACGCGCGCGTGTTCGGTACGCCGTCGACGACGACGAGGCAGTCGAAGCAAACGCCCATGCCGCAGTACACGCCGCGCGGCGCTCCCCCGGGCGTCGTGCGCGTCGCGAGATGACCCTCGGCGAGCAGCATCGCCGCCACCGTCTCGCCCTCGTAGGCGGTCGCCGCGCGCCCGTCGAGGGTCAGCGAGACCGGTGCTCCGCGCTCGAGCCCGTGTCCGGCGGGAAGTCGTGCGGAGGCTGGGCTCATGCGGTGCATTCTGGCCGCACCGACTGCAGGGGGCAAACCGGGACCCGGATGAGGGCGGAGGTGGTCACATGACGATGTACGTCGCGGGCGAGTGGCGCGGCGCCGACGCGCGAGGAGGAGGTGCGAAGCCCCTACGACGGAGAGGTCGTCGGCGTCGTCCCGATCGCCGACGCCGACGATGCCGAGCTGGCGATCACCGCCGCGGTCGACGGAGCCCGAGCGATGCGCGCGCTCTCGGCATTCGAGCGCTCGGAGATCCTGCGCAGAGCCGCCGACGCCACGGAGCAGCGCGGTCGACGAGCTCGCCCGCACGATCGCGCTCGAGGTCGGCAAGCCGCTCGTCGAGGCCCGCGGCGAGGCGGCGCGGATCCCGCCGCTCCTGCGCACGAGCGCCGCCGAGGGCGCGCGCATGCACGGCGAGACGGTGCCGGTCGACTCGGCGGCGAACGGCGCCGGCAAGCTGGCGTTCACGATCCGCCAGCCATGCGGCGTCGTCGTCGCGATCTCGCCGTTCAACTATCCCGCGCATGCTCGTCACCCACAAGGTCGGGCCTGCGCTCGCCGCGGGCAACGCGGTCGTGCTCAAGCCCGCCCGCCAGACGCCGCTGACGGCGCTGTTCCTGACGCGGAGGCTGCTCGAGGCGGGGTTGCCGGAGAACGCGATCCAGTGCCTGACGGGCTCGGGCTCCGAGCTCGGACCGCGTGCTCTGCGCCGACCCGCGGGTGCGGAAGATCAGCTTCACGGGCTCGACCGCCGTCGGGGAGGAGATCACGCGCGTGGCCGGCGTCAAGCGCCTCTCGCTCGAGCTCGGGGCGAACTGCCCGCTCATCGTCCTCCCCGACGCCGATCTCGACCTGGTCGCGGCCGCGACCGCGACGGGCGGATACGTCAACGCCGGCCAGGTGTGCATCTCCGTCCAGCGGGTGCTCGTGGCGCGGGAGGTGTACGGCGAGTTCGTCGAGCGGCTCACACCGCTCGTCGAGGGCCTGCGCACGGGCCATCCGCTCGACGAGCAGACGGGCTCTCGGCTCCGTGATCTCGGAGACGGAGGCGATCCGCGTCGAGCGCACGATCCGCGATGCGGTCGCGGCCGGAGCCACGCTCGTCACCGGCGGCGAGCGCGACGGAGCCGTCGTCGCGCCGAGCATCCTCGGCGACGTCGACCCATCGCTCGAGATCTCCCGCAGCGAGCTGTTCGGCCCCGCGGTTGCGCTCACACCGGTGTCGGGAATCGACGAGGCGATCGCGCTCGCCAACGACAGCGACTACGGCCTCGGGGCGGGGCTGTTCACGTCGGATATCGACAGCGCCCTGCGCTTCGCGACCGAGGTCGACTGCGGCTCGATCCAGATCAACTCGTCGCCGCTCTGGCGCTCGGACCCGATGCCGTACGGCGGTCTCAAGGGGAGCGGGATCGGCAAGGAGGGCCCGCGCTCTGCAGATCGAGGAGATGACGGAGCTCAAGACCGTGGTCTTCCACCGTGGCTGAGCCCGTGCAGCCGGCGGTGGTCGGCGCCGCCCGCGCCGTCTTGACGGTGCCCGCGCGATGGGACTAGCCTGTGGCATGACGCTACTCGCACACCTGGGCGGTTACCGAACATCGGTGCACGGCGGCGTGCCGATGAGCACCGAGTCGACCGCGTCCCCTGTCGAAGAGGCCGATCGCCGCTTCGTCTTCCATCCGTTCACCCAGCTCGACCAGCACGAGCGGGCCGGGTCGCCGAGCATGATCGTCGCGGGCAGCGGCGCGCGCGTCCAGGACATCCACGGGCGCAGCTACATCGACGGGATGGCGGGCCTGTGGTGCGTCAACGTCGGCTACGGCCGGGTCGAGCTCGCCGAGGCGATGCGTCTGCACGCCGAGCGGCTGGGCTACTACCACGCGTTCTCGTCGATGGGAACGGACACGCCGGGACTGCTCGCCGAGCGGCTGATCGAGATGGCGCCGCCGGGGATGTCGAAGGTGTTCTTCGGCTGCACCGGCTCCGACGCGAACGACACCCAGGTGAAGCTCGTCTGGTTCTACAACAACGCGCTCGGACGGCCGGAGAAGAAGAAGATCATCGCGCGTGACCGCGGCTATCACGGCGTCAGCATCATGTCGGCCGGGCTGACCGGGCTGCCGGGCCTCCACGCCGGCTTCGACCTGCCGCTGCCGATGATCCGGCACACGACCGCGCCGCATCGGCTCTGGGAAGCGGAGCCGGGCATGACCGACGAGGCGTTCGCCCAGAAGCTCGCGGACGACCTCGAGGCGCTGATCCTGGCCGAGGGCCCGGAGACCGTGGCCGCGTTCATCGCCGAGCCCGTGATGGGAGCGGGCGGCGTGCTCGTCCCTCCTGCGACGTACTTCGAGCGCATCCAGGCGGTGCTGCGCCGCTACGACGTGCTCATGATCGCCGACGAGGTGATCACCGCCTTCGGCCGGCTGGGCCACTGGTTCGGCAGCGGCCGTCTTCGGGATCGAGCCCGACCTGATCACGGTCGCGAAGGGAATGACGTCCGGCTACTTCCCGCTCTCGGGCTGCATCGTCTCGGATCGTGTCTGGCGCGTGCTCGTCGACGGCTCGGCGAGCGGCCCGTTCGGCCACGGGTACACGTACTCGGCCCATCCGCTTGCGGCCGCCGTCGCGATGACGAACCTCGACCTGATCGAGAACGAAGGGCTCGTCGTCCGGGCTGCAGAGCGGGGCGCGCTGATGAACGCGCTTCTGCACGAGGCGTTCGACGATCACCCGCTCGTCGGCGAGGTGCGTGGCACGGCGCTGATCGCGGCGCTCGAGTTCGTCTCGCGCAAGGATCCTGCCGAGCGCTTCGACCCGGCGCTCAAGGTCGGAGCGCGGGTCACGCGCCGCTGTCTCGAGCTGGGCCTGATCACGCGGGCGCTGCCGGCAGCCGACACGATCTCGTTCTCGCCGCCGTTCGTGATCACGGAAGACGAGGTCGGCGAGCTCGTCCGGATCACGCGGCAGGCCGTCGACGACGTCGCGGCAGAGCTGCGGAGCGAGGCCTGACCGATGGCGCGCGCTCGGGCTGATCGTCAACCCGATCGCCGGCATGGGCGGCCGGGTGGGCTTGAAGGGAACCGATGGGGCCGACGCGCTCGAGCGGGCACATGCGCTCGGCGCCGTCCCGATCGCCGCCGAGCGGGCCGGACGCGCGCTCGCGCGGCTCGAGCGCCGGTGCGCCGGCGTGCGCCTGCTCGCCGCCGCCGGCGTGATGGGCGCCGATCTCGCGGCCGCCTTCGCCTTCGAGACGGAGGTTCTGCCGACCGGCGCGGCGTCGCGCGAGCTGTCACGACCGCCGCCGACACCGCGTGCCGCGGCGGCGGAGCTCGCCCGCCGCGGGGTCGACCTGATCCTGTTCGCCGGCGGCGACGGCACCGCGCGTGACATTCACGACGTCGTCGGCGACCGCCTGCCGATCCTCGGCGTGCCCACGGGCGTCAAGATGCACTCCGGCGTGTTTGCCACGACACCGGAGAGCGCGGGGGACGTCGTCGCCTCCTTCATGGCCGTCGCTGCCGCGAGGCGCCGTTCGCGAGGCCGAGGTGATGGACATCGACGAGGACGCCGTCCGCGCCGGGCACGGTCTCGACGCGGCTCTACGGAGCCGCGTGCGTGCCGCGACGACCGCGCGCAGGGTGCAGGCGGCCAAGCAAAGCGCCGCGCCGTCGGACGAGGACGCGCTCGAGGCGCTGTGCGCGGCCGTCGCCGCCGCGATGGATCCGCGCCGGATCTACGTCCTCGGCCCGGGCACGACGACGCGGCGCGTGATGCGGCGCCTCGGGCTGCCGAAGACACTGCTCGGTGTCGACGTGGTGCGCGCCGGCCGCCTGCTCGGCGCGCGACCTCGGCGAGCGCGAGCTGCTCGAGCTGCTCGGCGACGAGCCCGTGACGCTACTGATCGGCGTCGTCGGCGGACAGGGCGCGCTGTTCGGCCGCGGCAACCAGCAGCTCAGCCCCGCCGTCCTGCGCCGGATCGGGGCCGAGAACATCGAGGTGATCGCGGGCCTGAGGAAGCTCCTCGCGCTCGACCCGCCGCTGCTCCACGTCGACACGGGCGACCCCGAGCTCGACGCGGCTCTCTGCGGCTATCGGCGCGTGCACGTCGCGCCGCGGCGCGACATCGTGTACCGGGTTGCGGCATGAGCGCGCACCCCTACATGCCGAACTCGACGGCGGAGCTCGAGCGCGAGCTGCTCGAGGCCGTCGGTGCCGCGGACGTCGAGTCGCTCTTCGCGCAGATTCCGGCCGCCCACCGCATGGCAGGGCGACTCGAGCTGCCGCCCGCTCTCGTCTCGGAGGCCGCGCTGCGGCGGCACATGGTCGACATGCTGGCCCGCAACGAGACGTGCGAGCGGAACCTCAGCTTCCTCGGCGGCGGCATCTGGCAGCACCACGTACCCGCGATCTGCGACGAGGTCGTGCGCCGCAGCGAGTTCCTGACGCCGGTCTGGGGCACGCCGTCGCTCCGACCACGGCCGCAACCAGGCCTGGTTCGAGTTCACGAGCCAGCTCGCCGAGCTGATCGGGATGGACTTCGTCGGCCTCCCCGTCTACAGCTGGGGCTGCGCGGCCGGCCATGCCGTCCGCATGGCCGCACGTCTGACCGGGCGTTCCCACGTGCTCGTGCCGGACACGATCAGCCCGGAGCGTCTCGCGGTGATCCGCACGTACTGCGGCGCTGCCGAGCTGCCGGGCCAGATCGAGGTCGAGCTGCGTCGGGCACGACGCCGCCGCGGGCGGCATCGACGTCGCCGATCTCGAGCGCCGGCTCTCGGCCCGCACCGCGGCCGTGCTCTTCGACAACCCCTCGTTCCTCGGGGGCATCGAGCCGCGCGCCGCCGAGATCGCGGCGCTCGCGCCGCAGTCACGGCGCCGAGACGATCGTCGGCGTCGACCCGCTCTCGCTCGGCATCCTCGCGCCGCCGTCCGACTACGGCGCGGACATCGTCGTCGGCAGCACGCAGCCGCTCGGCGTGCACATGTCGTGCGGCGGCGGCGCCGGCGGCTTCATCGCGACGCGCGACGAGCCGACGCTACGCGCACCAGTACCCGACGCTGCTGCTCAGCATCTCCGAGACGATCGCCGGCGAGCGCGGCTTCGGCATCGCCCTCTTCGAGCAGACCTCGTACGGCAGCCGCGAGGAGGGCAACGACTGGACGGGCAACTCGGTGTACCTCTGGGCCGTCGCGAACGCCGTCTACATGTCGCTGATGGGGCCGGAGGGGTTCGCGGAGCTGGGGCGGCTGATCATCGCCCGCAGCCACTACGCCGCCCGGCGGCTCGCCGAGATCGACGGCGTGCGTATCGTCTTCCCCGAGGGCTTCTTCAAGGAGTTCGTCGTCGACTTCGGCGCCACCGGCAAGACCGTCGCGGAGGTCAATCGCCGCCTTCGCGCAACGCGGCATCTTCGGGGGCAAGGACCTGTCGCGCGACTTTCCGGAGCTCGGGCAGAGCGCGCTCTACTGCGTCACCGAGATGCACACGCAGGCCGATCATCGACCGGCTCGCCGCTGCGGTGGCGGAGGTGGTCGCGTGACGCTGCGGCGCTACCACGCGGCCGTCTGGGACGAGCCGCTCGTGATGGAGATGGGCGCCCCCGGCCGCCGCGGTGTCGTCTTCGACGAGGCCGAGCCGGGAGATCGCTTCGACCGTGGGGGACGTCGACGCGCTCGTGCCGGACGGGATGCGGCGCGCGCTCGCCGCCGGCGCTGCCCGAGCTGTCCGAGCCGGAGGTGCTGCGCCACTACCTCCACCTTTCGCAGGAGACGCTCGGGATGATGGGCGTGAGCCTGTTCGGGACCTGCACGATGAAGTACAACCCGCGGCTTGCGACCGAGCTCGCGGCGCGCCCCGAGATCGCGGAGCTCCACCCGGACCAGGACGACGAGACGCTGCAGGGCGTCCTCGAGCTGGTGCACGGGCTCGATCTGATCCTGCGCGGCGTGTCCGGCATGGACGCGTTCGTGTTCCAGGCCGGGCGGCGGCGCGCACGCCGCGTACACGCACGCCGTCATCACCCGCGCCTACCACGCCGCGCGCGGCGAGCTCGCTCAGCGCGACGAGATCGTGACCACGATCCAGGCGCACCCGTGCAACGCGGCGACGGCGCAACGCGGCCGGATTCAAGATCGTCACGCTGCCGCTCGAGGAGAACGGCTATCCGTCGCTCGCTGCGTTGCAGGCGGCCGTCTCCGAGCGGACGGCGTCCCTGATGGTGGGCAACCCCGACGACATGGGCGTCTACAACCCCGAGATCGACAAGTGGGTCGACATCGTCCACGACGCCGGTGGGCTCTGCTTCTACGACCACGCCAACTTCAACGGCGTGATGGGGAGGATCAAGGCGCGCGAGCTCGGGTTCGACGCGTGCATGTACATGCTCCACAAGACGTTCGGAGCGCCGAAGGGCGGCGGCGGCCCGGCGGTCGGGGCCTACGGCTGCACCGACGGAGCTCGCGCGATTCCTGCCCGAGCCGGTCGTCGTGCGCGACGGCGAGCGCTACCGGCTCGACCGCGACCGCCCCGACTCCGTCGGCAAGGTGCGTGAGTTCTGGGGCAACGTGCCGCAGCTCGTCTACGCGTACGCCTGGAGTCGAGCGATGGGCGCCGACGGGATCAAGCAGGCGGCCGACATCTCCGTGCTCGCCAACAACTACATGGAGAAGCGGCTCCTTGCGATCCGCGGGGTGACGAAGTCGCAGCCTCACCTCACGGCGCCGCGCCTCGAGATGACGCGCTACAGCCTCGAGACGATGGAGCGCGACACGGGCATCACGGTGTTCGACGTCCAGAACCGGATGGTCGACTTCGGGATCGACGCGTTCTGGCTCAGCCACGAGCCGTGGCTCGTGCCGCAGCCGTTCACGCCCGAGGCGGGGGAGATGTGGTCGAAGGAGGACATCGACGAGTGGATCGCCGTGCTCGCCCACGTCGTCGACGAGGCGTACACCGATCCCGAGATCGTGCGCACGGCGCCGCACAACCAGGCGATCCGCCGCCTGTCGGCCACGGATCTCAACGATCCCGCGAACTGGGCGACGACCTGGCGCGCGCATACGCGCAAGCGCGGCGCGGTCGATGCGGTCGCCGATCCGGCCGGGATCGCCCCGGCGCGGTGAGCGACACAGTCGCGGGGCTTCTGGCCGGTCGCATCGCGCTCGTCACCGGAGGGGCGCGGGGCCTCGGCGCCGCGATCGCTCGCACATTCGCAGCGAGCGGCGCGCTCGGCGCGGTCGTCGACCTGGAGACGGGAGCGTGCCCGGAGGGATGGATATCTCTCGTCGCCGATGTGACGAACGAAGGCGAGGTGGAACGCGCGGTGGCCGATGCCGTCGCCCACTTCGGCCGTCTGGACGTCGTCGTCGCCAACGCGGGCGTCGTCCCGCGCTGGAGCGACACCGCCGAGCTCGATCTGGCCGCGCTCGACCGCACGCTCGCGGTCAACGTCCGCGGGGTCGCGACGACGATGAAGTACGGTGCCCGGGCGCTGCGCGGAGAGTGGAGGCGCGATCGTGGTGATGGCGTCCATGAACGCGTGGCACGGCGGTTCCGGCACAGGGTGCGTACACGGCCTCCAAGCACGCGGTGCTCGGTCTCGTCCGTACGGCGGCGCTCGACGTGGGAGCCGACGGCATCCGCGTCAACGCGATCGGCCCGGGCCCCGTTGCCACCGAGGCGCTGCGGGAACGGCTCGTCCATCGCGCCTCCGAGGGTGGCCTCGCGGTCGACGAAGCGATCCGGCAGGCCGCCCAGGGCACCGCGCTCGGGCGCATGGTGACCGAGGACGACGTGGCGCGCGTTGCCCTCTTCCTCGCGAGCGACCTCTCCTCCGGCGTGACGGGCGCGCTCGTGCCCGTCGACGCGGGGCTTCGCTAGCCGCGACCGGCATCAGGCTAGAATCCGCCGCGCGCCGACGTAGCTCAGCTGGTAGAGCACTTCACTCGTAATGAAGGGGTCCGCGGTTCGAGTCCGCGCGTCGGCTTGAAGGCCGGTCAACGAGCTTCGCGCCATCGGCGTCACGCCTCGGGCGCGTCCAACTCCTTGTAGAAGTACGTCGTGCTGGACAACCCGCCGCGCGGCATCAGCGCGTAGCCGGGGATCTCGCCGACCCTCGTCCAGCCGAGGCGCGCATACAGGCGCGCGGCGTCGCCGTCGGTCACGGCGTCGAGCACCAGCAGCGTCTTGCCGCATTCGCGCGCCGTCTGCTCGGCGGCGCGCATCAGCGCCGCGCCGAGCCCCTGGCGGCGTGCGCGGCGGTGTACGAGCATCTTGGCCAGGTCGGCTCGGTGCGGCTGGTTCTCCGGCTGCTCGAGCACGAGCTGCACCGTGCCGACGATGCCCTGCGCGTCTTCGGCCACCAGCAGCGCCCGCTCGCCCGCGCGCGCTCCTTCGGCGACGCGGCGCCAGAACGCCTGCGCACGGGCAGGCGACAAGGGGTGCATGAAGCTGACCCCGGCGCCGCCTTCGACGCAGTCGATCAGCACATCGGCCAGCGCGGCGATCTCTGCCTCGCCGGGCGCGTGCAGCCGGCGAATCGCTACGTCGATGCTCATGGTCGTCTCATCTCCTGGTCAGGGGCTCGGCGACCAGCACGACTGCGTAACGGGCCGGCTTGCGCGTGGGATTGCTGAATGCGGTCGGCTCGTCGAGCCGCAGCGCGAGACAGTCGCCGGCTTCGAGTCGATGCGTGTCGAGGCCGAGGGTGAGCTCGAGCGTGCCGTCGAGCACCCACACCTGCTGGTGGACGACATGATCGCGCGCGCCATTTTCGTAGGCGACGCGCGCGCCCGCCGGAAAGGTCACCTCGACGATCTCGATCGGCGATGCGAACCCGCCCGGCGAGATGCTGCGCCGCAGGTAACCCGAGCCCGGATCGCGCCACACCGCCTGGTCGGCACGTCGCGCGAGCGGCTGCGCCGTGGCTGCGGCGCCCGCGCCGAACAGCGAGGTGAGAGGAACGCCGAGACCGGCGGCGAGCCGGTCGAGCACGACGGCGGTGGGGCTACTCTCGGCCCGCTCGATCAACGACAGTGCCGAACGGCTGACGCCGCTTCGTGCGGCCAACCCATCGAGGGACAGGCCGAGCTCCGAGCGCAACGCCCGCACACGGACGGCGATGCGCTGGTTGACGTCTTGCGTGCCCGTCTCCATCGCATCCATCATGATGGACTCATTGTCCAATGTTATGGATAGCCGCGCAAGGGAGCACGGTCGACGCCGGAGCGGATGAATACGATGCGGCACCTTGGACGAGCCGCAGCCGCTGCCGTGGGACGAGCCCCACTGGTTCGACGATGTCGAATCGTGGGTCGGGATCGAGTTGCGGCGCAGCGGGTTGGAGCCCTTCGGAGAGCTGGAGCTCGTGCGTACGCGTCCCTGGGCGGCCGTCGCCCGGATCACGACCGCGTCCGGAGACGTCTGGCTCAAGGAGCCGGCACCGGCCCTCGCGTTCGAGCCGGCGGTGACCGACGCCGTCTCGAGGCGGTGCCCGGACTTCACGCCGGAAGTAGTTGCGGCCGAAGGGACCTGGCTCCTGACTCGAGATGCCGGGCGCCAGCTGCGCGGGGTCCTGAAGAGCGGAGACCCGGCACCGTCGTGGGACGAGCTGCTCCCGCGTTACGCGGAGCTGCAGATCGAGCTCGCCGACGTCGTCGAGGAGCTGGTTGCGCTCGGAGCCCCGGACAGGCGTCCCGCCGCGATGTCGGCCGCCTATCCCGAGCTGGTCGAGCGCGTCGCAGGGCTTGCCACCGTGGACGTCGAGCGGCTCCTGGCACTCGCGCCCGAGCTCGAGTCCCTCACCGAGGCGCTCGCAGGCGCTGTGCCGGCGACGGTGATCCACGAGGAGTTCCACGAGACCAGCGTCTTCGTGCTGAATGGCCGGGCTCGGCTCCTCGACTGGGGCGAGGCCGCCGTCTCCCATCCGTTCGCCGGGCTCGTCAACACGCTTCGCGACATCGCGTTCCGGCGGAGACTGAAACCGAACGGCAGGGAGATGCTCCGCCTTCGCTCCGCCTACCTCGAGCCCTGGACGCGCTTCGCCTCTTCGCGAGAGCTCCATGAGCTCTTCGATCGCGGCTACGTGCTCGGAGCGCTCTGCAGGGCCTTTACCTGGGATCGTGTCCTGGCCGGACAAAGCGCCCCCGTGCGTGCCGAGTACGGCAGGAACGCGGCCGTCTGGCTCGACATCATCTTCCGACAGGCGCTCGAGGACGGCGTCAGGCTGGGCGCCTAGCCCCGCCGATCTCGTGGCCGAGACATCTCTTGCAACCTGGGCGCCCGGCCGCGTCAACCTGATCGGCGAGCACACCGACTACAGCGGCGGGCTCGTCCTCCCCGTGGCAACGCAGCTCGGCGTGACCCTCGAGATCCTCTCGAGCTCGGACGCAGTCTCCCTCACGTCGAGCCTTGCCGGTGTCGCGCGGCCGTTTCAGCCCGATGGGGGCGGGGATGCCGCGACCGGCTGGGCCCGCTACGCGCAGGCCGTCGCGGCCGAGCTCGCCGTGCTCGGCCGGCCGCCCGTGGGGTTGACCGGCACGGTCTCGTCCACCCTCCCGGCCGGAGTGGGCCTCTCGTCCTCCGCTGCGCTCGAGGTGGCAGTGGCGCTTGCGCTCTGCGCCGTGGCCGACTGGGAGCTCGAGCCGCTCGAGCTCGCGCTTGCCTGCCAGCGGGCCGAGCTCAAAGCAGTCGGCGTCCCGTGCGGCATCCTCGACCAGGCTGCCAGTGTTCTCGCCCAGGAAGGGGCAGCCGTCTTGCTCGACTGCTGGACGCTGGAATACAGCCTCGTGCGGATGCCCCTGGAGGCTGTGCTCTTGATCGTCGACTCCGGTGTCGACCGAAGCCTCGAGGACACCGCATACGCCTCACGCCGCACCGAGCTCGAGGGCGCGCTCCGGACGATCTGCGCCCAGCGCTCGACCATGGTCGCGCTCTCCGACGTGAGCGGCCTCGACGGCATTCCGGCGCGTCGACTGCGCCACGTGGTCACCGAGAACGATCGAGTGCGCAAGTTCGCGGTCGCGCTCGAAGCAGGCGACTTGGCCTCTGCGGGAGCGCTCCTCTTCGCGAGCCACGAAAGCCTTCGCGACGACTACGAGGTTTCGATTCCGGAGCTCGATCTGCTCGTCTCGCTCGCCGAGGAGGCCGGTGCCTACGGTGCGAGGCTGCTGGGCGCCGGGTTCGGAGGCTCGGTCCTCGTCCTCGTGGACAGGGAACGAGCGGACGCTGTCGCCCGTGAGATCTCCGATCGCCACCGGCCCCGGGCCGGGAATGCCCGACGCACGATGGTCGTCCACGCGTCGCCAGGCGCCGCAATCCGTCATGGATGAGGTTCGGTGAGATCGCGTGGCCCTCACAGCCGCACAGCGCTCGTCCCCCGCTCGTACCCGGTGCACGCGAAGACCGGCTGGCTGGGATACTTGGCAGGGATCGTCTCGTTGCGGCAGAGCAGGTAGCGCTGCCCGCGGCGGCCGCCTACGACACGTACGAACGAGCACGAGTGGCAGAGGCTCGCAGGCGGGCTGTGCGGGGAACCACCGGGTTCGCGCCGGGGGCCGGAGTCGGTGGGGCTAGAGTCGATCGACATGCGGGTCTGCTCACTATTGCCGAGCGCGACGGAGATCATCGCGCAACTCGGGTTGATCGACTCGCTCGTCGGTGTCTCCGAGGAGTGCCGCTGGCCGCCCGAGGTCGTCGGAAAGCCGGTCGTGACGGCTGCCAGGATCGACCCTTCGTTGCTGTCGAGCCTCGAGATCGACCGCGCTGTGCGCGACTCCGTCAGAGACGGCAGCTCCCTCTACACCGTCGACGCCGCCCAGATCGAGACGCTCGCGCCTGATCTGATCGTGACCCAGGATCTCTGCGCAGTCTGCGCCGTCTCGAGCGGCGAACTGGCCACGGCGTGCCCGGTGGGCGCGGACGTGGTCTCGCTCGACCCACGAACGCTGGCGGACGTGGCCGACTCGGTTCGCACGCTTGCGGTGAAGCTCGGCGCCCTCGATCGCGGCGAAGAGCTCGTCGCTCGGATGTGGGAGACGATCGAAGCGGCCGCGGACGCGGTGCGCGGGCTGACACGCCGGCGCGTGTTCTTTGCCGAGTGGATCGAGCCGCCCTTCTGCGCCGGGCACTGGCTACCCGAGATGATCGAACTCGCCGGCGGCACGGACATTCTCGGCAGAGCCGGCCGGCCGTCCTACCCCACGACGTGGGACGAGGTCGTCGCCCACGAGCCCGAGCTCGTCGTGATTGCGCCGTGTGGGTTCGATGCCGGCGCCGCCGCGGAGCGCGCCGCGGGCCTGAAGCTGCCGTTCGCCGCTGTCGCCGTGGATGCCGACAGCTATTACTCCCGGCCGGCGCCGCGTCTTGCCGACGGAGTGCGCCAGCTCGCCCACCTGTTCCACCCTGACAGAGCACCAGACCCCGGTCTTCCAGAGATCTCGCTTGCGGCCCATGACGCTCGAGCCGCGCGATCGGCGGATATCGCGGGCGGGGCCCCAGCCGCGTGGACCGGCATGAGATAGTGGGCGCCGTGGGGAGCGAGGCAGCCGCCGGCGAGCCGGAGACGACCGAGCAGGAGCTCGTCGAGCGGGCGGATGCGATGCGGCCGTGGCTCCTGGACGAGCAGGCCGCGACCGAGGAGCGCACCTTCTATTCGGCGGAGCTGCACGAAGCCTTCACGGAGGCGGGCTTCTACCGCCTACACGTCCCCCGGCGCTACGGCGGGCTCGAGCAGAGCGTGACCACCTTCTACAAGGTGATCATGTCCGTGTCTCGCGGCTGCCCCTCGACCGGCTGGATGCTGAGCCTCGGCGCCGGGCACGCACAGCAGGCGGCGGCGTTCTACTCCGAGCAGGCGCAGGATGACTTCTTCGGCGACGGGCATTTCGTCGCGTCCGCGAGCTTTGCCTACGAGAACGCGCTTGCGATCCCCGTGGACGGCGGCTACCGCATCCGGGGCACGTGGCACTTCTGCTCGGGCGTTCCCTACGCAACGCATCACATGGGGCTGATCCCGCTCAAGAGCAGCGACATCACGATCGACGATCTCCTCGTCTTCTTCGTGCCGAAGGCGCAATTCCGCCGCCTCGACAACTGGGGCGACCTGATCGGGCTCAAGGGGAGCGGCTCGCACAGCGTCGAGGTCGAGGAGACGTTCATCCCGGCCCACCACGCCGTTCCCTTCACCGACATGGAGGACGGGGCACGCCCGTCCGTCGGCTACGAGCTGCACGGCAACCCCTTGTACGGGGGCCGCTTCGGAGGGTTTGCCGTCGGCCGTCTGACGGCGGTGCAGGTCGGGAACGCACAGGCGGCGACCGACGAGTTCGAGCGGCTGATCGACGGCAAGAGAACGGTCTCCCTCACCATGAACGGTCTCTTGAAGGCCGAAGAGGCGGACTACCAGCGATGCCTCGGGCTCGCGCTGGCATGGACAGACTCCGCCTACTCGATCATTCTCCGGGCCGGAGATCTCTACCTCGACTGGTCCCGGCGCGCCGTCGAGGACGGGGATCCGTTCACGCAGGAGAAGATGCTGCGCCTCTACGGTCAGCAGATGACCGCAGCGCGGCTCTGCTGGGAGGCGGGCGAGACCGTCTTTCGCGCGGGGAGCACGACGGGCGCGCGCGACGGGCAGCGCATGCAGCGCTACTGGCGCGATCTTTGCGCATTCCGCACGAACGGCATCCACCAGCATGACTTCCGCGCGGTGGCGCTCGCGCAAGCGCATCTCGGGTACCCCGTCAGCTTCCTCTAATCCTGCGCGCCCGCGGCACTCGCCGCGAGCCAGGCGCTGCAGATCGCGGCCACGTGGCGGTGGTCCGTTCCGCAGCAGCCTCCGATGACGTTCACGCGGGGTAGGCGTCTTCGCAGGGCGGCATGGCGCGCACCGAGATCCTGCGGGTCGCCCTCATCGAGCTTCGTGGCCTCGTCGAGCTCGGCGTGACTCTTGCTGGACGCGTTCGCCCGCAGACCCCCGATGCGCTCGACCCAGGGCGCGCCCTCCTCCAGCACGCCTTCGAAATGAGACGGATGCGCGCAATTGATCATGTAGTAGGCAGGCGTGGCACCCGTCTCGCGATCGACCTGTGCGATCGCGTCACCGAGGCCCTGTCCGTTCGGGAGCCGGCCGTCGGTCTCGACCGTGAACGAGATGACGACCGGCAGCCCGACGTCGGCGGCGGCGCGCGTGACGCCGATCGCCTCCTCGGGATAGGTCATCGTGATCGCGGTGACCATGTCGGCGGCCGTGGTGGCGAAGGTGCCGATCTGGGTCGCGTGGTAGCGCCGAGCCTCGTCTGCCGACAGCCGGGTGGCAGGGCTGTAGCCGTCGCCCTGAGGTCCGACGCAGCCGCTGACCACGACCGCCGCTTCGGATGGGTGCTCGTCGCGGAGATCGCACATGAGGGCGATCGCCTTCCGGTTCAGCGCGTCGAGCTGCTCCACCGAATACCCGATCTCGGCTGCCCAGTCCGGGTTCGCTCGCCATGTCGGGCTCTCGAGCACCAGGCCGACGCCCTGCTTCGACGCAATGTCGGAATAGGGCGCGTAGTAGCGGCGGAGCTGCTCGACGCCCTGGTCGTCCTTCAGCAGGTCGAACGCGGCGAACGCCGGAAGGTCGAGACCCTGATGGAAGATCAGGGTCGTCTCGATCCCGCCGTCCGTGATGAAAAAGCCGCCGTCGAGCTGAGGCAGGCGTCCGCGCTGCACACGGTGACCGTACACGCTTCCTCAGTGCAGTTCCCGCGCCGGTCGCTCGACCCGGGCAACTATCGTCCACCACGCACCCCACACATCTCGCGCCCGGCCGCGGAGGAGCGTCGTCACATGCAACCAACAACAGGGATTCCGGCGGTAGAGCTGCAGGACCGGCGGGCGCGGCTCCTGCAACATGTGCAGAGCAACGGGCTCAGCGGCTACGTCCTCTTCGACGAGCACTACATCCAGTACTTCACGAGCTTCGGCTTCCTTGCCACCGAGCGACCCGTTGCCTTCCTCGCGAACGGTACGGGCGAGTTGGCGGTCTTCGTCCCCGAGTTCGAAGTCGACCGTGTGCGGGCGGAGACGGTGTTCGAGCGGGTGGAGTCCTACCCCGAGTACCCGGGTCTCGAGCATCCGATGCGCGTGCTCCGGGGCGTGCTGCTGGAGATGGGAATGACCGGCCCGCTCGCTGCCGATCAGGACGGCTATCCGGGCATTCTGGGCTACCAGGGCCCCGCGTTGAGCGAGGTCATGGAGACGAGCGTCTCGCCGCTCGCACCGTTCATCGAGAGCATGATGGTCCGCAAGAGCGAGGCCGAGGTGGCACTCATCAGGGAGAGCGCGAGATGGTGCGAGCACGCGCACAGGCTCCTGCAGCGGTATACGAAGCCCGGAGCCACCGAGGCGCAGGCGAGCCTCCAGGCCGGCCACGAAGCGACGCTCGCCATGCTCGAGCAGCTCGGCGCTGCGTACGGCGGGCAGCAAGCGTCCTCCGACGGCGTGTCGGCGGGCTACCGCGGTCAGATCGGGCGGAGGAGCGCGTGGGCTCATGCTGTCGCCCACAACATCGAGTTCCGTGAGGGCGACGTCCTCGTCACGGAGACGAGCGCTCCGATCTGGGGCTACAACGCCGAGCTCGAGCGCGCACTCGTCATCGGCACGCCGACGGACGAAATGCGGCGCCTGTTCGATCACGCCGTCGCCGCACAACGGGTCGCCTTCGACGCATTGCGCCCCGGGGTCACCTGCGCCGACGTCGACGCGGCGGTGCTCCGGTATTTCGAGGCCAACGACCTGCTCCCGCTCTGGAAGCAGCACACGGGGCACGCCATCGGTCTGCGCAACCACGAGGCGCCGTTCCTCGACATCGGCGATCGCACACCGATCGAGCCGGGCATGGTGTTCACGATCGAGCCCGGTCTCTACTCCGGCGAGGTCGGCGGGTTCCGTCATTCCGACACGGTCGTCGTCACACCCGACGGCATCGACGTGCTCACGGACTACCCGATCGACATCGACAGCCTGACGATTCCCGTGTGACGAGGGGGCCACGTTGCGCGGGCCTGCTCCTCGCCCCTCGATCGAGGGAGAGACGAAGGCCGGCGGAGCGCCTACCGTCGGACAGGAGCGTAGACCGCCTTGGGGGAGGCAGCCGCTCCTTGGTGCATACGGGGGCCGACGGGGGAGGGCACCATCCCGCTGGCCCCCACCGCGCCACCCCCGGCGGGGTCGTGCTTCGCCGCCGTCACCTCCGGCGCCTCGTCAGACGTTGAAGATGCCCTGCCCCTGAATCGTCGCCGCGTAGACGACACAGCGGCCGAAGAAGGAGCGGCGATGGTGGGTGAGCGTCACGGCGACCGAGCCGATCTTCAGCGCGGCACTGACCCGATAGGTCTGGTTGGTGCACTGGATGCCTCGGTCGATGACCGTCACCGAGCCCGCGGTAACCGGTCCGTGAAACCTCTTGCCCGAAGTCGTGCGGAGCGTGAAGGTGCCGCCGGTGATGAGCACTGTCGGCCCCGTCGCGAGCGGCTCGTGTGCGATCTGGACGCGCCATGCACCGGGTAGCTGGCCGGTCGCGACACCGACGAAGGTACCGAGCGTGGAGCTGACCGGGACGATCTCGGTCCCCGTGAGGGTGTCCGAATACGCGGTTGCGCCGCGGGCGCCGGATGTCACGAGGAGCCCGGCGGCGACTGCCACAGCGACGAGAACACTGCTTCCCATACGCACACCCCGACCGTAGACGGGTCGTATGAAGGCCGTGTTAGCCGATTGTCAGAGATTCACCGTGTCCCGGCGCGCGTCGCGTTGTCGGTGCGCGCCGATGCTCGCGCTCTCGACTTGGGGCAGGCGGCGGCACCAGGCGGTGTGACCCCCGTCGAGCTTGCCCTCGGGGGCTTGCGTCGTGAAGACGAACAGGACGGTCGCCTCGCCGTCTCCGAGCGTCCTATACCCGTGAGGGATCGAGCCGTCGAAGACGATCGAGTCACCCTGCTCGAGGCGATGCGTCGCGTCTCCAACCGCAATCTCGACCGCGCCCTCGACCACGTAGACGAACTCCTCGCCCGAGTGACTATCGAGCCCGGTCGCGTCGAGGCGACCCTTCGCAATCGTTGCTTTGAGATGATGCAACTCTGTCCGGGCGCGTACAACGGCTGCAGGGTCGTCATCGGTCTCCATCACGATCCGGCCTCCCCCGCCGCGTACGACGAACGGCTCCCGGCTCGTCGACTCGTGCAGCAGAACCCCCGGATGGACGTCAAGGGCCTCCGCGATCGTCCACAGCGTGCCCAGGCTCGGATAGGCGGTGCCGCACTCGACCTGGCTCAGAAATGCGTGCGAAAGCCCCGTCGCCGCACCAAGATCGACGAGGCGAAGGCCACGGTCGTGCCGCAGGGCGCGCAACTGCCGTCCGAGGACGTCGCCGCCGGGTTGCTCCCTCGTCATGCGCTTGTGTCGACCCATTGCCGGCTCCTCCGTCGCGCGTCGCGGGCTCCTTCAAGCTTGCCACGTATTGTCCTACAGTCACAGTCGGTCACGCGCAACTCGGGTCAGCTGGGACGAAGGATTTCAACTCCAGTCAAGAAGGATCTCGTGGCAGCGAGCGTCCGCGCTCCCCGGCGCCCCTCGGCGACGATTGCGAGGCGCTGGTCTCGTTGTCCGGCAGAGGGGATAGAGTCGCTGCCGATGCGATCGCACCTGCTTTCGGGTCGTCGTTGCGCGCTCCGATCCCGCTATTGCTGCCGATCGCGGCCGTGCTCCGGTGTTCGACGCCGGAGCACGGCCCACGACGGGGACGTTACGAGCCGATCGGGCGGCTCGTGGTTACGGCCAGGTCGGGCCGACGTGGCCGGCGAGCACGGCGAGGAGGCCGGCAATGGCCAGCAGCGGTGCAATGCGATGAATCATGGGGTTCGGTCCTTTCGGATCGTTGGGACGTGAACCCCGGCGCCGGGCAGTTGACATAAGATAACCGATCGCGAGGGAAAAGACGATGCCGCAACAAAGCGCCGACCACATCGACGACCCGGTCCTGCTCGGACGTCGTCTTCGCGAGGCTCGGCTTGCCGGTGGGCTGCGGCAGGGCGACCTCGCCTTCGCCGGCTGCTCGATCGGGTACATCTCGCGGATCGAGTCCGGGATGCGCGTTCCCTCGCTGCAGGTCGTGCGCAGACTGGCCGGGAGCGTCGGGGTCAGCGAGCGCTGGCTCGCCACCGGGGAGCCGGACGTACCGGAGGGCTCTCTTGCACGTGCCCGCCTCCGCGATGCTTCCATCGCTCTTCGCCTCGATCAGGTGGACGAGGCGGAGACGTCCTATGTCGCGATCGCGGACGGTGAGACCGACCCGAACGTGCTCGCCTGCGTGGAGGCGGGTCTTGGCCAGGTTGCGTTCCGGCGGGGGGAGGCGCACGACGCGATCGCGCATCTCCAACGTGCCTTCGTGCTCGATCCGGCGCTCGACGACGCCGGCGCGGCCGACACTCTGGGGCGTGCGTACGCCCGCACCGGCGACACCGAGTCGGCGGTCGTTCTCTTCAGGCGCTGGCTCGATCGCGCCGACGCGCTGTCCGATCCCGCGCTCCGTCTCCGTTTCGCTGTGCTGCTCACGAATGCCCTGATCGACAACGGCTCTCACGGCGAGGCGATGGCATTGCTCGCACGCATCCTGTCGGACACCGACGGTGGTGACTCGGTCGCCCTGGCGCGCATCTACTGGTCACAGTCGAGATTGCACGCGCTTCGGGACGAGCACGACGCCGCCGGCCGCAACGCACGGCGCGCATTCGAGCTCCTCGAAACCACCGAGCACACCTACTACAGAGCCAAGGCGCATCTTCTCCTGGCGTTCACGGAGCTCGGCGCCGGCAACCCGGAGGAGGCGCTCAACCTCCTCGACCAGGGCCGCTCCTTGCTCGGCTCCGCCGCCACGCCGTACGACGCTGCCGAGTTCGACCTCGAGCAGGCGCGTGCACTGGTCCTGCTCCGGCGACCGGAGGAGGCCGCCGCGCTCGCGATGCGCACGGCAGACCTGTTGCGGAAGGAAGGCCACCCGGCCGACGCCGCACGATGCTACGGCCAGATTGCGGCGGCCTTCGACGGCCTGGGCGACACGGCGCGCGCGATCGAGGTCTACGAGCTCGCGATCGAATTCCTCGAGACATCGGCGACGCCGCTCTTCACCCATATCTATGCGCGCTACGGCGACATTCTCGAGCGCGAAGGGCGCGAGGCCGAGGCGTTCGAGGCCTACAAGCGTGCCGCGCAGCACTCCGGCGGCGCCGCCCGCCGGCGGGCCGAGGAGACGAACGCGAGATAGAACTCGCGGGAGGCGAGCCTTGCCGGGCTAGGCATCCTCCTGTCCGCCTGCCAGACTCGGGGCGGTACGCAATGGTGACCTACATGGGAGGCGCAATGCCGGGGAAGTTCGTTGTCAAGAAGGGGCCGACCGGGAAGTTCCGCTTCTCGCTGCTCTCGACCAACGGGCAAGTGGTCGCGGCGAGTGAGGCGTACGAGACGAAGCGCGCCGCGCTGAGTGGCGTGGCAGCGGTCCAGAAGCTCGCGGCAGGCGCGAAGATCGTCGATACGACGGTTGCCGTGGCGGCGTCGAAGCCGGCGCCCGCGAAGTCCGCCGCAAAGAAGCCGGCGGCCAGGAAGCCGGCGGCGAAGAAGCCGGCCAGGAAGCCGGCCGCCAAGAGGAAGTAGGCACGGGGCCGGGGAGGCGGGGCAGGCCTCGCCTCCCCGGCATGGCCCCGCAGCTGCACGGCGGGGCACGTGCGGGCGCGCTCTACGCGTCGAGCAGCTTGCGGATCCCGCGCACTGCCTGCCCGATGCGCTGCTCGTTCTCGACGAGCGCGAAGCGCACGAAGGCGTCGCCGTCAGGCCCGAAGCCGACGCCCGGCGAGACGGCGACGCTCGCCTCGCGCGCCAGCTTCTCCGCGAACGCCAGTGATCCGAGTGAGCGATACCGCTCGGGGAGCGGAGCCCATACGAACATCGTTCCCTTCGGCTTGGGAAAGGACCAGCCGGCCCGGGCGAGGCCGTCGCAGAGCGCATCCCGGCGCGCCTCGTAGACGGCCGAAACCTCGCGCGGATAGTCGGGCAGCTCGTTCATCGTCACGATCGCCGCGATCTGGATCGGCTGGAAGGTCCCGTAGTCGAGCCATGACTTGAGCCGTGCGAGCGCACCCACGGCCTCGCGGTTGCCGACCATGAAGCCCACGCGCCAGCCGGCCATCGAGAACGACTTCGTCAGGGTGTAGAGCTCGACCGCGACCTCGTCCGCCCCCTGCACCTGCAGGATCGACGGCGGCTCGAAGCCGTCGAAGGCCAGGTCGGCGTACGCGAAGTCGTGCACGACGAGCAACTCGTGCTCGCGCGCGAAGGCGACGACCCGTTCCATGAACGCAAGGTCGACGGTCGCGGTGGTCGGGTTGTGGGGAAACGAGAGGATGACGACGCGTGGCTTCGGCTGGGCGCGTTCCCATGCCTCCTCCAGATTCGCGAACAGATCCTGGTCGGCGCCCATCGGGACGCGTGTGACAGAGGCGCCCGCGAGAATCGGAGCGTAGATGTGGATCGGATAGCTCGGGCTGGGCACGAGAGCCGAGTCTCCCGGCTCGAGCAGGACCCACATCAGGTGTGAGAGCCCTTCCTTGGCACCGATCGTGCTCAGCACCTGCGTCTCGGGATCGAGCTCGACGCCGAACCTGCGCCGGTAGAGCGTCGAGCAGGCGAGTCGCAGGTTCGGGATCCCCCGCGACGCCGAGTAGCGATGGTTGCGCGGGTTGCGGGCGGCCTCCGCCAGCTTCTCGACGGCGAGCTCGGGTGACGGGAGGTCGGGGTTCCCGAAGCCGAGATCCACGACGTCGTCGCCTGCTCGGCGCAACTCCAGCGTGAGGTCGCGGATGACCGCGAAGACGTACGGCGGCAGGCTGTCGACGCGGCGGAACTCCACTAGATGGTCGATTCCGAGTTCGGGTGTCGGCGGGGAGGGCATGCGCCAAGCAGCGTGGTCGACGCGAACGGTGGCAAGGCTGGTGGCCTTGGTGCCGTTCGCGTCGGCCGCGATGCGACGCCTGCGCAGGCCCCCAGCCGCCGGTGCACGAACTCGGGATTGACCATCTAAACGGCGAGTGTGGCAGACGCAGCAGCGGCGAGCGCTGCACCCACCGAGACCACCTCGCCCACGACGACGAGCGCCGGTGACTCGAGCCCTTCCGCGAGCTCCGCCAGGTCGCCGAGCGTTGCTGTCACCGTCTCCTGATCGGGTAGCGTCCCGCGCGAGACCACCGCTGCCGCCGTCGCTGCGGGCAGGCCGGCAGATATGAGCCCTGTGCAGAGCTGCGCGAGGCGCTCGAGCCCCATGAAGAGCACCAGCGTCCCGCCTGCAGCAGCGAGGGCTGCGTAGTCCGGCTCGCCGCCGTCGGCACCGTGGGCGCTCGCAATTGTGACGCGGTCCGCAACGCCGCGGTGCGTGACCGGGATCAGTGCGGACGCGGGCACCGCGGCGATGGACGACACACCGGGCACGATCTCGAATGGAACCCCTGCTTCGGCCAGCGCGAGCGCTTCTTCGCCGCCACGTCCGAACACAAACGGGTCGCCTCCCTTGAGCCGCACGACATCGAGCCCCGCCGCCCCGTAGGCGACGAGCAGACGGTCGATTGCGTCCTGTGTCATGCCCGACCGGGAGACGACGAGCGCATCGTCGGGTGCCTCGTCGACCAGCTCGGGGGCCACGAGCGCGTCGACCACGAGCACGTCGCACGAGCGGACGAGTTGGAGTCCGCGCAGCGTGATCAGCTCGGGGTCGCCCGGTCCCGCACCCACGAGGTGCACCGTCATCCGAGGGCCTCGGTCACGAGCCCTGCGAAGTATTCCTTGCGCTCGTCATAGGTGGCGAGGTGGGATTTCGCCCAGGGCCGCAGCTCCCGCAGCCGGTACGCAAGGTCGGCGTGCTCCGGCCGGACCACGGCTGCGATCTCGTCGCGGAGGCGCTGCGCGAGCGCGGGGGAGGCTCCGCCGGTCGAGACGGCGACTGCTATCGGGCCCTGGCGGTGCACGGCGGGAAGGATGAACGAGCACAATTCGGGCACGTCGACGACGTTGCACAGCTGTCTGCGAGCCTCGGCGTCGCGGAAGACGCGACGGTTCACCGACGTCGTCGAGGTCGCGGCGATCACGAGGAAGTGGCCGTCGAGATCCTCGCTCCGGTACCCGCGCCGAACGAGCGTGACATCGAGCCCCGCGAGGTCCGGAACGATCTGCGGCGCGACGACCGTGACCTGGGCGCCCGAGTGGAGCAGGCCTTCGACCTTCTCGAGCGCGATGCTGCCGCCCCCGACTACGAGCACGCTGCGCCCCGTGAGATCGATGCACGCCATGTAGTAGCGCGGATCGGCCATGTCAGACCTCGACCGAGGCGAGGCGCGCCCCCTGGCGATCGAGCCGCACGGACAGGCTCGCCTCGTCCGTCGTCAGCGAGAGCGTGAACGACCCCGGCCCGACCGCCGTCAGCGCGGCGCTCTCGATCCTGCTGCCCCGGAGCGACGACAGCGCTTCCGTGACTTCGCGGGCGCTTTCGGCTAGTGCTGCTCCCCGCGGGAGCTTGCGGTAGAGCCGCAGTGCTGCCTGTTCTCCGGGAGGGCCGTAGACGGCCCGGATGCGACCGGCCTGCAGGGCCAGCTCGACGATGCGCTCGAGCGATTGAGCGTCGTCGTCGTCGAGCACGCCCGTCTCGATGGCGAGCTCCAGTGCCGAGAGCTGCGTCCGTGCCTCCGGGCTCACGGCTGCGTCGAGCACGGCACGCGTCTCCGCGAGCGCCACGTCGCATGCTCGGCCTCGGACAGGCGGACGCCCTCTCCCGGGACGGTTCGGACGGCGCCTTCATTCATGCGAGCCCTCGCCGACGATCGCGTGGAGCTCGTGCTCGAAGCCCCCCGTCTCGATGGCGCAGTGCATGCCGCACTCCTTCGGCGCACCCGACTCCCACCACCAGCGCCCGGCTCGCACGGGCTCGCCCTTCGCCACCGGCCGGGTGCACGGCAGGCAGCCGATCGACGTGTAGCCCTGCGCGTACAACGGGTGAGTGGGCACGTCGTTCTCGCGCAGGTAGTCCCACACCTCGTCCTCTGACCATTCCGCGAGGGGATTCAGCTTCACGATCGCCCCGTGGTCGTGGTCGATCTCGATCTTGCGGATGTCCGAGCGCGAAGCCCACTGGTCGCGGCGCAGTCCCGTGACCCAGGCGTCGAGCCCGGCGAGCACGCGGGTCAGCGGCTGCACCTTGCGCACGTTGCAGCACAGGAGCCGGTTCTCGACCGAGCGATAGAACAGATTGGGCCCGTGCCGGTCGACGAGCCGCTGCACCTGACCGGCGTCGGGCGAGAGCAATTCGAGCCGCAGGCCGTCGTAGCGCTCGCGGAGCTGCTCGACGAGGTCGTGCGTCTCCTGTGGCAGACGGCCGGTGTCGATCGAGAACACCCGCACAGCCGGGTCGATTCGGTACGCCATGTCGATGAGGGCGACGTCACCCTCCTGGAACGCGGTCGAAAAGGCGAGCCCGCCGCCGAAGCGCTCGATCGCCCATTCGAGCAGATCCCAGGGCTCCTGGCCCTCGAACTCGACCGACAGCTCTCCCGCCTCCAGATCATCCAGAAAGTCAACGCTCATGCTGCCTCCTCGGCGGTTTCGACGCCTCGACGCGATCGGGCCGGCTCCCGGCCGATCAGCACGCCGAGCTCGTCGTCGGTATGGCGGTCGCAGAACGATCGGAAGCTCTCGCTGCCGCGCCGCCGGTCGAGCCAGCCAACGATCAGCCCTGCGACCATCTCGTCCAGTTCTTCCGTGGGAACGCGGCGGAAGACGGGCCGCCCGATGGCGGCGTTCGGCCCGAGCGCGCCGCGGAGGAGCACGTCGTAGGCCTGGTGGCGCCTACCCTCCGCGTCGCGGACGGTCGTCCCCTGGAAGCCGAGGTCGCCGACCCAGTGCTGGCCGCAGGCGTGCGGGCAGCCGTCGAGGTGCAGGCGCAGGCCGGAGGCGTCGTTCCCGAACCGCGCCTCCAGATGCTCGATCAAGCTGCCCAGCCGGCTCTTCGTCTCGGTGACGGCGAAATTGCAATGCGGCTCCCCTGTGCATCCGATCGAGTTGGCGCGCAGGCGGTTTGCGTCGACGGGGAAGCCGATCGTGCCCAGCTCTGCGACGGTGCGTTCGAGCTCGGTGTCCGCCACACCCGTCAGAACGAGGTTCTGCTGCCGCGTGATCCGGATGTCGCCGGTACCTGCCAGGCCGGCGACGGTGATCATCTGATCGCCCGAGACGAGGCCGAGATGCACCGGCGCGCCCACGGAGCTGACACCCGCCTCGTGTTGCGGCTCGATGCCCATGTGATCTGCCGGCTCACCCTCGAGCGGAGGCAGCGTGAAGTCGGGAAGCGCGTAGCCGAGACGGCGCTCCACCTCCTCGCGCATCCCTTCCGGCCCGCGGTCGTCGACCATGAACTTCAGCCGCGCCTTCACGCGTGAAAGGCGATAGCGCAGGTCTTCCTTCCACGCGTCGAGCAGCGCGCGCAGCACGGGCAGCGCCTCGTCTTGCCGAATCCAGACGCCCAGGTCGCGGGCGAGCCGGGGAACCGACGAGAGGCCTCCGCCGACGAGGACGGCAAAGCCCGGCTCGCCGTCGCGCACGACGCCGACGAGCGAGATGCAGTTGATCTCCGGCGCGTTGCAGCGATGCGCGCATGCGGCAACGGTGATCTTGTGCTTGCGCGGCAGGTCGGAGTAGTCGGGGTTGCCGTAGAAGAACGAGGTGATCTCCCGCGTCAGCTCCGTCACGTCGAAGAGCTCGTCGTGAGCGAGCCCTGCGACGGGGCAGCCCGTCACGTTGCGCACCGCATCGCCACAGGCGCCCACCGTCGTCAGGCCGACGGCGCGGAGGCGCGCGAACACCTGCGGCAGGGACGCGAGCTCGAGATAGTGAAGCTGGATCGTCTGGCGCGTCGTCAGCTCGCCGGCGCCGCGGCCGTGCTCGTTGGATAGCTCGCCGACGGCGCGCAACTGCTCCGGCGTGACGCGCCCGGCGGGCAGCTTGATCCGCAGCATGAACGTCCCGATCTTCGGCTTGTCGTGGTACAGGCCCCACCACTTGAGCCGCACGATGTCCTCTTCGGCGATGTCGGCGTAGCCGGTCGCAATCAGCGCGGGCAGCTCGTCGAGCATGACGAGCGGGCTCTTCTCCCGCTTCAGGCGCTCCTGCGGATTGCGCTTGAGGACGAGCTCGAGCGACGGCTCCTCCTTGAGAGTCCGGGTGCTCGTCTCTGCCATGCGCTGCCTCCTCGCCCCCGGAAACGACGAGGGCTCCGTGACCCGGAGCCCTGAGCGATGCCTACGGCACCTGCGCTTCGCCATCTTCCCGTCCGTCGTCCCGGGTTGGGCGGCGTACGGCTGGAGTTCGCACCTGACGAAGCCGGTGCCTCATCGGCACTGCTCCCGGTTGCGGCGGCGTCTCGGGGCCAGGTCCCTCAACCGCTCGTGATGGCTAACGCTTTTGAATGTATAGCAATGATACTTCAGATTCACAAGCGTACGTCGCGGGAACCGGCCGAACGTGCCTCGAGAGCCCGGCCGCACTCCCTCGCCGGTCACATGTGCCGCGTGGCGGCCCTCGAAATCGGGCGCTGAGGAGGGGCATCGTTGGTACCCTGCACATGCATATGGGAGGCTTTGGGCTCTATCTCGTATTCCTGATTCCGCCGCTGATCATCGGCTTCGTCATCCAGGGATGGCTGAAGAAGACGGTTGCAGCGCAGATGCAGGTGCAGCTCGCCAACGGGATGACCGGAGAGCAGGTCGCTCGCACCATCCTCGACCGCAACGGCCTCCATGCGGTGCCGATCCAGCAGGCGCCCGGCGGGCCGCTCTCGGATCACTACGACCCGCGCAAGCGCACCGTCAACCTGTCTCCCGGCGTCTACGACGGCAACGCGGTCGCCTCTGCGGCGATCGCAGCCCACGAGGTCGGCCACGCGATTCAGCACGAGAAGGCATACGCACCGTTCCGCGCGCGGAGTGCGCTGTTCCCGGCGGTGTCGTTCGCGTCGAGCACCTGGATTTTCCTCTTGTTCGGCGGTGCCCTGCTTGGGCTCACAGGTCTCGTACAGGTGGCGGTCGTGCTGTTCGCGGTGGTCGTGCTGTTCCAGCTGATCACGCTTCCGGTCGAGTTCGACGCCTCGCGACGCGCGAAACAGCAGCTGCATCAGCTCGGCATCGTCAGCGCCGGTGAGGCTGACGGCGTCAGCTCGGTGCTCACAGCAGCGGCGATGACGTATGTCGCGGCTGCGCTCGCGGCGCTCACTCAACTGGCGTACTACGCGCTCGTCTTCCTCGGCAACAGGAACTAAGATCGTCTCAGCATGACGCTTCGTCGACCGGGCGTGGCGGGCTCGTGGTCCGGGAGGGGTGGCGTGACGTGAGGGCGTTGGCGCTAGCGGTGCGCGCCGGAGCGGTCGTCGTGGCGGTGGGCTTCGTCTTCTCGCTGCTCGTGGAGGGGCCTCCGTCGGCCGTCGACGAGAGGGTGCACGCCGCGCCCGCCGTCAAGCCGGCAGCCACCCCGACGCATCCGGCAGCGGCCAAAGAGCGGTCGAAATCGATCCCCACCGGGGTCGTCTCGATCGCCGCCGTCGGCGACATCGTGATGGGCTCGAGCGCCAAGCTCCCGCCGGGCGGTGGCCGAACCTTCTTCGACGCCGTCGAGACCGACCTCGCCGCCGACGTGGTCGTCGGCAACCTCGAAGGGACGCTCTCGACCGGGGGCTCGTCCAAATGCGGATCGGGCAGCCGCAACTGCTTCGCGTTCCAGACGCCACCGTCGTACTCCCGCTGGCTCCAGCATGCCGGCTTCACGATGATGAATCTCGCCAACAACCACGCCCGCGACTACGGCCGCTCCGGCGAGCAGCAGACGGTCGCTGCCCTCGACCGCGTCGGGCTCCTGCATACCGGTAGGCCCGGAGAGATCGCCTACCAGAAAGTGGGAGCGATCCGGGTCGCATTCGTCGGCTTCGCGCCGTACCCGTGGGCGCAGTCGTTGACGAAGATCCAGGCGGCCCAGCGGCTCGTACGAAAGGCGGCCGCGCGTGCGGACGTCGTGATCGTGACGATGCATGCAGGCGCCGAGGGAGCCGACCAGCAGCACGTGCGGGCGGGCACCGAGACCTTTCTCGGTGAGAACCGCGGCAACGCGATCGCGTTCTCGCACGCCGTCGTGCGGGCGGGCGCCGATCTCGTTCTCGGCAGCGGGCCGCATGTCCTGCGTGGGATGGAGTGGTACCACGGGCGGCTGATCGCGTACTCGCTCGGCAACTTTGCGGGATACGGCGTCTTTGCGATGGGCGGCCCGCTGTCGACGAGCGCAATCCTGCGGGTCACGTTGCGCGGCGACGGCTCGTACGACAGCGGGGTGCTCGTGGCCACGCGTCTCGTCGGCGCCGGGATGCCCGCGCTCGATCCGTCCGAAGCAGCGCACGGCGCCGTGCGCGAGCTGTCGAAGGCCGACTTCGGCGCACACGGTGTGAAGGTCTCGGCCACCGGTGATCTCGGACGCTGAGGCATAGACCACCGCTGACCGGGAAGACTGCTTGAACTGATCTGAGAAGACGGGAGGAGAGGCGTGCGCGAGTTCGACGTGGTCGTGATCGGTGCCGGCCCCGCCGGCGAAGTGGTCGCCGGCAGGCTCGGAGAGCGTGGCCTCTCGGTTGCGATCGTCGAGAGCCGGCTCGTCGGTGGTGAATGCTCGTTCTACGCCTGCATGCCGTCGAAGGCGCTGCTCCGTCCCGGGGAGCTCGCCGGTGAGGCACATCGTGTTCCGGGCCTCGTCGTCGGGCCCCTCGACGTGCAGGCAGTGCTCGACCGTCGCGACGACGTGATCGCGCATCTCGACGACGCTCCTCACCTGCCGTGGCTCGAGGAGCGTGGCGTCACGGTCGTGCGCGGCCGCGGACGGCTCGACGGCGAGCGGCGCGTGTGCGTGGGGCAGGAGGTGCTCGCGGCGAAGAAGGCAGTCGTCGTGGCAACCGGGTCGTCTGCGCTCGTCCCCGACATCCCAGGCCTCCGCGCGGCACGCCCCTGGACGAACATCGAGGCGACGACCGCCGACGTCGTGCCCGAACGGTTCGCCATTCTCGGCGGCGGGGTCGTCGGGGTCGAGATGGCACAGGCCTGGTCGGCGCTCGGCTCGGCGGTCACGCTCGTCCATCGCGGCGAGCGGCTGATCGAGCGCGAGGAGCCGTTCGCCGCCGAGCAGGTTCTCGCATCGCTTCGGGACGCCGGTGTCGACGTGAGGCTTCGCGCGTCCGCCGCGCGTGTCTCCCGAAACGGGACCGTCCGGGTCGAGCTCGACGACGGAGCCACGCTCGAGGCGGACGAGCTGCTCGCCGCCTTCGGCCGCCATCCCACGACCGAGGACATCGGGCTCGAGTCGGTCGGTCTGAAGGCGGGTGAGCACGTGCCAGTCGGAGAGGACATGCGCGTGCCGGGAACCGACTGGCTCTATGCAGTCGGCGATGTCAACGGCAGGGCGTTGCTGACGCACATGGGCAAGTACCAGGGTCGCCTGGCCGCCGATCGAATCATGGGCCGTGAGGTCAGTCTCCGCGCGGACGGGGCCCAGTCGCCGCGGATGATCTTCACGGATCCTCAGGTCGGGGCCGTCGGTCACACGCTTGCAGCGGCGGAGGCGGCCGGCCTGCGCGTCCGGCACGTCGATGTCGGCACCGGCGCGAACGCAGGCGGCTCCTTCGTCGGCCATGACGCGCCCGGCACCTCCCGCATCGTGGTCGACGAAGACAGGCGGGTCGTCGTCGGAGCCACGATCACGGGTGCGGAGGTGGCCGAAGCGTTGCATGCCGCGACGATCGCGGTCGTTGCCGCGGTGCCGCTCGACGACCTCTGGCATGCCGTGCCGTCGTTTCCGACGCGCTCCGAGCTGTGGTTGCGGTTGCTCGAGGCGTACGGCTTGTAGGCGGTTTCGTGTGCACCCGGCACAGCGTTCCCTCCGCCCTGTACGTTCCAATCATGGCGCTCTTTCGCGTGCCACGTAGAGTCGGAGTTGCCAGATCTGCCTGCACAGGTCACACTGAGCGCTCCGGGCAACCTCGACCAGGGGAGGCGGCATGAGCTCGGAGCTCCTTGGTTCGCTCGAGCGGGGAATCGAACGTGAACAGATCGAGCGCAAGTCGGCGCGGGTTGTCGCCGTGGAGTCGATCGGACCGGTGACGATCCTCGGCGGAGTCGTGTGGGCGATCCTGCAGCCGTACCGGATCGCGTTTCTCGACACCGCCGGCAAAGGCTTCTACGACTACCTCATCCAACCGCCCTTGCTCGTGATCGCGGTGGGTCTCTTCTTCGCGCTCGCGATCGCCCCGGGCCTCGTGGACGACCTGCGGGGAGACGGTGACCCCCAGGGCTGAGCTGGTGCACTGGGCCTTCGCAGCGGGGTTTCTGCTGCTCGGCCTGATCCTGCTGGCCGAGGCGATCGTCGGTGCCGAGGTCTTCGCAAAACGACGGTGGCGGGCGTACCTGTGGCCGTCGCTTGCATTCGCGCTCGGTGTCCTGCTCTGGCCCGTGGCGGTGTTCTACACCAACTCCACGATTCACATGCTCGCTCACGCGTCGTGGGCGGAGGTTGCCATGCTCAGCGGCGCCGTGCAGCTCGCGCTCGTGCGCGGCAAGCTGACGAACCGCTGGTGGGCGCTCTCCACCTCGGTGGCGCTCGCGGTCAGCGGGCTCGCATTCCTGCTGCACGAGCAGAACCCGTGGCTCTTCTCGCGCGCGGCATTCCTGCACCACGCGATCGGGTGGACGCTTCTGATCGCAGCGTTGATCCCGATCGGCCAGACGGTGCGTCCGCGCCGGTTCGCCTGGAACGCGGGGTTTGCGATGACCTGGATCGTGCTCGCGGTCCTGCTCTTCTGCGATCGCGACCTCGCTCCGATCTTCGGCCATCTGTCGGCGTTTGCAGGCGGACCCGCGAGGTGAGACGCCTCGCTCCCGTCGCGCTGCTCGTCCTTGCTCTCGCTGCACCGGCAACCGCCCACGCACACGCGAGCCTCAAGCACGTGACGCCGGCGACGCAGTCGCGCGTCGAGACGCCGCCGCGCACTGTCAGGTTGCAGTTCGACCAGTCGGTCACGATCACGCCCGACGCGATCGACGTGTTCACGTCCGACGGAAAGAAGGTGTCGGGGATCGCGTCCACGTCCATCGGCAACAGGGTCGTGACCGCGCCGGTGCGAGGCCTGAAGCGCGGTGAGGCGTACACCGTGCGCTGGCGGGCGACCTCCTCCGACGGTCACACGAGTGCCGGCGTGTTCACGTTCGGCATCGGCGTCACGCCGCCGCCGCCGACCGAGGCGTTCGGAGCCGTCGGTCCCTCGTGGACCGACGATGTCGCCCGCTGGGCGTACTTCGTCTCCCTGTCGTTGCTGCTCGGCACACTGGCACTGCGGCTGCTCGTCCTTCGCGACCCGTTGCCCGCTCGCCTCGATGCCCGGCTCAGCGCCCTCGCAGCCGGCGCCGGCGTCGCGACGATCAACGTCGGCATCGCAGCCTTCGTGATGCGCGCGGCCGATGCGCTGCAGCTGCCGTTCGTCGGCCTGCTCTACGGTGATCTCTCGCCGATCGCGACGAAGACCCGCTTCGGCATCGCGTTCGTCGCGATGACGCTCGGCTACGCGGTCGTCACTGCTCTGCTGCTGCTCGCCTGGATTTTCGACCGCCCGGGCCTGCACTGGCCGGCACTCGTGATCGGGCTCGGGTTTGCGACCGGGCTCTCGCTCTCCGGGCACCAGGGGGTCGAGCCGAACTCGACGACGCTGACGGAGCTGGCCGATTGGTTGCACCTCGTCGCGGCGACGCTCTGGGTCGGCGGACTCGTCGCGCTGGCCGCGTGCGTGTGGCCGCTCGCTCCGCACCTGCGGCGTGCAGCATTTCTCGGCTTCTCCCGCGTCGCGACCGTGCTCGTCGGCATCCTCGTACTCGCCGGCACGTATCTCTCGATCGAGCGGTTGCCGGCTGTGTCCGACCTCTGGGACACGCGTTATGGGCAGACCCTGGTCGTCAAGCTGGCGATCGTCTCGCTCGCGCTCGGGTGGGGGGCGGCGCACCACTTCCTGGTGCGGCCACGCCTCGAGCGAGGGGAGGCACCTGCCGGCCTGCGCCGCAGCCTCATCGGTGAGAGCACGGTTGCGATCGTCGTCCTGCTCGCCGCCGCCGTGCTCGTGAACGCCCAGCCACCGGCGGTCGAGCCTGCAGGCGGCACCCGCGCTGCAACAAGCCTGCCGCACTGATGCTGGTCGCCATCTCGGGGGGTGCCGGCTTCCTCGGCCTGCACCTCGCCCGGCGTGTGCTTGCCGGCGGCGACGCCGTGCGCACTCTCGATATCGCACCGCTTGAGGACGACGAGCTCGAGCGCGGCGTCGAGGCGATTCACGGCGACGTGCGCGCCGAGGCCGATGTGCGGGCGCTCGTGCACGAGGCTGACGTCGTCGTGCATGCCGCGGCGGCGCTACCGATCCAGTCGTCACGTGAAGCGATTCGCTCCGTCAACGTCGACGGCACGGCGACGGTGCTCGCCGCCGCGGCCGAGGCGGGCGTGCGGCGCGTCGTCCTGATCTCCTCCACTGCCGTCTACGGCGTGCCGCAGCGGCATCCGATCTACGAGGGCGACCCGCTCGTCGGCGTCGGCTGGTACGGCGAGTCAAAGATCGACGCCGAGCTGCTGGCCTCCGAATTCGGGAGACGAGGCCTCGATGTCGTCGTCGTGCGACCAAAGACCTTCGTGGGGCCGGAGCGGCTCGGGGTGTTCGAGATTCTGTTCGACTGGATCCGCGAGGGTCGCCGCATCCCCATCCTGGGCGACGGGGGCAATCGCTACCAGCTCCTAGCCGTCGAGGACCTGGTCGACGCGGTCACCCGTTGTTTCGACGCAGCCGTCACCGGGGAGGCGCTCAACGTCGGCGCCGGGTCGTTCGGCACGGTCCGCGGCGACCTTGAGGAGCTGATCGACCATGCCGGCTCGGGATCGCGTCTGCGGCCGGTACCCGCGCGCGCGGCCGAGCTCGCGCTGAGGGCGCTCGAGCTCGCGCAACTGTCGCCGCTCGCGGAATGGCATTACCGGACAGCCCATCGCGACTCGTACGTCTCGATCGACAAGGCACGACGGCTGCTCGGCTGGGAGCCGCAGCTCTCGAACGCCGCCACGCTGTGCGCCACCTACGACTGGTACCGCGAGCATCTCGCCGAGATGCGCGGCGCCGGCACGACGCATCGCGTCCCGTGGAACCAGCAGGCGCTGGGCGTCCTGAAGCGATTGAGCTAGAGCTCGCGATCACGGAGCTCGAGGAGCAGCAGCGCGACGCTGACGACGCCCGCGATCGATCCGTCCCGGATCAGCCGGTCGATGTCGCCGAATGGGATCAGCTCGACGCCGATCTGCTCGCTCGCGTCGAGTCGCTGCTCGGATACGAGTCGGGCGCCACGGCCGAGAAAGCCGTGGACGCGGTTGCTGCCTTTCGCCGGATCGTGGATCAGGCGCGCGAGGGGTGTGAGCTCGTCGCAGACGTAGCCCGTCTCCTCGCGGAGCTCCCGCTCGGCCGCAGCGCGCGGATCCTCGCCCTCGTCGACGAGGCCTCCGGGTAGCTCGAGCGTGATCTCCCCGATTCCGTGCTTGTACTGGCGCGCGATCACGACCTCGTCGGCCGGCGTCAGGGCGAGGGTGACCGCGATCTCGGGCCGGACGGAGACGAAGTAGTCGTCGAGAATGGTTCCATCCGGCAGCTCGACCGTATCGCGTCGCAGGCGATACCAGCGATGCTCGAACACGGGCTCCGTCGCGAGCGTCCGCCAGGGACGTACGTCGTCGCTCGGCATGGTGCGAGTGTCGCCGTCCCGTCAGACGGCCCTCTGCGCGAGACGACCTCATCCGCGGCCCAGACCTCGCGTGCCGCTGCGCTCGGTAGGCTTGCGCCCGTATGTCCGATCTTCTCGAGTACCGCTCTGCCTTCCCGATCCTCGAGCACACGACGTACCTGATCAGCCATTCGCTCGCGGCCATGCCGAGGCGCGCCGAAGAGCGGCTGGTCGAGTACGCGCGCATGTGGAAGGAGCGCGGCATTCGCTCGTGGAGCGAGGGCTGGTGGACGATGCCGATGACGGTCGGCGACCAGGTCGGCCGGATCGTCGGCGCTCCGCCGGGCACGACTGTGATGCACCAAAACGTCGCGATCGCCGAGGCAGTCGTGCTCTCGTGCTTCTTCCCGATCGACGCTGCGCGCAACCGGGTCGTGTACGAGCGGGCGAATTTCCCGTCCGTTCGCTACCTCTATCAGGCGCACCCCGACCTGGAGGTCGTCGTGTGCGACGACGAGAGCGCGATCGTCGAGGCGATCGACGAACGCACCCTGCTCGTCCCGATCAGCCATGTTCTGTACAAGACGGGCGAGATCCAGGCGATCGAGCCCATCATCCGGCGCGCGCACGAGGTCGGTGCGCACGTGATCCTCGACTGCTACCAGTCGGCAGGGATCGTCCCGTTCGACGTCACGGCGCTGCAGGTCGACTTCGCGGTCGGCGGGTCGGTCAAGTGGCTCTGCGGCGGGCCCGGCAACGGCTGGCTCTACGTGCGCCCGGACCTCGCCGGCCGGCTCGAGCCGACGTACACCGGCTGGCAGGCGCACGAGCGGCCGTTCAGCTTCGAGGAGGAGATGGAGTATGCGCCGGGCGCCGCCCGCTTCCTCACAGGAACGCCCAACGTGCCCGCGCTCTATGCCGCCACCGCGGGCTACGACCTGATCGAGGAGGTGGGGGTCGACCGCATCCGGGACAATTCCCTGCGCCAGACGCAGCTGCTGATCGACCTCGCCGACGCCGCCGGCTTCGGGGTGCGCAGTCCCCGCGATGCGACCCGGCGCGGCGGCACCGTCACCGTGCACGTGCCGGAGTTCGCGGCCGTGCACCGGGAGCTCGCCGAACGGCAGATCCTCTGCGACTTCCGTCCAGATGCCGGCATCCGCCTCGGGCCCCACTACTACAACAGCGATGACGAGCTGCGCTACACGATCGAGCAGATCGGCAACATCGTCGAGAGCGGTGCCTACGAACGGCACCTCGGCGCCGTCGCGGCACACTGACCGTTCGCACGTGACAACGCTCTCGCGCCCGCTTGCCGGCTTCATGCTCGGCGCCGCCGGGATGTTCGCGACGATGTACTCGACCCAGGCGATCCTGCCGGAGCTGTCGAGCGATTTCGGGGTCAGCCCCTCGCGTGCCGGCCTGTCCGTGTCGGTCGTGGTGCTGGCGGTCGCCCTCGGCGGATGGGTGTGGGGTCCTGTCTCCGACCGTATCGGGCGAACACGGGCGATCCGGGTCGCAAGCCTCTTGCTCGTGGCGCCGACGATCGGAGTCGCGATCGCCCCGACCTTCGCCGTGCTGCTTGCCTGCCGGGCACTCCAGGGGTTGTGCATGCCCGGCCTGCTCGCCGTCGCGGCACCATACGTCGTCGAGGCGCTCGTGCCGCTGATCGGCGCCCGTGCAATGGGGTACTACGTGTCGTCGCTCGTGGCCGGAGGCCTGGTCGGCCGGCTCGGAGTTGCCCTGGCGAGCGGGGTCGTCGGGTGGCGCTGGGCGATCGGAGCCCTCGTCGTCTTCCCATTCGCGGCGGCGATTGCGATGCGCGGCTCGCTTCCGGAGCCGCCGCCTCCCGTCCGCGGCGACGGCGCCCTGCGCCATCTGCTCAACCGCCGGCTGCTCGGCGTCGCGATCGCCGGCGGGGCACTGTTCTTCACGTTCGTCGGGACGTTCACGTACGTCACCTACCGCCTCGAAGAGCCGCCGTTCTCCTATTCGCTGTCCGCGGCGAGCCTCGTCTTTCTGCTCTGGCTGACGGGTCTCGCAGGCCCGCTCGCGGGTCGCGTCGCGGACAGAGTCGGCTGGCGCCGCCTGACCGCGACGATGATCGGCGTCTCCACCGCCGGTCTCCTGCTGACGCTCTTCGACACCCTGGTGCTGCTCGTGCTAGGACTCGCGCTCGTCGCCGCTGCCATGTTCACGGGCTACACCGCCACCCAGCTCGGTGTCGGCGACGTCGCGCAAACCGACCGTGGGTCGGCCAGCGCGCTCTATTTCTCGACGTATTACGGTGCCGGCGCGCTCGGCGCCTACGTCCCCGGGCTCGCGTGGGAGAGGTGGGGCTGGGGCGGCGTGGCGACCGTCGGCCTCGTCACGCTCACGCTCGCCGCCGCGGCGCTCTCCGCTGCCGGCGACAGGCGTTCGCGCCACCACGTAGCCGGCACTCGCACTTCGTCGTGGAGGGCCGTACGATGCGCCGGTGAAACGGGTCGAGGCTCATAGCGGCGACGTCCTCGCGAGGATCATCTCCACCGTCGGCTCGAGCCTCGAGCTCGACGAGGTGCTCCGCGCGGTCGTGCGGCTGCTCTCGGACGCGAGCGCGGTGCACGCGTGTTTCGTCTACCTCGTCGAGGACGACGGCGCCCGGCTCGTGTTGCGCGCGGCCGGGGACCCGTACGAGCACCTGATCGGCCGCGTCGCGCTCGAGCGCGGCAAGGGCCTCGCGTGGTGGGCGGCCGAGCGCAACGAGCCCGCGTTCATTCCCGACCACCTGCTCGACGATCCGCGCGTGGAGTACGTGCCGGAGCTCGAGGAAGAGCGGTTCCAGTCGCTTCTCAGCGTCCCGATCGCTGCGCGCGACGGGACCGTGATCGGCGTCATCAGCGCCCATACCGAGGCGCCGCGGGAGTTTTCGCAGTCGGAGGTCGACGTTCTCGTCACGAGCGCCTCCCTCGTGGCGGGTGCGATCGAAAACGCGCGGCTCTACGAGGAGATGCGCACGCGCGTGGGGGAGCTCGAGGCGATCACCGAGCTCGCCGAGGCGATCGCGCGCTCGAGATCGCTCGACGAGCTCCTGCCCGAGGTCGCGGCGCGTGCCCGTGAGCTGCTGTCGGCAGCCTCGTGCCAGGTGTATCTGCTCGAAGCGGGGAGCGAGGAGCTGACCTTGCAGGCGTGCGTGCCTGCGGAGGCGTCCGCCCGTCCGCGGCTCGGCCTGGCGGAGCTGGGCCCTGAGCTGGCGCGCGGCGGCAGGATGTCGCGTGTCGCCGTCCCGCTCGTGGCCGACGACGAGCTCCTCGGGTTGCTCGTCGGGGAGGGAAGCGCAGCCGTCGAGCTCGCGCGGGCGGCGGCCAGTCAGACGGCGGTCGGGATCAAGAAGATCCAGCTGATCGAGCGGCTGACCGAGAAGAACCTGATCAAGGACTTTTTCGAGGACCTCGCCGCAGGGCGCGTCGGCGCGGATGTGGAGGGCCGTGCAGCGCGGCTCGGCTGTGATCTCGATCTGCCCTACGTCGTGCTGGCCGCCGGGCCGGCCGACGAGACCCTCGAGCCCGCCCTTGCGGCGCTGCTGCCCGGGTCGCTCTTCGACAGGCGCGACGACAACCTCCGCGCGCTGCTGCGTGTGCCGCCGGCCGGGCCGACGCGGCTGATCGACAGCGTGAGACGGGCGCACGGTCAGCTGCCGCTCCCCATGGCGATCGGGCTCTCGAGCGTGTGCGCGGGCGCGACGACCTTCGCCGAGGGCTTCGAGGAAGCGACGCAAGCACTCCTCGGGACTTCGGTCGTCCGTCGCGAGACGGCCGTCGTCAGCTTCGAGGAGCTCGGCGCCTACAAGTACCTGCTCCGGATCGCCCTCGAGGGAGGCGTGCGGGACGCAACGATCGATGCGGTCTCGCGCATTGCCGCCTACGACGCCGACCGCGGCTCGTCCTTGCTGAAGACGCTGGAGGAGTTTCTGCACCGGCGCGGCAACATCAGCGCCACCTCGGAGGCGCTCTACGTGCACCCGAACACCCTCAGGCAGCGCCTGCGCCGGATCGGCGACCTGTCCGGCATCGACCTGCGGCGCGACGACTGGCTCATGGTCGAGATCGCGCTCAAGCTCGTGCAACTTCGCTTGGCACTCGGCGCTGCAACTCCCCACACATAGTTCCTCGCGACGGTGGAGAATCCGACCATCGCTCCCACCGGGGAGTAGTGATAGGAACGGCTAACCGAATGAGGAGGGAGGCCAAATGGCGACCGATGCCGCCAAGCTGGAGCAGATCCGTGCAACGATCGCCGACCGCGGCGTCGAGTTCATCTTCGCGCAGTTCGTCGACCTGTACGGCCGGCCCAGCGCCAAGCTCGTTCCGGCAGCCGAGCTGGACGGTCTCGTCGAGGACGGGGCAGGGTTTGCCGGATTCGCCGCGGGTGAGATCGGGCAGCTGCCGAGCGATCCCGACATTGCCGCCATCCCGGACCTCGACAGCTTCACCCTCGTGCCCTGGCAGCCTAATCTGGCGCGCTTCGCCTGTGACGTGACGGTGGAGAGCGAGGCCTGGCCCTACTGTCCGCGCACGATCCTGCGCAACGGGCTCGCCAAGGCGGCGGCCCAGGGCTTCGAGTTCAAGATCGGGATCGAGCTCGAGTACTTCCTCGTGCAGCTCAACGCGGACGGCACGATCGAGATCGCGGACAAGCTCGACACGCTCGAGAAGCCATGCTACGACATGGCCGGCTTGACCCGGCAGTACGACTTCCTGACGCGCGTCTCGAAGTACTGCAACGAGCTCGGCTGGGGCAACTACGCGAACGACCACGAGGACGCGAACGGCCAGTTCGAGCAGAACTTCGAGTTCGACAACGCCCTCGTGACGTGCGACCGCGCGATCTTCTTCCGCTACATGGTGCACACGCTCGCCGAGCAGCACGGCATGCTCGCCACGTTCATGCCGAAGCCGTTCACGTCGCTGACCGGCAACGGCGCTCACCTCCATATGTCGCTCTGGAAGGACGGCGTCAACGTGTTCCTCGACAGGCCGACCCGCGAGGTCTCGGCCTGTCGGACGTCGCCTACAACTTCATCGGAGGGCTCAAGAGCCACGCACGTGCCTACAGCGCGCTGACGGCTCCGACGGTCAACTCGTACAAGCGGCTGAAGCTCGGCTCGACCTCGAGCGGCGCCACCTGGTCGCCGGTGTGGATCTCCTATGGCTACAACAACCGCACGCAGATGCTGCGCATTCCTGCTCCGGGCCGCATCGAGGACCGCACGGTCGACGGCTCGTGCAACCCGTACCTGGCCGCAGCTGCGGTGCTCGCCGCCGGCCTCGACGGCGTCGCGAACGGTCTCGACGCGGGGGAACCCAACTCGGAGAACCTGTACAGCGTCTCCTACGAGGAGCTCACCGGACGCGGCCTCCGCTCACTGCCCTCGACGCTGCACGATGCAACGCAGGAGCTCGAGCGGGACGACGTGCTACGCACCGCGCTCGGCCGCACCCGCGACGACGAGGAGTACGTCGACTACTACCTTCGCGTGAAGCGTGACGAGTGGTTCCGCTACCACGAGCAGGTCAGCGCGTGGGAGGTGCGCGAGTATCTGACGCGCTTCTGACCAATATGGAGCATGTCTCCACATTGAATGCGAGAACTCTGTGGGAGAATGGACGTAATTAGGGCTTACTGTTGAGAAAACCCCGATTTCGCGGGTGGATACTCTCTCCATCAGGAGCGCAACTCAAAGATGTGCGGGATCGTCGGGCTGTTTGCGAAGTCGAGCGGAGTCGAGGAGCGCCTCGGAGTGCACCTCGCGGCCATGCTCGCCCAGATGAGCGATCGTGGGCCGGACAGTGCCGGGGTCGCCGTCTATCGCGACCCGGCTCCGCCGGGCGCCTGCAAGCTCAGCATCTACTCGGCCGATCCGCTTCAGGATTGGGCGGCAGTTTGTGCGGGGTTCGAGGCGGCGTTCGGGGGCGCCCCGGAGCCCCGGGTGCGAGCGAGCCACGCTGTCGTCGTCGTCGCCACGGACGCCGAGCAGGCCGAGGAGTGGGTGCGCAGGCAGCATCCGGAGCTGCGCGTGATGAGCGCCGGGCGGGTGATCGAGATCTACAAGGAGGTCGGCCGACCGGAGTCGTTCGCCCGGCAGTTCCACCTCGCCGACCTGCAGGGCACGCACGCGCTCGGCCACACGCGCATGGCCACCGAGAGCCGCGTCACCACCGAGGGGTCCCATCCGTTCTCCACCGGGCTCGACCTCTGCCTCGTCCACAACGGGTCGCTCTCGAACCACAACCGGCTTCGGCGCGACCTCCGGCGGCAGGGGATCGAGTTCCAGACGGAGAACGACACCGAGGTTGCGGCCGGCTATCTCGCCTGGCGCCTGCGCGAGGGAGCCACGCTCGAGCAGGCGCTCGAGGGCTGCCTCGACGACCTCGACGGCTTCTACACCTTTGCCGTCGGCACTGCGGACGGCTTCGCTGTGCTCCGCGACCCGATCGCCTGCAAGCCGGCCGTGCTCGCCGAGACGGACGATTGGGTGGCGATGGCCTCGGAGTACCACGCGATCGCGGTTCTCCCAGGGGCGGACGATGCTCGCATGTGGGAGCCCGAGCCCGGCATCGTCTACGTGTGGGAGAAGGCACTCGCCTGATGGCGACGGCACTCGAGACGGAGGTCGTCGACCTTGCGGTGACGCCCCTGCGGGAGCTCAACCAGCGCCTCCACGACGTGGCGCGCACCGGCTCGGGGCCGCGGCGCTGGCGGATCGTCAACCCGCGCGGGGCCCATGCCGTCGCCTGCGGTCTCGACGCGGAGCTCGACGTCGAGATCGACGGGCATGTCGGGTACTACTGCGCCGGGATGAACCAGCGTGCGACGGTGCGTGTCAGCGGCAACGCCAGCACGGGGATCGCGGAGAACATGATGTCGGGGTCGGTCGTCGTCGCCGGCAGCGTGAGCCAGTCCGCCGGCGCCACGGCTCATGGCGGGCTGCTCGTCGTGCACGGCGATGCGGCTGCGCGCTGCGGCATCTCGATGAAAGGGGTGGACATCGTCGTGCGCGGCTCCGTCGGCCACCTGAGCGCGTTCATGGCACAGACCGGCCGCCTCGTCGTGTGCGGGGACGCCGGTGACTCGCTCGGGGACTCGATCTACGAGGCGCGCCTGTATGTGCGGGGCGGTGTCGCCGGCCTCGGTGCCGACTGCATCGAGAAGGAGATGCGCGACGAGCACGTGGCCGAGGTGCGTGAGCTCCTCGAGCAGGCGGCGATCGACGATGCCGATCCGGCTGACTTCCGCCGCTACGGCTCGGCACGGCAGCTCTACTCGTTCAAGGTCGACAACGCAGGAGCGTATTGATGACCGACACCCTCCCAGACATGCAGCACGGCTCCGAATGGCGGCCTGGGTTGCGCGAGTCGGCGCTGTTCGACCGAAATGTGATCGCAGAGATCCAGAGGGCCGCTCGCGAAGGCATCTACGACATCCGCGGCTTCGGCGCCAAGCGTCACGTACCGCACTTCGACGACCTTCTCTTCCTGGGCGCGAGCGTTTCCCGGTACCCGCTCGAGGGCTATAGGGAGCGTTGCGACACGGATGTCACGCTCGGTACGCGTCATGCTCGAACACCGCTCGAGCTGAAGATCCCGATCACGATCGCCGGCATGAGCTTCGGCGCGCTGTCTGCTCCTGCGAAGGAAGCGCTCGGCCGTGGCGCCACCGAGGCCGGCACATCGACGACGACCGGCGACGGCGGCATGACGTCGGAGGAACGTAGCCATTCGAAGCTTCTCGTCTACCAGCTGCTGCCGTCCCGCTACGGGATGAACCCCGACGACCTGCGCAAGGCCGATGCGATCGAGGTCGTCGTCGGCCAGGGTGCGAAGCCGGGCGGGGGCGGCATGCTCCTCGGGCACAAGATCTCGGACCGGGTCGCCGAGATGCGCGACCTGCCCCGTGGGATCGACCAGCGGAGCGCTTGTCGCCATCCGGACTGGACCGGGCCCGACGATCTCGAGATCAAGATCGGCGAGCTGCGCGAGATCACCGACTGGGAGAAGCCTGTCTTCGTCAAGGTCGGTGCCACGCGCACGTACTACGACGTGCAACTCGCCGTCAAGGCCGGCGCGGACGTGATCGTCGTCGACGGCATGCAAGGGGGGACGGCGGCGACGCAGGACGTGTTCATCGAGCACGTCGGCATCCCGACGATGCCGGCCGTGCGTCTCGCCGTCGACGCACTGCAGGAGCTCGGCCTCCACCGCGAGGTGCAGCTGATCGTCTCCGGGGGCATCCGAACGGGGGCAGACGTGGCCAAGGCGCTCGCGCTCGGAGCCGATGCCGTCTCGATCGGAACCGCGGCCCTCATCGCGATGGGCGACAACAGCCCCGACTACGAGGACGAGTATCGCAAGATCGGGAGCTCTGCCGGCTACTACGACGACTGGCAGGCGGGACGCGACCCGGCCGGCATCTCGACGCAGGACGACGAGCTAGCAGCCCGCTTCGACCCGATCCTGGGAGGCCGCAAGATCGCGAATTACCTGCGCGTGCTCACGCTCGAAGCGCAGACGCTCGCGCGTGCCTGCGGCAAGTCACACGTCCATAACCTGGAGCCGGAGGATCTGGTCGCGCTCACGATCGAGGCGGCCGCGATGGCGCGCGTGCCTCTGGCCGGGACGGACTGGATCCCTGGCGCGAACGTCACCTGACGGCCGGGACGACGGCGCCCAGGCTCGCACGGCCCGGGCCGAAGGCGCTACGGACGCGTCGTGACGCCCCAGCTCGTCGCCTTCGCGATCACGACTGCGAGGATGATGCAAAGAATGCAGAACGCGATCATTCCCAGCTCGAAGTTCCGGCTGTGGCGCTGCGCCGGCGGGAACGTGATCTGCTTGCCACGCGCCATCCGTTCCTCCTAGGGTTGGTGGGGTTCGGTGTGGGCTGCCACGTCTCGGTGGATGCTGCTACTGATTCCGGCGGCTCGAAGCCGCTGCGCCTGGTCCTGCAGTTTCCCGTCCTCGAGCATGACCCACCACACGAGGAAGACGCACATCGCGGCGAAGCCGAGCGCCGTGAGGATCCAGTAGGACGAGTTGACGCCGTCCGCGAACGTCCCGTAGGTCGAGCCGTTGCCGAACGTGAAGAAGTCGGCGCACTTCTCGAACGGCTTGTACACGCCCTCGGATGGCGGCACCCCATGCTGGATGCAGCCCGGCGCGCTTTCCCATCCTCCTGCCACGGCCCTATCTCCCTTCCTGGGGGCTCTCGGCCCGACGTCGCCGGTCGGCACGAACTGCCCAGCCGACGAGCGTGCCGACGACCGAGAACATGACGACGATGCTGAGGACGAGCTGCAGCATCGCCTATACCCCGGCTCCTGCGCCTGCGGTCTCGCGCGCATTCGCGCCGGTCACTTCCCTGTATCCCTCGAGCAGGATCGGTGCGGAGTCGACTTCCGTCCCGTCCGGGAGCACGATCACCTCGCCCGAACGGGCGAACTCCGGGTAGAAGTCGGTCTGGTACTCGGCCATGTCGAGGCCCTCGAGCTCCACCTCGGGCGGCACGCGCAGGAGGTTGACCTGCTTCAGGATCCAGGACGGGATGTAGCCGCCGAAGAATCCCAGCGGCAGGAACACCATCATCCCGTAGAGCTGACCGGTGAGCGAGCTGTTGACATTGTTCAGGCCCGTCGGATACCCCGCCGCGAACAGGCCAACGGCAAGCGGGCTCCAGAAGCCGCATACGCCGTGCACGGCCACCGCCCCGACGGCGTCGTCGATCCGGAGCTTCTTCTCGATGAAGCCTCCGGCATAGACGGCGAGGGCGCCGCCGAAGATCGCGATCAGGTACACGAGCGACGGCGCGTAGACGTCGGCGCCGGCCGAGACGGAGATCACGCCCGCGAGGCCGCCGGACAGCGTCCAGAACGGGTCGCCTCGGCTAGCGAAGTAGCCCCCCGTGAATCCTCCGGCAAAGCCGATCGTGATCGCGAAGGTGATCGACGAGAGCGTCGTCGGGTTCAGGTAGATCGAGCCCCACCCCGGTAGCGTGGTCGACTGGATCACGAGACAGGCCGCGTAGAAGGCGTAGAAGCCCGTGAAGATGAGCATCAGCCCCATCAGCGTGAGATGGAGGTTGTGCGGCTTGAACTGCCTGGGTAACCCGTCGTTCGTGAACTTGCCGATCCGCGGGCCGAGGTTCAGTAGCACCCCCAGCGTGAATGCGCCCGCGACGCCGTGCACGACGAGGCCTGCGATCGAGTCGTGGAAGCCCCAGCGCATGTTGAGGAACCCGTATGCGTTCCAGCCCCACGAGGCGTCGAGGATCCAGATCACCGAGCCGAGCAGGCAGGCGAGGAGGAGATAGGCGGAGAGTCGGGCGCGCTCGATGATCGCGCCCGACATGATCGACGCGGTCGTCCACGAGAAGAGCAGGAATGCAGCCCAGAAGACGCCCGAGATGTGGTCGGTCAGGTTCGGGCCCAGGTTTGCCGACCACGGATACGTCGTCGAGCAGAAGTTGGCCATCGCCTGCTCCGACGCGTGGGCGGAGTGGATGAAGTCACCGGGCGTGAAGGGGACGATTCCCTTGCTGAAGCAGCCGTAGATCCACCAGCCGAAGTAGTAGAAGGTCGGGGTCACGACGGCGATCGTGAGGATGTTCTTCATCGCCGTCGTCATCAGGTTCTTACGGCGGGCGACGCCGGTCTCGTACGACATGAAGCCGACGTGGATCAGCCACATGATCGTGACCGTGTAGAAGTAGAACTGCTCGCTGAGGACCGAGCTGTCGAGCGTCACCTTGTCGGAGAGCTCCTGAGTGGTGGGTACTGCCGCAAGGATGGAACTCAGTCCAGCACCCAGGGTCCCGCCCATTTCGCCGCCTCCTCACGATGACAACGCAGCTCTCGTGGCGACGCTACGAAGTCCTCAGGACGCGCACAATGTCCTAGGGGGACACCATTCCGTGGCCCGCATGTGCAGTCTGCACATACCGGGTCAGGCGCTCCGCCGCACCTCGGTCACCCTGCCGTCGGAGGCGTCGACGACCACGACGGTGACGCGCTCGTAGCCTCCGGCTGTTTTCCGGATGAAGAACGAGACGACCCAGAACCCGTGTGGAGGAACGCCGCGGCGGATATAGCGGATCTGGTGATCCTTGGGTACGAAGTCGATGTGCGGACGCGCGATCGCGACCGCTTGCTGCTTGTCGATCTTCGGGCTGGAGCCTCCCAAGAAGTGCACGAGCACGAGCCCGAGCACGATCAGCCCGGCCATGAACGCCACCCGTGACCAGGTGACACGGCGAAGCCGCGCGCCGAAGCTACGCGGTTGAGCGATGTCGCCGGAAGAAGACCCAGGCACGGAGGGCAAGGTATCCGAGGAAGTGGGTGAAGAAGACGAGCAGCATCCACCAGAGCGTCTGCAGTGGTTCGAGCCGCTGCTGGCGCGCTTCGATGAACGTCAGATAGCCCGCGACGGCCCAGGTCAGCAGCAAGATGAACGGGTAGATCCCGAGCAGCCAGAAGATCAGCACGGTCATAAGTCTCTGAGAGAACCGGGTCGGGTGCAAGCCCGGATGTGACGCAGTCGTTCGCTCCAGTCACAATCGTCACGTGGCGGTCAAAGACGTCATCCTCACGATCGCGATCATGTTGGGCGCGGGACTCGTGTCGCAGTTCGTGGCCGACAGCCTTCGCGCGCCACGCATGCTCGTGCTCCTCGGCGCCGGCTCGTTGCTCGGTCCGTCCGTTGCCGGGGCAATCGACGTACCCCTGAGCTCGACGGGTGCGCAGCTCCTGCTCACCCTCGGTGTCTCGTTCGTGCTCTTCCATGGGGGACTGCAGCTGTCGACCAGGATCCTCGGTCGAGTGGCGGTCGGCCTCGGCTTGCTCGTCGTGCCCGGCGTCATCCTCACGGCAGTTGTCACCGGTCTCGTCGCGGCTGCGGTGTTCGGCTTGCCGCTCTCGACCGGGCTGCTGATCGGCGCCGTGCTCGCACCCACGGATCCCGCGATCCTGATCCCGCTGTTCGAGCGGATCCGGCTGCGCCCGAAGATCTCACAGACGGTCATCGCCGAGTCGGCGTTGAACGACCCGACAGGTGCCGTCCTCGCGCTCGCGTTTGCCGGTGTCGTCCTCAGCGGTAGCACCTCGATGACCAAGCCGCTGACGGACTTTGTCGTCGACCTCGCGATCTCCACCGGGATCGGCATCGTCTTCGGCATCGTTCTCTCGGCGGCCGTCTCGAGCCGGCGCGCCGGCATCTGGGGGGAGTCGGCGGCGATTGCCGTGATGGCCGTCATCTGCGGCGGCTACTTCTCCATCGACTCGGCCGGCGGCAGCGGTTACCTCGGTGCGTTTCTCGCCGGACTCATCGTCGGGAACATGACCGAGCTCGGGCTTGCCATGCACTCCCACCACGAACGGGACATGCGCGTCCTCATCTCCACCGTGGCCGACGTGATGGTGATACTCGTCTTCATCACGCTCGGCGCAAATCTTCCATGGGGCGACATCTCGGGCAATCTGGCTCCCGCGCTCGCGGTCGTGGCCACACTCGTGTTCGTCGCCCGTCCGCTGGCCGTCCTCGTGTGCCTCCTTCCCGACCGTCGCAGCCGCTGGACGCGCGAGGAGATCGTCTTTCTCGCCTGGACGCGTGAAACCGGGGTCGTGCCGGCAGCGCTCGCCGGGATCGTCGTCGGGCTTCGCGTTCCGCACGCCGAGCTGGTCGTCACGACCGTCGCGCTCGCGATCGTCGTCACGCTCGCTCTGCAGTCGACGACGAAGCGGTGGCTCGCCCGCCGGCTCGGATTGTTGGAGCCGATCGCGGTGGTTCCGGACGACGGGGAGATCGTTCCTGATCCCGTGCCGATGGTCGGAGCCGCCCCGTGACGATCCGCGGGAAGCTGTATACGGCGATCGTCGTCGGCGTCGCAGGGCTCGCCCTGACGGCGGGCGTCGGCATCTGGGCACTGTCAGAGCTCAGCGGTCGCTTCGATACGGCGCAGAGGGCCGCCGATGCGCGCGCACTCGCCCTCCAGCTCCAGTTCGACGTCACGGACTTCAACGGCTGGCAAACCGCATACGGTTACGACGACGGACGCAGCCGTCCAGTCTTCCTCAGGTCTGTGGCCCGCTTCCGGCGCGATCTCGCCCGTGCCCGCACGACGCTCACGCGCCCGGCAGAAGCGCGGCCAATCGCGGGCATGCAGGCGGGGCTCGCCGAGTTCATGCGGATCGATGCCGAGGCCTGGACGGCGCTCCAAGCGGGGGCGACAGACAAGGTGAAGCGGCTCTTCCTCGGCCCGGAGATCACCAACTTCGAGCGGATCGCAGCTGCCGCACACACGCTGGCCGCCTCCGAGGACGCGTATGCCGCGCGTCAGGAGCGGGCCTTCCGGCATGCGCGCGAGCATGCGCTCCGGCTGCTCATCGCGGCGGCCGTGATCACCGCGTTCCTCATCGCGATCCTGCTCGTCACCGCCACCGACCTCGCCCGGTCGGCGGAAAAGGCCCTCGCGCGAGATACGGAGGCTCCCGGCGGCCCGCTACCGCCGTAGCTCCTCCACCTATGACCAGGGATACGGTGAGTTCGAGACGGGGTGAAGGTCGCCGGTGGCGAAGCGCTCGAAGCGGAACGGGTACAGCAGGCTCGAGTGCTCGCCCTGCAGAACCTTGGCGACCTCGCGCCCGACGCCGATCATCTTGTAACCGTGGTTCGAGTCGAGGATCGCGTAGACATTCGGCTTCAGATAGTCGAACACGGGGAAGTTGTCCGCCGTGAACGAGCCCACACCACCGGAGCGCGCCTGCTTGTAGAGCGGACGGCAGCCTTCGAAGCGGCTCATTGCGTGGGACAGCCCCGCGCACCACATGTCTGGGAACTCCGGATCGACGTCGGTCGTCGACGGATACGGATCGAGCTGGACGTCGCCCTCGACCGTCAGCGGCGCGGCCCCGCCCTGAACGCCGTGGCGGTCACGCTTGTAGTAGATGCCCCAGAGCTCGTCGGTGATCAGCGCGCCGTCGTCGCTGTGGAGCGGAGCGTCGGTGTCGAGATGGATGACGGGTGGTGCGCCGCCGTCCGCGGTCGCGAACATGAGCGGATCGACGGTGATCTCACCTTCCTGCAGGTTCCAGTACGTCCACATGCGCACGTCGTGCTCGACGTCCCCCGCCGGAGTGCGGACGTCGATGGTGTCCGGAAGACCCAGCATGCGCCAGAAATGCTGCGCCCAGGGACCCGGGGCGATCACGAGCTGCTCGGAGATCCCGATCCGGCCCTGGTCGGTCTCGACTGCGGTCGCGACATCGTCGTCGCCGAATTCGATGCCGGTCACCTCGACGCCCGAGAGCATCAGGACCCCCTCGCCGGCGCACTTCTCGGCGAGCCCCTGCACCGATTCCTGGTTGAACGCGAAGCCGCCCTGGTGCTCGTGCAGGCAGACGGTCACCCCCTGTGCGCGCCAGTCCGGGAACAGCTCCCGCATGTGCGCCGCGACGTCGGCCTCGCCGACGATCAGCTCGGAGCGGTACCCGATGCGCTGTTGCCGCTCGTACACCGCGACCAAGTCGCTCTCCTGCACCTGAGGCCCGAGCGCGATGTAGCCGACGGGGTTGTAGTGGTAGGCGGCCGGGTCCGATTCCCAGACCTCGACACACGCCTGCATCAACTCGCTCATCGCCGGCTGGAAGTAGTTGTTGCGCACGACGCCGCAGGCAATGCCGGACGCGCCGGCACCCGGATGCGACTTGTCGAGCACGACGACGTCCGCGCCGGAGCCGGCACCGCGGGCCGTCAGCTCCTTCGCGAGGTGGTACGCGGTCGAGAGGCCGTGGATGCCGGCACCGACGACGATGTAGCGGGCTGAGGCTGGAATCATGGTGTATTGCCTCCCAGGCAACGGTATGTCAAAATACCTCTCAGCACCGTACCATGACCCGCACCGGATCTCCAGCCACGCGCCTCGTCGCCGCCGTCGAGCGGGCGGTCGCCGTGCTCGATATTCTCGCCGAAGCCGGCGAGCTGGGGACGAACGAGGTCGCACGGCGCACGGGCTTGAACGCGAGCACCGCTTCCCGGCAGCTCGCCACGCTCACCTCCGTGGGGCTTGTCAGTCACGTGGCTGAGACGGGCCGCTACCGGCTCGGGCCGAGGCTGGTGGAGCTCGGCAACGCAGCGCTGGCTCGCCTCGACGTGCGGGAGCTCGCACATCCGCAGCTGCAGTTGCTGGTGCACGAAACGGGCGAGACCGCCACGCTGTCGGTGCCCGGCGAGCCCGACGCGATCACGATCGACTTCGTGCAGAGCACCTCGTCGGTGCAGAGCGTGGCCCGCCTCGGGCGGCCGAGCGTCGCGCACGCGACCGCCACCGGCAAGGTGGCGCTCGCCTTCGGCAACGTCGCTCTGCCCGCAGGCCCATTGCGGAGGTACACGTCCCGGACGATCACCGACCGGGACGTCCTCGCCGCCGAATCGGCCGCCGTCCACGAGCACGGCTATGCGCGTGCGCTCGGCGAGCGTGAGGACGACCTCAACGCGATCGCCGCGCCGGTGCTCGGCAGTAGGGGCGAGCTGGTGGCGGTGATCGGGGTGCAGGGGCCTGCAGCGCGCTTCGCGGGCGCGACGTTGACGCGCGCGCAGGCTCCGCTGCTGGCGTGTGCAGCGGCCGTGTCGCAGGCGCTCGGCGGCCTCGCGCCCGCCTCGCCACCGCCGGCGGGCGGAAACGGTGCGCCGGTGGGCTCGACCTCTCAGTAGGCGAGCAGCGCGATGCCGCAGGCAACGAGCCCGGCGCCTGCGAGCCGCATGCGCCCCACGCGCTCGTGGAGCACGCGGGCGGCCAGCGCTGTCGCGATCACCACACTGGTCTCACGCACGGCCGCGACCGACGCAGCCGAGGCGCGCTCGAGCGCTGCGAGCACGAGTGCATAGGCGCCGAACGAGGCCAGCCCGGCGGCGATCGCCGGCAGGCCGACCTCCATCCTCATGCGCTCCCTGCCCCTGACGGCGAGCACCGTGCCGGCATACACGGCGGCGGCCGGGAGCATGCTCAGCTCGAGATACGTGATCGGTGCCGCATAGCGGATCCCATGCTTGTCGATCAGCGTGTACGAGGCGATGCACGCGGCGATCCCGAGCGCGAACAGCAGTCCGGACGAGCGGCTCGGCCGGTGCAGTCCCCGCACGAGCAGCACGCCCGCGGCCACCAGGCACACGCCCGCGATCTGCGCGGCCGAGGTCGCCTGCCCGATCGCCACACCGGCGAGCAGCACGACCACCGGCGCGAGCCCTCGTGCGACGGGGTACACGAAGGACAGCTCGGCGATGCGGTACGCGGTGCCGAGAAGCGCGAAGTAGACGAGCTGCAGCACGGAGGTGACCGCGAGGAACGGCCAGACCCGGTTGTCGAGCTGCCAGGTGAGAGCAGTGACGGGTGCGAACGCGATCACTGCCGCGAGGAGGGCGATCGCGGTCGCGCATTCAGGGTCGCGCGCCCTCGCGAGCAACAGGTTCCAGAAGGCGTGCAGGAAGGCTGCAGCAAGGGCGAGCGAGAGCGCCGAGAGCGGCATCGCGCGTGCAGGTTAGTGTTCCCGCCCGGATGACACCTGTCCGCGCGCTCGTCTTCGACTTCAACGGCACGCTCTCGGACGACGAGCCGATCATGTGCGCGATCTACGAGGAGCTGTTCGCGCGCGAGGGCCGACCGATGGCGCCGGCCGAGTACTACGAGCAGCTGGCGGGACGCACGGAAGAGGCCATCATCGGCGGCTGGCTCGGCGTCGACGGCGCTGCGCTGGACGCGTTGATCGCGGAGCGGATCGAGCGCTACACGGCTGCAGCCGCGGACGGCACCACCGTGCCGGAGGCGGTGCGAGCTGCCGTCAGGTATGCGGCCGCCCGCGTTCCGGTCGCCCTCGTCTCGGGAGCCTTTCGGGCCGAGATCGAGCCGGTGCTCGCGGCCGCGGGCCTCGCGCCGTTCTTTTCGGCGGTCGTGACGGCCGACGACGTCACTGACGGCAAGCCGCATCCAGCCGGCTACCTGCGGGCGCTCGAGCTTCTGGACGCCGACCTGCGGCCGGTCGAAGTAGTGGCGTTCGAGGACACCGAGGCGGGGATCGCGTCGGCCAAGCGGGCCGGCCTGCGCTGCCTCGCCGTCACCGGAACGTTGCCGTCGAAGCGGCTTGCCCAGGCGGACGAGCTCGTCCCCCGGATCGACGTCGCCCTGGTCCAGCGCCTGCTCGGATGATCGTGATCGCGCACCGCGGCGCGTCCTTCGACGAGCCCGAGAACTCGCTCGCGGCGTTCGAGCGCGCGATCGGCGTGGGGGCGGACTATGTGGAGTTCGACGTCCAGGCATCGTGCGACGGAGGGCTCGTCGTCTTCCACGATCTCCAGCTCGACCGCCTGACGCCGGCGACGGGCCCGCTCCGTGGGCGCCCGCTCATGGAGCTCCGCGAGCTCGGCATCCCCACACTCGCCGAGGTGCTCGAGCTGACCGCGGGACGCATCGGCGTGATGGCCGAGCTCAAGAGCCCTCGCCTCTTCCGGCGGCACGACATCGTCGCGCGGACGATTGCACTGCTCGACCGGAAGGCGGTTGTCGTCTCCTTCGAGCGGGCAGCCATTCTCGAGACCCGTCGGCTCCGTCCCGAGCTGCGCACCGTGCAGCACGTGGGCTTCGGCGTCTCGATCCGTGCCGCCGCCCGCTTCGCCTGGGGCGCGGGGTTCCATGACCGGCGGGTCACAGCCCGTGGGCTCGGGCGCGCGCGGACGCTCGGCCTCTGCAGCCTCGTCTACACGGTCAACGAGGCCCAGCGCATGCAGCGGCTGGCTGACCTCGGGGCGGACGGGATCTTCACAGATCGTCCGGATCTGGCACGACAGGCATTGGCTGCAGTGCGAGGCTGAGCAGCCGCGCCGAGTCCGCAGGAAAGCTCGCGACCACGTGTGTGCCGACCGTCAGCGCCTCCGCCCGCGCCGTCGACATGTCGGCCGTGAGGCTGTGCTCCCCACCCGCATCCTCGACCCTGACGCGGGTGACCGAGCCGAGGAAGGTCTGCGAGAGCACCTCGCCGGCGATCGCCCCGTCCGCTGCCTCGCCGTGACTCGCAAGCCGGACGTCGACCGTCTCGGGTCGCACGAGACAGAGGACATGCTCGCCCGTCGGCAGCCCTCGTGCCGCATCGACCCGGAGGATCGTGCCCGCGTAGTCGATGGTGCCGTCGTCGGCCACGGTCGAGACGAGGCGATTCATCGTGCCGATGAACTCCGCGACGAACGGCGTCGCCGGACTGCCGTACATCTCGGCGGGCGAGCCGACCTGCTCGATCCGACCGCCGTACATGACGGCAACACGATCCGAGACCGATAACGCCTCCTCCTGATCGTGCGTGACGTAGATCGTCGTGATCCCGAGCTCGAGCTGGATGCGGCGGATCTCCTCCCGCAGTTGCACGCGCACCTTTGCGTCGAGGGCGGAGAGCGGCTCGTCGAGCAGCAGGACGCTCGGCTGGATCGCGAGGGCGCGCGCGAGCGCCACGCGTTGCTGCATGCCGCCGGAGAGCTGGTGCGGGTATCTCTTGCCCGCGTCGGCGAGCCCTACGAGGTCGAGCAATTCACGCACGCGGGCTCGGCGGCCGTCCTTGGGCCGCTTGCGGATTCTGAGGCCGTACTCGACGTTCTGCTCGGCGGTCATGTTCGGAAAGAGGCTGTAGGCCTGGAAGACCATGCCCATGTCGCGCTTGTTCGGAGGCATGCCGGTGATGTCTTTGCCGTCGACGACGATGCGGCCGGAGTCCGGGCGGTCGAAGCCCGCAACGAGCCGAAGCGCAGTCGTCTTGCCGCAGCCGCTCGGCCCGAGCAGCGACACGAACTCGCCGGTCTCGAGCGCGAGGTCGATGCCCTTGAGAGCCGATACGGAGCCGAACGACCGCCACAGCTCCTGGAGCTCGACGTGGGCAGCCACTATCTGCCGATCCCCACGCGCACCGTGCGCTGACCGCCGCGCCGTCCGATCAGGAGGATCGACAGCATCGCGGCCCACGTGATCATGAAGCTCATCAGCGTCGCCGCCGCAGCCGGATAGGCCGTCGTTTCGTTGATCTGCTGGAGGTAGGTCGGGAAGGTATGGAAGGCGGAGAGGCTCGCGATCGTGAACTCACCCATCACGATCGCGAGCGTGAGGAAGGCACCGCTCAGAGCCGCCACCTTGATGTTCGGCAGGATCACGCGCCCGAGCGTCGTCCGCCAGGAGGCGCCGAGACCCCGAGAGGCCTCGGTCAGCGTGTGCACGTCGATCGCGCGGAAGCCGGCGTCGAGCGAGAAGTAGATGTAGGGGAAGGCGAGGATCACGTACGCGCCGACGAGGAAGAGGTCCGGCTTGCCGAGGAACCAGAACGGCGCATGCAGCGTGTCCTTGAAGAACTTGAGCAGGCCGACGACGAGGATGATCGGCGGGATCACGAACGGCACGAGCGCCATGAAGCCGACCACGGGGCGGAGCCGCGGCACCTTCAGGTGCACCCAGTAGATCGTCGGCACGAAGAGGAGCAACCCGACCCCGATCGTCTCGAGCGCGAGCCTGAACGAGATCTTGATCGTCGACCAGAACTGCGGGTCGTGCACGATTTCGCCGTAGGCGGAGAGGCTGCAGCACTTCCCGGTCTGCGCGTCCCTGAGGCTGAAGAGGAAGCGTTGCGATCAGCGGGATCAGGAAGTAGGCCGCGCCGAGCACGAGCCACACCACGGCCGAGAGAGCGATCCTCGGTCGGTTCATTTGGCCCACCGCGACGCCCGGCGCTGCAGCGGGATGTAGAACAGCATCATCGCCGCCAGCACGACGAACATCCCGAACGCGAGCGCCTGGCCCTCGTGCGGGTTCGAGAGGACGTTGCCCGAGAGGTCGTTGCCGATCAGGATCGGCACGAGCGGCAGGCCGGTCCCGCTCGTGAGGGAGTACGCCGTCGCGTAGGCGGCGAACGAGTTCCCGAAGAGCAGGATCACCGCGCCGAGCATCGACGGCATCAGCACCGGGATGCCGATGTGGCGCCAGTACTGGAAGCCGGCTTGCGCCGAGGTTCGAGGACGCCTCGCTCCACTCGGCGCGGAGGCCGTCGATCGCGGGCGCGATCACGAGGATCATCAACGGGATCTGGAAGTACAGGTAGGTGAGCTCGACGCCGCGCCGCGACCAGATCGCGAACCCGTGCTGGTAGATGTCGATCCCGAAGACGTTGTTGAGGAACTGGGTGACGATCCCGATCGTCCCCAGGGTGGCGATGAAGGCGAAGGCGAGCGGGATGCCGCCGAAGTTCGCCGCCACGCCGGAGAACGTCCCGAACGCCGAGCGGATCCATCCCGGCGTGCCCTTGCGGGTCGCCGCGTAGGCGATCAGGAGCCCGAGCAGCCCGCCGAGGAGCGCCGTCGTGAGGCTGATCCGGATGCTCTCCCAGAATGCGGCCCGGAGGTTCGACTTCTCGACGATCGAGGTGACGTTGTCGACCGTGTAGCCGCCGCTGGTCGCCCTTGAAAGCGCCGATCATCACCGTCGCCGCGGGCAGGATCAGGAACATGCTGGCGTAGGCGAAGAACGGGACGACGCCGAGCCAGGCGAGCGATGGACGTCTCCGGCCGGGCCCTGGGCCCGGCCGGAGGTCGTCCTGCGTTACGGCCTGCGTTGCCAGCGGTTCAGCTCGAGCCGACCTTGGCCGACCACTGGTTGTTGATGACCACCTTCGCGGCCGCCTGTTGTGCCAGGCTCGCGAACTTCGCCGTGGCGTTGAGCCAGCCGGCCGGGAGCGATCCCGTCAATGACGTCGGGATCCTCTTCACGCTTGACCAGATCGGCGAAGCGCGCTGGATGCGCATACCCCTTCAGGTAGAGGAGCTGTCCCTGGTCGGAGTAGATGAACTCCTCCCACAGCCGAGCCGCAAAGGGGTGCGGCGCGGCCGCGTTGACGGCCTGGCAGTAGTAGCCGCCGTACTGGCCGTCGGTCGGGATCGTCACCTTCCAGTTCGCCGCCGGGAACTCCTTCACGTAGGCGAAGTTGTTGTAGTCCCAGTCGATCGAGATCGGCGTCTGGCCCGACGCCACCGTCTGAGGCGTGGTCTCCACCGGGATGAAGTTGCCGGCCGACCTGCACTTCGCGAACCAGTCGATCCCGGGGGCGACGTTGCTGAGCGAGCCACCGCTCGCGAGCGCGGCGGCGAACACCCCCGCGATCGCCGAGCCGGACGAGAGCGGGCTCCCGTTCATGGCGACCTGATTCTTGTACAGCGGCTTGAGCAGGTCGGCGAACGTCTTCGGCGGCGTCTTGACGAGATTCGCGTTGTAGCCGATCGTGACCGAGCCCCAGTAGTCGCCCATCCAGAAGCCGCGCGTGTCCTTCATCGCCCGTCGGGATCGTCGGGTAGTTCCGGGGGTAGTACTTCGCGTACAGGCTCTGGACGGTGCCCGCGACCGCGAACGTCGGGTTGACATCGAGGACGTCGGGGGCACGCGGATCGCCCTTGAGCGAGACGACCGCCTGGTTCTCCTGCGCCGATGTCCCCTGGGGGTTGTCGTTCGTGATCGGGATGCCGTACTTCTTCGAGAACGTCGCCATGACCTCGCCGTAGTTCGCCCAGTCGGGCGGCAGGGCGATCGTGTTCAGGCGCCCTTCCTTCTTCGCCTCCGTCACCAGCTCCTTCAGGTTGGCCAGCGTCCCGCGCAAGGGCGGGTCGGCGAGTGCCTGCTTGCGGGCCGCGAGCGCAGCCGGGGACAGCGACATGACGGTGAGGCCGGCACCTGCTGCAAGACCCCTCTTGAGGAGCGTCCGGCGACCGATCCGCTCCTCCTCGAGCTTGCGCAGGAACTCGTACTCTTGTTCCTGATAATCCTCCACTGCACCCTCCTTCTGGTGCGGGTGAGGCTCGATCCTGCGAGCACCGGGAATTGTGAACGTGGTTCGATCAGTAAACACGTAACCGGCCTGGGAGGTCGTGCGATACGGGTGACCCGAATAGTGAACAATCCCTGGCTGGCGCCAGGAGCCATGGCTGCGCTGCGCGCTGCATGCGCACACGACCGAACTCGGATGGGGAGCTACAGCCCCGCAAGCTCGTCAAGCACTACGAGCGCGCGGGCTACGACGTGCTCGCGGTCACCGACCACTGGGTTCGAAGCGACCCGCCGTCGACGAACGGCGTCCTGGTGCTGCCGAGCGCCGAGTTCAACTGTCTGCTCCCCGGGGAGCGGGACGGCCACGTGCTGGCACTCGGGATCGAGGACTCGCTCGACGACCTGGAAGGCGAGCGGCTCGATCTCGCCGAGACCGCCGGCTGGATCATCCGGAACGGCGGCGTCGCCTATCTCGCCCACCCATACTGGACAGGTTTTACGCCGGGCGACGCTCGAGCTGCCGGAGGCCGTTTCCGGGATCGAGGTCTTCAACGCCGGCTGCGAGCTCGAGGTGGGGCGGGGACTCTCGGCGGTGCACTGGGACGAGATCCTCGGATCCGGCCGCCGCTGCTTCGCGCTGGCAACCGACGACACCCATCATCCAGGCTTCGACTCCGATCTCGCGTGGACGTGGGTGCGCGGTGCGCGCACGGAAGCGGGCGTGCTCGACGCGCTCCGCTCCGGGTGCTTCTACGCGAGCACCGGTCCGCTGATCACCGATGTGAAAGTCGCCGGCGGGAAGGTCGAGGTGCGTTGCAGCCCGTGCAGGTCGGTCACGCTCAACACCGGCCGCTCGAGCGGTGCAGCAGTGCACGCCGGCAGGCTCGGGTATCGCTACGGGGCCGAGATCGACGAGACAACGGATGAGGGGCTGATCGTGGCGGCAACGCTCGCGCTGCCGGAGACCGCACCGTACGCCCGCATCGAGGTGGTCGATGCGCTCGGCCGAACGGCATGGTCGAACCCGGTCGACCAGTTCTGAGAATATGGGGCCAAGCGAACGACCGAGAGAGGCGGGAACGTGACGGCAGTCGAGGAAGCGCGCGTCGAGCAGGAGCCCATCATCCGCTCGGACGGCAAGGAGAAGGTGACGGGTACGGGCCGGTATACGGCCGACCTCACGCTGGCGGGGCAGCTGCTGGCGAAGTTCCGCTACGCCGACCACACCCATGCGCGGATCGTGCGGATCGACACCGCGAAGGCGCGGGCTCTGCCCGGCGTGCTCGCCGTCGTCACCCATGAGGACGTTCCCGACGTCCTCTACGGCGGCATGGTCAAGGATCGACGGCTGTTCGCGCGGGACACGGTCCGGTTCGAAGGCGACATCATCGCCGGCGTGGCTGCGACGACGGCGGAGATCGCCGAGCACGCAGCCGCACTGATCGAGGTCGAGTACGAGCAGTTGCCCGTCGTCACGCACTACGAGGCGGCGCTCGCCGACGGTGCCCCGCTCGTGCACCCCGAGTGGGAGAGCTACGAGGGCGAAGAGGCACTCGGGCGCGATCGCAACACGCTCGGGTACTCCACGATCGTGAAGGGCGACGCGGCTGCGGCGCTCGCCGAGGCGGATGTCGTCGTAAAGGGCCGCTACGTCACCGATCCGGTCCAGGGCGTGCCGATCGAGCCGCGGGCGATCATGGCGCAGTGGCAGGGCGACAAGGTCACCGTCTGGACATCGACGCAGGTGCCCTACGCGGCGCGGGCCGGGGTCGCCCACACACTGCAGATTCCCGAATCCCACGTCCGCGTGATCGTGCCGCTGCTCGGAGGCGGCTTCGGCGCCAAGTGCGACTTTCACTTCGAGGGCCATGTGGCCGCGCTCGCGCGTGTCGCCCGGAGGCCCGTGAAGCTCGTGTTCACGCGTCGTGAGGAGTTCGTCGCCGTCGGCCACCGGCGCGAGGGAATGGTGATCGAGCTCGAGACGGGCGCGCGCAAGGACGGCACGCTCGTCGCGCGCAAGGCGCGGCTCGTGCTCGACAAGGGCGCGTACTGCGGCGAAGGCGGGTTCTTCGCGCAGATGGCTGCGATGCACGCTCTCGGACCGTACGTGCTGGAGAACGTGCACATCGAGTCGTCGCTGGTCTACTCGAACAACCAGCCGTCGTCGTCGATCCGCGCCCCGACGGCGCCTCAGGTGTGCTGGGCGGTCGAGCAGCACATGGACGAGCTTGCCGCGGCGCTCGGCATCGATCCCGTCGAGCTGCGCCGGCGCACGCTGATCGAGGAGGGCTCGGTGACGGCCACGGGTCAGGTGCTCGAGCAGATCGCGATGAAGGAGACCCTCGAACGGGCGGTCGAGCTGATCGGCTACGGCCAGGAGCTTCCCGACGACGAGGCGATCGGCGTCGCCTGCGGCTGGTGGCCGTGCTTCGCAGCCAATGCCGGCGCCTACGTGAAGCTGAACCCGGACGGCACCGGCACGATCGTCACCGGCGCGCAGGAGAACGGGACCGGGGCCGTGATGGCGATGCCGGGGTACGTGGCCGAGGAGCTCGGAATGAAGCCGGAGGACTTCTCGATCCTGCACCAGGACACCGATGCCGCTCCCTGGGACATGGGCTCCTGCGGCTCGCAGACGACGTTCAACAGTGCTCGCGCCGTGATCGCCGCGGCGGCCGAGGTGCGCGACCAGCTCCTCGACGCCGCAGCCGAGAAGCTGGAGGCTTCGCGCGGCGACCTCGAGCTGGTCGCGGGCACGGTCAGGGTGAAGGGCTCGCCCGAGAAGTCGGTCACGATCGTCGACCTCGCCGGGTCCGGGACGTTTCACGGCAAGGGCGCGGGCGACCTGCCGGAGGCGCCGACCGCACCCGCGGAAGGATGCGTCGGGCGGCTCGGCCTCGAGTCGTTCCACGCGCCGCAGTTGATCGCCCACGCCGTCCGCGTGAAGGTCGATCGCGGCACCGGCGTCGTACGGGTGCTGCAGGTGGCCGCGGCGCATGACTGCGGCAGGATCCTCAATCGGATCGGTGCCGACGGCCAGGTCTACGGCGGTGTCGTGATGGGGATCGGGCAGGCCTTGTCGGAGGGGACGCAGCTCGACGAGGACGGCCGCCACCGGAACGCGCACCTGACCGACTACAAGCTGGTCACCGCCTCCGACGCGCCACGGATCGACATCGCATGGATCGAGACGGACACGCCGAACGCGGGGCCGAAGGGCTCCAAGGGCGTGGGTGAGCCGCCGTGCGTGCCGACCGCGGGCGCCGTCGCAAATGCGATCGCGAAGGTGATCGGTGCCCGGGTGCACGCGCTGCCGATGACGCCCGAGCGCGTGTGGGCGGCCGGGGACGGAGCATGAGCACTTTCGTCACGGCGTCGAGCGTCGAGGAGGCCGTGAGCGCCCTCGCGCGTGGCGCGCGCCCGGTCGCCGGCGGCACCGACCTCGTCGTCGGCGCGCGCTCCGGAAAGTCGGCGCTGCCGGCGAGCCTCGTCGCGATCCACCGGGTTGCGGGGTTGCAGGGGATCGGCGTGTCGGAGGATCGTCTTCGGCTCGGCGCTCTCGTCACCCATGAGGAGCTCGCTGCCAGTGCCGAGGTGCGCGAGCGGCACGCCGCGCTTGCCGATGCATGCGCGATCGTGGGCTCGCACGCGACCCGCGCCCAGGGCACCGTCGGGGGAAATCTCATGAACGCGTCTCCGGCGATGGAGACGGGCGGCCCGCTCGTGTGCTTCGAGGCGACGGTGACGCTCGTCTCGGAGGCCGGGACGCGCACGCTGGGCGTCGCGGACCTCTTCACCGGACCGGGAAGCACGGTTGCCGAGCCCGGCGAGTTGCTCACCGAGATCCAACTCGACGCTCCTCCCGCCGGCTCGGGAAGCGCCTACCTGCGGCTCGAGTATCGCCGGCAGATGGAGATCGCCGTCGTCGGGGCCACCGCCGTCGTGACCGTGGTGGACGGCTCCGTGACGGCCGCCCGTGTCGCGATGACGGCGCTGGCGCCGACCATCAGACGGGTGCCGGAGGCGGAGGCGGCGCTCATCGGGAGTGACGGATCTGGGGAGGCGGTCACGGCTGCCGGTGCCGCGGTGGCAGCCGCTTCTTTGCCGATCTCCGACGTCCGCGGCTCGGCCGACTACCGGCGGGCGATGGCGGCCGTGATCGCCCGGCGTGCGATCGAGACCGCTCTGTCCCGCGCCCGACTGGAGGCATCGTGAAGATCGAAGCGACCCTGACCGTGAACGGCGTCGCCTACCCGGTCGAGCTCGCGCCGGGCACGACCCTTCTGGCGGCCGTCCGGGACGAGATCGGTCTCACGGGCTCGAAAGAGGGCTGTGACGACTCGGAGTGCGGCGCCTGCATGATGCTGCTCGACGGCCAGCCGGTGAACGCGTGCTCGTACCTCGCGCTGCAGGCGGAGGGAAGCGAGATCACGACCGTGGAGGGGCTCTCCTCGGGCGACACTTTGGCGCCGTTGCAGGCGGCCTTTCTCGACCTCGGCGGCGTCCAGTGCGGGTTCTGCACGCCGGGGATGCTGATCTCGGCGACCGCCCTGCTTGCGGCGAAGCCCGACCCGACGGAGGATGAGGTGCGGATCGGGCTGTCCGGAAACCTGTGCCGCTGCACGGGCTACGACGGGATCGTGAAGGCCGTGCTGGCCGTCGCAGACAAGGGCTGACAGGCGCTGCCGGCGGGTCTGCTCGAGCAGGAGCGGACGAGCGGTGTCAGACACCGCGTCGCGTCAAGGGCTTAGAGTGACGATTATGTGACGTTCCGTCCACAACCGTGGGGCGGAGCGGCGGCGTCCGCTCGCCGTGTGCATCAACCGGGGTGGTCGGTTTTCGCCACCGTGCGCTAGGGCCCCGCTTCTGTCCGATGCCGTGCGGTGTCTGACACCGTTCTTGCTCCGCCCGCGAGCGCTCCTTTGCCCTGGCCGGCCCCGTCGGCCGCGGCGTTTTCAGGCGGCGGAGGGTCGATGCCGGTAGAACGGGGCGTCGCTCGGTTCCAGCGGCGTGTTGCCGAGGATCAGGTCGGCGGCCTTCTCGGCGACCATCATCGTCGGCGCGTAGATGTTCCCATTCGTCACGTAAGGCATCACCGACGCGTCCACGACCCGCACGCCGTCGAGTCCCTGCACCCGCATCGTCAGCGGATCGACGACGGACAGCTGGTCCACACCCATCCGGCACGTGCACGAAGGATGCAGCGCCGTCTCGGCGTCTCGCGCCACCCAGTCGAGGATCTCCTGGTCGCTCTCGACGGACGCACCCGGTGACAGCTCTCCCGCGTTGAACGGCTCGAACGCCGGCTGGGTCAGGATCGTCCGCGCGCAGCGCACCGCCTCGAGCCACTCGCGCCGGTCCTGCTCGGTCGAGAGGTAGTTGAAGCGCAGCGCGGGGTGTGCTCGCGGATCGGTCGAGACGATCTTCACCGAGCCGCGAGCGTCCGAGTACATCGGGCCGACGTGCACCTGGTACCCGTGCCCCCCGGCGGGCGACGAGCCGTCGTAGCGGATCGCAACCGGCAGAAAGTGGAACATGAGGTTCGGGTACGGGACCTCGTCGTCGCCGCGGATGAAGCCCCCCGCCTCGAAGTGGTTCGTCGCACCCGGCCCCGAGCGGAAGAGAAGCCACTTGAGCCCCACCCAGGGGCGGTTGCGCCACTTCATGGCGGGGGCGACCGAGACGGGCTGCTTGGAGCCGTACTGGATGTACACCTCGAGGTGGTCCTGCAGGTGCTCACCGACTCCCGGCAGATCGTGGACCACCTCCACCCCGAGCGCCTCGAGCTCGCGTGCATTGCCCACGCCCGACAACTGGAGGAGCTGTGGCGAGTTGATCGCGCCGCCGCAGAGGATCACCTCAGCAGCTTCGATTCGCTCGGGCCCTTTCCGGCCCGCGACCTCGACGCCCGTCGCCCGCGTGCCGTCGAACAGCACCCGATTCACGAACGCGCGGCAACGGACCTCGAGGTTCGGTCGCTTCAGCACGGGATGCAGGTAGGCCCGCGCGGCGCTGAGGCGGCGGCCGCGGTGGATGTTGCGGTCGAACGCCGCGAAGCCCTCCTGGCGGTAGCCGTTGACGTCGTCGGTGAGCGGGTAGCCGGCCTGCTGCACCGCCTCGAAGAAGGCCCGGAAGAGCGGGCTCGTCGCGGGCCCTCGCTCGAGAACGAGTGGGCCGTCGCCGCCGCGGTAGTCATCGGTTCCAGCGAGGCAGCTCTCCATCCGCCTGAAATAGGGCAGGCAGTGGGCGTAGTCCCAGGTCTCCATGCCGGGATCGGCGCCCCAGCGCTCGTAGTCCAGCGCGTTGCCCCGCTGGAAGATCATTCCGTTGATCGACGACGAGCCGCCGAGCACCTTCCCTCGTGCGTGGTAGATGCGGCGGCCGTTCATGTGCTGCTCGGGCTCAGACTCGTACTTCCAGTCGTAGAACCGGTTGCCGATCGGGGTCGCGAGCCCGGCCGGCATGTGGATGAAGACGTCCCACACATAGTCCGGCCGTCCAGCCTCGAGGACCAGCACCCGCGTCGAGGGGTCCCGGGAGAGCCGGTTCGCCAGCGCACAGCCGGCGGAGCCACCGCCGACGATGACGACGTCGTACTGCGCGTCGTTCACGAACCCAGCTTCCTCCGGCGCCAGGCCTCGGTGTCGGCGACATCGTTGAACGTGAAGATGTGAAACCCGGTCACCTTCTGCTCGGGATCCAGGAACACGGGCCCGAGTCCTTTCAGCAGTCGGTCCGGGCTGAACCCGCCCGGCCTGAGGAAGCGCGATACGAAGTCGCCGTGCTTGCGGAGGTACCGAAGTGACCCGCCGATGCCGATCCGTGTCGAGACGCGCAACAGCTTCGCCCGCGACACGACTCCCGGGAGGCCGACGAGGATCGGCAGCCGCGTGCCCCGCGCCCAAACGGCATCGACCCAGCGGACCGTCACGTCGGGATCGAAGCAGATCTGGCTCGCGATGTAGGTGGCGTACCGCGACTTCTCGAACATCAGCGCGATCGCGGTCTCGTCGTCGATCAGTGGATGGCTCTCGGGATACCCGGTGATGCCGATGTCGGAGAACGGGTGGCCGATCTCGGCGAGCGCCGCCAGCAATCCGGCCGCGCCGGTGAACTCCCCGACCGGATGCTCGGCGTCCCCGGCGATGACGAACACGTCGCGCACGCCCACGGCGTCCAAGCGCTGCACGACGTCGGCGAGATGAGCCCGGTCGCGCACGAGACGCGCCGCGACATGTGGGACGACGGTGTAGCCGTGCGCAGCGAAGCGCTCGGCGTGCTCGAGCGTGACATCGAGGCCCTTGACGGGTGAGGCGGTGACCGTGAGCGTGACGTCCCGCGGCACGTGTTCGAGCACCTGCTCCTCGACGCCGGTGAGGGGGATCACCTCGTACCGGGAAGCGCGCAGCAGCTCGGTGAGCCGCGCTTGCGACCCGCGGGCTGGGACTGCGAGCTCGTCCATCACACGTCCGAGTCCGCGAAGGAGGCCTGCTTGCGTTCGATCCACTCGCGCAGCTCCTCGTCGACCGCATCGTCGATCGCCGGAGCCTCGTACTCGGCGAGCATCTGCTTCCAGACGCCGTTCGCGACCGTGGCAGCGTCGCGCGAGCCCTCCAACGCCCACTGCTCGAAGCTCGAGTTGTCGGACACGGCCGAGCGATAGAAAGCGCTCTCGAAGTTCGCCAGGGTGTGCGCGGCGCCGAGAAAGTGAGTGCCGGGCTCGTTGGTCAGGATCGCGTCGAGCGCCTGGCCGTTCGGCGAGAGGTCGACGCCACGGATGAATGCGTGCCACATGCCGGCCTGATCGGCGTCGAGCACGAATTTCTCGTACCCCATCGTGAGCCCGCCTTCGAGCCAGCCGGCCGTGTGGAGCACGAAGTTGACGCCGCCGAGGACGGTCGGCTGCATCGTGTTGGTCGACTCGTAGGCCGCCTGCGCGTCGGCGATCTTCGAGGCTGTCAGCGCGCCCCCGCTGCGAAACGGCACGCCGAGCCGACGGGCGAGAGACGACATCGTGTAGAGGATCAGCGCCGGCTCCGGTGTTCCAAACGTCGGCGCGCCCGACTGCATCGACATCGACGATGCGAACGAGCCGAGCACCACCGGTGCCCCGGGGCGCACGAGCTGAACGAACGCCATCCCGGCCAGGGCCTCGGCGAGCGTCTGCGCAGACGCGCCCGCGACCGTGACCGGGCTCATGGCCCCGGCGAGGATGAACGGCGTCACCAGGACAGCCTGATTCGCCTGCGCATAGACGCGCGCGGCCCCGAGCATCGTGGCGTCCCAGACGAGAGGCGAGTTCGCGTTCACCAGGGACAGGATCACCGAGTGCTGCTCCATCAGGTCCTCGCCGAACACGATCCGGGCCATGTCGACCGTGTCCTGCGCTCGCATCGGGTGGGTGACCGACCCCATGAACGGCTTGTCGGAGTAGCGCAGGTGGGCGTACACCATGTCGTAGTGCCGCTTGTTGACCGGAAGGTCGACCGGCTCGCACACCGTGCCTCCGGAGTGATGCAGGTACGGGGACATGTAGGCGAGCTTGACGAAGTTGCGAAAGTCCTCGATCGTTCCGTACCGCCGTCCGTTGTCGAGATCGCGGACGAATGGCGAGCCGTAGGCGGGGGCGAACACCGTGTTGGCGCCGCCGATCTCGACGTCGTTCGCGCGGTTGCGGGCCACCTGCGTGAAGATCCGCGGCGCCGACGCCTGCACGATCTGCCGGCACATGCCGCGAGGGAAGCGCACCCGCTCGCCCTGCACGTCCGCGCCGGCGTCGGCGAACATCCGCAGCGCGTCGGCGTCGTTGTGGAACTCGATCCCGACCTGTTCGAGGATCGTGTCGGCGTTCTCCTCGATCGTCGACAACCCTTCGTCGGAGAGCACCTCGAAGGGCGTCATCGTGCGGGTCAGATACGGCACGTGCTCGACGACCGCGTGGGCGCGCAGTGCCTGCCGGGCGGCGCGCCCGCCGGCGCGGCGGCCCGAACTCGTCTCGCTCATCTCGCTCTCCTTTTCTCACTCGCGACGGTGGCACGCCGGCGTCGCGGCCGGTCGCGTTCCGCAGAGTTGGACGTTCGCCTGGGCGGCAGCTGTACCGTGGCGGCCAGCCGTGGGTACGGGTCGGTGTCGTGCGGGATGGCCATCGCATCGACGAAATGCTCCTGGAAGCGCGGCTCGACGGCCGTCTCGATCTTCTCGACGCGGCGGACGACGTCCTCGATCTCGTCTCGCGACTTGCGGTCGAGCAGCGCAATCCGCGCTCCGGTGCCGGCGGCGTTCCCGGCCGAGGTGACCCGAGCGGGATCGCAGTCGGGCACGAGCCCGAGCACCAGAGCGTGCACCGGGTCGATGTGGGCGCCGAACGCTCCCGCGAGCCGGATCCTGTCCACCTGCTCGATGCCGTAGCGGTCCATCAAGAGACGGCACCCCGCGTGCAGCGCCGCCTTGGCCAGCTGAATCTGGCGAATGTCGTTTTGGGTGATCAGCAGCTCCGGCTCACCGGACCAGAGCACGTACGAGAAGGTGCGCTCGCTCGCGACGAGACGCGGAGTGCGGGCGGCGAATGCGCCGTCGATCGTGCCGTCGGTCGTGAGCACACCGGCGAGATGCAGCTCGGCGACGACCTCGATGATCCCGGAGCCGCAGACGCCTGTGACCTGCACGCCTGCGAAGCCCGGTTCATCCGACCAGGCATCGCAGCCGATCACCCGCACCCGTGGCTCGAGCGTGTCCGGGTCGATCCGCACCCGTTCGATCGCGCCGGGCGCGGCGCGCTGCCCGCTGCTGATCTGCGCACCTTCGAACGCCGGGCCCGTGGGGCTCGAGGCCGCGAGCAGGCGGTGCCGGTTTCCGAGCACGATCTCGGCGTTGGTGCCGACGTCGACGATCAGGTTGACCTCCTCGGTCAGGTGCGGGCCCTCCGACAGGATCACACCGGCAGTATCAGCACCGACGTGCCCGGCGATGCAGGGCAGCAGGTAGGCCCGCGCGCCGGCGTTCACCGGCAGTCCGAGATCCGTTGCGCGCAGGCGCAGCGCCTCGTCGACAGCGAGTGCGAACGGGGCGCCGCCGAGCTCCGTCGGGTCGATCCCCAGCACGAGGTGATGCATGATCGGGTTGCCCACGAGCGTGATCTCGAGCACATCGTCGCGCTCGACGACGGCATCGCGTGCGAGCTCGGCCGTCAGCTTGGCGAGACAGCCGCGCACGACCTTCGTCAGCTCCTTGTCGCCACCCGGGTTCATCATCACGTACGAGACACGGCTCATGAGGTCCTCGCCGAAGCGGATCTGCGGGTTCATCGCGCCCGCAGAGGCGAGCACCTCGCCGGTGCGGAGATCGCAGAGGTGCCCCGCGACCGTGGTCGAGCCGACGTCGAACGCGATCCCGTACGCGGCGTCATGGAAGCCCGGCCAGAGCGCCGTCACCTGCGTGCCGTCGTGGACGGCGACCGTGACGCTCCACGCCTTTGCGCCTTGTAACACCGTCTCACTTGCTCGCAGCGAGCGCTGCAGCGTGGGGAGGACGTGCGCGTCGAACCCGAGGCCGGTCAACTCCCATTCCCGTTCGAGCGCCTCGCGGAGACGGGTGAGATCGCTCGCCGGCAGGGCGAGATCCGGCTCGGCCACCTCGACGAGGTACAGCCGCACGACGGGATCGACCTCGATCGGATGCGCATCGGCGTCTTTGCGCACGACCTGGCGGTACACCTGGCTCTCGGGAGGCACGTCGATGACGACATCTCCCGCAAGCCGAGCGGTGCAGCCGAGCCGCCTGCCGGTCGCGAGCGACCGCCCGGCCGCGTAGGCGCGCTCGACCTCGGTCACGGGTGTCAGGTGCGACGAGGACGACGTGATCGCGTGCTTCGCATGCTCGCCTTCGCTCACCTCGACCTGGCAGCGTCCGCAGATACCTCTGCCGCCGCAGACCGAGTCGAGGTCGACGCCGAGCCGGCGCGCGGCCTCGAGCACCGTGGTGCCGTCGGCGAACGTGCCGCGCCGCCCCGACGGGGTGAACACCAGGCGGTGCTCGGTCACGCGGTCGCGGCCCGCCGCCGGCCGTCGCGGCCGCCACGGCGGCCGCCCTGCGGGCCCTCCGGCGTGTCGCCGTGCCGTGCGATCCAGGCGGCACAGTGCTCGTCGTTGCCCATCATCACGTCCGCCGCCCAGACCGCCTTGCGCATCTCCTCGTGCAGCGGGCTCGTGATCGCCGACGTCATTCCGGAGGCGATCGCCATCGGCAGAAACGCCGCGTTGAGGCCGGGGCGGTTGGGCAGGCCGAAGCTGATGTTCGAGGCGCCGCACGTCGTGTTGACGCCCAGCTCCTCGCGCAGCCGCCGCACGATGCGGAAGACCTGCCGCCCGGCGGTCCCCATCGCGCCGATCGGCATCACGAGCGGGTCGACGACGACATCTTCCCTCGGGATCCCGTAGTCAGCGGCGCGGGAGACGATCTTGCGGGCGACCTCGAAGCGCACGTCTGGGTCCTCGGAGATGCCGGTCTCGTCGTTCGAGATGGCGACGACGGCAGCGCCGTACCGGGCCACGAGCGGCAGCACACGCTCCATCTGCTCGTCCTCGCCCGTGACCGAGTTCACGAGCGCCTTGCCCTCGTAGGCGTCGAGCCCTGCCTCGAGCGCTGCCACGATCGACGAGTCGATCGAGAGCGGCACGTCCGTGATCGACTGCACGAGCCTGATCGTCTGCGCGAGGATCGCCGGCTCGTCGGCGAGCGGGATCCCTGCGTTGACGTCGAGCATCTGCGCGCCGGCCTCGACCTGGGCGATCGTGTCGGCGACGACGGTGTCGAAGTTGCCTGCAGCCATCTCGGCCGCCAGTTGCTTGCGGCCCGTCGGGTTGATGCGCTCGCCGATGATCACGAACGGGCGCTCGAACCCGATCACCACCTCTCGCGACGCCGAGCTCAGAACCGTCTCGCTCATCCTGTCTCCCCTCCGCTCGCGCGGACGAGCCGCTCGAGGATCTCATCCGTGTACGCGACTTCCAGCCTCTCCGCCTCCTGCACGACCTCGGCGTCGACGTCCTCGCCGCAGGGGCGCGGCTCGCGGCGCCACTCCTCGAGGTAGGCGTCCGTGCCGATCAGTCCGGCTCGCATCGCAGCCGCGTCGATCGCTTCCTGAAATCGCTCGGACAGCTGGACGGCCGCGCGCCGCCGTCCGGACTTGGCGGTCACCTGCGCGGGAATGTCCCGCCACCAGATCACGGTCAGGTCAGGCAGCGGCGGCACCACCGGCGAAGCGGGTGAGGGACGGAATCAGCTCGCCGTAGCCCGTGCGCCGCTGTTCGAAGGCGAGTCCGAGAAAGGCGGCCGCGGCAACGGCGCGGTCGTGCAGCGCCGGGTCGTCCGTCTGGGCGAGATAGACGAGCCGGCGGTAGTTCCCGAACATCATCGGCAGGAGCTGCGGATGGACGTCGAGCTTCAGCCCTCGAACGACGAGCGCCTCGAAGTGCCGTGCGAGGAAGTCGGTGAGATAGAAGGTCGCAGGCTCGTCCTCCTGCATTGCATCCCAGGCGTCGTTGCCCGCGAGGAAGCCGTAGCAATGCGCCCCCGGGATCCGCTCGACACCGTGCCGCTCGAGCACGAGGTCGAGCGCGCCCGCGGTGCCACAGTCGGCGTAGGCGACGAAGACGTGCTCGTAGCGGCCTGCCATCTCCGTCAGCTTCGCGTCCACCGCACCGGCGATCCGCTCCGGCGTCGAATGCAGCTTGGCGGGAAGGCAGCGGACGTCCACGTGCGTCCAGCCGTTGAGCCGGATCACGGCGAGCACCTCGCGCGCGATCGCGCCGCAGGCCAGGATCAGCATGTCTGCGCCGGAGGTGGCTTCGAAGGCCACCTCCTCGTCAAGCAGGGGCGGAGGCTGCGGCACGACGGGCGAGCACCAGGGCCTGGGCGGTCTCGGAGGCGACTGCCGCATCGCGGCAATAGGCATCGGCGCCGACGGCTTTGCCGAACTCCTCGTTCAGCGGAGCGCCGCCGACGAGCACGATGTAGTCGTCGCGGAGGCCCTTCTCCTTGAGCGTGTCGATCACGACCTTCATGTACGGCATCGTCGTCGTCAGCAGGGCGGACATCCCGAGGATGTCGGGCTGGTGCTCCTCGAGCGCAGCGAGGTAGTTCTCGACCGGGTTGTTGATGCCGAGGTCGATCACCTCGAAGCCGGCTCCCTCGAGCATCATCGCGACGAGATTCTTGCCGATGTCGTGAATGTCTCCCTTGACGGTGCCGATCACGATCTTGCCGATTCGCTCGACGCCCGTCTCGGCGAGCAGAGGGCGCAAAATGCTCATGCCCGCCTTCATGGCGTTCGCAGCGAGCAGCACCTCCGGCACGAACAGGATCCCGTCGCGGAAGTCGATGCCGACGATGCGCATTCCCTCCACGAGCGCATCGTTGAGCACGCGCTCCGGTGCCCACCCGCGCTCCAGCAGGATGTTCGTGCCGATCGTGATCTCGTCAGCGAGGCCGTCGTAGAGGTCGTCGTGCATCTGGGCGACGAGCTCGTCGTCGCCGAGTGCTGCCAGATCGAGTACCTCGTCGGTCATCGGTGTCGCTCCCGCGTGTTCCGCATCGTGGAACGGTACTGTATCGTGGTACGGAGTGTAGACGAGCGCGGAAGGTGGGGCAATGGTGCAGTCGATCGACCGGGCGTTCGCGATCCTCGACGCGGTGGCGGCGCAGCCGGCGGGCGTGACGGCGATCGCGAAGCGCGTCGAGCTGCCGAAGAGCACGGTGGCCCGGTTGCTCGCCGCGCTCGAGCAGCGAGGCGCGGTCGAGCGCCCGGACGGCGTGCTCTTTCGCATCGGTCCCGGGGTGGCTGCGCTCGCAGCCGAGGCATCGGCCGAGCGCAGCGTCGCGGTTGCGGTGCGTCCCGAGCTCGCGAATCTCGTGCGCATGGTGGGCGAGTCGGCCGGGCTCGCCTTTCCCGACGGCTACGAGGTGCGCTACGTCGACCAGGTCGAGTCCGACAACGCGATTCAGGTGCGTGACTGGACGGGAACCCGCGCACCGTTGCACGCCGCCCCGTCAGGGCTCGTGCTGCTCGCCCACTGGCCCCAGGATGCGATTGCGGCGTACGTCGCCCACGGGCTGGAACGGCTGACCTCGAAGACGATGGTCGAGCCCGGCGACCTGGCGCAGCGCCTGGAGCACGTTCGTCGGGAAGGCATTGCCTGGGGTCTCGAGGAGTTCGCGGAGGGAATCAACTCGATCGCGGCGCCGGTTCGTGACGGCGACGGCAAGCCGATCGCGGCGATTCACTGCCACGGCCCTGCGTACCGGTTCCCGGCTCCCGGACGCGAGGCGTGGGTCGCGGAGCAGGTCGTCAAGGCGGCCGCGGGCGCGAGCGCCCAGCTCGCGATCGGCTAGCCCAGGTCGCGGCGTACGGCCATCGCTGCGGCGAGCGCGGTCTGCACGGCGGTCTCGGTGTACCAGGTGCCGAGATAGTCGCCGGCGAGGTGGACCCGGCCGACCGGCCGGGTGAGGGCGGGCTGCAGCAGGCTGCGGCCGACCTTCGGGTACGGCAGACCGCGCTCCCAGCGGCGGATCACGACGTCCGCCACGAGCCCTCGAGCCTGCGGCAAGAGCTCGTACAGGTCTGCGAGAAAGCGCTCGCGTACGCCGTCGTCGTCGAGCCCCTCGAGCCGGCGGGCGAGAGATGCGGCCGCGTAGACCATCAGGCTGCCGCCCGGGGCGCGCGGCGCGCCCGGGACGCGCAGCACGTTGGCGATGTTGAAGAGCATCCCGAAGGAGCGCTTCGGCGTCGCGAGCGCGTAGGTCCCGTCCCAGGGCATCGGCTCCGTCTCGCGCGTCAGGAACGCTGCCACGACGTAGGGCCCGTACGGGATCGCCTCGAGCGCGCCCGCCGTGTCCTCGGGCAGGCCCGCGACGAGCTCCCGCGTCACGTAGGCGGGCGTGGCGACGACCGCCGAACGTGCGGTGACGAGATGGTTGCCGGCGGCGTCCTCGTAGTGGACGCGCACGCCGCCGTCGACAGGCTCGACGGCAAGCGCGCGGGCCCCGGTACGCACGCGGTCTCCTAGTCGTGCGCCGAGCGCCCCGGTGACGACGGCCGAGCCCCCGACGATGTTGCGCGAAAGTCCGGCATCGCGGTTCCAGACGAGGTGGAAGTAGCCGACCCCGTATCCGGCGGCAAGCTCCTCGGGCTCGCCGGAGGAGCGGGTCAGCGTGGCGCGGAAGAGCGCGTCGACGTCCTCGGGCAGCGCGCCGGCAAAGTCCGCGAAGGAGCGGTCGTCCATGAAGGCGAGCATGCGTGCCTGCCGCTCGGCTGCGCTCTCTCCGGCACGGGCGGCGGCGACGTCGGCATAGCGGCGCACCGCCAGGCGGAGCCTGAGTCCCGCGCGCACGAGCGCGAGCCGCGAGCGCAGGGGAAGGGGAAGGCGCAGCGGGAACGACTCGACCGGTCCGCTCGCGACGAGCTTTCCGTTCAGGCTGACCGCGGCGAGCCGGCCGGGAACCGGAGCCGCCTCGACACCGAGCTCCTCGAACAGACGCCCGGATGCGGACTCCGGACCCGCGAAGACGTGCGCGCCGAAGTTGAGCCAGACATCACCACGGGGCTCGGAGTAGATCCTTCCTCCAACGCGGTCGTCTGCCTCGAGCAGGAGCACGTCGCGGTCGCGCAACGCGTGGGCGGCGGTCAGCCCGGCAATGCCACCGCCGACGACCACGACGTCGTATGCGTCGTCGGCGGACGCACGCGCAGTTCGAGTCCCGTGCGCCATGGCGCGGAAGCCTACTCGGGCAGCGCTTCGGCGAGCAGCGTCGCAACGTCCGTAACCCGCATCTCGGCGCCGTTCTGCCGTACACCGTCGTCGAGCATCACCGTGCAGAACGGGCAGGCGACGGCGAGCGTGCCCGCGCCGGTCGCGGCCGCCTCACGCGCCCGCTCCTCGTTGATCTGGTTGCCGCGCTCCTCCATCCACATGTGCGCACCGCCGGCACCGCAGCAGAACGTGCGCTTGCCGTGGCGGGCCATCTCGAGCGGCTTGCCGATGCGCGAGACGATCTCGCGTGGCGCCGAGACGACGTCGTTGTGCCGCGCGAGGTAGCACGAGTCGTGATACGTGATCTCCTCGCTTCCCGCGACGGGCTGTAACCTGCCCTCCTGTAGCAGCTCGGCGAGCAGCTCCGTGTGGTGGACGACCTCATAGGTGCCGCCGAAGTCCGGATATTCGTTCGCGATCGTGTTGAAGCAGTGCGGGCAGCTCGCGACGATCTTCCGCACGCCGGCGCCGTTCATCGTGGCGACGTTCTCGCGGGCGTATGACTGGAACGTGTACTCGTTGCCCATGCGCCGCGCCGGATCGCCGGTGCAGGACTCGCGCGGCCCGAGGATCGCGAAGTCGACGCCGGCTGCCAGGAGCAGCTTCGCGGTCGAGCGGGCGGTGACCCGGGCGCGCTCGTCGAACGAGGCGGCGCAACCCACCCAGTAGAGCACCTCGGGTGCCGGCTCGCCCGGTTGCAGCACGCGCACGTCGAGGCCTTCCGTCCAGTCGGCGCGCTCCGCCTGTGGCTTCCCCCACGGGTTCGACGAGCGCTCGACGTCGCGGAGCATCGTCTCCGCCTCGGCCGGAAAGCGCGACTCGACCATCACGAGGTGGCGGCGCAGGTCGACGATGTGATCGACGTGCTCGATCGCGACGGGGCACTCCTGGACGCAGGCGCCGCACGTGACGCAGTCCCAGACCACGTCGTCGGAGACGGCATTCGGGACGAGCGGGGACGGCTCGAATGCCTCGTCGTCCAGCAGCTTCGGCCCTTCGGCGAAGAGCTGGTCCCGCAGCCCCATGATCAGGAGCTTGGGCGAGAGCTCCTTTCCGGTCGCATAGGCGGGGCAGACGTCCTGGCAGCGGCCGCACTCGGTACACGACATCGTGTCGACCATTTGCTTCCAGGTCATGTCGGCGACGGTCGCGGCTCCGAAGCGCATCGCGCTCTCGTCCTCGACGTCGAAGTCGAGCGGCTCCAGCCGTCCTCGCGACCGGGTGCGGCCGAACCAGACGTTGATCGCCGCCGTCGCGATGTGCAGGTGCTTGGAGTGGGGGAGGTAGGCGAGGAAGCCGGCGACGAGCAGCACGTGCGCCCAGACGAAGATCCGCTCCCGCACCTCCGCCCACGTTCCCGTCCCGAAGACGCTTGCGATCGCATTCGAGATCGGCGACCAGCCCGCGGGCCACTCGTTGAGCCCGACCGCGATCAGCGACGCGTGCCAGAGGATGAGGGTCGTCACGATCAGCGCGATCAGCCCGAGGATCAGGTCCGCCTCGCCGAGATGGCTGCCGTCGAAGCGCCGCGGCCTCTGCACCTTGCGAATCCAGGCGGCGGCCGCGACTGCGAGGAGGACGAGGGTCGCGAACAGATCGACGAGCAATGCGAACCACCCCTGGTGCCCGAGCCACGGGAGGGTCGCGCCGCGATCGACCGCGCCGATGAGCGCCATCACGATCGTCGGGAACAGGACGAGGAAGCCCCAGAAGATGAGCGCATGGATGAGCCCCGGGATGAGGCGCTGGAACAGCTTCCGCTGGCCGAGCACGACCACCGCCTCGTTTCGTACTCGCCGCGGGACGTCGTCGAACCGCTGTGTCGGCTTTCCGAGCCGGACGAGCCGTGTGAGCAGGAGCGCGCGGCGCGCGAACAACCCACCCGCGACCATGATCACCGCCGCGAGCGCGACCGCTGAGAGGGCGATGTCCATGGGCCCGAGACGAGGCGCGCCGCCTCGCCCTAGGCGCTCCTCCGCAGCTCCGCCGAGACGGCGGGAAGCACCTCGTGCAGGTCGCCGATCACTGCGTAGTCGGCGACCGCCATGATCGGTGCCTCGGGATCCGTGTTGACGGCGAGAATCCGCTTCGCGCCCTTGCAGCCGGCAATATGCTGCGTCGCCCCGGACACGCCGCACGCGATGTAGATCTCGGGCGCGATCTTGTTACCCGTCTGGCCGACCTGGTCGGTGTGCGGACGCCAGCCGGACATCGTCACCGCGCGCGAGCACCCGACCGCGCCTTCGAGCAGCGCGGCAAGCTCCTCCACCGGGGCGAAGCCTTCGGCCGAGCCGACGCCGCGTCCGCCTGTGACCACGACCTTTGCGTCCGAGAGCGAGATGCCGCCCGCCGGCGGCGCGATGCGGTCGCGAACCCGGACGACGAGGTCGCCCTCGGCGAGCTCGGGCGTGAACGCCTCGATCGCCCCAGGGCTCCCCTGTTCGGCTGCGGCGACCGCGTGCGGAGCAACGGTCAGCAGCGCCCGGCCTGCGTGCAGGCGCGCCTCCTCGAGCAGGCTGCCACCCCAGCGGATGCGGGTGAGCGAGATCGGATCACCGGGCCTGACTGCAGTGCAATTCGCCGCCAGCGGCTCGCCAAGGCGGGCCGCCGCACGTGCCATGGCGTCGGTGGCGTGCTCGGATCCGGGTGCGATGACGGCTGTCGCGCCGATTCGCTCCGCCACCTCGCAGATGATCGCCGCCCAGGCATCAGGCGCGAATGCCTCGAGCGCGGGGTGCTCGGCCACGTGGGCGACGTCGGCTGGGACCCCTTGCGCTGCCTCTCCGCCGCCGGGACCGATGAGCAGGGCGTGGACGTCCCCGCTGAGGGTGCGGGCGAGGGCGAGCGCCTGCAGCGAGACGTCCGTTGCCTCCCCGTCCGTGTGCTCCAGCACGACGAGATTCACGACGCCACCCCGATCTGGCGCAGGAGCTCCACGACGGCCGGTGCCGCCGCGGCACCGTGACCCAGGATCTCGGCCTGCTTCGACTCACCTTCGGGGACGACGAGACGCGTGCGCTCGAGGCGCGAGGGCGGCCGCGTCGGAGAGGAGGCGTCGAGCGGCTTGCGTCCCGCCCGCATCCGTCCCGGCACCGACGGATAGCGGGGGAAGTTGAGGCCTTCGAGCACCGTCACGACGGCGGGGAGGGGCAGCTCGTACACGTCCCGCCCGCCGGCGAGCTCCTGCTCGCACCGCACCGTCGTCCCTTCGACGGCCACACCTTTGAGGCCGGTCGCACAGGGGCGGCCGAGCGCATAGGCAGCGCGAAGGCCGACCTGATACCCGCCCGAGTCGGCCGACTCGTTGCCGAAGAAGATCAGGTCGAAGACCCCCGAGGCCGCCTCGTCGGCGCGGATCGCATCCAGGATGGCGGCGGCCGTGGCCTCGGGATCCCACTCCTCGCCGTCCGTCTCGAGGTGCAACGCCCGGTCGATGCCCATTGCCATCGCGTCGCGGAGCTGCTCGGCGGCGTCCGTAGGCCCAAGCGTGAGGACGACGGACTCGCCGCCGTGCTGCTCGACGAGGCGGACGGCCTCTTCGACGCCGCATTCCTCGTGCGGGCTGATCGTGAACCCGAGGTGCCGGGTCTCGATCTGCTGCGCGTCGTCCGTGAGCACGATGCGCCCGCCCGTCAACGGCACGCGCTTTACACAAACGAGAACCTTCACGAGCGAATCCTCGCATTCTCGGGATCGAAGATCGGCGTTGCGCCGGCCACGGCGACGGTGACCGGATAGCGCTCGTTCATGTATTCGACGACGAGGTCCTGCGAGCCCTCGACGGCGTGCTCGGGCGGGAGGTAGGCGAGCAGGATGTACGCGCCGACGGAGGGCCCGGCACCCGCGCTCGTCACGTAGGAGCGCCTCCCCTTGCGGTCCGTGAGCGGCGTGCCGTCCCGCAGCGTGATCGGCTCTCGGCCGAGCGGGTAGCGCTTGACACCGGCGGCGGATGTGTGGTCGTCGACCGTGAGCGTGCACAGCACGGCCGCCGGCTCCTCCTCGCGATCGCGCAGGTGAGCCTCCTTGCCGACGAAGTCCTGCTCCTTCACCTTCGGTCGCTGCATGCCGGCTTCGACCACGCTGTACTCCGTCTCGAGCTCTGCGCCGTAGGCGCGATAGCCCTTCTCGAGCCTCCCGGTCGTCCCGTAGACGCCGATGCCGCAGGCGGTGAGCTCGTGCGAGCCGCCCGCCTCCCAGAGGACGTCCCACAGGCGGGCGCCCTGCTCGATCGGCACGTACAGCTCCCAGCCGAGGTCGCCGACATAGGAGATGCGCGACGCGAGCACGAGCTGCGAGCCGATCTCGATCGTCCTGCACGTGCCGAACGGGAATCCCTCGTGCGACATGTCGTCCGACGTGACTCCCCCCAGGATGTCGCGGGCCCGCGGGCCCCAGAGCCCGATCGTCGTCCAGGCGGTCGTCACGTCGACGAGCGACGCCGAGCCGTCCTGCGGCAACCGGTCGGCGAACAGCTTGCGGTCGGCCATTCCGTGGGCGCCGCCGGTGACGACGCGGAACTCCTCCTCGCCCAGCCGCATGATCGTGAGGTCGGACTTGAAGCCTCCGCCCGGGCTCAGCACGGGTGTGTAGACGACCCGCCCGACGGCAACGTCCATCTGCGCGAGCACCGTGCCTTGCAGGGACTCGAGCGCGCCCGGCCCCTGCACGTCGAAGATGGCGAACGCCGAGAGATCGAAGATCCCAGCCTGCTCTCGCATCGCGAGGTGCTCGGCGTTGATGATCGGCGACCACCAGCGGGCATCCCACTCGGCCTCGCGTGTCTCGACGCCGTAGCGCTCCACGAGCGGCGCGTTCGCCTCGTACCATTGCGGGCGCTCCCACCCGACCGCCTCGTAGAACACCGCGCCGAGCGCCTCCTCCCTCGCATGCATGGGCGAGAGCCGGATACCGCGCTCACTCGCCCACTGCTCAGAGGGGTGCACGATCCCATAGGTCTTCGGGAACGCCTCGAAGGTCCGCGCCCTGACATGGGAGCGGGTCTTCTGATGCGCGTGGAAGCGGCTGATGTCGGACGAGTGCAGGTCGATGTGCGACTCGCCGTGCACCATCCACTCGGCCACGGACTTCCCGACACCTGGGCCTTCCTTGACCCACACCGCCGCCGCAGACCACAGGCCCTTCACCTCCGGGGTCTCGCCCAGGATCGGCATGCCGTCGGGGGTGAGCGAGATGAGACCGTTGATCGCGTACTTCACCCCGACCGACTCGTCCCCGACGATCTCGGGCATCAGGTCGAGGGCATCCTCCATCTGCGGTCCGAAGTCCGCCTGCGTGAACGGGAACTCGGTCGGTGAGAGAGCGGCTTCCTCGAGCGACGGGATCTCCTCCGGGTCGTGCAGGATCGAGCGATGGGCGTACGAGCCGATCTCGAGGCCGACGCCATCCTGGCGCTCGTACATGAACACGTCCATGTCGCGCACGATCGGGAACTCGATCGCCTTCGTGCTCTGCTCGAACCGAGGCACCGGGCCGACGTCGATCATCTGGTGCACCGCCGGTGTGAGCGGGATGTGCCCGCCGGCCATGCGCGCGAGAAGCGGGCTCCAGACACCGCAGGCGATCACGACGGTCTCCGCCTCGATCGTCCCCCGTGAGGTGTGCACGCGCCTGATCCGGCCGTGCTCGACGTCCATGCCGCTCACGTCCGTCGCAGGGAACACGCCCAGTGCCCCGGCCTCGACCGCGCGCTCGCGCATGATCGTGCCGGCGCGCAGCGAGTCGACGACGGAGACGGTGGGGCAGTAGAAGCCTCCGAGGAGGATCGTCTCGTCGATGTACGGCACGAGCTCCTTGATCTCGGCTGGGGTGACCAGGCGCGCGCTGTCGACGCCCCATGCCTTCGCCGAAGCCATACGGCGCCGGAGCTCCTCCAGGCGCTCTTCGGTCCGCGCCACCTCGATGCCGCCGCACTCGGTGTTCACGTCCATCGCGCGGTACTGGCGCTGCGACTCGAGGGTGAGCTGTGTCATCTCCTTCGAGTGGTCGACGGGGAAGATGAAGTTCGAGGCGTGGCCCGTGGAGCCGCCCGGATTGGGCAACGGGCCCTTGTCGATGAGCACGACGTCCGTCCAGCCCTGCTCCGTGAGGTGGTAGGCGAGGCTGTTGCCGACGATGCCGCAGCCGATCACGACGGCTCTCGCGGTGCTCGGGAAGCTGCTCATGACGTGGATCTCCTCATCGGTGCGTGGTACCTGTCGTCGGTCGCGGTCAGAGCACGGCGCGAATCGCTCGCTCGAAGCCTTCGATATGGCGGCGCATGACGTCCTCGGCCCGGGACGGGTCGGCGTCGCAGATCGCCTGCAGCAGCTCGCGATGCTCGGTGACCGCGTCGTCGAGCCGTGCCACGCGGTCCAGTGCGAGAAACCAGATGCGCAACGTCAGGATGTAGTACTCGTTCAGCGTCGATTCGATGAACGGGTTGTGCGCACAGCGGTAGACATGCCGGTGGATCCGCTGGTCGAGCTCGATCAGCTTGCGCTCGTCGGGCTCGACCGCTGCCTGCGGCAGCTCGTCGAGCAGCGCCCGTGCGAGCTCCCGGTCGGTGGGAGTGGCGCGCAGCGCGGCGAGGCGTGCGGCGACCCCCTCGAGCGCGATGCGCGCCTCGGACAGCGCCGCGAGGTCGCCGACGTCGACGGGCGACACGAAGATGCCCCGGCGCGGATACACCTCGACGAGCTTCTCCTGCGCGAGTGTGCGCAACGCCTCTCTGATGGGCGTGCGACCGAGCGCCAGTCGCTCCATCAGCTCACGCTCGCTCACGACCGCACCCGGTGCGAGCTCGAGCGAGACGATCAGCTCGCGGATCGAGTAGTAGGCCCGCTCGCTCAGCGAGGCCGGTTCATCGGCCTCGGGCCGGAGGATGGTCAGAGCAGCGGGAGGCATTGATATACGAGATGTATATCAAACCGCGAGGGGCACGGCAGTCGCGCGCCGTGCCCCTCCGACGATCAGCGTGCTACTTCGCGAGCCAGGCCTTGATCTTGGCCGGATTGGCGTTGGCCCATTGCTCGGCCGCCTTGTCCGGCTTCATCTTCTTGCCGGCGATCAGGTTCGCGACGAAGTTCTGGTCCGCCGACGTCCATGTGAACTTCTTGATCACCGAGAAGGCCGGCGAGCCGCTCTTCGCGAACTTGCCGCTCACGACCTTGTCGAGGCGGTACGACGGGTACTCGCAGGCGTACTTCTTCGGGTCGCCGCCCTTCTTCTCGTCGTCCTGGCAGCCCTTGAAGCGGGCCGGCAGCTGCACCCGCACGAGGTCGTACTGCGCGTTCAGGTACTGCGGGTCGTACCAGTAGAAGATGACCGGCTTCTTCTGCTTGTACAGCTGGCTCCAGCGCGCGACCTGCGCCGGCTCCGCGCCCGCGACGACGTGCTTGAAGTTGAGCCCGAGGCCCTGGATCAGCATCTTGTCCTTCTGCACATACGACGGGTCGCCGCCGAGGAACATCCCCTGCGAGCCCGACTCGGGCGACTTGAAGACGCTCTCCTTGCCCTTCAGCCCTTTCCATGTCTTGAACTGCGGATACTGCTTGAGCAAGTAGCGCGGGATATACCAGCCGATCACCCCGGTGATCCCGTTGGTGCCCAGGTTCACCAGCGAACCCTTCTTCGTGTACTGCGGGAACGAGGGAAGGTTCTGCCAGTCCTCCAGCACCGCGTCGATCTTCCCGTCGGCCATCGCCTGGAAGTTCGGCTGGCCCTCGGTGATGTCGGTCACCTTCACCTTGCATCCGAGCTTGTTCTCGAGCACGTACTTGACGACGTAGACGTTCGACGTCGACCCGGCCCATGCGTTCTCGTTCAGTGTCACCGTGCCGCACGACGCGGAGCGAGTTGCTCCTCCCGCGAGCGCGCTCGCAGCCGCGACGAGCGCGGCGACCGCCACGATCGACAGCCCCGCGAGGCGAACACGCCTCGTCCCGAGACGATGCCTCATCCGAACCCTCCTTGGTTGTGTGTGCTTCGTAGCTCCGACGGAAATGCTCAATCGATGCCCCGCTTCCGTGTCTTCCGTGTGCCCTGGGTGACGCGATCGAGCGCGATGCCGAGCGCGAGGATCGCGAGCGACGCGATCACACCCTGTCCGAACTGGCCCCGCACGAGTCCCTGTGCGACCTCGTAGCCCAGGCCGCCGGAGCCGACGAGGCCACCGATCACGACCACCGCGAGCACCATGACGATGCCCTGGTTGACGCCCAGCATGATCGCGTCGCCGGCAAGCGGCACCTTGACCTTCGTCAGGATCTGACGTCGCGTCGCTCCGAATGCGCCCGCCGCCTCGACCGCCTCGGGCGCAACGTCGCGGACGCCGCGCTCGACGAGGCGGACGACGACAGGGAACGCATAGAGGACGCCTGCGATGATTCCTGGGACGATCGAAACGGGCATTAGATAGATGAACGGGATGATGTAGACGAGCTGTGGCAGCGTCTGCAGCACGTCGTTGATCGGTCTCAGCGTCTTGGAGACGGCATTGCTCTCGGCCGCCCAGACCCCGAACGCGACGCCGAGCACGACCGCGAGCACCGTGGCCACGAGCACCTGGGACAGCGTGTCCATCGCGAGCGACCACACGCCCATGACGCCGATCCACGCCAGCATGAGGAACGTCGTGATCGCCGGCCGCGGGCCGCTGATCAGGTAGGCGATGAGCGTCAGGCCGCCCACCGTGACGAACCAGGGGGAGCCGATGAGGAAATCCTGCAACGGGAGCAGCGCCTTCGTGAGCAGAAAGTTCCCGACCGGCTCGGTGATGTGGAACACCCACGATGTCGGGTCCTGCACGTAGTCGAGCACCTTCTGGATCTGGCTCAGCAGCCACGCCTGGATCGTCGCGCTCTTGCCTCCGGGAGTCGTATCCGGATACACCCCGGACACGCCCGCGAGCTTCGCAGCGACGACAATGACAGCGCTGATCCCGACGACGGCGAGGGAGTACAGGCGCAGCCGCTTCCGGGCGCTGTCGTCGAGGTGCCGCTTGGCTGGGTCGGTGCGGTTCGCGACGGCCTCGGTCGCCCGGTCGAGCGCCATCGCCATGATCACGATCGCGATGCCGCCGAGGATCGCCAGCGCCGGGTTGGTATAGAGCCCGCTCGTGACGACGGCGCCCAGGCCTCCGCCCCCGATCAGCCCGGCGATCACCACCATCGACAATGCGAACAGGATCGTCTGATTGACGCTCAGCAGCAGCATCCGGCGTGCGAGCGGCAGCTGCACCTTGCCGAGCATCTGCCGCCGCGTCGCTCCCATCGAGGCCGCCGCCTCGACCGTGTTCACGGCGACGCCGCGGATTCCGAGTGCCGTGATGCGCACGGCCGGCGGCACTGCGTACACCATCGTCGACACGACGGCGGCTGCAGGACCGACCGAGAAGAGGATCACGACCGGCATCAGGTACGCGAACGCGGGCACGATCTGCATTGCGTCGAGCACCGGCGAGATGAGGCCGGCGAAGCGGTCCGAGCGGCCCGCGGCGATCCCGAGCGGGATTCCCACGAGGAGCGAGAGGCCGACCGCCGCGAGCATCAGCGCCAGCGTCTCCATGCTCGCCTCCCACAGACCCAGCACCGCAAAGGAGGCGAAAGCGGCGAGTACGATCGCTGCGGCGCGGCGCCCTCCGAAGCGTAGGACGACAAGGGTGCCGACCGCCGCAGCGCCGAGCCACGTGAGCCAGAAGATCGCGTTCTGGAACCACGTCACGAGATCGTCCACGAACGTGGCAAAGCCGTTGAAGACGGCGAAGACGACGCTTGGGTCGTCGGAGGAGCGCTGGTCGAGGAGCCACGACTGGAACGCGTCCAGCTTCTGCGAGAGCCCGTTCCACTCGAGTCCGGCGGGCCACGGGTAGTCGTTGGCGAATGCGCGGTAGACGATCACCATCACCGCGACGACCAGCGCCACCTGGACGATGCGCCCTCGCCACCACGGCCTGTGGGTGAGAGTCGGAACGACCGGCGCGGCCGCCGTGACGACCGACATCTCAGCCTCCCTCGCCGGCGATCGCTTTCAGCACCGCGACCCGGTCGACGAGACCGACCGCCTCGCCGTCGCGCACTGCAACGATCGGCCTTTCGCTCGCTGCGAGCACGGGCACCGCGTCACGCACGATCGTGGCGACGTCGAGGCGAGGGCCGTCGAGCTCCTCCCCGGGGCGGGGCTCGCGCATGATCCAGCGCAGCGTGAGCACGTGGCTGCGGGGGACGTCGCGGACGAAGTTCGCCACGTACTCGTCCGCGGGCGAGCCCACGAGCTCCTCGCCCGTCCCGAGCTGCACGATGCGGCCGTCGCGCATGATCGCGATGCGGTCGCCGAGCCGGAGCGCCTCCGGCAGGTCGTGGGTGATGAACACCATCGTCTGACCCGTCTCCGCCTGCAAGCGGCTGACCTCGTCCTGCATATCGCGTCGGATGAGTGGGTCGAGCGCGCTGAACGGCTCGTCGTAGAGCATCACCGATGGATTGCCGACGAACGCACGCGCGACCCCGACCCGCTGCTGCATGCCGCCCGAGAGCTGGTCCGGGAACGAGCTCTCCACGTCCTCCAGCCCCACGAGGCGGAGAATCTCGCGGGCGCGGGCGTGCCTGTCGGCCTTGGCCACGCCGCGGATCTCGAGGCCGAAGGCGACGTTGTCGATCACGCGCCGGTGGGCGAGGAGGCCGAAATGCTGGAACACCATCGAGACGTCGTGACGGCGCAGCTCCCGCAGCTCCGCCGGGCCGGCGGAGCTGACGTTGCGGTCACCGATGCGAATCGCCCCGGCGGTCGGCTCGATCAGCCGGATCAGGGTGCGCACGAGCGTGGACTTGCCCGAGCCCGACAGTCCCATGACGACGAACACCTCGCCCGGCCACACCTCGAACGAGACGTCGCGCACGGCAGCAACGCAGCCGGTCTTCGCCCGGAGCTCCGACCGTGGAAGGTCGGCGTCGGGCGTTCCGATCAGCCGCTCGCCGCGGGGGCCGAAGATCTTCCACACGCCCGCCGCGCTGATCAACGGCTCGCCCGAACGCCGCGGGCGGGAATCCATCGGGTCCGCGGCGACGGTCGTCAGGGTCATCCCTCAGCCTCCGCGGTCGCGGTCACTGCGTCACCGTACTCCTCTGCCGGGTGGCGTCAAAGTCGCTGTGGCCCCGGCTCGCGGGCAATGGGCGTCCGTCCCCGGACTCTAGGTATACGACGAGGATGACGACTTATATATCAGACCGTCGGCAGTGATCAACCGGGCGAGCGCGCCGCCCATGGAAGGCTCGACCCGGCGCGCCGAGCCGCGCGCGGCGAAAGCGCTGATCGAGGTGCTCGCGGGCCGCTTTCGCGAGACGAGCTGATGCGCGGGCGCCTGCCGGCAAGGCTCGATTCGCGGGTCGAAAGGGCCCTTGCGCGCCAAGCGGTGTCAGACACCATCTTTCGTCAAGGGTGCAGGAGCGCCGGTTGTGTCACGTTTGCTTCACAGCACGACGCTGCAAGGTCGTTCCCGAGCGAGGAGGGGACAGAACATCCCACCAGTCCGCTCTGACGCCATTCCGGTGTCTGACACCGCCGTTCGCGGCATGGCGAGCGCAGCGACGCGCGAATCGTGCGCCGAACGGTGCCGCGGCGTCGGTGGGCGCAGACCTCGTGGCGCCTGGAGTCAGGCGCCGGGGAGCGGCTCGAGCCGAAAGCCTCCGGCCTGCTCGAGCGCGGCGATGCGATCCTCGAGCGGAGGATGCGTTTGGAAGAGGCCGGAGAGGAAGCCCCCGGGCCCCCGCACGGAGCGTGTTGGGCTCTCGATGAACAGATGCGCCGTGGCGCGGTCGGCATAGGCGATCTCGCTCGTGTCGAGCTGAAGCCTGCGCAGAGCGAGCGCCATCGCCTCCGGGTCGTTGAGGATCGCCGCGGCGCTCGCGTCGGCGAGAAACTCACGCCGCCGGCTGAGTGCCATCTGCAGCATCACAGCCGCCAGGGGCGCGAGCAGGAGGGCGACGAGCGCGGCGACGATCTGCAGCGGATTCCGGTCCCGGCTTCCGCGGCCGCCGCCGAAGAACGCGATCCGGAAGGCGAAGTCGCTGATCATCGCGATCACTCCGACGAGCACCGCTGCGATCGTCATCAGCCGCACGTCGCGGTTGCGGATGTGGGATATCTCGTGGGCGAGCACCGCCTCGAGCTCGCGTGGCGGCATCAGGCGCCGCAGCCCGGTCGTGACCCCGACGTAGATCGACGCGGGCCGCGAGCCCGCGGCGAAGGCGTTCGGCGCTGGGTCGTCGACGAGATAGATGGGCGGCGTCGCGGGCAATCCCGCCGCGATCGAGACGTTCTCGACGAGCCGGTACAGCTCGGGGTCGTCGGCCTTGCTGAGAGGCACGGCGTGCGTCAGGCCTCCGATCAGGCGGCCGGCGTTCCACCAGGCGAAGAGCCCGTACGCGAGCCCGAATGCGAGCAGCCCGACCGCTCCTCCCTCCCCGATCCAGGCATACGAGGCAGCGGCAACGACTGCGATGAGGACGAGGAACATGACGACGACGAGCGCCGTCCGCAGGCGGTTGGCACGTATCTGCTGCTGCAGGGTCATGCGGACGCCCGCTACGACTGGAAGCTGACGGCGACAGGCGCGCGCTCGCCCTGCTCGGCCGCGAAGAACTCCCGCGCCCGAAACCCGAACGGGCCGGCGAAGAGGAGCGACGGGAACGTCTGGATGCCGGTGTTGTACGCCTGTACGGTCGCGTTGTAGTACCGCCTCGCGGAAGCGATCTTGTCCTCGGTGTCGGTCAGCTCGGCCTGCAGCTGCTGGAAGTTCTGCGAGGCCTTCAGGTCCGGGTACGCCTCCGCCACTGCGAACAGGCGCCCGAGTGCCTGGCCGAGCATCGTGTCAGCCGCACCGGCAGCTGCGGGCGACGAAGCGCCTGCGACTGCGGCTCGTGCGCTCGTGACCTCGTCGAAGACGGCTCGCTCGTGTGCCGCATAGCCCTTGACCGACTCGACGAGATTCGGAATCAAGTCGTTGCGCCGCTTCAGCTGGACGTCGATGTTCGACCAGCCCGTGTCGACCTCGTTGCGCAGCCGGACGAGGCGGTTGAAGAGGTAGACGGCGACGACGAGCAGGAGCACGACGACGCCGATCACGATGTAGGCAAGGATCATGTGCGCAGTCTCGCACGAACGCTGGTGGTCGCCGCGCCGCCGATCCGCTCCAGTCGGGCCGGAGCCCTCCCACCAACTTCGGTTGTCGTTTGCATCTCCGCCTTCAGGGCTGGAGAATCGATGCACCCGTAGTGCCCCGGAGTGCCACCGAGGAGGCTTCGCCAGATGGCGCGTAACCCGAAACACGACATCCTCTTCGAGCCGATCAAGGTCGGCCCGAAGACGATGAAGAACCGCTTCTATCAGGTTCCTCACTGCAACGGTTTCGGCTCCGAGAAGCCGTTCAGCCAGGCGTACTTTCGCGCGTTGAAGGCCGAGGGCGGCTTCGCCGGCGTCTGCACCGAGTATTGCTCGATCTCACCCGAGTCGGACGACACCCACCGCATGTCGGCCCGCCTCTGGGACGACGGCGACATCAAGAACCTGTCGTTGATGTGCGACATGCTCCACGAGCGCGACGCGCTCGCCGCCTGTGAGCTCTGGTACGGCGGGCCTCATGCGCCGAACATGGAATCGCGGTGCGTGGCGTTCGGCCCGTCGCAGATCCCGAGCGACTTCGAGTTCCTCACCTACGCGATCGAGGCCGACAAGGACGACATCCGGCACCTTCAGAATCTCTACGTGGAGGCGGCGAAACGGGCGCGCACGGCCGGCTTCGACATCGTCTATGTCTACGGCTCGCACTCGTATCTGCCGCAACAGTTCCTGACGCCGTACTACAACAAGCGCACGGACGAATACGGGGGCTCGTTCGAGAACCGAGCCCGCTTCTGGCGCGAGACGATCGAGATGGTGAAGGAAGCGGTCGGTGACGACTGCGCCATCTTCGTGCGGATGTCGACCGACATGTTCATGGGCGAGGCCGGGACGCAACTCAAGCGCGACTGCCTGCCATTCGTGGAGCTCGTCGACCATCTCGTCGACTGTTGGGACATCAACCTCTCCGGCATCGCCGAGTGGGGCGAGGACGCGACGCCGTCGCGCTTCTATCCGCAGGGCCGCGCGCTTCCCTGGCAGGCCGCCGTCAAGGCGATGTCCAAGAAGCCGGTGCTCGGGGTCGGCCGCTGGACGAATCCGGACCTGATGGCCGAGGCGATCAACGAGGGCAAGCTCGACATCATCGCCACCTGCAGGCCGTCGACGTCCGACCCGTTCCTGCCGCTGAAGATCGACGAAGGACGGCTCGACGATATCCGGGAGTGCATCGGCTGCAACATCTGCATCTCGCGCTGGGAGATCGGAGGGCCGCCGTTGATCTGCACGCAGAACGCGACTGCGGGTGAGGAGTACCGGCGCGGCTGGCATCCGGAGCGGTTCACGAAAGCGGCGAACGCCGACAACGACGTGCTCGTCGTCGGCGCCGGGCCGGCCGGCATGGAGTGCGCGATGATCCTCGGCAAGCGTGGCATGCGCCGCGTGCATCTCGTCGAGGCGCAGGACGACATGGGCGGCACGATGCGGTGGATCCCTCAGCTGCCGGGCCTGGGTGAATGGGCCCGCATCGTCAACTACCGGAAGATCCAGATCGACAAGCTCAAGAACGTCGAGTTCATCCCGAACAGACGGCTTTCCGCGAAGGACGTTGCCGAGTACGGCGCCGAGATCGTCGTTGTCGCGACCGGCTCGTACTGGTCGACAGACGGGCTCAACGGGGCCTCGCACGCGCCGATCGACGGTGCCGACGCGAGCCTCGCCTGGCAGGCGACCCCGGATCAGATCATGGGTGAGGGGAAGCAGCTCGAGGGCGAGAACGTTGTCATCTTCGACAACGATGGCTACTTCATGGGCGTCTCGCTCGCCGAGAAACTCGCCGACGAAGGCAAGAAGGTCACCCTGATAACGCCGATGGGCCACGTGGCGTCGTACATGCACTTCACGCTCGAGGCGCCGAATCAGCACCGTCGGCTGCACAAGCTCGGCGTCGAGATCGTGCCCTACCACCTGCCGTCGCGCGTCGAGGAGGGTGCGGTCGTGGCGACGCACGTCTACGACGAGGACGGGCACGAGAAGTCCTTCGCCGCCGACGCGGTCGTCTGGGTGGCGCAGCGCCGCTCGAACGAGGCGCTGTTCCGCGAGCTCAAGGATTCCGTCGGTCTCGAACAGCTCAAGTCCGAGGGGGTCGACGCGCTCTATCGCATCGGCGACTGCGAGGCCCCGCGGCTGGCTGCGGACGCGGTCTTCTCCGGCCACAGACTTGCCAGGGAGATCGACTCCGCTGATCCGTCGATCCCGCTCCCGTTCAAGCGCGAGCGGCGCATGGTCGATGCCGAGTCCGTCGCAGCTGAGAAGGCCGAATACGAGGCGCTGCTCGCCGGCGCCACGGCGTCGTAAGTGCGGATCGTCGTCTGCGTCAAGCAGGTGCTCGTCCTCGGCGACGAGGTCGAGTTCACAGGCGACGGGCGCGACGTCGACCCGGACTACGTCGATCCCGCGCTGAACGAGTGGGATGGCTTTGCCACCGAGGAGGCGCTCCGGTTGCGGGAGCGCCTCGGCGGCGAGGTCGTCGTGGTCACCTGTGGCGCAGAGGAGTCCGAGGGCGCGTTGCGGCGTTGTCTCGCGATGGGGGCCGACCGGGCGATACGGGTCGAGGGCAGCCGGGCGAGATCCATTCTCGGTCGCGCGGGCGCTCGCCGACGTGGTGCAGGCGGAGGATCCGGAGCTCGTCTTCTGCGGCGTTCAGTCCAGCGACGCGGTGCAGGCGGCGACCGGCACAGCGCTTGCCGAGCTGCTCGACCTGCCTCGCGCCGCGGTCGTCACGCGCGTCGATTACGACGCGGACGCCCGAAAGGCGGTTGTCGACCGCGAGCTCGAGGGCGGCCTGGTGGACCGCGTCGAGGTGGACACGCCCGCGCTGCTGACGATCCAGACCGGCATCAACGAGCCCCGCTACGCCAACCTGCGGGCGATCAAGCAGGCCGAGCAGGTGCAGGTCGACGTTCGCAGCGCCGCGGACGGCGGTATGTCCGCCTACGTCGTGCGAAGGATGTTCGTACCGGACCGGGGGCAGGGGGCCGAGATGATCGACGGCAGCCCTGCCGAGATCGCCGGCCGGATCGCAGCGATCGTCAAGGAGCGGCTGGCGTGAGCGTTCTCGTCGTTGCCGAGCACATCCGGGGTCAGGTCCGGGACGTGACCCGAGAGCTGATCACGGCCGGGCGCGGGCTCGGGCCGGTCACGGTTGCGGTGATCGCTCGTGATCCCGCCGCGCTCGTCGACGCCGTCAACATCGAGGGCGTGGAGGAGATCGTGACCGTCCAGGTCGCAACGGACGAGTTCGAGAACGACGTCTATCAGGCCGCCGTGGAGGCGCTCATCGCCTCGCGGCAGCCTCGCGTGACGCTGCTCGGCTTCACCGTCAACAGCATGGGCTACGGCCCTGCCGTGGCCGTGAAGCTCGGTCTCGGCTTCTCCAGCGACGTCCATGGCGTGACGCTCGAGAGCGACGCCGTCGTGGCGACACGTTCCTTCTACGGCTCCAAGGTGAGCGCCGAGGTCGAGTTCCCGAGTGCGGAGGGCGTGCTGTTGCTGCTGCGGCCCACGACGTGGGCTCCGGCAGAGGGACCGGGTGGGGCCACGGTCTCCTCCCTTGAGGTGCCGGCGTCGCGGTCGCGGGCACGCCACCTCGAGTTCGTCGAACCGGCGACCTCGACCGACGTGGACATCACGCAGGCGGGCTTCCTGCTCTCGATCGGCCGGGGCATCGGCGAGAAGGAGAACGTCGAGATGCTCAAGGACCTCGCGGAGAAGATGGGTGCCACGCTCTCGGTCTCACGCCCACTCGTCGACGCCGGCTGGATGCCGGCATCGCGGCAGGTGGGCCAGTCGGGAAAGACGGTGAAGCCGACCGTCTACCTGGCGCTCGGGATCTCAGGCGCTGTACAGCATCTCGCCGGCATGAAGGCGTCGGGGACGATCATCGCGGTCAACACCGATCCCGAGGCAGCCATCTTCAACGTCGCCCATTACGGTGCGCGGGCCGACCTCTTCGACGTTGCGGAAGAGCTGGAGAAGCTCTTCTAGAAGATGCAGACACGCGAGACGTTCGCCGGTCTGTCCGACTGGCAGATCGCGCTCTGGTACGCACTGATCGCCGTGTCGACGGCGATCTTCGCCTGGGGCGTCGTGCGTCTCGTGCTCAAGTACAGGCGTGGTCGCGGCAATTTTCCGACCGATCAGCCCGGGCGCCGCGTCGCCCGAACCGCGTGGATCGTGCTCACTCACGTCTGGATCAAGCGCCGCGACGGCGTTGCCGGGCTCGCGCACGCCCTGATCTTCTACGGCTTCGTCGTGCTCTTCATCGGCACCTCGATCCTCGCCTTTCAGGACGACTTCGCGAAGCCCGTGCTCGGCTGGGACTTCTGGCGCGGGCCGTTCTACCTCGGCTACTCGCTCTTCCTCGACGTCTTCGGCGCCGGGCTCGTCGTCGGCCTGCTGATCATGGCCGCAAAGCGCGGCAGCAGACCGGCACGGCTCGACTACGGCCGCGTGGACGGTGTCGCGAGCCGGTACGAGCGCTGGCGCTACGAGGTGGGAGACCGGGCGTTCGTCGGCTCGCTCCTGTTCCTCGGGGTGACCGGCTTTCTGCTCGAGGCGCTGCGGATCGCAGAAACGGATCCGTCGTTCGAGAAGTGGGCGCCCATCGGCTGGCTCACCGGCCAGGGGCTGCGGGCAATCGGGATCGACGGGCACACCGCTGCGGACGCGCACTTCCGCACCTGGTGGGTGCACGGCATCGCCGCCCTCACCTTCGTCGCTGCGATCCCGTTCACGAAGGCGGTGCACATGCTGAGCGGCCCGGCCAGCGTCGCGACGAGGGACGACATGGCAGGAAAGCGCCTCGTTGAGCTGCCGGCCGGCGCGACAGCGGAGGAGGTGGGGTACGGCGTCGTCGCCGATCTCACGCCGGCGCATCTGCTCCAGCTCGACGCCTGCACAAAGTGCGGCAAGTGTCACGAGGCTTGTCCTGCCGCCGCATCGGGCTACCCCCTCTCGCCGCGCGACCTCATCCTCGATCTGCGAGAGCAGGCCGAGGGAACCTTCGGTGTCCGCGCCGCGCTGGGCGTCGAGCCGCTGTTCGCGTCGGACGCGAACCTGCTCGGCAACCCCATCAGGCCGGAGACCGTGTGGTCGTGCATGCAGTGCATGGCCTGCGTCGAGATCTGCCCTGTCGGGATCGAGCATGTGCCGATCATCAACAACCTCCGTCGCCGCCTCGTGGACGCGGGCGAGCTGGACTCGCAGCTTCAGTCCACGCTGGAGACGATCTACGAATCGGGCAACTCCTTCGGCGAGCCGAAGCGGAAGCGCGGCCGTTGGGCGAAGGAGCTCGACTTCGACGTCAAAGACGCGCGTAAGGAGCCGGTGAGCATTCTCTGGTTCGTCGGCGACTACGCGTCCCTCGATCCACGCAACATCCGTGTCACACAGGCGCTCGCCCGCATCCTGCACCACGCGGAGGTGGACTTCGGGATCCTCTACGAGGGCGAGCGCAATGCCGGCAACGATGTGCGCCGGTGCGGTGAAGAAGGGCTCTTCACCGATCTCGCCGAGAGCAATATCAAGGCGATCTCGTCGTGCGAGTTCGAGCGCATTCTCACGACCGACCCGCACTCGTTCAACACGCTCAAGAACGAGTACCCGGCCTTCGGGGGCACGTGGGACGTCGTCCACCACTCGCAGTTGCTGCTCGAGCTGTTCGAGGCGGGTGCGCTCGCGCCGAGTAGGCAGCTCGAACGTCGCGTCACCTACCACGACCCCTGCACGCTCGGACGCTACAACGGGGTCTACGACGAGCCGCGCCGGCTGATTGCCGCGATCGGCTGCGAGCTCGTCGAGATGCAGCGCACCCGCGACAACTCGTTCTGCTGCGGCGCAGGGGGCGGGCGGATCTGGATGTCCGAGTTGAAGCAGGGCGACGCGCCGCGGCCCTCCGAGTCGCGCATCCACGAGGCGACCGCGCTCGAGCGGGTCTCGACCTTCGTCGTCTGCTGTCCGAAGGATGTGACGATGTACGAGGACGCGGTGAAGACGTCGGGGCACGAGGGCGACATCGAGGTGCGCGAGCTCACAGAGCTCGTGCTCGACTCGCTCGAGCTCGGAGCAGTCGGTGTCGTCGCCGCAAAGCCAGGTGCAGACGCCGCGTGATCAACAGAGCCTTTCCTGCCCGCAACGCATAGTGCTGGCGCCGCACACGTGCCGGTCTTCGTTTTAGGGTACGGAGCAACAGCGACGAGGAGCGTGCCCGCGTGAGCAAGGAAACGGCTTTCTATCCCCGCTTGCGGGCGATGACAAGCGAGTGGATGGATCTCTTCGGCTACTGGGCGCCTTCCGTGGTATCCGACACGCTCGAGGAATACCACGCCTGCCGTGAGGCAGCCGCGCTGATGGACTTCACAATGTTGCGCAAGGTGGACATCGACGGGCCCGGGGCGCAGTCGTTCGTCAACGGGATCGTCACGCGCGACGTGTCGAAGCTCGCCGTCGGCCAGATCGGGTACGGAGCGCTGTGCGACGAGCACGGCAAGATGGTGGACGACTGCACCGTGATGGTGCGCTCGGCGGACAGCATCCGTTTTTGCGGGGCGAACGACCGCGACTTCCATCTCTTCCGTGAACAGGCCCCCGCCGGCATCACCGTGACCGAGGTCACGGACGCGACGCCGCACCTGTGCCTGCAGGGCCCGCAAAGCCGCACCATGCTGCAGCCGCTCGCAAACCAGGATCTCTCCAACGCGGCATTCCCCTACTACACGTTCCGCGACGATGTAGAGATCGCGGGTATCCCGGTCTTCATGACCCGCCTCGGCTACACGGCCGAGCTCGGCTACGAGCTCTGGGTCGGGCACGATCGCGCGCTCGCCCTCTGGGACGCGCTCATCGATGCCCTCAGCCCGCAGGGAATGAAGGTGATCGGGATGGTGGCGCTCGACCTCTTCCGGATCGAGGGCGGCTTCATCATCGGTGGAGTCGAATACGACCCGACCGTGTCGCCGTACGAATGCGGCCTCGGCTGGTCCGTCGACCTCGACAAGGGGCCGTTCCAGGGACGCGAAGGGCTCCTCCACGATCGCGATGCGACCGACCTCCGCCTGGGCAGTGTCGTTCTTGCCTCCGGCGGCGATGCGGCCAGCGGCGCCGAGCTGCTCCTCGACGGCGTCCAGGTCGGCCTCGTCACGCAGGCGGTCGAGTCGCCGTTCCTCGACGGGAAGACGCTCGGCCTCGCGAAGCTCCGCCAGGATGTCAGGGTGCCCGGGACGAGCTTGACGGCCCGCGTGGGGGACGACGACGTCGCTGCCACGGTGGTCGAGCATCCGGTGTACGAGAAGGAACGCCGCAGGGCGAAGGAGACACCGTGAGCTACCGCCTGTACTGGCGCCGGAACGACGGTGTCAACGGGCACGTCTGGCTCAGTACCGGTGACCTCGATGCGCTCACGACCGAGATGCGCTTGCAGGGGATGCCGTGGCCCGGCGACCGGCTGCCGGACCCCGGCGCGGAGGCCGTCGTCGAGGCGGATGAGGTCGAGAGCGTGATCGCAGCCGGACGTGAGGCGCCCGTGACGCTCTCCGACGGTCAACTCTGGATCGACTGGCTCGTATTTCTCGAGGGCGCCGCGCAGAACGGCGGGCTTCTCATTCGCGCGTGACGATCGAGCTGGCAAGCACCCGGCGACAGCACAGGAGGAACTGATGGGAGCAACGGAGATCACTCGCACGGCGTTCGATCGTGTTCAGCGCGACCTCGGCTGCGAGTTCATGGACTGGGAGGGCTGGTACTGGCCGAGCCATTTCGGCGACCCCGTGGCCGAGCACCACGCCGTCCGCAACGACGTGGGCGTCTGGGATGCGTCACCGCTCCGCAAGTGGGGCTTCAGCGGCGCCGGCGCGCTCGCCGCCGCCGACCGTGTGTTCACGAACGACATGCTTGGCCTCGAGAGCGGGCAGGTGCGCTACGCGCCGTTCTGCGACGAGAACGGGAAGATGGTCGGTGACGGCACGGTCTTCAAGCTCGATGAGGAGAACTGCATCGTCGTCACGGCGCTCGACTCCGATCTCGACCACTTCAACACCGTGGTCGCGGGTCTCGACGTCGAGATCACCCCGATGACCGAGGCGATGCCGCAGGTAGGCATCAACGGCCCGCGGTCGAGGGAGCTCCTGCAGTCGATCTGCGAAGCGGACGTCTCCTCGCTCCGCTACTTCCGTTTCTGGCCGGAGCATGTGAACGTCGGCGGTGTTCCCTGCCGGGTGTCGCGCACCGGCTACTCGGGGGAGCTCGGCTTCGAGCTGTTCTGCTCGCCGGACGACGCCGAGCAGCTCTGGGCGGCTGTCGTGGGTGCCGGCGCGCGCCCTTACGGCCTTGCCGCCGTCGAGACGATCAGGATCGAGTCGGGGTTGATCTTCATCGGCTATGACTACTTCCAGCACGAGACGAGCCCTTTCGACATGTCGCTCGACAAGCTGATCCGCCTCGCCGGCACCGAGTTCACCGGGAAGGCGGCGCTCGCAGCCGAGGCTGGTGACCCGCCGCGCCGGCTCGTCACACTCGTGCTCGAGGGAAGCGACGCTCCGGAGTACGGCGCGGCTGTGACGAAGGACGGCGCGCCGGTGGGTACGTTGACCAGCCCGTGCGAGAGCCCGACGCTCGGGAAGGTGATCGGGATGGCCGTGCTCGACAGCAGCTGTGCAGCGACCGGTGACCGCGTCGAGGTCGCCCTCGGTGACGGGAACGTTGCGGCGACGGTGGCCACACTGCCGATCTACGACCCCGGCAAGGCGCGGCCCCGCGCGTAGGCCGCACTACCCGACCGTGAGCCCGAGCAGGATCAGGCCGACGATCACGAGCCCGACGCCCGCCCATTGCACGGGTGTCGGGCGCTCGTGCAGGAACACCACGCCGGCGACGACCGGGATCACTGCGTAGGGCGCGGACGCGGCCGCGACAACTGCCGTCTCGGCATGCTCGGTGCCAAGGTTGAACGAGATGTATCCCGCCGTGTCGAGGAAGGCGAGCAGCGCGATCGCGCCGATGATCCGCGGCGGGTGGTCGGGGAAGCGCCAGCGACCGCCCACGACCGCCGTCACCACGACGAGGACGGTGGAGCCGAGCCGCGCGAGGAAAATCGGCACGAGCCAGCCGAGCTCGTCCGTCTTCACCGAGACGCCGAGCACGAAAGCGCCGAGTAGCACCATCGCGGCGAGCGCGAACAGAAGCCCGTGGGCGTCGAGCCGCTCGATGCTGAAGATCCGGCGGAGCGCGGACGAGGCGAGCACGACGCCCGTGAAGGAGACGATCACCGCTGCCGTCTCGGCTGCGGACAGCCTCTCGCCGAGGAAGATGACGGCCAGCACGACGGTGACTGCCGCGTAGCCGGAGACGATCGGGCTGAGAATCGAGATCGGCCCGATCGCGAGCGCGCGGTAGAAGCAGACGTATGAGCCCCATCCGACCGCTCCGACGAGCGCGAAGAACACCAGGTCGGTGGTGGTGACGTCGGCCAGAGACCCTGACGTGGCCACGAGGCAGACGAGGATGACCGTCGCGACGACGTGGAAACCGAGCACGACGCGGGCCGGCCCGATACGCCGGCCCGCGCTCGCGGCGACGTAGTCGGCGCACCCCCACGTGATCGCCGCACCAAGCCCGAAGAGAACACCCATGCGGGGTGGGCTCTATTCGATGGTCGGCAGGACGGCAGCCGTTGCCTGGTCCGTCACGTCTGCAGCGCGCGGCTCGCCGGCACGACGACGTGATCGATCCAGCGCTCGAAGAGGGCCCGACCGTGCCCAAGCATCTCTGCCGAACGCCGCTCGATGCGTTGCACGAAGTCGTCCGCAGCGCCGGGACCGAGAGTGTTCTCGAGCGATGCGGCATAGGCGGGCACCGAGGCCCACTCGTGCGCCATCGCAGCCGAGACCTCGAGATGGAACTGGACGCCGTACGCGCGCTCGAAGCGGAAGGCCTGGTTCGCGTAGGCGGGCGACCCGGCGAGACGGACGGCACCGTCCGGCAGGTCGAACGTGTCGCCGTGCCACTGGAGCGTGACGAGATCCTCGGGTGAGTCGGCGAACACCGGGTCATCGCGACCCTGCGACGTGATCTCGACCGGGAGGAGGCCGACCTCCGGCTTCGTCGCCTGCGTACACGCGTGCACCGAGGCTCGCCGCGAGCAGTTGCACGCCGAGGCAGACGCCCCAGAACGGAGTTCCCGCCCGCACCGCCTCTGCGATCGAGCGCTTCTCGCCGGTGAGCCAGGGGAACGTGTCGTCGTCGTACGCGCTCATAGGCCCTCCCATCGCGACGATTGCGTCGAACCCGCGCCAGTCGGGCAGGGGCTCACCTTCGTCGAGCTCGACGCGGTGGATCACGGCGCCGCGCTCGACGAGCACGTCCTCGAACACGCCGGGCGGCTCGCATGCAATGTGCTGCAGAACCAGAATCTCCATGGAAGAAGTATCGCGAATGCTCAACCCTTCAGAGTTCTTGGGCGTTCGGCCGCGAAGCAGGCCGCTTCAGGGATTTGCCCGCCGCAGGCGGGACCCGCGGGCAGGATCCGCGTTAGCGGATCCTGCGCTAGCGGAGAGTCAATGCCCCGCGGGCCGGTATCCGCGCTAGCGGATTCCGGCCGAGCGGAGAGTCAATGCAGCGGCGCTTCCCAGCCCTCGAGCACGGGCGGCTTCCAGTCGTCGCCGACGGTGCGGGATCCCGCGACCCAGGGCCCCAGCTCGGGCTGTGGGAACTTGCAGTGCTTCTCCTTCAGCTTGATGCCGTAGGAGTTGCCGGACTGCAGATGGGTGATCAGCACCTTGCGCGCGATCTCGTTCTCGCGCCCGGCGGGGATCGGGAAGTAGAGCTTGATGAACGAGTTCGAATAGCGATCGAAGACGGCGGGCGTCCCGTCCTCCTGCAGCAGCTCGATGTCCTCGAGCCAGTTGATGTCGTCGCCCGGCGTCGCCGCGTCCAGATCGACGTTCTCGACGAGCGAGATGTCCTCCTGGTAGGGGAACCGGTGCCCGGCCAGGAACTCGGCGTCGATACCGGTGATCTTCTCCGGCTCGGAATAGGCCATGTCACTCACCGGTCATCACCTCCGCAGAGGACGGCAGATAGTCGACGGGGAACTCGAGGTGCTTCTCCAGCAGCCGCTCGATCTTCGCAAGCGTCTGCTCCTCGCTGACTCCCGGGATCCAGCTCGTGCCGGCAAGTGGCACCTTGGCCATCGCAGCCGCCTCGACCGTCAACGCGCACAGGTCTTCCGGCTCGAGCGAGTGGATGTTCGTCTTGCCGCACGCACGGGCGAGCATCTGCACCTCGAGCGTCAGCGTGTGCAGAAAGTTGTAGACCCGCTCGGCGGCTTCCTCGACGACGAGGCGCTTGCGCAGCTCGGGATCCTGCGTCGTGATGCCGACCGGACAGCGCCCCGTGTGGCAGTGATAGCACTGGCCGGCGGGGACGCCGACGGTGCCCTCGTAGTCGGTGACGCCCGGGATCTCCTTGTTGCAGTTGAGAGCCATGAGCGCCGAATGGCCGATCGCGACGGCCTTCGCGCCCAGCGCGAGCGCCTTCGCGATGTCGCCGCCGTTGCGAATCCCGCCCGCCACGACGAGATCGATCTCGTCGGCGAGCCCGACGTCCTCGAGGGCGCGTCGCGCCTCGGGGATCGCCGCCATCAGCGGGATGCCCGTCTCCTCGGTCGCGATGTGCGGCCCTGCCCCCGTGCCGCCTTCGGCACCGTCGAGGTAGATGATGTCGGGCCCGCACTTGGCCGCCATGCGCACGTCGTCGTACACCCGCGCCGCGCCGAGCTTGAGCTGGATCGGGATCTGGTAGTCGGTCGCCTCACGGATCTCCTGGATCTTCAGGGAGAGGTCGTCGGGTCCGAGCCAGTCGGGATGCCGGGCGGGGGAGCGCTGGTCGATGCCTGCCGGCAGCGACCGCATCTCTGCCACCTGCTCCGTCACCTTCTGGCCCATCAGGTGGCCGCCGAGGCCCACCTTGCAGCCTTGCCCGATGAAGAACTCGCAGGCATCCGCGAGCATCAGGTGGTGCGGGTTGAACCCGTACCGGCTCTGAATCAGCTGGTAGTACCACTTCGTCGAGAGGTCGCGCTCGGGCGGGATCATGCCGCCTTCGCCCGAGCACGTCGCCGTCCCTGCCATCGACGCGCCCTTCGCGAGCGCCATCTTGGCCTCGAGCGACAGCGCGCCGAAGCTCATGCCGGTGATGTAGACGGGAATGTCGAGCTCGATCGGCTTCTTCGCGAAGCGCGCGCCGAGGATCGTCTTCGTCTCGCACTTCTCGCGATACCCCTCGATCACGAACCGGGTCAGGGTCCCGGGCATGAACATCAGCTCGTCCCAGTGCGGGATCGGCTTGAACATCGAGAAGCCGCGCATGCGATAGCGCCCGAGCTCGGCCTTCATGTGGATGTCGTTCATCACCTCGGGCGAGAAGATCCGGCTGTGCCCGAGGACGGTCTTGCTTGTCGGTGCTGTCTCGTCGGCCATTGGGTCTCCTAGAGGACGAGCTTGCGCTCGGACGGCTCGAGGTTGTCGTAGTTGTAGAGCTTCTTGCCGCAGACGAACTTCTGCAGCTCGGGCGGCGAGCCAAGCCCGTAGATGCGGAACTTTCGCTCGATCAGCTCCGTGTCGGCATCCGTCCATTCGCCCGGGACGCAGTCGATGCCGAGCGATCGCACCTTGCCGCCGACGTAGATGGTGCCGTCGTACATCGAGTCGCCGAGGCCGTGACCGACGTCGCCGCAGATGATCTGGCGGCCCCGTTGCATCATGAACCCGTTCATCGAGCCTGCCGACCCGAGCACGATGATCGTGCCGCCCTTCTGGTCGATGCCGCTGCGGGCGCCGACGCGGCCCTTGACGACGAGGTCGCCTCCGCGCATCGCGGCACCGGTGAGTGAGCCCGCGTTGCCGTCGATGACGACGACGCCCGACATCATGTTCTCGCACGACGACCAGCCGACTCGGCCCTTGATGTGCACTTCGGGCCCGTCGATGATGCCGCAGCCGAAGTAGCCGAGGCTGCCGTCGAAGGTGATCCTGCAGCGCGTGAGGATGCCGACGCCGAGCGAATGCTTCGCACCGGGGTTGCGCACGGTCACGTCCGTCACGCCCTGCTCGTTCAGGAGCCAGCGCAGCTCCAGGTTGATCTGTCTCGTGGACAGGTCGTGGGCGTCGAACTCGGCCGAGGTGCCGTCGATCGCCGACACCTTCGGCACGGCGGCGTCGGGCTCGGAGAGGCCGCGCGCGTCATAGCTGATCGAGTGCTCGCCGGCTAGCGCTGCCACACCAGCACCTCCCCCTCGTACGGGTCGTAGGTGTCGATCTCGTGGTCGATGATGGCGCGAATCGCGATCTCCTCGGATGCGAGCGCGACGAGATCGTCCGCTTCGTAGAGCACGAGCGGCTTCGCCGCCATTTCGTCCTTGGCGACTCCGAGCGCGTCCTTGGTGACGCAGATGTAGGTGAAGACGCCGTCGAGCTCCTCGAGCGACTCGCGCATCGCGTCCTCGAGCGTCGCGCCCTCGCTCATCTTCTCGGCCAGGTAGACCGCGATGATCTCCGAGTCGCACTCGGACTGGAAGCGGTGCCCTGACCGCTCGAGCCGGCGCTTCCACTGGAAGTAGTTCGTCAGTTGCCCGTTGTGGACGACCGCGACATCGGAGAACGGGTACGCCCAGTACGGGTGCGCGCCCGAGATGTCGACGTCGGACTCCGTCGCCATGCGGACATGGCCGATCGCATGCGTGCCGGTGAACGAGTCCAGCTGGTACTCGCTGGAGACCTGCTCCGCGTCGCCGAGGTCCTTGACGATCTCGAGCGAGTAGCCGAGCGAGAGCACCTCGACGTCCGGCACGTCCTCGACGTAGTCGGCGAGCTGCTTCAGGTCGCCGTCATAGGCGAGCGTGACGCGAAACGCATACTCGGTCTCCTCCTCGAGCGAATGCAGCTTCGCGCCGAGAGACTCGAGGCGCCGCTCGACCTCGGCACGATGGCGGCGCAGGCGATCCTCGTACTCGAAGTCGCGTGGCGTGTTCGCGTCGGCGAGCTTGTAGCGCATGATCACGAGGTTCGACGGCTGGCCGTAGAGCGCATACCCCGTCGAGTCCGGGCCACGGTGCTTCATGGACTGGAGCATCCGCGTCATCTCCGTCCCGATCGGGTGCGCTCCGTCCTTGTAGATGATCCCCGCTATCCCACACATGCGATTGGTCCTTTCGTGCCGCCTGTCCCGCGGCCGGGAATCCCATCAAGGCAGTACATCGAGGTACTCACCCACGTCCCAGTCGGTCACGGTGGCGCAGTACCGCTCCCATTCGTCGCGCTTGTAGTGCATGAAGACCGTGTACATCTCTCCGGGTAGTGCCTTCTTGATCACGTCGTCCGCCTCGAGCGCGTCCAGTGCGTCGCCGAAGGTCATGGGGATCTTGTTGACTTGCTTGCCCGCTTCCATGGCAGCGTAGATGTTCCGCTCCTCCGGCTGGCCCGGATCGAGCTTGCGCTCGATGCCGTCCCACATCGCGTGGATCAGCGCCGCCATCGACAGGTACGGGTTCACCGCCGAGTCGACCGAGCGGTACTCGAACCGGCCCGGGGCCGACACGCGCAGGGCAGTGGTGCGGTTCTGGAAGCCCCAGTCGGCGAACACCGGCGCCCAGAAGCCCGTGTCCCACAGTCGGCGGTACGAGTTCACCGTCGATGCCGTCACCGCGGTGAGCGCGCTCAGATGCTCGAGAATGCCTCCGATCGCGTAGAGGCCGATCTGGCTCGGGAGCTGGGTGTCGTCCGTCTCCGGCATGAACGCGTTCTCATCGCCGCGCCAGAGCGAGATGTTGTGGTGACAGCCGTTGGCCGAGACGCCCATGAACGGCTTCGGCATGAAGCACGGGAACGCTCCCAACTCCCTGCCGACCTGGCGGCACACCTGCCGGTAGGTCGAGAGATTGTCGGCGGTCTGCTCGGCGCGATCGAAGTTGAAGTTGAGCTCGATCTGACCCGGCGCGTCCTCGTGATCGCCCTGGATCATGTCCAGCCCGAGCGCCTGGCCATACTCGATCACCTTGTGGATGATCGGCTGCAGCTCGCTGAACTGGTCGATGTGGTAGCAGTACGGCTTCGTGACGCCGCTGACGTCCGGCGTGCCGTCCTCCTTCAGGTTGAGCCACATCATCTCCGGCTCGGCGCCGGCGCGGAGATGAAGCCCCGTGGCGTCTTCGAACTGCGCCTGGATGCGCTTGAGGTTGCCGCGGCAGTCCGAGGTGAGGAAGGCGCCGGGATCCTGGCGCTCCTCGCGATTCCGGAAGCAGGTGCACCAGACGCGCGCGACCTTGCTGTCCCACGGCAGCACCTCGAAGGTCTCCGGCTCCGGGATGCCGACGAGCTCGGCGGCCTCGGGGCCGTAGCCGATGTACTCGCCGTGTCGGTCCGTGAACAGGTTCGCGGTTGCTCCGTAGACGAGCTGGAAGCCCTTTCGGGCCATGCTCTCCCAGTGCGCAGCCGGCACGCCCTTGCCCATGATCCGGCCCGTGACGGAGGCGAACTGGTAGTAGACGTACGTGACCCCTTCGGCGTCGATCCGGCGCCGCACCTCCGCGATCAGGGCTTCGCGGCCATCCGCTGCGACGAAGCGGTCGAGATCGGTTGCCACACGTGCCTCCTCACTGTTCGTACCTGCGCCGGCTGACGTTCGAGCTACTGCGTGTCTACGTGCGGGGAAGGGTCGGTGTCAAGCGGGAATCGTCCCAAGCGCAACACAATTGCCATGGCCGGGACGAAACGGCTTTTTTCTCAGGCCGTCCAGCCGAGCGCCGCCGAGATCCGGCTCGCGCAGTCGAGCAGGAGCGGCAGCGCCCGCCCGGTCGCCTCGCGGTCGAACCGGCTCGTCGGGCCTTGCAGCGCCACGATCGCAGCGAGGGAGCCGTCGGAGCCCCACACCGGGGCCGCGATCGCGCTCAACCCGGGCTCGCGCTCTTCGATCGCCTCCGCATGGCCGCGCTCCCGGACACTCTCGATCTCCGTCGCCAGAGCAGCAGGATCCGTGATCGTGCGAGGCGTGAACGCCGCGAGCCGGCCCCTGGGCCAGGCGACGTCACCGAACGCCAGCATCACCTTGCCTGCCGACGACGCATGGCCGACGCTCGGGCGGCCGAGCCGCGTGACGCCCTGCAGATAGCGGTCGGTGGGGACGAAGTCGACGGTGATCGCGTCGCGGTCGCCGGGGATCGACAGCGTCGCGGTCTCGCCGACCGCGTGTACGAGCTCCTCGAGGTGCGGGCGGGCGACATCGCGGAGATTGAGCCGCGCGAGCACGGCATTGGCCAGCGTCAGGACGCGCACCCCGAGCCGGTAGCGCCCGGTCGCGGCGACGTGCTCGACCAGCCCCACCCGCGTCAGCGTGCCGAGCTGGCGTGAGACCGTGCTGGCGCTGATCCCGGTGCGACGAGCGACGTCGGTCGTCCCGAGCTCGCCTCCGTCGGCGAGCGCATCGAGGATCTCGACGGCACGGACGGTGGCCTCGACGTCACGAGTGGATGGTTGACCGGTGCGGGACATGGCGCTAGGCTCTTGCCACAGATAGCATGTAATTCCGCTCTGTGCAATATCTTTTGCGTCATGTCGATGCTCGTCACCTGTCCCAACTGCGGCCCGCGCGAGGTGCAGGAGCTTCGCTGCGCCGGCGAGACGACGAAGCGCCCGACCCAGAACCCGACCGTGCGCGAGCTCAACGAATACGTCTATTTTCGCGAGAGCGTCTGGGGCGTGCAGCGCGAATGGTGGTTCTGCCGCGCGTGTGAGGACTGGTTCCTGGCCGAGCGGCACACGTATACGAACGAGGTCGCGCGGACGTGGCATCCGGAGCGGCCCTCGTGACTCGTCTCGAACCACGGCTCGGCGAGCGCATCGACCGCTCGCTGCCGGTCACGTTCTCGTTCCACGGCAAGGCCGTGCAGGCGTTCGAGGGCGACACGATCGGGTCGGCGCTCTTCGCGTCCGGACGCCGCGTCTTCTCGCGCAGCTTCAAGTACCACCGCCCGCGGGGGCTCGTCTGCTGCTCCGGCCACTGCGCCAACTGCCAGATGACGGTGAACGGCATCCCGAGCGTCCGGGTGTGCGTCACCCCCGTCACGGAGGGTGCGGTCGTGAAGGGGCAGAACTATCTCGGCTCGCTCGAGCACGACCTCATGCAGGTGACCGACAAGCTCGGCGGCCCGTTCACGCCCCCCGGCTTCTACTACAAGACCTTCATCAGGCCGCGCCGCCTGTGGCCGCTGTACGAGAAGGTGCTGCGCGGTGCGGCGGGCCTCGGCCCGCTCGATCCGGCCGGCGCGCGCTCCGAGCGGGTGGAGGTCGAGAGCCGCCACGTCGACGTCGTGGTGATCGGCGGCGGACAGGCAGGGCTCGAGGCCGCGGTCGAGGCGGCGCAGCGCGGTGAGTCCGTCGTCGTGATCGACGAAGGGCCGGATGTCGGGGGCGCGCTGCTCGCCGCTCCCGCCGGCTACGAACTTGCTGCCGCGCTGAAGCGCCAGGCGCTCGACGCGGGTGTCGAGCTGCTCGCGCCCGCGATCGCGATCGGCCTCTTCGAGCAGGGGCTCGTACCGGTCGCGCAGGGAAACCTGTTGCTGAAGTTCCGCGCGCACCGGGTCGTCGTCGCCGCGGGGGTCGTCGAGCAGCCGCTCGTCTTCCCGGGCAACGACCTGATCGGCGTCATGCTGCCGGACGGCGTGCGCCGGCTCCTCAACTACTGGTCGATCAAGCCGGGCGAGAAAGCCGTCGTGCTGACGGCCGACGATCGCGGCTTGCAGGCCGCCGCAGACCTCGAGGCGGCCGGGGTGGAGCTCGTCAAGGTCGTCGACTTCCGCGAGACGGCGCCCGGAACGGTGGAGGCGCTGGGCAAGAAGGGCCGGGTCCGTCAGGTGGGGATCGACGGCCGCTGGCTCGATACGGACTTGATCGTGATGTCGGGGAGCCCGCAGCCGAACTACAAGCTGCTCGCCCAGGCAGGCGCCCGGGTCGAGTTCGACGAGCGGCGCGGAATCTTCGTTCCGACCGATCTGCCTGAGCACGTCGAGGCCGTCGGAGCGGTCGCGGGAGCCGTCGGCTCCCCTGCCGTGCCCGCCCCGATGCTCGGCTACCGCGGGGAGAAGTCCTTCGTGTGCTTCTGCGAGGACCAGACAGCGAAGGATCTAAAGTACGCGATTGCCGAGGGCTTCGACTCGATCGAGCTGTCGAAGCGCTACACCACCGTCACGATGGGCCCCTGCCAGGGCCGCCTCTGCCATGTCAACTCGATTCGCGTGTATGCGAAGGCGACGGGCCTCGACGAGAACACGATCGGCACGACGACGGCCCGGCCACCGTACGCACCGGTCTCGATGGGGCTCGTCGCCGGCTACCCGCACGAGCCCGCGAAGCGCACGTCTCTGCACCATCGGCACAAGGACCTGGGCGGGAAGATGATGTGGACCGGCGCCTGGCGCCGGCCGCACTCGTACGGCCCGGACGCCGGGGAAGAGGCGCAGCGCGTGCACCGCGGAGTCGGCCTGATCGATGTCTCGACGCTGGGCAAGATCCTCGTCCAGGGGCCCGAGGCGGGGGCCTTCCTCGACCGCGTGTACCCGAACCGCTTCTCCGACCTGAAGACCGGCCGGATCCGCTACGGCGTCCTGACCACGGATTCCGGGCGGATCATGGACGACGGCACCGTCGCACGGCTCGACGACGACACGTTCTACGTCACCACCACGTCCACCGGGGCCGACAGCGTCTACCAGTGGTTCACGTGGTGGAACGCCGTCTGGTTCATGGACGTCCAGTTCGTCCAGGTGACGGGTGCCCTCGCAGCGATCAACGTGGCCGGGCCCAACGCCCGCACGCTGATGGAGCGGGTCACCGACGCCGACATGTCGAACGAGGGCTTCGCCTACCTCGACGCCCGTCAGCTGCGGGTCGCGGGCGTCCCCTCCCTCGGGCTGCGCATCGGATTCGTCGGGGAGCTCGGCTACGAGCTGCACCTGCCGAGCCCGCACGCCGAGCACGTGTGGGACCTGCTGCTCGAGCGCGGCGCCGATCTCGGGGCCGCGCCGTTCGGTCTCGAGCCCCAGCGGATCCTCCGCCTCGAGAAGGGGCACGTGATCGTGAGCCAGGACACCGACTCCGAGTCGAACCTGCTCGAGGCCGCGATGCCCTGGATCGTGAAGGCCGACAAGCCGGACTTCGTCGGCAAGTGGGCGACCGAGCAGGTCGCCGAGCGCGGCCTCAGATGGATGCTCGTCGGCTTCGAGAGCCCGACCGGGAAGATTCCCGTCGAGGGCGGCCAGGTCGTCGTCGACGGTATCTCGTCCGGGCGCGTCACGAGCGTCCGCAGGAGCCTGGAGCTGAACAAGGTGATCGGGCTCGCGGTGGTTCCGCTCGACCTCGCCGTCGACGGTGGCCGCTTCGACGTGCAGATCGACGGGAAAGCCGTCCCGATGACCGTGCACATGGGTGCGTTCTTCGATCCCGAGGGTGCGAGGCTGAAGGCATGAGCGTCCTCGAATTCCTGTCCGTGGGAGCCGCAGCCGACCACGGAGGCTTTCACCCGGTCGCGAGGTCATCGCTCGAGCGGCGGCTGCGCGATGCGGGAGCGTCGTTCGAGGAGCGCGACGGATGGCTCGTGCCGGCGTCGGTTCCCGGCGAGGCGGCGCGGCTGGATCACGCCGGCATCGCAGACATCTCGCACCTGACCAAGCTCGAGATCAGGCCCGCCGGCGCACCTGTCGAGGGCGAGGGCATCGTCTGGTACCAGATCTCGCCGCGACGGGCGCTCGTGCTCTGCGCGCCCGACCTCGCGGCATCCGTGCGCGAGCAGCTCGCCGATCGCGTCGTCCTGGACGTCACAGGCGCCTTGTCGATGATCGCGATCATCGGCCCGGAGGCGGACACCGTGCTGCGCCGTCTCACGCACATCGATCGCTTCCCGTCGGGCGGTGAGGTCGCTCACATCACCGCCCACGTGCTGCAGCGGAGCGGCGGCTACTGGCTCGTGTTCCCCCAGGAGTACGGCCACTACCTGTCGGAGGTCGCCGTGGACCGTGCCGAGGCCCTCGGCGGCGGGCTCGTCGGCGTCGATGCGCTCGGGAGCGGCGGATGAAGGACATCTTCCTCCGCAAGCGGGTGCTCCAGGCGCCGCCCTCGCTCAAGCGCCACTACGACGTCGTCATCGTGGGCGGGGGCTCGCACGGTCTCGCGACCGCCTACTACCTCGCCAAGCGCCACGGCATCACCGATGTCGCAATCCTCGAGAAGAGCTACATCGGCTCCGGCGCCGCCGGGCGGAACACGACGATCGTGCGTTCGAACTACCGCACGCCGGAGGGCGCTGCGTTCTACACGGAGAGCGTCAAGCTCTACGAGCGGCTCTCGGCCGAGCTCGACTTCAACCTCATGTTCTCGCAGCACGGCCACTTCACCCTCGCGCACTCCGACCGCTCGCTCGTCGTCCAGAACGAGCGGGCCGAGGTGAACAAGCTGCTCGGCATCGACAGCCGCGTGATCGACAAGCACGAGGTCAAGCGCCTCTGTCCGCAGATCAACATCGGCGAGGACGTGACGTGGCCGATCCAGGGAGCGCTCTACCACCCGCCCGGTGGGATCATCCGCCACGACGCGGTCGTGTGGGGATATGCGAAACAAGCCGGCCGAGCCGGCGTCGACATCCACCAGGGTGTCGAGGTGACCGGCTTCGACATCAAGGACGGGCGCATGCGGGGCGTCAAGACGAACCAGGGGGACATCTCCTGCGGGGTCGTGCTGTCGGCGACGGCCGGCTGGTCGAGCCCGGTGGCGAAGCTGGCGGGCCTGCCGTTGCCCATCGTCACGAGCATCCTGCAGGCGTTCGTGACCGAGCCCGTGAAGCCGTTCCTGGACAAGATCCTCGTGTCGGCGCAGATGCACATCTACTGCTCGCAGACGGACCGGGGCGAGTTCCTGATCGGTGCCGAGGTGGAGCCGTATCCGACGTACTCGAACAAGGGCACGTTCCCGTTCATCGAATACGCCTGCCGTCACGTGCTCGAGTTGCTTCCGCAGTTGCACGCGACCAAGATCCTGCGCCACTGGACCGGCCTCTGCGACATGAGCCCCGACTACAGCCCGATCATGGGCGTGACCGAGATCGACGGCTTCCTCGTCGACTGCGGCTGGGGCACCTACGGGTTCAAGGCGGCGCCGATCACGGGCGTCACGCTCGCCGAGCTGATCGCCACCGGGAAGACGCCGGAGCTGATCGAGCCCTTCAAGCTCGAGCGCTTCTATACCGACACGATGGTCTCCGAGCTTGCGGCGGCGGCTGTGAGTCATTGATGCTCTCCGCTAGCGCGGGATCCGCGCGTAGCGCGCGGGCTCTCCGCCCGCGGGCCCGGCCTTCGGCGGGCAGATCCCTGAAGTGGCCTGCTTCGCGGCCAGGTTCTCCTTCAGCCGCCGTTCTCGATAGAAGAATCGTGAAGAAGCTCTCCAGATGACGACGTTGACGAAAGGAATTGAGTAGATGCTTTCCAGCCTCGAGATTGCTCAGGCCGCGACGCTGCGCCCCATTACCGATGTTGCTGCCGACGCCGGCATCCTCCCGGACGAGCTCGAGCAGTTCGGGCGCTACAAGGGCAAGGTCGACCTCTCCATCATCGACCGGCTCGCCGACCGGCCGGACGCGAAGCTGATCAACGTCACCGCCATTACGCCGACGCCCGCAGGAGAAGGAAAGACGACGACGTCGGTCTCGCTCACCCAGGGCCTCGGCGCCCTCGGCCGCAGGCCGGTGCTGGCCCTGCGGGAGGCGTCTCTCGGCCCCGTCTTCGGCGTCAAGGGCGGCGCGGCGGGAGGCGGGTTCGCGCAGGTTGTGCCGATGGAGGACCTCAACCTCCATTTCACCGGCGACCTGCATGCGATCACTGCCGCGAACAACCTCCTCAGCGCGATGATCGATTCGCACCTGCTGCACGGCAACAAGCTCGGGATCGACCCGATCACGATCTCGTGGCGCCGTTGCATGGACATGAACGATCGTTCCCTGCGTGATGTCGTGACCGGCCTCGGCGGCCGGGTGAACGGCTACCCGCGGCAGACGGGCTTCGACATCACGGCGGGCAGCGAGGTGATGGGGCTCGTCGCGGTCGCCCGCGACCTTACAGATCTGCGCAGGCGTCTCGGTGCGATCACGATCGGCCAGACGTACGAGGGAGAGCCCGTCACCGCGGAGCAGATCCAGGCTGCCGGCTCGATGACGGTGCTGCTGAAGGAAGCGATCAAGCCCAACCTGGTGCAGACCCTCGAGGGCCAGCCCGCGTTCGTCCACTGCGGGCCGTTTGCGAACATCGCCCACGGCAACAACTCGCTCGTCGCCGACCGGGTCGCGCTGAAGCTCGGCGACTACGTGATCACGGAGAGCGGGTTCGCCTCCGACATGGGGATGGAGAAATTCTTCGACATCACCTGCCGGCTCGGCGACCTGCGTCCGAGCGCCGTCGTCCTCGTCGCCACGGTGAAGGCGCTCAAGCACCACGGCGGCAACATCGACGGCGGGCTGGCCGAGATCGAGGCGGGGGCTGCGAACATGGCGCGCCACGTCGGCATCGTCAACGGCTTCGGCCTACAAGCCGTCGTCGGTGTCAACAAGTTCCCGACGGACACGGCCGAGGAGCTCGAGCTCGTGCGCAGGCTCGCGGTCGAGGGCGGCGCGCACGCGGCAGAGATCAATACGGCGTTCGAGCACGGTGGGAAGGGTGCGATCGCCCTTGCTGAGGCCGTCGTCGACGCGGCCGAGCAGCCGAACTCGTTCCAGTTCGCCTATCCCGCCGACGCACCGATCGAGGAGAAGATCCGTGCGATCGTGCAGAAGGTCTACGGCGGTGACGACGTGCAGCTGCTGCCCGCCGCCAGGGAGAAGGCGGCGGTGTTCGAGAAGGCGGGCCTCGGAACGCTTCCGATTTGCATGGCGAAGACGCACCTCTCGCTCTCGCACGACCCGGCCTTGAGGAACGCTCCGACGGGGTTCACCGTCACCGTCCGCGACCTGAGGCCCTACACGGGTGCGGGCTGGATCGTGGCGCTGTGTGGAGACATGCAGACGATGCCCGGCCTCGGCGCAAACCCTGCAGCGTTCGCAATCGACGTCGACGAGGACGGCAACACCGTGGGCCTGTTCTAGGGAGCACTCGACACGGTTGGGTACGCTCCTTTCGTGAGTGGCCTGGAAGGACAGCAGCTGACCGCCGCCCAGCGCAACGCCCTCGAGGCGGAGCTGGCGGAGATGGAAGGCCCGAAGCGTGCGGCTGCCGTGGAGGCGATCGCGACGGCGCGCGCCTTCGGCGACCTGTCGGAGAACTTCGAGTACCACGCCGCCAAGAACGAGCAGGGCCTGCTCGAGGCGCGGATCCTCAAGCTGCGGCACAGGCTCCAGCATGCGGTCACGGTCGAGCAGGCATCGGGCGACACGGTGGGCGTCGGCTCGATCGTCACGATCGAGGACGAGCAGGGCGAGGAGATGGAGATCGAGATCTCGAGCGTCGGCGGCGTCTCGCCTGACGCACCGCTCGGAAGCGCCCTGATGGGCGCTTCGGTCGGTGACACGGTCGAGGTGCCGGCTCCTCGTGGCTCCTGGAAGGCGCGCGTCGTCTCGGTGCGGCTCGGCTAGCCGGCTGCGCTGACGCGGCTCGCGGCCGCCGGCGCATCGGGTGCATCGCCGTGGCGGAAGAAGGCGAACGTCTCGATTCCCGCCTCGGTCAGCCCGCGCAGCTGCGCCTGGATCGAGGCCAGCTCGGGCTCTGTGTACACCAGCTCCCGGTAGCGCAGATAGGCCCAGCCGGCCCGGCCTGAGGTGTCGCCGACCCGCACCGACCCTGCGGCAGCGAGCCGCTCTTCGACCCCGTCCCAGGACGGCTCCCGGAGGTCCAGCGCGAAGCGGATCGCCGGGTCGGCCGAGCCGAGCAGGAGCTCGAGCAGACCCTCGTCACGCGGGCGCTCGATGACGACTCGCACACAGCCGAGCCGGTCGCGGAGTGCGAGCACACGCTCCTGAAAGGTGTCGAGCCTGCGCTCCACGCCGGGCGGTGCCTTGACTGCGAACAGGAAGCCGTCGGGCACCTGCGCCGCCCAGCTGTGGAACTGATCCTCGGACGGGAGCCGGTACTTCGTCGCGTTCAGCTCGACCGCCTGCAGGTGCCGGGCGTAGAAGGCGAGAAACTCCGCGCGGTCGAGCCCAGCGGGGTAGAAGCCGGGTTGCCAGGACGGGTAGCCCCAGCCGGAGGTGCCGACATGGAGCGCGGTTACACTCGGTGATGTGGCAGTCACGGAACACGTGATAGCGGAAGCTGCGATCCCTGTCCTCGACCACGGTTTCGTCCGGCTCGACGATGCGATGGCCGACGACCTCTCCGTGGCAAACGCCGCCCGGGTCAGCTTCGCCCGCCGCAAGGACGAGCTCGACGACTCGGATCGGGGGCTGATCGGCTTCCTTCTGCGCGAGCGGCACGGCACACCCTTCGAGCACAACGCATTTCGCTTCCACATCCGCTGCCCGATCTTCGTGGCGCGCGAGTGGTTCCGGCACCGCATCGGCTCGTTCAACGAGTTCAGCATGCGGTACGCAAAGGCGACGGACGAGTTCTATGTGCCGGCGCCGGAGGACGTCCGGTCTCAGGTCGGCAAGCCGGGGGCATACACATTCGAGCCGGTAGCGCCCGAGCTCGCCGAGCGCACCCGGGAGGAGCTGCGCGCCGTCTACGAGGCATCCTTCGCCGCATACGAGCGCCTCGTCGAGGCAGGTGTCGCCCGGGAGCTGGCCCGGGCCGTGCTCCCGGTGGGGGCATACACGGAGTTCTTCTGGACGGTGAACGCGCGGGCGCTGATGAACTTCATCTCGCTCCGGAACGCCGAGGCGGCCCAGCGTGAGATTCGCCGCTACGCCGAGGCGTGCGAGGCATTCCTCGAGCAGAAGATGCCGGTCACGCACGCGGCGTTCATCGCGAATGACCGCCGCGCACCATAGACAAGCGTGGGGACGGACTGACCCTGGTTCCCCCACGGGCCCCCTCCTTCAGCGCGTCGCAGGGTCACCCGCCGCGGGCCTCCCGCCGGGCCGAAGCCCGGCTCCGGCCGAGAGCCCGAATCTGCTGATGGGTGGATTGGCAGGCGCTCAGGCCGTGGACAGCAACGGCGTGTTTGCGCCGGTGCGGACGACGACCCACCCGTCGTAATCCTTCAGATGGTACGGCGCGTTGAGCGGGACCTTCGTCGTACCGCTGCCGACGGCGAACGTGCCGCACGGGTCCGCGAGCTTGCCGTGACGGGTGAGCCACAACGAATAGGTCTTCCCGGCCGGTAGCGGCTTCAGGCCCGAGACCTCGAGCTTCATCGGCCAGTTGCCGGCGGAGTCCTCGCGGTACAGCACGAGCGAGGCGCGCGCGCCGCCCGGACCCGTCATCGCCACGGTCTGCACCGCCTCCTTCGAGCCTCGATGACCGATCGCGTAGCCCGCGCCGAAGAGCGTGATCGCCAGCGCGGCCGCCGCTGCGATCGCCGTGTAGCGATATCGGTAGCGGCGCGAGAGCGCCGTCACCCGCCCACGCGGCTCGGCGGGCGGGCTCGTGAGCGCCGGCGACAGCTCGGGCGGCGGGCCGGCGGCGATGAGCAGGTCGTGCACACGCTGCAACCGGTCACGCTCGGCGGCGGGCAGATCGTCTCCGGCGAGGTCGTCCAGGGACGGTTTGTGATCGCTCACAGCGTCCCCTCCAGTTCGTCCGCGAGGCGCGCCAGGGCACTGCGTGTGCGGGTCTTCACGGTTCCGAGCGGGATCTGCAGGAAGGAGGCGATCTCGCTCTGCGACAGGCCCGAGAAGTACGCGAGGTCGATCACGGGGCGCTCGTGGGCGGGCAACGACTCGAGCGCGCGGTGGATCCTCCAGGTGTTCCAGGCTGCCTCGGCCTCGTCGGCAGGGCCGGGCTCGCCGGAAGGGAGGTCCGGGGGCTCCTGGACGGTCGGCTCGGGCGTCCGCCGCAGACCGTCGACGATGACGTTGCGGGCGACCGTGTAGAGCCAGGCGCCGCCCGGCCCACGGCCACGGTCGTAGGTGCGGGCCGACCGCCAGACAGCGGCGAACGCGTCCTGCACGGCGTCCTCGGCGCGACCCCGGTCGCGCATGCGGCGCAGCGCCATGCCGAGCACGGCCCGGGCATAACGGCGGTAGAGCTCCTCGAACGCGGCGCGATCGAGAATCGCGACGCGCTCGATCAGGACGCCGTCCGAAACGTCGGCGTCGCTCACGGCGCCGGCGCTCGCGCGCTCGACACCCGAGCGCGCCGGCTCCAGGAGTGCGATTCCCACGTCAGGGACCTACGCATCGGCTGCCTGCACGGTTTGGGAGGCGGTGGGGGCGAGCCGCCGGCCTCAACCCCCGATTGCCTTCCGCCAAAGCCATTCAGCTGCTCGACGCATCCTCGAACCGGGCGCCGACGGCGTTCCAGTCGACCACGTTCCAGATCGCCTCCAGATATTCGGGCCGGCGATTCTGGTACTTCAGGTAGTAGGCGTGCTCCCAGACGTCGATGCCGAAGAGCGGCGTCTTGCCGTCGGAGATCGGCGAGTCCTGGTTGGGTGTCGACAGCACGGCGAGTCCGGTGCCGTCCCACACGAGCCATGACCAGCCGGAGCCGAAGCGCTTGATACCGGCGTCGATCATCTGGGACTTGAGGACGTCGAACGCCCCGAACGTCGCCACGACCGCATCGCCGAGCGCGCCTCCCGGCTCGCCGCCGCCGTTCGGGCCGAGCGTCGTCCAGAACAGCGAGTGATTCGCATGGCCGCCGCCGTTGTTGCGGACGGCGCCGCGCTTGTCCTCCGGAATGATCTCGAGGTTCGCGAGCACCGCCTCGATCGGGCGATCCATCCACTCCGTGCCGTCGAGGGCGGCGTTGAGGTTCGTCACGTAGGCGGCGTGGTGCTTGCCGTGATGGATCTCCATCGTCTGCGCGTCGATATGGGGCTCGAGTGCGTCGTGCGGGTACGGCAACTCCGGCAGCTGATACGCCATTGCGTCTCTCCTTCGTCCGATTCGCGTGCTCGTCTCAAGGATATGCTCCGGCCCGTCCCGACGAGTTGGAGGTCCGTTCCGATGTCGAACTTCGTGGAGATCGCCCCCCGCGAGCTGAAGCCGGCGCTACTCGAGCTCGACGGGATCTCACGTGCCTCGGTGGAGGCGCATCATCGTCTCTACCAGGGATACGTGAGCAAACGAAACGAGATCCTCCGCAGGCTGCAAACAGTCGACCTCAGCGGCGCCAATCAGGTCTATTCGGACCTCCGGGCGCTCAAGGTGGATCTCTCGTTCGCACTCGGCGGCATCAAGAACCACGAGGTCTACTTCGCGCACCTCGGCGGCCCGGGCGGCGATCCGACCGGCGCCGCCGGCGCGTTGATCGAACGCGACTTCGGCTCGGTCGAGGCGTGGCGCGACGACCTGCGGGCGACCGGCCTGGCCGGGCGCGGCTGGGCGTGGACGGCGTATGACTGGGACGAGCAGCGGCTGTTCAACCTGATCGGTGACGCGCAGAACACCTATCCGGTCTGGAATGCGACGCCGCTCGTGGCCCTCGACGTCTACGAGCACGCGTACTTCCTCGATTTCCAGACCGACCGGGGCGCCTACATCGAGGCCTTCTTCCAGAATCTCGACTGGGATGTCGTCAACGGCTGGATCGAGACCTACGCCATCCCCAGATAGTGCTCGCGGACGCCCTCATCGTTGCCGGGGGGTACCTGATCGGATCGATTCCGTTCGGCCTGTTGCTCCCGTGGCTCTTCCGCCGCGAGGACATCCGTAGCCATGGGAGCGGCAACATCGGGGCATCGAACGTGTTCCGCGTGTACGGCCGCTGGCTCGGCGTGCCCGTGGCGCTGCTCGACATCGCGAAAGGGCTCGTGCCGGCTCTCGTCGGCCTGAAGGTCGGCGGTGAGTGGGTCGGCGTGCTGGCGGGCGCGGCGGCGATGCTCGGCCATGCCCGTCCCGTCTGGCTCGGATTCACGAAGGGCGGCAAGATGGTGGCCACGGCAGGAGGAGTCAGCCTTGCCCTGGCACTCGTCCCTGCGCTGCTCTGCGTCGTCGTCTGGGTCGTGACCTTCGCTCTCTGCCGCTATGCATCCGTCGCGTCGATCGTCACCGCATTCGCCCTGCCGGCGCTCTGCCTGGCCTTCGGGGAGCCCTGGCCGACCGTGATCTTCGCGACGGCGGCGGGTGCAGCCGTGATCCTGCTCCACCGCCAGAACATCCGCCGCTTGCTGAACGGAACCGAAGCGCGCTTCTCACGAGGTGCTGTTACCAGCACGCGCAGGCCCCAGATCCGCTAGCGCGGATCCGGGGCGCGCGAAAATCCCTGAAGGCGTGCTTTCGCGGCCGGCGTGCCACGCGACGAGCGACTACGTCAAGTCGTCAGCCATTCACTGCAGCGTCGTCTGGCGGTCGGAGCGGCCGCCGGCGAGTTCCTCGCGCACCTCCCCGACCGTGCCCCACCGCTCGGCGAGCACGTCGTGATCGTGGATCGTCTCCAGATTGACCTGTCGGGAGAGCACGAAGTCGTCGGCCGCGAGGCCCGGTTGCTCATCGAGCAGACTCTTCAGGGCGACGCGCACGGAGTCCTCCACGAAGCGCGGCTGCAGGTGTGCGTGCTCGACGATGAAGAGCTCGTCGGGCCGCTTCAGCAGCTCGAACACCGGTGCGCTCATCGAGCGCTCGACGAGATCGACGAGCGTCTCGGCGTCGACGTCGTGGCGGGTGCCCACGAGCAGCGTGCCGCGTCCGCGCTGGTTGTGGGTCGCCATCGGTACGAGCTCCAGGATCCGCTCGATGTCGCCGCCGTCGAAGCCCGCCTCGGCGAGGCGCTCTGCGGCCCGTCCGGCAACGAGGCCCTGCGCGCACGGGCACGCGTTGATCCCGGTCGCCTCCACCCCGACGACACGGCGTGAGCCCTGCTCGGTGGCACCGGCGATCCCGATCAGCGACACCATCTCCTGCGTGGGCAGACCCGTGACGGGGGTCATGCGGCGCATCGGCCAGCGAGCGGTGATGCGCACCTCGGCGCGCAAGGCGCCTTGCCGCTGCACGATGCGCTGTGCGATCAGCTCGGCAAGCTCCTCGACGATGCTCGCCTCGCCGAGCACGGCTTCGCCGATCGCCTCGTCGAACAGCTCCGGGAAGCGCGACATGTGAACGCCCTTTTGTCCGCGTCCGAGGTCGACGGTGCACTCGATGTCTGCGGCCATGGTCGTCTCCGCCTCGCCGCGGCGGATCTTGATCGCCTTCTGGACGCCGGTCACCCCGGCCCGCGACAGCGCCAGCTCGACGGGCGGCGAGGATGCCTGCATGTCATCCACGAGATGCGGCAGCTCGGCCATCTGGCGCAACGTAGCACCACCGGCGCCGCCCCTCACCGCAGCAGTCGCGACAGCCGTCGGTCCTTGAGCTCCTTCCCCCCCGTCTGGCAGGTCGGGCAGTAGGTGATCGTGTGCTCTTCGAAGTCGACGCGTCGCAACGTCGTGCCGCAACGCGGGCAGGGCTCCCCGAAGTGCCCGTGTACGCGGTATACCGCGGCGTCGTTCTTGCCCTTCAGCCGCAGTACGAGCGCGCGCTCCAGATCCTCGTCGATTGCCGAAGCGAGCTGCTCGACCTCGGCATCCGAGAGATCGGGGGAGAGCTTGAACGGAGAGAGGCGGGCCAGCCAGAGGATCTCGTTGGCGTGTGCGCGCCCGATGCCCGTGAGCGCCCGCTGGTCGCGCAGCAACGGGTGCAGCTGTCGTCGCTCGCGGCGCAGTACCTCGGCGAGCCGTTCCGGCCCGATCCCGAGCGCGTCGGGCCCCAGATGCGCGAGCTCGGCCGCGAGCGCCTCGGGTGTGAGGAGCCAGACGCCGGCGCGCTTCTTCTTCCCTGCTTCGGTGAGCACGAGCTCGCCGCCGTCGGCGAACCGCAGCCTGAACATCGGCGACTTCGGGGTTTTGGCTCCCGCTGCGTGATAGCGCAGGCGCCCGGCGCTCATCAGATGCACGCGAAGGACGAGCTCGCCGTCCGCCGTCGGGAAGAGCAGGTTCTTGCCTCGACGAGCTGCTCCCTGCAGGCGGCGTTCCGCGAGCGCGGCGAGCGGCGGATCGAACGTCTTCAGCGTCGCGATGTGCGCCGGTCCCGCTTTCTCGACCGGAGCGCGCGCGACGAGCGGGTCGAGCTCCTGGACCCACGCCTCGATTTCGGGCAGCTCTGGCAACTACTACGCTCCTGCACGTGGCCGACCCGCTCAGCGTAGTCGTCACCCGGGGCGCCGTCGTCGAGGCGCGTCACCGTGTCCATGCCGTGGCGGTGCGGGATGGGCGGATCGTGGCGTCGGCCGGCGACGCGCACCTGCTCACGTTCCTGCGCTCGTCGGCGAAGCCGATCCAGGCGCTGCCGCTCGTTCGTGCGCGTCCCGACCTCGGCGACCGTGAGATCGCGATCGCCTGCGCGTCCCATCTCGCGCGCCCCGACCAGCTCGACGCGGTGCGCGCCCTGCTTGCCGCCGCTCCTGCGCGCGAGGACGAGCTCGAGACCGGGCCCGACCCGAGCCCGATCGAGCACAACTGCTCCGGCAAGCACGCAGGGTTCCTCGCTCTCTGTCGTTCGCGTGGCTGGGAGAGCGCCCACTACGGGCTGGCCGACCATCCCGTGCAGCGCCTGATGCTCGACGAGGTGGCTGCCGCGGCGGAGGTGACCGCTGCCTCGATCGTCACCGGCATCGACGGCTGCGGCGTCGTCACATTCGCTCTGCCGCTCGACCGGTGCGCTCATCTGTTCGGCCGGCTGCCGTCGCTCGACGGCGGGCCTCGCGTCGTCGCGGCGATGCGCGCGCAGCCGGAGCTGTTGCGCGGGCCCGTCGCTGCCGACGCGCTGCTCGTACGGGCTTTCGACGGCTGGGTCGCAAAGGGTGGGGCCGAGGGGCTGTTCTGCGCTGCCTCGCCGGATGGTCTCGGGATTGCGCTCAAGGTCGAAGACGGCGCCTTCCGCGCCATCCGTCCCGCCCTCGCCGCGTTTCTCGAAGGGCTCGGGATCGACCCCGGGGCGTTCGGCGTCGTGGCGATCGAGAACAGCCGCGGCGAGGTCGTGGGCGAGGTTCGTGAGGAGAGCTGAAAGACGTGTTCCCAAAAACCAGGTTTGGCGTATAGGATTCTGCGCCTGTATGGGGTTGGGGCCTGTCGGGGAGACACGGCTCTTCGCACGCGTACGCAGGGCAGTCTTCGTCCACCCACGAGGAGAAAGCCGAGGTTCATGCTCTCCGTCGAGATCGCTCTTCCGGACGTCGAAGAACTTCACAAGCTCGTCGAGCAGGGGCAAGAGAAAGGCTTCCTCACCTACGACGAAATCGTGACTGCACTCGAAGATGTCGAGCTCACAAAGGAGCAGCTCGAGGACTTCACCACCTACGTGATCGACCATTCGATCGAACTGGTCGAGGGCGAGCAGCACAAGCGGCTGCCGCACGAGCCCGTGCCGGTCGAGGACGAGAAGACGACGCCGAAGCTCGACCTCACCGTCGAGCCGTCACTCGACTCGCTCCGCCTCTATTTGCGGGAGATCGGCAAGGTGCCGCTGCTCACGGCCGATCAGGAGGTGTCCCTGGCGAAACGGATCGAGCGTGGCGAGATGTCCGCCAAGCAGCACATGATCGAGGCCAACCTTCGCCTCGTCGTCTCGATCGCAAAGGGCTACCTGGGGCGGGGCCTCTCCTTCCTCGACCTGATCCAGGAGGGCTCGCTGGGGCTCATCCGCGCCGTCGAGAAGTTCGACTATCGCAAGGGGTACAAGTTCTCGACCTACGCGACCTGGTGGATCCGTCAGGCTGTCACGCGGGCGATCGCGGACAAGGCCCGCACGATCCGGATCCCGGTGCACATGGTCGAGAAGCTGAACAAGGTCGTGCACATCGAGCGCCAGCTCGTCCAGCGCCTCGGTCGGGAGCCGAGACCGGAGGAGATCGCGGAGGAGCTCGACATGACGACCGACGAGGTACGGGAGATCCTGCGCATGGCGCAGCTGCCGGTCTCGCTCGAGAAGCCGATCGGCGAGGAGGAGGAGTCGTCGCTCGGCGACTTCGTTCCCGACGAGCAGGCAGAGTCGCCGTTCGACACCGCGTCGCTGTCTCTGCGCCGGGAGGACATCGAGCAGGCGCTCGCATCGCTGCCCGAGCGCGAGCGCAAGGTGATCGAGCTGCGCTTCGGGCTCAGCGGCACGCAGCCGTGCACGCTGGAGGAGGTCGGCCGGGCTTTCGGGGTGACGCGTGAGCGCATCCGGCAGATCGAGAACAACACGCTGAAGAAGCTCGAAGGCCTACCCGAGGCACAGGCGCTCCGGAACTGCGTCTGAGTGGTGGGGTGAGGCCGACGCGGCCTCACCCCACGCTCTCTATCGGCTGTGCGGCGGTGTGCTCCCGGCGCGGCCGCAGGAGCGCGACGACGGCGAGACCGGCCACGCCGGCGAACGCAATCGCGATGTGGGGCGGCACGACCTCGCCGAGAGCGCCGGCGGCGGCGAAGCCCAATCCCTGGAGCGAGATCAGCCCCGCAGTGTTGATAGCCATGGCGCGGCCTAAGAGCGGTGCCGGGGCGGCACCCCTGAGGAGCGCGTCGAAGCCGAGGCTGTAGGCCGCCGCCAGTCCGGACACGAAGAGCAGGGGCAACGCCGCGGCGAAGCCAGGGTAGAAGGCAAAGGCGAGCAGCGGGACGAACGTCAGCGCTGCGAGCGGCCCGACGACCCTGCGCTGCGTCCGGGCGGAAAGGCACCAGACGCCGATCAGGTCGCCTGCGACGACACCGGCGGGGATCGCAACGAGCCACCAGCCGACGAGTGCCGGACGCCCGCCGATCCCGGCAACGTAGGGTGCGGCGAGGGCCTCGGGTGCGACCGCGAACGTAGGGACGAGCCAGCCGAGCAGGAGGAGCCGCCGCAGAGGCGCACACGCGAGTACCTCCCGCAGGCCTCGAAGCGAGTCGTGCAGCAGCGCCGGCCGGTCAGCCGGGTCGAGCAGTCGCGGCCGCCTGCGCAAACCCGCACGCATGAGCCCCGCGGAGAGGAGAAAGGAGGCCGCGTCGATCAGGATCGCGCCGCGTGGCGAGACGACGATCAGCAGGGCGCCGCCGACGGCGTTGCCGACGATCTGCGCGCTCTGCGCTGCAATGCGGAACAGCGACCTCGCCGGGACGAAGGCGGCCTCCGGTACGACCACCGGGAGCGCCGCGCTGCGTGCGCCGCCGGAGATGCTCGTCACCGTGCCGACGGCGACGAGCAGCAGAAGCAGGGCCGCCACCGGCATGCCCGGCGCCGCCATCACCGCCACGAGCATCGCTGCTGCGAGATCGCAGGCGACGAGCAGACGCCGCAAGGGGATGCGGTCGACGACGGCCGACAGGAGGGCGCCGGAGACGAGGTAGGGCAGGAAGCCGAGCGCAAACGTGAGCGATGCGAGCAGCGAAGAGTTCGTCCGCTGGTAGACGAGCACGGTCAACGCCACCGCCGAAACGACGGATCCCGTCAGCGAGATCGCGAATGCTGCGAAGAGCGCGCGAAACTCCGCGGACGCGAGCGCATCCCCGAAGCGCACCTTGCGCGGCTCGCCGGAGGCTGACACGGCCATACGGCGAGCATCGGGCTGTACGTGAGGTTGGTCGAAAGATCCGCTCCTGCACGTATGTTGGCGGAGGTGACGAGGATCGTCTTCAGCGACGACGACGACCTGCTCGGCGTGCGCTTCGCCCGCTCGCCCGCGTGGGAGACGCACCTCGCCGTGCGCACGTTCGTCGACGAGCGCGCGCGTATCTTCCACGAGCCCTGGCATCGGGCAGTCCGGGCGGCGGCGGCTCGGCTCGACCTCGACCCGCTCCTCGCTACTCATCCTGCGACGGGATGGGTGCCGGATTTCGTGACCCCGCCGCCCGCGCATGCTGCCCCGACCATTGCCGAGCAGCTCGCCCAGATCCGAGCCACACCTCTCGAGCAGGTACAGAACGAGCTCGAGCTCTGCCTGTCGTCGAGCGGCGGTAGCCCGTTCAGGATCGTGCTCGAGTCCCTCGTCGCTGATCCAGCCGCCGCGCGCGAGCTGCTCGCAGCCCGCATGCAGGAAGCCTGGGACGTGCTCGTGGCGCCGTTCTGGCCACGGATCGAGGAGTTGATCGAGGCCGACATCGGTTACCGCTCGCATCGTCTGGTGACGCGGGGGCTGCGCGGCGTCCTCGACGGCCTGCACCCTGCCATCCGCTGGGCTCACGGCGCCGTCGAGATCAACGATTCACGGAGCGCGGACGTGGCGCTCGCCGGCCGCGGGCTCGTGCTCATGCCGAGTGCCTACGCGTGGCCGGTCGTCGCCGCGATCGTGGACGGCCCGTGGCAGCCCACGCTCGTCTATCCCGCACGCGGCGTCGCCGAGCTCTGGGCGATTGCGAGCCCGCCGCCGCGGGCGCTGACGCGGCTGCTCGGTCAGACGCGCGCCGTCCTTCTCGTGGCGCTCCAGCAGCCCGCCTCGACGACGGCGCTGGCGCGCCGGCTCGGGCGCAGCACGAGCGGCGTCTCGGGGCATCTCCTCGCGCTACGCGATGCCGGCCTCGTCGTGCCAAGCAGGCACGGTCACGAGGTTCGCTACGCCCGCACGCGACTCGGCGCTGCCCTGGTTCGCGCGGCGAGCGCCGAGTAGCGGGCCACCGGGCAGCCACCGCCACCGGCGAGACCCCATGTCGTCCGCCGCGGATCCGATACTCGCGACATGGAATACGACCCTACGCAGAAGGCATTCGCAGAATTCGTCGGCATATTCGTCTTCGTCTTCGCGGTTGCCTCGTCGATCGCCGTCGGCGCGCAGGTGGCCGGCACCTTCGGCGCCGCCGTCGCTCAGGGCCTGGCACTGGGCGTCATGATCTCCTCGCTCGGCCACGTGTCAGGCGGGCATTTCAACCCAGTCGTGACCCTCGGCTTCCTCGTGACCCGGCGGATCGAGCCCGCGCTGGCGGTCACGTACTGGCTCGCGCAGTTCGCCGGCGCCGTCGCCGCGGCGCTCCTCGTCAAGGCAATGCTCCCGGACGCTCTCGACGGAAATCTCGGCGCACCGGCGCTGACGTCCGGCGTCGCCGCCTGGCAGGGGCTTCTCTGGGAGACGGTGCTCACGTTCTTCCTCGTCTGGGTGGTGTTCGCCACCGCCGTCGATCCGAAGGGAACCTTCCCGGCCATCGCAGGCTTCGGCATCGGTGTCATCGTCACCGTGGACATCCTCATCGGCGGGCCGATCACCGGCGCCTCGATGAACCCAGCGCGTGCCTTCGGGCCAGAGCTCGTGCAGGGCTTCTGGGGTGACGCGTGGATCTACTACGTGGGACCCGTCATCGGCGCACTCGTCGCCGCGATCGGCTACACCCAGCTCTATCTGCCGATGCGGCGCGAACCGGCTCCGGCCTAGCGTCGGCTTCGCTCGCGGCGGGCCGGATCGATCCGGCCCGCCGCGAGCAGCCTGCCCCTGGTGTGTGCTCAGTCCGGCAGGAAGCCGTGCTCGCGCAACGTTCCGAGGCCCACCTGCCGGAGCTCGCTCGAGAGCGCTGCGACGTCGGCGTCGAGCGGAGCGTACGTGGTCGCATCGAGCCACACGAGCCGGTCGCCGATCTCGCCGATCAGCACGCGCGCGTCAGCCCCGGTCGTGCCCGGGATCCCGGCGATCGCGGCCCGCAGGGCTTCCCGCGCGTCGGCGACGGGCGTCCCCAGCGCGACCGGAAACTGCGCTCCGATCGCGCGGCGCGGGTCCCGAATCGTCCGGTTCACGATCGTCGTGCTCGTGAGCTGGCTGTTGGGAATGAACACGCGACGTGCATCGTCGGTCACGAGCGTGGTGTAGATGAGGTCGATCTCCTCGACGAAGCCTGTTTGCTCCCCGACGGTGACGCGGTCCCCGAGCCGGAGTGGCTGCGTGAACGCGACGAGCATTCCTGAGCCGAGGTTCGAGAGCGGCGTGCTGAACGCGAGACCGGCGAATAGCGCGATGACGGCGCTCGAGGCGAGGAGCGCCTTGCCGATCTGCGCCGTCGCGTCGTACAGGCTGAGCACGTTCCAGATCGCAATCGCGGCCAGGATGGCGACGATCACCCGCTGCAGGAAGCCGTACGTCGTTCTCCGTCGCGCGACGTCGCCGGGATCGCGCAGGGCGAGCCGGCGCTGGTAGCGGTCGAACGCATGCGCCAGCGCCCAGCGGACGGCGAGCACGATGGCGAGACCGACGGCGGCGGTGACGAGGGCTTGCACGCTGCGGTGGGAGAAGTCCATCGCCCGCTGATTTCGGCGGGCAGGCGCCCGTGCCTTCCCTGCCGCCGAGGCGGCGCTACTCCGCGATCGGCGCCCGCTCGAGCTCGAATGCGGCGTGCAGCTCGCGCACGGCGTTCGGGATCTCGGAGCGGGCGATCATGCAGGAGACCTTGATCGGCGAGGTCGAGATCATCTGCAGGTTGATCCCGTGGTCGGCGAGGGTGCGGAACATCTTCGCCGCGACACCCGGATGCGAGCGCATGCCGGCGCCGACGAGGGACACCTTGCCGAGATCGTGGTTCTCCTCGACGGTGTAGGCCCCGAGCTCCGCCTGCGTGCCGTCCAGCGCGCGCCGCGTCGCGGGCACGTCCTCGGCCGGCACCGAGAACGACATCTCGGCGTTGCCGTGCACGACGTTCTGGATGATCGTGTCGACGTTGACGTGCGCCGCCGCGACGATGTCGAAGATCGTCGCCGCCACCCCGGGGCGGTCCGGGATACCGGTGAGGGTGAACACGACATCGTTCTCGCTGTGTGTCACCGCCGAGACGATCGGCTGCTCCATCTGGTCTCCTTCCTGAACCCATGTTCCCTGCTCGTCCGAGAAGGTCGAGCGGGCGTGAATGCGAACGCCGTGATTGCGGGCGAGCTCGACCGCGCGGAGCATCAACACCTTGGCCCCCGACGCGGACATCTCGAGCATCTCCTCGTACGAGATCACTCCGAGCTTGCGCGCCTCGGGGACGAGGCGCGGATCCGCGGTGAAGACGCCCGGCACGTCGGAGTAGATCTCGCATGCCGCGCCCAGTGCCGCCGCGAGAGCGACGGCCGTGGCGTCCGTGCCGCCGCGTCCGAGCGTGGTGACGTCCATCGTGTCACGTGAGAAGCCCTGGAAGCCGGCGACGAGGACGATCTTGCCGCCGTCGAGCGCTTCTCGCACGCGATCGGCGCGGATCTCCCGAATCTTCGCTTTCGTGTGGGCGGCGTCGGTGAGGATTCCCGCCTGCGAGCCGGTGAGCGAGACGGCCTCCTGGCCGAGGTCGTGGATCGCCATCGCCACGAGCGCGCACGCGATGCGCTCGCCGGTCGAGAGCAGCATGTCGAGCTCGCGGCCGTCGGGGGAGGGGGAGACCTGGTGGGCGAGGTCGATCAACCCATCCGTGGTCTTGCCCATCGCCGAGACCGTGCCGACGACCCGCAGCCCGCTTTCTTTGGCGGCGGCGAGCCGGCGCGCCACATGCCTGACCTTCTCCGGGTCGGCGACGGACGAGCCGCCGAACTTCATCACGACGGTGTCGAACTCCACCGCCCGAGCGTACCCACGTACTCGAGCCAAAGGGCTGGGAGCGATGCGAGCCGAGGCCTGCGGCCTCCGGTTGCGAGCGTACGATCGGGCGATGAGCGACGCCCAGGACGTCGGGTCGGGACCCGCGAACGTCGTCCACTGCAACGGCTCGCGGCCCCTTCACCTGGAGCGCGACCGGGTGCACGAGCTGCTCGACGGCGGGGAGTTCTTCTGGCTCGACGTGCACGAGCCCGAGGAGTCGGATCTCGAGATTCTGGGAGACGAGTTCGGGTTCCATCCGCTGGCGCTGGAGGACTCCGCGCGCTTCGAGCAGCGGCCGAAGGTCGACAACTACGGCGACTACATCTTCCTCGTCGTGTTCGGCGCCTCGGACGAGGTCGACGCGGACGGGCTCGTCGAGGTGCACTGCTTCTACTCCGACCGCTACCTCGTCACCGTTCATCGAGATGTCGCCCCTTCCCTGGCCGAGCTCCGCGAGCGCTACGTGAAGCGCGACACACCCGTGACCGACCCTGCGCGGCTGCTCCACGCGGTCGTGGACGGGCTCGTCGACAGCTTCTTCCCCCGGCTCACCGACATCGACGACCGTATCGACGCGCTCGAGGACGCGATCTTCGCCAACGCCGACGACGAACAGCTGCAGGAGATCTTCTCGATGAAGCGTCGCCTCGTTGGCATGCGCAAGGTGGTCGCTCCTCAGCGCGACCTGTTCGGATCGGTCGTCGTAGGCGTCGAGCCGCTGCCGGGCATGACCGACGACGATCAGCGCTACTTCCGCAACGTCTATGACCACCTGATCCGGATCAGCGACATGATCGACACGTACCGCGACCTGCTCACGGGTGCGATGGACGTCTACCTCTCCACCGTCTCGAACCGGCTCAATGCGGTCATGAAGCAGCTCGCGATCATCGCCACCATCTTCATGCCGCTGACGTTCCTGACCGGCTTCTTCGGCCAGAATCTCGGCTGGATGGTCGTCCATGCCGGAGGGCTCGGCCATTTCCTCGTGTTCGGGATCGGGTTCGAGCTGGTAACGCTTGCGATCGTGCTCGTCTACTTCACCCGTAAGGGCTGGCTCACCCGGTGAGGCCTTCCCGCCGGTAGCGGCGCGCGTACTGCGGCACCGGGATGCCCGGCCGCAATGCCGGGTCGGGAATGGGCGCAAGAGCCTTCGTTACGAGCGGGATCACCCCGGCCCACACGTCGAGCTCGGCGTCCGGTGAGGCGCCGTCGTCCGGTGGCCCGACGCGTACCTTGGCCGATGCCTCGTCGAGCGGCAGCGAAAGCACGCCCGTCGCTTTCAGCTCGCGCCGCGAGGGTCGGCGTGCGTCCGCCCAGCGGCCCGGAAGCAGCTTCTCCGTGAATGCCTCGAGGGCTGCGAGCTTCTCGTCGGGCTCGACGACGGCGGTGGCCGTCCCGAGCACGACGACGGAGCGGTAGTTGATCGAGTGCTCGAACACCGAGCGTGCCAGCACGATCCCGTCGACCAGCGTCACCGTGGCGCACGCCGGTACCCCTGCCGAGACCGAGCGCACGGCCCGGCTGGCGGACGAACCGTGCACGTACAGTCGATCGGCGATGCGTGCGTGCAACGTCGGGATCACGAACGGCTGGCCCTCGTGCTCGAAGCCGAGATGGCAGACGAGCGCGGCGTCGAGGATCGCTTCGATCGCCGCCCGATCGTAGACCGCGCGGTCGTGCCCGCGCCGCACGCGGGCGCGGCTCGACGGGGCGGGGTGTGCGCGGGCCATCGCGCCAGCGTATCGGCATCGACGGCGCGTGCCCTCACGGCCGCCGCTCCGCGCTCAGATCGGCTCGACCTCGAGCGAGACGCTCAGGCGGACGTTTCCGGAGAGGGCCTTGCACACCGGGCACTGCAGCTCGGCCTTGCGGACGAGCTCCTTGACAGCCTCCTCGCCGGCAGAGCTGCGGATCCGCAGCGTGAGCTCGCTCGCTGCGAGATGGTGGTCGTGTGCCTCGTCGTCCCACTCGAGCCGTGTCCGGGCGCTCGTCTCGACCTCCTCGAGCGGAACGCGGTGGGCTCGGCCGAGGGCGGTCAGCGTCGACGTGAAGCAGTTCGCGTGCGCAGCGGCAAGCAGCTCCTCGGGGTTGGTGCCGGTTCCCGGGCCGCCAAGCTCCGACTGAGTCGCCGTCACCGCGCTGAGCGCGCCGCTGTCGCCGGCGACCGACCCGGTGTAGCCCGACCAGCGAACCGTCGCGCGTGCTTCGAGCTGTCCCATCAGCGCTTCCTCCTGTTCATGGGCCGGCGAGTGCCCCACCCTGGAGCAGAGCACGCACCCGTTCGACCTCCGGCGAGAGCATCCGATCCTCCTCCAGTGGAGGGACGAGGTCTGCGAGGCTCGAAAGCGTTGCCGCGAGTGCGGGCGCCGCGATCGGCTCGGGTCGCAGCGCAGCAGCGTGCCGCAGGGCCGTGAGCTCGCAGGCCAGCGCTGTCTCGAGGTTCGACAGCGAGCGGTCGAGGCGCTCGGCGACGAGGAACGTCAAAGCCTGCACGTCCTCCTGCCCGGTCGACGTATCGGTCACGTGGACGGAAGCGGGCGTGCTGAGCAGCCGGTTGTCCATCGCCAGCGCGACGACGGCCTTGTGCAGCGAGACGGCGCCCGCCTGCCGGCCGGGAACGCGGGCCAGCTGCTCGGGCAGTCCCGAGAAGCGGCTGTCGAGCAGGCGGTGCAGCCGCTTCTCGACCAGGTTCGTGACATGCGCGATCGCGATCCCCACGCTCTCGAGCAACAGCGTCGTGGCGGCGGCATGAAACGCACCGCTGGGATACAGGCCCTCGGGCTCGTCGGCTGCTGCATCGAAGAACAGAGGGCTGCCGGTGACCGCGTCGAGACGCTGCTCGGCGTTCCGCTCCAGCTCCTCGAGCCGGCCGAGCAGCGCTCCGTGCACCTGTGGCACGACACGCATCGAGACGGGGGCTTGCGAGCGGTTCTCCCACAGCGGGGCGCCGGCGAGCAGCTCCAACAGCTCGGCCGCGACCCGTGCGGCCGGGGGATCCCGCCAGAGGCTTGTGACGCGGGGGGAGAGCGAACGCGTCGATGCGCCGGTGACGGCGATCGAGAGCGCCGCGGCCCTGCCGGCCTGCCGCAGCAGGCGCGCGCCACGGTCGACCACGTGCACCGCGAGCGCCGTCGCAAACGGCGAGCCGTCGATCAGAGCGAGGCCCTCCTTCGGCTGCAGCTCGTACGGAGCTACTCCAGCACGCGCGAGCGCCTCGCCGGCAGGAACGATCTCGTCGCCCTCGGTGACGAGCCCCTCGCCGATGAGCGTCTGGAAGAGGTGCGCGAGCGGACCGATCTCGCCGGCCGCGCCGTACGGGCCGGCCGGCACGACGGGTGCCCACCCCTCGTTGATACGAGCAGCGATGAAGCGGCAGAGGTCGGGCGTCACGACCGCGTGGCCGGAGAGGAAGCCGTTGAGGCGGAGCGTCATCGCGCCGCGCACGACCTCTGCCGGGAGCGGCGCTCCGAGCCCGGAGGCGCGCGCAGTGACGAGCGAGCGCTGGAGCGCTGCTTGATCCGCATCGCCGACGGCGGCCGAGGTGAGATAGCCGAGGCCGGTCGTGACGCCGTACGCGCTGCCGCCACGGGCGAGATGGCGCTCGAACGAGGCCCGCGCTGCTGCGACACGCTCGTAGGCGCTTTCAGCCGGAACCAGCGCCTCGCCGGCGACGATCCGCCGATAACCGGCGAGATCGATCCCAGCCGAGACGCCGAGCTCGATCATCAGCGGTAGCGCAACACGGTTCCGGCGCCCTGCTCCTGCGCGAGGCGATGGATCAGGTCGGCGAGCGCGACGTCGGTCGTTGCCAGCCCACGATGCCAGAACAGAATGCGCTCGCCGTCGTGCTCGCGCCCGGGCTTCGAGCCGGCGACGATCTCGCCGAGCTCGGCGTACAGGCTCGCCTCGGTCAGCAAGCCGGTTCGGACATGCGGTCGCAGAGCTCCGAAGGAGTCGTCGCGTGCGCACTGGGCCCAGTCGTCGACGACGACTTTGTCCATGCCGTCCAGCACGTCGAGCTCGAGCACGCTGTTCGTGCCGTACGGGACGAGCAACGTGCACTGCTCGAGCCACGCCGTGCGCAAGATCGGTTCCGGCTCCGTCAGCCGTGTTGCCTCGACGACGATGTCCGCACCCACGACGGCCTCCTCGATCGTGTCGACGACGCGCACGGTCTTGCCAAGCGAGCGCTGCAGCCTCAGGCCGAATTCCTCCCGCGACTGCGGACGCTTGCTCGTGACGCGGATCTCGTCAAAATCGAAGATTGCGTCGAGCATCTCGACGTTCGAGAACGCGGTGCCGCGCGCGCCGAGATGCGCGAGCACCTTCGCTCCCGGCCGAGCGAGCTCGCGGGCCCCGAGCGCCGTCAGCGCCCCTGTCCGCCGCTCGGTGATCTCGGTTGCGTCGACGATCGCGCGCGGCACCCCCGTCCGCGGATCGTAGAGCGTGATGAGCGCAAGCTCGGACGGCAGGTCGAGCAGGTAGTTACCGGCGAAATCGCCCACGATCTTGACGCCGGTCGTCGCGAGCGGCCACACCGTCGCCCGCAACACGTTGAAATGACCGTCGAACGACCGGTCCGGGACATGTTGGACACGTGGGTCGAGGGTGACCTGACCGTTCCCCTGGGCGCGCACGACGTCTTCGACGACGCGCAGGATCTCGGCCGAGGCAATCGAGAGCCCCTCGACGTCCGGGCCGGAGACGAACAGGATGTCGAGGTGCGGGTCCGTCATCTGATCACGGAGCCGTTCATGGAAAGCCACGCCCGGCCCGTGTTGCGGGAGGATACTGCGCCCGCTTCGCGGGCTCGCAGACGAGCTCGCCGTCCGCGCTGCGCAACGAGACGTGACGTGCTCGCTATTGCAGCCGTAGCTCGAGCGCTACGCGCGTTCCGCCGTCTCCGAAGGCCACATCGGTCTTGCTCATGGTGCCGTTCATGATCAAGATGCCGAGGCCGCGCGTCGGGTCGGGCTGAGGTGGGCGCCAGCTTCCCCGATCCTCGACCACGATGTGGAGCATCGTGCCGCCGTGGTGGAGCAGAAGCGTGATCGTCCCTTCGCTACGCCGATAGGCGTGCTCGATCGCGTTGTTGCACGCCTCGCTGACGGCGAGCACTGCATCGGCGCGATGCTCCGCGCCCAGGCCACGGAGCCGGAGCCACTCCTGGAGGCGCCTGCGGAGGCCCGCCATAGCCGCCGGATGCGCCGGGATCTCGATCTCCATGCGCGCAGGCACGTCGGTGAGCTGCGCGAGCAGGAGAGCGATGTCGTCGTCGGCTCCGAGGCGGCCGACCGTTTCCTGGAGAACGGCTTCCGCCGCCCGCTCCGCCCCGGTGGAGGAGACGCGGGCGAGCGTTGCACCGAGCAAGGAGATGCCGTCGTCGATGCTGGCGCCGCGACGCTCGACGAGGCCGTCGGTGTAGGCGAGGAGCGTCGCATGCGGAGGTAGCGTCAGGCGCGCCTCTTTGATCGTCGAGGACGTGGCCCACCCAAGCGGTGGAGCTCCTGCGAGCTCGAGCCGCGTCACCTCTCCGCTGTCTCCGTCGAGCAGCAGCGGGGGCGGGTGCCCTGCGGCGGCGTATCTGAGCTCGCGCGTATACGGGTCGATACTGAGGCAGATCGCCGTCGCCATTCCGTCCTCCGGAACGTGGCGGGTCAGCCCTCGGACGATCTCGCCGGGCGCGGTGTGCTCGTAGGCGTAGGCGCGAAATGCGCTTCGCAGCTGACCCATCAGTGTCGCGGCAGGGATCCCGCGCCCGGCAACGTCGCCGACGGTCATGTGGAGGATCCCGTCGGGCCGGCGCACGACGTCGTACCAGTCCCCGCCGATATCCAGCCCGGCGGCACCTGCCTGGTAGCGGCCGGCCAGGTCGAGCCCACTCGTCGCCGGAAGCTTCTGCGGCAACAGGCTCTCCTGCAGCATCGTCGCCACTTCGTGCTCTCGCTCGTAGTGACGGGTGCGCGCGAGCGTCTGCGCTGCCTGCTCGGCCTGCGCGGCGACGATTGCCTCCTCGTCCTCGTCCAGGGTCCGCTCACCCCCGAACAGCAGCGCCAGGGCGCCGGCGGGGCGGCCTCCGGCCGACGCGAGCGGCACGGCATACACGGATCGCACGCGGCCGGCGAGCGCGTCGCGCAGGTGAGGGAACCGCGCGCGGAGATCAGAAGCATTCTCGAGGGCGATCGGGCCTTCCGACTCTCGCGCGTGCTCGAGCAGCTCCAGTAGCGCAACGTCCTTTCGTCCGGCCCCGGACGGAGGAGTTCCGTCGATCACTGCCGAGACCGTGAGGCCTGTCGCGCCGTCGGCGAGGAGCGCGACGACGACGGTGGCCTCCGGAAAGGCCGTGGCGAGAGCCGAGCTGAGCGCGTCCGAGACCTCCGTGGCGACGGACGCGGCCCCGAGCGATTGGGCGAGCTCTGCCCACCCCCGCACCTGGGCCTGCTCGACCTCGGCATCGCGACGCGAGCGCCGAGTCGCCCAGCCGATCAGCCCACACACGATCAGCCCTGCCGCCCCGATCAGGATCAGTTCCAGGACGAGGCCCCGGCGAGCCGGCGCGAACACGACCGAGCGCGGCCTGTCGATCACGGTCGTCCAGCCCGGAGCCTTGGAGGTCGCGTACGCGACGACGTGCCCTGACTCGCCGCCGAGGCCGCGTGTGTCCGGGAGCACTCCCTCGCCGCCTCGTTGCAGCCGGCGCAGCAGCGGCACGTTTTCGGGCCGGGCAAACGTCGGCGTCGTGATTTGCTGTCCGCGACGGTCGATCACCACGACCCGCTCGTATCCCAGGTCGATCGAGCGCTGGTCGGTCGTCGACTGCTGCAGCAGCAAGGCACCCGCGAGCACGCCATTCAACTGCCCCCCCGCGTCTCGCGTAGGGACGGCCATGACGATCACGCGCTGCTTTCCACGCTTCGTCCTCAGCCCCTCGCTGATGAAGGGCCGCCCGGTCGAGATCACGGTCTTGAAGTAGGAGCGATCGGAGACGTTGATGAGGGGACCGGCCGGTAGTGGGTTGCTCGAGACGCGGGAGACGCCGTGAATGTCGATCCAGCCGAGGCCGCCGGTGAAGAGCGTCCCGTGCGCCGGCTGCACACGAGCGAAATAACTGCGCATCCCGCTCGTGTCGCCCGCCGTCACCGTGGGAGACGCCGCTACCGAGGTGAGCGTCCCGAGCTCACCCGCGAAGTACGTGTCGAACACGTTTCCGGCGAGCACGGCGCGCGCGCGAACCTCGTTGAGCGCTCGGCGTCTCGCGTCCTGATATTCCCTCCACGCAAGGGCCGTCGCCAGGCAGACGAGCACGAGAACAGCTGAGATCGCCCCGATCAGCAGGCGCCTCGGCAATGTCGATGCAGCGCGGGCGAAGACGCTTTCGAAGCTGAGCGACCGCTCTTCGCGAGGTGTGCCCTTCCGGCGCCGCACCTCTCTCACCCCGGAGACGACGGAGGCTCGGCGCCGTCGTCCCGCTCGGCGATCGCCAGGGCCGTCTCGACGGATTCCACGAGCGTCACGATCTCATCCAGGTGAATGATCTCGAACACCCTCCGGACTTCGTCTGCCGGCGCGGCGAAGGTGGCGGTGCCGCCGTCGGCCTCGATGCTGCGTGCTGCCATCACGAGCGCATTGATCCCGCTGGAATCGATGAACGTGACCCGGGACAGGTCGACGACGACGTGAAGGGGCTCCCGCCCGCGCAGGGTCGCAAGCGCGCGCGAGAGCTCCGAGGCCGTGAGGATGTCGACTTCCCCGATCGGTGTCACCAGGCAGAGCGATTCGGAGGGCCGCGAGACCTCGATCGCAAGCGGTTCAGGAGGTGGGTCGCCTACGACAGGCTCCTCGTGTCACGTTGTCACTCCCGGCTCGAGCGGCTTCGACCATACACCCCTCGTCCAGCCGGCGGATCGACTGACGTCAAAGACCGGCGGACAGGTCCTCGCGAGATGATCCGCGAGGGCGCGCCGCGAGGGCTCTCGCCGTCGTTTCGAACGGGCCGCTGTCCGTCAGCGCGCGCCAGAGCGGGCGGGTGCCGTCGTCCGTTGCAGCACCTCCAGAGCCTCGCGCGAGATTCGTACGACGTCAGGGTCGAACTGGCTCCCGGCGCCGCGTTCGAGCTCCTTGAGCGCCCTGCGAGCCGAGATCGAGAGGCGGTAGGGACGGTCGGAGGTCATGGCCGAATACGCGTCGCAGACGGCGATGATGCGCGCTTCGATCGGAATCGCGGTTCGAGCGAGACCGTCCGGGTAGCCCGCTCCGTCCCAGCGCTCGTGCGTCGAGCGCACGATCTCGCCGATCCGCCGCAGTGCCGGTGCTGCCGCGAGAATGCGCTGGCCAATCAGGGTGTGCTGCTGCATGAGCGCCCACTCGTCCTCGTTCAGCGGCCCGGGCCGCTGCAGGATCGCGTCCGGGATCGCGAGCTTGCCGACGTCGTGCAGCTCTGCGGCGAGTCTCAGCTCAGCGAGCGCCTCGTCGTTCAGGCCGAACCGCGTGCCCACGATCGCCGCGAGCTCTGCGACTCCCTCGATGTGGTCGAGCATGCTCGGCTCGCGCTCCCAGATCGCCCGCAAGAGCACCTCGTGCGGCTGATCGCGCCCGATGTGGAGCTCGTGCTTCTGCGCATAGAGACGCTGGTCGGCGAGACTCAGAGCGGCGCTCGGATCTCCGGCCTCCTCGGGCAGGAAGGCGGCGCCGAACGAGCTCGAGATGCTGAAGCCGTCGCCGTCCTCGTGGAGGGCGGCAACGGTGCGGCTGAGGAACGCGGCTGCCTCCTCTGCGGGGGGCTTTGCAAGCACGCAGAACTCGTCGCCGCCGAGCCGGAAAGCCTCGCCGTAGGATCTGGCGGCAGCTCCGAGCTTTGCGGCCAGGCGGCCGAGAAGCGCATCTCCTGCCGGGTGCCCGTACGCGTCGTTGTACTGCTTGAAGCCGTTCAGGTCGAAGATGATCAGCAGGTGCTGCTCGCCGTCCTGGGGCAGCGCGAGGACGCGCGCGAGCTCCACGGTCAGCTTCCTGCGGTTGCCGAGCCCGGTCAGTGAATCGTGGTCTGCGAGACGCTGGAGCTCTTCCTGTGAGTGCTTGCGCTCGCTGATGTCCTCGATCTCCGACACGAAATACAGCGGCGAGCCGTCTTCGTCGCGCACGAGGGAGACCGACAGCATCACCCACACCGTGTCGCCGTCGGGGCGGAGGTAGCGCTTCTCGATCCGATACGTCCGGATCTCGCCGGAGAGCAGTTGCACCGTGCCGGCGATGTCTTCGTCGATGTCGTCGGGATGCGTGATCTCCTGGAACGTGCGCCCGAGGAGGTCTGCCTCGGCATATCCCGTGATCTCGGACAGTGCTCGGTTGACGCGCAGGAACCGTCCGTCCGGAGCGACCAGGGCCATTCCGATCGGTGCATCCTCGAACGCCCGCCGGAACCGCTCTTCTGCCTCGCGCAAAGCCTTCTCGGTCTGCCGGCGCTGGGTAATGTCCTCCACCTGTGCGACGAAGTAGAGCGGCTCGCCTGCGGCGTCCCGTACGACCTCGTTGCTCAGAGCGACCCACACGATGCCGCCGTCGGAGCGGATGTAGCGCTTCTCGATGCGCTTGTCCCACTCCTCTCCCTGCAGCTGCCTGCGGCTGCGCTCGAGGTTCGCGGCGAGATCGTCCGGATGGGTGACATCCGCGAACGTGAGCCGGCAGAGCTCCTCGGCCGTATAGCCGAGCAGCTCGCACAGCGCCTTGTTGACGTGGAACCAGCGCCCGTCCGCCGTGAGCAGCGCAACGCCGATGGGGGCGTTGTCGAAGGCGACCTGGAACCGCTCGCCGGACCGCAGCAGCGCCTCCTCCGCTTCTCGGCGGGCGGTGAGATCGAGACACGTGCCGAGCCATCCGGTCAGGTTGCCGTCCTCGTCCCGCAGGGGCGAGGCGAAGCCGTGGATCCAGCTCACGCTGCCGTTCGGACGGAGAAAGCGGTACTCGACGGTCGAGTCTCGTTCCTCGGCCGCCGCCTCGGCCCATTCGCCTCGCACACGATCGGCATCGTCCGGATGCAGCGCAGTGATCCAGCCGTCGCCGAGTGCCTCCTTGCGGCGAAGACCGGAGAGCTCGCACCAGCGCTCGTTCACGTACACGCACTTGCCCGCTGCGTCCGATCTGAACACGCCGTACGGCGCGTGAGTCGTCAACGCGCGCAACAGCTCATTCGCGTTGCCTCCACTCGCTGCGTCGAGCGACGGCGCGGTGCGCCGGCCCGTCAGTCTCCGCAAGAGGGGCATACAGTGTGTATCGCCCGATACGAGCGGCTGGGACTCCCTCAGACGGGTGACGCGCCGTGGGGGACGGACGCGAGGGCCGGCCGTCGTGCACCGGCCCCCGAGCTCGTCGGTCAGGACGGCAACGGCTGTCCTGTCTCGAGCAACGTCTTCAGGTTGCTGAGCACATACATCCAGCCCGGGCCGGAGACGCTCGCCGCCGTCTTCGGCGCTCCTTCGAGCAGATCGTGGATGACCGTGAGCTTGCACACCCCGTCGCTTTCCACGTCGATCTCCCACGTCACGCGGCTCTGCTCCTCCTCGGCGAGCTCCGGATCGTAGAGCGAGCGCCAACCGTGCACGAGGCGGCGCGGAGGGTCGAACTCGGTCGTCGCCTCGTCGCCCCACAGCTCTCCGTTGGGCCCGAATGCCCGGCGCCGGTCGCGTGTCGCCTCGATGCGGGCGCCGTGGAAGTACCTGGCGGTGAACTCCGGCTTCGTGATCGCGTCCCAGATCTGCTCTGGCGTCGCGTGGATGAACACCTGATAGACCTGTGTCGTCGTTGCGGCCATGGTCGTCATGCCGTTTCCTCCAGTTCTCCTTTGAGGTCTGCGAGTGCCGCGATGCGGTGCTCGGTGTACTTGTCGATCCAGCGGTCGTGGATGAGCCGGATCGGTACCGGGTTGAGGTAGTGCAGCTTCTCCCGGCCGGACCGGCGAGTGACGACGAGCCCTGCGTCCTCGAGGACTCGGAGGTGCTTCATGACACCGAAGCGGGTCATCTCCAGCTCCGACTCGAGCTCAGTGAGCGTGCGGCCGTCGCGCTCGAAGAGCCGGTCCAGCAGATGCCGGCGGGTCGGGTCGGCGAGTGCCTTGAAGACGGGATCCTCGTCAGTCATCGACGTCCATATTAGGTGACTATTTGGTCACATGTCAAGAGGTACCGCCTCGGCTGGGCGCGCGGGCACGACGAGGTGGTAGCGTCGCCCCATGAGCGCTGTCGACGAGTTCCGCCGTCGCGCCCGCGCGACCTGGGCGGCAGGGGATTGGGACCGAATGTCGCTGCTGATCGAGCCGGTCGGGGCGCTCGTGCTCGACCGGGCCGAGGTGGGGGCGGGGATCGATCTGCTCGACGTCGGCACGGGCAGCGGCGGGAATATCGCGATTCCGGCCGCTCTGCGTGGAGCCACCGTTGTGGGCGTGGACCTGACCCCCGAGCTCTTCGAGCACGCACGGCGGCGTGCTGCGGCCGCGGGTGTCGACATCGACTGGGTCGAGGGAGATGCCCAGGATCTGCCGTTCGAGGACGCCGGCTTCGACCGGGTGATCTCGACGTTCGGTGCCATGTTCGCTCCGGATCACGCCCGGGCCGCTGCGGAGCTCGTCCGCGTCTGTCGGCCGGGTGGCCGCATCGTGATGACGACCTGGGCCAATGACGGGTTCGCCGGAGAGCTGTTCAAGCTGACGGGCGCCTTCCTGCCGCCGCCCCCTGCAGGAGTCCAGCCGCCACCGCTGTGGGGCGTCGAGAGCCACGTGACGGAGGTCTTCGCCGCCGCCGGAGTGGCGGCGACGATCGAGCGCGAAACGGTCGTGTTCGAGTTCCCGTCGGCCGAGGACGCCGTGCAGCACTACGCGGAGGACTTCGGCCCGTTCGTGATGGCCAGGGGCGTGCTCGAGCCGCAGGGTCGCTGGGAGGAGTTCCTGCAGTCGTTCGGCGACATCGTCCGGCGTTTCAGCCCCACGGTCGGACGGGCCGGCTCGAATTCAGGCCGAGTATCTCCTGATCACCGTCGAGCGCTGACCGGCCCCGGCGCGTGCTCGCGGTCCTCGCCTACCTGCAGGAGAGCTGAGCGCCGGGAGCCCGCCTTGCGTCGTGCTCAGCCGCGGCTCCCGGCTCCTGCCGGTGCAGCTTCGCCGTCCCCTGCGGGCTCGGCATGCGCCGCGGTCGCCGGCGCCGTGACGCGCAGGAGCGATGCGGCGATCCCTGCGGCTGCGGCGGCGAAGATCGCGCCGACGAGAAACGCGGCGTGGTAGCCGCCGGTGAGGGCTGCGACCGCGTCCTCACCGGCGGCCGTGAGGCTGTCGGTGCGCGAGGCGGCGAGGCTGGCGAGGACGGCAAGGCCGAGAGCGCCGCCCATCATGAACGAGGTGTTGACGACCCCCGAAGCGAGGCCGGACTCCTCGGGCTCGACGTCGCTCATCGCCGCGAGCAGCACCGGGTTGAAGGCCATGCCCGCGCCGAGGCCGAGCAGGATCATGCTCGGGAGCACGTCGAGCACGTAGTTCCCGTCGACGGGAGCCCGTGCGAAGAGCGCGAGCCCGATCGCGGCCAGCAACAGCCCGGTTGCGAGCGGCGGCTTGATGCCGAACCGCATCACGAGCTTGGCAGAGAGGCCGATCGACAGGAAGCCCATGATCAGGTTGGCGGGCAGGAAGGCGAGACCGACCTGGAGCGGGGTGTAGTCGAGCACCTGTTGCAGGTAGAGCGCCGAGATGAAGAACCAGGCGAACATCGCGGCAGCCCACAGGACGCCGACGATGTTGGCGACGGTGACGTTGCGCAGGCGGAAGAGGCCGAGCGGCATCAGCGGGGAGCGAACGCGCGCCTCGATTCCGATGAAGAGCGCCAGCAACGCCGCCGCGACGACGAGCAGGCCGAGCGTCTGGCCTGAAGCCCAGCCTTTCTGGTTGCCGTTCACGATCGCGTAGACGGCAAGCATCAACGACGCCGTGATCGTTACCGCCCCGGCGACGTCGAGCCGCGCTCCGGCCGGGCCCCGACCTGCGGGAAGCAGCCTGAGCGAGAGCAGGACGACGGCGACCCCGATCGGAAGGTTGACGAGGAAGATCCAGTGCCAGTCGAGCGAGTCGGTGAGGATGCCGCCGAGGAGGACGCCGATACTGCCCCCGCCTGCGGCGACGAAGCCGAAGACGCCCATGGCCTTTGCGCGCTCGGCAGGCTCGGTGAACAGCGTCATCATCAGCGACAGCGCGACGGCGGAGGCGACCGCTCCGCCGAGTCCCTGGACTGCCCGAGCCGCGACGAGGAATCCCTGCGAGGTCGCGAGCCCGCAGCAGAGCGAGGCGATTGTGAAGAGCGTGATGCCGGAGACGAATAGCCGCCGGTGCCCATAGAGGTCGCCCAGCCGGCCGCCGAGCAGCAAGAAGCCGCCGAAGGTGAGCAGGTAGGCGTTCACGACCCAGGCGAGCGAGGTCTCGGAGAATCCGAGATCGGCTCTGATCGAGGGCAGCGCCACGTTCACGATTGTGGTGTCGAGAACGATCATCAACGTCCCCAGGCAGAGGACGAGCAGCGCGAACCAGCGGGTTCGATTGTCCATGGTCATGGGCCGGACTCCCCAATGCGTACGCAGCGAGAGATCGCAGAGATCTTCTCGCCCGCGATCGAGCGCTCCTGCACGGAAGGGACGGCGCTACCGAAACGCTTCAGATCACTCATCAACTGCCTCCTCCTCAGAGGTATCACATGGGCCACGGGCTGGGCTGCGGGGTTGCCGGTCATGCAGATGTAGACGGCGAGGCGGTACGGAACTCATCGGTTCCCGAGCACGCGGTCTCTCGGAGCGTCCGGCCGGCGCGATGAGTTTCCGGGTGCGGTGCCGTCTGATCGGGTATGACGACGAAGGGAGAGGCGCGCACAATGCTGACGACGATCCGCGTTTCGGCTCGTGGCCGCGAGCGCGTACGATGAGCGTCGTGCAGGATTCGCCGGCTACGGTCAAGCCCTCGGAGAACGAGCTGGAGGGCCGGCTCGAGCAGCATCGCCGAGAGCTGACCGCCTATTGCTACCGCATGCTCGGCTCACCGTTCGAGGCGGAGGACGCCGTACAGGAGACAATGCTGCGCGCGTGGCGGAGCCTGGACCGCTTCGAGGGACGGGCGGCGCTGCGCTCGTGGCTCTACCGCATCGCGACGAACGTGTGCCTCGACATGCTGAACGGGCGCGAGCGTCGCGCACGCCCGATGGATATGGGCCCGGCCCGGACTCCGGACCTGGCCAACCTGAACACGCTGCCGGAGGCGACGTGGATCCAGCCCATTCCCGACGGCCTCGTCGCGGCGGAGGAGGATCCGGCCGAGATCGCCGTTGCGCGCGAGACGATTCGGCTCGCGTTCGTGGCGGCTCTGCAGCATCTGCCGCCACGCCAGCGCGCAGTCCTGATCCTGTGCGAGGTGCTTCGCTGGAAGGCGAGCGAGGTGGCGGAACTGCTCGAGACGAGCGTCGCGTCGGTGAACAGCGCATTGCAGCGGGCGCGCGCGACGATCGCGGACAGCGACATGAGCGCGGCCGATTCGTCTCTGCCCCTCGACGAGGCGGACCGCGCGCTGCTCGCCCGCTACGTCGAAGCATTCGAGCGCTATGACATCGACGCGCTCACGTCGCTCATTCAGGAGGACGCAACGCAGTCGATGCCGCCGTACGACCTCTGGCTGAGTGGCCGGGACGACATCCTCACGTGGTGGTTCGGGCCGGGAATCGGCTGTCAGGGCTCGCGCATGATTCCCACGAAGGCGGCGAACGGAGCGCCGGCATTCGGCCAGTACAAGCCGAGCCCGAGCGGCGACGGGTACGAGCCGTGGGCGCTGCAGGTGCTCGAGCTGTCGGCCGGCTCGATCGTCGAGCTCACGTTCTTCCTCGACACCGAGACGCTCTTCCCGCTGTTCGGCCTGCCTGCGCGCCTCGACGCCTAGCGCAGAGCTCAGGCCGCGACGAGCGCCGGTTGGGCGGCTCAGGTCCGCGTGGGTGCGCGCGCCTGGAGCTCCTCCAGCACGCCGACCACGTCGCCGGGGTCGGGCATCGCCCCGAGCTCGTCGCGAATGCGTCCTGCTGCTTTCCGGAAGCTGCCGTCGCGCAGGAGCTCCCGGAGTGCCTTGCGTGTCGTGTCGGCCGTGAGCTCGCCGGGTACCAGGCGAATCCCCGCGCCGGCAGCGGTGACGCGTTCTGCGTTGAAGTAGTGGTCGGCGCCCTGGGGCAGGAGGAGAAGCGGCAGCCCGAAGGCGAGCGCACCGAGCATCGAGCCGGCGCCGCCGTGTGTCAGGACCGCGGTGCACGACGGGAGGATCAGCTCCTGCGGGATGTACCGATGGACGTGCACGTTCGGCGGCTGCGGACCGAGCGCTGCCGGATCCATGTGCGTGCCGACCGTGACGACCACATGTAGCGGTTCGTCCCGGAGACCGTCGAGCAGCGTCCGGAACAGGTCGAGGTTCCGGTTGTACACGGTCCCGAGCGTGACGTACACGGTCGGCAGGTCGCGCAGAGCGTCCAGCCAGGGGAGAGGCGGCGCCTGCGGTGGAGCCGTCTCGACCGTCCGGATCCGTTGCACCGCGCGTGGCATCCCATCCGCGGACTGGAGACTGGGAGGGCAGACGTCCAGGTAGAGGTAGCGGTAGAGGCCCCCGAGCGGGTGTGGTGCGAGGCCGCGTGAGCTCCAATAGGGAGCCGTGGCCTGACCGGCGGCACGGATGACGTCGGCCTGGACGAGGGGCCCGAAGCTGTGTTCCACGTAGGGGATGCCGAAAGCGGTTGCGACCACCGGCGCGGCGAACTCCGCGACGTCGTGCACGATCAGCTGCGGGCTCCAGCGCTCGACGATCTCGGTCAGGTCGTTCGCCCGCGGCTCGAGCTCGATGCGGACGAAGAGCTCCGTGAAGAACAAGGAGCGGATGCCGGAGGGCGGAAGCGAGGAAAGATCCGGATGCCGGCGGGCGAACTGGTCCCGGGCGTCGTCGCCCAGCCCGGCGCGGAACGCGATGAACCCGTCCGCGGCGGCCTGCGTGACGACCGGCTCGCCCGAAGCGATGGCCACGGAGTGTCCGGCCGTCGCGAGCGCACGCGCGAGTGGCAGCAGCGGACGGTAGTGACCAGTCAACGGCCTGCAGGTCAGGAGCGCGCGCACGAGGGCAGTATCCCGGCAGTGATTGCCTCGGCGACGGAGCCGATCTCCCGCCGTACCCCTGCCTGCTAGTCGCGGGCCGGTAGTTGCTGCACCGACCAGCCGTTGCCGTCGGGATCGCTGAAGAAGACGAACGAGCCCCAGGGGAACACCTGGACCTCGCTGACCTCGACCCCGCGCGCGGCGAGCTCGGCGTGTGCGGCGTTGATATCCGGCACGACGAGCTGGAGGCCCTGAACGGAACCCGGCTGCGTATCCACGATTCCGGTCCCGAGAGCGATGGAGCATGCCGATCCGGGTGGCGTCAGCTGCACGAAGCGGATCTGATCGTTGACCCTGTGATCGTGGTCCTCGGTGAATCCTGCCTGCTCGGTGTAGAAGGTCTTCGCGCGGTCCACGTCCGAGACGGGAACGGCCACCAATTCGAGCTTCCAGTCCACTGCGCATCGCCCTTTCGTCGTCTGGTGCGGCTGCCGGAAGGGATCCCCTTCCCCATGGCACCGTATCGGCGAGGCAGCAGCGCGGTGGGCAGTCGTCCCCTCGTCAGACTGCGTGCTCCGCCCCTGTGACAACGCCGGGAAGCCATCCTCGCACCGCCGCGGCTACGGCCTGGGTGTCCCCGCGCAGGCTGTGATCGCCCGGAACGAGCATGACCAGGCGCCGGACGCCGGCAGGGGGGATTCCGAACGGATCCCGTTCCCCCTGCACGATCAGTGTCGGAACGGTCACCGCCTCGAGCTCGGGCAGGCGGCTCGGTCTCGGCGACCCGCCCGAGCGGCCGGGCGGCCGCAGCGGGAAGGCAAGGCACAGCACTCCGGCGGCCCCGGTCGCACCGGCAGTGCGGCATGCCACGCGCGCGCCCGACGACCTGCCACCGACGACGAGGGGCAGGCTCTGCAGCCTCCCCGTGCGCAGGTGAGCGACGACCGCCGTCCAGGCCGCATCGAGCTGGTGCGCCGGAGCGGGAGAGCGTCGCCCAGCGACCCGGTAGGGCTGTTCGACGAGCGCGACACTGATCCCCTCCGACAGCGCCACGCCCGTCACGGCCACCAGATCTCGCGAGGTCACTCCACCGGCGGCTCCATGGCCGAGGACGAGGAGACCCCGTGGCTCATCGGCGACATGTAGATGAGCACGTGCCTCGCCGTGCGGGGTGTCCACCGCGAGCGCCGTCACACTGACGATGGTGACAGGGCTGACTGCGCGATGCCGAATCCGGCGACGGCCCGCCTACGATTCGCCGTGGACGGTGGCCCTGCCTTTGCGATGACGGGATCGGATCCATGGTGACACTCGACGAGGTGCGCTCGTTTGCGATCGGGTTACCACGCACCACCGAGGGATTCGTGCGCGGCCGCGTCAAGTTCCGCATCGGCCGGATCGTCTACCTCGCGTTCTCCCGAGACGAGACGTTGATGGGATTCGCCTTTCCGAAGGAGTGGCGCGAGGCGCTGGTCGGCTCCGAGCCGGACAAGTTCATGCTGCCGCGCGAGTCCGATCTCCGTTACAACTGGGTGGTCGTGCGACTAGCCGCGATCGACGCGGCCGAGATGCGTGAGCTCGTGCTCGATGCATGGGCGATGGTGGTGCCCAAGTCAGTCGCTGCCGCGTACGTCGAGCTCGAGTAGGCGATCAGCGAGCCCGGCGAGTGCGCTGCGTGCGTGGTGCCAGGAGCTGCGAGCAGGTCACGTCGCCGAACCACTGCTCCCAGTCGTCCGGCGACCAGCCGCGCTGGCCGACGAGGAGGAGCCACAGGTCCGGGTGGTTGAGGGTCCAGAGGATGTCTGTCCCACGCGCGACATCGAGGCCTGGTCGAAGCGCCTTCTTGGCGTGGAGCGCTGCGACGATCGGCTGCTGGATGCCGTAGAAGTCCGACTGGATGCGGCTCCACAGCGCCTCGATGGTCGGGATCCAGGGTCGCCGCGCTGCGGATCACCCCCATCAGGGAGCCCGCTCGCTGCTTGACGACGCGAGAGTTGTGCGCGTTCAGACGCAGCTGGCGCTCCGGATCGGGCTCTTCCACGAGTTCGCGGTACCAGCGCCGTTCCCCGACGGGAACGTCCTCCTGGTCTCCGCGCAGCAGCATGTGCCAGAGGGCGCGCAGCAGTCCGCTCTTGGTCTCGAAGACCACGTACACGGTCTTGAGCGCGACGCCTGCCTCGGCGGCAACCGCTGCCATCGTCGTCGCTGCGTAGCCCTGCCGCTCGAACAATCGCTGCGCCGCCTCGAGGATCTCCTGCCGCGTCGCGGCAGCCTGCTCGCGCCGGCGTGGCGAGTTGTACCTCCGGGTGCTCTTGACAGGCTCCGTCATTTCAGTATCCTAGCCCTAACTTCATTACTCTCTACGAGTAACCAATTGCGAAGGAGAGGACGTCATGGAAGCGCAGAGCATCACTGAGCGACCGGATGAGCGAACGGACCCGGCGGACGCGAGTCTCGGCGACCTTCGCGCGCACCTTCACGGCATGTGGGCCGGTGTGGCCGGGTCGTGGGCAGAACACGCGGATTACATCGATGCGCGCGGCACGGGCGTGACCGAGAAGATGCTCGAGCTGACGATGCCCGGACCGGGCGAGCGCGTGCTCGAGTTGGCGTGCGGACCGGGGAGCGTTGGGCTGGCGGCAGCAAGGCGGGTGACTCCTGGAGGCGAGGTCGTCATGTCCGATGTGGCTGCCGAGATGACGTCGATTGCAGCGGCGCGCGCCGACGCCCTGGGTCTCACGAACGTGAGCACCTGCGAGCTGGATCTCGAGCGGATCGAACAGGCGGACGGGTCCTTCGACGTCGTTCTCTGCCGCGAGGGTCTCATGCTCGTGCCGGAGCCGGCTCGCGCAGCGCGTGAGATCCGGCGGGTCCTGCGCCCCGGCGGACGCGTCGCGATAGCCGTGTGGGGACCGCGCGAGCGCAACCCGTGGCTCGGAGTCGTCCTCGACGCCCTCAGCGCCCAGGTCGGCAAGCAGGTGCCTCCGCCCGGCATTCCGGGTCCATTCTCACTCGACGATGCCGGCCGGCTGGCGGGGGTGCTCGCGGCCGCCGGGCTCACGGAGGTTGCCGTCAGCGAGTGCCCGACGCCGCTGCGTGCCGGCTCGTTCGAGGAGTGGTGGACGAGGACATCCGACCTCGCAGGGCCACTCGCGAGGGTGGTCGCGTCGCTGCCGGAGGCTGCCACCCAGGCACTGCGCGCTCGCTTGCTCGAAGCGGTTCGCCCATACGAAACACCGGCCGGACTGGATTTTCCAGGCGTGACGCTGCTTGCCGTGGCGCGCCGCGCGTAGCGGCTAGCTCTGTTTCAGCGGCCGTCTGAGCCGCACGACGCTGTCGGAAATCGAGGTCGTGGTCGACGGAATGTCGAGGCTGCGTGGGCCGAACGCAGATCACCCATCAGGGGGAAAAGGGTTCCCCGGTCGAGGGCGATAGAGGCCCTACAAAATCACCCTGCGGAGGCAAACCACGATGCTGACGGCAACGACCATGAAAGTGCGCGACCGCCACCAGGCGCTGTTTCACGCGCTCTCGCATCGCCTGATGCGTCAGGGCGGCTTCACGCTGATCGAGCTCCTGATCGTGCTCGTGATCATCGGCATCCTGCTCGCGATCGCCGTCCCGTCCTACATCGGCTTCAAGGCTCGTGCCGCACAGACGGCCGCGCAGGCCAACGTCCGCTCCGCGATCCCGGCCGTCGAGGCGTTCTACGCCGACAACAACGGCATCGCGACGGACATCGATGCCAACGCTGCCACCTCCGGCTACCAGGGCATGACGCTCGCGCTCCTGCAGACCATCGACGCCGGCGTCAAGCTGTCGGTGATCAAGAGCCTCACGACCACCTCCTACTGCGTCGACTACACCGGAGGCGGCAAGTCCGCCAGCAAGACCGCGGCCGCAGGCACGATCGTCAGCACCGCCTGTCCGTAAACCGAGACAGCTCGGCAGTCCAGCGTTCGGCGACGGCAGCCGGATCCGGCACACGTCAGACTGCGGCGCGTGGGACGGATGACGAGGGGTCTCATCGGCTGCCTGCTGGTCACCTGTGCGGTCTCTGCTTGCAGCGGCACCCCGACAACGACGAAGACGCCGTCCCCGGAGGTTCAACGCGCTGTCGCGGGGCGCTTTGCCACAGCCATCCTGCGCGGCGACGCCGCCGGCGCCCGTGCGCTGCTCGTGCCTGCAGACGACGAGGCTCTCGTCTTCCTCGTGCAACGGGCGTCGGCACCGTGGCGCGCTCAGCATGCGTCGATCCGCCTCCCGGCCCGGCGTGCCGGCAATCGTTGGACCTTCGGCTACGCGGGCAGGCGCACCCAGAGCGATGGGCGGTTCGAGACCCAGACAGGAGACCTCGTCGTGCTGATCGCGCCGTCGACGGCGGGAGCGGGCGTCGAGTTCTTCGCGTTCAGGCACGTTCGGAAGCGCTTCAGCACGCACCACGACGCCCAACTGCTGCCGTCCGAGCGGTAGCGCGGCCCCTCTGTCGCGTCAACCACCGGACGTGCCGGTCACGTCCGCCAGCGCCAGGAGCACATAGGCGTCAACCGGTTCGCGCTTCCCTTTGACGTCGATCGGCGGCACCCGTTCCACGACTGCCCCGGCGGCAAGCCGGCGGAACGTGGCGCCGCCGATGACAACCGTGCCCGGGCGGGCGGCCGCCTCGAGCCGCGCTGCGAGATTGACGGTGTCGCCGACCACGCCGTGCTTGCGGTGCCCGCTCGCACCACCCACGACCGCCGCGACCACGTCGCCGCTGTTCACGCCGGTGCGGAAGCGCGGCCATTTCGGGTGGGCGGCCGCGATCCGCTCCGCCTCATCCTGCAGGCGAAGCGCCGCCCGGGCCGCACGCTCGGGGTGGTCGGGCGTGTCCCCCTGCTTGTTGAAGATCGCCATCACCTCATCGCCGACGATCTGGTGCACCTCGCCGCCGTTCGCCTCGAGCAGCGGCACGATCGTCTCGAAGTACGTGTTCAGCATCGTCGCGACCTGGCCCGGCTCCCGCCGCTCGCTGTAGGCGGTGAAGCCGGAGAGGTCGGCGAGGAGGATGCTGACGTCGCGGGCCCCGGCGAGCGTGCTGTCCAGATAGAGGGCGCTGAAGCGCTCCTCGTGCCATTCACTATGGGCGATCGCGGTGATGACGACGAACGCTGCGAGCATCAAGACGTGCCACTCCCACCAGGAGAGCTGCCAGTTGCGGGCCCACGCGATCACGATCATCGCCTCGGCGAGCAATGCGAACGCGAACGCGACGGCGAGTGCGAATCGGACGCTGCGGCGGCGATAGAGGGCGAGGTAGCCGCCGGCGGCTACCGCATAGAGTGCAACGCCGGCGACGGCGAGCCCGATCTGCCAGCCGTCGAGCTGCTCGGCGGCCAGCGGGCGGTCGAGTGGAGCCAGCGCCGCGAGCGACACGACAGCCCAGGCCACGATGAGCGCTGCCAGCGCCCCCAACAGGACGGGCGCCGCGCGGAGCACACGCTCGGCTCCGCGCGGCGAGAGCTCGAGCGACGATGCCGCCGCGAACACCGCCTGCTACGACGAGCCCGACCGGCGGGGCGAGCTCGAAGCCCGCGTTCTTCCCGAGCAGCACTCCCGGCGTCGCGAGCGCGTGCAGACCGAGGAATGCCGCACTGGCGAGGAAGGCCAGCGAGACGAGAAAGAGGCGCGCGTCGCGACGCCGGCGCCCGGCGACCAGGACGGAATATCCGAGCCCGACACTCGCGAGCGCAGCGGCCAGAACGAGCCAGAAGTGCGCAGGGTGGCTCTCCCAGCGCTCGTCGGCCGCAGGCTTCGCCAGCACGATCATCCACAGCACCGCCGGGACGACGGCCGCAGTGACCCAGAGCTTCACGCGTGCTGTCATCTCATTGGCCATCCGGGGCGGCGGGTGCGGGACTGGGAGATGCATTCGGCATTCACGGAAGACGTGTGGAGTGTGACACTGCTGCCACGGCTCCTCCTGGCGTGTCAGCCTAGATCGTGTCCCAGGGCACCGACGCGTAGGCGTCTGTGACTGCCTGCATGCGCTCCGCCGGCACCGCGATGCTCGTACCGTCCACGTGGGTGACGGGGACGACCCCGCGCGCGTTCGACAGGAACGCCCCCTCGAAGGACGAGATGTCCTGAAGTCGTACCTCCGCCCGTCGCGACGGCAGGCCCGCGCCGGGTAGCGCGCCCTCGAGGAGCTGCATCGTGATTCCGTGCAGGAGCGGGGCGTCCGGCCAGACGACGCCGGACCCGTCGAAGAAGCCGATGTTCGCGATCGCGCTTTCGCACACGAGTCCGCCGGATGCTGTCAGCAGCGCATCGTCGAAGCCGTTACGGCGGGCCAGCCGCGAGTAGAACGCCTGACCTGTGGCGAGATGCTTGATGTGCGCATCCGGTCGCTGGTAACGCACCGACTGCAAGCGCTGCGGTGGCGAAACGCCCCCCGGCGGTTTGACGGTGACCATGGTCGCCGGCTCCTCGTCCGACTCGAAGACGTACACGCGGACGGATGCGTCTTCGATCTCCCGGAGTGCGTGCCGGATGAGCTCACGGACGCGCTCGTGGTCGAGCCCGGTCTCGAACAGCTCTCTGTTGGCGGCCTCCAACCGGCGCAGATGCAGCGGCAGGCCGCGCGTGCGGCGGCCGCGCACCTGCATGGCGGTGAAGTGGCCGTAGGCGGACGCGGTCGACCAGAGCGCCTCCGCCCCCGCCTGATATCCGTCGATCTCGATGTGGACCTGGCCGCTTACGCCCGGCCGCCTCGGTGGAGGAGCGACATCGCTCCGATCATGCACGCACGTGCGCGCGTGTGCACCGATCCCGGAGCTGGACGATCGTCCTGGTCAGACGGTCAGGCCGGCGACCCGCGTGTGCAGCACGGTCCAGTTCGTGTCCCAGGTCGCACCGTGGTCGAACGAGAACGACTGCTCCCAGCGGGCCGAGTCGCGCCCGATGTCCTTCCACTCGTAGCGCACCTTGACGCGCGGTGTCCTCGATCACCTCGTCGCATTCGAAGCGGCCGATCCCGTCATGGAAGCGGCCGATGACGGGCGGGTCGATCTCGCCGGTGGAGAGCGTCGACGCCCACCAGATCCGCCAGAGCTCGGTCTCGGGCTCGAACAGTCGCAACGAGAAGCCGGCGAAGCCCGGCCGGCCTGGAAAATCCGGGGCGCTGAACTCGTCCGTGCTGCCGAGTCCACCGAGAATCGGGCGCGCCTCGCACCAGCCCTCGAACGCGATCCATTCGTCGTCGCCGAGGACAAGGGGATTGACGCGCTTGCGGTTGGCACCCCGCCAGGTGCCGACCCAGAAGTCGAAATCGTGCCGGCCGTGGGCCGTGCTCTGCCGTTCCTCGCTCTGACCGTGCTGCATCGTTCTCCTCCCGGGCCGTTTGCGAGCGACGATACGGTGCATTGCGGCCAATTTACGTCCGCAACGTGCGTCACGCTTGGCGTATCTCGAAACCAGCTTCCCGCCTGCTTGCGTTTCCTCGAGCTGCTGCAACACCAGCGCGTCATCCATGCGCGCGCCGCCGCGGGCGCGCTCGGTGTGAGCGAGCGGACGATCCGGCGCTACGTCGTCTCTCTCCACGATCTCGGCATCCCGGTCGACGGGCAGCCTGGGGTCGGCGGTGGCTATCGGCTACGACCGGGCACGCGGCTCCCACCGCTGATGTTCGACGACGAGGAGGCGGCCGCCGTCGTGCTCGGTCTCGCGATCGCCGAGCAGCGCGGTCTGAGCGGCGCGCAGGGCGCCCTCGCGAAGGTCAATCGCGTGCTTCCCGCTCGTCTCGAGCGGCGCGTCGAGCGCCTTCACGGCGAGCTCTCGCTCTCCGGCGAGCCTGTGCCGGCACCGACGTCGAGCGAGACGCTGCTCGTCGTCGCAGAGGCCGTGCGACGGAGACGCTCCTTGCGGATCGACTACACCCGCCGCGACGGCACGCGCCGTGAACGGGATATCGATCCGTTCGGTCTCGTCGCGCGTCACGGATGCTGGTACATCCCTGCGCGTGATCACGCAAGCGGCGAGCTTCGCACGTTCCGCGCGGACCGCATCTCGAGCGCGCTGATCGGCGACGGCGCCGCGCCCCCGGAACCGGGCTTCGATCCGGCGGCCTACGTCGTGCGGATGCTCGCACGCCTGCCGTGGGCCCACGAAATCGAGGTGCATGTCGATGCTCGACCCGACGCGCTCGCCGCACGTCTCCCCGCGACGCTCGCAGAGCTCTCGCCCGAAGAGGAGGGCACACGGCTCGAGATGCGCGCCGACTCGCTCGAGTGGGTCGCAGGGGTGCTCGCGGGACTCGGAGCGGACTTCCGCGTGATCCGGCCCGATCGAGCTCAACGACCACCTTGCCCGGCTCGCTGCGAGGCTCGCGGACGCCGCTCGCCGCGCCTGATTCCGCGGGCTCAGCCGGCCCCGACGAGGGCCGTCCAGCGGGCAGGCGTCAGGCCGTATGACCGCTTGAACTGGCGCGTCATGTGGCTCTGGTCGGCGAAGCCGGCCTCGGCGGCAGCCTGTGCGAGCGGTCGTCCGGCTTCGATCGCGGTTCGGGCGAGCGCGAGGCGACGCAGTGTTCGGTACCTGTCGGGGCTCGTCCCATAGGCCCGCCGGAAGTGGCGGGCCAGTGTGAAGCGGTCTGTCCCGCTGATCCGTTCGAGGGTTGACGCCGGAGTCTGCTCGCCCGCGTGGGCGGCGAGGTAGTCGCGCGCGAGCTCGACTGCCCGGATGTCGATCGTTGCTCGCCGCAAGCCGGGGCGTCCGCTGAGTGACTGCAGGGCGTCGGCGAGCGTTGCTGCGATCGAAGCTCGGGCGAGGTCGCTGATCGGGTCGTCGATGTCGGCAAGTAGGCAGGCGACGGGGTCGGTCGCCGGCGTCGGCTTCTGGACGGGATCGGCGACAAATGGGAGCGCGGAGCCGTCGAGAGCGTCGCGGACGAGCTCTGGCGCGATGTAGAGGATCCGGTAGCCGAAGCCGTCCTCGGTGCCCGCAGCCCCGTCATGCATCTCGTCGGGGTGGAGGACGTGCAGCTGACCGGGCAAGCAGACGCGGCCCAGGCCGCGGTAGCGGAAGGTCTGCACGCCGGCGATGGTGATGCCGATCGCGTAGGAGTCGTGACGGTGAGGCTCGAACGCGCAGGTGGAGAGATAGACCTCCGCCCGCTCGAGGCCGGACGTCCGGGCACCGAACCGAATCGAGTCCCGGCGCCCGTTGCAGGATCGTTCAAGACGATCGGCATCGACGCCCCGTAGCGTCTCCGGCATGGGTCGAGGGTATCGCGGCAGCCTTGCGTGAGCCTCTCCTCGTGGCGACGATCCGCTGGGGATCGATTGGGCCGCTCATCGTCACGGCGCTTGCGATCATGGGCAGCCCCGGCCCTGCGACGATCAGCCTCACCGCCGCCGGCTCGGCCTACGGCGTGCGACGCTCTCTCGCGTACCTGCTCGGAATCATCGTCGGATCGACGATCGTGCTGGTTGCAGTCGCGACGGGGATCACCGCCGCGCTCCTGGCAGTGCCGGCGCTGCGGGTCGCGCTTGTCGCGATCTCGGTGGCATACATCCTGTGGCTCGCCTACCGTGTCGCGACCGCGTCGCCGCTCGCGGCACGAGCTGCAGCCGCAGATGCGCCGTCGCTCGCCGGTGGAACACTGTTCGGCGTCGCCAACCCGAAGGCCTGGGTCGCGATCGCCGCCGTCTTCGCAAGCACCCGCCTCGCCGATACGGCGATCGCCGACGAGGCCGCCAAGATCGCCCTGCTGACCGTCATGATCGTCCTGATCAATGCCACCTGGCTGATTGCGGGCGCATCCCTCGCCCCGATGCTCCGCAATCCGCATCGTTCCCGCATCATCAACCGCGCCCTCGCCTGCGCACTCGTCGGGGCGACCGCCCTCGCCCTCATCCACTGACATCCCCGCCCCGCCGAACATGTCGCCTGCGCACGGGACACGCCGTTTCGGTGCGTCCGAACGCCGTATCCGAGGGCGTCGAGTGGGTTTCCGCGACCACACCTTGGGGTCGGCGACTCGTAGCCTGCACGATAGTGTTGTGGCATCGTTCCGCTCCTAGGAGGAAGCTCATGGCTCTGCAGATTGGTGATACGGCCCCGGACTTCGAGGCGGAGACGACGGAGGGTCGCATCAGCTTCCACGACTGGCTTGGCGATTCGTGGGGCGTGTTGTTCTCGCACCCGAAGGACTTCACTCCCGTCTGCACCACCGAGCTCGGCTACATGGCAAAGATCAAGCCGGACTTCGACCGCAGGAACGTCAAGATCATCGGGCTCTCCGTCGACCCGGTCGACAAGCACGCGCAATGGTCGGCCGACATCGCAGACACGCAGGGGCAGGCGCCGAACTACCCGATGATCGGCGATGTCGACTTCAACGTGTCGAAGTTGTACGGGATGCTTCCCGCCAGCACCTCGGGTGACCCGGCAGATCGCACGCCGGCGGACAACCAGACGGTGCGCAACGTCTTCGTCGTCGGCCCGGACAAGAAGGTCAAGCTGATCCTCGTCTACCCGATGACGACGGGTCGCAACTTCGACGAGGTGCTGCGCGTGATCGACTCGCTGCAGCTCACCGCCAAGCACAAGGTTGCGACGCCCGTGAACTGGCAGCAGGGCGAAGACGTGATCATCGCCGGCTCGGTCTCCAACGACGAGGCCAAGGAGACCTACCCGGACGGCTGGCAGGAGCCGCGCCCCTACATCCGGATCGTGCCGCAGCCACACTGACCACGGGGCTGCGCAGAGTTCGCGCGCGGTGGCCCGGGCTACGTCATTCCTCCCCAACGACCGCCGAGGCCGGTTCGCCGAGATAGCTAGCGGTCAGCAGCTGCCGGTTTGTTCGGAGCACCTCCGCAGTGTTCTGGAGCGCGACGCGGCCGTGTGAGAGCACGTAGCCGCGGTCTGCCACTTCGAGCGCGAGGTGCACGTGCTGCTCGACCAGCAGCACTGCGCATCCGCCTTCGCGCGCGAACTCCCGGACGATCGGCAGGAGCCGTTCGACGATCACCGGCGCGAGACCGAGACTGAGCTCGTCGAGCAGCATCACCTTCGGTTGCCGCGCAAGCGCACGTGCAACGGCGAGCATCTGCTGCTCTCCCCCCGACAGGAGACCGACCCGGCGGCCGCGCAGGTCGCGCAGGGCCGGGAAGTACTCGTACGCGAGCGTCTCGTTCAGCCGCTCGCCGCGATGTGCAAGGCGGAAGTGCTCCGAGACGGTCAAGCCGTAGAAGAGGCCGCGGCCTTCGGGGACATGCGCGATGCCGAGCCGTGCCCGCGCGCTCGGCGAGATGCGGGCGAGATCGACGCCGGCAAAGGTGATCCGTCCGGTCATCGGCTTGATCAGGCCGGAGACGACCCGAAGCGTCGTCGTCTTGCCTGCCCCGTTTGCCCCGAGCAGTGCGACGACCTCGCCGGCAGCGAGCGTCAGGTCGATGTCGCGGATCGCAGCCGCATGGTCGTACCCTGCGGTCAGGCTCTCGATCGAGAGCACGGGGTCAGCCATGCTCGCCCTCGCCGGGGCGCTCGTGCGCGCGCGCCGCTGCGGAGTCGAGCGCCGACTGCGGGAGTTCGGAAGCTGCGCTACCGAGGTACGCCGTGATCACACGCGGATCTCGCCGGACAACCTCGGGCGCGCCTCGAGCGATCACCTGACCGAACTCGAGCACGAAAACCTCGTCGCAGATCCCGAGTACGAGCCCCATATCGTGGTCGACGAGGAGTATGGCCTGGCCGCCGTCCCCGAGCGTGCGCAGGCGCTGCCCCAGCTGCTCGCTCTCGTAGGTGTCGAGACCGGCGGCCGGCTCGTCCAGGCAGACCAGCCGCGGCTTTGCGACGAGCGCGCGCGCGATCCCGACGAGCTTGCGCTGCCCTTGCGACAGCTCGCCGGGTAGCTCGTCGGCGAAGGGCTCGAGCCCGAGCAGCTCCAGTACCGGGTCGACCTCGCCGGAGCCCGCGCCGGGAGGAGAGACGGTCTCCCGGATCGTCCGCCACACCGACGGGCGATGGGAGGCGACGAGCAGGTTCTCGCGCACCGTCAAGTCGTCGAAGAGCTCGATCGATTGCCATGTCCGCGCGAGTCCGCTGCGTGCCCGTGCGTGCGGGGGCAGTCCGGTGATATTCCGCCCGTCGACCTCGACCTGTCCCCGTGAGCGGACGAAGCCGGTGATCGCGTCGATAAAGGTCGTCTTGCCGGCGCCGTTGGGACCGATCAGCCCGACGAGCCGGCCTGGGCCGACTTCGAGATCGACGTCGATGACGGCGTGAACGCCGCCGAAGCTGACCGAGACGGCGCGTGCCGCGAGGACGGGTGGCGATGACGTGTCGATGTGGGCTGCGGTGTGCCCTGCGTCCTGCGCGTTCAGCATGCGGGCGCGCGACTCCCGGTGGCACGCGTCGCCGCCTCCGTCCTTGTTTCGCGCCTGAACTCCCTCGGTGAGCAGCCGTACGTGCTGCGGAACAAGCGGCAGAAATGCTGAGGGCTGGTCAGGCCCCAGCGACTCGCGATCGTCAGGATCGTTTCGTCGTGAAGCGCCGGATCGACCAGGTCGTGGCGACAGCCTTCGAGTCGCGAGGAGCGTATCCACCTGCAGACGCTTGTGCCCTCCGCGGCGAACAGCTTGTGCAGGTACCTCGTCGAGATGAACGTCGCGCGGGCGATGTCCTCGGGATCGAGGAGCGGATCGCCGATGTTGGCCTCGATGAACGACTCGACGTTGAGGAGGATCTCCGCGCGGGACCGGCTCGGGGCGTCTCCCGAGGCTCCATCCGCGTACAGGCTGTGGGTGAGATCGAGGACGCGCTCGGCCGTCCGCGCAGCGGCCTCCGGGCCCAGACGGCCTTGCTCCAGCCTGTGCGCGACGCGATTGAGGTACGCGGCCGTCGCCCTCGGTAGCGCCTCGCTCCCGGAGCGCTTCACGGCTGTCAGGTTGCCGATCTTCTCGGCGTCGCCTCCGAGCAGCCGGCGCGGGACTCGCACGACAAGCGTTTCGAACGGCTGATCTGCCTGGAGGACAACGGGACGTGACGTCTCGTAGCTCATCATGTCTCCCGCCCTGACGACGCAATGCCGGCCGCTCTGGGCCGCGTTCAGCTGGCCCGCGAGGATGACCGACACGTGCATGCATTCGGGGTCGCCGGCGGCGATCGCCCGGGACGTGCGGATCATCGTGTTGCCGGCGGCCACGATCCGGAAGACGCCGAGGGGCCCGAGCTCGTATCCCCACATCCGGGCCCAGAACTCGCCCTTGGCTCCGCTGCGGATCTGCAGCGGGTGATAGGGGCCGCGCGAGGACTCGGACCAGAAGTCGACGCGCTCGCGGGCGGACACCGCTGCCGTGTCGATCAGCAGCGTCACTCGGACCGTGACGGACGCATGGCCATCGGCCGCGTCATCTTCTCTCCTACGTTGCCGTTCGGCAAGGGCGCCGGCCTATCTCGTCCGGCGCCCGGAAGGGATCGCGCGAGCCACGAGCTAGGCCGTCACCCGCGCGCCGGACAGCTGCCTGGTGGCGAGTCTCGCCCCTTCGGCGAGCGCCTCGAGCTTTGCCCATTGGATGCTCGGGTGCACCCGCTGGATGAAAGCCCCCTGAGCGAAGCCGCAGTCGGTGCCGCCCATCACGTTCTCCGGCCCGACGAGCTTGGCCAGCCGGACGAGCCGCTCGGCGACGAGCTCCGGGTGCTCGACGACGTTTGTGTGATGTGTGACGACGCCCGGGACCAGCACCTTGCCCTCGGGAAGCTTCACGTCCTCCCACAGGCGCCACTCGTGCTCGTGACGCGGGTTCGCCTGCTCGATCAAGTAGTAGCGCGCCCGCACCTTCAGCACGAGGTCGATCAGCTCGGCGAGCGGCGGGTCGAAGACGTGGGGGCCGTGCCAGCTGCCGTAGCAGACGTGGTAGCGGATCCGCTCCTCCGGGATGCCCTCCAGCGCGTGATTGAGGGCGTCGATGCGTAGCTCGGCCCAGCGCCGGTAGTCCTCGACCGAGCCGCCCAGGGAGAGGATCGAGTCGTACTCGTGCAGTAGCACGGCGTCGTCGACCTGAACGAGGAATCCGGCATCGACGATGCCCTTGTACTCCTCGTGCAGCGCATCGGCGACCGCGAAGATGAACGCTTCCTCGCTCGGGTAGTGCTCGTTGCGAAGCCAGTACACACTCGCCGGCGCGACGACGGGGAGGAATGCATCGGTGACATCGACCGCGGCCAACGCCGTCTTCAGGCGAGCGATGTCGCGCAAGAGCGCCGAGCTGTCATACGCGATCTCGCCGGTGCAGAACCAGAGCTTGCCCTCTGCCTGGATCTCGGCGGCGCTGTGCGCAGCCTCGGGCTCTGCGTCCGCGACCCGCACCTGGTTCTCGACCTCGCGCGCGAACGCGGCGTCGTGCTCCGCGTAGAACTCCGGGAACGCGAGCCGGTCACGGCTCGGGGGCAGAATGTTGCCGCCCTCGAGCGGCACCAGGCGGGGCTCGATCCCGCTGACCCGCTCGTAGAGATAGGTGATCCAGGTGGCCTTGCCCATCTCCCCGTCGTCGACGACGTCGATCCCCGCCTCGGCCTGCCGGCGTACAACGTCCCCGACCGCTTCGGCCAGCGCCTGCTCGTAGGCCGCCGGGTCGTAGGGGAGGCCGTGCTCCATGGCCGCCAGGAAGTCGAGCACCTCGCGAGGACGAGCGAGGCTCCCGGCATGCGTCGTCATGATCCTGTCCATCAGGGCTCCTTCCCTCTGAATGCGAGTCGGATTGACGCGGGCGTGATTCGCTCCGGTCGGCTCCCTCGCGCGACCGGCAGACTTCCGACCGCGCACAGCACGCGCCTGGGCGGCCGTGAGCGCGATCTTGGCGAACGGGCGGCGGCCGATCTTTGCAATGTGCGCACAGTTTTCGCCGCCCGGCGGCCACATCGGGGTCTCACCACGGCGCTCGCGGAGGACCGCACCGCAATGCATGGACGCGGGGCGCGGCCCGGCGGCGTGCGCCGGCCGCGCCCCGCGTCAGGGCGCTACGCCGAGGGCTGGACGATGATGAGCGAGTTGCCGTCTGGGTCGCGGAGCCAGAACATCGGCGGCACCGGGCCGCCCCAGCGCGTGACCTGCTCGTCGACGTCGGCGCCGGCGGCCTTCAGCGCGGCGTGGTCGGCATCGACGTCGGAGGTGTCGAGGCAGATGCCGGTCTGGCTGCCGCCGGCCCGCTGGCCCTCCGGGGGCGGGGCGAGGGCGATCGTGGTCGGCGTTCCTGCGAGCGCGACCTCGACCCAGCGCATCGCCTCACCCATCGGGACGTCGACCACCTTCTCGAAGCCGAGCGTGTCGACGTAGAAGTCGATCGCGCGGTCCGTGTCGGCAACGGTGACGCAGACGCGGCCGACCTGCGAGAGATTGAGCTTGGACGCCAACTTCGACATCTGGAGCCTCCTGGATTCGTCGGGGTTTGTCTCTAAGACGGCAGCGCGGAGCGAAACTCATCGCCGCAGCCGCCGCTCGGTTCAGTCGACGGCACTCGCCGGCCGCATGCCCGCGTAGTGGTAGTTGGAGGTGGGGCTGATCTGCAGCTCGTTCACGCAGACGTGCGGCGGGAGCGAGATGATCCACGCGATCGCGGCCGCGACATCCTCCGGTCGCAGCATCTTCGCCCGCACCTCCGCCGGCGGCATCCCGCCGGGGCGCTGTCGGAGGATCGGTGTGTCGACCGCTTCGGGCAGGAGCACCGTCGCCCGCACTCCCTCGCCCACCGTTTCGAGGTTGATCGTCTCCACCAGTGCGAGCAGCGCGCGCTTGCTGGCGTTGTACGCGGCACCCGGGAACCAGGCGAGGTTCCGCGCCGCCCAGGACGCAACCGTCACGATCGTGCCGCTGCCGTTTGCCCGCATGTGCGGGAGGACGGCCTGACAGCAGTAGTAGACCCCGGAGAGGTTGATCCCGACGACCCGGTCCCAGCCGTCGATGGTCAGCAGGTCGAGGTGACGCTCGGGCACGTTGATTCCCGCGCAGTTGACGAGCGCGTCGAGGCGGCCATACGTCTCGAGGATGCGGGAGGCGACGCGCGAGACGTCGTCACTATTGGAGACGTCCAGCGGCTCGGCCACGACCGCAGCCTCCTTGGTGAGTGACTCGAGCCCGGCCTCGTCGCGATCGGAGACGACGACGCGTGCACCATCCTCCGCGAGCTCCCGCGCCGTCGCGCGACCGATACCCGACGCACCGCCCGTGATCCAGACGGTTCGTTGTCCAGTGTTCAAACGACGCCCTCCATCACCACAATTGGCTGCTCGCGAGCCGCGCACCCTCGACGAGCGCCTCGAGCTTGGCCCAGCCGAGCTGCGGGTGGATCCGCGATCCGAAGCCACAATCGGTGCTGGCGATCACGTTCTCCCTGCCCACCCGTTCCGCGAAGCGCACGATCCGCTCGGCGACGAGCTCGGGATGCTCGATCAGGTTCGTCGAGTGCGTGACAACGCCCGGGGCGAGCTTCTTGCCTTCCGGGAGCCGCACCGTCTCCCAGAGCCGGTACTCGTGCTCATGGCGCACGTTCGCTGCCTCGATCGAGTAGATCCCGGCGTGCACCTTCAGCATCAGGTCGACGATCTCGCCGAGTGGGATGTCCGTTGCATGCGGCCCGTGCCAGCTCCCCCAGCAGAGGTGGTAGCGGACGCGGTCCTCGGGCAGCCCGGCGAGCGCGTGGTTCAGCGCCTCGATCCGCGACTCGCAGAAGCGCCGGTACGTGGCGAGATCGAGGGTCGGGTCGTGATCCCAGAGCGCCGGGATCCACGCGTCGTCGACTTGGAGCTGGAAGCCCGAGTCCACGATCAAGCGGTACTCCTCGCGCAGCGCCTCGGCGAGCGCCCACAGCAGCTCCTCCTGGGTCGAGTAGTGCTCGTTGCCCATGTCGACCTCGGCGCTGGCGGGCGCCACAGCGGGCATGAAGACATCGACGACGTCGGGGCCCTCGACGGCGGCCTTCAGGTTCGCGATGTCGCGCTCGACAGGTCCGCGCTTATAGCGGATCGGGCCCACACAAACGGGCCTGGTCGCGATCGACGCCCAGAAGGCGCGATCGCTTCCGTGGAAGAGCACGTCGGGCGTCTTCTGCGCATACGCGTAGAACTCGGCGAAGCGATCCTGGTCGCGGCCGCGTAGCGGCGCGCGCGGGTGCTCCTCGCGCTCGATGCCGTCGAGCCGCTCGGTGACATACCACTGCCAGATCGACTTTCCGAACTCCCCGTCGTCGACGATGTCGATCCCGGTCTCGACCTGCCGGCGCACGACGTCGGCGACGGCGACCCGCAGTTGTTCTTCAGGAGCCTCCCCGAGCAGCGCCGCCTCCGCCTCGGGCGGTCGCTGCAGGGCGCCGACGTGCGTCGTCAGGATGCGCGTCACCGGACATCCTCCATCGCCTTCCCGGCGACGACGGTGACAGCCTGTCCGCGACGTCGAACGCAGAGATGGCTCCGTGTGGCTGAGCAGCCACCGCGACGGCCGTTTTCGAGCTGTGCGCTCCAGGTCAAGACAGGGAGGCGCCGGACTCCTAGGCTTGCCTGCATCGTGCCTTCCCCCGCGGTCATTTTTGTCACGCGGTTGCCCATGAACGAGACTAACACCGTCTTCGACTGGATTGCATGTCGTTTCAGATCCGAGGCTCGCCTGGCCGAGAGCGCCGGGCGGCGACAACGAGGAGGGGAGCAATGAATCGATCTGCACCCGCTGGAAGGCGACGGAGATACATCGTCGCGTTGGTCGCGTTGGCAGCCTTGGTCGCGCTCGCGGCCAACGGTGCCGCGTCGCCGAGCAAGACCGTCACCAACTACATCGCCTACGTCGGGGGCAAGGTCGGAAAGGCCAACCCCAAGCTCTCGCCGATCAAGGTCGGCTACGTGAACCAGGAGGGCGGGCCGATCGTGATCGGCAAGACAGCCGACAACGGCGTCGCAGCCGCGGCCCAGTTCGTCAACACGCTGGCGGGCGGCATCGGCGGTCATCGGATCGTGCTCGTCAACTGTTTCATCGCGTCGTCCGAGGAAGAGGGCCAGAAGTGCGGCCAGAAGTTCGCGAACGACAAGAAGATCGTCGCGGTCGTCACAGGGGCCATCGCGATCGGCAGCGAGTCGCTGTACGCGGCGATCGGCAACACGAAGCCCGTGATCGTCGGCGTCTCGGTGAACCCGGTCGATGTCTCCCGGCCGAACGCTGCGGTCCTGTACGGCGACTCGCGGTACATCCTGGCGCCGTATGCGACGTTCGCGCGCGACGTGCTGCACGCCAAGTCGGCATCGCTCGTCTTCCCCGAGGGCGCGGGGCTCGACTCGGCGGCGGCAGGTCAGACAACCGCGTTCCAAGCCGCCGGCATCCCGATCAAGAAGGTGTCCTACCCGGCGAACACCGCGGACCTGAGCGTGCCGCTGATCGCGGCGGGCGCGCAGAGCGCCGATCTGGTGATGCCGGTGATCAACCCGAACGAGTGCGGGAAGTTCGAGAAGGCGATCAAGGCCCTGAACATCCCGGACGAAAAGGTGCTGGCCAGCCCGATCTGCCTGACTCCGACCACGATCCAGGAGCTCGGCGACTTCCCGCAATGGATCTACGCGATCGCCAGCTCGCTGACGGTCGACACAACCGATCCGGGGGTGCCGCCGTACCAGAAGATCATGAAGCTGATGGGTCAGGAGAAGCTGATCGGCGACCCGTGGACGAACGTCGGCTTCGGGGAGCTGGCGACGCTCGCGAGGTTCCTCAACAAGCTCGGCCCGACCAACATCACGTCGGCCGGGATCATCAAGCAGATGAAGGCGTTCAGGGGGCCGATGGTCCTCGGCTCGCCGAACATCTTCTGCGGCAAATACAAGAAGGCCCCGGGGGTCTGCAACGACAACACCCAGTTCTACCGCTACAACGGCAAGTTCGTCTTCAAGAAGGCGGGCGACTGGGTGCCTCCGCCCAAGGGGTGGGTCGCCCCGTAACGGCGAATGTGATCGACAGGCACTAGGGAAATCGAGAGAGCAGGGCTTACAGGGCGGATATGGACCAGGTCGTCCTGTTTGCCCTGCTCGGTCTCGGAACCGGTGCGCTGATCGCCGGCCTCGCGCTCGGCGTCGTCCTCACGTACCGCGGGTCGGGAATCATCAACCTCGCGACAGGTGCGGTCGCGATGGTCGCGGGATACTCGTTCTGGTCGCTGAAGAACGACTTCTTCGGGTTCACGTTGGCTACGGCCCCGGCGCTCGTCGCTACGTTGCTCATCTGCGCCCTGGTAGGCGTGTTGATGGAAGTGCTCGTCTTCCGGCCGCTGAAGACGGCGGCGCCGCTCGCAAAGCTCGTCGCGTCGCTCGGCATCCTCCTCACGCTCCAGTCGGCCATGCTGCTGAGCTTCGGCGCGTCGCCGAAGGCGCCTCCCGACATCTTCCCGAGCAAGAGCGTGACCGTGTTCGACGTGCCGATCCCGGTCAACCGGTTCTGGCTGACGGGGATCGTGATCGCGATCGCGGTGCTGCTGATGGCGACGTATCGCTGGACCCGTTTCGGGCTGGCCACGAAGGCGGCGTCGGAGGACGAGGTGAACGCGATTCTGACCGGTCTGTCGCCGAACCAGTTGTCGCTCGTGAACACGATCTTGGCGGCTGTCGTGGCGGGCGCGATGGGGGTGCTGGCGGCGCCTCTGGTGCAGGTGGATTCGACGTCGCTGCCGCTGCAGATCGTTCCCGCGCTCGCGGCGGCGCTGTTTGCCCGCTTCACGTCGTTCCCGATCGCCTGTGTGGCTGGGCTCCTGATCGGGATCGGGCAATCGCTGTTGTTCTACGCCTCGACGCTGTCCTGGTTTCCGACCGACAACGGCAATTCGCTGCCCGGCATGCAGGCGCTGTTGACGTTCGTGATCATCGTGATCGGACTCTTCTTACGCGGCGCCAGCCTGCCCACGAGGGGCGAGTTGGTCGAGAAGCGGTTCCCGGCGGCTCCGAGACCGGAGGGTTTGCTTCGCTGGGCCGTGCTCGCGCCCGCGCTGGCCGTGCTGCTGCTCATCCTGCTGCCGTTCGACTACCGGCAGGCGCTGATGCTGTCTCTGATCGGGATCGTGGTGTGCCTCTCGCTCGTGGTCATCACCGGCTTCGTCGGCCAGGTGTCCCTTGCCCAGGTGGCGTTGGCCGGCGTGTCCGGGTTTGTGGTTTCGCGGCTGTTCGTCGAGGCCGGGATCGGCTTCCCGTGGGGGCCGCTGGCGGGCTCGGTCGTGGCGACGCTGCTGGGCCTGGTCATCGGCGTGTCCGCTCTGCGCGTTCGCGGAGTGAGCCTGGCGGTGGTGACGCTCGCAGGCGCGGTCGCGATCGAGCAGTTCGGGTTCCAGAACACGACCTGGGGTGCCGGAAGCTACGGCTCGCCTGTCGAGCAGCCTTCACTCGGCGGGCTCGACCTGGGCTCGACCGCATCGTTCCGCGGGCTGGACGGCAATGTCCCGAGCCCGGTGCTCGGGTTCGTCTTCGTCATCGTCGTGGTCGTGCTGTGCCTCTTCGTTGCGAACCTGCGCCGGAGCAGTCTCGGCCAACGGATGCTCGCCGTACGCTCGAACGAGCGAGCCGCTGCAGCCGCCGGCATCAACGTCGCACGCGTCAAGTTCGTCGCGTTCGCCCTGTCGTCGTTCATCGCCGGTACCGCAGGGTGGATGTACGCGTACAACTTCGGCTCCGTGAACGCCTCCCGGTTCGGGATCCTCATCGCGCTCTCTTTCGTCGCGTTCGCCTACATCGGCGGGATCACTATGGTCTCGGGGGCCGTGTTCGGGGGCTTGATCGCGACCGAGGGCCTGTTCTCGCACCTGATCGAGTCGGTGTTCGGCATCTCGGGCAACTGGCTTCTCCTCTTCGGGGGCGTGGTGCTGATCGTCAACCTGGTCGCATTCCCGGAGGGCGTTACCGGCAATTCCTACAAGAAGAAACAGCTCAGGAAGCGCGCCGGCAAAACCACATTCGGGGAAAGGCTCATCGCCCGACTCGTGCGTCCGGCGGGAGCGGGCCGTTGATGCCGGGCCAGGGGCCAGCCCGTTGAGCCAGCCCGTCCTCTCGCCAGGCTCTCCGATGCCGTGATCCAGACTCCGGCGGCCGCCGCCGGAGTTGCACACTGATGTCGTCAGGCATCGCTTCGACTGGGCGTTCGGCTTCGGTGTCTCGCCGGCGATTTGCCCCTAGTTGTCGTCGGGCGGTTTCTTGCCCCGCAGGCCTCGGCGGCTCCGCGACGAGCCCATTCCAGACGAGCATCGCGTCTTGGCGCATCGGTGTCACGACGCGACACGCTCCTCGGCGACCGCCGCGAGCGGATGTCGCTCAGGCGTCGCGGCCGGCTCCGCAGCCACGTCCGAGACGATGTGTTGCACGACGCGCTCGGCGTCTCTGCCCGCGCCGCCGATGAGCATCGACGCGAAGGAGTGCAGAAACGGCAGACCGACCATGTACAGGCCTGGCGACGACGAGACGGCGCCTCGGTACTGCACGGGGAAGCCGTCGGCGCCGATCTCGAACGGGAAGCGGATCCACGAGTAGTCGGGACGGAAGCCAGTGCACCAGACGACGTTCCTGACGTCGAGGACTCGTCCGCCGTCGAGCACGGGAAGCCCGTTCTCGACTCCTACCGTTCGTGCGAGCACGCGCTCGACGCCGGCAGCCCGCAGGTCTTTCCGCCTGTAGCGGAGGAGCGGTCCCCCGCCGTGCCGAATGTGTGGGCGCATCTTGCGGCCGGGCGGTGTGTCGACCGTCAGGATGTGCGTACCGACAAAGAAGAGCCCGCGAAAGACGACCCGCCCGCGCCGGCTCTCGATCGGCGCCGGGATCTGGCCGGTGTCCGTTCCCGAGAGGATGACCTCATGCTTCGACGCCGCCTCGAAGGCGATATCGGAGCCTGAGTGGCTCGCGCCGACGACGAGGACGGGCCCGTCCTGGAGCTGCGACAGGTTCCTGTACGCATTCGAGTGGAGCTGCGTGATGCTCGGGTCGAGCTCGCTCGAGAAGTCGGGGACGTGCGGTCGTTGGAAGACGCCGGTGGCGACCACCACGCTGCCCGCTTCGAAGCGTCGACCGCCCGCGCTTGCGACGTAGCGGCCGTCTTCCTTCGTGAGAGTGTCGACACCCGTCCCTGTGAGCACCGGCAGGTCGAACCGCTCTGCGTAGGCTTCGAGGTAGTCGGCCATCTCGTTCGCGGTGGGGTAGGACGTCCGCCGACCGGGGAAATCCATCCCGGGTAGGCCGTCGCGGCTTGCCGGCGAGTACAGCTTCAGGGAGTCCCACCGCGCTCGCCAGCTGTCACCGACGCTGTCGTTCCGATCGAGAATCACGAACGACCGGCCTTGCCGCTTGAGGTGGTAGCCGACAGCGAGGCCGGCCTGGCCGCCGCCGATCACCACGGTCTCGTATCGCTCTAGCTGCTGCATCGTCCTTCCTCCTTCTCCGATTGGTCGTGGGGGAGACGGTAGGACGGTGTGGGATGCCCGGCATCGCCGTGATTCACCAACATGCGGTCACCGGCATGTGGTCATTTCTGACCACGGCAACGTTCAGACGAGATCGCGCTCGAACGCGAAGGCGGTCGCCGCCGCCCGCGAGGAGAGGCCGAGCTTCGCATAGATGTTCTGCAGATGCCGCGCGACCGTGTGCTCGCTGATGACCAGGGTCGTGGCTATCTCGCGGTTGCTCATACCCCTCGCGACGAGGCGCAGCACCTCGAGCTCCCGCCGGGACAGGCCGTGCGGCGTGTGTGCCGCCGACGTCTCGAGGCGAGCGAGATCGGGCGCCGCCCCGAGCCGGCGGAAGATGTCGCGCGCGGCCTCGGTCTCCAGTGCAGCCGGTTCCGGATCGCCGAGCGCGGAGCACGCCTGCCCGACGAGAACCCGCGTGCGCGCGACTTCGTACGGCGCGTCGAGGCCGAGCCAGACCTGCTGTGCCTCGCGCAAACTGACGAGCGCCGCCTGCGGATCGCCTGCGGCGAGCGCGACAGCGCCGCGTGCGTAGGCGACCATGGCCGCGAGCATTGCGCTCTCATACAGCTCGGCGAGCTCTTCGAGCTCGCCACATGCCGTCCGCGCCTCCTCGATGTCGCCGGCCGCAAGCGCGATCTCGACGTAGGCCGGAAGCAGCGCCGCCCGCTTGAGCGGTTCGGCGATCTCGGCGCTTGCCCGGCGGATCGTTGCGAGTGCCGCGTCGCATTTCCCCTGCGCGAGCCGGAGCTGCGCGAGGCCTGGTTGTGGTTCCCAGCCGGCGTGGCTCGCCTCGCGGTACGCGTCCTCGGCAGCGCCGAACTCCCCCCGCAGGCGGAGAAGCTCGGCCTGGCGGTAATGCGCAACGCCCGCGGCAGGGTTCATGGTCTCGGTCAGACGCCTGCCGGCGCGTCGCGCCTCCTCGAGGGCGTCTGACCAGGAGCCGCTCAGCTGCAGGATCTCCGCTCGGTGGATGAGGCAGCGTCCGGTGAAGGCGTAGAGATCGCGTTGTTGGTCGACCCACTCTGTCAGTGCGAGCGTCCACTCGCGCGCACGTCGGACCTCGAAGACCTCCTGGCAGGCGAGGATCACGCCGCAGTAGACGATGCCGACGACGAACGGGGACAGCTCCGCCGTCGACACGGTCACGGCCACCATCGCCTCGTCGAGGAGAGCAAGGCCTTCCACGACCCGCCCTGCCCGAACGAGCATGTGGCCCTGGGCGTGCAAGGCCGATCGCGAAGAGATCGCCATCGCCGAAGCGCGCCCCGATCGCGGCGGCCTGGCCGGCGACCGCGGCGGCAGCTTCGAAGTCAGCTGCAGCCTCGTGACGGAAAACGAGCGGGATCATCAGGTAGCCATGCTCAGGAGTGTCGTCTGGTCCGTTCTCGAGCAGCCGCTGCGGCGCGCCCGAGCCAGCCGCCCGCCGGGCCTACCGCACCCCGGTAGGCGAGGTTCATGCCGATCCAGGTCGCGGCACGCACCGCGCGCAGCGTCTCGCCTCGCTCGAGATACCGGTGGTGGGCACGCTCGAGGATCCCGATCGCGTCGTCGTCTCGACCGAGCATCAACGTCGCCGTCGTCAATAGCTCGAGATCTTCCGCCTCGAGGGGAGTTAGCTCGTCTGCGCGCGAGAACGCCTCGTACGCCTCGAGCCATGTCCTGCCGGCATAGGCGTCACGGGCGCGTTCGAGCTCCACGGCAGCAGTGCGTTCGGCGGGTTCGGCCACGGCGATGTCGCAGGCATTGTCCCCCGTCGTGCTCCTCGGCGCCACCGCCCGCTCTCGGCGACGCGCTCGCCGCCATATCTCCCGGCGAGCTCGAGCGGGTGCGGAAGGGGAACTCGGGTTGATCGACGTCGCGCCCCTATCAGGTGATCTTGCTGGACAAAGGGTCGAGTGGGACGGAACATCCCAGGTGCTTCCTTGTCGCCGGCACCCGGCGATGAGCCATTGCCCGCTACCCCTAGGAGGCATTCGTGAACGCGTCCGCTGCCCCGCCAGACGACGACAAGCCCGACGGATCGACGGCCGGTGCGCCCCCTGCGAGCCCGGCGAGCACGAAGAAGCGGCCGATCGCGTTGATGATTGTCGCCGGCGTTGCGATCCTGGCAGCGATCGGACTGGGGATCTGGGCCGTGAAGGTCAACTCCGATCTCAACTCGACGCAGGCGGATCTGGAGGCACAGACAGCGGCGGCGCAGGCTGCCGAGGCACAGGTCGCGGCACAGACGGAAGCCGCGACAGCTGCCGCCACAGAGTTGGAGCAGATCAGCTCGGACAATCAGGTCTATGTCGTGTCGAACGACGATGTTGCCCAGGCAGAAAGCGAGGTTGCTGCAGCCGAGAAGGCCGTGGCCGATGCAAACGCGGCAGCGGCCGAAGCGAGCGCCAGTGTGTCCGCGGCACAGGAGCAGACGTCGAAGCTGCGCACCGAGCTCGAGCAAGCCCAAGCCGAGCGCGATCTGGCGCGCGCAGAGCGCAAGCAGGCAAGGATCTGCGCCCGAGGGTCACTCGGTGTGCTTTCGAAGCTGGGAAAGAGCGAGTCCGAGGCCGCCGCTTCCGAGCTCGAGACTGTTTCCAGCACGTGTGCCGCGACGGTGTCCGGATAGACCACTCGCGGAATCGATTGGTCGAAAGGGTCGTCAGCCGGGCGGGCGCCTGGCCCGACCGCGCCGTGCTACCACGCTGACGTTGTCTCGGGATGTTTGCGAATCGTCGATCCGGGCAAGGTGCGTTTCGAGGCTCGACAAGGCCACCACCGGACAGCGAGGAGTCAGCCGGCATGCCGCAGGTCGAGGTGGATCGGCTCACGATCAACTACGACGTTCAGGGGGATGGCGAGCCGCTCCTGTTGATCCCGTACCTGTCGGCGGATCACGCCTGCTTCGCGTTCCAGCTGCCGGCATACACCGAGCACTTCAGCTGCATCGCGATCGATCTTCCCGGCTCGGGTGAGAGCGACAAGCCGGCCGGGCCGTACTCGTCCGAGGGCTACGCCGACCAGGTTGCCGCGTTTCTCGACGCCATCGCGGTCGAGCGGGCGCACGTGGCGGGCGTGTCGCTCGGCGCGGCGGTGGGAATGCACCTGGCCGCCCGCCATCCCGGCCGCGTGCGCTCGCTCTCGTTGCACAGCTGCTGGGCCACCAGCGATGCCTATCTGAAGATCGTCGTCGAGCAGTGGCGCGCGCTCGCGTCGTCGCTCCCGACCGTCGCCGACATGGTTGTCCAGGCCATCTTCCCGTGGTGCTTCACGCCTGAGATGTACGTCGAACGGCCGGAGTTCGTCGACACGCTGGACGACTTCGTGCACGGCCGCCCCGCCCAGCCCGTGGACGCGTTCCTGGCCCAGTCCGATGCGGTCATCGCCCACGACGCGAGCGCGGTACTGGGCGAGATCGACACTCCGACGCTGATCACCTTCGGAGCACGCGACGTCGTCTGCTCCACCCGCTTCGCCGAGCCGCTCACGAGCGGGATCGCCGGGAGCGAGCTGGTGGTCTTCGAGCATCTGTCGCACGCTGGGCTGCACGAAGACCCCGAGACGTTCAACCGCGCGACACTCGACTTCCTGCTGCGCCAGCAAGCCAACTGACAGACGCGGGCGCCTCGACGAACCGGACGCGGATGCCACTGCCGTGTTTCGATAGCGACGCGACCTCGCGCCGTTGGCAGCGGTCGGTCATACTGGCGAGATGGACGGGCTGCAGGTGGGGCATTTCAAGCCGCCGCCGGATGGGTTCGATCCTCTCGCTGCGAGCGAGCGGGAATTGCTCACACACGGATATCCGGCGCGGCCCCCTGAGGATCTCCTGCCCGCTCTCGGGGAACGGTGGGAGCATGTGGTCTCACGGTCGAAGCAATTCGTCCTCCCGGAGTTCGCTCCCGTTCCGGTTGAACCGGACGGCGCTGCCGCCACCGGCTCCGACAATGCCCTTGGTAGCGGCTGGGCAGGGAGCATGGCGCCTGCCCCCGTGCTCGCTGTCGACGCACTGGGGCACAGCACGATCGATCCAGTGACCTGGGTGAGTGGCCAGTGGACGGTCCCGGACGTAGCCGCGGTCGGCTCAGGGACATTCGCCTGTGCGACCTGGATCGGTATCGACGGGGCACCGGTCGGCAACTCCACGGACATCCTGCAGGCCGGCACGACGCATAGGATCGACGGCGGAAGCCACCGCACGTCCGCCTGGTGGGAATGGCTTCCGAACCCGGCGCACGAGATCACGAGCTTCCCTGTGCACCCCGGCGACATTGTCTTCTGCCTGATCTGCGCCCCAGAGCCAACCGGGGCCCGCATCTACCTGACCAACATCACCACCTGCGCCTTCACGGCGTTCCCGGTCACGACCGACGGGGGCAGCTGGGAGCTCACAGGTGACTCGGCCGAATGGATTCTCGAGAACCCAGAGCTCAGCGGCGGAGGCTTCGCCAAGCTGCCGCGTTTCGGCGATGTCTACTTCGACGACTGCATCGCTGGCACACGTGACAACCGACTCCTCTTCGGCGGCGACGACAGCAAGAACCGGATCGACAGCTGGATCACCAGTGCAAGCACCTTGCACAGCCTCGCCGACCCGGTGGCCGAGACAGACCGCTTGATCAAGATCCACTGCCGCCTCTAATCCTTGTCTGGCGGCCAGCCGTCGCCGGCAGGTGATTGTCCGGGGACAGAGAGGGAGGAGCCGCTCGAGCGGGGATTTTCTGTCAAGCCCTCTGACGGACTCGAACCGTCGACCCCCTCCTTACCATAGGGACTCGTCCGATTTCGGCCACGCCCGAAAAGGCCTGCTTAGAGGGCTAAAACGCATGTAGCGACTGGGATGGGGTTTCAGGTCGCACGACCGCTCGACACCGAACCGGACCGCTCGAAACGCCCTGAGCCTCTCCGATAAGGGCGCGGCAAGGGCGTGCTGAAGGAGCCGGGGAGCACGAGGGTGCATACTCACCAGCGACAGCCAACTGGGAGGAAGCTCATGAGCATCGTCGTTCGCTACAGCCCTGTAAACGTCACCATGGCGAAGTACGACGAGATCGACGCTCGTCTCAGGAGCACGCTTGACTGGCCGCCCGATGGGCTCGACCACCACCTTTGCTTCGGCGCTGACGGTGATCTCCGTGTCAGCGAGATCTGGGATTCACGCGAGCAGTGGGAAGCCTGGGGAAAGCAACTGATGCCCATCCTTCAGGAGGAGGGAGTCCAGATGACGGGCGAACCAGAGGTGTACGAGGTGCACAACGCCGAGCGTCGCTAGGCAGGCACAACCAATCGGCGTTTTCCGCTTCCGCCGGGAGCGGGTGCTGATTCTTCGCGGCCGTAGAAGCTTGTCTAAGCGTTGCGCAGGCTAGGACGAGGGACTAGACGCCCGGCTCGTTCGAGGGCTTGTACGCACGCCGGAGCAAAGCCCTACGGGCACCCGAACGGCCAGCCTGGCCGCTCGCTGACTTCTCAGGCGAGAGCACGCTCGCGCAGGCGAGATCCGTGGCGCGTCGAGCCAGGTGGCGTATGCTCGCGGCACCCAATCTGCGGACGCAGACCCATCTGACATGCGGAGGAACGATGCCCTCTGTTTTCGGCTATCACGACGTGAAAGACAAGGATCACTGGCTCGCCTCGTCGAAGCGTGAGGAGTTCTTTGGTCCGCTCGGGATTACGAACATACGGACGTTTGTCGACCCACAGAACTCGACTCGGGTCGGCGTGCTGATGGACGTGGCGGACATGGACACCCTCCAGACGGCGATGGAGACGGAGGGTGCGGCTGAGGCGATGGCGCACGACGGGGTCATCCCCGAGACGCTCGTGATCCTCGTCGAGGCCTAGTAGTCGAGCGAGGCGAGCGCCTGCTAGAGCCCCACCCCCCGCACGGTGGCGCTTTCCTCATTCTGGCTTCGGGTGACATTCCCGAGCACTGGCGCACGGGGCGGTCCTGTTGCGGGGTGGGGGTTTCGGTTCTTGGGTCTTGCGTGTCACGCTCCGCATATACGTGCTAACAGGAGAGGGTGGCAATCGCTCCTTCCGGCCGGCGGCCGCGCTGGCGCTGGCGCCGCCGCCCGCTTGTGTGGGCGGCCGGACTGGTGCTGCTCGTCTGTGGCGGCGCGGTTGCAGCCGCTCTGCTGGCGTGGCCGAGCCCTCGTCTGCAGGACGATTCCGACGCACTCGCTGGAGCGAGCCAGCCCTGGTATGCGGGGCACGTCTCCCACATCGTTGTGCGCAACCCCGCAGGGCACGTCGTCCCGGCGCGCCTCGTCAACGGCAAGATCCGGCCGGCGACGCCGGTTCCAGCAGGAGAGCCGCTCACTGTCGAGCTGACCGTGCGGCGCCCCCTGTGGGCCGGCTGGCTCGTCGGGCACACGGAGCACCGCACGTTCACGGTGTTCACTCCGGAGGCCAGGCTCCGCGGCCGCTGGCTGGAAGTTCGCGGCGGAGCCCCCGTGACGATCTCGTTCGACCAGCCGGTGCGGCTCGTCGAGGTCCGCGGCATCGGTGCACCGCAGACGCTCCGCTTCTCCCACGGACGCACGACCGTGCCTATCGCTCCGGCGAGCCCCGGTGCGCCGCACGCTGGCAGCGTCACGGTGTGGGCCGTCGCGCGCACGTGGGAACGGCTGCCCCCGCCCGAGCAGGTGCATTGGTTCCTCGCTCGGAAGAACGTGCAGGCGCTCGTCACGCCCGCCCCCTGGGGCGAGATCGCTCCCGGTCGACCCCATCACGGTGACGTTCTCGCGCCCGACCGAGACGGCGATCGGCGCGGCCCTGCCGACGATCTCGCCGTCGGTGCCGGGTCGCTGGCTGCGGCCCGACAGCCACACGCTCGCCTTTACACCCGCTGGCGTCGGCTTCCCCATCGACGGGCACGTCGAGATAGCGCTCCCGCAGCGGGTGGAGGTGGCGACGAAAGCCGGAGCACGGCTCACGCGCACACTCACCTGGGACGTGAGCAGGGGCACGATCCTGCGGCTCCAGCAGCTACTCGCCGAGACGGGCTACCTCCCCGTCGAGTGGACGCCCGCGGGTGAGCCGGTGGCGCGGACCCCACAGGCCCAGCTCGCCGCGGCAATCGACCCTCCCGCCGGGCGCTTCCGCTGGCCCTACGCCAACACCCCGAAGGAACTCCGGGGGATCTGGCGCACCGGCAAGTGGAACGAGATCGTTCGCGGCGCCGTGATGATGTTCCAGCACGACCATCGTCTCGACGTCGACGCGTTCGTCGGCCCGCAGGTCTGGCGCGCCCTCCTCGCCGACGCGGTCGCGGGCAGGCGGCGCACCGCCGGCTACAGCTACGTCTATGTCCATCGCAGCGTCCCACAGCTGCTCACCCTCTGGCACGACGGCAAGGTAGTTCTCACCTCGCCCGGCAACACCGGGGTGCCGGCGGCGCCGACCCAGCTCGGCACCTTCCCGGTCTTCGAGCACATCCCGGTGGGGACGATGAGCGGCACAAACCCTGACGGCAGCCACTACCACGACCCCGGAATCCGCTGGATCAGCTACTTCAACCACGGCGAGGCGCTCCACGCCTTCAACCGCTCCAGCTTCGGCACGCCACAAAGCCTCGGCTGCGTCGAGCTGCCACTCGCAACCGCAGCCAAGCTCTGGCCCTACACCCCGATCGGCACGCTCGTCACGATCGAGAATTAGCATCGATGAGTCGACCCGCCAACGGCGCGGTTGGTGTCCTCTGGCCCGGGCTAGTGCTCCGTGGTCCGCAGTCCCCCGCCGGAGAATTCAGCGCACGCATTCTCTCGTTCGCTCGGAGCCTCGGGCTGGACGAGTCGGGAGGGCGGTCTTGTGTCCGGCCACGGCGATTGCGTCGAGCACGAGTGGCAGTGCTGCGACGGTTCGGCGCCAGCTTCCAGCTCCTCCGTGTGCGTCCGAATCGTGTAGCAGGACGATGTCCCCTGATGCAATCTTGCGTGTCGCATCGAGCGCGATTGACTCCGGCGTCGCGGCCGGCGCAATCTTCTTCGTCACCGGGCAAGCCGTCCACCGCGACCCGGGAGTCGCCCGCGAAATCGTTGCTGCAGTTCACGAGGTCGGTATCCACGGCTACCACCACGGGGACAGCATCGGGGTCGTCAGCCACGACTGCGCGGCCAGGCGCTTAGGCTCTAACAGGCGCCGGGAGCCGGCGTGCCGGCGGGGCCGTCGAGGTGCTGCAGCACCGCTCCCTGGTCTAGCTGGAGGCAATACGACATCGCATCAGCACGCACGAGCGTGACCGGAGGTTGCACGACGGCACCCGCATAGGTGCCGGTGGCGGTGCGCTGCGCGTCGAGGCTCGCCTGCGCACCGGTGAAGTACGCCTCCATAGTCGCCGAGATCATTGTCGAGACACCGCTCCCGACGCCGCTCGAGGCGCTGTCGGCCACGGGCAGGAGCATCCGCCAGCCACCCACGGCGACCGCCGCGATCATGAGGCCGAGCGAGAGGCCGAAGCGAGCCGACATCCCCGCTGTATCGGCAGCAGGGCCGGAAAGCCGTAGGGCATCGACCACCGCTCAGGGCCGGAACGACTACTGGTCCTGGGTGGCTTGCGTGAGCCCCGACCCGAAGTCCTCGAGCTGCGCGACGACAGGAATGCGCGTACGCTCGCGCGTACAGACTTGGCTCCGCAGGTTGTGTTTCGTTGTGGTTGGCTGCGCGAGACGAGTGGGAGATTTGCAGGAGGTTTCGGCTTCCTGCGTTTTGTTGTGGTTCGTTCGGCTGGACTCTTAATCCCAAGGTCGAAGGTTCGAATCCTTCACGGCCCACCTGTGTAAGCCATTTCTGCCGCCTCTACTTGCGGTGCCCTGGTCGCTGACTGGGAGACCTGCAGGCCAACCCGGCTGCTCGAGAACCTTGCTGAGGCGATCAGCGACGCAGACTGCCGACTCAGCACTGACGCAGCCGCCCACCTGAAAAGGCGATTCCTAGTTCCCGCGGCCGCATCCGTCCACTGGAAGGTCGGCCTGCGGCCAACCCCCGAGACCAAGGCTGACATCCTCCGGAGGACGAGACACCCACCCCACGGCGTACGCGCGGCGTTCGCACGAGCACGTCAGGGTTCAACCCGCCCGCCTCTAGTAGGGTTCGGTCTCGCGCGGATCTGTGGGCGTGACGGAACCCGACGAGACGGGAGCCAAGCTGTGGACTACGAGGACGTACCCGTCCTGATTGCCGGCGGGAGCCTGGTCGGCCTCTCGACGGCGCTCTTCCTGGGCCTCCACGACGTTCCCTCACTCGTCGTCGAGCGGCATCGGGGCACCGCGATTCATCCTCGCGCGGCACTGGTCAACCAGAGGACGATCGAGCTGTATCGCGATGCCGGCCTCGAGGACGAGATCGTCGAGGCTTCGGGCCGGGAGTTCGTCCAGAACGGCGCGATCGTGTCGGTCGAGTCCCTGGGCGGCCGGGAGATCGACTGGTACTTCCGGAACATCAACGAGGGCGTCGAGGATCTGAGCCCGTCGGCGCGGATCTTCGTCACGCAGATCGGGCTCGAGCCGATTCTGCTCAAGCGGGCCGAGGCGCTCGGCGCCCGGCTCGAGTACGGCACCGAGCTCGTGTCGTTCGCGTCCGACGACGAGGGCGTGACCGCGGTCGTGAAAGGGCGTGACGATGGCCGCGAGCGCACGGTCCGCGCCCGCTATCTCGTTGCCGCCGACGGCAGCCACAGCCCGGTGCGGACGAGGCTGGACATCCCGCTCGAGGGCCACGGGACGTTCTCGAACAGCATCACGATCTACTTCCGCGCGGACGTCCGTGCGCTGCTCGGGGAGCGCACTCTCAGCGTGATCTACGTCTTCGGCCCGCACCTCCAGGGCTTCTTCCGGTTCTCGAAGGCCGGCGACGCCGGGTTCCTCGTCGTCAATACGGCGATCGCTGCGGACGGGACGCGCTCGACCGACCTGTGGGGCGACACCTCCGAGGAGCGTTGCGTCGGATTCGTCCGAGAGGCGCTCGGCGCACCCGGTCTCGAGATCGAGATCGAGAACGTGCAACGGTGGAATTCGTGCGCGGAGTGGGCGGCGCGCCTCCGGGACGGCCGTGTCTTCCTCGCCGGCGACGCCGCTCACAACATGCCGCCGACGGGTGGCTTCGGCGGGAACACCGGCGTGCAGGACGGGCACAATCTGGCCTGGAAACTCGCACTCGTGCTCGCGGGCCGAGCGGGAGCCGATCTGCTCGACACCTACGACGCGGAACGCCGGCCGGTCGCCGAGCTCACGGTCGAACAGGCGTACACGCGGTACGTGCTCCGACTCGCGCCCGAGCTCGGCAAGGAGAATCTGCAGCCGCTGGTATCGGAGGCGACGGTCGAGCTCGGCTACCGGTACCGCTCGAGCGCCGTGCTCTCCGAGGCGGACGACGATGACGTGCTGGTCGAGGATCCGGCGCGGCCGTCGGCTCGGCCCGGCACCCGCGCTCCCCATCTCGCGGTGATCCACGACGGCTCTTCGATCTCGGTTCTCGACCTCATGGGGCGCAACTTCGTCTTGATGGCGGGAAGCGACGGCGCGGGCTGGTGCGACGCAGCGGCCGCAGCCGGCGCTCTGCTGGGCATCCCCGTCGATGCGTACCGGGTCGGCGACGGCTTCGTCGACGATCTGGGCCGCTTCGAGGAGCTCTACGGCATCGGGTCCGCCGGGGCTGCGCTCATCCGGCCGGACGGGTTCGTTGCGTGGCGCGCGCACGCGGCAGGCTCGGACCCCGAGTCGGTCCTCACCGCAACCCTCTCGCAGATCCTCGCCCGCTAGGCGGTGGCCGTCTCGGCTCGGACGATCGCCGCGCCTGCCGCGAGCGACTCGAGCTTGCCGAACGCGACGTCGCGCGGCAGGTACTTCATGCCGCAGTCGGTGGCTGCGACCAGCTCGCCGGGACGCTTGTGCGGGAGAGCCCGCCGTATCCGCGCGGCGACGGTCTCGGGCGACTCCACGTCCATGTCGTCGAGGTTGATCACGCCGAGGATGATCCGCTTCTCGGGTAGCTTCGCCAGGATCGACGTGTCGAGTCCGGACTGAGCCGTCTCGATCGAGATCTGGTCGCACGAGCAGGCCGCCATCTCGGGGAGGAACGAGTATGCGGACGGGCGCTCGTGGATGATCGCGGCGTACCCGAAGCAGATGTGGACCGCCGTCGTGCCGACAACGCCTTCGAGCGCGCGTTCGAGCGCCGCCAGGCCGAACTCTCGCGCCTTCTCGGGCCGCGCCTGCATGTAGGGCTCGTCGATCTGCACGATGTCGGCTCCTGCCGCGAAGAGGTCGACGATCTCGTCGTGGACGGCGCCGGCGTAGGCGAGGGCGAGCTCGCCCTCGCTCGGGTACGCGTCGTTCTGGGCCTGCTGCGACATCGTGAACGGGCCGGGCACGGTGATCTTGATCGACCGGCTCGTATTGGCCCGCAGGAACTGCACGTCGCGGACCTGCACGGGATGCTTGCGCTCGATCGGGCCGACGACGCGGGGTACCGGGTTTGGATGGCCGCTACGATCGAGCGCCGTTCCCGGATTGTCGATGTCGACGCCGGCCAGGGCCGTCGCGAACCGGTTCGAGTAGCTCTCGCGACGGGCTTCGCCGTCGGTGATGATGTCCAGCCCCGCTCGCTCTTGGTCGTGGATGGCGAGCAGCGTCGCGTCGTCCTGAGCTTGCTCGAGGTACGCCGGATCGACGCGCCAGAGCTCGGTCGCCCGCGTGCGCGGCGGGAAGCGGTCTCGCAGGCGCTCGCGATCGATCAGCCAGTCGGGCTGGGCATACGACCCGACGAGGCTCGTCGGAATCGCGTCCGGCACGGGCGCGGCGGTCACGAGGCGGACGCTACACGCTCTGATCCACCCACGAGAGGCAATGAGCGCGGCTGCGCCGTGGGTCGATCTCGCTGGGATAGAGTCAAACCCGACCGAATGCCCGCAGACGCTCAACCGCTAGCGAATCTTCGTCGAGGTGAAGGCGTGAACGCAATCGATCGCAGCCGTGCTGTGAAGACGGCGCGCGATCTCGCCGCAGCTGCGGTCGCCACATGACGGCTGCTTCCGGGACGCGAGAGCTCGCGGACGGCCGCCCGGGGTATCGCCTCGTCCGGCGCGAGGACGTGAGCGTTCACCGATCTCTACCCGGGCCGCGGAAGCGGCTTCGAGTCCTGTCGCCTCGTCGACGGCTCCACCGGCTCGACCCACATGGCGCTCAGCCTCGTGCTTGCTCATGGACGGAGCCCTCGACACGCACGTCCACTCGTACGAGGAGAGCTTCTACGTCCTCGAAGGGCAGCCTGTCCTGTACCTCGACGGGCGCGGGGTCGAGCTCAAGCCTGGCGCATGCGGTGTGGTGCCCGTCGGCGTCCCGCACGCGTGGCGCGGGGACGGGCGTGCGCTCTGGGTCGAGATGGTCGCGCCTCGGCCACGCCCGGATGGAAGCGACACGTTCTTTCTCGGCGCGGCTCCGGAGGCCGCCGCCGTTCCGCTCGACGTGCGCGACCCCCGTAACCGAAACCTCTTCCTGCTCACGGACGGCGAGATGGATCTCGACCGCTTGAAGCGTGGAGCCGCGGTCGGCGCGCCGACCGTCTCGGCGAGCATGGCGACCGCGGCCCTCGCCTACAGCGGGATCACCGTCAAGATGCTCGTCGACCAGCGGCTCGACGCGCAGCTGCACACGATGTTCATGGTCGACTACCAGCCGGGAGCCGTCGCGCACCCGCACGACCACCCGTTCGAGGAGTCGTACTACATGCTCGAGGGCGAGGTCGACGTCGTCGCCGACGGTGAGCGTCACACGCTTCGGCCGGGTGACTTCTTCTGGACGGGCGACGGGCTGCGTGCACGCGTTCTACGAGACGCAGGGTGGCCGGGTTCGCTGGCTCGAGACCTCGGCGCCCGGCCCGCCGGCTGCGCCACTCGTACCGGTTCGAGCGCGACTGGGACTATCTCGCCGAGCGTCTCGCCGCTGCCGGCGAATAGCGAGGCTTCCTACGGCGCGTTCGCGCTTGCCGCGAGCCGGGTGGAGCGGAGGCGGGCCAGCAGGTCGGGAGCCTCGTAGAGCAGGAGCGCGAGCAGGATCAGCACGCCGATCGTCATCTGCGCGTACTCCGTCGGCTGCTGGAACAACGGCAGCACGTTTCCGATCAGCGAGAGGAAGAGCGCTGCCAGCAGCGTCCCCACGAACGAGCCCCTGCCACCCGCGAGGCTCGCCCCGCCGAGGACGGCTGCCGCGATGCTCTCGAGCGCCTGGTTGCCGATGATCGGAGAGCCGATCTGGACCTGGGCCGCGAGGTAGAAGCCGGCGAGCGACGCCATCAACGAGCAGACGACGAACGCAAGGATCACGGTGCGATCGGTTCCCATCCCGAGCCGGCGCGACGACGTCTCGTCGAGACCGACGGCTCGCAGCGTCAGCCCTGTGCGCGTGCGGTAGAGCCACCCGTCGGCGAGCACGAGCGAGGACGACGACCGCGATGAACGCGATCGGGACGAAGCCGACAGTCGTCGTCAGCGACGTCGATCACGTCGCTGTTGATGGGGCCTTCGGGGTGGTCCCGCAGCAGGAGCGACAGGCCCTCGAGGATGCTCAGCGTGCCGAGCGTGGCGATGATCGACGGCAGGCGGAAGAGGCGGACCAGGGTCGCGTTGAAGAGGCCTGTGGCCAGTCCGATGCCGACGAGCGCGAGCGCGCCGAGCAGCAGCACGAACGACGACGATCCTGGCTGCATCGTGTACGAGGCGGTGACGACGCACATCGTCATCAGCGCCCCGACGGAGACGTCGAAGCCACCGACGAGCAGAGCGCTTGCCTGGCCGAACGAGACGAGGGCGAGCGGCATGGTCGCGAGGAGGAGGTTCCCGAGGTTGTAGCTCGTCAGGAACGCCGACTGGTTGACGGCCGCATAGGCGCCGACGGCGACGATCAGCGTCGTCAGCAGAACGAGCGGCAGGATGCCGCGAAACCTGCGGAGAGAGCTCATCCCGGCACCTCGCCGGGGTCAGCCGACGCGTCTCGGGCGCGGTACGGCCGACCCGACGATCGCCTCGACGATGCGCCGCTCGCCGAGCTCGGCACCGCGGATCTCGTCGACGATCTTCCCGCGCGACATCACGACGACGCGGTCGCAGAGCCCCGCGAGCTCGAGTGGATCGCTCGACTTGACGATCATCGCGACGCCCTCCTCGGCCTTCTCTCGCAAGGCGTCGTAGATGTCGAACCGAGCGGCGACGTCGACACCCTGGGTCGGCTCCTCGGCCAGGATGACGTTGACCTGCCCGCGGAGGAACGGGCGCGTCAGCGAAACCTTCTGCTGGTTGCCTCCGGACAGGGACTGCACCGGCTGCTCGATCGACGCCAGCCGGATGTTGAGGCGCTGCACGAGATCGTCGACCGTGCGGCGCTCGCGCCCGCGGTGCAGCATCCCGAACCGTCCGAGCCGCTGCAGCACCTGGATCGTCGTGTTGGCACGGACACTGAGGACGGGAAAGAGCGATTCCCCGGCTCGGTCACCGCTGAGCAGCACGACTCCGACCCGAAGCGGTCCGAGCGGCGACTTCGTGTCGAGCTCGCTTCCGTTGCAGACGGCACTGCCCGTGGAGCGCTCGACACCGGCGAGCGCGCGAAGGAACTGCACCTGACCGTTGCCCTCGGCGCCCGCGATCCCGAGGATCTCGCCCTTCGCGACGTCGAGGTCGATCGGCCCGAATCGCTCGCCTTGGAGGCCTGAAACGGCAAGGAGCACCTCGCGCTGCGTCTCCTGGTCGTGCCGCTCCGGAAAGGCGAGCTCGAGCGGCCTCCCGATCATGAGTGCGACGAGGCTCTCCTCCGACATGGCGGTGGCCTCGAATGTCCCCTGGCAGACGCCGTCGCGAAGGACAGTGATCCGATCGGCGATGCCGAGCACCTCGGGCAGCCGGTGGCTGACATAGACGATGCCGACGCCTGCGCGGCTCTGCTCGAACACGAGCCCATGGAGCCGCTCGACGTCGTCGGGCCCGAGCGCGGTCGTCGGCTCGTCGAGGAGCAGGACCTTCGGCCTGGCGAGCAGCGCCTTGACGACCTCGAGGAGCTGTCGCTCGGTGAGCGACAGCGACCGCGTCGACGCCGCCACCGGGAGGTCGAGCTCGAACTCGTCGAGCCTCTCCGCCGCCCACTCCTCCATGCGTCCGTAGGTCGGTTGCACGTCGGCGGGCGCGGCAAGGTACAGGTTCTCCGCGACCGACAGATCGAGGACGTGCGAGTACGTCTGATAGGCCATGCCGAGACCGAGCCGCCGGGTCTCGGCGGGGGTGACGCGCCGGCGATGGAGGCCGCCGATCTCGACGACCCCCGCGTCCGGATGGACGAAGCCGCTCGCGATCCCGAGCAATGTCGATTTCCCGGACCCGTTCTCCCCCACGAGAGCGTGGATCTCGCCGGCGCGGCAGTCGACGCTGACGTCGCGGAGCGCCTGTACCGCTCCGAACGCCTTCGACACACCACGTAGCGACAACACGAGGGGGCGCTCGGGCCCGGGACTCGACATCTCGTCTCTAGCTCAGGTTGTGGATATCCATGCCTCCTAGGGATACATCTTGTGCAGCAGGCTCAGCGGGATGAGCGATGTCGCCGAGGCCGACTGCGGGTAGCCCTTGACGCACGAGTCGCGCACCGCCTGGTTCTGCAACTCGATCGGGAACACGATCTGAGAGGGAATCTTCGCCCCCTTGAGCTTCATCATCGCGGCCGTGAAGGCGACCCGGATCTGGCTGTTCCCCGAGGTGTAGTAGAACATCTTGAGGTTCGGGTTCTTCATGGCTTTGGCCGTACAGCCCATGATGACGTCGTCCGTCCTGAGCGTCAGCGTGGTGTTGAACGGGATCCCGGCCGCCTTGTACGCCGCCACGGCGCCCTGCGCCATGCCGCCGCCGTACTCGTAGCTCCAGGCCTTGATATCGGGATACTTGGCGAGGATTCCGGCGACGACCTGCTGCACCTTCGAGGGATCCCAGTTCGTCGGCTCCTCAGCCACGACATGGATGTTCGGGTTGAGTGCCGGCTTCTCGCACTTCTGCCAGCCTTCGGAGAGCGGATTTCCGGCGAAGCCACCGAGGAACGCGACGTTGCCGGACTTGACCTGCGTGTTCAGGACGTAGGCGTAGACCTTGCCGAGGGCGCAGGTGTCCTCGCCGACGACCGTCAGGTAGTTCGTGCCAGGCCCCGTCACCTTGCCCCAGGCGTACGTCGCGACCGGGATTCCGGCGTCGGTTGCCTCCTTCATGACCGGCAGCATGGCGTCGCCGAAGTCCGGATAGGAGACGATCAGGCTGACCTTCTGCGCGATCGCGGCCTTGAAGTCGGCGATCGCCTGAGTGAAGTTCGAGTGCGCGCTCGAGTAGGTGATCTTGCCGACGTCCTTGTACGTCAGTGCCTGGAGGATGAACTCCATCTTCGACATCTCGCGGAACGTGTTCTCACCGAACTGCTCGATGTAGGCGACGGTGAGCTTGCCTCCTGTGCCGGTGGTGCAGCCGTTGTTCTTCCAGCACTTGAGCGCGAGGGCCTCGTCGACCTTCCTGTCGGCGCGGCCGAGGCCGGCCAGCGCGATGTTACGAGCCGTCGCGTCCTTGGGCAGAAGCTTGGCCTTGAAGAGCGTCTTCTTGAGGGTGCTCGCCCTCGCCTGGTACACCTCGCCGAACCCGCCTCCCTTGCCGATCAACACCGGCTCGGCCTGCGCGACGCTCTTCTGCTCGGTTCCGCCGAGACCAACCGAGACGAGTACGAGTGCTGTCACGAGCAACGCGAGAACCAGCATCGTCACCATCGTGCGTCGGCGTCTCGCCGCTGACCCCTTCATTCCGTGCATCGTTCCTCCCTTTCTCGTGAGCCTCAGCTCGTGTTTACGTTCGTGCCAACGTGACCTGCCGGCGCCTCGACCGGCCGCAACAGGCGGCCGAGCAGCGTTGCGACCCGGTCGCCCGAAACCAACATGCCGACGATGATCGCGGCACCGAAGACGACGAACTGCATCGCCGCCGAAAGGCCGAGAATCAGCAGCATCTGGGTCAAGAGTGTGAGCGCGAGCGCTGCCATCCACGTCGATGTCGCGCTGGCGAGCCCTCCGGAGAGCGAGGCGCCGGCAATGACGACTGCAGCGATCGGCGCGAGTAGGTAGGCAGCGCCGAAGGCTGGGTCGACGTTGATACGGATCCCGGCCAGCAGGACAGCCGCGACGCCGTAGAGGACGCCGGCCGTCGTGTACGCGAGCACGACATGCGTGCGGACGCGCAGTCCGGCCATCCACGCGGCTCTCGGGTTTGCGCCCACCGCCTGATAGCGCCGCCCGGCAGAGGTGTAGCGAAGCACGAGTGCCACGAGGATTGTGATCGCGGCACCCGCCCAGAAGACGACGCTGACGCCGAGAGGCTTCTCCGCCGCCCATGACGAGAGCCCCTCCGGCACCTGGGACGAGTTCGTCACCTCGCGCGAGTACCTCAGGTTCCAGGCGAACACGACCTGCCCCACGGCCAGCGTGACGATCAACGGGTTCAGCCTGACGATGCCGACGAGGAGGCCGTTGGTGAGGCCGACGGCGGCGCCGAGGCCGAGGCATGCGAGCATCCCGATCGCGAGGCCGTGGTCGCCGCCGACGCCCACGATCAAGGCCCCGCCGAAGGAGATGACGCCAGGCGTCGAGAGGTCGATGCCGGCCTGCATCACGACGAGCATCTGCCCGAGCGCCGCAACGGCGAGGATCGTCATGTAGGGAAGGATGTACGCCCACGAAGTGCTCTGAAGCGCCTCTGGAGCGAGGATCGCCGCGACGATCGCCAGCAGACCGGTGGCGATCCAGATCGGGAGGAATCGCGATGCGACGATGGCGCTCGCGACGAACCCACGACCGCGGGCGGTCAACGGACCGTCCTTTCGGGGCAGGACGACGGTGAGGGGCATGCCGCGGCCAGGCGCCCATTCTGTGCAGGTGCGGCGAGCAGTGTCAACCCCAGCTGAACGGGTCTGTGAGAGCTACTGACCCAATTCGAGCCTGCAGTTGTGGGTTGGTCGGATTGCGACGTTGACGTCTCAGGCGACGCACCGTTTATGCTCGCTGGACAATGGGACAGGTGGTTATCGTCGGTGGCACGCAAGGGCTGGGGCGCGAACTCGCGCAGTCGTACGCCGACGACGGCCGCGAAGTGGTCGTGACGGGAAGGGACCAGGCTCGAGCGGAGGCGGCTGCGGAACGAGATCGGCGGCCATGCCCGGGGGATCGGCTTCGACCTGGCCGACCCGCACACGATCGCGGGGCGTCTCGCCGACGTGGGTGAGGTCGATTTCCTGATCCTCGCCGCGATCGAGCGTGATGTGAACAAGGTTCGCGACTACGACATCGATAGCGCTCTGCGGCTGGTCACCCTCAAACTCGTCGGGTACACCGAGGTGATCCATACCGTCATCCCCCGGCTCGGCGCCAACGCTGCGATCCTCATCTACGGGGGGCTCGCCCGCGACCGACCCTATCCCGGCTCGACGACCGTCACGACCGTCAACGGCGGCGTCACGAGCCTCGTGCGCACGCTCGTGACCGAGCTCGCGCCGACACGCATCAACGCGTTGCACCCGGCCATCGTCGGCGACAGCCCGCAATGGCGGGACATGCCTGCCGAGCGCCTGGAGGCCCTCGTACAGCGGACACCGATCGGACGCCTCGTAACGATGGCCGAGGTCGTGAGCGCATCGCGCTTTCTGCTCGAGAACGAAGCGATGAACGGCATCAACCTCGTCGTCGACGGCGGCTGGACGTGCGTTTGACGCCGCCCGCGTGATCGACCGCCGCCGGCTGTCCGACCGCCCCCTGACCGCAGTCCGGGCCGGCCGCCTACGAGCCGTAGGCGGCCGAGCCGACGAGGTCGGTCAGGATTGCGCCTTGACCTTCGCCGTTCCCTCGGTGTACTTGTACGGGTTCTCGATCTCGGCCTCGGGCTCGAGCACCGGGTGCATGCCCTCCTCCCAGGCCTGCTCGCCGAGCTGGGAGCGCACGTACTCGACCGATTTCGCCACCGCATCCCGCGCCGGCGCGATGTCGAGATCGATGCGGCGTGCCGTCGTACTTGACCACGCGGCCGTTGACGACGACGGTGTGCACGTCGGCCGTGCCTGCCTGGTAGACGACATGGGCGTAGGGGTGGAGGATCGGCGTCATCGCCGGCGACTGGTCGTTCTTGATCAGCAGCAGGTCGGCCTTCTTGCCCGGGGTGATCGAGCCGATGCGTGTCCTCCAGGCCGAGCGTCGTCGCGCCGCCCATCGTCGCCATCCAGACGACGTCCTCGGCGCGGAGCCGGTTGGCGGTGATCGTCTCGTTCTTCGCGTGGGCCTCGAGGTGGTCGCGGGAGCGGTCGGCGCTCAGCGTGGCGCGCATGGCCGAGAAGAAGTCGGCGCTCCACCAGACGCTCGTGTCCATCGACAGCGAGGCGGTGATGCCGTACTTGCGTAGCTCCCAGGTCGACGGATACCCCTGGCCCGCGCTCTGCTCGCTCTCGCAGGCGACCGAGATCGTGCCGCCGGTCGCGGCGATCTTCTGGTAGCTCTCGGGCTTGAGGGTCGCGGCGTGCACGTAGGTGATCTCGGGCGTCATGAAGCCGGCGTCGTACATCTGCTCGATGCCGATGTCGGTCGTCGCCCCCCACACCCCGGCGTGGGTCGTGACGCGCAGCCCCATGTCGCGCGCCTTCTCGAAGGCCGCCCGCTCGGGGAAGTCCTCGGCGCCGGTCACGTCGAAGGCGATCTGCAGGCCGAGCATGTCGGTCGGGCTCGAGAAGTGCTCCGCGACGAAGCGATCGAACTCGGGCGTGTTCATCCAGTCCCAGGCGCCCCCGAGGTAGTTGCCGTAGCCGAGCACGAAACGGCCCGGGATCTCGCGCGAAGGCCTGCAGCGCGGCCTCGGCGTAGTCCGGCGTCCGCAGCGCGTGCGACCAGTCGAGCGTCGTCGTGACTCCGGTGTCGACCGACTCGAGCGCGCTGAGCAGGTTGCCCGCGTAGATGTCCTCGGGGCGGAAGACCTGCCCGTGCTGCAGGTAGTAGAAGACGAAGTACTGGCTCAGCGCCCAGTCGCCGCCGTAGCCGCGCAGGGCGGTCTGCCACATGTGGCGGTGGGTGTCGATCATGCCCGGCATCAGGATGCCGCCGCTCGCGTCGATCTCGACGGTGCCGTCCGGCACCGGCAGGTCCTTGCCCACCGCGGTGATCGTGTCGTCCGTGATCAGCACATCGCCGTCGAGAATCACGCCGCCGGTGTCGACCGTGATCACGATGCCGTTGCGGAACACGATCGGTCGGCCGGGAACGAAGTCCTCGGCGTGCGGGCTGGCGTCGGTCATCTTGCATCCTCCTCGGTTGAGAATTTCAGCGTCGCACAACGGGCAGGCGTGGATCCACGGGAGACTCTCGTGTTGCGTATTCCTGCGACGGCTCCTCCGTGATGCAGGTGGTCGAGGGCTCGGTCGTGCTCGTGCCCGGCGAGAAGTCCGATGACCGACGCCATGTCGGCGTCGCCGAGGCCGTCGCCGACCGCCTCCTCGAGCATCGCCCGCAGCTGCCATGGCGGCCGGAATGCGAACGCCGAGCCGTGCCGCGAGATCCCGGCAAGACTGATGTCCTTCCAGCATCAGGGCGGTCGTGAACGCGACCGGCTCGCGTCTCGGGGTGAGGAACGCGCCGCGCTTGTAGAGCAGGAACGGTGAGGCGAGCGCGCCGCCCGCGAGGACGTCGTACGCCTGCTCCCGCCCGATCCCGAACCGCTCCGCGAGAGCCAACGTCTCGGCAAGCGACTCGTTCGTCACGGCGATCATCGCGTTGACCGCGATCTTCATCGCGGCGCCCGAACCGGACGGGCCCGAGGAGCACATGGCCCTTCGTCATGGCGTCGAGCACCGGCGTGGCCAGCTCGTACGCCTCCGCGGTCGCCGCCGACCATCACGAACAGCTGCGCTGCCTCGGCAACCGGCACGCTGCCCGAGACAGGAGCATCCAGCAGGCGGACGTCGTGTCGGGCGGCCTCCGCAGCGAGCGCCGTTGCGGCGAGTAGGTCCGATCGTGCTCATCTCGAGCACGATCGCTCCAGGGCGGAGATTCTCCAGGAGGCCGCTCTCGACGAGCACGGAGCGCGCAGCGTGCTCATCCGAGACCATCGTCACGACGATGTCCGCAATGGCAAGCCCGGCAGGATCGTGCGGCGACCGTCGCGCCTGCGGCTTCGAGCGAGGCGCAGCGGTCCGGCGTGCGGTTCCAGACGACGAGCGGGAAGCCCGCGGCGAGCACGTTGCGCGCCATCGCGCGGCCCATCCGGCCGATCCCTGCGAAGCCGACGGTCACCACGATCGGCCGCTGCGACGTGCCAGTCTGACGATGGCCACCACGTCTTGCACGCGTCCCTCGCCGGCCCCTTTCTCGCCTCTCAGACAGGTGACTCTTCGCGCTCGAGCAGGTCCGCCCCTCGAACGTACGTCTTGCCGCAGACGAGGAGCTCCTCCGCCGGGAACCTCGTGATCACGCGATAGCCCGTCGCGGTGACGACGACCTCTTCCTCGATGCGGGCAGCCGACTCGCCGTCGCTCGCGGCGCAGTAGGTCTCGAGCGCGAACACCATGCCCTCCTCGATCTCGATCGGGTGGTCGAGCGAGTGGACGCGAGAGATCATCGGGGCCTCGTAGAGGCCGACACCGAGGCCGTGCCCGAACTGCAGGCCGAAGCACGCCTGCTCGTCGGGGAAGCCGAGCTCTTGCGCAGTGGGCCACACGCTCGCGATCTGGTCCGTCGTGGTTCCGGGGCGCACGAGCTCGATCGCGGCGTCGAGCCACTCGCGGCATTGCTTGTACGCGTCGATCTGGGAGTGCGTGACGCCGCCGACGTTGAACGTCCGGTAGTAGCACGTCCGATACCCCATGAACGAGTGGATGACGTCGAAGAACGCCTGGTCGCCCGGACGCAGCAGCCGGTCGGAGAACACATGCGGGTGCGGGTTGCAGCGATCCCCCGAGACCGCATTGATCGCTTCGACCTGCTCCGAGCCGAGCTCGAAGAGGAGCTGCATGGCGCGCGCCACGATCTCGTGCTCCCGCACACCCGGGCGCAGCATCCGGTAGATCTCGTCGTAGACACCGTCGACGATCGCGGCCGCATGTTCGAGCAATGCGATCTCGTCTGCCGTCTTGATCGCCCTGGCCCGCATCATCACGGGTTGGGCGTCGGCGGTCTCGATGCCCTGGCGGTGCAGCGAGTAGAGCGTCTCCATGTCCGTCAGGTCGATCCCCAGAGGCTCACCGGCGAGCCCGCGGTCGGCGAGCTCCTGATGGATGCGGCCGGCGAGTGCATCCGGCACCCCGGTCTCGCGCGGCATCGCCCCGCGAATCGAGGTGACGCCGGCCTGCCAGCTCGATTCCGGCAGCCATGGTGCGTAGAGCTGGTGGTGCTTCGCCGCCGAGCCGAAGTCCCAGAGGACGGGATCTCCCTCGCGGGGCAGCAGCGCGCAGCGCGCGCTCTTGTCTCGCGCCCATTCCCCGATGTGCGTGCTCGTCACGTAGCGAATGTTGTTCTGGTCGAAGAGCAGCACGGCGCCGAGCGAGGAGTCCCGCAACGACTGCCCGCGCCTTCTCCAACCGGTCACTGCGGAGCTTGGCGAAGTCGATTCGCTGCTCCCAGTCGACCGCCATCGTCGCGCCGCGCGAGGCAATGTTCATTGGCGCGCTCCTCCCTGGTCGTAGCTCAGCGCGCGCCGATCGTCATTCGCGACGCTCGCAGATCGGTTGTTCATTAGCTGAAAAACACACATGGTCGGCGTCGGTTCCTCTTCGACAACGCTCGGAATGCCCATCATACAAAGCCTAATGCCGCTGTCCAGCCGGTGCTCCACGCTCTTCTGCGGGCATAGCGATGTGGACGAATGATCACTGGTTGTGAACGAATCCGATGGCGTTAATATCGGAGCACGTGACGCCGGAAGCTGAACGCAGGGTTCGAGGAGCCATCGAACACCGTCCCGCGTGTCGTGCCGACGTCCTCGAGGTCTAGCGACCGCTCTGGTCGCGACTGTCGGGCTGTTCGCGAGCTCGCCGGACACGCCTAGCCACCTCATACTGGAAGCCATGGAGACCCCGGATCTCCATCGAAACGCTCCCGCCCCGAGGTGCACGACGAGGATCCCGTGTTGAGTCTCATCCGGACGATGCATGGTGGAAATCCGGTGGCGGGCGTCTCGGACGCGTCCTCGCAGCTCGGTCCCGCGGCTGCGCGCGATCCGTCTCGGTCGTGGGCTCAGCCTGCGCGAGCTCGCACGCAGGGTCGACCTCTCGCCGAGCGCGGTCTCGCAGATCGAGACGGGCAAGATGCAGCCCTCGGTGCGAACGCTGTATGCGCTCGTGTCGGAGTTCGGGGTCACCGTGGACGAGGTGCTCTTCGACCAGGCGTCCGGGGCGCCGGACGGACGCGCCCGCGTCGACGGCCGATTCGTCCCGCGCCGTGTCAGGGCCGGGGCTCGCGGTGGAGCGCGCCGGGCAGCGACCGGCCATCACTCTCAATTCCGGCGTGACATGGGAGCGTCTGATGTTCTGGGCGGACGAGGACGTGGAATTCATCGAGGCCACCTACGAGCCGGGCGGGGCGTCCGGCCCCGACGACACGCTCGTGCGCCACAGCGGCCACGAGTTCGGATACGTCCTCAGCGGGACACTGCGTCTCGTCGTCGGATTCGACGAGTTCGTGCTCGGGCCTGGAGACTCGATCACGTTCCCGTCGTCGACGCCGCATCGGCTCAGCAACGACGGCGCTCAGGCGGCGCGAGCCGTCTGGGTCGTCCGCGGCAGGCGCGGCACTCCCCCGGAAGCGGAGGCGTTCGTAGCGATGAGAATCCAGCCATGACGACGACACACGATCCGTCTGTCGCCGGAGAAACCGACCTCTACCTCGGCCTCTATCGAACGATGGTCATGATCCGTGGCTTCGAGGATCTGATCCAGTCGCTCTTCCTTCGCGGCGAGATCTACGGGACGACACACCTCTATTCCGGGCAGGAGGCAGTTGCGGTCGGAGTCGCGAGCGTGCTCGAGGATCGCGATCGCGTCGCCGCGACCTACCGCGGCCATGGGCACGCGCTGGCGCTCGGCGTCGACCCGCAAGGGCTTGCTCGACGAGATGCTCGGTCGTGCGACAGGGGTCAACGGCGGACGAGCCGGTTCGATGAACATCAACTCACCGAATGATCGCCTCGTCGGCTCGTTCGGGATCGTCGGAGGAACGATCGCCGCTGCTACAGGCGTCGGACTTGCCCTCAAGCGGGTCGGCGGTGTCGCCGTTTGTCAATTCGGCGACGGGGCCGATCAACCAGGGTTATTTCTACGAGTGCCTCAACTTCTGTGCGGTCATGCGCCTTCCGGTCGTCTTCCTCTGCGAGAACAACGGTTACGGCGAATACACGCCGTTTCCAGGAGGTGACCGCCGGCGCGATTCGCTCCAGGGCAGAGGCGATGGAGGTTCCCGCCGAGACCGTGGACGGGATGAGCGTCGTCGCCGTCCGGGCGGCGGCCGGCCGGGCCGTTGCGCACGCACGTGCCGGCGGCGGCCCGTACTTCCTCGAGGCGATCACGTACCGCTACGTCGGGCACTCCCGCAGCGACCCGGGCGCCTACCGGCCGGCGGGCGAGCTGGACGCCTGGAAGGAGCGTGACCCGATCCCGCGGCTCCGCGGAGAGCTCGTCGACGCAGGCGTCGATCCGAAGGCCGTCGACGCGATCGACGGCGAGATCGAGACGATGCTCGAGGAGATGACGCGCAAGGGCCTCGACGGCCCCGTTCCCGGAGCCCCGGCCGACCCTGGAGTTCAGCGGGTGACGCCGAACGTCCTGCCGATGCCGCGCCTCTCCGACTCGATGAGCGAGGCGACGATCGTCGGGTGGCTGAAGCAGCTCGGGGAGCCGTTCGCCCGCGGCGAGCCGCTGGTGGAGGTCGAGACCGACAAAGCGACGATCGTCTACGAGGCAGAAGTCGGACGGGGTGCTGGAGGAGATCCTGGTGCCCGAGGGCGGGATCGCATTGCCCGGCGAGCCGATCGCCCGGCTCGGCGCGGCGGACGGTGCCGAGGCGACACCGCCGCGTTGCTTCCGGAGGAGACGATGCGCCGCCGCCGCGCCAAGCCTCGCCGTCCTCGAGCAGTCCCGCGACCACCGGCCCTCCCGTCCTCCGAGCGACCCGAGCCGGGAGCGATCCAGCCGAGGACGATCGACTTCCGCACCGCCATCCGTGAGGCGCTCGACGAGGAGCTGGCCGCCGACGACCGCGTGATCTTCTTCGGCGAGGACGTGGCCCTCGCCGGGGGCGTGTTCGCCGTGACGCCGGGGCTGTACGAGAAGTACGGCCGCGAGCGCGTGTTCGACACGCCGATCTCGGAACTCGCCCTGGCCGGGGCTGCGTTCGGGTCGGCGATCTCGGGGCTTCGGCCCGTCGTCGAGATCATGTTCGGCGATTTCCTGACGCTCGTGATGGACAGCATCGTCAACCAGTCGACGAAGTACTGGTTCCTGAGCGGCGAACAGGTGAGCGTGCCGATCGTGTTCCGCTCCGTCGTCGGCGCGGGTGGACGCTTCGGCGCGATCCACTCGCAGATGCCCGTGTCGTGGTTCATGGGCATCCCCGGGCTGAAGATCGTCACGCCGGCAACACCGTCCGATGCCAAGGGCCTGCTCCGCTCGGCGATCCGCGACGACAACCCGGTGCTCTTCTTCGAGCACAAGCGGCTCTACGGGATCAGCGGCGACGTCGACGGCGAGCTCGTGCCGATCGGAGTCGCTCGCATCGCACGCGAAGGGACGGATCTCACGATCGTGTCTGCGATGAACGGCGTCCACGAGGCACTGAAAGCGGCGGACCTCCTCGATGCCGACGGCATCTCGTCGAGGTCGTCGATCTGAGAACGCTCCGCCCGCTCGACATCCCGACGGTGCTCGCTTCGGTCGCGAAGACGAACCGGATCGTCGTCGTCGAAGAAGGGCCGCTCACGGGCGGGTGGGCGGGCGAGGTGATGGCCCGCGTCACGGAGGAAGGGCTCGGCGATCTCGACGATGCGTGGCGCATCGCAACGGCCGAGAGCCCGGTGCCCTACTCGCCTCCGCTCGAAGACGCTTTTCTCCCGGGCGCCGACCGCATTGCGTCCGAGATCCGGCGCCGGCTCCGGCCGGGCTGATCGCAAGGGCCGAACTCCTGCGCGACGCCCGTTCGCCCGGGACTGGCCGGCTTCCGGGGCACCCGGAGACCGGCATGGCCTTGAAAACGATGCATGCGGCCTCTCGTCTCCTGAGAGACTGAACGACAGCGGGTGGGCGACAGGCTTTTATGTGAGAGCCGGGATGCCTCGTCTCAATGTGGCAATAACACACGACGCGAAGATGGCCCCTCTAAGTGTGTTTGACGCGCAACGACGCGATGCTCGTTCGACCCTCGAGCACGGCACCCGCGTCCCACTCTCCGCGGAACTCCCGCGGTGTCCCAACGACCCCAGAGCTCGCGTCCGGGCTGGGAGCATGACGCGCCTACTGCCGTGCGTCGGCGAGCTGAGTGTGATGGCGACGCGACGCCAGCGGATATCGGACCATGAGAAGCACGGCTGCGATCGTCGCATGCTCCGAACCTATGGGGACACAGAAGCGGGAACCTGTCCGGACCGGTCGATCTCGAAGACCGTGATCGGGATTCGGAAATTCTCGCGGATGAGGTCGATCAGGTGCCTTTCCTGCCAGGCCTTGTGGTCAGAGCTGCGCAATGCGATGAGGATGTGATCCGGCCCGAACTGGCGGATCGCGTCCGCGAAGGCAGTCAGAGGTGTCTCGTCTCCGACCTGGGCGCGGACATCGGATCCCGGCGCGAGCTCCTGGACGTGGCCGAGGATTGCTTCGAGGCGCTGGTCTGCTTCGTAACGGGCCCGGTCGGTGTCGGAGGCAAGCCACTGGAGTGCTCCGGTGAGAATCGGCGTCATCACGAGGATCGCTGACGCCGTGTCGATCAGGGCCCGAACGAGTGGCGGAAGCTCATCGACAGATGCGACGGCTTCCCCGGTTGCGATCAGAAGACGCGTCTGTTCGACGGAGGACACAACCGCAGTATGGCACCGGCTCCGCGCCGGCAATCGCTACTTTCAGCTGCCTGTCTCCGGAGTCGGGAGGCGAGCGATGAGTACTGAACACGCTGCCTGATGCGCGACTCGCTCACTGACGCTGCCGAGGGCGCGAATTCCGCGAAGGCCGCGGCTAGCGACGACGAGTAGGTCGACACTCTCGGACGTCTGGAGCAGCGCGGGAATGGGCTTCGCGTCGATGCGCGCGAAGGACAGTCCCGATCCTTGGATCTGATCTTCGTCGATATCGGGCGCGCTCCCCGTTGCCGCGATGAGCGTGACGCTCGCCCCGAGTCGTGCCCCGAGTTCGGTCGCGACGGCAGCCGCGTTCAGCGAGGCTGGTGAGCCGTCCACGCCGACTGCGACCGATCGTGGAAAGCGCTTCGGCTCGGCGGCGGCGCGGGTGACGAGCACTGAGCACGGCGCATCGTGCACGAGCCGCGTGGCGACGCTGCCCAGAAGCACTCCCCTGCCACGCGGTTTCTCGTGCGACCCGACGACGACGAGCGTCGCGCCGTCCGCAGCGGCGAGCATGGCGTCATCGGCACGTCCGTGAAGGAGCCGTGTCGCGATGCCCTCCGCGGCGACCTGGTCGAGCGCGGCGCGTGCGTCGGCCTCTATCTCCTCGGTCGATTTCCGTGCCAGCAGGCCGGTATGCACAGCAATGTGTCTCTCGCTGACACTGACCACCACGAGATCGGATTCTTTCGTCGCAAGCCTGCGTGCCTGGGCTACCGCCTCGCGTCCCGCCTCGCTTCCGTCCACGCCACAAACGATGCGTGAGACGAGGTCGCTCATATGCGGATCGTAGCGGGGCCGAGAGGGCGCAACCCCCGTGTCAGCCTCTCGCCCCTTGCCCCTACTCCGGGTGAGGTATGACCGTGAGAACTCGAATGATGTGGGTGCGGAAACTCGGCCGTATAGCTGGTCAGGAAGTCCTGGTGGACTCGTTCGTGACCTACCCCTCGTCGGTGCGGGCAACCCCGCGAAGAGGGGGCGGGCACGGGAGATACTCCGTTCGTGCGGCTCTGGTTTGACTTAGGGCGCTTGCGATCCGATCTCCGCCCCGATTGTGCTCGCTCGGGGCTCCGCGCTGATGGTTCTCGTGGTGGCGGCGGGGAGTGGTGCTCCGACGAACTGACCACCGGCGCACTCCTCCGCCATGATCGGCTTTCGCGGGTTCACGATCCCGGTCGCGCCGGTGACCCCGGCCGCCGCGAGAAGTGCGGCGCAGATCCACATCACGTGGTGGAAGGCGTGCATTGATTCGTCGTTCGCTGCGAAGCTGTCGCCGATGAGGCTTCCTGCGACGATGATCCCAACGAGCGAAACGCCGATCAGCCCGGCCACTCGGGCTACGGCGTTGTTGACGGCGGAGGCGATCCCGGCGTCGGTTGCGGCGGCGTCGGCGAGTACCGCCGCTGTGAGCGGTGCAACGGTGAGGGAGAGGCCGAGCGCAAAGAGGAGGAGGGCCGGGAGCAGGTCGATGAGGTACGAGACGTCTCGTCCGACTCGGCCCAGGAGAACGACCCCGACCGCGGCCACGAGCGGGCCGGCGCCCATGAACAGCCGCGGGCCATAGCGGTCGGCGAGCGCGCCGAAACGTCGCGACAAGGCGAACATCACGAGTGTCACCGGCACGGTCGTGAGTCCGCTCTCGAGTGCGGTGAAGCCCGCGACCTCTTGCAGGTAGATGGTGAGGTAGAAGAAGAGGACGGCGATCGCCGCGTACATTGTGAGTGTCTCGAGGTTCCCGATTGCGAAGTTGCGCCGCGAGAACAGCCTGAGTTCGAGCATTGGCTCCGGCGCTCGCGTCTCGTACCAGAGAAAGAGTGCGAACGATGCGACGCCGACTGCCAGTGAGGCCGCGATCAACGGGCTCCCCCAGCCGTAGCGAGGCTGCTCGATCAGCGCGAATACGATTCCTCCGAGCCCGAGCGCGCAGAGACCGGCACCGACGAAATCGATCGAGCGGGTCGCCGTCCGCTTCGTTGCCGGCACGACGGCGAGGACGAGGATGAGCGTGCCGATCACGAGCGGAACGTTCAACGCGAAGATCCAGCGCCAAGAGAGCTGATCCACGATCCAGCCGCCGGCCAGGGGCCCGACGATAGCGGCGATCCCACCCCAGGCTGTCCACGATCCGATCGCGGCGCCACGCTCCTTCGGACCGAAAGCTGAGACGATGATCGCCAGCGACGACGGCGTCAACAGTGCCGCGGCCACACCCTGGAACGCGCGCGCGACGATCAACGTCTCGATCGTAGGCGCCGCCGCGCAGGCGATCGAGAAGACGCCGAAGCCGGCAAGACCGATCGCGAAGATGCGCCGCTCTCCGTAGATGTCGCCCAGCGAGCCGCCGACGAGGATGAAGGAGCCGAGCGCGAGAAGATAGGCATTGGAAACCCACTGCTGGGCCGACAGGCCACCGCCCAGGTCACGCTCGATTGCAGGCAGAGCGACATTGACGATCGAGCCATCGATCGACGCGACCGCGGAGCCCAGAATCGCCGCCAGCAGGGTCAGCCGTTGACCACGACTGATCGCAGGCATCAGACTACCGCCCGGTCATGGCTGTCGACGTGACCCATTGGGAGAGGGTGGCTCGTCTGTGGCGGGACTCCTGTCTTGGCACGTGGGTAACAATTGGCATACGCGCTGGGTAATCCTCCGCTCTGATCGACGACATCATTGTCGCACCCGGCAAACGAGGATCCACTCGCTTCACCTCACCGGTACGGCGCAGGACAATCTGAGGCGCGTACGCTCGATGCAGCATGCGGCAAATCGCAAGCCACCTGACGCTCCTCGGCGAGTTTGCGTCCCAGCCCCGGAACATGAAAGACCTGACCCCGGTTTCGCTTGACGGCCATCGTCGCTGAACGTACCGTCGCCGGGATGCCGGCCAGAACTGACGACCGGGGCGGATGCAGATCGTCAAGGCCCGTGTTTCGTCGTAACTAGCTGCGAGGAATGAGCGCCGAATTCGGAGGACGTTTCCGCCATCCGCAGCCTGCTGCGGTTCGTTTGGCTGGACTCGTGATCCCAAGGTCGAAGGGTCGAATCTTTCACGGCCCGCCTATTCACGCCATCTCAACCGCTACCCGTCGTGCGCCGGCGCTGGAGGCTTGTTCTCCCGCGGCCGCGCTGCTCCTGGCAGCGCTGTCACTCTTCCTCGTCGCGGGCCCAGCGGCCGCTGCCACCACCCTGCCTCTCGGTGCCGAGACACAGCCCCGGCTCGACGCGCTCGCTGCAGCCGCGGGTGCGGCGCGATCAGCGGATCCAGCGGCCGTCCAGGCTCGCTACGACCTCGCCCGCGAAACCGAGGAAGCGCTTGCGCGCGTCACACCGACACCGGCGTGTCGTCGGCTCCTCGACGCCCTCGTCGCGGTCGCCCACGGGAACGTGACGGCGGCCGAGGGCTTCGATCGACTCGACCGCTCGCTCGCCGCCCGGGGAGAACGCGAGGTCGACAAGGGAACGACAGCCTTCGCCCAGGCCCGAGCCGCGTGTCCCGGCGGCATCCGCGCGTTGCGGCGCGCACCCAGGACGGTCGATGCAATCGTCGCGCCTCGCTCCGAGGAGGTCTTCTACGGAGCCGTCCGGATCCGTGTCCCGATCGGAGCGAAGGATCTCGTCGTGCGGTTTCGCCGATCAGTGATCGACCGCGATGACACGCCCAGAGCCGGCATTCAGACGCTGACGCTCCCAGCGACGCTCATCCCGGGTCGCGGCCGCCTGGCCGTTTCGTTCCGGGTCGGCACGAGGCGCTCCGCCGAGATGCAGAGTGTGTGGCTGCTGCCGGCCGGTGCTCGACGATCGGTTGTCCGAGAGCGTCGAGATGGCGCGCTCGATGCGCGGCTTGCCACACTTGCAGCGGGGTTCCCCGGCGTAGCCGCGGTCTACGTCCACGATCTGGCGAGCGGGCGGACGGGGCGTTGGAACGATGCTGGCCCGTTTCCCCGCGGCCTCCACGGTCAAGCTCGGCGTCCTCGCCGCCGTCCTCGCTCGAAGTGGCAGGCCGGAGTCGAGCCCGCTGCTCTACGACATGCGCGCGCTTGCCGCCTGGTCGTCGAACCTCGCCGCCAACCGCCTGCTTCGCTCTCTCGGCCACGGAGACCCTGCGCGAGGCTCGGCCGTTGCCGAGACGATGCTCCGCCGTCTCGGTGCCACCCAGAGCACCTACCCCGGCGAGTATCGCGTCGGTACGGCGCACGAGGCGTCGCCGACCGACCCACCGCTCGTCTCGGCGAGGACGACGAGCGCCCGCGACCTCGGACGTGTGCTGACGCGGCTTCAGGCCGCGGCATCCGGCCGCGCCGGATCACCGCTCACCGCACACGCAGCGCGAGTCGGGCTGGCGCTCCTCCTCGACTCGCAGCCGGACGGCGACAACATCGGGCTGCTGCGACCGGCTCTTCCCGCCGGGCTACCGGCGGCACAGAAGCAGGGCTGGATCTCCTCTGCTCGCCACACGGCGGCGATCGTCTACGGGCCCCGCGGGCCGATGGTCATCGTCCTCCTGACCTACAAGGATGACCTGAGCCTGGCCGAGGCCCAGCGGCTCGGGCGCAGGGTCGTGGTCGCTACTCATTCCTGAACGGGGTCCGGCCAAGGTGCCGCGACCGTGCGGCCGGAGCGCGAAGACCGCCGGGCTTCCTCCTCTGACCCGTCGCCCGACGGTCCTCGACCTGTTCTCGCCAGGCATCGAGCGGTGCAACCGGAACCTCACACAACGCTTACGCACAACAATGCGTACTCGGGTGGTCGTGGGTCAGCCGGGCCTGCTAGCGAATTCAACCCCCCTCAGGGGAGACGAGGGCGGAATCGCCGGGCAGGCCCGGCCAGACGGAAGAACCTTCGCCGGGGGAATGCCGTGGTCCTTCTTGCTGCGCCGGGATTGATCAACCGTCCTGTCAAGGTACCCGCGATCGGCGATCGGGCCCCAGGTCCGAGCCGCGCCGTTGGACAGATCGGCTCGTCTTCGTGGCCGTCGCTGGTATCTCCAGGGCCGCTGTGCGATGGAAACCGAAACCGCATCTGGGCTTGACGGCCGATACACGGCAAAACGAGAATCGTCGAATCGGTGAGTCGCTCCCACCTGCCGGTCGCGAAGACGCGCCACGGTCACTCCCCCTCCTCGACGCCGTCGCCAGCGCATTCAACCGACGGGATTGGGACCGGCTCCGAACCCTCTACCACGACGACGCCTTGCTCGTCACGGTCATCGCACACGGCAACGTCGTCGGCCCCGACGAGCTCATGGACATCTTCCGCGACCTCGAGCAGACGGCCTACCTGATCGGTCGGGAGCAGCGTGTCGTCGCGATCGACGACCACGCCGTGATCGTCGTCGCGCCGCTGCGGTACGAGCCCTCGGCCGGCGGCATCGCACATAGCAGCCGTGCGTGGCTTCTCACCTTCAAGGACGAGCTCGTCTACAGATCGCGCGACTTTCACGACGAGCAAGAGGCCCGCGACGCATACGCCCTCCATGGAATCGACTTGGGCGTCACCACCACCGACTGACTGCGACGTGCGGCATGATCGCACCTCATGCCCCAGCGGACACTGCACGGCCGGCGGCTCACTCTGGTGCCACTCGCGGACGAGCACCTCGAGTGGGAGGTCGAGCTCGACCCCGATCCTGCGGTGATGCGCTACCTGAGCGGTGGGGCGAGCACGCGCGACGGGTCATCGCTCAGACCATGGCCGTCAACACCGGCTCGCGCGCCGTGATGGAGCGGGTCGGCCTCGCCGACGTGCGGACATACCCCAGCTCCGTGACCGCTCCCGTCGAGCGCCTCGCGGAGGGCGAAGTCGAGTACGAGCTGACGCGCAGGCAGTGGGAGCGCCGCATCACCTAGCTCGCGACGGCATGGGCGAGGGCGCCGTGGCGGTCGCGGACGCGCGAATCAGCCGGCCGGCGGTCGCCCGGGCTCGAGCTCGCGAACCCTCGTTCGAGGGATATGGATCCCCCGAAAGAGTGACTACGCTCAGAGCAGTCGAACCGTCCATGACAAGGCGAGAAAGCGTCCCTTTTGCAGCGGAAAGAGCGGTGATGCACAATGTTCGGTCGCAAGCAGTCGCAAGCCAAGCGAGAGAGCGGATCGCAGGAGGTCGCGAAGGCTGGGGACGACGTCGTTGCCGAGCCGCGACCCTCGAAGGGGAGCCGGGCAAACCCCGTGCCCCCCGCCCCGGCAGACGCCGTGGACTTCGCGCAGGTCGGTAAGCAGGTCGCGACGGTACTGTCGGCGGCCAAGGAAGCGGCGGAGAAGATCAGGGCGGAGGCGGACGCAGACGCCCAACGCATCCGGGAGGCGAGCGAACTGCAGGCGCGCGAGGCTCTGGAGACGGCGAAGACGACGGCCAAGCGGGCTCAGGTCGAGGCAGCCGGCATCCGTGCCGAGGTCGAGGAGCTGAGCAACCAGATGCGCGAGCAGGCGGAGGAGTACGCGTCAGGCACACGGCAGGAGGCAGATGCCAAGGCAGCGGCGATCGTCGCGAAGGCCGAGAAGCGGAACTCCGAGCTCGAGCAGGCGTTCCACGAGCGCCGTCATTCGCTGGACGAGGGCGTTGTCCGCACGGAGAAGCGCCTACGTCAGCTCATCGCAGGACTGCGCGAGCTCGCCGGCGGGCTCGAGGAGCTGATGGCGCCGGCTGAGCAGGCTCCGAGCAACGGCCAGCCGCGGGTCGAGCTGCCGGCCCGGGCGGCGGGTGACACGCCGGCGATGTCGCGTGGGGGCGGGCTCCCCTGAGCAACAGCTGGATCCGCCAGACGTCGCCTGCGCAGAGGCTTTCCGTCGCACTGGAGCACCTGCTCGATCCGGTCGATCCGCCCGAGACGAGCGGAACGAGCAGTCGCCCTCGCTCCGAGCAGACCGGCTCCGAACAGGGTCGTCCCGAACTGCCCGGACTGGAATTGCTGGGCGGTCCGGGGAGCGCGACGATGCGATCGCCGCGACGAGCGACCCGCGGGAGACGGTTCGAACGCCTGGCGACGGTGTTGGCGCGGCTTCGCTGGCGTCAGGCCGACGCGCGGTACAGGCTCCTCCGGAGCGAGGCGATCGGCTATCGGGTCGCCCGAGCGGTGCTCGTCACCGTTGCGGTCGCCTGCGTCTCCTGTGCCCTGCTGATCTTCGTCGTCCTGCTGTCGACCCTCTGACGTGATCCGGGGTCACCCGGGCGGCGGCGGGAAGCGCACGTGCATGTGGTTCTCGTGATTCGGGTATGGGACGACGACGCCGCTCGGCCCACGGAGCCCGGTCGAGAAGCCGACGAAGACGGTCTGCGCGCCCGCGGCGACGAAACGGTCGAGCAGATCCTGAGCCAGGTCGCGGTCGACCTGTCCGGTCGCGATCGGAGCGCTCAGGTGCCGGTCGAGCCGCGGGTAGTAGACATCCACGTCGAGGCCGTTCTGATGGGAGACGTGCTCGTCCATCCTGCCGCCGTTGCGGAAGCTGATGTCCCCGACGACCACGCGCGGGGCGCCGGCATGTGCGGTGCGGTAGGCGCCGAGCACGGAGAGGATCGTGTGGATCGTGTGCTCGCTGCCGTAGAGCCGGTGCGGCAGGTTCGGAACCCTGTCGGTGACCGGATCCCACGTGACCCAGTCCGGCCCGTCGACGGGAAGCTGCGTGCCGTCGACCAGGCGTCCCGCGTAGGGGAGGCCGACCGATGTCGCGCGGTGCCAATCGATCTTGCCGAGCTCCGTCGCCCGCGCGAGCTCGCGCCCTGTCGGCAGGGGGGCGGCGGCGCGGTGCAGGAACGGCGCTCCGGGAATCCCGTTGCTCACGAGGTCGAATCGGAACGACAGGCTCGGGGGATCCTCCTGCAGTGGCCCACCATCCCGCCCATCGCCGGCGTGGCGCACGACGGCGATCGGGAGCATCGTGGCCGAGCCGAGGACCAGCGCCACCGCCGGCACTGTCCGGGTTGCGAGCCGGCGTCTCCGCGCCGCCTGAGCGGCCTGCCGCCGTTGCCGTGAGGCCTCGAGCCCCGTCGCGACCGGGACCGAAAGAGGTGGCGCCGTGCCGCTGATGACAAGCGTCGGCACCTCCAGGCCGAAGGCCGCGAAAGGCTGCCGCGGCTGCTCGCGGAACCAGAGCACGTCCGTCTCGAACCACACCTCGTCTCGCCGCCAACTCATGGACAGACGTCCTTCGCGAAGAGGGCGGCGTGTCCTCCGGCCGTGGGTGTCGCCCGATCAGCCACGCCGTGCCGGCTCCGAAACGCGACCTGCCACCCGGGTTCAGCTGATCAGGGTCAGGCGATCAGATACGTGAAGGTGCGAGTGACGGTCTGACCGGAGGCGGTGATCGTGAGCTTGAGCTTGAGCGGCTTGCCGATGCTCGTCTTCGGCACGAGCAACGAGAGCCGGGCAGTGCCCGCCTTGTACGACTGCGATCCGATCACCCGCTTGCCGGCCGCAGTGGTGATCCACGCGAGCCTGGCGCCCGTCAGCGGTGCTCCGGTGTCGCTCCGCTTCGTGACGACCGACAACACGAACTTTCGTCCTGCGAACGGCCGCAGCGGCAGCAGGACGACCTTCCCCAGCACCGGCCGCATCCGTGTGGGGGTCGGCAACGGCGGTTGTGGCTGCCCGACGGTCACGGAGGACGCGTTGTTGCTCAGGTCCGGGTCGAACTCGGGCGCGGTCACCGAAGCGGTGTTGACGAGCGACCCCGCCGCCGTCACCCGCACGACGACCTCGATCACGGCGACGAGATCGCCGGAGAGGAAATCGAGGTTGCACGTCAAGGTCGTCGTTCCCGTGCAGCCGGAGCCACGGTTCACCTTCGTCGAGACGAGCTCGACCCCCGCCGGCAGCGTGTCGGTGAGGAACACCCGCGAGGCAGAAGACCTGTTCTTCACGCGCACCTCGAACCGGTACAGGATCGTGTCTCCTGCCGCTGCGGTCTGCATGCTCGCCGACGATGTCAGCGCGAGATCCGGCGCGCCGCCTCCGCCGCCTCCTCCGCCTCCGCCTCCGCCTCCGCCTCCACTCCTCTCCGCCGCCCCCACCGCTCGGCGGTGTGGGCGGTGTCGCGGTGACCACAGCCGTGGCGGAAGAGACCGCCGTCGTGGGGCCGGTGGCGTTCGTCGCCACGACCGCGACCCGGATCGTGGCGCCGAGATCGGCGGAGCTCAGAAGAAATGTGGTGCCGGTCGCGCCGGAGATGGCCGCGCAGGCCGCGCCGACCGAGTTGCAGCGCTGCCAGAGATAGGCATACGAGGTCGGCCCGTTCAACCAGGTGCCGGTCGATGCGGCCAGGGACTGGGCCGGCTGCGTGGCGCCCGTGATCACGGGCAGCCCCGTGTTGACGGGTGCCGCGGCGCCACCGCCTGCGGAGATGACCGGCGAGGCCGCGCTCGTCGCGAACACCGAGGCGCCCGCGTCGTTGACCGCACGAACGGCAGCCCGAAGCGTCAGGCCGACGTCGCCGGCGACGGGCGAGTAGGCGGAAGCGACCTGGCCTGCCAGGTCGACGCACCCCGCCCCCGCGCTGTTGCAGCGCTGCCACTGATAGGTGAACCCCGTTGGGTCGTTCGACCACGTTCCCGTCGAGGTCGTCAGGGACTGGCCCAGCTGGGAGCCGCCCGAGAGAACGGGCGCCGACGTGTTGGAGGGTGCCGAGGTGACGGACGCCGCCGTGGTGTAGGTGACGTATGCCTTGGGGATCTCACCGGCCGCGTGCTCGACGGGGCCGAACGGGTCACTCGGGACGAGCGAGATCTCGGTGTAGCCCGGTGTGCCCTCGGTGAGGTTCGTGTTGACGTTCGCAAACCCGATGCTCTGGGCCGGGATGTAGAAGTACGGGATCGCGCCGCGGTCCGTGGTGCCGCCGAGGAACGCGAGGACGTACGGTGCCCGGCCGCACGGCCGTGGGTGCCGCGAGCGACGTCGTGAACCAGCCTGCGGGCGCCCCCGCCGGGACGATGAACGCGTTGCCCCGCACGACCAGCCGCGTCGGCTGACCGTTGCTGTCGACCCGGTAGATGGCGGGGATGAACGTCTGCGGGGCGGGGCCACCAGCGAAATAGGACGTGAACGACGACAGCGTGCCGCCCTCGGGAAGCGAGTAGCGTCCGCCGATCTTGTAGTACAGCCCCAGGGGGTTCGTGCAGATCGGCCCGGTATTGCCGAGGCAGCTCGGCACCGGGATGATCGCGCCGTCGATCTCGGGCACGCCTGTGGGCGGGGCGCCGAAGGTCTGCGTCGCGCCCGGAAGCGGCGCGGGAGCCGCGGACGGCAAGGCAGAGTCGAGCTGCGACCGCGCTGTCTCGCTCGTCGACCCCTCGGAGGCCGTCACCTCGACGACGATCCGGATGCCGAACATGAACGACCGCTCCGGCAGGAAGCCGGCCGCAGTCCAGACGGCGTCTGCAGCTGTGACGACGTGTGTCGGCCCCGTGGCGCCGGCGATGTTCTGGCACGTGGTGGCCGGATCGAGCTTGCACTTCTGCCACTGGAAGCTGTAGGAGGTCGGATTCCCGAGCCAGACGCCGGGATTCGCAAGGAGCGTCGCACCTGTTCGATACGAGCTCGCCACGACCTCCGGCGGGGACACGTTCACGACCGCCGCCGACGCAGCGCCGGTACCCCACGCGACCATGACCCCGACGACCGCGACGGCCACCAACACCCTGCTCAGCAGACGTGCGCTCATACCCCCACCTATCCCCATAGGCATTTCCCGGCGCCAGACGGCACGCGAAACCAGACCAAGCCTAGTCCCGGAATTCGGTTGCGCCACTAGACCAAAGTCGAGATGGGCCCAGCAGAGAATCGGACGCCTCGACGCCGACCTCCGTCCTCGATCGACCAGCCGAGCGCCCGGGGCGGGTTGGCCTCGCCCCGACGCGAACGCGTGATGTAACCTCGCATTCGTGCGCAGGGGAGCGATCGTCCGCATGGCCGGGATCGGGATCGTGATCGCGATCCTCGTTTCGCTGGTCGCGGTCTTGGTTCCCTGGTTGCCGACCTCTGCCTCGCAGGAGATGGACCGGATCGAGTTCGTCTACTGGTTCGCGACGGTGATCTGCATCGGGATCTTCTCGCTGGTGATGGCCGTGATCCTCTACTCGGTGATGGCGTTCCGCTCGCCGCCCGAGGACGAGTCGGACGGCCCGTCGATCCACGGCCACACCGGCCTCGAGATCGCGTGGACGGTCGTGCCGGCGATCCTCGTGATCGCGATCGGCGTCGTCAGCGCGATCGTGCTCTCCCAGAACGGCAACGCCGGCACGAATCCGATGACGATCAAGGTCTACGCGCAGCAGTTCGCCTGGCGCTTCGAGTACCCGCAGAGCAACAACCTCAAGTCCGAGGAGCTCGTCCTGCCGGTCGACCGCGGGATCGAGCTCGAGATGGAGTCGGCCGACGTGATCCACTCCTTCTGGATCCCCGAGATGGGGCAGAAGCAGGACCTCGTGCCCGGCATCGAGACGAATCTCGTCCTCACACCGACCCGCACCGGGACGTTCACGCTGATCTGCACGGAGCTCTGCGGCCTCGGCCATGCCACGATGCGGGCGCCCGTTCGCGTCGTCTCGCAGCAGGAGTTCGCCACGTGGGTGAAGGGGCAGCAGGGCGGTGGCAAGGGCACCTCCGGCGCCGCCGTGTTCACGTCGGCCGGCTGCGGCGGGTGTCATGTGTTCACGCCCGCCGGCACGAACGGGGCAATCGGACCGAGCCTCGACAACCTCGCGGCAGATGCGAAGAAGGCGGGGGAGGATCCTGCGGCCTACGTGAGGGAGTCGATCGTCAACCCGAATGCCGTCCTGGCGAAGGGATATTCCGCGGGTGTGATGCCCGGTAGCTTCAGCAAGTCGCTCTCCCCGGCGGAGATCGACGCGCTGGTCACCTATCTGACGACAGCGAAGTGAGCAGAGCGAAGGAGTTGATCCGGTGAGCACCGTCGAGCACACGTCTCACGACACGGGCCACGGAAGCGGCGCGCCCCCGCGCCGGCGTGGCCTGCTGATGCGCCCGGGGTTCATCCGGGGCGCCTGGTGCTTCGCCCTGTTCTTCCTCGTCGGTCTCTACCTCGTAGCCGGGATTCGCTGGCTCGCGGGCTGGGACCCGGTCTACGACTGGAACATCATCGTCCTCGTCGGCGGGCTGACACTCGGGCCGGTCGGCTTCCTGCTCGGCATCGGCGCCTTCGACTACTGGCTCTACTGGATCTCCGGCCGGCCGACGCTGCCCGAGGACCACTCCGGCCACGGCGCCAAGAGCTGGACGGACTACTTCAAGGTCAACACCGACCACAAGGTGATCGGCGTCCAGTACCTGGTGACCACGTTCTTCTTCTTCGTGATCGGCGGCCTGATGGCGATGCTCTTCCGTGCCGAGCTCGCCCAGCCGGGGATGCAGTTCATGGACACGCAGACCTACAACGGGCTCGTGTCCGTGCACGCGGCGCTGATGATCTTCGTCTTCATCATCCCGGCCTTCGCCGGGCTTGCCAACTTCGCGGTGCCGCTGATGCTGGGCGCTCCCGATATGGCCTTCCCGCGCCTGAACGCGCTGTCCTACTGGCTGCTGCCGATCGCGGGCACGATGTTCCTGGCGAGCTTCCTCGCCCCGGGCGGCGCGTTCGCGACCGGCTGGACGAGCTACGCGCCGCTCGCCTCCGAGCAACCGATCGGCCAGATCTTCTTCAACATGGGCGTCCAGTGGGCCGGCGCCTCGTCGATTCTGACCGCGCTCAACTTCCTCGTCACGATCATCACGATGCGTGCGCCCGGCATGACGTTCTGGCGGCTGCCGCTGCTCGTGTGGGCGAATTTCACGACCTCGCTGCTCGTCGTGATCGCGACCCCGTTCATCGCCGGCTCGCAGTTCTTCGTCATGTTCGACCGGGTCATGCATACGAGCTTCTTCACGCCCGACGAGGGCGGCTACGTGCTCGGCTATCAGCACATCTTCTGGTTCTACAGCCACCCGGCCGTCTACATCATGATCCTGCCCGGGTTCGGGATCATCTCGGAGATCGTCTCGGTGATGAGCCGGAAGCCGATCTTCGGGTATCGCCTGATGGCGATCTCACTCCTCGGGATCCTCGTGCTCGGGTTCTCGGTCTGGGCCCATCACATGTTCGTGGCGGGCATGGCCGACTGGCTGCGCATCCCGATGATGATCTCGACGCTGCTGATCGCCGTGCCCACCGGGGTGAAGGTGTTCAGCTGGCTGGCGACGCTCTGGGAAGGGCGGATCCAGCTCAACACGCCGATGCTGTTCGCGCTCGGCTTCATCTCGATGTTCCTGATCGGCGGCCTGTCCGGGATCTACCTGGCCTCGGTGCCGATCACGATTCACGCGTCCGACACGTACTTCATCGTCGCGCACATCCACTACGTGCTCTTCGGAGGCTCGGTGCTGACGATCTTCGCCGGGATCTACTACTGGTTCCCGAAGATGACCGGACGGATGTACAACGAGAGGCTCGGGAAGCTGCATTTCTGGCTCACGTTCGTCAGCTTCAACCTGACGTTCTTCCCGATGCACTGGGTGGGCCTCGTCGGGATGCCGCGCCGCGTGGCCGACTACTCGGATCGATTCGCCGATCTGAACCTGTTCGTCACGATCTCCTCGTTCGCACTCGGGGCGTCCGTCGTCGTGTTCTTCTACAACGTGATCGTCAGCTGGGCGCGCGGCCCCATCGCCGAGTCCAACCCGTGGCGCGCGCTGACGCTCGAGTGGCAGGTCTCGTCGCCGCCGCCGGTCTTCAACTTCGACGAGATCCCGCAGGTCGTCGGCGGGCCCTATGAATACGGGGTGCCCGGAGCGCGGCACGCGATCCTCGCCGGCGGGGCCTTGCAGCAGCAGGAGACCCACGTATGACCTCGCACGCCGAGGCAGCGCTCCACGACCATCACGGTCCGCCGATCGCGAACCGTAGCTCGCGGATCGAGCCGACGATCCTCGGGATGTTCCTGTTCATCGGTTCCGAGGCGATGCTGTTCGGCTCGTTCTTCACGGCGTACTTCTTCGTGCGTGTCGTCAATCCGGACGCCTCGTCCGTCTGGCCGCCGCCGCCGTTCGAGTTCCCGAAGTTCGTCGCCGGGGTCAACACGGCAATCCTCGTCACCTCGAGCTTCACGATGCACTGGGCCTTGCAATCGATCAAGCGCAACAACCGGCGCGGCCTGCAGGCGGGCCTCGTGCTGACGATCCTGATGGGAACGGCGTTCCTGCTCACCCAGGCGATCGAGTACGCGCACGTCGGGTTCAACACGGGCGACGGCGCCTTCGCCTCGGTCTTCTTCGGGCTCACCGGCCTCCACGGGGCCCACGTCTTCATCGGTCTGACGCTGCTCACGATCGCTGCCGTGCGGGCGTTCCGCGGCCACTACTCGCCCGAGCACCATCACGGCGTCGAGATCCCGGGGATCTACTGGCACTTCGTCGACGTCATGTGGCTCGTCGTGTACGCCGCCGTCTATCTGATCTGAGCAGCGGTCGCGGAAGCGGCCTTGCCAAGCACGTGGCAATCCGCGCATGATGGTTCGACGTAGAACTGGGGGAGCCCGTGCGCAATCCGCTCAGGAACGAGGACAACGCCTTCCGGTTCGTGCTCGGCACGATCGTCTACCTCGCGCTGATCGTCCTCGCCTCATGGCTCGCGACGTGGCTCGGGGTCGTCGTCTTCGTCGTCCTGACCGTGCTGGCCGTCGCGCTCCTGCGGGGAGGCGCCAAGGCAGCCCCCACGACGCATCACGTCGACCGGGCGGCGGTCGACGATACGCGCCGGATCATCGTCGTCGCCAACGAGACGCTCGAGGGAGCGCGGCTGCACCAGGAGATCGTGCGCATGGCCGACGGCGTCGCGGAGGACGTGCTCGTCGTCTGTCCGGCCCTCAACTCCCAGCTCAAGACGTGGTTGTCCGACGAGGACGGGGCCCGCGACGCGGCGGCGTCGAGGCTCCGCTCGACCGTCGACGACCTGACCGCTGCGGGTGTCAACGTGCGCGGGGAGATCGGTGACGGAGACCCCCTGCAGGCGCTCGAGGATGCGTTGCGCGGCTTCCCGGCCGACGCGATCGTGATCTCGACCCACCCCGAGGGCGCGTCGCATTGGCTCGAGCGAGGCGTCGTCGAGGCCGCCCGCTCCCGCTTCGACGTGCCCGTCACGCACGTGATCGGCGACGCATCCGCGTAGTCGAGCGGCCTGCCTCCCTGTCGAACGTCCCGGTAGCCGGGGTTACGTGCCCGCGACGCTCGACACGTACGCGGCGACGTCGGCGATCTGCTTCGCGTCGAGCTGTCCGGCGAAGGACGGCATCGCGCCCTTCCCCTTCGTGACGCGCGCCGTCACGAGCGCGGCGTCGGGCTTGGCCTCGTCGAGGTTCGGGCCCACGTTGCCCGACGAGCCGGCGTCCGCCAGGGTGTGACACCCACCGCAGCCGGCCGTCTCGAAGACCTGCTTGCCGGCGGCTGGGTCTCCCTTCGCACCGCCGCCCGTCGTGGTCGTCGGCGTGGGCGCCGTGGTCGTGGTCGGCGGGGGCTTGGTCGCGTTCGGGTCGCCGACCCCGGCGACGCTCGCAACGTAGCTGGCCACGTCCTCGGCGTCCTGGCCCTTGACGATGTTCTCCGGCATCCCGGGCGCTCCGGTCGACGTGTCCGTGATCGGGTACGCAATCTGCCCTCGGACGACCTGCTGGATCGTGCTCTCGCCGAGCCCGTCGCGCCGCGACTCGAGGAACGCGTAGTCGAGGTTCGGGCCGATCTTTCCGCTCGTGCCGGCATCCGCGAGCGTGTGGCAGCTCCCGCACCGTGCGACGAACAGCTCCTTGCCCTTCGTGCGGTCGCCCGTACCCTCGGAGTAGCCCACCGTCCCGCAACCGGCGACGAGAATCGCGGCTGCGACGATGCCGGACAGCAGCACGATCCGCCGTCGACGGCCAGGGCGATTCGAGGTCGGCGCCATAGCCGCGAGTCTATCCCGATGCTGCAGAGGTCTGTCTCAGCTGCTTCAGCTGCTGCTTCACGATGGCGGCGTTCGGGTCGTCCGGTGCGAGCTTCAGGAAAGCCGCGTAGGCGGCGATCGCCGACGCCGTGTCGCCGGCCTGCTGGGCGGCCTGGGCCAGCTCGAGCTGAACGTTCGGGTCGCCCGGCTGGAGCGCAACGATCTTCTTGTAGGCGGCGACGGCCGAGCCCGACGCAGCCTGGGCCTCCGAGTAGAGCGTCTGGAGGGAGGTCGAGCTCTGGGCGTTGAGCGTCTGGCTGATCTTGTCGTCGACGAGCGACTGCCCGGTCGGCGCGGTGAGGGCGCCGGGGAAGTTCTGGCCGGCTCCCGCGTAGGCCGCCTTGAGCTGAACGATCTGAGCCTGCCGCTGCTTCTCGCTCGCCTGCGAGAGGTAGAGCCCCGCGAGCTCGCGGAGCGCGTCGGCATCCTTCGGAGCCAGCACGACGACCCGATTCTGGGCGTCGACCGCCTTGTCGATCTCGCCCTCGGTCTGCAGGGCGGTCGAGAGCTCACGCCACGCTGCGACGCTCTGTCGGGTTCTCCTCGGTCTTCTTCTGCGCGTTGCTGATCGACGGCACTCCACTCGAGCCCCCGCCGCCGCGGAACAAGTCGCCGACACCGGTGCCTCCCGCGCCGACGCCGAAGATCACAAAGCCGCCGCCGAGAGCGACAGCGAGGAAGACGAACATCCACTTGGCGTGGCGTCGCAGCCGGGGGAAGAACATCGTGTCCTCGATCGACGGAGCGGTCGAGCGCTTGACGCCGCGCGGTGCCGCTACGGCAGCATCCTGCTTCGTGCGCTTCGTGCTGCTCTTGTCGAATCGGGCCATCGCGACGTTCCTTTCGAGTAACGCTCTTCGCCGGCCACCAGAGTAGCTGTGACGTGGTTCGGGGAGCCGCCGAGGATGACCGCCGTAACAGGATCTTCCACGGGATTGAACGGTGAGTCCGCGAGCGAGACGACGGTCAGATCGGCCTGCTTCCCGGGTACCAGCGAGCCGACGCGGTCAGCCATCCCGAGCACCCGGGCGCCGCCCAGCGTCGCGAGCTCGAGCGCGTCTGCAGCGGAGAGCGCGTCCGCACGGCGGGCGCGTGAGCGGGCCATCACGATCGCCGTTCGGATCTCCTCGAACATGTCCAGGGACGGCGTCGATGCCGGGCTGTCGGTGGCGATCGAGACCTTCACACCCGACGCACGCATCTCCTCGATCGGCGCGACTCCGCAACCCAGGTATCCGTTGGAGCGCGGACAATGCGCGACCCCGACCCCGTGTGCGGCGAGAAGCTCGATCTCCTCGATGTCCGCATCGACGCAGTGCGCCGCCATCAGATCGGGACCGAGCAGCCCCTCGGCTGCGAGCAGCCGGATCCCGGTCTCGCCGGGCGGCGGGACGAGAAACGCGGCGAGAGGCGTCCAGTCTCCGGCTCCGGCGACAAGCCAGGCACGCTCGGCAGTGCTCTCGGCGAAGTGTGTCGCGCGGGGTAGTCCGAGCTCTGCGCAGGCGCGGTACACCTCGACCGTGCACGTATACGGAGCATGCGGCGAAACGCCGACGGCGATTCGATCCGAGAGCAGCGACGCCACGCGCTCGTGCGTCTGGTGGAACGTGTCGAGGGCGGTCGCGTCACGACCGAAGACCTCCAGGTAGACGATCGCGCGCAAGCCCGTCGTGGCCGCCGCGGTCACGGCGGCTCCCGAGAAGCTGCAGTCGCCGATCGTCGTGATGCCCGAGCGCAGGCACTCGTGTGCGCCGACGGTCGCGATCGCGACCATGTCGTCGAGCTCGAGCGCGGCCTTGCGCCGAACGTGCATGTCGATCCAGGGCACGAACGGGAGCCCGTCGCCGAACCCAGCGTAGACCGCGTACTCGATATGGGAGTGCGCATCGACGAACCCGGGCACGATCACGCAACCTTCGTGTCGCGTGCCGAAGCCGAGGTCGCCCGAGGCTCCGACGGCGACGATCGTCCCGTCCTCGGCTATCACGACGGCGCCGTCCCGGATCGGAGCCCCTTCGACGGGCACGACCCAGTCCGCCGAGACGACGCTCACGGCGTCGCGGCCCCTTCGTCCTCGTCGAACCAAGGCGACGGATCCCTGTTCCACCGTTTCTCCATCAGGCGCGACAGCCAGATCGAGGCCTCGAAGAGGATCAACAGCGGGATCGTCTCGAACAGCAGCGAGACGGGATCGACCGTGGGAAGCAGAATCGCGAACACGACCATCAGGGCGTACCCGAGCCGACGGTTGCGGCGCAGCTTGTCGTAGCTGAGGACCCGGACACGCACGAGGGCGAGGATGAAGATCGGCATCTCGAAGGCGAGGCCGCAGGCGAGCAGGACGAGCGAGGTGAACGAGAGGTAGTAGCTCGCGCGGATCTGGACGTTGTAGAGCGTGTCGTCGAAGTTGGTCAGAAAAGTGATGGCGGCCGGCAGGACGATGAAGTAGGCGAACAGGACACCCCCCGCGAAGAGGCCTGTCGCGATCACGATGAACACTGTCAGCACGCGCTGGGTGGCCCCGTCGACGGCGGGGGCGAGGAAACCCCAGACCTGCCAGACGAGGATCGGGAGCACGATCGCGATCGCGGCGAGTCCGCTGACCTTGACGGCCGTCGTGAAGGGCTCGACTACCCCGAGCGTGACGAGTGTCTTGTCTGCCGGCAGTGGCCGCATCAGCCACTCGATCAGCGTCTGGTGGAACGCGAAGCAGAGCAGAAACGCCGGGATGATCGCTGCGACTACGATCAGGAGCCTGTGGCGCAGCTCCGTCAGGTGCTCGACGACGGTCGCCTCTTCGTCCGTGCCGAGCCGGCGCGGGGCGAGCCTGCGGATCATCCTCGTGAGGAGTTAGGAGACGGTGTCCCGCTCGCGCGAATCAGACGCGGCAGGTGCGGCGGGAACGGCCGGCTCGGCAGGCGGCAAGGCAACGGAAGCCTCGTCGTCGTGCGAGTCGCCGGTAACCGAATCCTTGAACTCTCGCATGCCCTTGCCGAGCTGGCGACCCATCTCCGGCAGCCGCTTGGGGCCGAAGACGAGGAGCAGCACGAGCAGGAGGATGAGGAGCTCCCAGATGCCAATTCCGAAGGGCATGCAGCAAGCGTAGCAGCGTTCCCGAAAGCGGCGTGGGCCGGGACGGCGGGGCAACGATGGCGTAACCATGCGTGCACCCGGCGGCCCGAGCCCTGGACGGGCGCGTCGGTCCGGCTACGATGAGTGAGGCACGCTTTCTGGAATCCGGAAGCGCCGCCCGAGCTTTTTCCATCCGAGGATCAGAGGACAGAACACGTGGCTTTGCTGGAGATCAAGAATTTGCACGTCGCACTGGAGGACGGCACCCAGATCGTCAAGGGCGTCGATCTGAAGGTGAACACGAACGAGAAGCACGCGATCATGGGCCCGAACGGCTCCGGGAAGTCGACGCTTGCGTACGCGCTGATGGGCCACCCGTCGTACGAGATCACCGAGGGTGAGATCCTGCTCGACGGCGAGGACGTCGCCGAGCTCGGCGCTGACGAGCGAGCTCAGAAGGGCCTGTTCCTCGCCTTTCAGTATCCGCACGCGATCCCCGGTGTCACGGTGACGAGCTTTCTGCGCAGCGCGATCAATGCGAAGCGCAAGGCGGCGAACGGTGGCGAGGACGACCCGATCGCGGTCAAGGAGTTCCGGACGGAGATGCTGGCAGCGATGGAGCACCTGAAGGTGCCGCGCGAGCTCGCTCAGCGGTATTTGAACGACGGCTTCTCGGGCGGCGAGAAGAAGCGCGTCGAGATTCTCCAGATGGCGATGCTGAAGCCGCGCATCGCAGTGCTCGACGAGACGGACTCGGGACTCGATATCGACGCACTCAGGGTTGTGGCGAACGGCGTCAACGAGCTGGTCGGCCCCGAGATGGGCGCGCTCGTGATCACCCATTACCAGAGGATCCTCAACTACATCACCCCGGATCACGTGCACGTCTTCGTGGACGGACGGATCGTGGCCTCGGGCGGCGCAGAGCTCGCGCAGAAGCTCGAGGCGGAGGGCTATGAGGCCTTCATTCCTGCAGGCGTAGCAAGCGAGGACTCATGAGCACCGCCGAAAACGACGTCGTCAAAGGCATTCGCAGCGAGTACCAGTACGGCTTCTCGAACCCCGACGAGGCCAAGGACTACTTCTTCAAGTCCGGCCGGGGCCTCTCGCACGAGGTCGTCGAGGCGATCGCCGAGCACAAGAACGAGCCCGACTGGATGCGCAAGTTCAGGCACAAGTCGCTCGACTACTTCTACGCGCGACCGCTCCCGACCTGGGGCGGCAACGTCGCCGAGATCGACTTCGACAACATCTACTACTACATCCGCCCCACGGAGAAGCAGGTCGACAAGTGGGAGGACCTGCCCGCCGAGATCCTCGACACCTGGGACAAGCTCGGGATCCCGGAGGCGGAGAAGAAGTATCTGGCAGGCGTCGGCGCCCAGTACGAGTCCGAGGTCGTCTACCACAAGCTGCAGGAGGATCTCGAGCGCAAGGGCGTGATCTTCCTCGACATGGACTCTGCGCTCCGCGAGCACGAGGACATCGTCAAGCAGTACATGGGCACGATCATCCCGGCGAACGACAACAAGTTCGCAGCGCTCAACTCGGCAGTCTGGTCGGGTGGCTCGTTCATCTATGTCCCTCCCGGCGTCCGCATCGAGATGCCGCTGCAGGCGTACTTCCGGATCAATGCGGAGAACATGGGCCAGTTCGAGCGGACGCTGATCATCGTCGACGAGGACGCCTACGTGCACTACGTGGAAGGGTGCACGGCGCCGATCTACTCGTCCGACTCGCTGCACTCTGCGGTCGTCGAGATCATCGTCAAGCCGCGTGGCCGCTGCCGCTACACGACGATCCAGAACTGGTCGAACAACGTGTACAACCTCGTCACGAAGCGGGCGGTCGCCCACGAGGACGCGACGATGGAGTGGGTCGACGGCAACCTCGGCTCCAAGCTGACGATGAAGTACCCGGCGATCTGGCTGATGGGCGAAAGAGCACACGGCGAGGTGCTCTCGATCGCCTTTGCCGGCAAGGGCCAGCATCAGGACGCGGGCGGCAAGGTCGTCCATGTCGGCAAGAACACGTCCTCCGTGATCACCTCCAAGTCGATCTCGAAAGACGGCGGCCGTGCAGGCTACCGCGGCTTGCTCGAGGTGGCGAAGGGCGCAACCGGCTCGAAGTCGAAGGTCGTCTGCGACGCTCTCATCCTCGACGACGAGTCGCGCTCGGACACGTACCCGTACATCAAGGTGGACGAGAACGACGTCGACCTGGGCCACGAGGCCACGGTCTCCAAGATCGGTGAGGAGCAGCTCTTCTACCTGATGAGCCGCGGATTGTCCGAGTCCGAGGCGAGCGCGATGATCGTCTCGGGGTTCGTGGAGCCGATCACGAAGGAGCTGCCGCTCGAGTACGCCGTCGAGATGAACAGGCTGATCCAGCTGCAGATGGAGGGCTCGGTTGGCTAGTCACGACCGGCTCGACGAACTGCAACAGGGAACAGCCAGCAGCCCGTCGAGCCAGTCGCAACGGTTGGCTAGCCCGGTGACGGGCCTCGACTTCGTTGCCGTGCCCTCCACCGACTGGAAGCGATCGCGGGCGTTCTACGTCGACACGCTCGGCCTCCGGCCCGACGAGACCGCCGACGCCGAGTTCTGGGTCGGCGAGACGTGCTTCGGCATCTACGAGCCGGCCACGTTCGGGATCGAGTTCGCCCCGCAGAAGAACGCGCACATCGCGCTGCACGCCGAGGACGTCGCCGCCGCGCGCGCCGAGCTCGAGGCGAAGGGCGTCGAGTTCCTCGGCGAGACCTTCGACACGGGCGTCTGCCACATGGCGTTCCTCCAGGATCCCGATGGCAACGACCTGATGCTCCATCATCGCTACGCGCCGCGCGGAGGGGGCGCAGCGACTCGTGATCACGGTCGAGCGGACGGACTTCGTGTCCATGCCGGTGACGGACATCGATCGTTCGCGGCGCTTCTACGGCGAGACGCTCGGGCTGCCGCTCGTCAGCGGTGACGACACCTGGCCGGAGTACCAGCTCGGCGAGAACCTCAGCGTCTATCTGATCGACCCCACGAACGTCGGCCAGTCCTTCACCGGCCCGCACGCCTCCCACGTGGCGCTGCGCGTCCCAGACGTGGCGGCGGCCCGTGCGGAGCTGGAAGAGGCAGGCGTCGAGTTCGAGGGTGAGATCCTGGATACCGGCGTCTGCCACATGGCCTTCTTCCGCGATCCCGACGGGAACGCGTTGATGCTGCACAGGAGGTATGCGCCGGTATGAGAGCCGAGCTCCTCGAGCGCTACAGGGCGATTCCGCTTCCGACCAAGTCCGATGAGCACTGGCGCTTCACGGATCTGGCGGGATTCGACCCCGACTCGTACGCGACGGCCTCCGGCGCAACGGGCGCCGGCGCGGCGCCGACCGCGATGCTCGAGATCGACGCCTCCGGCGTCGCCTTCGTCGGCGAGAACGGGATCACGATCGAGCACGCGCCCGATGGCATCCGCTTCGAGCTGCTCACGGACGACCATCCCCTGCTCGGGACGCTCGTCGGCCACGGCGAGAAGTTCGCGGCCCACAACGCGGCGATGTGGGAGCACGGCCTGCTCGTCCACGTGCCCAAGGGCGTCGTCGTCGACAAGCCGCTCTACATCAGGATCGCCAACGCGATCGAGGGTGGCTCGCTGTTCTGGCGGCTGTTGATCGTCGCCGAGGCGCAGAGCCGGTTCACCGTGATCGAGGAGTACGCGTCGGCAGTGCCGGAGCTTTCCGCCTACTCGAACGCCGCCGTCGAGATCGTGGTCGAGGACGGCGCCAAGGTCGAGTACGTGTCCGTCCAGAACCTGTCTCAGAGCACCTGGCATTTCGCCTCGCATCACGCCACGGTCGGCCGCGATGCGGAGTTGGACTGGGTCGCCGGAGGGTTCGGCTCGGGCGGTGGCAAGGTGTGGATCCAGAACGACCTCGCCGGACAGGGCGCGACGTCGAGAGTGACCGGCGCCTACTTCGCCGACCATGAGCAGCGGCTCGACTACGACACCTTCCAGGAGCACATCGCTCCCAACACCACGTCCGACTTCGCGTTCAAAGGGGTGCTCCGGGACACCGCAAGCGCCGTGTGGCGGGGGATGATCCGGGTCGAGGAGGGCGCGCAGAAGACGAACGCCTACCAGGAGAACCGCAACCTGTTGCTCTCGAAGACGGCCCATGCAGACTCGATCCCGGGCCTCGAGATCCTCGCCAACGACGTGCGGTGCACCCATGGAGCGACGCTGAGCCAGGTCGACCGCGAGCAGCTCTTCTACGCGATGGCCCGCGGCCTCTCGCGCGCGGACGCGGAGCGGCTGATCGTGCGCGGGTTCTTCCAGGACGTGCTCGACCGCATCGAGCTGGAGCCCGTGCGCGAGGCGCTCGGCAACGCTCTCGAGGCGCGGATCCCGCACGGATCCTGACCGCGGTCCCTCGACGCCCCGCTGACGGCGGCTCCCCGGTCGCCCACGCGCGTAGTCTTCGGGTGCATGGATGAGATCGGCCTCTTCCCGTTGGGGCTCGTCCTGCTCCCCGCCGAGCAGGTGCCGCTCCACATCTTCGAGCCGCGCTACCGCGAGCTGATCGGCGAGAGCCTCGAGGAGGAGACGCCGTTCGGGGTCGTCTACGCCGACGAGGACGGTCTCCGCCAGGTCGGGACGCTCGCCACGGTGACCGAGGTGACGGAGCGCTTCGCCGACGGCAGGCTGAACGTCGTCGTCGAGGGCGGTGCGCGGTTCCGGTTGCTCGAGCTGACGGAGGGCCGGTCGTTCGTCACCGGCCGCGTGGAGCCGGTCGACGATCAGCATGATCCCGCGGAACCGAACGACGTCGGCCGTGCTCTCGAGCTCTTCGCCCGGCTCGTCGAGCTCACCGCATCCGAGATCGAGGCGCCGCCCGCGGAGCTGCCCGAATTGTCGTTCGCGATCGCAGGCTGCTTCGATTTCTCGCCCGACCTCAAGCAGGAGCTGCTCGACGAGAGTTCCGAGCGTGTGCGGCTGTCCCGTCTCTGCGAGCTCCTCACGATCGCGGCCGCGACGGTCGAGCGGCAGCGGGAGGTCGCCGCCCGCGCCCAGACGAACGGGAGGGTGCACCCACCTGCTTGATGGGCGGGCGCGTGCCCGGGCAGTGTTAGCCTCGCGCCGGTGAGCTCAGGCCTGTCCGAGACGGAGGCTGCGGCGCGTCTTGCCGCCCGCGGCGAGGCGCCGGAGCCGCCCGCGAGCCGGTCGACGTCGGCAATCGTCCGTGCGAACGCCGTGACGCCGTTCAACGCGATCCTGCTCGCGCTCGGGCTCCTGACGCTGGTCTTCGGCGACTGGCGCGACGCGCTGTTTCTCGGGATCATCGTCGCCAACACCGGGATCGGGATCTGGCAAGAGCTCCGGGCCAAGCGGAAGCTCGACGAGCTCGCGGCGCTCGTGGCGCCTCGCGCCACCGTGGTCAGGGACGGCGAGCCGCGTCAGCTCCACGTGTCCCAGGTCGTCGAGGGCGACCTCGTCCGGCTGGGGCCCGGCGATCAGGTGATCGCCGACGGCCCCCTGCGCGCCGGCTCCGGCCTGTACGTGGACGAATCGATCCTGACGGGTGAGACGCAGCCGGTCGAGCGCTCGGCCGGCGACGAGGTGCGGTCGGGCTCCTTCGTCGTCGAGGGCACGGGCTCGTTCGAGGTCGCAGCGGTCGGGCCGGACAGCTACGCCGAGCGCATCGCCGGAACCGCCCGGGCATTCCGCCATCCGCGCTCCCCGCTCGAGCGTTCCGTCGACCGTCTCCTCTACGTGCTGCTCGCGGTGATGGTGCCGCTCGGCGCGATGCTGATCGTGGCGCTGTGGAAGCAAGGCGTCGGCACCAGGCATGCCGTCGACACCGCGGTCGCCGGCATGGTCACACTCGTCCCGGAGGGCCTCGTCCTGCTCGTCTCCGTCACCTACGCGGCCGCGGCGCTGCGCATGGCCAGAGGCGGGGCGCTCTCGCAACAGCTGAACGCGATCGAGTCGCTCGCGTCCGTCGACACGATCTGCGTCGACAAGACGGGCACCTTGACCGAGGCGTCTCTCCGCGTCGTCACCCTGATCCCGTCCGCCGCGACCCAGGAGGCCGGGCTCGCACACGCGCTCGGCCGCTTCGCCGCATCGTCCGAGGCGCAGAACCTGACGCTCGAGGCTCTCTCGCGTGCCTCGCCGGCGCCTCCGGAGGCGGTAGGTGAGGCGATCCCGTTCGTCTCGCGCCGCCGCTGGAGTGGCCTGCGACTCGACGGTGTGCGATACGTCCTCGGCGCCCCCGAGCTCTTTCCGCTCGAGGAGCTGGAGGCGGCCTGTGCCGCCCAGCAGGAGGCAGGTCGTCGGGTGGTCGGGTTCGGCACGGCCACGACCCGGTTCCCCGACGATCCGGACGCCGGGCCGCCCCCGCTTCGGCTCCTCGGCCTCGCCGTACTGGCCGAGGACCTCCGGGGCGACACGACGGCCACCGTCGCCTACCTCGTCGAGCAGGGCGTCGAGATCGTCGTCCTCTCCGGCGACTCCGCCCGCACGGTGGCCTCGATCGCGCACGACGCAGGAATCCCGGCGCGCGGAGTCGCTGTCGACGGCGGCACGCTTCCAGCCGGCGACACGGAGCTCGACCGCGTCGTCCGCGAGCTCGGCCTCGTCGGCCGGATCTCACCCGACGGGAAACGCCGGGTCGTCGAGTCGCTTCGCCGCCGCGGACGGTATGTGGCCATGGTCGGCGACGGTGTCAACGACGTGCCCGCGCTGAAGGCGTCCCGGCTGTCGATCGCACAGGGCTCGGGCACGCAGATGGCGAAGGCCGTCGCGGACGTCGTGCTCGTGAACGGCGATTTCGCTGCGATCCCGGGCATGGTTGCCGAAGGCCGGCGGATCCTCCGCAACCTGCAACGGGTGACGAAGTTGTTCGTGACGAAATCCGTGTTCGCCGCGTTCCTGATCGTCGCCGTCGGCATCACACCGGCCGAGTACCCTCTGCTCCCCCGCCACCTCACGATCGTGGCCACGCTCACCGTCGGCATCCCGGCGTTCTTTCTGGCCCTCGCCCCGAGTGACGGCCCGTGGCGCACGGATCGCTTCTTGCGCGAGGTTGGCCGCTTCGCGGTCCCCGCTGGGGTGGCCGCGGGGCTCGGCGTCACCACGACGTACCTCGTCTCGCTGAACGTCTTCGAGCTCGGCCTGCTCCAGTCCCGCACCGCCGCCACCTCGACCCTGGTGATCGTCGGCCTCTACCTCGTCCTCGCCCTCGAGGCGACGAGCACCCGGCGGGCCCGGCTCGTCGGGATCCTCTGCGGTTGCCTCTTCGCCGTGTACCTCGTCGTCCTCCTCACACCCGGCCTGCGGCACTTCTTCGAGCTCGCGGTGCCCAATCCCGCGGCCGTTGCGCTGATCGCGGTCGGGTCGGGGATCGCGATCGGGTTTCTGTGGCTGACCGACGACCGCTTCGTCCCGCTGCGCGCCCGGGCAAGCTGACCCTCCCGGCTACGATGGAGAGATGGCCGTCTCCACCTCGAGCCCCCTCGACACCACAGCGCTTCGCGCAGACTTCCCGTTCCTGGAGGAGCTCGTCGGCGGGAGGCCGCTCGCGTACCTCGACTCTGCCTCGTCCACCCAGAAGCCACGCCAGGTGCTCGACCGGATGCGGGCGTTCTACGAGCACGAGTACGCCAACGTCCACCGCGGTGTCTACCGGCTGGCGGAGCGCGCCACGGAGGGCTACGAGGGCGCCCGCCGCACGGTCGCTGCGTTCGTCAACGCGCCTTCGGAGCGGGAGGTGATCTTCACGCGCAGCGCGACCGAGTCGATCAACCTGGTTGCGTATGCCTGGGGGTTGCAGAACCTCGGTCCCGGCGACACCGTCGTGGTCACCGAGCTCGAGCATCACGCGAACTTCGTCCCATGGCAGTTCATCGCGAGCCGAACCGGCGCGAGCTTCCGGCACATCCCGATCGACGATCAGGGCGAGCTCCAGCTCAACGCGCTCGAGGAGCTGGCCCGCGACAACGCGATCAAGGTCGTCGCGACCGGCCTCGTCTCGAACTCGCTCGGCACGATCAACCCCATCGAGCGGCTCGCAGCCTGGGCGCACGAGCAGGGCGCGATCATGGTGGTCGACGCGGCGCAGGCCGCACCGCACCGCACGATCGACGTGCAGGCGCTCGGCTGCGACTTCCTCGCGCTCTCGTCGCACAAGCTCTGTGGACCGAGCGGGATCGGCGCACTCTGGGGCCGCCGCGAGCTGCTCGAGGCGATGGCTCCGTTCAATCTCGGAGGCGAGATGATCCGGTCGGTCGGCCTCGACCGGACGACCTTCAACGAGCTTCCCTACAAGTTCGAGGCCGGGACGCCTGCGATCGCGGAAGCGGTCGGCTTCGGCGCCGCAATCGAGTACATCTCGGAGATCGGACTGCCCGCGATCGAGCAGCACGAGCACGAGCTGACGGTCTATGCGATGGGCCGCCTCGACGAGCTCGCGTGGATCCGGCTGTTCGGCCCACCGGCCGAGCGACGCGCCGGAATCGTCTCCTTCGAGGTCGAAGGCATCCACCCGCACGACGTGGCGCAGATCCTGGACTGGGAGGGGATTGCGGTCAGGGCCGGCCATCACTGCACGCAGCCGCTGATGACGCGGCTCGGTGTCGCGGCGACGACGCGGGCGAGCTTCTATCTCTACTCGATCGCGGACGAGGTCGACCGCCTCGTCGAGGGCTTGCACAAGGTCCGGAAGAGCCTCGGATGAGCGAGTTCGAGCAGCTCTACCGCGAGGTCATCCTCGACCATTACAAGACCCCGCGGAACCACGGCCTCCTCGATCCGAACGATGCCGTCGCGGAGGGGCAGAACCCGTTGTGCGGCGACGAGGTGACCGTCTCGGTGCGCTTCGGAGAAGGTGACGTGATCGAGGACGTCGGCTTCGAAGGTCGCGGCTGCGCCATCAGCCAGGCCGCCACCTCGATGCTCACGGATCTCGTCAAGGGCCGAACGGCGCAGGACGTGGCGGCGATGCCGAAGGACGAACTCCTCGAGGAGATCGGCATCCCGCTGACGCCGGTGCGCCTCAAGTGTGCGCTGCTCGGCCTCGGGGTGCTCAAGGTCGCGCTCCACAAGGCGAAGGGCACCCCCTTGCCGGAGGAATGGGGAACGTCGAACGGCGACATCCTCGTCGGCTAGGGATGACCGAGATCGAAGTCTGCCCGCTCGACGAGCTTCCGCCCGGCACCGTCCGGATCGTCGCTGCCGACCCCCAGCTCACGATCGGCGTCTACAACTGCGGCGGCGACCTGTTCGGGCTCGAGGACAGATGCACGCACGACGACGGCCCGCTGTGCGAGGGCGATTTCGACTGTGACGAACGGGTCGCCGTGTGTCCCAGGCACGGTGCTCGCTTCGACATCGAGACGGGCCGCGCCCTGACGCTCCCTGCGTATCTCCCGGTCGAGACGTTCCCGGTCCGCGTGCGCGAGGACGGCATCGTCGTCGTCGATCTCCTGCCGGGCTAGCTCGGGGAGACGACCGCCGCCGACCACGGAAGTGACAATCGGCACGCCGTCAGGCTTGCCGTCGTCCACCCTCCTCGGTATACACTCGGGGTACCGCGGAAAGGAGGTGGTCCGGACGTGACAGATTCGAGCAGTACCGGCAGTGGAGGTACCAGCGGGTAGAGGCGTGTTCCCGAGACCCACTGGGGAATCGCCATAGCCGAGCGTTGGGGACGCGCGATCCGCGCCGCCGACCGGAATCATCCGGTCAGGCAGGAAGCGCCTCTACCACTTCATCGCTGGCTACCGGGATCGGAGGGCCGCCGCAAGGCGGCCCTTCTCCTTTTTCCGCTCCGGAGCGCCTCAGCCGGACTCAACTGCGCGGCGCAGCTGCTCCTCGAGCGGCACGAGGCCGTCCAGGCCGAGGGACGCCATGCCAGCTCCTCCATCGGAGACGACGTTGTCGCCGAGGCGGAGCATCGTCAGCTGATCCCGGGTCACCGGGGGGTTCGGCAGGTGCTCGAGGAAGAGCGCCGCCGGCCGGATCAGCGCAGCCGGGACGTGCAACGCCGGCCGTCGCGTCCCGAGCGCGCTCTTGATCGCAGTCCAGAGGCCGTTCCAGTCGACGACCTCGGGTCCGCCGATCTCGACGAGCCCGTCGGCCTCGGAGGCGGCTGCGAGCCCGATCGCCCGGGCCACGTCATCGACCCAGATCGGTTGCAGGCGTTGGGTGCCAGGGCGGACGACGGGCGTCACGGGTGCGAGTCTCGCGATCCGGACGAACCGCGGCAGGGCGCCGCCGTCGGCGCCGAAGACGAAGCTGGGCCGGAGGATCGTGTGAGGGATCCCGGACGCGGCGACGGCCCGCTCGCATTCCCATTTTGCGGCGTAGTACGGAACGGCTGTGCTCGTCTCCTCGGTCGTGCCGAGCGCGCTCACGTACACGAGCCGTTGCACTCCTGACTGCTGGGCGGCGGCGATCAGGTTCGAGGTCCCAGCCACCATTACCCGTTCGAAATCCGCGCGCTTGCCCGCGATGATCGCCACCAGGTGAACGATCGTCTCGACCCCCTGCGTCGCCTCGATCAGCGACGACGGGTCCGTCACGTCACCCTGCACGAGCTCGCAGTCGACGCCTTCGAGCGCGGTCGCACCGGCCGCATCCCGGACGAGCGCGCGCACCCTGCTCCCGCGCGTGACGAGCTCGCGGACGGCGTGCCGCCCCACGAACCCGTTGGCACCGGTGACGAGAATCATGCCTCGAAGTTCTTCCAGTACCTGCTCGGCGTGGGCCCTCGCTGCCCCTGGTACTTCGATCCGAGCGTTCCCGAGCCGTACGGCGTCTCGGCCGCCTCGGACATCTGGACGAAGGAGAGCTGGCCGATCTTCATCTCCGGATAGATCGTGATCGGCAGGTTCGCCACATTCGAGAGCTCCAGCGTCACGTGACCGTCCCAGCCCGGATCGATGAATCCGGCCGTCGAGTGGATGAGCAGCCCGAGCCTGCCCAGGCTCGACTTTCCTTCCAGTCTCGCGACCAGGTCGTCCGGCAAGGTTACGCGCTCGAGCGTCGAGCCGAGCACGAACTCACCCGGGTGGAGGATGAAGGGCTCGTCCCCCTCGATCTCGACGAGCTCGGTCAGCCCTTCCTGCTCTCGCTTCACGTCGATGTAGGGGTAGCGCGAGTTCCGGAAAACCCGAAAGATCCGGTCGACCCGCACATCGAGGCTCGACGGCTGCATCAGCGTGGCGTCATACGGGTCGATTCCGATTCTGCCTGCATCGATCAGACGCCTGATCGCGCTGTCGGAGAGCACCATCTCTCGATCCTAGCGCGCCCGATTCCGGCCGCACGAAGGCCGGAATGCGGTACGCTCGGTGATCCGGTGTCCATGCTGTACGGACCAATGGACCCGAACGAGCGTTTTCGCGCTCGGCGGGACCAGACGCGCCGGACAAAGCGGCGTCGTCGGGCAGCGGTCCTGGCGCTGCTCTTGCTGGCAGTGATCGCGATCGTGATGGGCGCGCGCTTCGTCGCCGACGGTCGGCCCGCCGGCGAGCAAGCGATCGGACCTCTCCCGCCCGCAACGACGCAGGTCGCGGTCGGCAGCCCGCGTCCACTGCCCGTCGAGATCCGGGGTGTCCACGTCACGGGCGCGCTTGCCTCGCTGCCGGGGAAGTTCCGGGAGTACGTCGGGTACAAGCGCTATGGGCTCAACACGATCGAGCTCGACGTGAAGGACGAAGGCGGCGAGATCGGATTCGCGCCCGCAAATGTGCCGCTCGCGCGCACGGTCGGGGCGACGAGGCCGTTCTACAACCCGAAGGCTCTGGTGGCGCTCGCCCACCGAAACGGCGTCTACATGATCGGTCGCGTGGTGTGCTTCCAGGATCCGAAGCTGGCGCAGGGCCGCCCCGACCTCGCGATCCAGCGCGCTGACGGAAGTGTCTGGACGACGAAGGCCGGCCTGGGCTGGGTGAACCCCTACGACCGGCGTGTCTGGGACTACTGCGCTTCCGTCGCCGAGGCTGCGGCCGAGGCAGGCTTCGACCAGATCATGTTCGACTACGTCCGCTTCCCATCCGACGGTGACGTCTCGAGCGCGGTCTACCCGGGGAAGACGAGCGTGCCGCGTGGCCGGGTGATCGCGGACTTCGTCGGCTACGCCAAGCAGCGTCTGGAGCCACACGGCACGAGGGTCTCGACCGCCCTGTTCGGGCTTTCCGCGTCCCGCGATCTCGGAATCGGCCAGGTGCCACGCTTCATCTCGAAGCACGTCGACAGCGTGTCGCCGATGTCGTATCCCGTGCTCTACGGCGACGGTGAGCTCGGTCTTGCGAGTCCCGCCGCGCAGCCGGGCGAGACGGTCTTCCGAACGCTGACGGACTTCCGGCGTCAGGTGAGAGGGTCGAGGGCCCAGCTCGTGCCCTGGGTCCAGGACTGGAACTACGCCCCGCAGCAGGTGATCGCGCAGATCGCTGCGGCCCGTCTCCAGGGCGCGAAGGGGTACTTGCTCTGGAACGCGTCGGGGATCTACACGAAGGCGGCGCTCGCTCCGGCGAGCACCCAGCTCCAGGGCTAGCGCCGGTTACGGCCCGAGTCGCTCCCGCGCCCAGCCACCGTCGTCGAGCTCGTACCGGACCCGGTCGTGGAGGCGGTCGGGCCGGCCCTGCCAGAACTCGATCGCCGCCGCGAGGATCCGGTAGCCACCCCAGAACGGCGGCAGCGGCACCTCGGTCTCGGCAAAGCGCGCCTCGATCGCCGCGGCCCGCTGCTCGAGCTCGGCCCGGCTCGCGAGCGCCTCGGACTGCGGCGACGCCCAGGCGCTGATCTGGCTGCCTCGCGGGCGCGTGCGGAAGTACGCGGCAGACTCGTCGTCCTCGACGCGGACGACCGTCCCTTCGATCCTCACCTGACGCTCCTGCGAGTCCCAGAACAGCGTCACGGCGGCCCTGGGGTTCTCGTCGAGCTCGACGGCCTTTCGGCTCGTCCGGTTCGTGTAGAAGACGAAGCCGCGCGCGTCGTAGCCCTTGAGCAGCACCATCCGCACCGATGGGGCGCCCTCGCGCGTCGCCGTGGCGAGGGCCATTTGCTCCGGATGGCGCACGCCGGCCGACACCGCATCGGCGAACCAGCGATCGAACTGAACGTGCGGGTCTGGGTCGAGCTCGAGGATGTCCACGGCCCGAGACTAGCCACCGGGCGCTTCGGTACGCTCCTTCGGTGGCTGCGACCAAGTCGATCGAGATTCGCACCGAGATCCCAGGCCCGAACTCACGGGAGCTTCTGGCGCGCGCTGACCTGGCGGTCGCAAAGCCGCTCCACGTGTACCTGCCGGTGTTCGTCGCCGAGGCGCTGAACGCCACGATCACGGACGTCGACGGCAACACCTTCATCGACTTCGCGGGCGGCGTCGGGGTGGTCAACGTCGGCCATTGCCACCCTCGCGTCGTCGAGGCGATCCAGGAGCAGGCTGCGAAGTTCGTCCACACCGACTTCACGGTTGTCCCGTACGGGTCGTACGTCGAGCTCGCGGAACGCCTGGCCGCCGTCGCTCCGTTCGCAGGCCCGACGAGGGCGGCGTTCTTCAATGCGGGAGCAGAGGCAGTCGAGAACGCCGTCAAGATCGCGCGGGTCGCGACCGGGCGTCCCGCGGTGATCGCATTCGAGTCCGCGTTCCACGGCCGCACCCTGCTGGCGATGACGCTGACGTCGAAGGTGCACCCGTACAAGACCGGGATGGGCCCCTTCGCGCCCGAGGTCTACCGGGCGCCCTTTCCCAATGCGTACCGGGGCCCGTCCGGAAGCGAGGCGCTCGCCGAGCTGGAGCGGATGTTCTCGTCCCACGTCGATCCCTCCCAGGTTGCCGCGATCGTGTTCGAGCCACAGCTCGGCGAAGGCGGCTTCGTTCCCGCGCCTCCGGAGTTCGTGGCGGCGCTCCGCAGGATCTGCGACCGCGAGGGGATCGTGATGATCGCGGACGAGGTCCAGACGGGCTACGGACGCACCGGGCGGATGTTCGCGATGGAGCACTACGCGGTCGAGCCCGACCTGATCACGGTGGCCAAGTCGATCGCAGGCGGGCTGCCGCTCTCGGGTGTGATCGGCAAGGCCGAGATCATGGATGCCCCGCACACGGGCGCTATCGGTGGCACGTTCATCGGCAACCCCGTCGCGCTTGCCGCCGCACTCGCAGTGCTCGACGTCTACGCCGAGGAAGATCTCGTCGGGCGGGCCAACACGATCGGCGACCGCATCCGCGAGCGGATGCTGGCGTGGCAGGTGCGCTGGCCCCGAATCGGCGACGTCCGGGGACTTGGCGCGATGCTTGCAATCGAGCTCGTGCACGACCCCGAGACACGAGATCCAGCCCCGACGCTCGCCGCGGCGGTGATCGAAGCGGCCCTCGCCCGCGGGCTGATCCTCCTCAAGGCGGGGATCGCCGGAAACTGCATCCGCGTCCTCTGCCCGCTGACGATCGAGGACGCGGTTCTCGACGAAGCCCTCGGCGCCTGGGAACAGGCCCTCGAGAGCGTCCTCGACCCCTAGCGGTGCGTCGGCGGCGCGGAGCGTCGCCCTTCCTAGTACTGCAGCGTGCTCCGGTGGGCGTGTCGCTCCAGCGCGAGCCCCACGAGGCGATCGAGAAGCTCTGCGTAGGGAACGCCGCTCGCGTCGAAGAGCTTGGCGTAGACGCTGGTCGACGTGAAGCCGGGGATCGTATTGAGCTCGTTGACGACGACCTCGTTGTCCGGGCGCACGAAGAAGTCGACCCGGGCCATCCCTTCGCAGTCGGTTGCGACGAACGACGAGACGGCGAGCTCCTGCACACGCTCGAGCGTCGCGCGCGGGAGGCGCGCCGGGATGATCAGGTCCATGCCGCCGTCCTGGTACTTGGCGTCGAAGTCGTACCAATCCGCGTGCGCGACGATCTCGCCGACGACCGACGCGATCGGGTCCCGGTTTCCGAGCACACCCACTTCGACCTCGACCCCCGGTTGGAACTCCTCGACGAGCACCTTGTCGTCGTGGCGGCGCGCCAGCTCGACGGCCGCCTCGAGCTCGTCCACCGTGCCCGCCTTCGAGATCCCGACCGATGACCCGAGGCGGGCGGGCTTGACGAACACGGGGTAGCCGAACGGGTTCTCGACCGCATCTCCCGGGCGAAGCGTGATGTTCGGGGCGACAGGGATGCCGCGGTCGCGGAGGACTGCCTTGAAGAGATCCTTGTCCATGCAGAGCGCCGATGCCGTCACACCGGAGCCGACGTACGGGACACCGGCGAGCTCCAGGAGACCCTGGACCGTCCCGTCCTCGCCGAACGGGCCGTGCAAGATGGGCAGGACGACGTCGACCGCGCCGAGCGCAGACGGCGCCGACGCCGTCGGAATCGGCAGCGATCCCCGTGCCTCGCCCAACTCGGCCATGCCGGCGGCGGGAGGGAGCGCCCAGGCGCCGTCCCGTCCGATCTCGATCACCTGCGTCTCGTAGCGGTCACCGTCGAGCGCCGCGACGACGGATCGCGCCGACGCAAGGGAGATGTCGTGCTCGCTCGAGCGTCCGCCCGCGAGCACGGCCACGCGAACGCGCGCGGTCACGGTGTGGTCGTGGTCGTCGCCGTGTCCGTGGGCACGGTCACGTCAGGAGGCACGTAGACCCCGACGAAGAGCGTCACGACCGTGTTCGGGTCCTGCTGCGTGTTCCCCGGCGGATCCTGAGAGATCACGATGCCGTCGAACGTCTCCACGTCGGTGTCCTGCGGGGTCACCTTCACCTTGAAGCCGGCGGCGGTCAAGGTCGCCTTCGCGTCCGCCTCGGTCTGGCCGGACACGTCGGGCAGCGGGGTCGTCTGAGGCCCGTTCGAGACCGACAGGTTGACCGTCGATCCCTTGGCGGCCGTCGACGATCCGCTCGGCACCTGGCTGACGACCACGCCGGCGGGCTGATCGCTCTCGACGTCCGTCCGGGCCACGGCGAATCCTGCGGCCTGGAGCTGCTGGAGTGCCGTGGAGTAGTCGAGACCCACAACGGGCGGAACGGCGATCGGCTTGGGGCCCGTCGAGAAGTTGATTCGGACGGTGGCGCCCTCGACGAGGGACGTCCCCGACCTCGGGTCCTGGCCCGTGACGGTGCCGGCCAGCTTGTCCGACGGGACGCCGACGCTCTTCGCGTTCAGGCCCGCCCGCGTCAGCGTCGCGACGGCATCCGTCAGCTGCTTGCCGACGACATCCGGCATGCTGACCGTCTTCTTCCCCGTCGAGACCAGGATCGTCACGATTCCACCACGAGGAAGGGACGTCCCCTCGACGGGTGACTGCTCGTACACGATCCCAGCAGGCTGCTCACCGCTCGGCAGCCGGCGAACGTTGGGCTCGAACCCATCGTCCAGGATCAGGTTGACCGCGCGGCTCTCGACGATGCCGGTGTACTGCTGCACCCGGAGCGGCTTGCTGTCGTCGATCTGCTTCTGCACGTTGTCATAGAGGAACCAGCCGCCGGTTGCGACGGCGACCAGGGCGCCGAGAGCCAGGAGCCACGGCCAGATGCTGCGACGCCGGGCGACAGGCCCGTCGTAGGCTCGGTACCGCTCGTCGCCGCCGTACGTCCCTCCCCCACTCGGCGTCTGCTTGGCCGCCACGCGCGTCGCCGCCGTGGCGTCGAGCGCGCCAGCGCCGGCCAGGACCATCGTGGCGGCCGTCTCCGTCTCTGCGCCGACGGCGTCCCCGCGTGCCACCAGCTCGAGATCGCGGTCGAGCTCGGCGGCGGAGCGGTAGCGGTCGCTCGGCTCCTTGGCGAGGGCCCGCAGCACGACCAGGTCGAGATCGCGCGAGATCTCGGGGCGGATCGTCGAGGGAGCCTCCGGCGTCTGCGAGAGATGCTTCATCGCGATCTCGACCGGAGTCTCGCCCGTGAACGGCACGGCTCCCGTCAGGAGCTCGTAGAGGACGATGCCCGTCGAGTAGAGGTCAGAGCTCTCGTCGACCGGCGCTCCGCGGGCCTGTTCGGGGGAGAGGTACTGCGCCGTCCCGACGATCGAGCCGGCCTCCGTCATCTCGCTCGCGCCGGCCCGGGCGATACCGAAGTCGGCGACCTTGACGCGGCCTTCGCGGTCGACGATCACGTTGTGGGGCTTGATGTCCCGGTGGATGATCCCGTTCTTGTGCGCGTAGCGGAGCGCAGCGAGGATCTGACGCGTGTACGAGATCGCGACCGGCATCGGGCACGGCCCGCGCGTCACGATCAGCTCCTTCAGCGTTCGGCCCTCGATGTACTCCATCACGATGTAGTAGGAGCCGTCGGCGACGCCTCGGTCGTAGATCGAGACGATGTTGGGGTGCGAGAGGCCGGCTGCGTGCGTCGCTTCGCGGCGGAAGCGCTCGACGAACTGTGCGTCGTTCGCGTACCGCTCGTGCAGGATCTTCACGGCGACGCGCCGTCCGAGCTCCTGGTCCTCGGCAAGCCAGACGTCCGCCATGCCGCCCGAGCCGAGCTTGCGCTCGAGGCGATAGCGTTCTGCGAAGAGTGTGCCGGTGAGGTCGTTTCGTGCCATGAATGCCCGTACGTTAGGGATTCGCCGTCGGGGTCAGGAGTGCCTGCATGACCGCCCTGGCGATCGGAGCGGCTGTCGCGCCGCCCGTGAGCGACTGGTTCTGGAGCACGACGGCGACTGCGAGCCGCGGCTTCTGCCCTTCCTCACCCGCGAATGCGATGAACCACGTCGTATTGCTCCCGTCGATCCCCGTCTCCGCCGTGCCGGTCTTGCCGCCGATCCGGAGCCCGGAGATCTGGGCAGCGGTCCCCGTGCCGGCCTCCACTGCGCGCACCATCATCGCGCCGACGTCCCGCGCCGTCGAGGGGTACACCGCGCGCCGGATCTTCGTCGGTCGGGTCCTTGCTCGTGTCTTGCCGTTCGGCGTCACGAGCTTGTCGACCACGGTCGGTCGCATCAGGATTCCCCCGTTCCCGATCGTGCCTGCGACCATCGCCATCTGCAGCGGCGTCACGAGCAGCCGTTCCTGTCCGAAGGCCATCCGGCCCGCGTCCACGTCGCGGTCGCGCTTGGGGTCGTACAGCTTGCCGTTCCGGTAGAGGCCGCTCGGCAACCGCTCGCTCTCGGGGGTCTCGAGCGGCGGGCGCTCGTAGAAGCCGAACGCCTTGGCCTGCGTCAGGATGCGCTTGGCGCCCAACGCGAGCCCGATGTTGCAGAACACCGAGTTGACCGAGAACTGCAGCGCTGTTGCAAGGGAGACGGTGCCGAACGGCCGGTTCGTGTCGAAATTGTTCACCCGCTTGCCGTAGACCGTGCAGTACCCCGGGTCGACGAACGTCGACGCCGGTGTGAACTTGCGCGAGTCCAGCGCGGCCGAGGCGGTCACGACCTTGAACGTCGAGCCCGGCGGGTACAGGCCCTGGCTCGCCCGGTTGAGCAGCGGCGAGGCCGGTGTGCAGTCGGCGCGAATCTTCTCGATGCGGCCGAAATTCGTCTCGACGTCGTTGGGGTTGTAGCTCGGTGACGACACCATCACCCGGACGCGCCCCGTGCGCGGATCGAGCGCCACCACCGCACCGCAGCGGGTACCGAGCGCGTCCAGGGCCGCACGCTGCCCGTCGACGTCGAGGCTCGTGACGACGGTGTCGCCCACGATCGGCTTGCCGTTCAGCTTGTCCAGCGACTGGTCGACCAGGGATGAGAGGCCGCGCCCCGAGCCCGTCAGCACGGGATTCAGCGAGCGCTCGAGGCCGGTGCGGGACCGTGCGGCTGTCGAATAGCCGACGACGTGGGCGGCGAGCCGTCCCTGTGGGTAGCGGCGGAAGTAGAACGTCCGTCCCTCGACGCGGCGCTCCTTGTTCCGTGCGAGAACGCGGTTGGGGGCGACGGAGAGGATCAGGCCCCGCCTGATCTCGAACTGAGCCACGCGCTGGATCTCGTTGTCCTGACGCTCGGCGAGTGCGGGCCGGGCCCACGTCTGCCAGTAGGTGGTGGCGACGATGAGGGCGATCAGGAGGCCCATGGCCACCGTCGCCACCCGTGTGATCTGCCTGTTCATCCGTTCACCGGTGCACCGCCGTGGCGGCCGCGCGGTTCGAGACGAGGAGCAGCAGCCCCAGCATCACGAAGTTGGAAAGGATCGACGAGCCGCCGTACGAGACGAACGGGAGCGTGATGCCCGTCAACGGCACGACGCGGAGGACGCCTCCGACGATGATGAACGTCTGCAGTGCGAGCCCGAACGTGAGGCCGGTCGCGAGCAGCTTCGAGAACCCGTCCTGGGCGATCAGCGCGATCCGCATCCCACGGGCCACGAGCACCATGAAGAGCAGGAGAACGGCCGCTGCGCCGATCAGGCCCAGCTCCTGCGCGACGGCCGAGTAGACGAAGTCGGTGTTGAGGTACGGGATCAGCTGCGTTCCGTCGACGGTCTTGAACGTCCCCTTCCCGAGGCCGGTCCCGCCGTAGCCGCCGTTTGCGATCGAGTACAGGCTCTTCACGAGTTGGTAGGAGTCGCAGTTCTGGCGGAATTCGAGCTTGCCGTTGATCGAGCAGTAGACCTTGTCGTCCGTCCATGGGTGGAGCCACACCGTCACACGCTGCTGGACACGGTCGAGAGCGTTGTACAGGGCGGCCGAGCCTGCGACGAAGAGGGCGATCCCGACGCCCACGTAGAGCGCCCTCCCAGTGGCCGCGTACACCATCGCGAGGAAGATCCCGAAGTTGAGAAGCGCCGAGCCGAGGTCGCTCGTCTGGACGAGCACGAGCATCGCTGCGCCCCAGATGGCGAGGAGCGGCCCGAGGTCCTTCAGCCGGCCCTGTGCGAGCGCTTCGCGCTTGTCACGGAGGTACCCGGCCAGAAAGACGATCAGGAAGATCTTCGCCAGCTCGCCGGGCTGGAACTGCATCGGCCCGATCTTGACCCACAGCTTGACGCCGTTGACGCGGTGGCCGAGGCCCGGCACCGAGGGCAGCAGCAGCAGCACGACTGCCGAGATCCCGAAGAGATACTTGTAGCGCTCGAGCACCCGGTAGTCGAAGCGGAGCCAGATCAGCGTCGCCGCGAGGACGCCGATCCCGATCGCGACCCACACGGCCTGGCGGCGCGCATCGTCCGGCCCGAGACGGTAGATGACGGTCAGCCCGAGTGCGGTCAGCAGGCCGACGAGCGGGAGGAGGGTCGGATCGGCATAGGGAACCGTGAACCGGGCCACGACGTGGGCCACGAGATAGAGGCCGAAGATCACGCCCACATAGCCGAGCCACCGCGCCGACACGAGCCCTGTCCCGACGATCGAGACGCTGGCGAACGCCGCCGACGCGACGAGCGCTGCGAAGCCGAGGTTGAGGAGCTCCTTGTTGCGGGCGCTCACCGCGTGAGGCTCCACCAGATGACGAGCGCGGCGACGGCGAGGGTGAACAGGATCGCGACAAGGGCGAGCCAACGGCCGCCGGAGCCCGCTCCATGGCGCTGCACCGGCGCCGGCGCTGCAACCGGCTCTGCCGGCGGGGTGGCGAGTGCGTGCTCCTTCGTGTCGTCGTCGGGGTCGACCACGGGTGAGGGTGGCGGCTCGGGCTCGCCATCGAGGATCTCGAAGAGCACGACCGTGATGTTGTCGATCCCTCCCGCCCGGTTGGCAGCAGCGACGAGTGCCTCCGCAGCCCTGTCCGGGTCGTTCTCGGCCGCCGCCAGGAGCTCGGCGATCTGCTCGTCGCGAACGATGTCCGTCAGCCCGTCCGAGCAGATCAAATAGAGGTCGCCGGGCGCCGCGGTGACCGTCAGCGTCTCGACCTCGACGATCGGCTCCGTGCCGACAGCCCTCGTGATCACCGAGCGGTGGGGGTGCTGCTCGGCCTCCTCGGCAGAGAGCCTCCCGGCTCGAACGAGCTCACCGACCAGCGAGTGATCGGGCGTCAGCTGCTCGAGCTCTCCCCCTCGCGAGCGATACGCGCGCGAGTCGCCCACGTGGCCGATCGCGATCGTGCCGGCCGCCTCGTCCACGAGCAGGGCCGTGACGACCGTTCCCATGCCCGCGGCCGAAGGGTCGTCGAGGGCGCGGCGATAGATCCTGTCGTTGGCTTCGCGGAGCAGCTCTGCGAGCGTCGCTTCACCCTGCGCATCCGGGCGCCGCTCCTCGAGGGCCGCGGCGGCAAGCCGTGAAGCGATCTCTCCCGCCTGCGCTCCGCCGACGCCGTCGGCGACTGCGAACAGAGGAGGATCGCAGACGAACGTGTCCTCGTTCTGCGGTCGCCTCCGGCCGGTATCGGTGAGCGCGCTTGCGCGGCCTGTCCTCACGCCTGCACCTGCAGATCGGTCTGGCCGATGCGGACGATGTCGCCGGGGACGAGCAGTCGCGCGGTCGTGACGCGGGCGCCGTTGACGAACGTCCCGTTCGTGGATCCGACGTCCTCGACCCAGAGGCCGTCCGGCCGCGGCTCCAGCATCGCGTGGCGGGTCGATGCGAAATCGTCACCGTCGAGCCGGATCGCGTTCTCGCCTCCTCGCCCGAGCCGTGTCGGCATCCTGAGCTCCACGGTCGTTCCCGGTTGCAGAGCAGGACTGTCGAGCACGAGCATGTGGGCGACGGGGATCGCGACGACCGGCTCGTGGCGGGCTCGGAGCTCGTTCGCCTCCGTCGCGCTCAAGACGATCGACTCCTGCGGCGCCGACCGGAGATCACGCGTGACGGATCGCACCACGGCCCAGATGAAGAGGTAGAGGAGCACGAGGAAGCCGATCTTCAACGCGAGCAGCGTCTGCTCGGTGTCGAGAGCCCCGATCACGTCACGGGAGCCTGCGGCTGAAGACGACGTCCGTGGCGCCGATCGTGATGCGGTCGCCGTCGGCGAGCTTCTCCCGGGTGATCCGGCGGCCGTTCAGCTCGGTGCCGTTCGTCGAGCCGAGGTCGACGACCAGGTAGGTCGCCCCCTCCTGGACGATCTCGGCGTGCCGCCGCGAGGCATTGCCGTCCGAGACTCGCAAATCGCATTCACGGGAGCGGCCGATCACGAGGCTGCGCGTCGTGATCGGGTGCGTGCGCCCCTCGAGCGTCAGCGTCACCACCTCGCGCTCCGGTTCGGGGGCCGGAGCGGCCTCGGGTGCCTCGGGCGCCTGTTCCCGCGGCCGGTAGATCATCGTCGCGGACGGCGCCTCGGGGGGAGGCCCGACGGGGACGGGGGTCGGTGCCGGCACGGCGACCGCGGGGATCGAAACGCTCCGTGCAGGCTCGGGCGCCGCGGCAGGCGCGGGGAGCGACGGCAGTTCCTCCTCGGGCTGCGCAACCCGCGTCGCGATGCCGAACTCTCCGACCGCGAGATCGTCGTCCGTTGCAAACCGGACGCGGGGAGGAGTGAGGAGGGCATAGGCCTCCCGCCGTGCGTGCTCGGTGAGGTACTCCTGGAGCTCTCCGACGAGAGAGCCCTCGTAGGAGGTGAATTGCTGGCGATCGGCGCTCGAGAGGTAGATCGTGTACTCGTTCGGCACGTACACGCGCGAGACCGAGACCGAGCGATGCTCGTCCATCTCCTTCGCGAGCTTGCGGGCAAGTTCGACCGGCTGCACGTGGGTTCTGAAGGCGCGACCGAAGACGCCCTCGAAGAGGCCCTCGATCTTGCTCTCGATGGTGCGCAGGACGCTCATTGCCGGAGTGGCCGCCTCCCCGCTAAGGGTAGCGACCGCTCTGCAGCGAGAGCGCCGCGAGAGCGGCACAGAGGAGGCCGGTGCCGAGCACGACGGGGAGGAACGGCAGCGTCGGGGCGAGCAGGAGGATGAGGCCGGCCTGGCCCACTCCGAGGGCACCGATCCCTCGCAGCCCCCTCCGGCGCGCGTCGGGTAGGAGCGCGGCCGCGAGCGCCAGGACGACGGCCACGACCAGGAGCCCGGCGTTGCCCTGCAGAACGGGGACGATCGACTGCACGACATCCGTCGGCCGGGTCGAGCCGCTGACGCCGAGATCGGGCACGACGGCCCCTGTCAGCGGGAGGGGGTGGCCGCGAAGACCGGCGACGGCGGCGGCGGCGAGCACGCCGACGAACGCCTGCAGGGCGCGCAGCGTCCGCCCCGAGGCGGGTTGAACCGCGAGGGGCAGCATGGCGAGCGCTCCGATCGAGGCGAGCAACGGCCCGGCGACGAACACGAGCCCTGCGCGCGCGTCCCTCCAGCACACCGCAAGCCAGCCGAGCGCGAGCGCCGCGTACGTGACCGCGGCCGCCTGCGCGACGTTACCGAGCGGAAACACGGGCACGAAGAGCGCGATCGCGAGCCCGAGGCGGGGCACACGAAGCGTGGCGGTGCCGGCGGCGAGCGCCAGGAGCACGATGAGACCGGGCGTCCAGAACGGCAGCAACGAAGCCGCGAGCACGACCATGACAGACGTCAGCGCCGCGGGCGCGAGATGCCGCTCGAGAGGAATCCTGATCGAGTCGGGCTTGGGCGCCGAGACCTTCCGGGGCCGCGAAGGCTGGGTCCGATCGCGGCGCGGCGAGACGAGGGCAGCCCTCAGATCGGCTGCGAGACGTTCGGCAGTCGGGCGCTTGGACGGCTCGGTGGCGAGCGCCGACGAAACGGCATCGGCGAGCGCCGGCGGAAGATCCGGCCGGGTCGCTCCGATCGGCTCCGCACCGGCCTCGATCGCCGCGGCCACCTGCGGGAGCGGAACGCCCCAGAACGGATGCTCACCGGCGAGCGATTCCCAGAGGAGCACCCCGACGGCCCACACGTCGCTCGCAGGTGTGGCATCGCCGCCGCCGAGGCGTTCGGGGGAGATGTACGCGAGCGTGCCGGGGACGTCCCCGACCGCCGTCAACGTGTCGGCCTCGTCGAACTGTGCGAGGCCGAAGTCGAGCAGCCGGATCGAGACAGCCGACCCTTCCTCCACGAGCACGTTCGACGGCTTCACGTCCCGATGGACGATCCCGAACGAGTGTGCGTGCGCGAGCGCATCGAGGATCTGCGCGGCGGCCTCGACGGCGTCGCGATCGCAGAGCTTGCCCGTGCGCAGTGCCTCGCGCATCGTGCGGCCCTGTACGTACTCGTACGCGATGTAGACGTGCCCGCTGTCGCCGCCGAAGTCGTAGGCGCGGACACAGCGCTCGTGCCGGAGCCGCGACGCCGCCTCCATCTCGCGCGCGGCACGCGACGCGCGCTTGCCCTCGCGGGGGACGATCTTGAGTGCCACCTCGAGCCCGGTGCGCTCGTCGCGCGCCAGCCAGACGGAGCCCGATCCTCCTCGGCCGAGCGGTCGCAGGGGCCGGTACCGGTCGAGGACGAGATCGGGTGCGGGGACGGCATATGCGGTGCTCGACACGGTCATCGCCTCTTCGCCGCGGCAGCAAGCCGTCCTTCCGAGCCGATGCATGGCGTACACTCGGCCCCGTCCCCTGACGGGAGCAGATGCGTGAGCTCGCACGACGACGACATTCTCGACTTCGACTTCTTCGAAGACGACGCAACCCGCGAAGCCCAGGCCGCCGACCGCCCCGGCGCCGCTCGTCCGTCGGGAGGAGGAGGTGGCGGCCCGCGCCGGCCGCAGTTGCGGGCTCCGCACGGGGTGACGCCGATCCTGCGTCTGGTCGGATTCGTCGCCTTTGCGATCCTCGTCGTGGTGCTCCTCGTCGTCTGGGGCCAGGGGTGCTCCAGCGACCAGAAGCGGAACGACTACTCGGATGCGATGGCCGAGCTCGGGTCGATCGGGTCGAACTCGGCCAAGATCGGTACCGACCTCGGCGAGCTCCTTACCACGCCGGGGCTCAAGCAGGCGGAGCTCGAGACCCAGCTGGGGGGACTGATCCAGCGTCAGCAACAAGACGCGGAGCGCGCCGACGCACTGGACGTGCCCGGTCCGCTGCGGCCCGCTACGACACACGCCGTCGAGGCGCTCCAATTGAGGGTCGGAGGCATGCAGGGGCTGCTCGACACCTTTGTGGCGACGAAGGATGACGATTCCAAGGACGCAACGGCCGCCGGAGAGAAGCTCGCGACCCAGGCACGCCGGCTGGAGGCGAGTGACGTCGTCTGGCAGTACCTCTTCCGCGTGCCCGCGCAGGCGACGCTCCAGGACGAGGGTCTGGGCGACATCACCGCTCCCGCGTCGGTGTTCGTGGAGAACGTCGAGCTCTACACGGCGCGCTCGATGACGGCCATCTGGCAACGCGTGCACGGCGCATCGACCGGGGGCTCGCCGTCGGGCGTCCACGGGACATTGCTCGAGAAGGTCGTCGTGCAACCCGCAGGCGCACAGCTCTCGACCGACACCGAGACGACGATCAAGGCCTCGACCGATCTGGCGTTCGACGTCTCCGTCAAGAACAGCGGTGAGAACCAGGAGGTCAGCGTCGAGGTAACGCTGACGATCCCGAAGGGGACGACCCCGATCGTGAAGAAGCAGACGATCGACCTGCTCGACATCGGGGAGGTCAAGACGGTCACCTTCAAGGACTTCCCAGAGGTGCCGTTCGGCGAGAAGACGTCCGTCCAGGTGAGCGTGAAACCGGTATCCGGTGAGCAGAACACCGGCAACAACAGCGCCGAGTACCCCGTCATCTTCTCACTCGAGTAATGGACACAACGCTTGCCGTCTCGATCGCGGCGTGCGTCGTGGCCGGCGTCGCGCTGCTCGGAGCGCTCGTGCTCGCCCGGCGGCTCCGCCGGCTGCAGAGCGCCCAGAAGGCCGTTCTCGGCGGTGCATCTCACGACATGGTGGACTTCGCCGTGTCGTTGCAGGGCCGAATCGACGACTTGCACCGCGCGGTGGACGAGGTTGCGACGGGGTTGTCGCGGGTCGACCGCCGCGTCGACGGCGCGATCACGAACACCGCCGTTGTGCGCTACGACGCCTACGAGGACACGGGTGGGAAGCAGTCGGCGTCGTTCGCCTTCCTCGACGCCAATCGCACGGGAACGGTCGTGACCGCGATTCAGGGCCGGGACTACGCCCGGATCTACGTCAAGGACGTCGAGCGCGGTACTGCGTCGGTCGCGCTCTCGCCCGAGGAGCAGACTGCCGTGGAACGGGCGATGGGTCGCTAGACGCTCGGCCGCGGTCGAAGTGAGGCGCGACCCGAAGGCACAGCGCCAGGGCCGTTCGAGCATGTGCCGCGCCCGTACAGGTACGCTCGCGGGCGGTGCATCAGGTTCTCGTCCTGAACGCGAGCTACGAGCCGCTCAACGTGTGCTCCGATCGGCGTGCGCACGTTCTCGTCTGGAAGGGCAAGGCCGAGGTCGTCGAGCACCATGCGCAGCCCCTGCGCTCGGCCGAGAGCTCGTTCGTCCGGCCCCACGTGATCCGGCTGCTGCAGTACGTGCGGGTCCCGCGCGCCGTCAAGCGGCGGATCTCACGGCGGGCGCTTTTCGCGCGTGACGGCTGGAAGTGCGTGTACTGCGGGACGGCCGGCGGAAGGCTGACGCTCGACCACGTGATTCCCCGCTCGAAGGGCGGCGATTCGGTCTGGGAGAACGTCGTCACCGCCTGCGCCCCCTGCAATCTGCGCAAGGGAGACAGGTTGCTCGAGGACGTCTCGATGTCGCTCCCCCATCCCCCGCGCGCGCCCGCGCCCGTCCTCTTCATCCGCCTCGCGGCGCAGCGGGTTCCGGAGAGCTGGCGCCAGTATCTGCCGTCGCTCGAGCAGTTCGAGTCCGCGGCTGCCTGAGGGCGTTCCTTTCTTCTCAGCTGCCGCGCGCCACCACGCCGCCCTCCTGGTCGGCACGGTAGGAGCCGAAGACGCGGAGTTGCGTGGTCAGGTCGCGCATCTCCTTCAGCGTCGACGCGATCTGCGGGTCGAGCGGGTGGCCACCGAGGACCGCGTCGAAGCGGTAACTGAACGGACGCGACGGAATCGGCCGCGACACGAGCAGGTTGAGGTCGATGCGGTGGCGGGCGAGCGGCTCGAGCGCTCGGTGGAGGGCGCCGGGCCGGTGGTCGGTGGTGAACGAGAACGCGGTCCGCCACTGGCCCTCGCGCCGATCGAGCCGGGTATACGGCGCGACGGAGACGAAGCGCGTGTACGCCTCGGGATGGTCGCCGACGTTCCCGTCGATGATCGTCAGGGCGTTGATCCGCGCCGCCCGGTCGCTCGCGATCGCGACCACGGTTGGATCTGCGAGGTCGGCCACCGTCGACGCCGCGTCACCTGTCGTCGGCGCGGCCACCGCGCGCGCGTTGGGCAGTGAGGCGAGGAGCCTGCGGCACTGGTCGAGTGCCACGGGATGCGAATGGATCTCCCGCACGTCCTCGAGTCGCACCACGGCTGGGCCGACGAGGCAGTGGTTGACCGGGACGATCGCCTCGGCCACGATCGAGAGCGACGATTCGTAGAGGAGATCGTGGGTTTCCGCGACCGGCCCGACGAGCGAGCTCTCGATCGGCAGGACGCCGTAGGGTACACGCCCGGACGCGACGGCCTCGACGACGTCCGAGAAGGTCGGGAGCGGTACGAGCCGAGCGGCCGGGAAGAGCCGATCGCAGGCGGCGGCGGAGTGTGCGCCTTCGCGGCCCGGGTAGGCGACGGTGAGTTCGATGGAAGCCATGGGAGGAAGCTGCGCCTTTCGAGGGAGACGTTTCGCCGGGGATTCAGCTAGACGGCGCGAGGCAATGGTCGAAGGCGCCGGCTAGCCCGTAAAGGCGAAGCCGAAGGGCGCGCAGGCAAAGCGGGTCGAGGGCGCGCGACGCATCGTCGTCACAGCGTACGGGCAGCGTCGAGGGCGCGCAACACCGCATCTCCGGCCTCGGACGTCGTTGCCGTGCCCCCGAGGTCGGCCGTCGGAGCTTCGGCGAGGGCGACGTCCACGGCTCGTTCGAGCGCAGCCGCATCGTCGCCGCGCTCGAGCGCGTGGGCGAGCATGAGTGCGACCGAGCGGAGCATCGCGGCCGGGTTCGCGATCCCACGACCCGCGATCTGCGGCGCCGAGCCGTGGACCGGCTCGAAGATGCCGGGCCCGTCGTCGCCGAGTGAAGCGGATGCCGCGAGCCCGAGGCCACCCGTCACGGCAGCGGCGATGTCCGAGAGGATGTCGCCGAACGTGTTCTCGGTCACGACCGTGTCGATCGACTCGGGCGCCTGCACGATGGTCATTGCGAAGGAGTCCACGAGTGCGTGGTCGAGCGCCACCGCGGGGAACAAGGCCGCTCCCATCGAGGTGACGACGTCGCGCCACAGCCGCGAGGTGTGCAGCACGTTGACCTTGTCAACGGAGGTGAGCCGGCCGCCTCGAGCCTGGGCGATCTCGAAGCCGCGCCGTGCGATGCGCTCGACCTCGGGCTGGGAATACTCGCACGTGTCGTACCAGGTGCCGTCGTCGCGTGTCCCCTTGGCCCCGAAGTAGAGGCCGCCGACGAGCTCACGCACGATCATCATGTCGATCCCGTTGCCGCGAGCTGGGCGAAGGTTCGCGTAGACGTTCAGCTCCTTGCGCAGCGCGAGGAGCCCCTGCTCGGGGCGGACGGGCTTGCCTTCGAGCTCTGGCAGCCCGACGGCGGCGAGCAGCACGGCATCCGCCGCGCGACACGCCGCGAGCGTCTCGTCGGGCAACGGCGTGCCGTACTCGAGGATGGCGTTGCCGCCGAACGGATGGGCGCTGTGCGCGATCCCGAGCGCGTCGAGCACCCGTACCGCCTCCGCCGCGACCTCCGGCCCGATCCCGTCGCCCGGAAGCACGGCGACGACGGTCATCGTGCTGGAGCCTGCGAGCGCTCGTACGCGGTGATCTCCGCTTCGTGCTGCAGCGTCAGGCCGATGTCGTCGAGGCCGTTGAGGAGGCGGTAGCGTGTCGAGCCGTCGAAGGCGAACGACAGCTCCTTCCCCGCCGGGGTCGTCACGGTCAACGACTCGAGATCGACCGTGAGCGAGGAGCCCCGATCGAGATCGACCGACTCCATCAGCCCCTTGACCTGCTCGTCGGGCAGCTCCACGATCACCATCCCCACCTTGCCCGCGTTCGACTTGAAGATGTCGCCGAACGACGGAGCGATCACGACGTCGAATCCATAGTCCTGCAGGGCCCATGCTGCGTGCTCGCGCGAAGATCCGCAGCCGAAGTTGCGCCCCGCGAGCAGGATGCGTGCACCGCTGAACTGCGGCTGGTTGAGCTCGAACCCAGGCCGCTCGTTGCCGTCCTCGTCGAAGCGCCAGTCGAAGAATGCGTACTGCCCGTAGCCCGTGCGCTCGATGCGCTTCAGAAACTGCTTCGGGATGATCTGATCGGTGTCGACGTCGGGCCTATCGAGCACCGCGACCCGTCCTTCGACCCGCGCGATCGGCTTCATGCCGGCACCGCAGCTGCGGCGAGCGCCCGGACGTCGACGAAGTGCCCGTGGAGAGCCGCCGCAGCCGCCATCTGCGGGCTGACGAGGTGGGTGCGGCCGCCCCGGCCCTGGCGGCCCTCGAAGTTGCGGTTGGACGTGGAGGCGCAGCGCTCACCCGGTGCCAGCACGTCGGGGTTCATGCCGAGGCACATCGAGCAGCCGGCGAGGCGCCACTCGAAGCCCGCCTCGAGGAACACCTCGTCGAGCCCTTCTGCCTCCGCCTGGCGGCGTACCTGTGCCGATCCGGGGACGACGAGCGCCGTGACGCGCGGATCGACGGTGCGGCCCCGCACGATCGCCGCGGCGGCGCGGAGATCCTCGATCCGGGAATTCGTACAGGAGCCGATGAACACCCGATCGAGGCGGATGCCCTCGATCGGCTGACCAGGGCGAAGCCCCATGTACTCGAGCGCCCGCTCGCCCGCGGCGCGGTCGTCCGGATCGGCGAGCACCGAGGGATCGGGCACGGTTCCCGTCACAGGCACGACCATGCCCGGGTTCGTGCCCCACGTCACCTGCGGGACGAGGTCGGCGACGTCGACGACGACATGGGAGTCGTAGGTCGCGTCCGGGTCGGACCGGAGCGCGGCCCAGGCTGCGACCGAACGCTCCCAGGCCGCGGCCTGAGGCGCGTGCGGCCGCCCCTCGAGGTAGGCAAACGTGGTCTCGTCCGGGGCGATCATCCCCGCCCGGGCGCCCCACTCGATCGTCATGTTGCAAATCGTCATCCGCTGCTCCATCGACAGCGCCCGGATGGCAGCGCCGGCGTACTCGACGACGTACCCGACACCGCCGTCGACGCCGACCTGGCCGATCGCGCCGAGGATCATGTCCTTCGCCGTGAGCCCCGGGGGCAGGTCCCCGACGAACTCGAGCAGCATGGTCTTGGGTCGCACCTGGTTCAACGTCTGCGTCGCCAGCACGTGCTCCACCTCCGAGGTGCCGATCCCGAACGCGAGCGCGCCGAAGGCGCCGTGGGTCGACGTGTGGCTGTCGCCGCACACGATCGTCTTGCCCGGCTGGGTCAGCCCGAGCTCGGGCCCGATCACGTGAACGATCCCCTCCCTCCCCGATCCCGTGGCGTGCAGCTCGATCCCGAACGCTTCGCAGTTCGTCCGCAGGGCATCGAGCTGCGCCTTCGCCATCGGGTCGGTGATCGGCCCGGGCAGCGTCGGCACGTTGTGGTCCATCGTGGCAACGGTCAGGTCGGGGCGGCGGACGCCCCGCCCTGCGAGCCGCAAGCCGTCGAACGCCTGCGGCGAGGTGACTTCGTGGACGAGGTGCAGGTCGATGTAGAGCAGAGCGGGCTCGCCTGGCGCGTCGCGAACGACGTGCCGGTCCCAGACCTTGTCGAACAGGCTCTGCCCTGCCATCAGGCGACCAGCACCTGTTCCACGAACGCGTCTGCGTCGGCCTCGATCATGATCGGATCGTAGGTGTGCGCGACCGGGCCGGGCGTCTTCAACCCATCGCCGGTGACGAGGAGCACGACCCGAGCGTCCCGCGCGACCTGGCCGGCGTCGATCGCGGCCTTCAAGGCACCGAGCGTGACCCCGGTCGCCGTCTCGCCGAAAACGCCCGTTGTCGCGGCCAAATGAGCCATGTTGGAGCCGATCTCCTCCTCGGCGACGGTGTGGATCGCTCCACCGCTGGAGCGCGCGGTGGCAACCGCGAAGTCGCCGTCCGCCGGGTTGCCGATCGCGAGCGAGCGGGCGATGCTCGCAGGGCGGACGGGAACGACGCGCGTGCTGTCGCGGAACGCGGTCGCGACGGGATCGCACCCTGCCGCCTGCCCGCCGATCAGCGCCGGCGTCGTGCCTTCGACGAGCCCGAGCGCGGCGAGCTCGCCGAAGCCCTGCCCGACCTTGTGGAACAGCGCCCCCGACGCGATCGGGATCGCAACCGCGTCCGGCGTCTCCCAGCCGAGCTGCTCGGCGATCTCGTAGGCCAGCGTCTTCGATCCCTCCGCGTAGTACGAGCGGAGGTTCACGTTGACGAACCCCCACGGCAGCTCGAACGAGAGCTCCACCGAGAGGCGTGAGCAGTGGTCATACGTGCCGTCGACGGCGTAGATGCGGGGGCCGTAGACAGCCGCGGCCGCGAGCTTCTCGGGCTCCAGGTCGCTCGGGACGAAGACGGCGGCCTCGAGGCCCTCCGCGGCCGCGCGGGCGGCGACTGCACCCGCGAGGTTCCCGGTCGAGGAGCACGACAGCGTGTCGAACCCGAGCTCCTGCGCCTTGCGGGCGGCGACGGCGACGACACGATCCTTGAAGGAGTGCGTCGGGTTCGCCGTGTCGAGCTTCAGCCACAGCTCCCGGATCCCGAGCTCCTCGGCGAGGCGGGAAGCCGGAACGAGCGGTGTCAGGCCGGGAGCGAGGCGCGCCTCCTTCGGCGCCTCGACGGGGAGCAGGTCGGCGTACCGCCAGATCGAAGCGGGGCCAGCCTCGATCGAGGCGTGAGTCACGTGCGCGCGGAGCGCGACCCAGTCGTAGACCGGGTCGAGCGGGCCGAAGCAGCGCGTGCACGTGCCGGTCGCAGCCAGCGGATGCTCGGTCGCACAGACGCGGCAGCAAAGGGAAACGGCGGGCATTGGTGGAACCTCCTGGTCGTCGCTCGACATCCGTCCGGGTTTGGCACCTCACCCGAAATGTGGGGCAGGTTGCCGAGGCGTCAAAGGGCCGGTCCCTCAGCCTCTCTCGATGCGGAGCGGGCGAGCCCGCGTCCGTCGCCAACTGTACCTGGTCCCGCCGGCGACGCGACGGTTCCGTCCGTGTGGGCCCGCTCGGGCCCACACGGACACCGGGTTCAGCTCGGCTGTGGAACGATCCGGATGTAGGGCTTCGGCGACTCCCAGCCGTCGGGATAGATGTCCTTCGCCTCGTCGTCCGAGACGGAGCCGGCGATGATCACGTCCTCGCCGTCCTTCCAGTTGACGGGGGTCGAGACACGATGCTTCGCCGTCAGCTGGAGCGAGTCGATCACCCGCAGCACCTCGTCGAAGTTCCGGCCCGTCGTCATCGGGTAGACGAGGATCAGCTTCACCTTCTTGTCCGGGCCGATCACGAAGACGTTGCGGACGGTCTGGTTGTCGACCGCGGTACGGTCGGCCACGTCGCCGCTGACGTCGGCCCCGAGCATCCCATAGAGCTTCGAGACGTTGAAGTCGACGTCGCCGATCATCGGGTAGTTCGGTGCCGTTCCCTGCGTCTCGGCGATATCGGCCGCCCAGCCGGCGTGCTTGTCGATCGGGTCGACCGAGAGGCCGATGATCTTGACGTTACGGCGATCGAAGTCCGGCTTGATCTTCGCCATGTAGCCCAGCTCCGTCGTGCAGACCGGCGTGAAGTCCTTCGGATGCGAGAAGAGCACCGCCCACGAGTCGCCGATCCAGTCGTGAAAGTTGATGCGCCCCTCCGTCGTCTCCGCCTCGAAGTCGGGCGCGGTGTCGCCAATATGCAATGCCATTCTCGTCCTCTCTCTTCGCTTGAAACGGGCGCGCGCCGAGCGGCGCGCCGTGCGCTTGCCGCGACGGTCAGCCTATGACTCCGAGCCCGCACGCACAAGCATTACTTCAAGAAGTAAAGCAGGAACTCCCGTCTGGGCTGACGGCTGCAGCCCCTGCCTAGGCCGACTCGTAGCGCGACAGCGTCACCGCTCCGTAGGACGCCGACGAGACGAGGGTCGCGTAGTTCGCGAGGACACCGCGGCGGTAGCGCGGCTCGGGCTCCACCCAGTCCTCGAGGCGCTCGGCGATCTCGTCCTCGCTGAGCTCGACGTTGAGCTCGTGGCGTTCGACGTCGACGACGATCATGTCGCCCTCGCGGAGCGCCGCGAGCGGCCCGCCGCGCGATGCCTCCGGCGCGACGTGGCCGATCATGAACCCGTGCGTCGCTCCCGAGAATCGCCCGTCGGTGACGAGCGCCACCGAGTCGGAGAGGCCCTCGCCGACGATCGCCCCGGTGACGTGCAGCATCTCGCGCATCCCGGGACCGCCGTGGGGGCCCTCGTAGCGGATCACGACGACGTCTCCGGGAACGATCTTGCCCGCCTTGACCGCCGCGAACGTCTCCTCCTCGGAGTCGAAGACGCGCGCCGGCCCGCGATGGAGCGTGCGGTCGTGCCCTGCCAGCTTCACCGCGGAGCCCTCGGGCGCCAGGTTGCCGTAGAGCACCGCTACACCGCCACGCGCCTTCAGCGGCGTCTCGATCGGCACCACGACCGTCTGTCCTGCCGTTTCGATCGCCGTTTCCGCGATCTCGCCGAACGTCCGTCCGTCGACCGATCGCGCGCCCTCGTGCAGGAGGCCGGCCTTCTTGAGCTCGCGTGCCACGAGCGCGACGCCGCCGGCGTTGAACATGTCGTTCGCGTGCCATCGGCCCCACGGCTTCATGTCGGCGATGATCGGGGTGCGGGCCGAGATGCGCTCGAAATCGTCGATCGTGAAGTCGATCCCGAAATCGCGGGCGATCGCGACGAGGTGCAGCACGGCGTTGGTGGAGCCACCGGTCGCGGCGACTGACGCCACCGCGTTCTCGAACGACTCCTTCGTGACGAACGAGCGCGGCGTCACGTTGTCACGGACGAGCTGCACGGCGAGTCGCCCGGACTCGTACGCCGCCTGCTCCTTGTCGCGGTGCATGGCGGGGATACCGTTCGTCCCGAACGGCGACAACCCGAGAAAGTCGAGGATCGTCGACATCGTGTTCGCGGTGAACTGACCGCCGCAGGCGCCCGCGCCGGGGCACGCGACCGACTCGAGCTCGTGCAGGTCGGCATCACTCATCGTGCCGGCGGCGTGGGCGCCGATCCCCTCGTACACGTCGCCGATCGACACCTCACGGTGGCGGTAGACACCCGGGGCGATCGAGCCGGTGTACGAGACGATGGCGGGAATGTCGAGCCGGCCCGCAGCCATCGCACCGCCGGGGTTGGTCTTGTCACACGCCACGAGCTGGACGAGCCCGTCGAAGAGATGGCCGCGCGCCACGAGCTCGATCGAGTCCGCGATCACCTCGCGCGAGACGAGCGAGGCGCGCATGCCGGAGGTCCCCATCGAGACGCCGTCCGAGACCGCGATCGTGTTGAACTCCATCGGGGTTCCGCCCGCGTCGCGCACGCCACGCTTGACGTGCACCGCGAGGTCGCGCTGATTGAGGTTGCACGGCATCGTCTCGATCCAGGTCGTGCCGACACCGATGATGGGCTTCGCCAGATCCTCGTCGGTGAAGCCCGTGCCCTTCAACATCGCGCGTGCACCCGCGCGGTCGGGGCCGTCGGTGAGCGCTGCGCTGTGGCGTTTGGCCGGATCCGATGGGCGGTCGTACGGGGTGGTCGCGGGCTCGGTCGTCACGGTGCTCCTCTCTCGATGGGGTAATCGCGGCGGCACCATTCACTGAACGAGCCGGGATACAGCCGCACGTCCTCGCGACCTGCGAGGACCAGCTTCTGGGCGACGACGCAGGCGGTCACCCCGGAGCCGCAGTAGGCAACGAGCTCGGCAGGCTCGGTTGCGCCCGCGGGAAGGGGCTCGGTGAAGAACGCGTTGATCGAACCGGGAATCCGGCCGGCGACCGGGTCGAGCGGCTCCTCCTCGCCCAGCCAGCGGACGCGGCTGCGGGCGTCCAGGAGCGCGAGCCGCGGATCGCCGAGCCGCGAGAGGATCTCGGCGGCATCGATCGTGTCTCCGAGCCGTGGCCTCGGCTCGAAGTCGCCTGGAGCCGTGTTTGGGTCTCTCGTCGACAGCGGTCCCGCGTACCCACGGAAATCGAACGTCCCGGCGGCGTCGTGCCCGAGGTGGCGCAGGAGCCACCAGCAGCGGGCGGCCCATCCCGTGCCGTCGTCGAGGGCGAGCACGAACGACGCCGAATCGATCCCGGCCCGGACGAACGCCTCCGCCAGCGTCGCGTCGTCCGGCAGCGGGTGGCGCCCTCCGACAGCCGGATCAAGTCCGATCGCGGAGAGGTCCGTCTCTGGGTCGAGGTGGACCGCCCCGGGAAGGTGGCCCTGCTCGTACGCAGGCCGCGGCCGGACGTCGACGAGCACGACGCTCACAGGGCGCCCCGCGGTGCGACTGCGAGCTCGACCACTTCGCAGTCCGAGAACCGAGCCCGAAGATCCTCCACGCACGCAGCGCGCTCCGAGGCCCATGCGATCACGGTCGGGCCGGAGCCCGACAGCGTGGCGCCCGAGCACCCTCGTGGCGGGCGGGCGCGGATCGCCTCGAGCACGCCCGAAGGACGATACGGCTCATGCAGCCAGTCGTTGAGCGCGGCGGCGAAGAGCGCTGCGTCACCGCTCGCGGCTCCCGCCCCGAGCAGTGCCGCACGGCCCGCGCTCGCAGCAGCCTCGGCATGTGGGACGGTCGCCGGCAGCGTGCGACGCGAGGTCTCCGTCGAGGTCCGCTCACGGGGGATCACGGCGATCGCGTCGAGCGGCAGGCGCTCGGCGATCCGGGCGATTCGCCCGTCCCAGGCGAGCGTGAGCCCGCCGAGCAGCGCTGCGGCGAGGTTGTCGGCGTGCGGCTCCAGCGTCACCCCGACCGCGAGCAGCTCCTCTGCGGTCGCCTGCGGTGCCGCCGCGACGAGACCGAGTGCGATCGCGGCGGCCGAGGAGCCGAGGCCGCGCTCCAGCGGAATCCTGTTGACGAAGTGAAATCGCTTTCCCGCCGGATCTGCCAGCAATGCGTATGCACGTACGGCGAGGTTGCGGGTGTCCGCCGGAAGCTCCGCGGCGCCCTCGCCCTCGACCGTCACCCCGGAGCCGTTCGTCACCTCGAGCTCGTTCCAGAGCTCGAAGGCCACCGCGGCGGTGTCGAAGCCGGCACCGATGTTGGCCGAGGTCGCGGGTGCGCGCACGATCATCAGGCGTCGGCTGCTGCTGCGGCGATCGAGTCGGGATCGGCGTCGACCTGGCGGAGCGCGGGAGCGTACCGGTTCGCCGCCTCCGTGTCCTTCAGGCCGTGGCCCGTGATCGTGACGGCGAGCCGCTCGCCCTCGACGGCGCCGCGCCGAACGGCCGCGAGCCCGGCCGCCGAGGACGGCTCGCAGAAGAGACCCTCGACCGTCGCGAGCTCGCGCCAGGCCGCGACGATCTCCTCGTCGCTGACGGTCACGACCGTCGCCCCGGAGGCGCGAACACTGTCTGCGTGGACGGGATCGCCGATCCGGATCGCGGAGGCGAACGTCGTCGGGCGGTGCTCGGCCTCGACCGAATAGATCGGCGTCGCGAGGCCCAGCTCGCCGATCGCGGTTGCGTACGCCGAGGTGTTGCCGCCGCCGCCGTAGGGGATCACGAAGGCGTCCGGAGCGGCGCCGAGCTCCTCGACGATCTCGAACACCGCGGTCTTCTGGCCTGCCCGGCGATGCGGATTGACGGAGTTGACGAGCACGTGGGACCCGCGCCGGGCGAGCTCCTGTGCGGACGCGAGCGCCTCGTCGAAGTCGCCGCGCACCTCGAGCACCCTGGCCCCGAGCATCCGTGTCTGGGCGACCTTCGCGCCGGCGACGGCTCCCGCCGGGGTCAACACGACTGCAGGGATTCCCGCGCGCGCCGCATAGGCCGCGGCAGAAGCAGCCGTGTTGCCGGTCGAGGCGCAGATCACCGCCTTCGCGCCCTCCTCGGCCGCCTTCGAGACGGCCACCGTCATCCCGCGATCCTTGTAGGAGCCCGTGGGATTCGAGGCCTCCCACTTGAGCCACAGCTCGACTCCGAGCCGCTCCGACAGGCGTGGGGCGGCGAGCAGCGGCGTCGAGCCCTCACCCAGCGAGATCACCGGCGTCAGGCCGCTCACGGGCAGGCGATCGCGAAATCGGTCGATCAGGGCGACCGTCATGCCCAGCCGAGCTCCTCGACACCGCGGCCGGAGACCACCGGCATCGCACTCGCCTCCCCGCGCGACTCCGCCAATGCACGGATCGCGGCGAGGGCGGCGTCGACGTGGCCTGCCGGGGCCTCGTGCGTGACGACGTGAAGGACGGCGTGGTCGGCGACCGGCTGCTGGACGAGCTGGGCGACGGAGACGCCCTCGGCGGCGAGCTCTTGCGCGATGCGGGCGAGGACCCCGGCGCGATCTTCCACTTCGAGCCGGAGGTAGAACGGCGATGCGAGCTCACCGGGCGGCAGCCGCTCGAGGTTTCGCCAGACCGGGTCGTTCTGGAGGAAGCCTGTGCCGGTCGTCCCGACGACGGAGACCATGTCGGCGACGACTGCCGACGCCGTCTCGATACCCCCCGCGCCGGGGCCTTCGAGCGTGATCTCGCGGATCGCGTCGCCCTGCAACATCACGGCGTTGAACGCTCCCTCGACAGCGGCGAGGGGGTGGTGGCGATCGACGAGCGCCGGGCCGACACGGACGTCGACCCGCTCACCGACGAGACTCGCGCGCCCGATCAGCTTCACGTGCATATCGAGCGCCCGCGCCGCGGAGATGTGGTCGAGCGTCACGCCCTCGATTCCCTCCACGTCGACCCACTCGAGCGGCACGCGCGAGCCGAAGGCCACCGTGGCCAGGATCGCCGTCTTCGCTGCGGCGTCGAGCCCGCCGACATCCTCGGTCGGATCGGCCTCGGCGAAGCCGAGCCGTTGCGCCTCGGCGAGGGCGTCGCCGTACGAGCGTCCATCCTCCATCGCGGAGAGGATGAAGTTCGTCGTCCCGTTGACGATGCCGAGGACGCGGTGGACGTTCGTGACGATCAGCGACTCGCGCAGCACCTTGATCACGGGGATCGCGGCACACACGGACGCCTCGAACCGCAGCTGCACCCCGCCAGCTGCCGCGGCGTCGAACAGCTCGGCGCCGCGACGGGCCACGAGCTGTTTGTTCGCCGTCACGACCGGCCGTCCGGCGCGCAGCAGCTCGAGCACGTAGTCGCCCGCCGGGTCGACGCCGCCCATCACCTCGGCCACGACCTGGACGGCGGGATCGCCGAGGATCGTCGTGATGTCGTCCGTGAGGACGCCCGGCTCCGGCGCGTACCCTCGCACCTTGCTCGTGTCGCGGACGAGGGCGTGTGTGACCCGCAGCCTGTGGCCGGTGGCGCGCTCGATCTCTCCCGCCGAGTCCTCGAGCAGCCGGTGCACGGCGGCGCCGACGGTGCCGTACCCGAGGAGCGCTACGGGAACGTCGACGGACGCCACGTGCCTAGTAGCCTCTCCGCGAACGACAGCGCCGAGCGACCACTCAGCGCTCGCCGGCCCGGTGCATCAGCCCGCGCAGCTCCTTGCCCACGGTCTCGAGCTCGGACTGCGCCGCTTCGGCCCGCATCGCCTTCAGTCGTGCCTCGTTGTTCTCCATGTCCTCGACCCACTCGCGGGCGAACGCACCGGACTGGATGTCGGCGAGGATGCCCTTCATCTCCTCGCGGACGTGCTCGTCGATCACGCGCTTGCCGCGCGTGTAGTCGCCGAACTCGGCGGTGTCGGAGATCGAGTAGCGCATCCCTGCGAGCCCGTTCTCGTACATCAGGTCGACGATCAGCTTCAGCTCGTGGAGGCACTCGTAGTAGGCGATCTCCGGCGCGTAGCCTGCCTCGACGAGCGTCTCGAAGCCGGCGCGGACGAGCTCTGAGGCGCCACCGCAGAGGACGGCCTGCTCGCCGAAGAGGTCGGTCTCGGTTTCCTCCTTGAAGCTGGTCTCGAGGATCCCGGCGCGTGCTGCGCCGATCCCGACGGCGTACGCGAGCGCCAAATCACGGGCGCCACCGGACGCGTCCTGCTCGATGGCGATCAGCGCCGGTGTCCCGTAGCCTTCGGTGAAGAGGCGGCGCACGACGTGTCCCGGCCCCTTCGGTGCGACCATGATCACGTCGTGCCCGGGCGCCGGTGCAATGCGCTCGTAGAGGATGTTGAAGCCGTGTGCGAACAGCACCGCCGCGCCCGGGGCGAGGTTCGGCTCGATGTGGTCGGTGAAGACCTGCGGCTGCACCTGATCGGGCAGCAGGATCGCGACCAGCTGGGCGCCGATGACCGCATCGGCGATCTGCCGGACGGTCAGCCCCGTCGCCTCGGCCTCCCCCCACGAAGCCGAGCCCTCGCGGAGGCCGACCTCGACCTCGACGCCGGAGTCGCGAAGGTTGAGCGCATGGGCGTGACCCTGGCTCCCGTAGCCGATGACCGCAACCTTGCCGTTGAGCAGGCCGAGATTGCCGTCGCGGAGAATCGTCGCCATCCTGTTCGTCCCTTCGTCGTGGTGATCGCGTGGTGAAGTGGTAGCGCGTCCGCTCGTGCCGTGCGCCGTTAGCGGCCTAGTTGATCGCCGACAGGCGGCGACCCTGCTTCTTCGCGGACGCACGCGCCATGCCGACGCGGCCCGTGCGCACGAGCTCTTGGATGCCGTGCGGCCGCGCGAGCTCCTGGAACGCGTCGAGCTCCTCCGGCGTCCCGGTCAGCTCGAACGTGACCGAATCGGCTCCGAGGTCGACGACGCGTCCCTTGAAGGCCTCGGAGGTGGAGATCAGCTCGGCGCGCCGGTCGGGCGTGGCACTCACCTTGAGCAGCAACAGCTCGCGCTCGACGGCCTCGTCCACGCCGAGCTCGGTGACACGGAGCACGTTGACGAGCTTGTGGATCTGCTTCTCGATCTGCTCGAGCGTGTGATGCTCGCAGTCGACGCGCAACGTGATGCACGACACGCCGGTGCGCTCGGTCGGCCCCACCGCGAGCGAGTCGATGTTGAAGCCACGACGCGCGAACATCGTCGCGATCCGGGCGAGCGCGCCGGGCTTGTCCTCCACGAGCACCGAGAGTGTGTGCTTCACGGCGTCGCCTCGACCGTGTCCTCGTACTCGACCATGTCGAGTGCGGCTGCACCGGCCGGGATCATCGGGAAGCATTGCTCGGCAGGATCGACGCGGCAGTCGATCACCACGGTGCGATCGAGCGACAGCGCCTCACGGAGGGCCGGCTCGAGCTCGGCCTCGGATTCGACGAGCATCCCGACGCCGCCGTAGGCCTCGGCGAGCTTGACGTAGTCAGGGACCTGGTTGCCGAGCCCGACGTGCGAGCGGCGGCCGTCGAAGAACATGTCCTGCCACTGCGTGACCATCCCGAGGTAGCCGTTGTTGACGAGCACAACGACGATCGGCAGGTCGTCGATGACTGCCGTTGTCAGCTCCTGAGCCGTCATCTGGAAGCACCCGTCGCCGTCGACGCACACGACTTTCGCTTCGGGCCGGGCAGCTTTCGCTCCGATGGCCGCCGGGATGCCGTACCCCATCGTGCCGAGCCCACCCGAGGTGATGAAGTTTCGTGGACGCTCGGTCAGGAGGTACTGCATCGCCCACATCTGGTGTTGGCCGACCCCGGTCGTGAAGATGACGTCGTCGCCGGCGGTCAGCTCCTGCAGTGTCTCCATCAGCTTCTGTGGCTTCAGCCAGTCGCCGCCGGAGCCGTAGCGGAGGGGGAACTCGTCCCGCCACTCCTCGATCTTGTGCACCCACGCCTCGGGTGCGGCGATGCCAGCGTCGCGGTGTTTGCCGATCTCAGTCGTCAGGTCGGCCAACGCCCTCTTCAGCGGCCCGACGACGGGAATGTCCGCATCGCGCAGCTTGGAGATCTCGGCGGGGTCGATGTCGAGATGGACGACCGTTGCGCCGGGGGCGAACGCGGAGAGCTTCCCGGTGACGCGGTCGTCGAAGCGGGCCCCGATCGCGACGAGGACGTCGCACGTGTTCATGGCGATGTTCGACCACTTCGTCCCGTGCATGCCGGGCCACCCGAAGAAGAGCGGATGCGTCTCGGGGAAGGCCCCCTTGCCCATCAAGGTCGTGATCACGGGCAGGCCTCCCGTCTCCGCGAGGGTGCGGAGCTCCTCGCAGGCATCACCGTTGATCGTGCCGCCACCGACGTAGAGGACGGGCTTCTCCGAGTGTGCGATGCGTGCGGCGGCCTCGCGAATCTGAAGTGGATGCACCTTGCGAGGGGGTCGCCAGCCCGGCAGGTCGACCGTGTCCGGATAGGTGAAGTCGAGCTCGGCCTCCTGGACGTCGCGCGGCACGTCGACGAGGACCGGGCCGCAGCGACCGGTGCGGGCGACGTGGAATGCCGCCTTCATCACGGCCGGGATCTCCTTCACGTCCTGGACGAGCCATGAGTGCTTCACGATCGGCATCGTGATTCCGGTGATGTCGCATTCCTGGAACGCATCCGTCCCGATCAGGGTGGTGCGGACCTGGCCGGTGATGCAGACGAGCGGTGTCGAGTCCATCCATGCGTCGGCGATCGGGGTGACGAGATTCGTGGCCCCCGGCCCCGAGGTCGCAATGGCGACGCCGACGCGGCCGGACGCACGCGCGTATCCCTGCGCCATGTGGCCGGCTCCCTGCTCGTGACGGGCGAGGACATGCCGCACGGTCGTGCCGCGCGCCATCGCGTCGTAGGCCGGCATGATCGCCCCGCCCGGGATTCCGAACATCACGTCGACCCCCTCGGCCTCGAGCGAGCGGAGGATCGCGTCGGCTCCGTTCATCCTCATCTGCTGTCCTTCGGTCTCACGTTGCTTCGTCCCTTCTCCGGGTCGCCGAGAGCGGCGAACCGATGCTCTGTCGGTCGCCGTCTGCACCTTCTGCCTGACCTGCCCGGCCGGTGCGTGAGCGACCTCCCCCCTAGCGGGTGAGAATGTCAATGAGCTCGATGCCTACGCCGCGCGATTCCGCCCTGCCGTGAATGGCATGGAGCGGATCGCAGTCTGACCGTGCGGCGAGGCAGAGCATCGGCAACCAAGAATGCCTGAAGCGGCGGGGGGCCGCAACCCGGAGGCGCCACGGGGTCGTGGAGGTCGCGCATAGACGCCGCCGTCGATTGCATAGTATGCATCCATGACGACGGTCAGTATTGTCGGCGCGGCCGGCTACACGGGGCAGGAAACGCTCGACCGCGTGCTGGGGCACCCGGCGCTCGACCTCGTCGCCGTCGGCTCCGACTCGCTCGCCGGCCGCTCGCCGGCGGCCCTCGACCCTCGTCTGGGCGGCGCTACGATGCCGGACTTCGTCGCGAACGATGCAGCTCTCGCCTACGGGGCCGAGGTCACGATCGTCTGCCTGCCGCACGAGGCTGCGGCTGCGATCGACGCACCGGAGCAGGGAATCGTCGTCGACCTGTCGGGTGCACACCGTCTGCGCGACGCCGGAAGCTATGAGGCCTGGTACGGCTTCAGGCACCCCCGGCCCGAAGGGCTCGCCGAGTGGAGCTACGGATTGCCCGAGCTGGTCGCCGGCACGGGCCGGCTGATCGCGAATCCGGGTTGCTACGCGACCGCCGCGCTCCTGGCCCTGGGCCCCTTGCAGGATGTGATCGAACGGGATTCCGTCGTCGTGGACGGGTTGTCGGGGATGACGGGTGCGGGGAGGAGCCTCAAGGCCGCGTCCCACGCGGGCTCGGTGCTCGAAAACGTGACGCCGTACCGGGTCGGCGCGCACCAGCACGTGCCGGAGATCGCCCAGCTCCTCGGCTTCCCGGTGTCGCTCACCCCACATCTCCTTCCGCTCCGTCGTGGGTTGATCGCAACGTGCAACGTCCGCTCGACGGGTGCCGACCTGCGAGCGATCCTCGAGGCGACGTATGGCGACAGCGCGGTGGTCACGGTTCTTCCCGAAGGGACGGCGCCGGAGCTCGCCCGTGTCCAGCACACCGACCGGGCCGAGATCGGGGTCTTCAGCGACCGCTTCACCGATCGCACGATCGTGATCTGCGCCGAGGACAACCTCGGCAAGGGCGCCGCTGGGCAGGCGATCCAGAACGTGAATCGCGCGCTCGGGCTGGAGGACTCCGCCGGGCTCCGACTCGGCGGGGTGGCCGTCTAGCATGTCGGTCACGGCCGCAGAGGGGTTCCTCGCGAGCGGCGTCACCGCCGGTATCCGGCCGTCCGGGCAGCCCGACCTCGCAGTCGTCCGCTCCGTCCCGCACGCCGTCGGCGCCGCGCTCTGGACGACGAACCGGGTGCAAGCGGCCCCGGTCACGGTTTCGAGGCGTCATCTGGCGCTGGCCGATCCCCAGGCGGTACTGATCAACGCGGGGGTGGCGAATGCGGCGACCGGTGCCCAGGGCGAGGCCGATGCCGTCGCCACGGCAGCCGGCCTCGCGCACGAGCTCGGTCTCCTGCCCGAGGAGATCGTCGTCCTCTCGACCGGGGTGATCGGCGCACCCCTACCCGTGGCCAAGGTGCTCGCGGGTGCCCGTGCCGCCGCCTCCGAGCTCTCCCCCGACGGCGGCGATGCTGCCGCGGGCGCGATCCTGACGACGGACTCCGGGCCGAAGCTGGCCGTTGCGAGGATGGGGTCGTTCACGGTCGGCGGAATGGCGAAAGGCGCAGGAATGATCCATCCCCGGCTCGCGACGATGCTCGTCGTGTTGACGACCGACTATCCGCTCACCGCCGCAGAGGTGGATCGGTTCCTCCGCCCCGCGGTCGAGCGCAGCTTCAACCGGATCTCGGTCGACGGCGACTGCTCGACGAACGACGCCGTCGTCCTGCTCGCCAACGGGGCGAGCGGCGCGGCCAGGGACGACGAGGGATTCGCGACGGCGCTCGACACGGTCTGTGCGGATCTCGCCCGCCAGGTCGTCGCCGACGGCGAGGGCGCAACGGTCGTGCTCGAGATCGGCGTGACGGAGGCCGCGTCGGCGGGTGAGGCGGAGTCGATAGCACGCCGGATCGCGACGTCCCCGCTCGTGAAGACGGCCGCCTTCGGCCACGATCCGAATTGGGGCCGGGTCCTCATGGCGGCCGGATCGGCGCCGCACGGCGACGGGTTCGCACGACTCGAGACGGATCGACTCACGGTTGCCTTCGACGGGGTCACCGTCTTCGCGGACGGGTCGCCGACAGGCACCGTGCCGGAGCTCGCGGGAGCCGTCTGCAGGATCGATCTGCGACTGGGCCTCGGAGACGGGACTGCCGGCTACCTCGCGTCGGATCTGACCTACGACTACGTGCGGATCAATGCGGAGTACACGACGTGAGCCGGGTCGTCCTCAAGCTGGGTGGGCGCATCGCGGCGGAGGGAGCGCGCGAGGCGCTGGCCCTGCGGGCCGCCGGATACGACGTCGTCGTCGTCCACGGCGCCGGGCCGCAGATCACGGCCGAGATGGAGCGGCGCGGGATCGTGCCCGCCTTCGTCGAGGGCCGGCGGGTGACGACGACCGAGGTGCTGGACGTCGTCCGCGCCTCGCTCGCGGAGGTGAACGCGTCCGTGTGCGCGGCGATCGGCACCGCCGCCGTGCCGCTCTTCGGTGATGCGATCGGGCTGCACGCCACTCGGATCGAGGCGCTCGGCCTCGTCGGCGATCCGACGCCCGCGGCGCCGGCCGCAGTCGAGGAGGCTCTCGCGGCGGGCCTGATCCCGGTGATCGCGCCGCTGGCCGCGGGCCCGCTGAACGTCAACGCCGACGAAGCGGCAGCCGCTCTCGCGGTGGGCCTCGGTGCTGCGCGGATCGTCTTCGTCAGCGACGTTCCCGGCGTACTGATGGACGGCGAGGTGATGGATCTGATCGCGGCCGACGATGCCGACAGGATGCTCGGAGACGGGACGTTCGAGGGCGGGATCGTGCCCAAGCTCGAGGCGGCGGTCCGCGCACGGCGCGGCGGTGTGCGGGCCGAGATCGGTGCCACGGAGGTGGTGGCGTGACGGCACATAGTGGCTCAGAGCCACAAGCGTTGTCAGCGTTGCGAGACGCGGTGCTGCCGACCTACGCGCGGGCGGATGTGACGATCGTGCGCGGCGACGGGTGCAGCGTGTGGGACGACACCGGGCGCGTGTATCTGGATTTCGGTGCGGGGATCGCCGTGGTCGGCCTCGGCCACTGCGCGCCGGGCCCGCTCGCCGCCGCGCACGAGCAGCTCGACCGCCTCTGGCATGCATCGAACCTCTACTGGACGGAGCCGATGCTGCGTCTCGCCGCGCTGCTGGAGCAACGTTTCGCCGGCGGGCGGGCGTTCTTCTGCAACTCGGGCGCCGAGGCGAACGAGGCGGCCCTCAAGATCGCGCGCAAGGCAACGGGCCGGACGCGGATCGTGGCCCTCGAGGGTGGCTTCCACGGCCGCACGCTGGGCGCGCTGTCGGCCACCGGCCAGCCCTCGAAGTGGGAAGGCTTCGGCCCACTTCTCCCCGGCATCGCATTCGCGCAGCCGAACGACGTGGAGTCGCTCGAGGCGGCGCTCGCGCCGGCGGCCGACACGGCGCTGATCCTGCTCGAGCCCGTGCTCGGCGAGGGCGGCGTGATCCCCCTCGAACCGGAATTCGCGCAGGCCGCAGCCGAGCTCGCGCTCGAGGTCGGAGCACTGCTGTGCGTGGACGAGGTTCAGGCGGGCATGGGCCGGACGGGAACCTTCTTCGCGCACGAGCAACTCGGGATCCGACCTGACCTCGTGACGCTCGCCAAGAGCCTCGCCAATGGGCTGCCCATTGGCGCGCTCCTCGCCGGCGAGCGGGCGGCGCCCGGGTTCGTGCCGGGTGATCACGGATCGACGTTCGGCGGCAATCCGACCGCCGCGGCTGCGGCCGGGGCGGTGGTCGAGGCGATCGACGAGGAGCTTCTGGCGAACGTGCGTGAGCGGGGAGCACAGCTCACGGCCGGGCTGACGGCATTGCCTCCCGTTCGTGCCGTGCGCGGCCGGGGCCTGCTCATCGGGGCCGAGCTCGACCGTCCCGTCGGCCCGGTCGTCGATGCCTGCCGCGAGCAGGGGCTGCTCGTGCTCTCGGCTGGGCCGGACGTCATGCGGCTGACGCCGCCCCTCGTCGTCACCGCGGACGAGGTCGCTCAGGCGCTGGCGACGATCGAAAGCGTGCTCGCCGCGTGAACCGCCGCGAGCGACAGGGGGCGATCCTTCGTCTCGTCCAGGACCGCGCCCTCTCGACCCAGGCGGAGCTCGTCCAGGCGCTCCGTGACGAGGGTCACGAGGTCGTCCAGACAACCGTCTCCCGCGACGTGACCGAGCTCGGGCTCGTCAAGGTTCGCGCTCCGAGCGGGCGGCTGATCTACGCCGCGCCGGGTACGGGCGACGCAGACAGGCTGCGGGCGATCGGCGCCGCGATGCGGCGCTACGCAACGGGTGTGGAGGCCGCGAGCAGCGGGCTCGTTGTCGTCACGACCCCCTCCGGCTATGCGAGCGCTCTCGCCCAGGCAATCGACGAGGGCGGCCATCCGGCGATTGCCGGGACCCTCGCCGGCGACAACACGATCTTCATCGCGGCAAAGGACGGGACCACGGCCCGAGACCTGCAGGCCGAGCTCGCCGCCCATCTCGTGGACGGGCTCGCAGGATGACACTCTGGTCCGGCAGGGTGGGTGGCTCCGGCTCCCTGGCGCCTGCGGTGTGGGCCTTCCTCCACGCGGACGACGCGCAGCTGCTGCCGTACGACTGCGAGGCGAGCGTGCAGCATGCAGCGCGCCTGCACGCGGCAGGACTGCTCTCGGCCGAGGAGCTCGCCGAGGCGGAATCGCGGCTTGCCGAGATCGCGCAGGATCCGACGGGCTACGTGGCAGAGGACGAGGACGTGCACAGCGCGATCGAGCGGCTGCTCGGAGACCTCGGGCGGAAGATCCATGCAGGCCGCTCGCGCAACGACCAGGTCGCCGCGGCGTTCCGGCTGTACGTGCTCGACGCATGCGCCGAGGCGCGCGACGAGATCGACGCGTTCGCGCTCGTCGTGCTCTCGTTCGCAGAGGCCGAGGTCGAGACGCTGATGCCGGGGTACACGCACCTTCAGCGCGGGCAGCCGGTGACGCTCGGTCATCATGTGCTGGCCTGGGTCGAGATGCTCGACCGCGACCGGGGGCGCTTTGCCGCCGCCGCGACGGCTGCGACCGAGAGCCCGCTCGGAGCGGGTGCGCTCGCCGGCTCGACGCTCGGCCTGCAGGCGCCCGAGGGGCAGATGCGGAACTCGGTCGACGCTGTCGCCGACCGCGACTTTGCGCTCGACTATCTCTACGCCGTCGCCGTCCTCTACACGCACCTCTCGCGGATCGGCGAGGAGATCGTCCTGTGGTCTTCGAGCGAGTTCGGGTTCGCCAGGCTCCCCGAGAACGCGGCCACCGGGTCGTCGATGATGCCGCAGAAGCTCAATCCCGACGTAGCCGAGCTCGCTCGCGGCAAGGCCGGAACGGCGATCGGGCGCCTGACGGGGCTGCTCGCGACCGTCAAGGGGATCCCGCTCGCCTACGACCGCGACCTGCAGGAGGACAAGGCCCCGGTCTTCGCGGCTCGCGCCGACACCCGGCTCGGGCTCCAGGCGATAACGACGCTCGTCTCGGGCCTCCAGGTCGACCGGGAGCAGCTCGCACAGGCAGCCGCCGATCCGCTTGTGCTCGCGACCGACGCCGCCGAGGCGCTCGTCCGGGAAGGGGTTCCGTTCCGTGAGGCGCACGAGCGCGTCGCGGCGAGCGTGCGTGATGGGTCGTTCGTCCCCACCGGAACGGCGGCGGAGAGTGTCGCAGCGCGAGGAGCTCCCGGGCCGGGTGGCGTTCGCGAGGCCCTCGCCGAGGCGCGCGCGAGGTTCGCCACGACGCGCTGACCGGCGGCCGGCTCCGGCGAGAGCGATGTGACGTGAGGCGGGGGCGGCGGCGTAGAACAGCTGAACCCACTCGATCTCCCGGAGGAATCCATGAAACGCATCGCCCTCGCCGCGTCCCTGTTGCTCGCTGCCGCCGCGATCGCCGGCGTGGCGCGCCCAGAGGGAGCACACGCGGTCGACGGACAGGCTCAGAGCGGCGACTCGATCACCGTCTCGGGCAACGGCTCGGTGCTCGCGGTGCCGACCACCGCGGTCCTCTCGCTCGGTGTCGACGTTCGGGCCGCCACAGCCAAGGCGGCGCTGGCCGCGAACGCGCGCGAGATGCGGCAGGTGATCGACGCAGTCAAGGCTGCGGGCGGCCGGCAGGTCGGCACCCAGTCGGTCTCGCTCTCGCAGGTGCTCGGCCAGAACGGCGAGCCAAACGGATTTGCCGCCTCCAACGTCGTCTCGGCGACCGTCGACATCGAGCGTGCCGGCGCCGTGATCGACGCCGCCGTCGGCGCCGGCGCCAATCAGGTGAACGGGCCGGCGATGTCCGTTGCGGACGAGGGGAAGCTCTACCGGCAGGCCTTGAAGGCGGCCGTTGCCGATGCGCGCCTGAGCGCCGAGACACTCGCCGCTGCGGCAGGACGCTCGCTCGGCAAGGTGACGTCGGTCGTCGAGAGCGGGGGTGCCACCCCGGTGCCGATGTTCGAGAAGGCCGCAGCGTCCGATGCGGGAACGCCGATCGAGGCGGGAACCCAGCAGACGTCCGCCAGCGTGACCGTCACCTTCGCCCTCGGGTAGCGAGGGACGAGGCCTGATCCCCGGCGGCCGGCCGAAGCCGGCCGCCGGGGATCACTGCGCAGGCGAGCGTCAGCCCGGAGCGGGCGCAGGCGCCGCGTCGGGGGCGACGGTCATCGGCGTCACTACGTGGCCGTGCTGCTCGGTGCCGTAGCCGCCGGGCACCGGGATGTAGAACTCGGGGTAGCCCCACATGCCGTGCTCCGACACGTCGAGGCCGGCCGACTCCACTTCCGGCTCGGTGCGGATCCCGAACGTCTTCTTGAAGACGTAGAGGATCACGAACGAGACGGTGAACGTGAACGCGCCGACGGAGACGAGCCCGAGAGCCTGGACGCCGAGCTGGTGTACGCCGCCGCCGTAGAGGAGGCCGCCCTTTCCGGTCGCCAGCTTGTCGGCGAGCTCGGGCACCGCGAGGAACCCCAGCGCCAGCGTGCCCCAGACACCGGACATGCCGTGGGCTGCGATCGCGCCGACGGGGTCGTCGATTCCGACCTTCTCCACGAGCAACGAGCCGACGACGACGATGATGCCCGAGACGAACCCGATCAGGATGGCCGCCCACGGTGCCACGAAGGCGCACGCCGCGGTGATCGCGACGAGCGCGGCGATCGCACCGTTCAGCATCATCGAGAGGTCGGGCTTCTTGACGACGATCCACGAGGTCACGACCGCACCGAGGACGCCTGCCGCTGCCGCGAGGTTCGTGTTCAGCGCCACGTACGCAAAGAAGCCGACGCCCCCGAAGTCGACCGAGAGCGTCGAGCCGGGGTTGAAGCCGAACCAGCCGAACCAGAGGATGATCACGCCGAGGGTCGTGTACGCCATGTTGTGGCCGGGAATGGCGTTCGGCTTGCCGTCCGGCCCGAACTTCCCGATGCGCGGGCCGAGCAGCAGCGCGCCGGCGAGACCAGCGAGTGCGCCCTGGTAGTGGACGACGGTCGAGCCCGCGAAGTCCTGCATCCCCTTCGCGAAGAGCCAGCCGTCCGGGCTCCAGACCCAGTGCGAGACGAGCGAGTAGATGAGCGTGAACAGGGTCCCGAACGCGAAGTAGACCCAGAGCTTCGTCCGCTCGGCCATCGCACCCCACACGATCGCCAGTGAGACCGCCGCGAACGCCACCTCGAACAGGTAGCCGGCCGCCCCGGGAATCGCGCTGAACCACGAGAACGGGGCCTGACCGATCGAGAGCAGCTCGTCGACCGACGGGACGAAGCCCGAGCCACCGACGAAGCCCGAGCCGCCGTCCCCGAACGCCATCCCGTAGCCGACGAGGTAGTAGACGATCGAGACGATCGCCAGGATCAGGACGTTCTTCGCGGCGATGTGGCCGACGTTCTTCATTCGCGTCAGCCCGGCCTCGAGGAACGCGAACCCTGCCTGCATGAAGATGACGAGGATCGCCGCGAGGATGACCCAGATCGTGCTTGCTGCGAAACCCAGTTCCTTGAGACTCATACCGTCTCCACCTCCTCGAGCTTGGCTCCTGTCCTGTGATGGGTGACGTGCCGGACCGGCGAGGCCCAGCAGATGCCGTCACCGGCCGACGCGCCGGTGCGGGCCGCATCGACGACCGCCGCGATGACGCCGTCCGCGAGGTCGTCGGGTACGACGAACGCCATCAGCGCCTTCGGCAGAAAGCGCGACTCGAACACCCGCCCTCGATACTCGTGGGTAATGCCCTTCTCGCGTCCGTGCCCGACGGCCTCGATCACCGTGACGCCGACGTGACCCGTCGCCGCCTCGACGGCCTCCATCACCGTCTCGACGCGGTCACGGACGACGACCGCCTCAACTTTCATCATTGCCCGTCCTCCTCACTGGACCACAAAAAAAGCCCCAGGGCTCGCAGGGAGCACTGAGGCGTCATTGCCTGTGTGTATTGCTACACCGCGAAGCCGTCGTCGGCCCCGCCAGGCGTCATACTGTAGAGAGGTCACCGGAAAGCCGCAAGCGACAACGCCTGTCCCGGTGGTCAGGCTCCGACCGGAGCCGCGCTTTGAGGTGCACGAGGGCCGAAGCGATGACACCTGCAGACGACCGAATCACAGTGATCACGGCGGGCAACCGCGCGGCGCTCGACGCGTATGCCGCCGTCTGGGGGACGGTCGTACCGCGGGAGCCTGTGACGGCGGACGAGATCGCCCGCTCGCAAGCGCGACGATCGGGCGGCGACGTTCGCCTGATCGCTCGGCGTGAGTGGCATGTGGCGGGCTGCGCCGGGATCGTGCGCTCGGATCTTCCCGATCGGACCTTCGTTCGCATCGCCGTCCTTTCCGAGCACCGCCGTCACGGGATCGGCAGGGCATTCCTCGCCCGCGCGGTCGAGGAGGCGCACAGGCACGGGAGTGCCCGCCTGTCGACCTCCGTCGAAGAGGGGGACGTCGACGGCGAGGCGTTCGCCGCTCGGTTCGGGTTCGAGGAAGCCTTCCGCGAGGTCGAGGTCGTTCGGACGCTGACGCCGGACGAGACGACTCCTCCTCCGCCCGTCGGGATCGAGATCGTCACCGTCGGATCGACGCCTGCGCTGGTCGAGGGCGCATATGCGATCGCCCGAACTGCGCTGCCCGAGATGCCGCTACCTGCGCCCTATGTCGTGCCGGCGTTCGAGCAGTGGGCCGACAAGGATGCAACTGGTGCCGGCGTGCTTCGCGACGGGGCCTTCGCGGCGGTCGAGAACGGCGTCGTGGTCGGATTTGCGGGACTCCTGCGGCGCGAGGCGGACCCGCGGGTCGCCGAGCACGGCCTCGCCGCCGTCGCCCCGCACGCACGCGGTCGTGGAGTCGCGACCGCGCTCAAGCGTGCGCAGATCGCCTGGGCGTCGCGGAACGGCTATCGCGAGCTCGTGACCTACACGCAGGTGGGCAACCTCGCGATGCAGGCCGTGAACCGCCGGCTCGGCTACGAGCCGCGCCCTGCCTGGATCCGCCTCGAGGCCGCGCGGTGGATCGTGGAGACGCGGCTCGCCGCCCCCTGAACCGTTGCCCGGCGGAGCCACGAGCTGCGAGATCTCGCACCTCCGCCGGGCATGCCGCTCAGGGTGCCGCGTCTGCTGCGATGAGGGGGCGTCGCTCGGGGTGGGCGGCGCCGTTCCCGTTCGAGCTCGCCGCAGGCACGTCGGCGGGCGTGGCGTCGGATGCCTCCAGTGGAACGCAGGCGATCGTCTCGAGGATCCGGCCCGCGATCCGGTACGGGTCGCCCTGTGGGTTGGGGCGACGGTCCTCGAGATAGCCCCGATAGCCGTCGTTGACGAAGCTGTGGGGGACCCGCACCGACGCACCGCGATCGGCGACGCCGTAGCTGAAGGTGTCGATCGACTGCGTCTCGTGAAGCCCCGTGAGGCGGAGGTGGTTGTCGGGCCCGTAGACGGCGATGTGCTCATCCTTGACCTCGTCGAACGCTCCCATCAGCGCCTCGAAATAGACCCTGCCACCCACTTCGCGCATGTACTCGGTCGAGAAGTTGGTGTGCATGCCGGAGCCGTTCCAGTCGACGTCCGCGCCAAGTGGCTTGCAGTGGAAGTTGACGTCCACCCCGTAGCTCTCGCAGAGGCGCAGCAGGAGGTAGCGGGCGATCCATACCTCGTCCGCCGCCTTCTTCGAGCCCTTGCCGAAGATCTGGAACTCCCACTGGCCCTTGGCCACCTCGGCATTGATGCCCTCGTGGTCGATGCCTGCCGCGAGACAGAGATCGAGGTGCTCGTCGACGATCCTCCGCGCCACGTCACCGACGTTCTTGTATCCCACGCCGGTGTAGTACTCCCCCTGCGGCGGAGGGAAGCCGCCTCCCGCCGGGAAGCCCAGTGGAGCCCCGTCCTTGTAGAGGAAGTACTCCTGCTCGAAGCCGAACCACGTGCCGGGGTCGTCCGGGATCGTGGCGCGGCTGTTGCTCGGGTGCGGCGTGCCGTCCGGCAGCAGCACCTCGCACATCACGAGCGCCCCGTTCACCCTGCGCCGGATCGGCGAAGAGCGCGACGGGCTGGAGCACGCAGTCCGAGTTGCTTCCCTCTGCCTGGCGTGTCGAGCTCCCGTCGAAGTTCCAGAGCGGCAGCTCCTCGAGGGTCGGGAAGGCGTCGTACTCCACGACCTTGGTCTTGCCGCGGAGGTTCGGCACGGGCTCGTAGCCGTCGAGCCAGATGTATTCGAGTTTGAACTTGGTCATCGGTCACTCCGATCGGTAGCCGCCGAAACGAAACTGCGTCCGAAGACACGAAATGTGCTCCGAGCACAAAAAAAGCCCCAGGACTCGTCAGAGTCCTGAGGCTCCATTGCCTCGCGCCGCCCGGGGGCGGTGCTGCTCTCTTTATAGCGGCGTCCTTGCCGGGGCGTCAAGCGGCAGGCGCGAGATGGACGCGCACGCTGCGATAGCATCGAGCCTTCGCCGGGGCGCCAGGGCCCCGGCCGACTCGACTGTCCGGCCGGCGATCAAGGAGTGATGAGATGGCGAGACCACGGAGCAGCACGCCCGCGACGACGCGGCGGACGACGCCGGTGCAGAGCAAGGACCGGGCGACGTCGAGCGTCGCCGCCCGGCGCGCGGTCCTGAAGCGGATCAAGGACGAGGGTGTCGAGCACGTCCTGTTCTGGTTCACCGATCTCGAGGGGCACTTGAAGTCGTTCGCGATCACACCGAGCGAGATGGAGGGAGCACTCGACGACGGCATGGGCTTCGACGGCTCGTCGATCACCGGCTTCAACCGGATCGAGGAGTCGGACATGGTCGCGATCCCCGATCCCGCCACGTTCGAGCTGATGCCGCGACCCGTCGACGACCACGGGCACGAGCTCGGCTCCAAGGTCGGCCGGATGATCTGTGACGTCGTCAAGCCGGACGGGGCGCCCTACGAGGGCGACCCGCGTTACATCCTCAAGCTCGCGATCGAGCGGATGAGGAAGATGGGCTTCGACACGTTCAACGTCGGGCCGGAGCTCGAGTACTTCCTCTTCGAAGACGACAAGGGCACCGAGACGATCGACGAGGGCGGGTACTTCGCGATGACCGTGCAGGACGCGGCCACGGAGGTACGGAACGACACGATCCACGCACTCGAGTCGGTCGGGATCCAGATCGAGTACCACCATCACGAGGTCGCACCGTCGCAGCACGAGATCGACATGCGCTACGACAACGCGCTCGCGATGGCGGACAAGACGATGACGTATCGCATCGTCGTGAAGGAGGTCGCCGCCTGGCACGGCTACTACGCGACCTTCATGCCGAAGCCGCTGTTCGGCGAGAACGGCTCCGGAATGCACACGCACATGTCGCTGTTCAAGGGCGGCCGCAACCAGTTCTTCGACGCGAGGGACCCGAATCACCTGTCCGACACAGCGAAGTCGTTCATCGCGGGCCTCCTCGTCCACGCGCGAGAGCTGTCGGCGGTGCTCGCGCAGTGGGTGAACTCGTACAAGCGGCTCGTACCCGGCTACGAGGCCCCGGTCTACGTGGCGTGGTCGCAACGGAACCGCTCCGCCCTGATCAGGATCCCGCTCTACAAGCCCGGTTCGGAGCAGGCCACGCGGGCGGAGATCCGCTGCCCCGACCCGGCCTGCAACCCGTACCTCGCGTTTGCGGCTCTGCTGCACGCGGGGCTCGAAGGCATCGAGAAGGGCTACGAGCTGCCCGGCGAGATGACCACGAACCTGTACCGGCTCTCGGACGAGGAGCGCGTCGAGCAGGGGGTCGAGGCGCTGCCGGGGTCCCTCGGCGAGGCGATCGACGCCTTCGCCGACTCCGGGCTGATGCAGAAGGCGCTCGGGGAGCACATCTTCCCGCGGTACATCGAGCTCAAGCGCAAGGAGTGGGACGAGTACCGCACGCAGGTGACGCAGTGGGAGTTGGACCGGTACCTGGCCGCGCTGTAGGCGGGAACCGTGGCGGTGGATGGCCGGCGGATCTCTTCGGCCATCCACTCGCTGCGAACGACTGGACATCGCTCTCCGGAAAGCGCAGAATCTGCGGTGCAGGCTGAGCCGCTAGGCGAGCGGCACGTCTGTGTCTGACGGCCGATCGCGGGTCCCCGGTGTGGGACCCGTGGTCGTTCTGGAACGAGAGCCGCTGATCGCCCGGCTCCGGCGGGGTGACGGTCTCGGCACGTCGCTCGCCCGGGTGCCGGATAGCCTGCCGGGGCATGCTGACCACGCTGCGGATCGTGCACCTCCTCTCGGCGACCGTCTGGGTCGGCGGCACGATTGCACTCGTGTTCGTGGGCGTGCCGGCTATCCGCCGGCTCGAGGGAGAGGCGCGTGCGACGGCGATGCGCGCGCTCGGTCGGCGCTGGCGGCCGCTCGGTTGGAGCGCGATGGGCATCGCGATTCTCTCCGGGCTGTGGCTGACGCGTCTGCACGGCGGCTTCCACTCGGCGGCGCTCTCGACCGACTTCGACCGTACGTTGATCCTCAAGTCGGCTCTCGTAGCCTTGCTCGTGATCGGGGCGCTGATCCACGACTACGTGCTCGGGCCGCGCTTGCAACGCGAGCTGCGGTCGGGGAATGCCCGCGCGCCGGCGACGCGCCGTCGTCTCGTGTGGGTCGGCTGGTTCAACTTCGCGCTCACGCTCGCCGTCCCGATCCTCGGAGCCGTCGTCCTCACCTACCTGGATTGAGATGAACGACGCCGTCCGCCACCTCGCGCTGTTGACGAGGACGACCGAGGTCGTCAACTCGTCGCTCGACCTGCAGGAGGTGATGGAGGCGATCGCACACGAGGTCGCGGCTGCCCTCGAGACCGACTCGGCGTACGTCTACCTCTACGACGAGCGCACCGACGAGCTGGTCCTCGGGCGACGCACGGAACGAGCGTCGAGGGAGCAACGAAGATCCCGCGGATGCGGCGTGGCGAAGGCATCACGGGCGCGGCAGCAGCCGATCGCGCGCCGGTGATGATCGCGGCCGATGCGCATCTCGACCCACGTTTCAAGTCGTTCCCCAACTTGCCCGAGGACGACTATGCATCGATCCTCGCCGTCCCGATCCTCGCGCGCGAGAAGCTCGAAGGCGCGCTCAACGTGCGCACCCGCGAGCCGCGCTCGTTCACGCAGGCCGAAGTGGATCTGCTGATGACGATCGCGGGCCAGGTGGCGCAGTCGATCGAGCACGCGAAGGTGTACGCCCAGGCCCAGCGCCGCGTCCACGAGCTCGAAGCGCTGGCGCGGATCTCCGAGGCCGTCTCGGAGTCGCTCTACCTGGAGGAGTCGCTCGAGGCGATCGTCACGACGACGGTCGAGTCGATGCACGCGACCGGAGCGGCGATCGTGCTCGAGGACGGGCGGACGGCCTGGCCCGAGGGCCGCGCGGGGACGCACGCGGTGCGGCTGCCGTTGCGTTGGCGCGGCAGAACGATCGGTGAGCTCGTCGTCGACCGCGACACGCCGTTCACAGACGACGACCGCCAGCTGCTCGAGGCGATCGCGAGCCAGGCCGCCGTGGCGCTGGAGCACGGCCGCATGGCGCTTCGTGGTGTTCTCGCCCAGGAAATCCACCATCGGGTCAAGAACAACCTGCAGACGGTCGCCTCCCTGCTCCGGCTCCAGGCGAGAGCGCCGAACGTCGACCCGCAGAAGGCGCTCGGCGATTCCGTCAACCGGATCCTGGCGATCGCGGCCGTGCACGAGGTCCTCACCGAGCATCGGGAGGACGACGTCGATCTCGACGAGTTGGTGGACAAATTGCGGGCGATGCTCGTGCAGGGTCTCGTCGCCGGCAAGGAGGTGCACTCCGTGCTCGAGCCGGTCTCCCTCGCAGGCCAGCGGGCGACGTCCCTGGCCCTCGTGTTCAGCGAGCTGTTCGGAAACGCACTCGAGCACGGTGGCCGCTCGATCTCGATTACGCTGTCCGGGCACGACGGCGATGTCGTGCTCGCGATCGCCGACGACGGTGACGGCATGCAGGCCGCCCTCGACGGCACCGGTCTCTCGATCGTTCGCGCTCTCGTCCGCGACGAGCTCGGCGGTGAGTTGACACTCGTCGACGATCATGGCCTGCGCGCCGAGGTCACGTTCCCGGCACGCACTGGAAAGGACGACGATGCGCATTCTGATCGCTGAAGACGAGACGATCATCAGGCTCGACCTGCGCGAGCTGCTCGAGAAGGCCGGCTTCGACGTCTGCGCCGAGGCCAAGGACGGCGAGGAAGCGGTGACGCTCGCACGCACCTTCGAGCCTGACCTCGCCCTGCTCGACGTGAAGATGCCCAAGCTGGACGGGATCGACGCGGCCCGCCGCATTCTCGAGGAGCGGCCGATCCCGATCGTGATGGTGACCGCCTACGGGGAGGAGGAGCTCGTCTCGCGCGCGGTCGAGGCCGGCGTGTTCGGCTACCTCGTGAAGCCGTTCCGGGAGACGGACCTGCTGCCTGCGATCGCAACGGCGCGCGCCCGGCACGAAGAGCTTGCGACTCTGCGCGACGAGGCGGACTCGCTGGCCGAGGCGCTCGCCGCGCGCAAGGCGATCGAGCGCGCCAAGGGATTGCTGATGGAGCGCGAAGGACTCACCGAGCAGGAGGCGTTCGCGCGACTCCGCAAGGCGAGCCAGATCTCGGGGCGGCCGCTCAAGGTCGTCGCGGACGCGTTGATCGCGACGCTGGACGTGAAGGCGTAGGCCTTCCTACGCGGGCGGCGGCGCAGTTGACTCGCGCAGCACGAGGCGGGTCGCGAGCTCGATGCGGAGCGTCTCGACCCGCTGACCGTCGATGAGTCGTGTGAGCAGGCTCACGGCCATCCGGCCCATCTCCTCGAGCGGCTGCCAGACCGTCGTGAGCGCCGGCGTCACGACCCGGGCGAGCTGGGAGTCGTCGAACCCCACGATCGAGAGCTGATCCGGCACGACCATGCCGAGCTCGGTCGCGGCTCGTAGCGCCCCGATCGCCATGTTGTCGTTGGAGGCGAAGAGAGCGGTCGGCGGGTCGTCGATCGCGAGGAGCCGGCGCGCCGCCCGGTAGCCGCCGTCGATCTCGAAGTCGCCGGCGACGACGAGCTCGCGCGAAGGGAGGACGCCTGCCCCTGCGAGTGCGGCCTGATACCCGTTCACCCGCTCCTCGGTCGCCACCCACCCCTTCCGTCCGGCGATCATCCCGATTCTTCGGTGTCCCAGCTCGAGCAGGTGGTCGGTGGCCGAGCGCGCGCCGGCCCAGTGGGTGGCGGACACGACGGGGATGCGCTCGTCGAGGGGCATGGCGGGATCGATGACGACGAAGGGGAACCCCTGGGTGGCGAGTTCGCGAAGCTCGGCGTCCGACTCGGACGGCAGCACGAGGATGGCGCCGTCGGTCGTGCCACGCAGGAGACGCTCGACAAGCAAGGCCTCCCGATCGTGTTCGTGCCGCGTCGGGCACAGGACGGCACGCATCTCCTGCTCGTGCAGCGCTTCGGTCGCGCCGGACAGGATCCACGAGTAGTAGTCCCCGAGGACGAACGGGATCGTGAAACCGACCAGGCCCGTCTTGCCCCGCGAGAGCGCACGGGCCGAGCGATTCGTCGAGAAGCTCAGGGCACGCACGTGGTGCATCACCGCCTCGCGCGTCTCGGGCGAGACGTCCGGACGATCGTTGACAACGCGCGAGACGGTGGCCACGGAGACCCCGGCGAGTCGGGCGACGTCCCGGATCGTCGCGCGCACGGGGGCGAGGTCGGATGAGGTGACCTGGGATGCGGATGACTCGCTCATGAATCGCGCCTCTGGCTTCGAATCCTGTAACCGTTTACGGTGAGACGGGAGTCTAGCGGTTTCGGCTCAGGTACGTCAATTCAACGCAAACCTGGCACTTCTCCCTATCCAAACAGGAAACCCGAGTTGACCTTGTTCCGAAAACCTGGTAAACATTCCCGGTACATTTCCGGAAGACGCCGCAGTCGCCCGGAACACGCCGTTCGAGGAGCCAGAAGCGATGGTGAGAACGCGAGAGAGTCGACGTAGGCTCGGACACCCCCCAGTGGGACGCCTCGCTGCAGCCGCCGTCCGTCGACACGTGTCCGGGCGGGCCGGCGCGTGACGCCGACCGATCCCGCCCTGCCGGGGAGGCCGTGGATCGGAGCCAACTTCTGGTCACGTACCGGCGGCCCACGCATGTGGTCGAGGTACGACCCGGGCGTCGTCCGGGAGGAGCTCGCCATCCTTGCCGACCACGGTCTCAACGTCACCCGGTCGTTCTGCTTCTGGCCGGATTTCGTCCCGACCCCGGACTCCTCGACCCCGACGTGGCGGAGAGGTTCGCCGACTTCCTCGACGCCCACGTGGAGGTCGGGCTCGGCACGATCCCGACCTTCGTCGTCGGCCACATGTCCGGCGAGAACTGGGACCCGTCGTGGCGGCAGGGCCGCGATCTCTACCGTGACGTTTGGCTCGTCTCCCAGCAGGCCTGGCTCGCGGCGGAGATCGCCGGGCGGTTCGGCCAGCATCCAGCCGTCGTGGGGTGGCTCGTGTCGAACGAGATGCCGCTCTACGGTGGAGCCGGGACGAGCGAGGAGATCACCGCCTGGGCCCGGCTGGTCGTGCAGGCTGTCCGCTCGACCGGCGCCACCCAGCCGATCTCGCTCGGAGACGGGGCGTGGGGTGTCGAGGTGTCCGGGAACGACAACGGCTACTCGTTGCGCGAGCTCGTGCCGCTCGTCGACTTCGTGGGGCCCCACGTGTATCCGATGCAGGACGACGAGGTACGGCAGGCACTGACCGGAGCGTTCGTCTGCGAGCTGTCGGGCAGCTTCGGCAAGCCCGTCGTGCTCGAGGAGTTCGGCGTCACCTCCGACTTCGCCGCCGATGACGCAGCGGCCGACTACTACCGGCAGATCCTGCACACGACCTTGATTGCCGGTGCACGGGGCTGGATCGCATGGAACAACTGCGACTACGACGACCTGCGAGCCGAGGATCCGTATCGTCATCACGGGTTCGAGATGCACTTCGGCCTGACCGACCGCACCGGGCGGGCCAAGCCGCAGCTGAAGACCCTGGCGGAGTTCGCGGCGTTCATCGCAGGGCTCGGTGACGACTGGGCGCCGGTCGAGGGTGGTGCCGCGATCGTCGTTCCCGAGCATTTCGAGCGCGTCCTTCCCTTCACGACCGCCGCCTATCGGCAGGACATCCGCGACAACCTCTTCCAGTCGTACATCGCGGCGCTCGAGGCGGATATCCCGGTCGATCTCGTGCGCGAGCGCGACGGCCTCGAGACGACCGCACGGCTGATCCTCGCCCCTTGCGCGAAGCTGCTCTCGGCCCCGGGCATCGATCGTCTGCGTGAGCACGCCGTCGCCGGCGCGACGGTCTATCTCTCCTACTTCGCAGGCAGCACGCCGAATCAGCGAGGGCCGTGGATCCCCTCGCTCGAGGAGATCTTCGGTGTGCGGCATCGCCTGCGCTACGGGCTCGTCGATCCCATTCTCGAGGACACGATCACGTTCGAGTTCGTCCGCGGCCTCGGAGAGATCGAAGCGGGTGCGCAATTGTCGTTTCGCGTCGCAGGCGAGGCGAGCGCCAGAGCCTTCCTGCCCGTCGAGCCGGACGCCGCGGAGATCGTCGCCGTCGACCACGAGGGCCGCCCCGCGCTGCTGCGCCATGCAGTCGGGAGCGGTCAGACCGTCCTCTGCACGTATCCACTCGAGCATCTTGCGGCGCGAACGCCGCGGGCCAATCCCGAAGACACCTGGCGGCTCTATTCGGCACTCGCCTCGGAGGCCGGGGTTTCGCGGCCGGTGAGAGTCGACGACCCGCGGATCCTCGTCGGTCGCATCCGGCGAGGAACAGGAGAGCTCGCCGTTTTCGTCAACTGCTCGCACGACGTCGTCGCAGTTGCGCCGCTCCCGGACCCACATTTCCCGACGGGATATTCCCTCGATCCATTCACGCTCGACTCGTTCGGTGTCGCGATCGTTCCACGCGAGAGCGAGTCACCCGACGCGGCCGGGCGGATCGACGACGCCGAGGTTTCGCTCGCCGTTGCGGAAGGGAGTGATGCGTTCGGGGCCCGATGACGGCACGGAGAGCTCGTGAACCGCAACCTTTGGACGCAGGCCGCGTCCACAACATCGGTCAGGCAACGACGTACGAGGAGGAGGAAGAAAGACGTCATGACGAAACGTTTGCAGCACAAGACAGCGATGACCGCGGGTGTACTCGCGGTCGTCATCGCCGTCGGCGCGTTCCTGGCCGCCGGCACGGCGAACGCCAAGCAGGCAGCGCTTCCGCGCAACGCGACGCTCTACACGTCGGGTACCGCGTGGGGGCCGTTCAGCCAGTTCAACCCGTTGCGGAGCAGTGGCAACGCGACCGGCACGCTCGGGCTTCTCTACGAGACGCTCTTCCGGTACGACCCGCTCAAGGACAAGTACATCCCCTGGCTCGCGACCGACGGCAAGTGGGTCGGCCGCACCTACGTGCTCCACATTCGACCGGGTGTGAAGTGGAACGACGGCCAGCCCTTCACCGGCGAGGACGTGAAGTACACGTTCGAGACCGGCAAGCTCGCCGGCTCTGAGCTGTCGACGATGTGGAAGACCGGGCTCTCCACCATCGTCGTCAAGGGCAACACGGTCAGCTTCGTCTTCACGGGGAAGCCGAACTACCTCGACTGGAACACGAATATCTACTCCTGGGGGATCGTCCCGCAGCACCTCTGGAAGAACTACAGCGCCACGGAGATCACAACGGGCAACACCGACAAGTACATGGTCGGGACAGGGCCGTTCACCTACGGCGCCGGCAAGGGCACCTCGGGCACGCTCCAGTGGAACCGTCGCAGCAACTGGTGGGCGACCAAGGCGCTCGGGATGAAGATGCCGATGCAGTACCTCGTCGACATCCACAACACCCAGAACACCGCCTCGCTCCAGAACTTCCTCAAGGACGACATCGACCTGAGCAACAACTTCTTCCCCGGGGTCGACAAGTCGATCGGTGGGAAGGTCCAGACGTACTACAACAAGGCGCCGTACATGCTCTCGGCGAACACCGCATGGCTCGTGCCGAACACCACGCACGCGCCGCTGAACGACGTGGCGTTCCGCAGGGCGCTCGCGATGTCGATCAACGTCGACCAGATCGTGACGGCCGACTACGGCAACATCGTGGCGAAGTCCAACCCGACCGGCCTGCTTCCGACCTGGAACAAGTGGATCGATCAGACCCAGGCGAAGAAGCTCGGCTTCAAGTACGACATCGCCGGAGCGAAGGCGCTGCTCGCCGCCAACGGCTACAAGGACACAAACGGTGACGGGTACGTCGAGAACAAGACCGGACAGCCCGTCAACCTGAGGCTGATCGTCCCGAACGGTTGGTCAGACTGGATGACCGCGATCCAGATCATCTCCGCCAGCGCGAAGGACGCGGGGATCAGGATCACGCCGGCATACCCGGACTACAACGGGCTCGTGGACGAGCGGAACTCCGGCAAGTTCGATCTCGTGATCAACAACGACAAGCAGCTCGGCCCGACGCCGTACACCTACTACGACTACCTGTTCCACCTGCCGGTCGCCGACCAGCAGACGTTCGCCAACTACTCGCGGTTCACGTCGGCGGGCCCGAAGCCGTGGGCGCTCACGCTTGCGCTCAACAAGGTCAGCCCCGCGAACGAGGCAGCTGCGAAGGTGATCCACTCCAAGATCCAGAAGTTCATCCTTCAGGATCTGCCTGCGATCCCGCTCTGGTACAACGGAATGTGGTCGCAGTACAACACGACCGTGTGGAAGAACTTCCCGACCTCGAGCGGGCTGCAGTTCACCCCGACCGTGTGGAACGGGTACATCAACATGACGGGCATCGACGCGCTCGCCAACCTCAAGCCCAACAAGTAGGAAGCGACGCACCCGAACTCGCGTGTCGCCGCACCCCCGCAAGGGGTGCGGCGCACGCGAGTGTCCACCTGCCGCAAGGTAGGACTGTAGGCCCTCGACGTGGGGGGCACGACACCCGAGGACGCACCGACGTGTACCGCTATCTCCTCCGCAAATCACTCATCTATCTGCTCACGTTCTTCGTGGCCGTCACGATCGACTGGGCGATCCCGCGGCTGATGCCGGGGAACCCGATCGACGGCCTGATCAGCCGGATCCAGGCGGATTCGACGGCATCCCAGGAGCTGCACGGCTACTTCACAAAGTCGTTCGGGCTCGACCGGCCGCTCTGGCAGCAGTACATCGACTTCTGGCGAGGGCTTGCGCACGGGGATCTCGGGCCGAGCATCGCCTATGTCGGCTCGTCGGTCAGCGAGCTGATCTGGGCGGCGCTCCCCTACACCCTGGCGCTCCTCGTGCCCGCGATCGTGCTCAGCTACATCGCCGGCAACCGCGTCGGAGCGATGGCCGCTCGTCGGAAGGTTCTCGACAACACGGCCCTTCCGGTTGCCTATGTGCTGACGGCGACGCCCTACATGTGGCTCGCGCTCGTCCTCGCCTATTTCCTCGCCTTCCAGTGGGGATTCTTCCCCGTCTCCGGCGCCTACGACTTCTCGGTGCAGCCCGCGTGGACCTGGGAGTTCGCATCGAGCTTCCTCAGCCACTGGTTCCTTCCGTTCCTGACGCTCTTCCTCGTCTCGTTCGGGGGCTGGGCGATCGGAATGCGGAACCTGATCATCTACGAGCTCGAGTCCGAGTACTCCAACTACCTCCAGGCCCTCGGCGCTCCCAGCAAGCTCGTCCGCAAGTACGCGTACGGCAACGCGGTGCTGCCGCAGATGTCGGGGCTCGCGCTCGCGCTCGGCGCCGTCGTCGGCGGCGCCCTCGTGACGGAGATCGTCTTCGGCTACCCCGGCATCGGAACACTCATCATCACGGCACTTCAGAACCGCGACTACTTCCTGCTCCAGGGCCTGTTCCTGCTGATCATCATCGGCGTGCTGATCGCCAACTTCATCGTGGACATCGCCTACGTGATCGTCGACCCGCGCACACGCGCCGGAATCCAGGGGTCGTAGTGGAGTCAGTGGACTCCCGGGCCGATCTGGTCGCCACACCTGAGGTCGCCCTCACGGGCGCTGGCTCCGAGGAGCCCGACCTCGACACCCGCGGGAAGCGGTTCGAGACGCTGTACTTCGCGTTCCACAACCGCAAGCTCGTCGTCGGGCTCTCGGTGGTGGTCTGTCTCCTCGTGGTGGCGATCATCGGGCCGTGGCTCGCAGACGCCGACCCCTTCGAGTTCGGTTACCCCCTCGGTCAGCCCCCGTCCGCCACGTACTGGCTGGGCACGACCTCGTCGGGACAGGACGTGTTCGCGCAGTTCGTCTACGGGCTGCGCGCCAGCTTCATCGTCGGTGCGCTCGCTGCGTGCGTTGCGGCAGCGCTCGGGATGACGATCGGCTTCATCGGCGGCTACTTCGGAGGCGTAATCGACGACGTCCTCAGCATGCTGACGAACGTGGTGTTGGTGATCCCGACACTCGCGGTCCTGATCATCGTCGCTGCATATCTCAGCGTGGGCAGCCTGACGTCGGAGGCGATCCTGATCGGTCTCACGTCCTGGCCGTGGGCCGCCCGGGCGATCCGCGCGCAGACGTTCTCTCTCGCGGCTCGCGACTTCGTCAACCTCGCACGGCTGTCGGGCCGCGGGACGATCCGGGTGATCGTCAACGAGATCGCGCCGAACATGAGCTCGTACCTCTTCCTCACGTTCATCTTGTTGTTCGGGGGCTCGGTCCTGACCGCGGCGACCCTCGACTTCCTGGGCCTCGGCCCTTCGCGGGTGATGTCCCTCGGGCTGATGATGAACACGGCCGTTTCGAACGCTGCTCTCCAGCTCGGCATGTGGTGGTGGTTCATCCCACCCGGAATCGCGATCACTGCGATCGTCGGCGGCCTCTACGTGATGAACGTCGGGCTCGACGAGGTCTTCAACCCGAGGCTGCGCCGAACATGAGCCTCGCGGTCGACAATCTGCGCGTCTACTACCGCACCCTGAAAGGCGACGTTCGTGCGCTCGACGGCGTCAGCTTCACCGTCGCAGACGGGGAGATCATGGGTCTCGCGGGTGAGTCCGGCTGCGGCAAGACGACCCTCGGCAAGAGCCTGATCCGGCTGGACGGGCGGATGCGCGTCGTCGAGGGGACGGTGCACCTCGACGGGGTGGAGTTGCCGCTCGACGACGATCGCGCCATGAACGCCTACCGCTATCGCGAGGTTTCGATCGTCCCCCAGTACGCGATGAGCGCACTGAACCCGATCCGAAAGGTCGGGAGGATGACCTCGGAGCTGCTTCGCTCGCGCGGCGTCTCATACGACGACACCCTTCCCGAGCTCAGCCGCCGGCTTGCCCTCGTGGGTCTGGACGACAGCGTCCTCGACCGCTATCCAATCGAACTGTCGGGCGGGATGAAGCAGCGCGTGGTCATGGTGCTCTCGACGCTTCTCGACCCATCGCTCCTGATTGCCGACGAGCTCACCTCCGCGCTCGACGTCTCGACGCAGAAGGCCGTCGCGGAGATGCTCGTCGAGTTCCGAGACCGGAAGTTCGTCAAGAGCACGATCGTGATCACCCACGACCTCTCGATCCTCTACCAGATTGCCGACACGATTCTCGTGATGTACGCGGGCAAGCTCGTCGAGAAGGCGTCGGCGACCGAGATCACCGAGGATCCCCGGCACCCGTACACGCAGCTCTTGTTGGGATCGCTGCCCGAGGTCGGTGTTCGCTTCGAGGAGAAGCGGCTGAGTGGCATCCCCGGCCGCCCGCCCTCGCTCCTCAACCCGCCGACAGGATGCCGCTTCCGCGCGCGCTGTCCGCTGGCGTTCGAGAAATGCGCCGAGGAGCCACCGTTCGTGGAGATCGCGCCGGGGCGCCACACCGCCTGTTGGAAGGCGGCTGCCTGATGCTCGAGCTCAACGGCGTCAGCAAGGTCTTCAAGACGGGCATGTTCGGCAAATCCGAGACAACCGCCGTCTCCGACGTCAGCTTCGCAGTCCATCCGGGCGAGGTGGTCTCCCTGATCGGCGAGAGCGGCAGTGGCAAGACGACCGTCGGCCGAATGATCCTGCGGCTGACCGGAGCGACGGCAGGGACGATCACGTTCGACGGTCAGAACGTGTCCCGGTTCGATCGGGGCGACCTCCGGCGCTACTACGCCCATGTCCAGGGGGTCTTCCAGGATCCCTTCAGCTCGTACAACCCGGTCTTCAAGGTCGACCGCGTGCTCGGCATGATCCGGTCGAGCTACCTCCCGGGGTTGAGTGCCGGCGACTGGAAGGCGCAACTGCGCAGATCGCTCGAGGCCGTCTCGCTCGAGCCTTCAGATGTGCTCGGCAAGTACCCGCACCAGCTGAGCGGAGGGCAGCTTCAACGTCTGATGATCGCCCGGGCGCTCGTCCTCGACATCAAGTTCCTGGTCGCCGACGAGATCATCAGCATGCTCGATGCTTCGACTCGGATCGACGTCCTCAATCTGCTCGGGGATCTGAAGGAGCGGGGCGTCGGAATCCTCTTCATCACCCACGACCTCTCGCTCGGCAACTACATCTCGGACAAGACCCTGATCCTACGCCGCGGCAAGATCGCCGAGTACGGGGCGACCCCCAAGGTGTTCGGCAATCCGCAACACCCCTACACTCGGGCACTTCTCGCGTCGGTGCCGCAACTCCACCGCAAGTGGGAGAACCCGCACGGTGCCGCCCCACTCAGCGCTCCCCTCGTGGCGACTGGCAAGGCATCGGCCGACGGACTCTTCGAGATCGAAGCCGACCACTTCGTTGCCATCGACACAGGAGGGGACCCCGAGTGAGCCGGATCGCATTGCAGCTGTACACCGTCCGCGACATCTGCGCAGAGGATCTCGCCGGCGCACTCGCCACGAGCGCAGGCCTTGGTTTCGAGGGGGTCGAGCTCCACGATCTCCACGGGCACTCGCCGAGGGCCGTTCGCGCGATGCTCGACGCCAACGACCTCGTCGCGTGCGGCCGACACGCCGCGCTTCCCTCGATCGAAAGCGAGCTCGAAGACCTGGCAGACGAGCTCGGGGCGCTCGGCACGGACAGGCTCATCGTGAGTTGGATCGAGCCTCCCGCGTCGGCGGCAGCTGCCGACGCGATGACGGACCGCCTTCTCGCGGCCGCCGAGCGTGTCGCCGCGCTAGGGCTCCGTCTCGGGTTCCACAATCACGATGGCGAGCTGGCATTGCTCGACGACGGCCGCTCCCTGCTCGATCGACTGCTGGACGCCGGTTCGACGCTCTTCCTCGAGCTCGATCTCGGCTGGATCTGGTACGCGGGCCTCGAGCCCCTGGCGGTGCTCGAGGGAGCAGGGGCCCGGGCCCCGCTCGCCCACGTCAAGGACATGAGAAAGGACGGCGGGCCGGTCCATGTCCCACTCGGGGCCGGCGATATCGACTATCGGCTGCTCCCCGAGACAGCCGCGCGAGCAGGAACCGAGTGGTTGATCGTCGAGCAGGACGAGACGGCCGGCGAGGGATTCGACGACGTCGCGGTGTCGATCGCCGAGCTCCATCGGCTCCTGGGGGTGGTGTCCGCGTGAAGGTTCCGGCTCGCGTGGGTCTGATGGGATGCGGCGTGATCAGCCGTGAGTACGCGTCGAATGCCGCCGCCTTCGACGCCTTCGAGATCGTGGCATGCGCGGATCTCGACCGGGAGCGCCGCGCCGCTCTGGCGGAAGAGCACAGTCTGGCCGCGCTGGATCCAGCCGACTTGCTCGCCGACCCCGGGATCGACATCGTCCTCAACCTCACTCCCCCTGCCGCCCACCACGATGTGACGCGAACGGCGCTCGAACAAGGCAAGCACGTCTATTCGGAGAAACCGCTCTCGATGGTGGCCACCGATGCGCAGCAATTGCTCGTTCTCGCCGAAGCACGGGGCCTGCAGATCGGGTGCGCGCCCGACATCTTCCTCGGCGGGGCCTACCAGGAAGCGCGCGAGCTCATCGACAGGGGCGCGATCGGCACCCCGCTCGCAGTCTCGGCGACGATGCTCGCCGGCGGCCAGGAAACCTGGCATCCCGATCCGGACACGTTCTTTCGCGAAGGCGCCGGCCCGCTCCTCGACATGGGGCCGTACTACCTGTCGGTGATCGTGGCCCTCCTCGGCCCGATCGGCCGCGTCGTAGGGCTCGCATCGACGCTCGTCGACGAACGCGAGATCGAGCTCGGGCCGCGGGCGGGCGAGCGCTTCGGGGCCGAGACGCCGACGCACACAGCAGCCGTGATGCAGCTCGCATCCGGCGCTCTCGCGACGCTCGTCGCCACGTTCGAGGCACCCGGGCACTACGCCTCGTCGCTCCTCGTGCTCGGCTCCGACGGGACACTCGCGCTTCCCGATCCGAACGCGTTCGAGGGTAGCGTCCGGCTGCGACAGGGTCGGGGCGACTGGGCTGACGTGGCGTATCGGTCCCGTGGCGCCCGCGAGGCCCGCGGCATCGGGTTGCAGGACCTGGCCGAGGCGATCGCCGCAGGCCGTGCGCCGCGGGCGTCGGGTGCGCTCGCCCATCACGTCGTCGACGTGGGCCGTTCGATCCTCGAGGCGGCAGCAAGCGGGTCTGCCGTCGACGTCTGCTCCGTCGCGCCCCGTCCAGCCCCCGCACCGGTCGAGCAACCGGTCGCGGCGGCAGAACCCAAGGCGTAGCGCCTGACTTCGACCCGGTCTGCTCTGTCAGCTCTCGTCGTCGCGGCGGCCTGCTTGGCCGTCCGCCCGCCCGTTGCTGCCGCTTCCCCGCCGTCCGTGATCCGCCTCGTCTCGGTCACGACGTCGTACTCGACCGTGGACATCCCGCCGCGGAAGGCCAGCGCCGGGGATCGCCAGCTGTTCACGAGCCGTCTCCTCAACGCGCGACCCCAGTTCGGGAAGCCCAAGGGTGCCGCCATCGGCTCGGACCGAAGCACGATGCGCCTCACGAGCGCGACGCGTGCCCGCCTGAAGACGGTGGCGAAGCTGCCGGGTGGCACGCTCACCGTCGACGGGCCTCTGAGATCGGCCGGCAACGGAGCGGTCTCGGCTCAGGTAGTGGCAGGGACGGGAGCCTTTGCGGGTGCGCGCGGCACGCTCACCATTCTTGCGCCCACCGGCCCCAAGACAGCCGTCAACATCTATCGACTCACCTACGGGCCGATCGCCTGAGGCGCCGCACCGGCCGGACGTCGCACTGCGCGCTCGACGCTCGCCCGCGTCGGGCGACGAAGGGATTCAGGCGCGCGCGAGGAGCCCGGCTCGGAGGGCGGGCAGGACGAGCGCGGCTGCGACGCCGAGCGCCGCTAGCGCCAGGAGCGGAGCGAGATTCCGCTGCGCCTCGACGAGACCGGTCTCGCTCGTTGCGCCTCGACCGAGGTACGAGCGGATCTCCGTCACCAGCCTTCCCGCCTCGTTCTCTTCGTATGCGTGCCATCTCGCGCGACGGAGTCCGTCCACCGTCACCGTGCTCTCCGAGACATAGGCGAACGGGCGCCCGTCGGAGCCGAAGACCCGTTCGCCGGGCGCCGCGACACGGACGACGAACGGCTCGATCCGGTGCTTCCGCAGCAGCCGCAGCGTTCCCTCCAGGCTGAAGTAATCGGTGTCGAGGTCGCTGAACACGACCAGCACCCGTTTCCGCGCGCTCGGGTTGAAGTAGCTGCGGTCTGCGGCCAGGCTCAGCGCGGCGAGGGAGCTCGCGCGGGCCGCAGTGAGACGCTCGGGCCGCGGTTGCATGATCTGCAGCGAGTGGTCGATCACCGCGGTCACGCCGCGTGCGTCTCCGGTGGGAAGAGGAGCGGCATCAGCCGGTTCGTGAGCGTCGCGACGCCGGTCGGGAGGTCTCGGAGCGCCGAGTGGACGTCCCTGCCGAGGGCGCGCGCGCGCTCCAGCCGTACAACCCCACCGGGCGCGCCTGTCGCCAGCATCGAGCGGCTGACGTCGAACGTGAGGAACATCTCCGCGTCCGAGCGCACCCGCGTCGGGTCGGTCGCCCGGACCGCCGGCTGAGCGGCCGTGGCCGCCACGAGGGCCGCCAGGGCAACGATCCCGACCGACCGTATGAGAACCCGCGCAACCGGGGGTCGACGCAGGCCGAGCGTCGCGCGGACACGGGAGTACGCCCTCTCGCGGATCGCGAGCATGACGAGCGGTGCCGCGAACACGATTCCGACGAGCGCGGCCTGCGGGGTCAGGAAGACGATCTCGGCGAGTGGCGGCATCGGTCAGAATCCCTCTCCTTCCGCGCCCGCCGGCGCAGTCGGGTTGCGGGGGTTCTCGTCGCTCTGTCGCCGTCGGCTGGTCGAGCCCGAAGGCTTGGGGGGACTCTTCGTCCTCGCAGCCATCGCCTGGAGGAGGACCTCGAGATCGAGCTTCGCCGTGGCATTCGCCGGGTTCTCACGCGCCGCCCGGGTGAAGGCGGCGAGAGCGTTCTTCTGCAGCGTCTCGCGTTGCGGCCCCGCGCTCGAAGCAGCGTCGGTGAGGATGACCCCGAGAACGACGTCGGCGCTCGCGCGGTCAGGGCCCGCGTGGAGCGACGTTCTCAGCCGCTCGAGTGCCTTGATTGCTTCGAAGCGCGCGCGGGTCTGCGGGTACGTCGTGCCCTCGATCACGTCGGCGAGGCCCGCCTGGTAGTTCTCGTAGACCCTGAGCAGGTCGCTGCGCGCGCCGATCCCGAGCATCATTTCGCCTGTGCGCTGCGCCGGCCCCGGCGCCCGGGCGGGTGCGGGCTCGAGTCCGCGCTGCCACTCTGCCTGATGGGACTTGAAGCCGCTCGCCGCGTCGGTGATTCCGCGGACGACGACCATGGATGCTGCCGCGAGCGCGAGCAGCAACAACCCCAGGGCAATGCGCAGCGCCGGCCGTCTGATCATGTGCCCGCCTCGTCGCGGCTGCGCCAGCGCAGCGGCAGGAGTGGCTCTGCGACCGCGAGCAACGCTGCGAGCGCGACGCCGAGCAGCACGAGTGGCAGCGGCGACGGATGGGTCGTCAGAGTCGGCTCGTGCTCCGGCGCGTAGACGGCGTCTGCCGCGTCCATGATGAACGCAGAACCGCCGATGTCCGAGAACTCCTTCGGATTGCGGGTCGCGCGCCCCACGGTGACGACACGGAGCTCGATTCCGAGCTCGCGCATGCGCGTGATCAGCACCCCGACGCGCGGGAGGTCTTCCGGTGCGTCGCGAAGGTCGCTGACTAGGACGATCTGCCCATGCGGGGTGCCTGACTCTCGCAGCGCCTGCATCGCCCGCGCCAGACCGCTCGACAGCCGGGTGCCACCCGTGAAGACCCCAACCCACGGGTAGTCGCCGGGCGCGGGGTTGGGGAGCGGCGTCCGGTCGAGCTTCGCCCGGACGGCGAGCTTGTGGTTCTGCTCGTTGATGTAGTCGATCATCCGCTGCCAGCCGCGGAGCGCGGAGCCCGGCGTCTCTGGCGGAAGGGCGAGGTACGCGCTCTGTGAGGCAAGGACCAGCCCGGCCCGTTGTGAAGGATCGTTGGCGAGCGTGAGCAGCGACTTCGCGATCATGTTCGAGAATCCGAGCGTGCTCGATGAGACGTCGATCACGACCATCAGCCCCTGGCCGCCTCGGAGTGCTGCGGGAGCCCCGGGCGGCCGGTTGGCCGCAGAAACGAGCACAACCGCAGCCGCGATCGTGAGCACTGCGAAACCCGCCAGGGCGAATCGCGTCCGGCGGGCCGCGGGCGCGAGCGCACGGGCGTCGACGCTTGGAATCGACGGCCGCGCGGAGCGGTGGGCACGGAGCTCGCTCATCAGGCCCGCACGCCGCCGTTCAGTGTCGTCCGCACCTGCTCGGCGAGGACCGTGAGTGTCTCGGGCTCGGGCGGGCTCTCTCCCCACGCGAGCGCCCGCGTCCGGCGCTCGAGCGAGGGGGAAGGAACCGAACCGAGGTGCGTGGCCAGATCGTCCAAGGTGCGCCGTCGCGCTGCCTCGTCGTCGCCCCGCGCGGCCGCCTCCATCTGCAGCAGCGAGCGCTCCAGCGGGGACAGTCGCCGCCAGCGGCGCTCCGCGAGGTACGACCGCGGCCACAGCGCCGTGATCACGAGCCCCGCGCCCGCCAGACCGAGTACCGCGGCAGCGATCAGGAAGAGGAGCCGAAGCGTCTCGGGCGACCGTTCGAATCGTGGATCCAGAGGCGGCGCCGTTTCTATGATCCCGGCGCTCGTCGTCGCGCCTCTGGGCAGTCGCGACGAAAGCTGCAGCGGCTCCCACGGCACGACCAGACGTACGTCCCGACCATGGGTGCGGTAGGTCACCGCGAAGGGCTGGAAGCGAACCACGCGGGTCCCACCTCGAGGCGGGAGGCATGCGCGCGCCAGGCACTCGAGCGAGATCCGGGTGCGCAGGAACGAGACGCCGTCGTGGCCGACCCGGTCGACAGTGGTCGCCGCGACCCGATACGGCGCGAAGTTCGTCGAGACGCGAACCGAGGGAGCCGCGATGCTCCTGTCACTCGTGTAGACGTCGATCTCGGCGTCGATCGGATCCCCGAACAGTGCAGCGGACGTGGAGAGCGCGCGCTTCACGGTCAGCGGCTCGTCCAGCGCGGACGCGGTTGAGCTCGGGCGGTCGAGCAGGAGGGCGCCGGCCACCGCCGCGGTCAACGCGCCGAGGATCACGACGACGGCCAGCAATCGCGCTCCGCTCGCGTCCCTGACCGCCTCCGCCAGGCGGCCGGCCTCGCTCACCGATAGCCTCGCGACCGGCCGCGCCGCCGCTCCGCCCACTCGAGAAACGCATTGTGCACCCCCGGTAGGTCGCTGCGCGTGATCGTCACCGGGTCGAGCTCGAAGTCGCGCAGGGCCTGGTCGAGCGCGCTGGCACGCTGCTCGTTGAGCTCGCGTCGCGTGCGTGCCTCGGCGCGGTTGAGACGTACGAGCGACGGCGTGCCATCGTCGGGGTCTGCGAGCGGCAGCGTCACACCTGGGACGTCCGGGAACGAGCGCTCCCAGACGGGATCCTGGACGACGACCGGGATCACATCCCAACCAGCCGCAAGAGCGTTGGTCAAGCGCGTCGCGCTCGGTGGCGGCAGAAAATCGGAGAGAACGAATACGAACGTTCCCGGGGGCGCAGATCGGGCGGATCGCGCAAGAAGCTCGAGCCCCTGGTCGAGGCTGTCCGGCGATCCGTCCGGCACGCCGGTCGTGAGCCGCTGCTCGATCTCGCGCCAGTGTGCCCGATCGCGCCGCGCGGGCATCGACCGCGCCTCGTGTGCGCCCACCGCGGCGAAACCGATCAGGGCATTCGTCGCTGCGCCGGTCGCCACGATCATGCGGCCCGCTGCGTGCACGGCCGCCCGCTTGTCGAGCCACGGGAGCCAGTCCGGGAAGAGCGCCATCGAGGGGCTCAGGTCGGCGACGACGACGATGCGGACGGCATCTTCTGCGAAGTGGTCGCGGACGATGAACTCGTCGGTGCCGCGAGCGGTCGACAAGCGCGCCGATGCTGCCCAATCGACGAGCCGGATCGCGTCGCCCCGGCGATACGGCCGCGAGCTCGCGATCTCTGTGCCGGATCCCCTTCGCCTGCTCGGGCTGCCGGCGGTGTCGAGCGCGCCCCCCTTCCGCGCCGGGATGAGCGGGAAGACGAGGTCGGCGCTCCGGGGGGTCATGTCCTTCGCGTGGGCTCGGCGGTAACGGCGCCCGGACGGGGAGCGCGCTCCAGGCAGCGCTCGAGCAGACCGATCGGCGCGTCCGAGGCCCCGCCTCCGAGCGCGTATGCGTGCGACAGGAGCAGGCGGTGCGAGAGCACGGGGTCGACGAGCCGTTCGATGTCGGCGGGCTCGACATGATCGCGTCCGCGGAGCAGCGCCATGGCCCGGGCGCCGCGTTCGAGCGCCAGCGAGCCACGAACCGACGATCCGGTGCGAACCCCTGGGAGCTCGCGCGTTGCGCGCACGAGCTCGATCACCCACCCTTGCAGCAGCGGGTCGATGTACACATCCTCGACGGCGTGTTGCAGGCCCCGTAGGTCTTCGATCCCGATCACCGGCTCGAGCCTGTCCAGTGGGTGTCCATGGCGCTGCGCCCGAACGATCTGAAGCTCCTCGTCGGCCTGTGGGTAGCCGAGCACGGCCTTGAGGAAGAAGCGGTCGAGCTGGGCCTCGGGGAGGGGAAAAACGCCCTCGTGGTCGAGCGGGTTCTCCGTGGCGAGAACGAGGAACGGGCTCGGAAGGGAACGCGACTCACCGTCGACCGTGATCTGCCGCTCTGCCATCGCTTCGAGAAGCGCGCTCTGAGTTCGCGGCATGGCACGGTTGATCTCGTCGACGAGAAGGATGTTCGTGAACGCGGGGCCCGGTTGGAACTCGAAAGCGCGCTCCCGTTGGTCGTAGACCGAAAGACCGGTCACGTCGGTCGGTTGTAGATCGGGCGTGCATTGGATCCTGGCCGTGGTGGCGCCGTCGATCGAGCGTGCGATCGCCCGCGCGAGCACGGTCTTGGCGGTACCCGGAACGTCGTCGAGCAGGACATGCCCCTCGCAGAGGAGCGCACAGGCGACGAGCTCGAGCTGCTCGCGCTTGCCGACCACCACGCACTCGATGTTGTCGAGGAGCGCCGTTGAAACCTCGCTCCAGAGCGCCCCACCACGGCGCGCTTCGCTCCGCTGACCGGGGCTAGGCGGGTCGATCTGCTCGGGCTCGTCTTTGGCCGAAGGCGCACCGCTAGCCATGTCGCGGGCACCCCATGTTCCCATCGACGGGCATGGACGACAATCTACGTTGGTTCCTGCGGATCTGCGAGGGACACAGGAGGCCAGTAGGGGCCCTCACTCGTCACTTTGCGGCGAGAATCCGCTCTTCCTCTCTCCGTCGCAGGCCCCGCCGGCCGAGCCAGGTGAGCAGACCGAGCACGAGCAGCGGCCCGACGAGCACGAGCGCGTAGAGGACGATCATCGCTTCCAGCGCCAGGATCTCGCGTGCCCGGTCGAGCCCCGTGTCCCAACGCGAAGGGGAGGCAGGGACAATCGCCGACTGGGACGTTTGCAGTCTGAGCTGGATCGTGGCGTAGCGTGCCTGTGCGGCGACCTGCGCGTGCGCTGCCCGGGCCTGTGCGAGCTCGCTGCGGGCTGCGTCGCGACGCGCCTCGAGCGTCGCCCGCGTCTCGGCGTCGAGCGCCGGATCGGCGAGCCTGGCCGAGAGGCGGGCGATCCGCTCGCGCAGCGCCGTCTCGCGCTTGGTGAGCTCGTCGATCTGCCCCTGAAGGTCGTCGATCTGAACCTGCTGGGCAACGATCTTCCCGAGAGCCGAGAGGCGCACGATCGCGTCCTGCACGTTCGCCGTCGGCACCTTGAGCGTGAGCGACGAGACACCCGAGTCGGACGTCGCATAGGACGCGGTGACGAGGTAACCGCCGAGGTCACGCGTGATGCGCAACGCCTGCTGCGTGGCGCCGGAGAGTGCGTCGATGTCCTTCACCGATAGCGTCAGCTGAGCGGAGTAGCTCTGCGCCCTGCCCGGCGTCGGAGCGGGGGTGGCAGCGTCCGAGGCGGTTGCCCCGGCCTTGAGCTGAGGGGCGAGCTCCCGTGTGGTGCCGACCTGTGGCGGCACCTGCCGAGCCTGGTCGCGTCCGATCGCCACCGCCTCTGGGGCGGACTCGGAGCCGAGGAGCCCGGCAATACCTGCCGCGCCGAGCAGCACGACTGCCGTCGCGGGAATGGCCACGAGAGAGAACCGCCGCAGCGAGATCCGCGCGAACGGCGAGGCGCGCCGCTTCGGCTCGGCGGCGGCGATCGCGCGCACCCGATCGCGCAGTCCTGGATCCGCAACCGGCCGGGAGGCCTGCAGCGCGGTGATCAGCTCAGCGGAGGTCATCGTTCCTCACCTTCTCCTCGAGTTTGGTCAGCGCCCGGCTCAGCCGCGTGGAAACGGCGGTCGGGCTGATGCCGAGCACGCGGGCGGTTTGGTCCCCGTCGAGCTCGATCACGATCCTGAGTGCGAGTACCTCGCGCTCGCCGGCGCTGAGGGTTGCGAGCGCCGATTGCAGCGCGGGCGAGAGGCCCTCCACGAAATCGGCCTCGTGCAACTCGGGCTCTGCGGCAGCTTCCTCGCGCCGCCGTCGCCGCGACTCGGCTCGAAACCAGTCGAGTGCCGTCGTACGTGCGATTCCGAGCAGCCAGGTACGGGCGGTGCCACGGCGTGGATCGAACCGCGACCACTGGCGTAGTGCCTTCTCGAACGTCGCACCGGAGAGGTCATCGGCGAGTGCACGATCGCGGGTCAGGTAGAGCAGATAGCCGAAGACGTCGTCGAGATGCCGCTCCGCCGCGCCGGCGAAGGTCGGTGGGGTGTCGGAGGTCGTGGTCAGCGGGCGGGCCAGGGTCATCGCGTGCATACCCGTTCTACGCCGCCGGGTGGCTGTCGCGTCACACGAATGGGGGCCCCATTGCCTCGGGCCCGCCCGCTGGGTCGGCCGGTGTTATGGGCGGCGCGCCGCGGCCAGCAGGGTGATGCCGGGGAACTCCAGCCCACGGGGCGTCTCGTACGGGCCGGCCGCTTCACGGACGCGGCTCCGAAGGGCCAGTGCGGCGGCCTCTGGGAGCTCTCCGACCATCCTCGCGAGCGGCCCGGCGAGCGCGGACGTCCGCGTCCACCACTCCTCGAAGCGTGCGCGGCGCGCAGCGGCGCCGCGAGCTCGCTCGACGGCGACGTCCGTCAAGCCCGGCGTCGGACGAGCAGCCGGCGAGCGTCGGCGGCGTCGTCGAGCGAGAACGGGCCGGGAATCCCGGGCGGAGGCACCGGCGGGCCGGTCTGCGCGCTCACCGCGTCGAAGACGAGCCCGAGCCACGGGTTGCGCTCGCGCGGCCCCCACACCGCGACCGCGACCCGGCCGCCGGGCCGCAGCACGCGGCGGATCTCGCCGGCCGCGCGGGCGGGATCGGGCACGAACATCAGCCCCTCGCGGCAGAGGACGACGTCGTAGGAGCGCGTCGGGCTGCTCGATCTGCTCGAGGTCGAGCTCGCGGGTGCTGACGTTGCGTGAGCCCGAGGGCGGCGGCGCGCGCCGCGGCGATCGCCGTCATCTCGGCGACGACGTCGGACAGGACGACCTCGCCGCCCGGAGCGACCGGGCTCGCGGCCGCCAGACCCACGCCCCGGCCCGCACGCCAGCTCGAGCACGCGCTCGCCCGGCCTGCGGCGCCGTCAGCTCGAGCATCCGCTCCGTGACGCTGCGCGCCGCGCGCGTCGACGTAGGCCGCGTGCTCCGCCCACGAGCCGGCCACCGCAGCCCACATGCCGTGGAGGTGGGCGCGGAGGCCGGCTCGAGCGCGTGTCGGTGCGGTCGACGATGCTCTTCGCTTCCATGACACACCTCCTGGATCGTGACTAGTAATTGATTACTCGTTACGAGTAATGAAGTAGCGGTAGAATATCGAAATGGCCGAGCGCTGTCAAGCCCACGCGCCGCTACAACTCGCCGCGCCGGCGCGAGCAGGCGGCCGCGACGCGGCGGGAGATCCTCGACGCGGCGCAGCGGCTGTTCGAGCAGCAGGGCTACGCGGCGACGACGATGGCGGCGATCGCGGCCGAGGCCGGCGTCGCGCTCAAGACCGTCTACGTCGCGTTCGAGACCAAGAGCGGCGTGCTGCGGGCGCTCTGGCACCTGCTCCTGCGCGGCGACGAGGACGACGCGCCCGTCGGCGAGCGGCGCTGGTACCGCGAGGTGCTCGACGAGCCCGACCCCGAGCGCCAGCTGCGCCTGAACGCGCGCAACTCGCGCGTCGTCAAGCAGCGCGCCGGCGCGCTGCTGGGGGTGATCCGCAGCGCCGCTCCCTACCGATCCCGACATCGACGCGCTGTGGAACCGCATCCAGACCGACTTCTACGACAACCAGCGCCCGATCGTCGAGGCGCTGCGCCGGAAGAAGGCGCTCCGGCCCGGCCTCGACGTCACCCGCGCGACCGACATCCTCTGGACGCTCAACCACCCGGACCTGTGGCAGCTGCTGGTCGGCGAGCGCGGCTGGACGCCCGAGGAGTACGAGCAGTGGTTCGGCGACACGGTCTGTCGGCAGCTCCTCCGCGACACGCCGCTCAGGAAGCCTCGTGCGAAGGGATGACCGCCCGCGTCGGCGCGCTATGCGGACTCGAACAGGGCCTCCCAGCGCGCGAGCAGCTCCTGCAACTCGTCGCGGGCGGTGCGGTATTCGGTCAGCGTCTCCATGTTCGTCCAGTCCTCCGCGAGCTGTCTGCTCGAGCTGCCCGACGAGTTGCTCGAGCGTCGTGATGCGGCGCTCGACCTGCTCGAGCTCGCTCGGCCCTTTCTTCCGCGCCGCGGGCTTGGTCGGGCTTGGCTCCTTCGGCCTTCGGGCTCGCATCGAGCTCTGTCGGGTGCAACTCTCCTCCTCCCGCGCCCGCACGAGGTCGGCCCAGCCGCCGTCGTAGGACCGTAGTGTCCGCTCCTCGATCGCCACGGTGCGCTCGGCGACTGCGTCGAGGAGCGCACGGTCGTGGGAGACGAGCAGGATCGCCCCGGAAACGCCTCGAGGGCGGCTTCGAGCGCCTCGCGGCTCTCGAGGTCGAGGTGGTTCGTCGGCTCGTCCAGCACGAGCAGGTTCGCGCCCGAGGCGACGACCACCGCCAGCGACAGCCGCCGCCGCTCTCCACCGGACAACACCGACACCTGCTTCTCGTGCTCGGCGTAGCCGGAGAAGAGGAAGCGCCCCAGCAGCTGCTGCGCCTGCGGGCGCGCGAGGCCGGTCATCGCGACGGCGCAGTCGAGCACCGTGCCGCGCTCGTCGAGCTCGACGTCGTGCTGGGAGAAGTACGCAGGCTCGACGCCGTGGCCGAACCGGATCGCGCCCGCATCGGGTGGGCGATGGCCGACGAGCGTCTCGAGCAGGGTGGTCTTGCCCGATCCGTTCGGGCCGACGAGCGCGATGTGCTCCCCTCGCTCGATCACGAGCGAGCCGCCTTCGATCAGCTGCTTGCCGCCCGCCGTCAGACGGAGCCCGTCGACGTCGACGACGGTCCCGCCCGTGCGCGCCGGCTTCAGGAACTCGAAGCCGAGCGTGCGCCGCCGCCGCGTCAGGTTCTCGAGCTCCCCGGCGGCCTTGCGGCGCTCCTGCTCGAGGCGGGCGATCTGCGTGATCTTCGCCTGAGCCTGCTTCGCCTTCGACTTCTTGTAGCGGAACCGCTCCACGAACCGCTCCAGACGCTCGATGTCGTTGCCGACGCGCTGGACCGACTTCGCGGCGGCCTGTGCGCGTGCAGCTCGCTCGATGCGCCACTGATGCCACGGCCCGGAGAACGTCAGAGCCCGCGCCGCCCTCCAGCTCGAGCACCGCCAGTCGTGACCGATTCCAGGAACCAGCGGTCATGGGCGACGAGCACGATCGCTGCGTCGATCGTGGTCAGCTCGCGCTCCAGCCACTCGAGGCTCTCGACGTCGAGGTGGTTCGTGGGCTCGTCGAGGAGCAGCAGGTCGGGATCCCCGGCCAGGGCGCGCGCGAGAGAGGCCCGGGTCAGCTCTCCGCCGGAGAACGTGGCGAGCTGGCGGTCGAGATCGGCATCGCGGAAGCCGAGGCCGCGGAGGACGGAGGCGGCACGGTCACGCCACCCCCAGCCCCCGGCGTGCTCGAGGCGTGCCTGAGCCTCGCTGTAGCGGCGAAGCGTCGACGCGTCGTGGGCGCCGTCCGCCATCGCGCGCTCCAGGTCCTGGAGCTCCTGCTCGATGCGCACGAGATCGGAGGCCCCCGAGAGGGAATACTCCCGGAGCGTCAGTCCGCGGTCACGGGGTGGCCGCTGGTCGTGCAGCGCGACGCGGGCCCCTTTCTGAAGCGCGAGCTCGCCGCCCTGGAGCGTCGTCTCGCCGATGATGGCGCGCAGAAGCGTCGTCTTGCCGGCGCCGTTCTGGCCCGCGAGGGCGAGCCGCTGCCCGCGATCGACCGAGAACGACACCCCGTCGAACAGGGGATCTCCGGAGAGCTCCTTGCGTAGGTTCGATGCGATCAGGACGGCCATTCGGCGTGAAGCCTAGGCGCGATCGCGCGCGGGAGTGGGCGGGCGGCCGCAGCCGCCCGCCGGCTCGATCCGGATATGCTCGACGTCATGGCCTCCGATGCGCGCACCGAGACGATCAACACGATTCGGGCGCTCGCGATGGATGCCGTGCAGCAGGCGAATGCCGGCCACCCCGGCACGGCAATGGCACTCGCGCCGCTGGCGTATCTCCTCTACCGCGACGTGATGCGGCACAACCCTGCCGACCCGCACTGGCCTGGCAGGGACCGGTTCGTCCTCTCGGCGGGGCATGCCTGCGTGCTCCAGTATGCCGCGCTGCATCTCGCGGGCTACGACCTCACGCTCGACGACCTGCGTCAGTTCCGGCAGTGGGGGTCGCGCACGCCCGGTCACCCGGAGCTCGGGCACACACCCGGCGTCGAGACGACGACAGGGCCGCTCGGCCAGGGGTTCGGGAACGGCGTCGGCATGGCGATCGCACAACGCTTTCTCGCCGATCGCTACAACCGGCCACACCACGAGATCGTCGACTCCTGGATCTACGCGATCTGCTCCGACGGCGACCTGATGGAAGGCGTCACCCACGAGGCCGCGTCGATCGCCGGGCATCTCGCGCTCGGCCGTCTCGTCTACGTCTACGACGACAACCACATCACGATCGACGGTACGACCTCGCTCTCGTTCACGACCGAGGACAAGGGCAAGCGCTTCGAGGCCTATGGCTGGCACGTCCAGCACGTCGGCGACTCCGAGGACCTCGACGCGCTTCTCGGCGCCCTCGCGGCGGCCAAGGCAGAAGAGGAGCGGCCGTCCCTGATCATCGTCCGCAGCCACATCGGCTACCCGGCTCCACATGCGGTGGACACGGCGAAGGCACACGGGGCGCCGCTCGGCGAGGCCGAAGTGCGTCTCGCGAAAGAGGCAATGGGGATGGATCCGGATGCGACCTTCGCCGTCTCCGACGCAGTGCGCGAGCACATGGCCGCGGTGGCCGGGCGCGGCGCCGAGCTCCAGCGCGACTGGGAAGAGCGGCTCTCCGGGTGGGCGGCGGCGTTCCCCGGCCTCGACCGGGAGCGCGAGCTCGACCTGCGGGGTGAGCCACGAGACGGCTGGCGCGATGCCCTGCCGGTGTTTCCGGCCGGCGAGGAGGTGGCCACGCGCGATGCCGGCCGGAAGGTGATGCAGGCGCTGAAGCCGTTCACGCCGACCCTGGTCGGTGGAGCCGCCGACCTCGTCGAGTCGACGAAGACCGAGTTCGAGGGCGCGGGCGTGTTCGCTGCCAACCATGCCGGCCGCAACATCGCGTTCGGGATCCGCGAGCACGCGATGGGGTCGATCGTGAACGGGATCGCGCTCGAGCCGGCAATGCTGCGCCCGTACGGCTCGACGTTCCTGATCTTCTCGGACTACATGCGTCCGGCTGTCCGGCTCTCCGCGCTGATGGGCCTCAGGACGGCATGGGTCTGGACGCACGACTCGGTGGCCGTCGGTGAGGATGGCCCCACGCACCAGCCGGTCGAGCACCACATGGCGCTGCGCGCGATCCCGAACCTCTGGTACGTGCGGCCTGCCGATGCGAACGAGACCGCGATGGCCTGGCGGATCGCGCTCGAGCGGGACGGGGGGCCGGTTGCGCTGGCACTCACCCGGCAGAAGCTGCCGACGCTCGATCGCTCGGAGGTCGCCGCGGCGGACGGTGCCCTCCGCGGTGCGTACGTCCTCTGGCAGCGAGGTGAGGGGGAGCCCGACGCGATCGTGATCGCCACCGGCAGCGAGGTGCACTTGGCTCTCGAAGCAGCGCAGTCGCTGGCGGCCGATGTCCGGGTCGTGTCGATGCCGTGCTGGGAGCTGTTCGCAGGAGCAGGACGACGACTACCAGGAGTCGGTGCTGCCGCCCGCCGTCGAGACGCGGCTCGCGGTCGAGGCCGGTGTGACGCTGGGATGGGAGCGGTACGCGAGCGCGATGATCGGAATCGACCATTACGGTGCCTCGGCGCCGTATCAGCGCGTGTTCACCGAGTTCGGGATCACGGCCGAGGCAATCGCAGCGGCGCTCGAGAGCGAGCTCGCGATGAGGGTCGCCGTCGCATTCGACCATCGCGGCGTCAAGCTGCGCGAGGCCGTGATCGAGTCGGTGACGGCCCACGGCGACGCCGTCGTCGATCTCGGCGCCGAGACCGACGCGGTTCGCATCGACTATCCGGACAAGGCGCTCGAGCTCGGGATGGCGATCCGGCGTGGCGAAGTCGAGCGCGGTGTCCTCGTCTGCGGCTCCGGCGTCGGTGCCTCGGTCGCGGCCTCCAAGATCCCGGGGATCCGCGCCGCGATCTGCCACGACACCTATTCGGCCCATCAGGGGGTCGAGCACGACGACATGAACGTCCTCTGCCTCGGCTCCGAGATCGTCGGCGGCGAGCTCGCCCGCGAGCTCGTCCGCACATTCCTCGGCGCCCGCTTCGTCGGCGGGGGCCGCTACGCCGACCGCCTCGAGAAGGTGGCCGAGCTCGAAAGGATGTCCGATGGCTAAGTCACGACTGCACCAGCTGAGCGACGCCGGCGTGAGCATCTGGATCGATTCGCTCTCGCGCGAGATGCTCGACTCCGGACTGCTCGCCGCATTGATGGCGGACGACGCGGTCGTCGGAGTGACGTCGAATCCGACGATCTTCCAGAAGGCCCTCGCCGAGGGCGACCTGTACGACGACCAGCTCCGGGAGGTCGCCGCGACGACGGACGACCCGGTGGAGATCTTCTTCGCGCTCGCGATGGACGACATCCGCGCAGCCTGCGACCTGATGCAGCCGGTCTGGGAACGAACGGGCGGAGTCGACGGCTGGGTCTCGCTCGAGGTCGATCCGACGCTCGCCTACGAGCGCGAGCGCACGTTCGAGCAGGCAGTCCGGTTCGCGAAGGAGGTGAGCCGGCCGAACCTCTACGTCAAGATCCCGGCCACCGAGCCCGGTCTCGGCGCGATCGAGGACTGCATCGCCAAGGGCGTCTCGATCAACGTGACCCTGATCTTCTCACTCGAGCGCTACGCCGCTGTCGCCGAGTCCTACCTCCGCGGCCTCGAACGGCTCGATCGCTGCAGGTGGCGACCCTGCCAAGGTGTGTCCGTTGCGAGCTTCTTCGTCTCCCGCGTCGACTCCGAGGCCGACAAGCGGCTGGAGGCGGTCGGGCGCCCGGACCTGCAGGGAAAGCTCGCGATCGCGAACGCCAAGCTCGCCTACCAGCACTATCTCGAGCGTCTGCGCGGGCGAGCCGCTGGGCCTTCCTCGCAGGCAAAGGGGCCAGGCCGCAGCGCTGCCTCTGGGCCTCGACCTCGGCGAAGAACCCTGCCTATCGGGACGTGATCTACGTCGAGGAGCTGATCGGGCCGGAGACCGTGAACACGATGCCGCTCGAGACGGTCCGCGCGTTCCAGGATCACGGCGAGGTCGCAGCCGGGAGCCTCACGGAGGGGGTCGACGAGGCGAAGCGGCTCCTCGCGGACCTCGCGGCGGCAGGCGTCGACTACGACGACGATCGTCGCGACGCTCGAGGAGGAAGGCGTGCAGAAGTTCGCCGACTCCTTCGGCGAGCTGCTCGAAGGTATCCGCGCCAAGGCGGGCGCCCTGTCGGCGGCGTGAGCGAGGACTCGAACCCCCTGCTCGAGGGCCTGCAGCTGCGGCGACGGCCGGAACCGTGCGCGATCGTGATCTTCGGCGCCTCGGGCGACCTGACCAAGCGGAAGCTCTTCCCGGCGCTGTACGCGCTCGCGTTCCGGAAGCTCCTGCCCGAGCAGTTCGCGATCGTCGGGGTCGCACGCACGCCGCAGAGCTCGAAGGCGTTCGCGGCGACGATGAAGAAGGCCGTGAAGCAGTACGCCCGTGACCCGTTCCGGCAGGACGTGTGGGACACGCTCGCCGAGGGCCTGCGCTACGTCGGCACCGAGTTCGACGACGATGCCGGCGAGGACCGCGTCGGCCGTGTGCTCGAGGAGCTCGACGCCGAGCGCGGCACCGGCGGGAACCGGCTCTACTACCTCGCCGTGCCACCCCAGGCATTCCCCGCTGCGGTGACCGAGATCGGAGAGCGGCGCGCGAAGGAAGGCTGGGTGCGGCTGATCGTCGAGAAGCCGTTCGGCCACGATCTCGCGTCCGCCCGCGAGCTGAACGACCTGCTGCACCGCTGGTTCGGCGAGGCCGAGATCTTCCGGATCGACCACTATCTCGGCAAGGAGACGGTGCAGAACATGCTGGCGCTGCGGTTCGCGAACGGCATCTTCGAGCCGATCTGGAACCGCCAGTTCATCGACCACGTCCAGATCACGGTGGCCGAGTCGATCGGGATCGAGGGGCGAGCCGGCTTCTACGAGTCGGCGGGGGCGATCAGGGACATCTTCCAGAACCACCTCCTCCAGCTTCTCGCCCTGACGGCGATGGAGCCCCCGATCGACTTCACCGCCGACTCGCGTCCGCAACGAGAAGGTGAAGGTGCTGAAGTCGATGCACACGCCCGGGCCCGAAGTCGGTCGTCCGCGGCCAGTACGGCGCCGGCTTCGTCGAGGGAGTGGAGGTGCCCGCCTACCGGGAGGAAGACGGCGTCTCGCCCGGGCTCGCTGACCGAGACGTTCGTCGCCGCCAAGCTCTACGTCGACAACTGGCGCTGGGCCGACACGCCGTTCTACGTCCGTGCGGGCAAGCGCCTGGCCCGGCGGGAGACGACGATCGCGATCCAGTTCCAGCGGGCGCCGCATCCGCCGTTCGAGGCGATCGCCGGCGACGGCCTGCGTCCGAACGTGCTGCTGATCCACGTCCAGCCGGACGAGGGAGTCTCGCTCGCGATCGGCGCCAAGGTGCCCGGAGCCGGGATGACGATTCGGACCGTGCACATGGACTTCCTCTACGGCGGCGCCTTCCGCACAGGGCTGCCCGAGGCGTACGAGCGCCTGATCCTCGACGCGATGCTCGGCGACGCGACGCTCTTCACCCGCGAGGACGAGGTCGAGGAGCAATGGAAGCTCGTCGACTCGATCGTCGGAGGGTGGCAGCGTGACCGGCCGAGCTTCCCGAACTACGAGAGCGGCACCTGGGGGCCCAAGGCGGCGGACGATCTGATCCACCGCGACGGACGCTCCTGGCGCCGCCACTAGGAACCGGCGTGGGCGTCGTCTCCGACATCGAGCGCCAGCTGGGACGGCTGCGCGCGCGCGAGGCCGCCGACGGGATGCCCGAGCTCCGGACGAGCACGATGACCCACATCGTCTGGTGCCCTCCCGAGTGGCGGGCGAAGGCCCGGGCCACGCTTGCCGGTCTGCTCGAGCGGCACCCGGCGCGCACGATCTTCCTGATCCCCGAGCCGGGCGGCCGCGGCCGGGATCGAGGCGAAGGTCGAGCTGAAGGACTTCCAGCTGCAGGGCCTGTCGCGGGAGATTCTCTCGGAGGTGATCGAGATCAGGCTGCGCGGCACGGCGGCACGCCATCCCGGCTCGATCGTGTTGCCGCTGCTCGTCTCCGACCTGCCGGTGTTCTGCCGCTGGCGCGGCGAGCCCGCGTGGGGGAGCCACGAGCTGGAGGAGATCGTCTCGGTCACCGACAGGCTCGTCGTCGACTCGTCCGAATGGCGCCGTAGCCCGGCGGCATATCCGGTGCTCGCGGCGCTGTTCGAGCGGGCGGCCGTCTCGGACATCGCGTTCTCGCGGACGCTGCCGTGGCGCCGTCGGCTCGCGGAGCTCTGGCCCGGGATCGGGCGCGTCAGGCGAATGCGGGTCGAAGGGCCGCGCGCCGACGCTGCGCTGCTGGCGGGCTGGCTGCGCGCGCGCCTCAAGCGCGAGATCGCGCTCTCGCGCCGGGAGGCTGCCGCGGTCGAGGCGGTCTGGGTCGACGGCGAGCCGGTCGAGTCTCGCCGGGCGACCTGCCCAATCCGAGCGAGCTGCTGTCGGCCGAGCTCGACCAGTTCGGTCGGGACCGCGTCTACGAGGCCGCGGTCCGCGCCGTCTAGCGGGCGCCGCCGAGCAGCAGCTCGGCCGCGGCGAGAAGACTGGCGCGCCCGGCCCCGAACGTCGTCACCCGGCCGGCGCCTCCTGCAGGCGCGCCCGCGGCTGGGATAGCCGACGTCGACGACGACTCCGCGGTCGCAGGCCGCGAGAATGGCGGCGACCGCATTCTGCTGCCACGGGTGGCGGTCGACGTCACGAACGACGATGACGGGGCGGCGTCCCGGGTGGCCTGCGACGAGCGCCGGCCGCGCCTGCCAACTCGTCCCGGCCGAGATGGCACGTGGCGACGTCGGCGCCGAGCTCGCGCATGATCGACGCGAGATCGTGTGACGGGCGGGCCGGCCGCGACGGACAGCGTCCCTGCGAGCTCGACGACGAGCACGGGTCCCTGGACCGCGACGGTTCCCTCGCTCCGCAGTGCGCGGCGGGCCGCATCCAGCCCGAGCGCGGCGAACGACGGGCCGACCGTTTCCGTCGAGAGGCGCTGGCGCGTGCGATGCCGCGACTCGCGCTGCGGCCTCGGCGAGCCGCTCCTCGCCCAGCCTGCCCTCCCGCACCGCGCGCGACGATCGCCGTCCGGACGCGGGCGACGTGGCCCTCGTCGATGTCGTGCCCGAGGCAGAGGGCGTCGGCTCCGGCGACGGAGCGCGAGGACGGCGCCCTCCTCCATCCCGACCGTCGCGCTCACCGCCTGCATCTCGAGCGCGTCGGTGACGGCCATGCCCGTGAATCCGAGCTCGTCCCGCAGCAGGCTCGTCAGGACGGCGGGGCTGAGCGTGGCGGGCAGCGTCGTCGAGCGCCGGCACGACGAGATGGGCCGTCATGACGGCGCGCGTGCCGGCGGCGATCGCCGCGCGGAACGGCGCGAGCTCCACCTCCCGCAGCTCGTCGCGCGTCGCCGGGACGACGGGGAGGCCGAGGTGCGAGTCGACCTCCGTCGCGCCGTGGCCCGGGAAGTGCTTGGCGCAGGCGGCGACTCCGCCCTCCTGCAGGCCGCGTCACGAACGCGCCGACGTGGCGCGAGACGAGCGCCGGGTCGCGACCCGAACGAGCGCACGCCGATGACCGGGTTGAGCGGGTTCGTGTTGACGTCGGCGACCGGCGCGAGGTCGTGGGTGATGCCGGCGGCACGGAGCTGCGTCGGCGAGGGCCCGCGCGACGCGCGTCAGTCAGCTCGACGTCGTCGACCGCGCCGAGCGCGAGCGGGCCGGGCACCGAGCTTCCGCGTCGCCGCCTCCAGCCGGGTGACGTCGCCGCCCTCCTCGTCGATCGCGACGACCGTCTCGGGCGAGACGCGGATCGAGGCGGTCAGCGCGCTGGAGCTGCTCGGGGTCGCGCACGTTGCGCGCGAAGAGCACGACGCCGCCGAGGCCGTCGTCGAGCTCGCGCCGGAGCCAGTCCGGGCGCAGACTCACCGGCGAACCCGGGCAGGATGCAGGCCCGCGCGAGCCGCTCGAGCGAGTCGCTCATCCCTTGCGGACGGCGCCGGCCGTGAGGCCGAACGCGATCCGCCGCTGCACGAGCAGGAAGAAGACGACGACGGGAATCGCGGTCAGCGTCGACGCCGCCATCAGGCCGCCCCAGTCGGTGTTAGCGGCTCGTGCCGTAGAAGTACGAGAGCCAGACCGTGACCGTCTGGTTCGACTGGTCGCTGAGGAGCACGCTCGCGAAGATGTACTCGTTCCACGTCGTCACGAACGCGAACACCGAGGTGGCGACGAGGCCGGGCGCGACGAGCGGGAGCAGGATCCGGACGAACGCACCGAGGCGGCTCGAGCCGTCGACCATCGCCGCCTCCTCGAGCTCCTTGGGATCCCGATGATGAAGCCGCGCAGCGTCCAGACGGCGAACGGGAGCACGAACGTCAGGTAGGTGAGGATCACGCCGGTGAGCGTGTTCGTCAGGTGGTAGCGGGCGAGGACGACGTAGAGCGGGATGATCAGGCCCGCCTGCGGGAGCATCAGGATCCCGATCATCAGGACGATGAAGAGCTTGCGGCCGCTGAAGCGGTACTTGGCGAGCGCGACGGCGGCGAGGAACGCGAGCACCATCGAGGCCGGCACGGCGACGATCACGATGATGAGGCTGTTCTTGACGTCGTCCCAGAAGTACGGCCTGCTCATCGCGTCGCGGTAGTGCGACAGCGTCGGGATGGAACGGGAACCACGTCGGGGTGAGGCTGTTGATCTCGCGTCCGGCTTGAACGACGTCGAGATCATCCAGAAGACGGGGAAGACGAGGATCACGAACACGAGCAGGCCGAGCGCGTTCCAGCCCGCAGCGGCGGAGCCGGCGCCGACGCGTCGCGCCGCCGGGCGGGCGCCGGCGCTCGGAAGCACGCGCCGATGCTCACTGCCTCGTCTCCCATCCGCACCATCCGGCGGACGTAGGGGATGCTCATCGCGGCGACCATGACGAGCATCAGCAGCGAGATCGCCGCGCCGCGGCCGAAGTTCGAGTGCGCGTAGCCCTCGATGTAGACGTAGACGCCCATCAGGTAGTTCGACGCGTCCACGTGCGAGGCGCCGATCAGCAGGTACGGCTGCGTGAAGACGCCGAAGTCCCAGATGATCGAGAGGCTCGTGAGGATCAGGAGGATCGGCTTCAGGATCGGGAACGGTGACGTCGCGGAAGACGCGCAGCGGCCCGGCGCCGTCGATCTCGGCCGCCTCGACGAGCTCCCGCGACACCTGCGAGAGGCCGGCGTAGACGTGATCGTGACGAACGGCAGCGCTCCCCAGACGATCAGCAGCGTCACCATCGCGAGCTTCGAGAAGGTCGTCGCGTACCAGTCGTGCTGGAAGTAGTCGCCCAGGTGGAGCCTCGTGAGGGCGTAGTTGAGGATGCCGTTCTGGAAGTTCGTCATCCAGTACCAGACCTGGACGGCGACGACGACGGGCATCGACCAGACGAGCACGAGGCCCGAGGTGAGCAGGACCCGGACGATCGGGCCGACCTGCACGAGCAGCAGCGCGAGCAGCGTGCCGATCCCGATCGTGAGGCCGACGTTGACGGCCGTGAACACGATCGTGCGGAGCAGCGTGTGCCAGAAGACCGGGTCGTGGAGGACGGAGCTGTAGTTCTCGAGCCCGACCCAGCCGCCCTTGTGCTGGATCAGCTCGGGCAGCCCGTACTGCTGGAACGAGAGGACGACCAGCTTGTAGAGCGGGTAGCCCAGGATCGCCGCGATCGCGACCAGCACGGGCAGGATCAGCCAGTAGGGCACGGAGGCGCGGAGCGCCCGCTCCCAGGTCGACGGCCGCCGCCGAGGCCGAGTCGGATCTCGGCCTCGGCGGCGGTCGGTGCGATCGGGGACTCGGCTGCTCGTCAACGAGATCCGCGCCCTGGCTCGTCACCCGGCCTATGCGTTCAGGACCGAGGTGATGTTGTCGCTCGGCCGACTGCGCGGCCTGCTTGATGCTCAGCTTGCCGGTCAGGATCTGGGCCAGCATGTTGCGGAGGATATTGCCGTTCTCGACGTTGACCCAGTTCTTCGCCGTCGGCACGAACCAGCTCTGCGCCGCCGCCTTCTCGTTCACGCTCGAGCCGAGCAGGCTCGTCGTGTTCGGGATGTTGCCGATCCCGCGCAGCGCGGTCATCGACGACGTGCTCGTGTAGGCCTTGATCCAGTCGACGGCGAGCGCCTTGCTGCGCGCCGACCGGGCACGGCGAGGTCGGAGCCGCCGAGGAAGCCCGGCATCGGCTTGCCCGCGCGTGTGGCTCGGCATCACGAACTGCGTCGTGCGGCTCTTGTTGGCGTCACCGACGCAGCAGCTGAACCAGCCCGGGCCCGACCATCGAGGCGGCCTGGCCCTGGGCGTACACGTCGTACGGGTTCGGATGCGTCTCGTCGGTCGTCTTGCTCGCCCGCGAGGCGGCGGTGAAGAAGTTCTTGTACGCCGTCAGGCCGGCGATCGACCGCGGCGAGGACAGCGTGCCCTTCCACTTGCCGCTGACGTGGGTCGCGATCGAGCCGCCGAAGTCGTAGACGAAGCTCATCGCGAAGTACCAGTCGGTGCCCGCGATGTAGACCGGCGAGAAGCCCTTGTCGCTGTTCGCGGCCGCCGAGCTTCTTGGCACCCGCCGTGAACTGCGCGAGGCTCGTCGGCACCTTGACGCCCGGCCTTCTTGAACAGGTCGGTGCGGTAGGTGACGACCCGCGAGCCGGCGTAGTAGGGGACGCCGTACAGCTTGCCGCCGTAGCGGCCGGAGGCGGCGAGGCCCTCGAGCCACGTGCCCGAGTTCGGGATCGACGCCTTGTCGGACGACAGGTCCTGGAAGGCGCCTGCCGCCATGTACTTCGTCATCTCGGTGTTGCCCATCTCGATCACGTCCGGAGCGTTGCCGCCTGCGAGCGTCGCGTCGAGCTTCTGCAGGTGGTTGCCCCAGGTCTGGTACTGGACGTTGACCGTCACCCCGGGATGATCCTTCTGGAACTGGGCGTTCGCCGCCTTCACGATCGGCTCCCAGTTGGCCGCCTGTGCGTCGGTCTGCAGCCAGACGGTGATGCTGCTCGCGGACTGCGCCGACGTTGCACCCGATGCGGTGGACGCGATGACCGCGAGGACCGCGCCGACGAGGACGACGGCGCCAATGGTGCGTGCTCTCATGGGCGATTCCCCCAAGCGCATCGAAGGACGGTCGACGGTCGCTCCGGTCCCCTGTGGCCGCCGGGGCGGAGCGACGTCGACCGCCTACTGGTTTATACCACTTGGTCACTGGGTCGGAACCTTTGCACACGAATCCAAGGTTGTCAAGACCACTTTCGCCAGGGCTCGCAGCGCTGGATCCGTCGGCATCGGTGCGTGAAAGCGAGCGAGGCTCGAGTGCGCGCGAGCCCGAGCTCCGGCGGTGTCGGCGTTGGTACTGACCAACGAGCGAGCTGCGCGCACGGCGGGACGCGCTTACGAGGACCGTCGCGCGGTCGTGCGGCCGCGGCTCGCGGGGCCGCGGTTGAGCTCGGTCACGAGCTTGTAGCGGTCGCCGCGGTAGATCGAGCGCACGTACTCGACGATCTCGCCGTTCGCGGCTCGAGTCGTCCGCTCGAACAGGAACGCCGGCGAGTGCAGCGGCACGCCGAGCGCCTCGGACTCCTCCTCGTTCGTCACGGTCGGCTCGATCGTCTGGAGGCCGCCGACGATCTCGATCCCGAACCGCCCCTGCAGGATCTCGTAGAACGACTGCTGCTCGAGGTCGGCGCGCGGAGAGCCCGGGCACGAGCGACTCCCGGACGTGCAGCGTCTCGATCGCCATCGTCTCGTGGTCGGCGAGCCGGACGCGGCTGATGATCACGACGGGCTCCGAGGGGGAGACGTGCAGCAGCCGCCCGAGGTGCGCGCCCGGCAGGCGTCACGCGCAGGTCGAGCGTGCGGCTCCCGGGCACCATGCCGCGGCGCTGCATGTCCTCGGTGAAGGAGGTCATCGTCAGCTCCTGGGCGATCTTCGGCTCGCTCACGAACGTCCCGCTGCCGTGCCGGCGCACGAGCATCCCGTCGCGGACGAGATCGTCGAGCGCGGCCTGCACCGTCAGGCGCGAGACGCCGAGGTCGACGCAGAGCTGCCGCTCGGACGGGATCGCGTCGCCGACGCCGAGCTGCTCGATCAGGTCGAGCACCCGTGCTGCGCGTCTCGGTCTGCTTGGTGACGGTTCGAGGAGTCGAGGTCATCGCGTTGTGATCGCGCATCCTACCGGCTTCGCGATTCTGGTCAAGACCAGTTTGCTCATGCGGTGGCCACGACGGCCGCCTCGGCGCCCCGCAGGCGGAGGGCAGGAGCCGTCGCCGGGATCGAAGAAATGGAAGCGTCCGGGGTCGACCGCGAGCGTCGCGTTCCCGGCCGGCCGGATCCGCGTGCGCGGATCGACACGCGCCGTGAACAGCGTTCGCTCGCCTGCGAGGAGCGTCGTCGTCGTCGTCGCGCAGCTCGAACGTCGGTCGAGATTCGAGGTGCGTCGACGCGGAAGAACGCGTGCGTGTCCGCTCCCAGCTCCTCGACGACCTCCACGTGCACCGTGAGGCGCGGAAGGTCTGCGCGGTGCGAGCTCGGCGTCCTCGAAGGCCTCGGGCCGGATCCCGACGACGACGCGGTCGATCGCGGCGACGGGGCGGCGACCGTCCGTCGAGGGGCACGCGGAGGCCGCCGAAGACGAGCTCGTCGCCCTCGATCGAGGCCTCGACGAGGTTCATCGCCGGCGAGCCGATGAACGCCGCGACGAAGAGGTTCGTCGGGCTGGGAGTAGAGCGTCTGCGGCTCCGCGACCTGGACGATCTTGCCGTCGCGCATCACCGCGACGCGCTGGCCGAGCGTCATCGCTTCGGTCTGGTCGTGCGTGACGTAGACCGTCGTGACGCCGAGCTTCGCGTGGAGCTGCGCCAACGAGGCCCGCATGCCGACCCGCAGCTTGGCGTCGAGGTTCGAGAGCGGCTCGTCCATCAGGAAGGCCTGCGGCTCACGCACGATCGCCCGGCCCATGGCGACCCTCTGGCGCTGGCCGCCGGAGAGCTGAAGCGGCTTCCGGTCGAGCATCTCGGTCAGTCCCAGCAGGTCGGCGACCTCGTCGACGCGCCGCCGGATCTCCGGCTTCGGAGCCTTGCGCACCTTGAGCCCGTAGCCGAGGTTGTCCCGCACGGTCATGTGCGGGTAGAGCGCGTAGCTCTGGAACACCATCGCGATATCCCGGTGGCGCGGCGCGAGCTCGGTGACATCGCTGCCACCGATCCGAACCGCACCGGCGGTCACCTCTTCGAGGCCGGCGATCATCCGGAGCAGCGTCGACTTGCCGCAGCCGGACGGGCCGACGAGCACCATGAACTCGCCGTCGCGGATCTCGAGGCTGACGTCGTCCACGGCGAGAAAGCCATTGTCGTAGACCTTCGTGATGCGGTCGATCCCGATCGAGGCCATCGCTCAGGGCTCGCTGGTGGTCATCGTCGTCCTCCCGGGAACGCCCGAGGACCCCAGGCGCGTCGTCGGTGACTGGTCTTGACCACTCTACCACATCGTGCATACACTGGTCACGTGACGAGCCGCCGGCCAGCCACGCACGATGCCGCGAAGCTCGACGAGCTTCCCACCGAGGGGTGGAATCCGGAGGCGGCAGACCTCGACCTGCGGTCGACGGCAGAGCTCGTCAGCCTCATGAACGCCGAGGACGCGTCGGTACCGCACGCGGTCGCCCGGGCGCACGGCGCGATCACCGGCGGCGATCGACGCGATCGCCGACCGCCTCGAGGCAGGCGGCCGGCTCGTGTACGTCGGGGCGGGAACGTCGGGCAGGCTCGCTCTCGTGGATGCAGCCGAGTGCGAGTCGACGTTCGCAGCTCCGCCAGGGCTCGTCGTCGCGCTGATCGCCGGCGGCCCGAGCGAGCGCAGCGACGGCACAGGAGCACGCAGAGGACGACGAGGACGAAGGTGGTCGCGAGGTCGGGCTGCTCGGTGTCGGCCCGCTCGACGCGGTCGTCGGATTGAGCGCGAGCGGCAGGACGCCGTACGTCGTCGGGGCGCTCGCGGAGGCACGGCGGGCCGGTGCGCTCACGGTTGCGCTCGTCTCCGTCGACGACTCCGAGATCGGCCGGCTCGCCGAGCACGAGATCGCGATCGTCGTCGGGCCCGAGGTGATCTCGGGGTCGACGCGGCTGAAGGCCGGCACGGCGCAGAAGCTCGTGCTCAACATGATCTCCTCGATCGCGATGGTGCGGCTCGGGAAGACCTTCGGGAACCTGATGGTCGACGTCGTCGCCACGAATGCGAAGTTGCGCGCGCGTGTGCGGCGGATCGTGGCGCACGCGACCGGCGCAGGCCCTGCTGAGGTCGAGGCGGCGCTCGACGCCGCTGACGGAGATGCCAAGGTCGCGATCGTCTCGCTGCTGGCCGGTGTCGACGCCGACGCTGCCCGGGCGCGCCTCGTGGCGTCGCGCGGCGTCGTGCGCAGGGCGCTGGAGGACTGACTGATGCGGCTCGGCGTCGAGGCCGCGCTCGTCGACGGGCGGCTCGTTCCGGGCGACGTCGCTGCTCGAGGGCGGGCTCGTGACAGAGGTCGGGCTCGGGGGCGGCGGCCGAGGGTATCGCCGTGCCGGGCTTCGTCGACCTCCAGGTGAACGGGTTCGCCGGCGTCGACTTTCTCGCGCGCCGACTGCGCGGGGTACGACATCGCAGGCGACGCGCTGCTCGAGACCGGCGTCACGGCCTACCTGCCGACGTTCATCACCTCCGACGGAGGACGAGCTCATCGCCGCGCTTCGCGCCGTGCCCGCGCGGGCCGCGCGGCCCGCGCATTCTCGGCGCGCATCTCGAAGGGCCCGTTCATCTCCGCGCGGCGGCTCGGCACCCATCCGCCCGCGAGCCGCCGCGATCCGGATCTCGAGCTGCTCGACCGCCTGCTCGAGGCCGGCCCGGTGCGGCTCGTGACACTGGCACCCGAGCTCCCCGGTGCCCTCGGGCTGGTCGACCTCCTGCAGGCGCGCGGCGTCGCGGTCTCTCTCGGCCACAGCGACGCGACGGCGGCCGAGGCGGCACGCGGCGTTCGACCGCGGCGTTCGCGCCGTCACGCACGTCTTCAACGCGATGCGCCCGTTCTCGCATCGCGATCCCGGCATCGTCGGCGCGGCCCTCGTGCGCTCGGACGTCGTGCTGCAGGTGATCGTCGACGGCGTCCATCTCGATCCCGACACGGTGCGCCTGCTCTGGCGGGTCGCCGCCGGGCGCTTCGCGCTCGTGACGGACGCGATCGCCGGCGCCGGGCTCGGGCGACGGCGAGTACACCCTCGGCAGACGTCGAGATCGACGTCCGCGACGGCGTCGTCCGCCGGGAGCGACGGCGTGCTCGCCGGGCAGCGCGCTGACGATGATCGAGGCGGTCCGGAACCTCGTCGAGCTCGGCGTCCCGCTCGAGCGCGCCGTCGATGCCGCCATCGGCGGTTCCTGCCCGCGTGCTCGGGGTTCCGGGAATCGGCCGCCTCGCGCCCGGCAGCCCCGCGGACATCGTCGTGCTCGACGATGCGCTCGCGGTCGACCGGGTCATCGTGGGAGGGGAGACGCGTGTCGCCGTCTGAGCCCGGATCGCTCTTCCACGCCGAGATTCGAGAGCAGCCGGCCGCGCTCGAGCGCCTGCTCGAGCACGATGCGGAGATGGCCGGCCATCGCCCGCGCGGCCCGCGAGCGCGGCTCGACAGCTCGTGCGCATGGTGGGCCACGGCTCGTCGGACAACGCGGCCTCGTACGGGGTCTACGCGTTCGGGCTGCTGCCGCGCTGGACGGCGATGCGCGACTCGATCACGCTCACCGTCCACTACGACACGCCGCTCGACCTCTCCGGGTCGACGGTGATCGGCCTCTCCCAGTCCGGCCGGACGCCTGACGTCGTCGAGTACGTCGTCCGGGCCCGCCGCAGCGGTGCCTTCACGATCGCGATCACGAACGACCCCGGCTCCGACCTGGCGGCCGCAGCCGAGGCGACGATCCCGCTCGAGGCCGGCCCGGAGCTCGCCGTCGCTGCGACGAAGACCTACGTCAACACGCTCGCGGCGCTGGCCCTGCTCGCCGGGCCACCTCGCGGGCCGGGGGACGGCGGTCGCGGACGGGATCCGACGCTGCCGCGGAGCTCCTCTCCGACTCGCTCCCCGAATTCGAGCGGGCGGCGGCCGCGCTCGCGCTTCCGTTCTGCGTACACGGGCCGGATGTTCGTGATCGGCCGCGGGGTCGAGTTCGCGACGGCGCGCGAGATCGCGCTCAAGCTGCTCGAGACCTGCCGCGTTGCCGCGGAGCCGCTGACCGCTACCGATCTCGCGCACGGGCCGGTGGCCGCGCTCGACCCGCTCTTCCCGGTCTGGGCGATCGCCTCGCCCGACGCGACGTTGCCGACCGTGCAGGAGGCGGCGCTGCGGATCCACGAGATGGGGGCGACGGTCGTCGCGAGCGGCACCGCTGCCGCGGCGATCGCGGGCAGCCAGTACGTCCTGCCCGTGCCTTCGCCCGAGCCCGCTCTGCTGTCGCCACTCCTCTCGGTCGTGCCGGGTCAGCTCTTCGCGGGGGCGCTGGCCCGGGCCCGCGGCCTCGACCCGGACGCGCCCCACGGGCTGAACAAGGTGACGCTCGCCCTCTGAGACCGGCTATTCGGTCGGCGGGCGCTCGAGGCTTGCGAGCAGGACGTCGTGCAGGAAGCCGTTGGAGGAGATCGCGGTGCCGCCGTCGGCCCGCCGCGACCCCGGCGCGGTCGCTGAACCGCCCGCCGGCCTCCTCCACGATCGGCTGAATCGCGGCGAGGTCCCAGAGCGAGACGCCGACGGCGTCGACGGCGCCGTCCACGGCCCCTTCGGCCACGAGCATGTGGGCCCAGAAGTCCCCGTAGCCGCGGGCGTGCCAGGCAGACGACGCGAGCGCCGGGATCGGCTGCTCGAGCGCGAACGAGAGCACGGCATCCTCGATCGGCGCACCGCGGAGACGCGGATGCGGTCGTCGTTCGCCCACGCGCCACCGCCGCGCTCGGCGTGCCAGCGGCGATGGAGCGCCGGCGCCGAGACGACCCCGAGCCGGAGCACCCCGTCCTCCTCGAGCGCGATCAGCGTCGCCCAGACGGGGATGCCGCGCGAGTAGTTCCGCGTGCCGTCGATCGGGTCGACGATCCAGCGCCTGTTGCCGGCGCCGCTGACGCCGAACTCCTCGCCGAGCACGCCGTCGTCGGGACGTTCGCGGCCGAGCCGCTCGCGGATCGCCGATCTCGACCGCCCGGTCGGCCTCGGTGACCGGGGTCAGGTCGGGCTTCGTCTCGACCAGGCAGATCCCGCGCGCGGAAGCGGTCGAGGGAGATCGCATCGGCCGCGTCGGCGAGCGCGAGGGCAAGGGCAAGGTCGGGGCTCATCCGAGCCCCGACCCTACTATCCGACGGGCTACTTTGAGGAGGCGACGAGCCGGAACTTCGGCTTCGCGACGGTCGATCGCGAGCGGCGTGCGACCACGCCATGCGCTCGGTGCCCTGCGGCAGGTACGGGTTGACGCGCGCGAACGCGGTACCACCAATGGCCCGGGCTCGAGCGGCAGCGTCACTGCGGTGCCCTCTGTCTCGAGCGAGCCGAGGGTGCGCCAGCGGATCTGCCGATGGCGACCACTGGATCTCGTAGCGTGCGGCGCCCTGGACAGGCAGCCAGGCGACGAGCGGGCGGCCGTAGAAGACGCTCTTCGCTCCGACGGCGGCGACCAGGCGGCCGCCGGGGGAGAGGCCCGAGGCGTACGCGGTGCCCGGAGCCGGCGACGACGGGCGAGGAGTCCTTGCCGAACTGCGATCACGTTCGGCCGGCTGGCACGTGATCCTGCGCCGGCTTCGTCGTCGAAGATACTCGTAGCTCGGATCTTGCCGTCCGTCCACTTGGGCACGATCTTGACCGGCACGACGGTCCAGATAGAACCGCCCGTTCGGCCAGCCGCTCTCGAGCAGGTCGACTGCCTTCGGGCGTCGTATCGGCAGTTGCTCCACCGGCCCCGGCACCGGCAGCGGGAGCGGCGGCGGCCGGCGCAGCCTTGGCCGTCTCGGTGTCTGCGGGTGCTTGCTCGGTTGCGGTCACGGGCACGACGCCCGCCATGAAGGTGTTGGTCTCTTTCCCGTCCTTGAGCACCGTCGAGAGTGCCCCGGCGAGCTGCTTGACGGGTCGGTGGGGAGATCCAGCGGGCCGCTCGTGCGCGGTGAGTACGCCGGCGAGCCGACGATGGCGCCCTTGAAGATGACGTTGACGCAGTCGCTGTCGGTCGCGACGTAGACGCGGTAGAGGCCGAAGGCGCCGCCGCCGAAGTTGTTGAGCGCCTCACGCCCGCTGAATGCGAGGCCCGGGGTGAGCTCGTGGTCGTGCGCCTGGCCGAGCGTGCTCGTCGCGCCGCTCGAGACCGCGGCGACAGTCTGTAGTGCGCCCGACTGCGCCGGGTTCGTCGAGGTGAACTCGGGGCTCCACGGTCCGTAGTAGACGGCCGGAAGGCCGTTCAGGTGCACGATCTCCTCACCGTTTCGGATCGCCCGGACGCGCCACTTCACTGTCGATGTCCAGGCCGGTGAGTCGTGGAAGCGTACGCCTCGCGCTGGTCGACCGAGTTCGTCCGCATCGTGACGTGCTTCTCGAAGCCCGGGCCGATGTTGGTGAACCAGACCTCGTAGCCCGTGGCTCCCTCGACCGGCGTCCAGCGTGAGAGGCCCGGGTACTCGGGCAGCTGCTTCGGCAGGTCCTTCCAGCGCAAGTTGAATCCGTAGCGGGTGCTCCAGGGCGAGACCTTGCCGTTCCCGTCGACCGCGCGAACGCGGGCGTAGGCGGCATAGGGCTTGCCGGTCATCCAGGGCAGCGAGAGCGGGATCGCCGTTGCCGGGCCTGCGGACGGAGCCCGTGGCCCAGAAGACGGTGCTCTCGTTGAAGCTGATGTTCTTGGCGAGCTGGAACTCGTAGCGAACGGCCCCGCGGACCGGGCTCCAGGAGAACGACGGAGTGCGGGAGAAGTCGTGGACCGGGGCCTCGTTGGCACGGAGGAGGAACGGCTTGAGGCCCTGCGGGGAGGCGAGGGACTGGTCGCTCTGCGCGAGCGCGGAGCCGGAGAGCAGCGTGGCAGCGCACACGGCGAGGAGGGCGAGGCGGACGTATCGCATAGGCCGTATGTCGGCATCGCCGCGACGCGCGCCCTCCCTCCAACGGGGGATCATGCTGCCGGGTGCCGGCCTCAGACGAGCAGCGGGTCGACCGCGGCCGCGACGAACAGCAGCGCCAGGTACGCGAGCGAGTAGTGGAACAAGACGACGGCGCGACGACGCGACGTGTCGCGGCGGAGCTGCCACGCGAGCAGGAGGAAGTACGCGCCGAGCAGCGACGCGCGGCGACCGTGTAGACGGGGCCGAGCCACCAGCCGACACGCGACGGTGAACGCGACCAGCACGACGCGAGTAGAGCAGGATCTGCCGCGTCGTCTCGCGATCGCCACGCGTGCCCGGCAGCATCGGCACGTTCGCGGCCGCGTAGTGCTCCTTGATCATCAGACGCGAGCGCCCAGAAATGCGGCGGTGTCCAGAGGAAGACGATCAGGAAGAGCCAGAGCGCGGGCAGCGTCGAGGTTCCCGGTCGCGGCGGCGAAGCCGACGAGTGGCGGCACGGCACCGGCTGCGCCGCCGATGACGATGTTCTGGTCGGTCGAGCGCTTCAGGTAGCCGGTGTAGACGATCACGTAGAAGAGGCCGCCGACGAGTGCCAGCGGCGCGGTCAGCACGTTCACCGTCGTGGCGAGGAGCGCGAACGAGACGCGCCATCAAGACGACGCCGAACTCGAGCGCGCGCGGCGCGGCAACGCGGCCCGACGCGACCGGACGCGCCGCCGTCCGCTCACCCATCAGCCTGTCGATGTCGGCGTCCATCACGTGATTGAGAGCGCTCGAGCCGCCGCACGCCAGCGCGAGCCCGAACATCATCGCGACGAACTCCCAGCCGTTCGGCCAGCCTTCCGCGCCGACGAACATCCCGGCCGCGCCGGTGAGGAGCAGCAGCGACATGATCCGCGGCTTCGTCAGCGTGACGTAGTCGCGCCAGCGGCCCGAACGGGACCGTGGCGCCGCGGAACGAGAGGACGAGCGCGACGAGCGACGCCGCCAGCGAGGCGCCCGCAGCGGCGACGTGGAGGCCGACGGCCCAGCGGGCGTCGTCGACCAGCGCCACGAGGCCACCGGTGGCGATCGCGAGCGAGCAAGCAGTCCGAGGGCGGTCGACGGTCGCGGGGAGCAGGCGACGGTACGAGCATCCGGCGATCACGACCGCAGCGACGAGCAGCGGCAGCGCCACGAGTGCCGCGCCCCAGTGCCCGCGGCCGAGGTCGAGCGGTCGCGCTGACGACGACCGCGGCCGTCGCGACCGCTGCCGCCCGCGATCGGCGAGGCGGAGGACGGGGCCCGGTGCGAGGGAACGTCCGGTCACGTCAGAGCGCATCCAGCTCCTTCAACCTGCGGCGCAGGTCGTGCAGCGGTCGCGTGCTCGTGACCGGCGGGAGGGAGTCGAAGTTGTGCGCCGGCGGCGGCGAGGTCGTGTACCACTCGAGCGTATCGGCGAGCCACGGGTCGTTTCCGGCCCGCCGGCCGCTGTGTGCCCGCGCGACCGCGACCAGGAAGAGGAGGGCGCCGATGGCCGGTCGCGAAGGCCCCGATCGTGGAGATCATGTTGTAGGCCGAGGTGCTGCCGTGCGCGCTGAACGCCGGGCGCGCCCGCCGCCTGGCCCTGGTCGCCGAGCAGGAACTGGACGAAGAACGTGCAGTTGAAGCCGACGAAGAGCAGCACGGCCGCGGTTCGACGTCAGCCGCGTGCCGAGGAGGCGGCCGAAGATCTTCGGCCACCAGTAGGTGAGGCCGCCGAGCAGCGCGAGCAGCGCCGTGCCCCAGAGGAGGTAGTGGGCATGGGCGACGCCGAACGCGGTGCCGCGAAGGTCGCGGTCGTTGCCGAAGACGACGAGGACGAGCGCGGAGAGGATGCCGATCGCGAAGAGGACGATCGCGCCGGCCGCGAAGAGCAGGGGCGCCGTCCAGCGCAGCGTCACGGCGCGCCCGCCAGAGACGTCGACTTGAGGAGCCAGAGCGCGACGACGGACGGGAGCGGCGGCGACGACCGCCAGCAGCGACAGCACGACGCTCGGCTTCTTCCCGACTCCCACCGGCATAGGCGTGGTAGAGGACGAGCGAGGATCGTCAGGCCGCCGATGCCGACGAGGGACTGCGCCGAGCACGCGTGCGTTCGCGATCGCGCGGCCCGAGAACACCGCGACCAGCTCGGCCAGGATCCCGAGCACCGGGACGAGCGCGGCATAGGCGAACGACTGCCCGAAGAGCCAGATCAGCCACGGCTTCACGGACTTGTCACCCGTGAGGAAGAAGTCGAACGAGCCCGGGATACCGCCGCTCGAGCAGGACGAGTGCGAGCCCGACCGCGGCGAGCGGCACGAGCACGATCGTCACCCACGCCCAGACGTAGACCGCCCAGGCGAACATCGGCAGGTTGGCCCACGTCATCCCCTCGGCCCGGAGCGACCGGATCGTCGCGACGAGGTTCGCTGCCGATGCCGAGCAGCGAGATGCGAGAGCAGCAGCAGCCCGATCAGCCAGAGGTCGACGCCCGTTGCCCTCCTGGGTGAGGACAGCGGCGGATACCCGGCCCAGCCCGCCTCCGAGGAGCCGCCCCTGGCGAAGGCCGAGAGCACGACCGCGGCGCCGCGCGAAGACGAAGAGCCAGAGCGCCGACCGCGGCGAGGCCCGGCATCGCGATCCGGGTCGCGCCGATCATCAGCGGCGACGAGGAACGTCGCGAGGCCCGTCGAGCGACCGGAATCGAGGACGAAGAAGACGAGCAGCGTCCCGTGCATCGTCAGCATGCCCTGCGTAGGTGCCGCTCTCCGAGCACGGAAGCGTCGGGCCGCGTCACCTGGAGCCGCATCAGCAGCGTCAGGACGCCGCGCGATCAGGAAGAACACGCCGGCCCAGCGCGAGGTAGAGCGCGCCGATCCGCTTGTGGTCGACCGAGACGATCCAGCCGGCGACGCGGCCGCGGTGCCACGACGGCGGCGGGCTGGGAGGTGCTGCTCATCGAGGGCCTCCTGGGCATCGTGGTGCGCGGTCGGCGTGGTCACGCGATGTCATTCTAGGGGGATGAGCGACACGACCGGCGCGAACCCGCGTGCAGCTGCCGCCCGACGTGACGCGCCCGTTCGAGGTCTTCGTCAACGGCGTCCCGCAGCGGGAGGGGACGGACTACGTCGTCCGCGACGGGGCTCTCGTACTTCGAGCGGCCGATGAAGGAGGAGGGCAAGCTCGGGCTGGTGCGCTGGGCGTCGATCGCGCTCGGCATCGCCGGCTCCTACGGCCAGAACGACTCCGTCGACGTCGCCTACGAGCGCGACGGCAGAAGGTCGTCGCCGCGAAGCTTCCCGCTCGAGCCGGTCGACTGAGGCCGGCGCCGGCCCGCGCCGTCAGGCATCGCGCCGCCGCCTCCGCGGAGGCGCGCAACCGCCTGCGACCTCGGGCCCGAGCTGACCCGGCTCGAGCTGCCAGGCCCAGTTGCCGCCGACCACGCCGGGGCGATTCATCCGCGCCTCCGAGCCGAGCTCGAGCACGTCCTGCACCGGCATCACGCGAGCGCCGCCCGCGAGGAGAGCGCCACGCTCGAGCAGCTCCCACGCCGGGCCGGCCGGGGAAGTGACCCGCGAGCGTGTCGGTGTCGTGGGTCGACGTGTAGACGACCTCGTGGACGCGGTGGTTCTCGAGCCGGTGCGGGTTGTCGGGCGGCCCCTGGAACGCCCAGAGGAGGATCGCCATGCCCGGGAACCCGAGCTCGTCGCGGAGCGCGTCGACGTCGGGCGTGATCACGCCGAGGTCCTCGACGATCACGGGGAGCTCTCCGAGCTCGCGCTCCGCGGCCCGAAACACGGCGGCACCCGGGCCCGGCGTCCAGTAGCCCGTCGCGGGCAGTCTCGGCTGACGCGGCGGGCACCGTCCAGTAGCCGGCGAAGCCGCGGAAGTGGTCGATCCGGAAGACGTCGACGAGGCCGAGCATCCGTCGCATCCGCTCGATCCACCAGCGGTAGCCCTCGCGCGCGAGCGCATCCCAGTCGTAGAGCGGGATTGCCCCACCTCTGCCCGCTCTCGTTCAGGGCGTCGGGTGGGGCGCCGGCAACCGAAGCTCGACGGGGAGGAAGAGCTCGGGGTGGGCGAGGTGGTCGCAGCTGCCCTCGGCGACGTAGATCGGCACGTCGCCGATCGAGCAGCACTCCGCGCTCGGCGGCGTAGTCGCGCAGCGCCGACCACTCGCGCTGGAACCGCACCTGCTCGGCGAGCGCGTCGCCGCCTGCGAAGGCGACCCAGTCGCCGATCCAGTAGGCGTTCTCGACCTCGAACCGGCGCAGCTCGGACGGCGCCACGGCGGCGTCCGGATCGGCGAGGAGCCCCGCCCAGGCCGCGAACGCCGACGTCGAAGCGTACGGTGACCCGAATTCGTCGGGTGGACCGAGCGGGCAGCACCTGCCAGAAGCGTGCCCCGGCCGCGGCCAGCCAATCGACGAACGCGTACGCCTCGGGGCCGAGACGGCCGCCCGGAAGCGAGGTCGGGTGGAGGTTGACGCCGATCGACCGGGTGAGCCACATCGCCAGACTGTTTACCTTGTCGGTGATGGCGTCGCCACGAATCCAGATCCAGGACGTCCAGCCGCAGGTCGACTGCGGCCGGTATCCGGTGAAGGCGTGCGTCGGCGACGAGGTTCCGGTCACCGCGACGATCTTCCGTGACGGCCACGACACGATCAGCGGCGTCGCCCGGTACCGGCCGAAGGGGACACGCCGCTGGCGCGAGGCGCGTGCTCGAGCCGAAGGGCAACGATCGCTACGAGGCGGTGGTGGTGCCGGACGCGATCGGGTCGTGGGAGCTCCGCGTCCAGGCCTGGGTCGATCCGTTCGCGAGCTGGCTCGACGAGTACGACCGCAAGCTGGCTGCTGGTCAGGCCGGACCTGGCGGGAGAGCTGTCGGAGGGTCGCGCGCTGTTCGGTGAAGGGACGGTCGGACGAATGGCGCGCCGCTGCCCGCGAGCTCTCCGACCGCGAGCGGCGCGACGCCGCGAAGAGCCCGGTGCTCGGGATCGACGTCGATCGCGTGCGTGCCCGGTTCGGCGCCTGGTACGAGCTGTTCCCACGGTCGTGGGGCGGCTTCCGCGGGGTCGCCGCGGTGCTGCCCGACCTTGCCGCACTCGGCTTCGACATCGTCTACCTGCCACCCGTGCACCCGATCGGCGAGACCAATCGCAAGGGGCGCAACAATGCCGAGCGCGCGCGCAAGGGCGACTCGGGCAGCCCCTGGGCGATCGGTGGGCCGGACGGGGGCCACGATGCGCTCCATCGGGAGCTCGGGACCGAGGCCGACTTCGCTGCGATGGTGACGGCGGCCGAGGAGGCGGGCGTGGAGCTCGCGCTCGACTTCGCGATCCAGTGCTCACCCGATCACCCGTGGCTCGTCACGCATCCGGAGTGGTTCCAGCGGCGGCCGGACGGCACGATCAAGTTCGCGGAGAACCCGCCGAAGCGCTACCAGGACATCCACAACCTCGACTGGGACACGGACGATCGGGAGCGGTTTCTGGCAGGCGCTGCTCGACATCGTGCTCGTCTGGTGCGGACGGGGAATCAGGGTGTTCCGGGTGGACAACCCGCATACGAAGCCGATGCCGTTCTGGGAGTGGCTCATCGCCGAGGTGCGCTCGGTGTACCCGGAGGCGATCTTCCTCGCGGAGGCGTTCACACGGCCCGCGCCGATGACGACGCTCGCGAAGTTCGGCTTCAGCCAGTCGTACACGTACTTCACCTGGAAGAACACGAAGGCCGAGCTCGTCGAGTTCGTCGAGCAGGTGCGCTCGTGGTCGGCGTTCTACCGGCCGAACATGTGGCCGAACACGCCCGACATCCTGCACGCGTACCTGCAGGAGGGCGGCCGCCCAGCCTTCGAGGCGCGGCTCGTCCTCGCCGCGATGCTCTCTCCGAGCTACGGCATCTATTCTGGCTACGAGGCCTGCGAGAACGAGGCAGTGCGTGCCGGCAGCGAGGAGTACCGCGACTCGGAGAAGTACGAGGTCAAGCGGCGGACGCTGAAGGGGCCGTTGCTGCCACTGATCCGCCGGCTGAACGAGATCCGCCGATCGCACCCGGCCCTGCAGCGATTCGAATCCCTCACCTGGCTCGACACCCAGAGCGATCATCTGATCGCGTTTGCGAAGCATGACGGCGATGACGTCGTGATCACGGTCGTCAACGTCGACCCGGGCAAGCCCAGGGAGGGGCTCTGCATCGTGCCCGGATCGCTCGGGCTGACCGACACCTTCAGCGCCGTCGACCTGCTGACCGATGCGGCGTTCCCATGGCGGACCGGCAGAAACTACGTCGGGCTTCCTCCCGGCGGAGCCCACGTGATCGCGGTCGAGCAGGCCGCATGAGCGAGCACTGGTTCGAACGGGAGCCGCTCTGGTTCAAGACGGCCGTCTTCTACGAGCTGCACACCCGCGCGTTCTACGACTCGAGCGACGACGGCAACGGCGACTTTCTCGGCCTGACCCAGAAGCTCGACTACCTCCAGTGGCTCGGGATCGACTGCGTCTGGCTGCTGCCGTTCTTCCCTTCGCCGTTGCGCGACGGGGGCTACGACATCGCCGACTTCACCGCCGTCCACCCCGATTTCGGCACGCTCGACGACTTCCGTACCTTCGTCGAGGCAGCGCACGAGCGCGGGATCCGCGTCATCGCGGACCTGGTCATGAACCACACCTCCGCCGACCACCCCTGGTTTCAGGAATCGCGGCTCCCCGACTCGCCCAAGCGCGATTGGTACGTCTGGTCGGACACGCCGCACCGCTACGAGGATGCGCGAATCATCTTCACCGACACCGAGCCGTCCAACTGGACCTGGGATCCATCCGCCGAGGCCTACTACTGGCATCGCTTCTTCCAGCATCAGCCCGACCTCAACTACGAGAACCCGCAGGTCCGCGAGGCGATGCTCGCCGCCCTCCGGTTCTGGCTCGATCTCGGCCTCGACGGCTTCCGGCTCGACGCCGTCCCGTACCTCTACGAGAAGGAGGGGACCAACTGCGAGAACCTTCCGGCCACCCATGCCTTCCTCCGGCGCGTCCGGGCGGAGGTCGACGCCAACTACCCCGACCGGGTGCTGCTCGCCGAGGCCAATCAGTGGCCCGAAGACGTCGTGCAGTACTTCGGGGACGGTGACGAGTGCCACATGGCCTTCCACTTCCCGGTGATGCCGCGCATGTTCATGGCGCTCCGCCGGGAGGAGGCAAAGCCGATCGTCGAGATCCTCGAGCGCACGCCTGCGATCCCCCCCGGCTGCCAGTGGGGCCTCTTCCTCCGCAACCACGACGAGCTCACGCTCGAGATGGTCACGGACGAGGAGCGTGACTACATGGTGGCGGAGTACGCCAAGGATCCGCGGATGAAGCTCAACGTCGGGATCCGGCGGCGCCTCGCGCCGCTGCTCGACGGCGGCAGGGACGAGATCGAGCTGCTGCATGCGATTCTCTTCTCCCTGCCGGGTTCACCTGTCCTCTATTACGGGGATGAGATCGGGATGGGCGACAACGTCTTCCTCGGCGACCGTGACGGTGTCCGGACACCGATGCAGTGGACGGGCGACCGGAACGCGGGCTTCTCGCGCGCCGATTTCGCGCAGCTCTACCTGCCCACGCTGATGGACCCGGTCTTCGGCTACCAGGCGGTCAACGTGGAGGCGCAACTGCGGTCACCCACGTCGCTGCTGCGCTGGCTGCGACGGTTCATCGAGCTGCGCAAGGAGCATCCGGTGTTCGGTCACGGCGACTACGAAGCGCTGCGGCCCGAGAACCCGCGCGTGTTCGCCCACGTGCGGACGCTCGAGAACGACACCGTGCTCTGCGTCCACAACCTGTCCCGCTCGGCCCAGGCCGTCGAGCTCGATCTCTCACGCTGGCGTGGGCGCATCCCGCTCGAGCTGCTCGGCCGCAGTCCCTTCCCCGAGATCGGCGAGCTTCCGTACCTCCTCACCCTGGGACCGTACGGCTTCTTCTGGTTCCAGCTCGTCGACGACGTGACCGCATGAGCCGCATCGAGCAGCTCTCCTCCGCCGAGCTCCTGGGCCTCGTCAGCGACAGGCGCTGGTTCGGGGCAGCCGGCCATGAGCCGGAGAGCGCCCATGTCCTGCGACTCGTGTTCGCCGACGAGGAGCTCGAGCTGGCACTCGTCGACGTGCGCTTCAGCGAGGCAATGCACAACACCTATCTCGTCGCGATCGGGCCGGGGAACGACGACGCGATCACACACCTTCCCGCGCTGGCTCGGCTGGTTGCGCTCGCCGGCTACGAGACGCCGTGCACCTCGAGCCGCGTAATGGGCGTCGAGCAGTCGAACTCGTCCGTCGTGATCGACGAAAGCGTCGTGCTGAAGCTCTATCGCCGGCTCGAGGCAGGCCCCAGCCCCGAGGTCGAGATGCTGCGGGTGCTCGAGGCGGCGGGCTTCGACTCGGCGCCGCGGCTGCTCGGGGCGATCGAGCACGATCGTGAGCCGCTCGAGGCGACGCTTGCGGTGCTGACCGAGTACGTCCCGTCCGCGGGCGGCGGCTGGGAGCTGGCGCTCGCCTCGCTCGAGGCGGACGACCTGGGCTGGCTTCCCGCGCGGGCGCGCCGGCTCGGAGAGGTCACCGGTTCGATGCATGCAGCACTCGCCGCCTCGTCCGATCCGTATATGGCGCCGGAAGAGGCGAGCTCGGAGGCGATCGGCCTGCTGGCGGCGACGGTCGACGAGGAGGTATCGCGGCTCGCCGCCGACCTGCCGTTGCTCGCCGACACGTCGCTCGGAGCCCGAGTCGAGGATCTCCGCGACCTGATCCAGGACCTTTCTCACGTCGGGCCGCCCGGGCTCGTCGTGCGGATCCACGGCGATTACCACCTCGGCCAAGTGTTGTGGGCGGATACGGGTGACTGGGTCGTGATCGACTTCGAGGGAGAGCCAGGCCGCTCGCTGACCGAGCGCCGTCGGCGGACGTTCGCGCTTCGGGACGTCGCCGGGATGCTGCGCTCGTTCGCGTACGCGGCCGATGCCTCGCGGCTCCTCGCAAAGGTGCCGTCACCGGCCGGGTGGGAGGAATCGTGCCGGTCGGCATTCGTCGAGGGCTGGCGTGCCACAGTCGACCCACGGCTCTTGCCATCCAGCGAGCCCGGTCTCGACCGTCTCCTCGCCCTGTTCGAGCTCCAGAAGCTGGTCTACGAGCTTCGCTACGAGCTCGCCAATCGACCCGACTGGGTGGGGATTCCGGTCGCGGGCCTCGAGCGCATGCTGGAGGGAGCATGAGCGGGCTCGGCGAGGTCGATCTGCACCTGGCCGGCGAAGGCCGTCACGAACGCCTCTACGAGCGGCTCGGCGCCCACTGCGTCGACGGCGGCGTCCGCTTCGCCGTGTGGGCTCCGAACGCCCGCGCGGTCTCCGTCGTCGGCGACTGGAATTTCTGGAGCGAGGGCGCCGATCCGTTGCGCCCGCTCGCCTCGTCGGGCATCTGGGAAGGGGTTGCCGCGAATGCCTCGGAAGGGCAGCGCTACAAGCTCGCCGTCGCCGGGGCGGACGGGATCACGCGGCTCAAGGCGGATCCGTATGCGGCGTTCGCCGAGGTGCCGCCCGAGAATGCGTCGATCGTGTACCAGAGCAGGTTCTCGTGGTCCGATGACGCGTGGCTCGCCCGCCGCCGTGCGTCCGACCCTCTGACGCAGCCGTTCTCCGTCTACGAGGTCCACGCGGGCTCGTGGCGGCAGGGCCTCTCGTGGAACGAGCTCGCGGTGGAGCTCGTTCCCTACGTGGCGGAGCTCGGCTTCACGCATGTCGAGCTGATGCCGGTGATGCAGCACCCCTATGCGCCGTCGTGGGGCTACCAGGTCAGCGGCTACTTCTCGCCGCAATCCACGTTCGGCGCTCCGGACGACTTCAGGGGTCTCATCGATGCCTTCCATCAGGCCGGCATCGGCGTGTTGCTCGACTGGGTTCCGGCGCACTTCCCGCGCGACGAGTGGGCGCTCGCCCGGTTCGACGGCACCGCGCTGTACGAGCACGACGACCCGCGCCGCGGATCGCATCCCGACTGGGGCACGCTGATCTTCAACCTCTCGCGCAACGAGGTGCGCAACTTCCTGCTCGCGAACGCCCTCTACTGGCTCCGCGAGTTCCACGTGGACGGGCTGCGCGTCGATGCGGTCGCCTCGATGCTCTACCTCGACTATTCGCGCGAGCCGGGGGAATGGGTGCCGAACGAGCACGGCGGCCGTGAGAACCTCGAAGCAGTTGCCTTCCTGCGCGAGCTGAACGAGGTGCTGCACGACCGGGAGCCCGGCGTCGCGGTGGTGGCGGAGGAGTCGACCGACTGGCCCGGCGTCACCCGGCCGACCTCGATGGGCGGCCTCGGCTTCACCTTCAAGTGGAACATGGGCTGGATGAACGACACGCTCTCCTACGTCGAGCACGACCCGGTGCACCGACGGTTCCACCACGACGAGCTGACGTTCTCGCTCGTCTACGCGTGGGACGAGAACTTCGTCCTCCCGCTCTCACACGACGAGGTCGTCCATGGCAAGCGATCGCTGCTCTCGAAGCTGCCGGGCGACCGCTGGCAGCGGCTCGCCACGCTGCGCGCGCTCTACGGGCTGATGTGGTCGCATCCCGGCAAGCAGTCGCTCTTCATGGGCGGCGAGCTCGCCGAATGGGTCGAGTGGTCGGAGAGCCGCTCGCTGGACTGGCCGTTGCTCGACGATCCGGACCATGCCGGCGTCCGGGCGCTCGTGCGCGACCTCAATGCCACGTATCGGAGGCAGCCGGCGCTCTGGGAGATCGACTTCCGCCCGGAAGGGTTCGTCTGGCTCGTCGGCGATGCACGAGACGAGAACGTGGTCGCGTTCGCGCGGTTCGCGGCCGACGGATCACCGCTCGTCGCCGCGGTCAACTTCTCCCCGGTCGTGCGCGAGGGCTGGCGGTTGCCGCTCCCGCGCGGCGGGCGCTGGCTCGAGGTGCTCAACACCGACTCGCGCTTCTACGCCGGTTCCGACGTCGGCAACGGTCTCGGGCTCGAGGCGGAAGCATCGTCGCTCCATGGTCAGCCTTTCTCGGCAGCGGTGACGCTGCCGCCGCTCGGGACGATCTGGCTGGCGCCGGAAAGGGCGGCGGTGGAAGCGCGTGCGGCGGCTCCTCCCGGCTGACGCGTTCTGCACGCCCAGTGAGCGGGGAGGCGGGCTCCTATGACCCGGCGTTGCGCTCCAGCCTTCCCAGGAGCTCTTCCAGCCGCGCGACATCCTCCGCGGAGAGCTCTCTGCGGAGCCGGCGGTCGAATCCGATCACCACCTCGAGCAGCTCGGCATGAAGGGTGTGGCCGTCCTCGGTCAACTCGACGACAACGGCCCGCCGGTTCTCCGGGACCTGGCGCCGGCGGACGAGGCCGAGCTGCTCGAGCCCGTCGAGGTGACGCGTCAGCGTCGGCCCCTCGATCCCGACGGCGGCTGCGAGGTCGTGCTGCGAGCGCCAGGTGCGACTTTTCAGATTCGTGAGCACGAGCCAGGTCGGAATCGAGCCGCCGGCGGCCGAGAGGGCTTCGTCGAAGGCGCGGCGGACGGCCTTGGAGGTCGTGAAGAGCCGCAGTCCGATCGGCGTCGAGGTGGGTCGCATTGCGACACCCTACCCGCTAACCATGCGCTACTAATTATTCGTGTGCTAATAATGTGCAGACGAATAATCACACCAAGTCCCGAAGGGAGTCGAGCGCATGGACACCATCCCCTTGCTGCACGAGAGCTGGGGTGCCTGGCCGTTATTGGCACCGCTGTGGATCTTTCTCTGGATCGTCGTCATCGCGACCGCGATTCGGTTCCTCGTCCTCCGGCGTGACGGCCGCGGCTGCGGTCCCCGGCCTGCCAAGGGCCAGTCCGCCTCCGAGATCCTGGCCGAACGGCTCGCCCGGGGCGAGATCGACGAGAACGAGTACCGGTCGAAGCAGGATCTCCTTCGACAGTAGGCTGGACTGGATGACCCGAGACAACAGCATCGTCGTCGAGCAGCTCGTGCGGGAGTTCAAGAAGGGCCCTCGGGCGGTCGACGGGATCGACCTGTACGTCGCACCCGGCGAGATCTACGGCTTCCTGGGCCCGAACGGTGCAGGCAAGTCGACGACCGTGCTGATGCTGACGACTCTGCTCCCGCCGACCGCAGGGTCCGCCCGCGTTGGCGGCTACGACGTTCGCACGGAGGGCCCGAAGGTGCGCTCCGTGATCGGGGCTGCGCTTCAGGAAGCCGCACTCGACCCTCTTCTCACGGGGCGTGACCATCTGAAGCTGCAGACGATGCTGCACGCGGTGCCGAAGGCCGAGCGCAAGACCCGGCAGAACGAGCTCCTCGACCGGGTGGGGCTCACCGATGCTGCCGACCGCAAGGTGCGGGGTTACTCCGGCGGCATGAAGCGGCGGCTCGATCTGGCTCTGGCGCTCGTTCACCGGCCCAGCATCCTGTTTCTCGACGAGCCGACCACGGGCCTCGACCCGCAGAGCCGCAGCGCCCTGTGGGCGGAGGTGGCGCGGCTCGCACGCGAGGACGGCGTGACGGTGTTTCTGACGACCCAGTACCTCGAGGAGGCCGACGTGCTGGCCGACCGGGTCGGGATCATCGACCACGGCAAGATCGTCGCCGAGGGTACGCCGGCGGCGTTGAAGGCGGAGATCGGCCGTCCCAGCGTGCACGTGATCCCGTGCAGCGAGGACGACAGGCCGCGCATCGCGGAGCTGATGGCGCGCTTCGGGGAGCCGCTGGGCGAGGATCGGGATCTCGCCGTTCGTCTTCGCGACGGACTCGGCCTCGCCGACGTGATCCGGGCCATGGACATCGACGGTGCCGTCGTCGACGACGTCGAGCTTCGTGCTCCCACGCTCGACGACGTCTTTCTCGCCAAGACGGGGCGCACGCTCGAGGGCGCCGCGACCGGGGAGGAGGAGGCGCCCTTCCGATGAGCGCTCTCCCGACGCAGATCGGCGCCCTGGCTCAGCGCTCGATCATGCGCACCGCCCGCCAGCCCGCGAGCGCGATCCCGCCGCTCGTCTTCCCCGTGGCGCTCCTGCTCGTCAACGCGGGCGGGCTCAAAGCATCGACCCTGCTGCCCGGGTTCCCGACCGACTCGTTCCTCGCGTTCGCGCTCGCCGTGCCGTTCATCCAGGGCGCGCTGTTCTCGACCATGAACGCCGGCACCGACCTCGCGCGCGACATCCAGACGGGCTTCTTCTCGCGGCTCTCGCTGACGCCGGTCCGCGGCTCGGCGCTGCTCGCCGGCCAACTCACCGGGATCGTCGTGCTCGGCGTCCTCCAGGCGGTCTTCTACATCGTTGCCGGCCTGCTGCTCGGCGTCCGGTTCGAGGCCGGGCCTGCCGGGATCGCGCTGCTCCTCGTCTACGCGGCGCTCGTCGCGGTCGGGTTCGGCGCGCTCGGCTCGTTTCTCGCGCTTGCGCACCGGCTCGGGGGAGTCGATCCAGGGGCTCTTCCCCGTGCTCTTCGTCTTCCTCTTCATCTCCTCGATGAACACGCCGCGCAACCTGATCGCCGTCGACTGGTTCCGCTTCCTCGCCTCGGTCAATCCGGTCTCGTACCTGATCGAGTGCGTCCGCAGCCTGATCATCACGGGCTGGGACGCGGAGGCGCTCGCGCTCGGGTTCGGGATCGCGTCGCTGCTCGCGCTCGTCTCGCTGGTCGCGGCGAGCTGGGCGCTCGGGCAGAGGCTGGAGCGCACATGAGCCTCTGGCCCGTCGCCTCGGGTGTCGCCTGGCGGACGCTGAAGAACGTGATCACGACGCCGTCGCTGCTGCTGCCGTCGCTGATGTTCCCGTTCTTCTTCTTCGTCGCCTTCGCCGGCGGGCTGTCGCAGGTCCAGGACGTGCCCGGCTTCGACTACCCGAACGGCTACACGGCGTTCCAGTTCGTCTTCGTCCTGCTCCAGTCGGCCGCCTTCGGCGGCGTCTTCACGGGCTTCGGCGTCGCCCGGGACTTCGAGGGCGGCTTCGCCCGCCGCCTGCTGCTCGCCTCGCCGAACCGGATCGGGATCGTGCTCGGCTACTCCCTGGCCGCGATGCTGCGCTGGACGATCACCGCGACGCTCCTCACCACGATCGCCCTCGTCGCCGGGATGCAGGTCGGCGGCGGGCCCGTCGACGTGGTCGGGCTCTACACCCTCGCGCTGATCATCAACGTCTGCGGCTTTCTCTGGGCGGCCGGGATCGCGATGCGGCTCCGGACGATCCAGGCGGGGCCGCTGATGCAGATGCCGGTCTTCCTGCTCCTCTTCCTCGCCCCGGTCTACGTGCCGCTGGCGCTGCTCGGCGGCACGCTGCACGCCGTCGCGCGGTTCAACCCGATCACGTACGCGCTCGAGGCCGGGCGCGGGCTGCTCGCCGGCGACCCGACTCAGGTCGGGCTCGGCTTCGGCCTCGCGCTCGCCCTCGCGCTCGTCTTCTCGGTCTGGGCGTTCCGGGGCCTGCGCTCGGCGGAGGCGGCCGGCTGAGCGCCGACGGTCGACCGCGCGGCACGGTCCGGCCGGTAGGGTCAGGCGATGCGCGCCTGGCCCGGAGAGCCGTTTCCGCTCGGCGCCAGCTGGGACGGCAACGGCACGAACTTCTCGCTGACCTCGGAGAACGCCGAGCGCGTCGAGCTCTGCCTCTTCGACGACGCCGACGTCGAGACCCGCTACGAGCTCCCCCGGCAGACCGCCCACAACTGGCACGGCTACCTGCCGGGCGTCGGGCCGGGGCAGCGCTACGGCTACCGGGTCCACGGCCCGTGGGCTCCGGAGCGGGGGCACCGGTTCAACGCGCACAAGCTGCTGATCGATCCCGTATGCGAAGGCGATCGAGGGGCCGGTGCTGCTGGGATCGCGGGCGCACGCTCGCGTACGCCGACGGCGACGACCTCGTGATCGACGACGAGCGACGACGCCGCCGCGATCCCCAAGTCGGTCGTGATCGACCAGTCGTTCGACTGGGAGGGCGACCAGCTCCTGCGCCGCCCCTGGGACGAGACGGTGATCTACGAGCTCCACGTGAAGGGCTTCACGCGGCTGCTGCCGGGCGTCCGCGAGGATCTCCGCGGCACCTATGCCGGGCTCGCCTCCGAGGCGGCGATCGCGCACCTCGTCGATCTCGGGGTGACGGCGGTCGAGCTGCTGCCGATCCACCACATCGCCGACGAGCACTTCCTCCAGGCGCGAGGCCTGACGAACTACTGGGGCTACTCGACGATCGGGTTCCTCGCCCCGCACGCCGGCTACGCGGCGACGGGGACGCACGGGCAGCAGGTGCGCGAGTTCAAGGGGCTCGTCAAGGCGATGCATCGCGCCGGGATCGAGGTGATCCTCGACGTCGTCTACAACCACACGGCCGAGGGCAACCACCTCGGCCCGACGCTGTCGTTCAAGGGCGTCGACAACTTCGCCTACTACCGCACGATGCCCGACGAGCCCCGCTACTACAAGGACTTCACGGGCACCGGCAACTCGCTCAACCCGGTGAACCCGTCCGTGTTGCGGCTGATCATGGACTCGCTGCGGTACTTCGTGATCGAGTGCCACGTCGACGGCTTCCGCTTCGACCTCGCCTCGGCGCTCGCCCGCGAGTTCCACGACGTCGACCGCCTCTCGGCCTTCTTCGACATCATCCACCAGGACCCGATCCTCTCCCAGGTGAAGCTCATCGCCGAGCCGTGGGACGTCGGCGAGGGTGGCTACCAGGTCGGCAACTTCCCCGTTCTCTGGACCGAGTGGAACGGGATGTACCGCGACACGATGCGGGACTTCTGGCGCGGCCACACCGCCGTCGGCGCGTTCGCGCAGCGGTTCACCGGCTCGAGCGACCTCTACCAGTCCGACGGACGGCGTCCGTTCGCGTCGATCAACTACGTCACCTGCCACGACGGGTTCACCCTGCGCGACCTCGTCACCTACGACGAGAAGCACAACGACGCGAACCTCGAGGGGAACGAGGACGGGACCACCGACAACAGGTCGTGGAACTGCGGGGTCGAAGGCGAGACGGACGACCGCGGGGTGAACGCTCTGCGCGACCGCCAGCTGCGCAACTTCCTCACCACCCTCCTGCTCTCGCACGGCGTGCCGATGCTGCTCGCAGGCGACGAGCTCGGCCGCACGCAGCGCGGGAACAACAACGCGTACTGCCAGGACAACGAGATCAGCTGGGTCGACTGGGAGCTCGACGAGCCGGGCCGATCGCGCTGCGGGACTTCACGCGCCGGCTGATCGCGCTCCGGCACGCCCACCCGGTCTTCCGCCGGCCGACGTTCCTGACGGGCAAGGAGCACGAGGACTCGGGCGCACCCGACGTCTGGTGGTTCCGTCCCGACGGCCGGGCGATGACGCGGCGCGACTGGGAGCGCGGCGATGCCTTCGCGCGTCGGCGCCTTCCTCAACGGGGCCGAGATCATGGCGGAGACGCGGGAGGGCGAGCCGATCATCGACGACTCGTTTCTCGTCCTCTTCAACGCGTGGCAGGACGCGCTGTCCTTCCGGCTGCCGCCGGCCCGCTTCGGCCGGCGGTGGGCGCTCGAGCTCTCGACCGCCGACCCCGAGCTCGAGGCCGGAGCCTGGGAGGTGCCGGTGCGCGGCGAGGTCGAGGTCGGGGGCCGCTCGCTGGTGCTGCTGCGGCGCGCCGGTCGCGGTGGCCAGATCCGGTGCGATCGCGCGCCTAGTTCGTCCGGCGCCTCGAGCACGCGAAGGCAGACGTCGACGATCGCAGGGTCGAACTGCGAGCCGGCAGCCTCGATCAGGCGGCGCCGCGCCTCCTCGACCGGCAGGGCCTCGCGGTAGGGGCGCGTGGTCGTCATCGCGTGGAATGCGTCGCAGACGAAGATGATCCGCGCCTCGAGCGGGATCTCGTCTCCCTGCGAGACGGTCGGGGTAGCCCTTGCCGTCGTAGCGCTCGTGGCAGGCGCGGACGATCGGCCGCACGTGCTCGAGCTGCTCGATCGGAGCCAGGATCCGCTCCCCGAGCTCGGGATGGGTCTCGATCAGCTTCCGCTCCTCGTCGGTCAGCGGCCCGGGCTTCGTCAGGATCGCGGCAGGGATCCCGATCTTGCCGATGTCGTGGAAGAGCGCTCCGAGCTCGACCCGCTTCAGCGCAGTGCGCTCGAGCCCGAGCTCCTCGCCGACTTTCACGGCCATGTCCCTGATCCAGCGCGCGTGGGACGACGTGTACTCGTCCTTCGCCTCGAGCGCGTTGGCGAGCGCCTCGACGGTCGAGAGGAAGGTGCGCTCGAGGCTCTCGAAGGAGAGAGCGTTCGTGAGAGCCATCTTCGCCTGGCCGGCGATCCCGGCGAGCAGCTCGAGCTGGCGCTCGTCGAGGTCGTCGTCTGCGTCGAGTGCGAGCGCGAGCGCGGCCCAACCCGAGTCGAGCCTGATCGGCGCGACCGCATACGCGTTGGCGAGAGCGTCCGTCAGTCGCTCGCCGACGAGATGCTCAAAGTCCGTCGCGCCCGACGATGAACGGCTCGGAGCGGAGCGAGAACGGCTCGGCCGCGGCAGGCCGGCAGCCGGTCACCGGGCAGCACGTGACGCGGATGCGTCGTCCTCGCGACCAGGACGCTGCGGCACACGAGCCCGCCACCCTCGCGGTCCGGGAGCCAGACCGAGGCCCGGGGTACGCCGAGGATCCGCGCCGCACCGCGCGCGATCCGGTCGACGCACCTCGTCGAGCTGGGTGCCGGCCGAGAGCTCGCGCGAAAGCTCGAGCAGCGCCTTCGCGCCGTCCGCCTCCCGCCGCTGGGCCTCGTAGAGCTGGGCGTTGACGAGAGCGACGGACGCGTGGCCGGCAAGGACCTCGAGCAGGCGCAGATCGTCTGCGTCGAACTGGTCGAGCCCGAGCTTGGAGATCACGAGCACGCCGACGACGTTCGCGCCGTAGCGCAGCGGCACGGCGAGCAGCGACTCCTCGATCCGGGCCGTGCCCTCGATGTGGTGGCCGATTCCGCAGTTGGCGGCGTCGCCCGGTCAGAAACGGCTCGCCCGTCGCGGCCACGTGACCCGTGACCCCGACCCCGACCTTCGTCACGAGCACGTCGAGGGCCGACTCGGCGCCCTTCGTCAGGTCGCCCCGAAACGCCACCGGCCGGAGCTCGTCTCCGTCGCGGAGGAAGACGCGACAGTTGTGGTAGTCGATCAGCTGCCGGAGCTCGTCGGCGATCGTGGTGCCGATCTCGGACACCTCGAGCAGGCGGGTGAGCTTGCTCGAGACACCGTGCAGCATCTTCAGGTGCGCGATCGAGCGGACGTCGCACGCGGCTCGTGGATCGGCGCGTCCGGCCGCTCGCTCTCGTCCTCGTGAAAGACGACGATGCGGCTCTTGCCGCGCGCCTTGGCGGTCATCATCGCGATCTCGGCGCAGGCGACGAGCTCGCGGGGGTTGGCGGCATGGTCGGGCCCGAGCGCAATCCCGATCGAGACGGTCAGCGGCCCGACAGGGTCGAACTCGGCGACCGCGACCCGCTCGGCGACCCGCTCGGCGAGCGCCTGCGCCATCTCGAGGTCGCCCGCCGGGATGATGATCGCGAACTCCTCACCCCCGATCCGGCAGACGTCGTCGTTCTGGCGCACCGCGGCGCGGAGCTCGTCGGCGAGGGCCGCGAGCACCTGGTCTCCGACCGCGTGCCCGTAGATGTCGTTGACCCGCTTGAAGTCGTCGAGGTCGAGCATCAGTACGGCCACGGATCCGCGCTCGGAGGACGCTCGGACGAGCTCGTTGCGGAGCCGCTCGTGGAAGGCGCGGTGGTTCCAGAGGCCCGTGAGCGGGTCGGTCTGCGCCTGGAGCTCGAGACTCGCCCGCACGTGGGCGTTGTCGAGCGCGAGGGCGGCCGCATCGCCGAACCGGACGGCGAGCCTGAACTCTTCCTCCGTGAACTCCTTCAGCCCGACGCGGTAGATGTTGAGCGCACCCTTGACCCGCCCGCGTGCGATCAGCGGGACGGCGATCAGCGACTCCGGATCGGGAGGCGTGCCCTCGACGAACCGCACCCGAGGATCGAGGTCGGCGCGGTTCGCGAGCACGGGCTCCCGGTGCTCGACGGCCCAGCCGGTGATCCCCTGTCCGAAGGCGAACGGCTCATCGGCGAGCACTTCGTCCGCATAGTCGCCCCGGGCAAGCACGCCGCGGAGCTCGCGGGTGGTCTCGTCGGCCTCGTAGAACGCGAGATCGTCGTGCGGGATCAGCTCGCCGACCGTGTCCGCGATGCGCTCGAGCAGGGCGTCGAGCGACTGCTCGGAGAGCACGTCGTGGAACACGTCGGCGAGCCGGCGGTACGACTCGACGAGCGCGCCGGGATGCCGCCGTCGTCGTCGCCGTCTCCGCTAGCCGGTGCCGCCTTGGCCGCAGGGGTGTCGGTGGGAGGGGTCACGATCCACCCGACTTCATCGGCGTTGCGGCGCAGCCGCTTGAGCCTTGCCGGCCCTCTGCCGATTCTCGGTAGGAGATGCGCGTCCCGGCGGCGAATCCAATTGGCATGAAATGCAGCGCATTTCTCGCCCTCGTGGTGGCGCGCTCGCCTTTCCGGGGGTCGCCGGCGCCGGCGTGCACGTCTGGTTCCTCGCCGACGGCAAACCGGTGCCGGTGCAGCGGCCAGGAGCGACGATCGAGGGGGCAGTACGTGGACTCCTGGCGGGCCCGACGGCGGCCGAGCGTGCGCGTGGCATCCAGCTCGGCGGTCCCGCGGCGCGACACCACTGCTCTCGCTCACGGTCTCGCGGCGCATCGTCACCGTCGACCTCGGCGCCCGCTTCGCGGGTGGACGCGATCCCGCGGCGCTCCGGGCCCGCGTCGGCCAGCTCGTCCGGACGTCGAGGAGCATCCCCGGCGTCCTTGCGGTCAGGGTGCTGATCGAGGGTGGCGTCCCCGTGGGGCTCTTCCCGGGATACGACCTCCGTCGCCCGGTCGCTGCGGCCGTCGACGTCGAGCAAACGGTGCCGACCCACCGCGACGCTCCAGCAACAGCTCGTCGATCTCGGGTTCATGGCGACCTCCGGCCTGACCGGGACGATCGACCTGCAGACCTCGACCGCCGTCCTCGGCTTTCAGAAGTGGAGCGGCCTCAGCCGGGACGGAACGCTGGGCGCGGACACGATCGTGGCGCTGCAGCGGGCGACCCGCCCGGAGCCCGCGCGACGGGCTCCCGGCCGCCGGATCGAGGTGCAGCTTCGCCGCCAGCTCGCGCTGCTGATCGAGGACAACAAGCGTCGTCCGTGCCGTGCACATCTCGTCCGGCGCGGGTGGGAGGACGCCGACCGGCTCGTTCCGCGTGTACCGGAAGGAGCGGTATTCGTGGTCGGTGCCGTTCAAGGTGTGGCTGCCGTGGGCGAGCTACTTCACCGGCGGCGTCGCGTTCCACGAGTTCGGCTCGGTGCCGACCTACGCGGCCTCGCACGGCTGCATCAGGGTGAATCACTACGACGCCGCGATGTTGTTCGGCTTCGCCGAGACCGGCACGCCCGTCGAGGTCTTCGACGAGGCGGCGTCGGCATGAGCCCCATTCCGCTGCAACCGGGGCCTCGGCGGCGCGCTCGGGGTCGTGGCGGCGCTCGTCTCGCCGCCGTCGCCGGTGCTGCCGGGTGCTCGTCGCGCTCGGGCTTCCCGCGGACAGCCGTGCGGACGACCCGCCGACGCACGAAGCGCCCGTCGCGACGCAGCCGCGACCGGCCGAGCTCGTCGTGGCGCTCGGCCTCGGCGACCCCGTCCTGCAGGCGGGCGTCGTGCGTGACGGCCAGGTGATCCTCGCGCGCGGCCTCGAGGTCGACATCGCGCGGAACCTCGCCCGGCGCCTCGGCATTCCACGGGTGCGGTTCGTCTACGTCCAGCCGGTGTCGCGACTGCTCGCGGCCAAGGTACCGCCGTGGGACGTCGTGATCGCGTCGATCCGCCCGACGCAGGCGGCACTGTCGCTCGGCCGATCTGAGCGATCCGTATCTCGGCACCGACCAGGCCGTCGTGCTGCGTCACGGCCTTCCCCGCGTCTGAGGACGCTCGCCGAGCTCCGCCACCGGATCACGTGCGCGCGGCGTGGCAGCGAAGGGGCGAAGGCGATCGCGGCGACCGTGCTACCCGTCGTGCGCCCGATCCTCGCCCCATCCGACGATCGCCTGCTCGAGCTCGTGCAAACCGGACGCCTGCGATGCGGCGATCGTCGATGCCGACGGCGTCGGTCGGCTCGTCGCCGGCGCGGGGCGGCGTGCTCGGACCGGTGACGGCGCGAATCGAGGTCGGTGGACGGCTACGTCGTGGCAGTCACCCGCGGCGGGCCGATTGCCGTGGCAGAGGTCCGCCGCGCGCTCAGACGGATGCGGCTCGGACGGGACGATGCACCTGCTGATGCGAACCTGGCTCGGGATCGACCCGCGCGGCTACGTCTTCTTCGCTAGCGCGCTTCTTCGGAGCGCGACCACGACGAAGCTGCTCTTGCCGAGCAGGTCGCCGTACGCGCACGTCGGCGCGGGCACCGACACCCGGCCAGACGTACCAGGTGTAGACGCCCGGCTTGAGCTGGAGCTTGCGGCTTCTCGTAGGCCCAGCTGCGAGGTGAGCTGCAGGCGGGACCTTCACGGGCCACGCCGAGAGGATCTTGTTCCCGCCGCGGTAGAGCTGGACGTTGAAGTAGCTCGAAGGGACGTATCCCCAGCGAAGCAGGGGCGGGCGCGAGACCTGTCCTCCGGGGAGCGGCCTCGCGAGCAGGAGCGCCAAGGGCGTGGCATTCACGATCACGCTCGCAGAGCTGTTACCGGCCGCGTCGAATGCGACGAGGACGAATCGGTAGGTGACGCCGTTCCGCAACCCCGCGCTCTTGGCCGTCTCGCCGAGCCCGCTGTAGATCAGCCCGTCGGTGCCGGCCTCGCCGACGATCGAGCGCCGTACCTCGACGCGTGCGAGGTCGCCGGCGGGGCGCTTCCAGGTCAGGACGATGCGGCGGTCGCCCGCCGTCGCCTTGGCCGAGGCGACGGCCGCCGGGGGTGTCAGGTCGGGAGCGGGCGCCGGGCTGCCGGGTTGGAGGACGGTGACGGTCACGTTCTTCGACGCGACATTGCCGGCCGCGTCGCGGGCTGTGACGACCAGGGTGCTGACGCCGATCGGGAACAGCGAAGGAGCGTTCGTCGTCAACGTCGGAGTCGAGACCAGATCGAACGCAGTGATGCCGTTCAGGTAGGCCGCGACGGACGGGGCCGAGGTCGCGATCCCAGCAGCGTCGGTCGCGGCGAAGCTGACGTTCGGCGCGTTGATCGAGGGTGCGATCGTGTCGTGCACCGACACGGTGAACGTGACCGTGCCAACGTTGCCCGCAGCGTCCGAGGCCGTGCAGGTGACGGGTGTCGTGCCGAGCGGGAAGACCGCGCCGCTCGCAGGCACGCAGGCGATCGCTGACGGAAGCAGCGCCACGCCGTCGTCCGATCCCGAGACCGCGAAGTCGACGCTTGTCCCGCCGGGTCCGTCGGCCTGGACGACCTTGGTGACGAACCCCACGGGGCTTAGCTCGGGAGGAGTCGCGTCCACGCTCCAGGTGGCAACGGCCGGCGTCGGGTCGGTGTTGCCGACGGGATCCGTGGCGCGCACCGCGAGCGTGTGGGTGCCGTCCGCGAGGCCGGTGAGCCCGAGTGGAGACGAGCAGCTCGCGAATGCGCCACCGTCGAAACTACAGGTGAAGGTCGATCCGGCTTCTGTCGCGGTGAACGCGATCGAAATCGCGCGCAGGGTGGTGAGCGCGGGAACGCTGCTCGTGATGCTCGTCGCCGACGGCGTCCGGTCGACGGTGAAGCTGCGCGACGCGACGGCCGAGAGATTCCCGGCGGTGTCACGCGCGGCGACGTAGAACGTGTGCCCGCCGTCCGGCGTCGTCGGAGACGTGAAGCCGGCCGGGGTACAGCTCGTCGTGGGCGTGGGGTCGTCGATTGCGCAGCGGTAGCTGGTGGCGCCGTTGACGGGGCTGAAGGTGAAGGTGGGGGTGGCGTCGTTGGTCGGGCCGGTGGGCCCGCCGGTGACGGTTGGTGCGGCGGGGGCGGTGGTGTCGGTGACGGTGACGGTGAAGGAGCCGGAGGCGGTGTTGCCGACGGTGTCGGTGGCGTTGCAGGTGACCGGTGCGGAGGTGCCGAGCGCGAAGGTGGAGCCGGACGCGGGGTTGCAGCTGAAGCTGGCGATGCCTGAGGTGTCGGTGGCGCCGATGCCGCTGTAGGTGACCGACACGGGCCCGGTGTAGTCGGGCACTTCGACCGACTGGCCCGGCAACACCAACGACGGCGCCGTTCGGTCGACGCTGAACGAGCGTGAGCCCGCCGGTCCCGTGTTGCCGCTCCCATCGGCGGCCGTGACGTAGAACACATGGCCGCCGTCGCCCAACGAGCCTGCCGTGAAGCCGGACGCGCTGCACGTAGCTCCTGGTGTGGGGTCGTCGATTGCGCAGCGGTAGCTGGTGGCGCCGTTGACGGGGCTGAAGGTGAAGGTGGGGGTGGCGTCGTTGGTCGGGCCGGTGGGCCCGCCGGTGACGGTTGGTGCGGCGGGGGCGGTGGTGTCGGTGACGGTGACGGTGAAGGAGCCGGAGGCGGTGTTGCCGACGGTGTCGGTGGCGTTGCAGGTGACCGGTGCGGAGGTGCCGAGCGCGAAGGTGGAGCCGGACGCGGGGTTGCAGCTGAAGCTGGCGATGCCTGAGGTGTCGGTGGCGCCGATGCCGCTGTAGGTGACCGACACGGGCCCGGTGTAGTCGGGCACTTCGACCGACTGGCCCGGCAACACCAACGACGGCGCCGTGAGGTCGACGGTCCACGTGTACGAGTCGATGCTGGTCTCGCTCGCTGCGTTCGTCGCCTGGACGTCGAAGCCGTGTGAACCCTCTCCCACGCTGAAGGTGACGCCCGAGGCGCAGCTCGAGAACCCGCCGCCGTCGACCTGGCAGGCAAACGTGGCACCCACGTCGGGTGAGCCGAAGGAGAACTGCGCCGAGGCCGAATTCGTCGGGCTCTGGGGATGGGCCGTGATCGACACCCCCGGTGGATCGGCGCTCGCCAACGGGGCAACGACGAGAAGGCCCGCGCCGATCATGACGGCGGCTGCGAGGCGGGCGCGGTTGCCTCGCAGGGCAGCTCTTCGCCTCACGCGCTGCCTGTCAGGAGGCTGAGGCCGACGCCGACCGCGACGGCGACGGCGATCCCGGCCAGCGGCAGTCGGATGACGCTGAGCCGTTGTGTGCCGTTGGCCGAGAACCTGTAGACCAGCTCGTTCGGGACCGCCGAGACGAGCAGCAGCCCTGCCGCGGCGAGGAGCGCCACCCAGATCACCATCGAGAGCCCACGCCCCGGCGCGGGTGCGCCGGCCGCGGCCACGTCGGCCGTGACCGCCGCCACGGGGATCAGCGTGATCGGCGGGCGCGTGACCCGGGGCGTCGTCGGCTTCGGCGTCCCGGCAACCTGCATCCTGGCGTTCGGCGAGCTGAACTTCGGCGTCTGAGTCTTCGCCGTTCTGACCGTCGGCTTCGCACCCGAGGTGGCCGTCGTGATCTCGTGCTTCGCCGTCGACTCGACCCGGCTCGGGCTCGGCGCACTCGACGGGGCCGAAGTGGTGGTGGGCGGTGTCGCTCTGCTCGCGGTGGGCGCCGACGATGCGGCGGACGTCGAGGCTGTCGAGGATGTGGCCGGTGGAGAGGATGAGGACGATGAGCCGTGGCTTGTCGATGCCGTCGGCTTGGCGGCCGTGACGCTCGGGCTTTGGGCGGTGACGCCGGACGGCGCGACCGTGACGCTCGGCCGCGCGACGGTCACCCTGGGCTTCTCGACAGGCTTCACAGGGGTTGGCTCGGGCGTCGTCACGGGGGCGGGATCGGGCGCTGGATCGGGCGCCGGCGCGGCGGCGAGCGCACTCGACGTGCAAACGAGTGCAGCGAGAATCGCCAGGACGAGCAGTCCGGCGCGGCCGGCATCGATGAGAGACGCTCTTCCGAGCACTCCCGCAACCTCCTTCGCTTTCCCCTGTGTGCTGACGACCAGCTGTCCGCAGACCGTGCGGGCCGGGTACGACCCGACGCTCGCATTGTATGAATGGTCGCTGCGAGCGATAGGGGGGCGGGAAAAGTGGAGCTACGCGGCTTCGCCGCCGCTCACAGGCGGGAGCGCGCTCCACGGGAACGTGATCCAGCGGTCCGTGCGCCGCCAGACGTACTCGCTCTCGACGACCGAGCGGGACTTCTCGTACAGCACGGCGACGCGCGCTTCGGCGACCCGGCCGGCGCAGAAGTCGCGGACGAGCTCGAGCGTCGCGCCCGTGTCCGCAACGTCATCTGCGATCAGGACCTGGGCCGACGTGAGGTCGACCAGGTCAGGCACCGGTGGCAGCAGCATCGGCAGCTCGAGCCTCTGATCGACCCCGGTGTAGAACTCGACGCTGATCGTGGCCGTGTTCTTGACTCCGAGTGCGTACGCCAGAGCCCCCGCAACCAGCAGCCCGCCCCGTGAGATTCCGAGCAGCAGATCCGGAATCCAGTCGTCCGCGTGGATCGTCTCGGCGAGTGCACGGCTGCCGACGCCGAGATCCTCCCAACTCATGACCTCACGGATCTCGCTCAGGATGGGGACTTTCCTGCGCGGAACGCCGGGGATGAATCGGCTGGGCGGCCGAGGACGCGGTCCGGCGGGACGAGTGCCAGGGGGAGGCCGACGTGACGGGTCATCGGAACATCGTGTCAGAACCGCCGCCGGGACCGTCGTCCTCGCGACGGCGAAACCACCCCAGCCAGAGGATCGCGGCGAGTACGGCGACCGGCAGCAGGGCCGCCGCCGCGATCCAGCCCACGGGCCCGGCGAGCGCCGCCAGCAGGAGCACCACCGGCAGCCCGATGAAGAGCCCGACGGCGACCGCGATCGCTGTGACGAGTGACACCGGTCAGCCCCTGACCCTGACCGCCACCTCGTTCACAGCTGCAGTTCCGCTCGCGGGCATCGACGTGATCCAGATCATGAGGTAGCGGCTCCGGCGCGGCCGGAGCTTCAATGTCGTCCGGCCGCCGATGAGGTGGGGTGCCGAGGCAGCCACGAATGGCCCCTTCGCCCCGTTCCCGACTCTCACCGCAGCCCGGTAGCCGGGCGACTCGCTGATCACGATGACTTGGGTCGCGCGCACCGGCCTCCCGGCGTCGAGCACGAGACCGACGCCGGACTTCGTGAACGTGCTCCGGTAGTGCTCGCTCTTCCACGCCGTCGCCCTGTTCCCGTCTGTGGCGAGTCGCGCATCGGCGTCGTTCTCGGCGCCGTCGCCGTCGGGATCGTAGGCCCCGACGCCGGTCACTACGAGACGGACGTCGGCGGCCCGCGCTGCGGTCGCGGCAGTCGCAGTCGCCGGGCTCGCCGTGGCTGCCGGGGATGAGGATGGGGACGGAGTGCCCGGGCCGCCGGACGAGAGGACGACGGCCGCTAGGCCTCCGAGCAGTGCGACGAGGCCGCCCGCAGCCAACAGCCGAGCCCAGCTGTCGGGAGCAGGAGAGAACGTTGCGCGCGCGGATCTCGGTCGAGCCACGAGCCCATCGTCGCAGCCGACGACGAGAAGAGCCAGATCAGCGGCACGTCGACAGCCCCCGTGCCACCGCTCCTAGCGGGTGCCGGGCCCGATCGTCACGAGGCGGTCGGCGGCGACGTCGCGCAGTTGCCGTTCCCTGCCGTCCGGGTAGCGCACGGTCAGGAGGCTGACCTGCTTCACCGCTCCGAGCCCGAAGTGGAGCCGTGGGTCCTCGGACGAGAGGTAGCTGCTGCCCGCCTGGACCTCCCGGACGAGCCGTCGCCCGTTCGGCAGCACGGCGGTGATCACCGCGCCGGGGGCAAACGTGCTCGTCGCGACCTCGAGCCAATGCCCATCCGTACCCGTGTTATGGAGCAGGACGAGCCTGCCGCCGATCGTGTTGACGGCAAGGTCGACCCTGCCGTCGTTGTCGTAGTCCGCGGCCGCGAGACCGCGCCCGATCCGTCGGATGGAGCCGAGCCCGACGAGCGTCCCGGCATCGGCGAACTGGCCCGGTCGTCCCGCGTCGGCGAGGTTCTCCAGCACCTGGATCCGCTCCACGTTGCGCTTCGGTGCTGTCACCGGGATGGCGCCGTTTGCGATCGCGAGATCGAGATTGCCGTCGTTGTCGAGGTCGACCCACGAGACGCCCCAGCCTGCAAGGCTCGTGTCGAACGCGGAGACGAAGTCCAGCCGGGCGTCGCGGAACCCAGTCTCCTGGTTGGCCGCTCCAGTGCTGCGATATGCCGCGTGAAGCTGTCTGTGAGAATTCGTGACGATCACGTCGGATCGCCCGTCGAGGCTGTAGTCGGCGATCGCGATCCCCATCCCGGCACCTGAGTCCGCGACGCCGAGCTTCCGGGCGCGGTCGACGAAGCGGAAGCCGAGACCGGTTGCGTCGGCCTTCGTGCCCCCGGCGACGGGCTCGTTCACGTAGAGGCGATTGGGGTTGGTGTCGTTCGCGACGTAGAGGTCGGGACGACCGTCGCCGTTCACATCCGTGAACACCGCGCCGAGCCCGTAGTCGGCCGTCCCCGCCTCGAGACCGGCCTGTTGCGCGACCTCGCGGAAGCGGGTGTGGCCCGCGCGGTCCGGCCCGTCGTTCAGGTAGAGGAGGTCGCGGACGGCCGTGACCGTGCTCGGAAAGCCGCCTGTGGCGTTCTGGAGCGGGGATTCCGGATTGGCGTAGCCGGCGATGAACAGGTCGGGCCGACCGTCGCCGTTGACATCGCTGACAGCCGCTCCCGCACGCCACTGGTACAGAGGCAGGCCTGCCGCGGCGGCCCCTTCGCTGAACCGGCCCTGTCCGTCGTTCCAGAGCAGAGCACCGCCCGAGGCCGCCGTCACGTAGAGGTCGGTGCGGCCGTCGCCGTTGAAATCGGCAGCCACGCACCCCGTCCCGCGAAGTGCGACGTCGGCGCCCGAGGCCTTGCCGACGTCGGTGAAGCGCCCGTGCACGTTGTGGAAGAGGGAGCTCCGCGGCAACCCACCGCGGCGTTCCCACGCCGCACGATCGAGCTCGGAATAGGAGTTGACGGCGAACAGGTCCATCCAACCGTCGTGGTCGTAGTCCAGCCAGCAGACGCCTCCGCCCATCATCGCCGCCGGGTCGGTTGCGTCGGTCTGGAACCGGAACGCACCCTGTCGGAAGTCGATCCCGACCTCTGCTGCGACGTCCTGCAACCGCACGCCCCCAAAGCTCGTGGCGGTAACCGGAGCCTGGGTCGAGCTCACCACCCCCGCTGCCGCGAGCCCCGGCAACGCGGCTCCGCGTGAGCCCACGATCAGGTAGCGGCCGTGCGTCACGTCGAGCTCGAGCTCGAGCGTCTGTTCGAAGTGGGAGGGATCGGTCCGTTGCGCGACGCTCGGCGGCGTCCCCGCGTAGGTGGCGAAGCGCATCGTGCCGGCGATGTCGGCCAGCACGAGCGGAGGCCCTTGCCGTTCGCCGAACTCGACCGAGAGTCGCATGCGATCGACCGTGTACGACGGAACCGCCACTGCGCCGCCGGCAGGGACGCGGATCCGCTGGTAGAGGTCGGCAAGCCGCGCGCCGCCGGACGATGCCCCGGCGCGCGTTGCGTTGCGCGAGCGCAACGCAACGCCTTCGATCTTCAGGTCGGCGACGACGTCACGCGCGATCTGACGGGCTGTCGCCGGATCGATCCTCGAGGCGACTCCCTTGGACGAGGAGACCGTCACGGCGGGGAGGTGTGCGGACGGGTCGACGGCCGGCATCGCCATTACCGTCGGTCGGGCAGGGAGGCCGGCGACGACGAGAATGCCTGCGAAGGCGGCTGCCGCCACGACCGCCACGGCGCCGACGGCAGCGCGCGAGGACGGCACGCGAGCGGAGATCGCCGCCCCGAACGACGTCGCGCGCACCACGCCGAGCACGGGTCGCGCCGCGCAGACGATCGTCAGGGACGCGAGCAGCATCACCTTCATCCAGAACTCGGTCGTCTGTGGAGCGATCAGGAGGACGGCGAGCAGCGCCACGGCGACCGCGTAGGCGCGGCGCGCTCCCCGGCCCTGCGGCGTCGTCTTCGGGTCCGTGATCATGAAGAAGAGGAACACCAGCACCTCCGGCGAGAACACGAGCACGCGCCACAGCGTCCAACCCGTGATCGCCCCGAGATGCCAGCTCGCCGTCATCACGTGCCCGCTCGCTGCCAGCACACCCATGCCCGCCGCGAAGGCGAGCCAGAACCAGACTGCGATCCCCAGCAATCCGATTCGGGAGAGGATCGTCAGGCCGCCCGCGACGATGAGGGCCAGGGCGAGGACCATCCAGGGCGACATCGGTCCCCACCAGAAGGCGAGCGGGTCGGCCCGCGTGCTCCCGAGGACCACGAAGCAGAGCACGAGCCCGAAGTTCGATGGGTTGAAGATGTGGTGCCCGCGGAATCGGATCACGTGCTTCGAGAGCAACGAGACCGCCGCCGTGCCGGCGAAGATCCACCAGCCGTTCATGCTCCACCAGTCACCGTGCTCGGTGCCCGGGACGCGGAGGATGAACGCGACGCCGTTGCCGGTCAGAAGGGCGCTCGCCGGCCACATGATCACGTGGTGCCGGCGGAAGGTGATCGCGAACTCGAGCACCGCGCAGGTGAGGAGCGAGACGAGGATCTGCGCGATCGAGAGCCGGAACTCGAACGCCACCTGGCCGAGGACCTGGAGCGAGATGATCACCGACGCCAGGTGGAGGCGCGGGTCGCTCAGCCGTGGGAGCAGAACGGGGTAGAGCCGGTCGCCGATCCGTAGAACGGGCCCGGTCGGGGGAACGAGTGCGGGCGCGCTCATCGGGCGATTCTAGATGTGCTCACGCGGTGTCGGCCGGCGAATTTCCCTTGGTTGCGCCGTTGCGCATGTCCGGCGGCGGTGACGATGCCGATCGCGATCGTCCCGGCTTCGGCTTCCGCCGCCGAGGTGTCCGGCCTGCTGTCCGCGGGTACGTACTTGGTTCCACCAACGTGAAGGAGTCGAACCGAGTGACCACCCGACGGAACACCGCTCGACCAAACGCCGCGATGCGCCGCCTTGCAGCCGTCTCGGCCGCACTGGGCGTGGCGCTCGCGGTTGCACCAGGCGCCTTGACCGCGGATGCGAAGGACACGTTCGCGCTCAAGGGCGAGGTCTACCCGACCGCGTTCAAGATCGAGATGAAGAACGCGGCCAACCGCAAGCTGACGAGCGTCAAGGCCGGGACCTACCGCATCAAGGTCGAGGACCCGTCCTCGATTCACAACTTTCGCCTCAAAGGGCCTGGCGTGAACAAGGCGACCACGGTGGCCGGCAAGTCGGAGCGCATCTGGACGCTGACCCTGAAGAAAGGCACCTACACGTACGTGTGCGATCCGCACGCCGGTGTAATGAAGGGCACGGTCCGCGTCACCTAGGCGCCGGGACGCCGCTTCGAGGTTCGGGATCGTGCGAATCCTTCGGCCTGGCGCGACGGCGATCTATGCTCCGCGTCGATGGGTCAGGAGCATCCGACTGCCACGTACACCGCCGACCAGCTGCGCGAGCTCCTGACGCTCTGGCAGCAGCCGGGCGGCGTGCTCGCTCCGGCCCAGCTTCAGGCCCTCCTCTCGTGGAGCGAAACCCCCGCTGGGGAGCGGGAGGAGCTCGAGGCGCAGCTCGCGGCCACGCAGCAGGTCGGCAACCCAAAGCCGCTGGCGGCGAACCAGCGACGCGGCCACGTGAGCCTGATCGACCGCATTCGCTCCTTCTTCTCTCGCCGGTGACGGTCTAGGTGCTCGGAACGGCGAGCCCCGACTCGAGATCGAAGAAGTGCAGGTGCTCGGTGTTGACGACCATCTCGACGGTGCCCCCGACTCGTGCCTTGGAGCGGATGTCGAACCGGCCGACGATCGGCGTCCTCCGCCGCGCTGCCTCTTCGACCAGCCCGTCTGCTGCGGCGACGTCGATGTCGGCTGCGACCTCGATCACCTCGGCCGTCACGACGGGGTCGGCCTCGATCTCGACGTAGGCGAGGAGATCGGAGCCGAGCAGCTCAGTGGTCACGACCTCGCCGCGAAGGCGCTGCCCGTGCGGCGCGCCCGTTGCAACGGCGGCGTCCTGGACGTGCTCCGAGCGGACCCCGACGGCGAGCATGCGCCCGACGTAACGATCGAGCTGCGGCCGGGATGCCGCCACGTCGTGCGGGACCGAGAGCTGCTGCTCGCCGATCAGGCACACGTAGCCCTCGCCGGCGCGCTCGAGCTGCGCCTGGAGGAAGTTCATGGACGGGCTGCCCATGAAGCTCGCGACGAAGAGGTTGACGGGTCGTTCGTAGAGGTGTTGCGGGATATCGACCTGCTGCAGTTGCCCCTTTCTCAGGACGACGACTCGATCGCCCATCGTCATTGCCTCGACCTGGTCGTGCGTCACGTACACCGTCGTGGCCCCGATCTCGCTCTGGATGCGGGCGATCTCGGCACGCATCTGGACGCGTAGCTTGGCGTCGAGGTTCGAGAGCGGCTCGTCCATCAGCAGGACCCGCGGGTTCCGGACGATCGCGCGGCCCATCGCCACCCGCTGGCGTTGCCCGCCGGACAGCGCCCGCGGCCGCCGCTCCAGAAGCTCCGTCAGCCGGAGCACGCCGGCGATCTCCTTCACGCGCTCCTCGACCTTCTCCTTCGGGACCTTCCGCATCCTGAGGCCGAACGCGATGTTGTCGGCCACCGACATGTGCGGATAGAGCGCGTAGTTCTGGAACACCATCGCGATGTCCCGCTCCCGCGGCATCACGTCGTTGGCGACCGTGTCGCCGATCCGGATGATCCCCTCGGTCACGTCCTCGAGCCCGGCGACCATCCGCAGCGCTGTCGTCTTGCCGCACCCGGAGGGCCCGACGAAAACCATGAACTCGCCGTCGAGTACCTCGAGGCTCAGTCCGTCGACGGCACGGGTGCCGTCGGGGAAGACCTTGGCGACCCCGTCGAACGTCACCGATGCCAACGTCCACCTCGCTTCATGCCCGGCACGCCCACGCGTACGTCGCCCCGGACGCCTGTCGACCACGGCGATCGTCGACAATCGAGCGATGGTTGACAATCCCGCGCAACCCAGCCTAGTCTAGCCCCGTGTCGTTTGGAGGTGCAACACACCTGGCCGATCCGCGACACCTAGACCCTTCGAGACGGCCGATCGCAGCGACATCGGCGTCACTGTCCGAGGAGGTGACGCGGCAGCGACGCGGATCGCAGGCGCTCCGGTTGATTGCAGCCCTATCCAGGAGGAGGGAAGTGGCATGACGCAGGATCCGAACAGCCCGCTCGACGTTGCGGGCGAGGCGCCAGACGCAGGGGAGTTGTTCGAGCGCGGGTTCACGCGGGCGGGGGCGCTGCGGGGGCTCGGCGGCGTTCTCGCGGCCGGGGCCGTCGGCGGGCTCGTCGGGGCGTCGCCGGCGTTCGCTCGCAGCGCGGTTCGTGCACGCGCTCGTGCGACGACCACGGTCTCGATGTGGGGCAACCATCCGGAGTGGAAGCCCGTGCTCGACCGGCTCATCGCTGCGCTTCGAGAAGACCCACCCAGGGATCAATGTCGAGCTCAGCTACAAGCCCGGCCCGCAGTACACCGCGGCGCTCAACACTGCGCTCGCGGGCGGTGCCGCACCCGACGTGATCGGATGGATCGAAGGCGATGCGATCCGGGTCGGCGCCAAGGCCAACCAGATCGACGCGCTGGACGGGAAGATCCCGATCGGCAAGCTGATCCCCGCGGCGCGTGCGCAGGTCGCGTTCAACAGCCACGTGTACGGGTCGCCGCTCGCCGCCTACACCGTCGGCATCTTCTACCAGCGCCCGATCTTCAAGAAGTACGGGCTGAAGCCCCCGAAGACCTGGGCGGAGCTGATGGCGGTGACCAAGAAGCTCAAGGACGAGGGTGTGACTCCGTGGTCGATGCCTGCCAAGGACATGATCATTCCCTACTTCTTCTACATCATGGCCGCCTCGTCGATTCTCGGCCAGGACGGCTACAAAGGCCTGCGCCGCGGCACCCGCAAGGTCACGGAGAAGCAGATCGTGAAGGCGGCGCAGCTCATGATCGACCTGCAGGACTACTACAACGAGGGTTTCCAGGCGGTCTCGTACGCGGAGGGGAAGGCGCTGTTCGCACAGGGAAGGACGGCCATGCTGATCGGAGGCTCGGCCGACTACACGGGCTACAAGCAGGTGAACCCCAAGGTCGACGTCGGCGTCTTCGGCTTCCCGTCCCCGAGCGGCAACCGCCACGTGACCGTCACCGGCATGGAGCTGCTCTACACGGTCAACTCGAAGTCGAGCCACAAGCCGGAGTCGACGACGCTCGTGGCGTGGCTCTCGTCGAAGGCGGCGCAGCAGGTGGTCGCCAACGAGCTCGCCCGACCCATTGCCGTGGGCGTCGTCCCGAGCTCCGCGAACCGCGTCGGCCGCGAGATGGTCCTCGCCGGCGCTCCGGACATCCCCGTCTGGTACTCGCAGCCCGAGACCGGGGGCACGTTCGGGGCCGTCACGAGCGCCGGTGGGATCTTCACCGGCGACCTGGACGCAGCAGGATTCGCCAAGAAGGTCCAGGCCAGCATCAAGCCCAACCCGAAGGCATAGAGATCGTTGGAACTGACCCCCGACGCACCGGCTACGGGCATCGCGGGGGCGGCGGATCGCACGAGCGATCCGCCGCCCCCGCTCTCAGTTCTGGTTCCTCCTCCCGGCGGCCGTTCTCTACGGCGGCTTCTTCATCCTCCCCACGCTCGCGTCGTACTGGCTCGCGATGTACGACTGGAGCGGCCTCGGCCCGATCGGCGACTTCATCGGCCTCCAGAACTTCCGCCGCGTGTTCGAGGACCACGAGTTTCGTCAGGCAGCGCTCCACAACGTCTGGATCTTCCTCGCGCTCGTCGTGATGACGAACACGGTCTCGCTGTTCCTCGCGATCCTGCTCGACCGCAAGTCGTGGCTTCGCGGCCCCTACCGGGCGATCATCTTCCTCCCCTACATCCTCTCGCCGGTCGTCACAGGCTTCATCTTCGAGATCCTTCTCAGCCCCAACATCGGTGTCGTCAACCCCGGGCTGGAGGCGGTGGGGCTCGGCTCGCTCCAGCACACATGGCTCGCCGATCCGAGCACCGCCCTGCCGGCGATCATCGTCGCCCTCGCCTGGCAGTGGAACGCCCTCGCGACGGTGATCTTCATGGCGGGGCTGCAGAACGTCCCTCCCGAGATGCGCGAGGCCGCGGTCACCGACGGGGCGAGCACGCTGCGCGTGTTCCGCCATGTCACGCTCCCGTACCTCGCCCCGGCGTTCACCGTCGTCAACGTCCTCCTCGCCATCTTCGCCTTCAGGGCCTTCGATCTCGTCTACGTGATCGGTGGAGCGATCGGTGCCCCCAACGGCGCCACGCTCGTGATGGGGACGGTGATCTACGGCAACGCCTTCGGCAAAGGCTCATACGTCGACACGACGCGCATGAGCTACGCGATGGCGCAGGGGATCGTGCTCTTCGTCATCCTCGGTGTCGTCGCCGCCATCCTGCTCCTCTATCTGAGCCGCCGTGAGCGTCGCGTCTACTAGCGCCGGCCGCAGCAGAAGGCGCCGTGGGCTCCTCTCGTGGGTCGGCTCGCACGCCGTCCTGATCCTCGCGTGCGCCCTCGTCGTCGCGCCGATCTACTTCCTCGTCCTCGGCTCGTTCAAGTCCGTCGAGGAGTTCTTCGCAGCGCCGTTCGGGCTCCCGAGGAGCTTCGGCACCGACAACTACCGGCGGGCGTGGACCGAGGCTTCGATCTCGGCGACGATCAAGAACAGCGCCATCGTGACCGTGTCGGCCGTCTTCATCAGCACGGTCGTCTCGTGCCTCGCGAGCTACTCGATCGCGCGGCTCCCGCTCAGAGGGGCGATGTTCTGGCGCCTCCTCTTCGTCGGCGGCCTGATCGTGCCCGTCCAGTTGATCATGGTCGCGATCTTCATCATCATGCGCTGGATCGGCCTGCTCGGCTCGCTCGGCTCGCTGATCCTCGTCTACTCGACGTTCGGGATCCCGCTCGGCGTGCTCGTGCTCGTGGGCTTCTTCCAGGCGCTGCCGAAGGAGCTGACCGAGGCGGCCACGATCGACGGCGCGACAGACTTCCAGACGTTCAGGCGGATCATCCTGCCGCTCTCGATGGCCCCGATCCTGACCGTGATGATCCTCAACGGCGTCTGGATCTGGAACGACTTCTTCATCGCACTCGTGCTGTCGACGAAACCGTCGATCGAGACGCTGCCGCTCGGCATCCTCAACTTCTTCGGCGTCTACTCCACGGAGTGGGGCCTGATCTTCGCAAGCGTCGTGCTGTCGGCTCTCCCCGTCGTGGCGCTGTACCTGCTGATGACGCGTCGGTTCATCGCGGGCATGACCGCCGGGAGCGTCAAGGGATGAAGATCTCCGAGATCGAGACCCTCGTCGTCGACGGCGGCATGCGCAACTGGGTGCTCGTCCAGGTGCGGACCGACGAGGGAGTCTCCGGGCTCGGAGAGGCGACGCTCGAGGGAAAGGCCGAGACGATCGTGGCCGCCGTCGCCGAGCTCACGCGCTTGATCGAGGGCCAGGACCCGCGCCGGATCCAGCATCTCTGGCAGATCATGTATCGGCACTCGTTCTGGCGCGGCGGGCCGGTGCTGATGTCCGCGATCAGCGGCATCGAGCAGGCGCTCTGGGACATCACCGGAAAGGCCGCGGGGCTGCCCGTGTACGCGCTGCTCGGCGGCGCCTGCCGCGACCGGATCCGCCTCTACGCGAACGGGCCGCGCGGCACGTCGCCCGAGGAGTACGCGGAGAGTGCGCGACGCGATCGTGGATGCGGGCTTCGCGGCGCTCAAGGTTGCTCCGCTCGACGCGACGCTGCCCGTCGACTCCTCGGTGACGATTCGCCGGGCAGCCGACGTGGTCGCCGCGATCCGGGCCGAGGTCGGCGCCGACGTCGCGATCGGCGTCGACGTCCACGGCCGGCTCGCGCCGGCGATGTCGATCCGGTTCGCGCGCGAGATCGAGGAGTTCGACATCTGGTTCCTCGAGGAGCCCGTGCTGCCGGAGAACGCGGCCGCGATGGCCGACGTGGCGCGCGCGACGAGATCCCGATCGCCACCGGCGAGCGGCTCTTCACGAAGTGGGGGTTCCGCGAGGTCGCTCGAGCTGCGCGCCGCGTCGCTCCTTCAGCCCGACGTCTCGCACTGCGGCGGCATCCTCGAGGCGCGCCTGATCGCGGCGATGGGCGAGGTCGGGTACGCAGGACTCGCCCCGCACAATCCGCTCAGCCCCGTGAACGGCATCGCCTCCGCGCACGTCGCGATGGCGTCGCCGAACTTCGTCGCACTCGAGTGGGTGTTCGACAACCCTCCCTGGACGCAACGACATCCTCCGCACGCCGCCTGCGATCCGCGACGGATGGCTCGAGCTCTCCGACGCCCCCGGCCTCGGGCATCGAGCTCGACCTCGAGGTCTGCGCTGCTCATCCGTACCGAGCCGTCGATCTGCCGCCGTTCTGGCACGAGGACGGCTCGGTGGCCGACTGGTGAGCGCGGGGCAGGCCGATCAGCTTCTGCGAGCGGCCGAGCGCCTGCGCTCCGCCGGTCTCGACGCCGCGCTGTTCGCGACCCCGCCGAACGTGACTTACGTCAGCGGCTTCGAGGTGCCGATGCCGATGGGCTACGTGACGGAGGTGACGGGCTGGTTGCCTTCGCTCGCGCTGATTCGAGCCTCGGACGCCGCCGGCTGGCTCATCGTGCCCGACCTGCTTGCTCCCCGCCGCGACGAGCCAGACCTGGCTCGACCGCGTTCTCACGTTCGAAACGCTCGGCCACTTCGCGCCCGCCGATCCGGAAGGGTCATTCGTCGACGCGCTGCAGGCTGCTCTCGCGGAGGCAGAATTGGGCAGTGGGCAGGTCGTGCTCGGGGTCGAGCCGGTGCTGCCCGCAAACGTGGCACGCACGCTCCGCGAGCGCCATCCGAAGGTCGACGTGCGTGATGCGACACACGCGATCCTCGAGGCGCGGTCAGTGAAGACGGCTCGTGAGATCGAGCTTCTTCGTGCCGCGGCGTCGCTTGCGGACGTCGCACAGGAGGCGTTCGTGGCCGCGGCCGAGACCCACGTCGGGCGCACCGACGTGGACCTCTGGAGCGACCTCGTCGTAGCGATGGAGCGTCGCGCCGGCCGGCCTCTCGTCGTGGTCGGAGCGCTGATGACCGGTGGGCTGACCGCCGACCTCTGGGCCGGCGGGCCGGCGGGCCGGACGATCGAGCAGGGCGACGCGGGCCTCCTTGACATCAGCCCTCGCCTGAACGGCTACTGGGCGGATTGCGCAAATCCGGTGGTATTCGGCGCCGCGGCGACCCCGCAACACCGACGCTACGTCGACGCCGCGAGGGCCGCATTCGACGCCGCCGTGACGGCCCTGCGACCCGGCCGGAGATGCTGCGACATCCACGCTGCGGCTGCCGCGACGCTGGAGCGCCACGGGTTTTCGGTCGAGCACTACACGGGGCATCAAATCGGCGTCTCCCCGAACGACCCGCCGCGGCTCGTGCCGTACGACGAGACCATTCTGCAGGCCGGGATGGTGCTCGCGATCGAGCCCGGTGTGTACGCCGGCAGCGAGGCTCCATTCGGTGCTCGGGCGGAGCGGATGGTGTTGCTCACGGACACGGGTCCCGAGATCCTGTCCGCCTTCACGTGGGGTCTCTAGGACACGCCCTCCAAGACACGTGTCCCAGGACACGAGCCGGCCGGCGAGGTCGGTCGCCGAGCCCGGCACGTCGTCGGGCGTGACGACCTACGCGACGCGGAGCCGGTCGATCAGCTCGTCGTCGAGCTCGATTCCCAGCCCGGGCCCGCCGGGAACGGCGAGGCGGCCGTCCTGGAGTCGGAACGGCTCACGCAGGATTCCGTTGACGAGGGTCGAGTCGGCGACGGAGAACTCGGACCACGTCGGCCTGTCGAGCGTCGCCACGAAGTGAAGCGACGCGGCGACGAGCACGGCCGTCGAGAAGCAGTGCGGAACGACCTGAACGGCGGAGGTCCGCTCGAGCAAGGCGATCTGGCGCGCGACGGTGAAACCGCCGCAGCGGGCGAGGTCCGGTTGCAACACGTCGACGTGACCGTGTTCGACGAGGGCGCGGAACGGAGGCAGGGTGGCATCGGCCTCCCCCGCGGCGATCCGCACCGTCGTCGCGTCCGAGAGCCGCCGGTATCCGTCCAGATCGTCCGGGGCGAGCGCCTCCTCGAACCAGTACAGGTCGTGCTCCTCGACACGATCCAGAAGCTGAAGGGCGGACTTGACGCTGTAGGCCCGGCCGCCGTCGAGCATCAGGGTGCTCGCCGGCCCGAGCGTCTCACGCGCGGCCCGGACGAGCGCGACATCGTGGTCGGCGTCCTGACCCAGCGGTCCCCAGCCGAGCTTGAGAGCCGGGTACCCCCCGCTTGCGGCACGCTCGGCGAGGCGCCGCACCTCGTCGACCGAGTCGGGCATCACCTCGCTTGCATAGACGGGCACGTCCTCGACCCGGCGCCCACCGAGCAGGTCGGAAACGGGCCTACCGGCCGCTTTCCCGGCAATGTCCCACAAGGCGATATCGATCGCGCTGATCGTGTGGAGCGCGGCACCCGCTCGCCCGTAGTGGTCGCTCGCGTGGAACATCAGCTGCCAGAGCCGGTCGATCTGGAGCGGGTCTTCGCCGACCAGCACCTCTCTCAGGCCCCTCGCGATCGAGTGCGAGGAGGGCATCTCGACGATCGTGCGCGCGAGGTAGGGCGATGTGTCTGCCTCGCCGATGCCGACGATGCCCTCGTCGGTGTGCACGCGGACGAGGAAGGCGTCCTGCGTTCCGTCCGCCCGGGTCGTGTCGACCCGGGAGAGGCGCAGCACGATCGGCTCGACGTCGGTGATCTTCACCGCAGCGGGCCGGGGTTCGCGGCGTGAGCAGTCAATGCGACATCGCACTATACGGGGGCCGCGGCGGGGCGGCTGCACACGGTCGATTGCCTACTTGCTCGTCTCTGCTTCGTCCAGCGGCGCGAGGATTCGGATCGCGAGCCCCGGCGGGCAGCCGCGCTCGGTGAGCTCGATCAAGGCATGGAGATCGAATCGAGGATGGCGCCCCTACGAAGCCCGCCTCAGCCGCCCGCGGGGCTGACGCGGCTCTCGCCGGCCGGGATCGTCGCGTCCTTCAGCTCCTTGCGGCCGTGTTCCGGCTCACGGCGCAGCCGACCCTCTGGCCCGGCACGGTATTGCCCGACGCAGGTCAGCGGCGGGGAGTACGCGTGGATCGACACGGCGGGCTCACCCGCCTGATGGGAAACGGCGTGGATGTAGCCGCCGGGGCCGCTGCGGGAGACGCCGGTCGTCATCTCGATCGTCTCCGCGGCGTGGCCGATCGCGAGGCTCGACTCACGAAGGACGCCCTGGGCGCAGACGAGACCGACCCGGGAGCGGTCGTGATCGTGGAAGCCGGTGCGCTGGCCCGGCATCCACGACAGCACCCAGACATCGACGTGCCCGTCCTCGTACAGCAACTCGTATCGTCGCCGTTCCGAATCGACCACGACGAGAGGCTCCCACAGCTCCGGTGCGGCCGCGATCCGCTGCACGAGCTCGACGAGCTCGAGCTCGGACAGGAAGTCACGCCGGGGCATCAGCGCCCGCGTACCTGCCGCGAGCACATCCGAGAAGTGCGCGACCGGAAGCGGTTCGAACATTGTCTCCACGTGCCCAACCCTTCGTCGCCGGGAACCCTGCTTGAGCTTTGTGTCCGGGACGGCCTATTCCTTACCCCGACGTAAGAAACCGCTCCATGACCGACACCAACGACTCACCGGGCTCTTGATCGTCCGAGAACGCCCGCGACGACTGGAGTCGAGATGTCCGACAGGATCGTGATCGTCGGCGGGGGCGTCGCCGCGGCCCGCCTCGTCCGGGTCTACAGAGAAGCGGGTGGCGACGCCGCGCTCACGATGCTGGCGGCGGAGCGGCATCGCCCCTACAACCGTCCGCCGCTTTCGAAGGCGTTCTTGCGGGGGGAGCTCTCGGCTGCCGACGTGTTCGTGGAGCCCGCGAGCGCCTACGAAGACCTCCAGGTCGACGTTCACCTCGAAGCCACCGCAACCGGCGTTGACACGGCCGGGAGGCGGATCACGATCGCCGACGGGAGCGAGATTCCCTACGACCGGCTCGTGCTCGCAAGCGGATCGGTTCCGCGAGAGCTTGGTGTTCCGGGCGAGCAGCTCGAGGGCGTCCACACCTACCGCGGCCTCGACGACGCCGCGGCAGTCGACGCCGCAGTGTCCTCCGCCGAGCGTGCGCTCGTCATCGGCGCAGGATTCATCGGGATGGAAACCGCCGCCTCTCTCCGTCGACGCGGGCTCCAGGTAACCGTCATCGAGCCTGCCGAGTCCCTTTTCTCAGCGCTCCGGCATCCCGATGTCTCCGCCTCGCTCGCGACGCTCTACCGGGAACGCGGGGTCGACGTCATCCTCCGAGACACGGTGTCGGAGCTCCACGGCGCCGGCGGCCGGCTCGAGGGCGCTGTCACGCGAGCCGGAGCGACGATCGAGGCGCAGCTCGCGATCGTCGGCGTCGGGGTCGAGCCCGCTACCTCGTACCTCCGAGGAACCGAGATCGCGCTCGACCGAGGGTCTGTCGTCGTCGACGAGCACTTCCAGAGCAGCAACCCTCATGTCTGGGCGATCGGAGACCTCGCGAGCTTCCACGATCCGGTCGCCGGTCACCGACGCCTCGCTCAGCACTGGACGAACGCCACCCATCACGGCGAACGGCTCGGTCTGACGCTCGCCGGCCGAGTCGCGCCCTACGATCAGGTCGCCTACTTCTTCACCGAGCTCTTCGGCACGAAGCTCGGCCTTCTCGGTGACCTCGGCGCCGGCGTCGACCAACGTGTCACGAGCGGGAACCTCGAGACCGGCCTCATCTCCTACTACCTCCGCGGGAATGATGTTGTCGCCGCCTTGATCAGCGGCCAGACGCCGGAGACGCAGGCCGCGATCACGAGCCTGCTGCGCAGCCATGGCTCTCTCGGCGACATCCGAGCGGTCTCGCCGGTCCCTGAGCTGGCCGAAGGCGACGGCATCCTGCCGGCGCATCAACCCGTCTGAGCGCCATCGCCCGGAGCGCCGGGGCCGGCGCGCCCCGCCGCGCAGGCTCTAGAGCGCGATCCGCACCGCGGTGCTGCTCGGGCATCCTCGGCGCACGAGATCGGAGGCCGTGTGGAGGTCGACATCGAGGTGGTTGGCGATCTCGATCGCGTCCTCGACGTCGTAGCCGGCCCGAACCAGCTCCTCGAACCGCCAGCGCCGTACCTCTTCGACAACCGACGCCTCGGGTGTCTCTGACTGTGCCGCAGTCATCACGTCCTTCGAGCCGCAGTGATCTGACTGTCATGTTGTGGTCCCGCGCGAGCGGAACGTCAAGCCCTCCGGCGAAACCCTGTGCGCCGGGTCCCGAGAGCGCATGGAGAGGAATCACGCAGCCGCGACGCGTCGTCTGGGTGAGCGGTGCCGGCCGCGGGGCCGCCGCAGGTTTCGGACGAGAAGAGGGGGGCGATGGTTTGACGCGGGCGCGTCGCCCGGCGGACTGGCCTCTCTCACTGCGTCGAGGAGTGGAGTCTTGACCTATATCGATGGTTTCGTGGTGCCCGTACCAGCCGGCAAGAAAGAGGCGTATCGCGCCATGGCTGCCAGGGCGGTGCCGATGTACAAGGAGCACGGGGCCACGCTGCTCGACGGCTGAGCGCCCCGCAGCCGCGGCTCGTCCCGACCAATGCCGATCGGATACCTGGTCACCGCGGGACTCGTGGCGACGTGCACCCCGTCCGCGTCGACATCTCACGGCCGAACGAGCTGTTGCAACCAGTCTGCGACGACCGGTGCGGCGCTCCCGAGCCCGTTGCGGAGGCTGTGGTCTCCCGGGACGAGCAACACGGTTCGACGCGCGGCGGCAGGTGGAATGCCGAACGAGTCCCGCTCGCCCTGAACGACGAGGGTCGGCGCGGTGACGATGTCGAGCTCGGCGAGGCGGCTCGGCCTTGGCTCGGGCCGCTTGCCCTGGGGCGGCTGCAGCGGAAAGGCGAGGCACAACACACCGACCGCGCCCGTCGCGCTAGCCGTTCGGCACGCGACTCTCGCTCCGGAGGAGCGGCCTCCGACAACGAGCGGCCGAGCGCGGAACCAGCGTCTGCGCAGCTCGTCGACCACCGTCATCCAGACCACGTCGAGCTGCCACGCAGGAGGCGGTGAGCGCCTGCCGGCAACCCGATAGGGCTGCTCGATCAGGGCGACCGAGATGCCGACCGACCTCGCGATGTCTCTCGCCGCGACGAGATCCGGAGCGGCCACTCCTCCGCCGGCACCATGGCCGAGCACGAGAGCCGCCTGCGGGGCGGCGGCGTCGTAGACGTGGGCGTGCGCAGGCCCGTGCTCCGTCTCCAGGATGATCGCGCTCACAGCTCGATGGTGCCAGGCCCCGGCCTACCGACCGCCCGGCAGCGGTGAACGATGATCGACAGCAGCGCCTACTTGTCGGTGTAGATCTGGCCGCACGGAAGGGCAGGCAGACCGTAGTGGCGTGCGTTGTCCTCGATGACGTAGTAGCCCTGGAGGAGGCAGCCGACGTCTCGCGATTGTTGGTCCGCGATCCTCGAGCGGAATTCGTTCGTGTTCTGCCAGATCTGGTTCGTCTCGTTGATCAGGGCAAGCGAGCTCCTGGTGCGCGCGGCGATCGCACCGCTCGGGTCCCAGCTCTTCCACGCCCGCAACAAGCCAATGCCCACGGAGGGGTCGGATCCGGCGGGCACACCGATTCCGGAGTAGTAGAGATTCCAGAGGAAGTTGGAGTACTTCGAGGGATCGTCGGTTCCGATCGTGGCCACACCGGTCCACGGCTTGCCGTTGACCTTGTAGTCGAACAGAATCATCCCCGAGGATGTGAACGTCGGCAGCGCCGCGTCGACGAGGACGCGTCGGATAGTGATGTTGGTCGCCGAGGTCACGCGTGGAATCACCTGGAGCAGCGCCTGGACGGCGCTCAGGTAAGGGCCGATGATGACGTTGGCCGGCGTCGGCCCTGGAGCTGTGAGCGGGATGTTGAGGGAATACCCGAATAGGAACGCTCCCTTGTTCGCGCTGAACCCGGTGATCGTGCCACCGCCGCTCTGGATGTCCCAGTTCCCGGTCGGGACGAGGGCGGTAGCCCCCCCGTCAGGGGCGCGGTAGGCGCGAAGCGGAATCGACTGCTGAGGCGTCGCCTTCGGCGCTTGCAGCGCGACTCCGCCGCGCGCGCCGAGTCCGATCTGGCGGAGCGTCTCCAGCGCAACAGGGCGTCCTGCCGCTGACGTGCTCGTCGTGATCGCCAGCCGTGAGCCCACCCGCTCGACGACGAACGTGTCGCCGCGTTTGCCATTCACGACCTGTCCGACGCTGTGACGGCTGTCTCCCTGACGCACGAGGACGCGGCCCCCCAACGCCTTGAAGAGCGAGTCGCTGAGCTGGGAGGGCGTGGCCGCGGTCACGAGCCGGCTGAAGCTCACCGCTGTTCCACCCTTCCGCAGCACATAGACGCCCTTGCGGAACTGGAGGCCAAAGCCCTCCGGCACCCGAATCGTGAGGCCGGTCGGCGCATGGCGGAGCGTGACCACCCTGAACGTTTGCGCGTCAGACGACGCGTCCGCACCACCTGCCGCGCCGATCACGCCCAGCACCGCCATCACCGCGACAACACCCGCCAAGCGCTTCATTCGTCTCCCCCGAGTCGCAACAGTTCCGCGACCCTACAACGGAATCGGGTCGCGTCGCCGCATGGGCCGGTCGTGCCGAGAGGTCTGGAGCAGGCGCGCCTCAGGCGGATAGGGTCGCGCGCTTGCTCGCGAGCATGCGTGCGTCGGCCGTTCGGTGAGCTTCGGCGAGGTCGTCGGTGGTTGTGGTGGCGGCGCCGATCGCGACGCCCAGGCTGATCGTCTCGAGGGGAGGTTCAGAATCGATCGCGGCTTGGAGGCGGTCGACGACGAGTTGCGCGGTGGGCTCGTCGGTGTCGTACAAGAGGATGGCGAACTCGTCGCCGCCGACACGCGCCACGAGATCCGTGTCGCGTGTGGCGCCCTGGATGAGGATGGCGGTGCGCCGCAGGAGCTGGTCGCCGAGGTGGTGGCCGTGGCGTTCGTTTGCGTCCTTGAGGCCACGGCAGTCGACCTGGATGATGCTGACCGGTTGGCCCGAGGGGACATGGTTGGCGAGAGCCTCGTCCCACGCGAGCCTGTTTGCAACCTCCGTGAGGGCATCCTGGCGCGCCTGCCCCGCGGCCTTGACGAGGTCCTGGCGCAGGGTGTCCCGGGAGAGAGCTGTCGCGAGCAGTGGGCCTGCAGCCTCGACGAGCCGCAAGCCGAGCGCTTGGCAGAGCAGCGTGAAGCCGCGTGGCGCAACGACCGTGTGAGAGAGAAGCAACACCGCTCTCTGGGGCTCCTGGAGCCCGAGCAGGTAGTAGGCGACCGTGCCGTCGTTGTTCGAGAACGGAGCCGGCAGCTCTCGCTCCGAGGAGTCCTGGATGCACAACGGTAGGTTCTCGCCCCCGGAGATCTCCGCCATCGCGAGAAGGATCTCGTCGCTGCCTGCGCGGAGCTGGCCGTTGGGATCGAACACCGCCACGGTCTCGTGGGCGGGGACATACAGCACGCCGACCTCACACGACAGCGCCGTGGCGGCGTGCGCTACCACGCTCTGGGTCGCCTCTTCGAAGGTGCCCACAGAGGAGCCCAGCAAGTCGCGAACAGCGTTCACGACCTCGAGTTCGTCGGCCAACCGCTTCGCTGCAGCTACCTCGCTGATCGACGAACCGGCGACGCCCGCAAGCTCACGTAGCTCGCGATCCGATCGATGCAGCAGTGCGTCGTTGCTGGAACCGAAGACGGCAAATACGTCCGAGTCGATTGGCACGACCACCGAGACACGCGCGAAGTACGGGCCGACGACGTGCCGGCGCTCGACATCGTGCCGTCGCAGCACAGCGCCGCTGCCCAGGGCATCTGCGACAAGAGGCTCCTCGTCGAGGCCGAGCTCCACGATCCCCGCCCAACCGACGCCACGTCCGACCCCGCCGAGATGGGCGAATCTGCTCCCACCGACACGGCGAAACAGAAACAGGTCCTCTGCGCCGGCCGCGAAGGCAAGCTCCTCGAGCGACGGGCCCTCCGACGAAGCCACCGCACTCGAGATATTCGATCGTCGACCGTCCACGCCATAGCTATCGGCGAAGCGGCCTTTCCCCTAAAGCGCGCAGAGTCTGCGCGGGGCGAGTTCGACTCTTTCCTCCTGTGGGAGGCCCCTTATCTCGTCGTGCTGAGATCGGACGTCTTGCCGGCGCGGTCATCAGGCTCACCTCGGGTCGCGCGGCGCTTGAATCGGTGCTATAAGGTCAGCCTTACAAGCTTGAGTAAGGCGTGCCTTACATGACGAGGAGAGGGTGTCAGGAATGAAGGGGAAGGCTTGCGGGTTCGCTGTCCTGGCGGCTTCGGCGTTGCTGGTGTCGGTGTGTGGGGTTGCCTCGTCGGCGCAGGCGGCGCCCGTCGCCGCCGGCACGCCGGATCTGACAGGGATCAAGACATACCTGTTGGGCCGGTCGAAACTCCTCGTGAGCGAAGTGTCGGCGGAGCGTTCGCGAGCGGAGCGGTATTACGCGTTGGCGAAGACGTCGGGTTTCGATTACGCGGCACTGTGGCGCGATCATCGGCCCGAGGTGTCGGCGTTGCTGCTGGCCTCGAAATCGTCGTTCAACCGCTCGCACAAAGCCTATGAGGAGGAGGAGGGGATCATCGCGGGCGTCCCGAGCCTGGCGCGCTACGACGTGATCATGGATTCGGGTACGAGCGCGACAGGACGATCCCAAGACGGCTGTGCCGTTCAGCTTGACGCTCCCGGACGGTCGAGTCCTGCGGCAGCCCGGGAACTTCTTCCACGCGTTGCTCGAGCCGACGTTGTGGGGCACCGACTCGCGGTTTGTCGCGAAGTCGTCGGCGAAAGTCGATCTCGACGGTGATGGGAAGGTCGAGTTCGGCGAGGTGCTGCCGGACGCGAACGTCGTTGGTCGGGATCATGCGCGGCTTCGATCAAGTTCGCGCGCGAGAGCGACACGAAGGCGCGGGGATGGAAACCGACGGGCTCGGACGTGTTGACGGCGCTCGTCGTGATGGTGCCGACGATGGAGGGATATTTCGGGGAGTGGAAGAGCTCCCGCTTCATCCTCGGCAACAAGGCGCAGGAGAAGGCGTTCGTCGTCTCATTCACGGCTGATCGACGTGCACGGAATCCTGCTCAGCCTGCGCAACGTCTATTCGGGTGTGAAGCCGCTTGGTCGCCCGTTCGAGCGCCGCGCAGAGCAACCAGATCGGCTCACAGTTGAATGCGCTGTCGGCGTTCGTGGACAGCATCTATGCCAAGGAGACCGCCGGGAAGCAGTTCGGGCCGAACGAGGCCGATCTATTCGGCTCGCAGGCGCAGAAGCAGGCAAACGCGATCGCGGGTCAGGTGAGCCAGGTCGCCGGCGCACTCGGGATCAAGCTGCAGGCCTAGGAGAAGGATGCTCCGACAGGCGAAGATCGGTCCGGTTGCTGGTCGCGCGTGTGGCGCGTTGCGCTCGCTCGGCATCGCCGGCTACCGCGCGGCTGCGGCGCAACCTCGAGCCGTGGCAGGCCTACCAGCAGCTCGACAGCGGCCTGTTCGACGTCGAACTCGGGTGTCACTCTCGGGGACCGCGGCCAGAGCGACCACGCGGTCGCCCGGGTCATGACGGCGACGAACGCGCTCGCCGGGGCGCTCGACCGGAGCGCGCCGAGGGAGGCGGCTCGGTTGCGAGCACTCGGTCGATCGCCTGCAGGTGGCGTCGCCGCAGGCCGTGAGGCGCCGGTCGCCGTCGCCTCGGCGCGGGCGCAGACCGCCGCCCTGGCGGGCTCGTTCGCCGCCGCCGTCGCGGACGCCCGCCGCGGCAATCCCGCCGGTGCGCAACAGTGGTTGCTGGTTCGCGGGTTCGAGGGGTGACGAGGTACAGCCACCCTGACGCGGGAGCGACCGTCGCGGTGCGGTCGCTCAGGGACGGCGTGATCTCGAACGAGCGGGCCGCGCGGGCTGTCGAGGTGGATCTGCTCGACACCTACGAGTCGCTCGTCCGCTGCGCAGCTGGCCGAAACCGCCGCGAGTGCGCGAGGCGGGTTCCCCGCCAAGTCCGCTCGAACAGCGGCCAGCGCTCGTGGCTACTGGCTGATCATCCGGCCAGCCTACGTCGCCCAGCGTGGCCCGGCGCCGGCAAAGCGCCTCGACCGGCTGTTCGACGAGCTCGTCGGCTCGGCAACGCGAAGACGATTCCGCAGCCGTCGGCTCGGTGACGGATCGGGCACGGTACGACCTGCTCGCCTTCCGTGCCGCGCCTCTGGCACCGGCCGAGCAGGCCCGCCGGGCGGGCCAGCTGACACGATTCCTCGGGCTCGTCCCGATCGAGTACGCACGGGGCGTCGCCGGCGGAACCGTCACCGTCCCGATCGAGATCCAGGAGGCGATCACCTTCCGCGACGGCGCCGCGAGCAGCCTTTGGCGACCTGCAGTCATATCTCGCGCGCACCGACGCCGCCTCGACCAGAGCGGCGCAGACGGCACTCGACCAACTCCAGACGATGCTCGCCGACACCGCGCGCGGCACCGAGGATCGCGACTCCGCAGGCCGTCAAGGCGACCGCAGCGAAAGCGCTCGCCAGCCTCGACACGACCTATCCGAAGGAATGGAAGGGCGATAACACCCAGGCCGACTTCGACGTCATCGCGACGCTCCTGCAGAAGGTCGGCGCCGCCGTCGCCGCGGGCGACTATCGGCGAGCCGAGTCGAGTCGGCTCGAGGCCTATGCCACCTTCGAGCTCGGCCCCGAACAACATCTGCGTGGGCTCGCGCCCGTCGCTGTTCCAGCGCGTCGAAGGGCTGTTCTGGTACGGCGCCGACGGCAACAGACGGGCTCGCGCAACTCGTCCGCCGAAACGCCACCGGCGCCGAGATAGCGGCCGTCACTCTCGCTGCCCTCGACCTCGCGCTCAAGGAGTCCGCAGAGGCGATCGGGGAAGGTGCTTCGCGACCGACGGTGATCGCGAACACCGCGATCATCACGTTCCGCGAGGGCCTCGAGGCGGTCCTCATCCTCGCCGCCCTGATGGCCAGCATGGTCGGGCCCCTACCGCCGCTACCGCCGGCCCCTGCTCGGCGGCGCGCTGCTCGCGCTCGTCGCGAGCGCCGTCACCTGGGTGATCGCGCAAACCGTCCTCCGCTCGCTCTCACGCTACGGAGAGCGGCTCGAGGCGATCGTCTCGCTCGTCGCGATCGGCGTCCTGCTCGTGATCCTCAACTGGTTCTACCATCGCGTCTATTGGCAGGAGAACCTGCAAGGGCCTGCACCGGAAGAAGAAATCGATCCTCTCCGGCGCCGGCCTCTCTCTCGCCGCCGCCCAGGTCGTCGGGCTCGTCCTGCTCGGATTCACGAGCGTCTACCGCGAGGGATTCGAGACCACGCTCTTCGTCCAGGCGCTCACCCTCGAAGCAGGCGCCTTCACCGTCCTCCAGGGAATCGCGATCGGCCTCGCCGCAACGATCGCCGTCGGCGTTCTGGTGATGGCGCTCGAACGGAAGCTTCCCCACAAGAAAATGTTGATCGCGACGGGGCTGATGATCACCTGGGTCCTGATCGTCCTCGTCGGCCAGACGGTCCAGGTGATGGAGAAGGTCGGCTGGCTCCCCGTCACTCCGATCGAAGGCCTCCACCTTCCCTACTGGTCGGGCGTCTGGTTCGGCCTCTACCCGACCTGGGAAGGCATTCTCGCCCAAACCGCGGCAGCAACCTTCGTCATCGGCAGCTACTTCGCCGCCGAGCACCTTCGCCGACGCAAGCGACAACGCATTCTCAGCAAGCCGAGCCACCAACTCCTCGTGGCACAGCAACCCGAACAACAAGCTGGTCCGAGCACACGCAATGCAGCACTCGCGAGAACGTCCTCACGCTGAGCGACGTGGGGCCCGACCAAGGCACGTAGGAGAACGCGACTACCGGGCCATTCGAGCCCAGATGTTGTCGAGGAGGCGGCCGGTTTCGGGCCAGAGCATGATCGTGCCGCCGAAGTTGAGAGCCCCGGCGGAAAAGACGCGTGCGCCCGCTTCGGTTTCGTAGTAGGTCATTTCGGCTGAGCGGCCTGGGCCGAAGAGGTCGGGGATGCGTGCGAGGACCTGTGTGCCGGGTGGCGAGTAGGGCGTCGTCGAGTCGATCTCGATCCCATACCGTCCGAACTGGGAGCCGTTTCTGAGGCCGGTGCCCGTGAACGCCCAGGAGGCCGTGTCGGCTCCGGTGACGACGTATGGCTGCTGGCGTTCACCGCTGTCGTTTGCGAGGTACTGGGCTCCGAGCAGCGCGGACTCGGGCCTACCGGCGTCGCGCCACTCTCCGATCAGCTTCGCGTGGGTTCCGGTGCGAGTGACGTGGCGGAAGAAGTTGTTGGCGGAGAGGAACATGAGACGGCCGCCGAGGTCGCGATATCCCTGCACGAGGTCGTAGAGGCGTTGGGTGACGTATTCGGTGTGGCCCGGGAAGATGATCAGGTCGTATGCAAAGCGGAGCATCTCGGGGGATGGGAACAGGTCGATGTCCTCGTCGGCGTAGTAGTCAACTGCATGGCCGCGGGAGGCGAGCCAGTGGAGGAACTGGACTTCGTAGCTTCGGTAGCGCTCGGGAACACCTCGGCGCAGGTGGGGGCGGGTCAAGTCGATCCGTTTCTGCGCCCACAACGAGTACCAGGTGTCGCCGAAGCCGTCTCCGTTTCGGTCGTAGTAGTTGTAGGCCTGCCAGGTCGTTGTCGGCAGAACCACCGCGATCCGCTGAGTCGGCGCCGCGGGCCTGACGATGAGCGGCGCGTACCCGACGTGTCCGGAGGGGCCGACGAGCCGGGCGGCGTAGAGGCCGCTCGTCTGCGCGAGAACCGTGACCGGGACTCGTGTCAGCCGGCCTCGTCTGCCGGCCAGGTCGAACCGGATCGGGTCACCGACCTGGACGCCTCTCATCTCGTAGTTGCTGTTGGTCGGTCCCTCTTCGGGCCCGCACTGCAGCAGGGTCATCGAAAGCCAGGGCGCGTCGGTCTGAACGTTCAACTGGACGGTTTCGCCGGGCACGGCGCTGCGCTGCTGGAACGTCGCCTCGACGTCGAGGATGCGCACGACGGCAGCTGCGAGCACCGGGGCCGGTGTCTCATCGAGTTGCCGTAGCCGCAGGATGTACGAACCGGGCTTGATCGATGGGGCCGGCGCCCAAGGGATCTCGTTGCGACCGGCCGCGAGCGCCACGGGAGTCCGAGAGACGACCCGCACGCCGACACCGTTTCGGCTCACGACCTCGAGGGTCGCATCCACGGGTTTCCTCGCAACCACATCGACGACCGCTTGGGCGCGACGGCCGGCCGTGCGCGGACTGATCGTCGCGAACCCGGAACGGTCGCCCCGGAACGGACGTGCTGCATTGCGGACGCTGAACCCGCGCACCAGCTTCTCCGCCCCCCAACCGCTCCCCGGCCAACCGGCCGCAACGAGCAGGCCGGCCGCCGACAGGCCGCGCCGCACGAGTCGTCTTCGAGTTATCCGCGAATCCACCATCGCTCCACGTTAGACGCCTCCTGTAAACAATCTCCGAACGCGGCCACAACCACCCGCGTGCCGCCTCACCGCTCCCGAGTGACCGGCCTCCCACGACGGGAGTGACGATCCTACGCCACCCCGGGGACGCCGAATCGCCCGCCAATCCATCTAACCGGCGACCAGGGTCAGCGTCGATACAACCTGAATGGACGCGCTCGCCACCTGGTCGGACGGCCACGACAGCCCACGCGACACGTAGCCTCGCCTTCGGCTCGTCGATCTCACCCGACGCGCTCCCGAGTTGAGGATGTCAGGTTCTAGGTGCAGCCGCTGCCGCTGATCGCGATGGTGCCGCCGGGTCCTGTGATGGTTGCGGTGCAGGCGCCTTTGATGAAGGAGAGGGTGTAGGTGGTGGCGGTGACGGTGCCGATGGTGAGTGAGGTGGAGATGCCGGCGTCGTAGCTTGCGCGGAGTTTGGTGTTGGTCATGCCGACGTAGGTTCCTTGGTCGGAGTAGTAGGCCTCGGCGGCGGGGATGGCGGCGCGGACGTTTGATTTGGCGGCGGCGCTTTCGGCGCGTGTTTTGAAGCCGAGGTAGGAGGGGACGGCGATTGCGAGCAGGATCCCGATGATCACGAGCACGATCAGGAGCTCGATCAGGGTGAAACCGTGCTGCCGCGAGAGGCGGTTTCCGATCAGTGCGAGAACGTTTTCGTGACGTGTGCGGATCTTGTCGATCATGAGCAGCATCGGTTCGCAGTCCTTCCACAGGTAGTGACACCTGTCAGATCGGCCCCGACGGTCGAGCCGACTCCCCCCAAATGGGTGAACTGATCGCCCGGATCCGTCGGCTTCGTCGCCCGACCGGTGGGGTCCACGTCTACCGTTCGAGAGCCCGATCGATGTGAGGCTCCCCTTACACGGTCTCGACGAGCCGACCAGCTCGCTCGACCTCCATCACCAGGAGCACCTGACGGCCCTTGTCCGAGCGGCCGTCGACCAGGGCGGCACCGTCGTCGCGGTCATCCACGATCTCAACCTCGCGGCCGCCTACGCCGACCGGATCATCCTGCTTCACGAGGGCCGCCTCGTCGCGTCGGGCGCGCCTGCAGACGTGTACGCGACAGCTCTGCTCGACGACGTCTTCGACCATCCACTCATGATCGGCAGCGATCCGACAACGGGCTCCGCGACCGTCACCCCGATCCGCCGTTGAGTCACTCGCGCGGTGACGTTCGACCTCGCAGGGCCGAGCGCTCGTCGACCGTGGCGTCAGCGCGTGAGGACGCCGGGGTCTCGATGGCGCTCGGGTAACGGGACGAGCTGTGGGCCTGGGCCGGCGCGGTCGGCGGCGAGCCGCTCGGTCTCTGCGTTGACCTCGGCCCCGAGCAGGAGGGCGACGTTCGTCAGCCAGAGCCAGATCAGCATCACGACGACGGCCGAGAGCGATCCCCAGGTCTTCTGGTACGAGCCGAAGTGCGACGCGTACAACGAGAATGCACCCGACGCCAGGAGCCAGATCACCAGGGCGACGACAGCGCCGGGGGTGACCCATTTCCAGCTCGGCTGGTCGACATCCGGCCCGAGATAGAGAAGAACGGCGAAAGAGGCGAGCAGCGCCAGGATCAGCACCGGCCACTGGGCCGTCCACCACACCCAGGCGACGAGCCCCGGTTGACTCGTCGCACCGCCGAGCCATCGCTGAAGGTAGGGGCCGAAGACGAGGAAGCAGCCAACCAGGGCCGCTGCGGCCACGAGGCAGAGCACGATCAGAAGCGCGAGCAGCCGCTTCTGGACGAAGCCTCGCTGGTCTTCCCTGTCGAACGCAGTGGTAATGCCTCGCATCAGGGTCGTCGCGGCCGACGTGATCGTCCACAGAGCGAGACAGAGTCCAACGACCGTCAACAGCAGTCCGCTGCCCGGAGAGTTCGCCGAGCGGTGGAGGCTGTCGCTGAGGAGGCTGGCGGCCTCGGGCGGGATCACGCCGCGCGTTCGATCGATCAGGCCGTCGACGTCGGACGGGCTGGCGACGAGAGAGAAGACGCCGAGCACGACGAGGAGGACGGCGGGGATCGCGAGGAAGAGCGAGTAGGCAAGCGCCTGTGCCGAGGTTGTGATGTGGTCGGCCCGCGCCTCCGCGATCACCCGGCCCGCGATGATCCGCACGTCGCCACGGAGACTCGAACGTGCAGCACTCGGACGCTTGTCGACACGTTCCATGCGGGTGTATGGACGTGGATGGCCGTCTCGAAACACCCGCGCGTGCCCTTCCCCGCCGATTGCAGATCGGTTGACGACTCGTCATGCTCGGGTGCTGTCTCGTCAACCAGTGATCGGGGAGTTGAGGATGGACGCGAAACGGTGGCTTCCGCTTGGCGGTGTGGTGTTCGTTGTTCTCGTGCTTGTCTCGGTGGTCGGGATCGGTGGGGACACGCCCGAAAGCAATGCGAGTGGGGCGGAGGTGCTGAGCTTTTATGACGACGAGCAGTTGCGGCAGGCAATCGCCGCGTTCATCTTCGTTGCGGCGACGCCGTTCCTCATCTTCTTCGCCGCGAGCCTGAGTGCCGCCGGGGGGACGCGCGCCCGCGGAACCTGGGACGCTGTCCTCGTCGGTGGAAGCGTCATGACGAGCGCGATCATCGCTGTGCTCGCCGCTGTCGTCTTCGCGAAGACCGACGGCGCTACGAACGGTGCCTCACCCGCAGCGCTGCAGGCTCTGAATCTGTTCGACGGTGACAGCTGGGTCGCTTTCAACGCTGGGTTCGGTGTGATGATGCTCGGAGCAGCCGGCTGCCTGCTCACACGAGCCGGCTCCTATCGCTGGCTGGGCTGGATCGCGCTTGTCCTCGGAATCGCCCTTTTCATCCCGTTCGCCGACTTCATCGCGCTCATCCTGACTTTGATCTGGATCCTCGTTGTGAGCGTGCTGCTGTTCCGTGACGCGACGGCAGTCCAGGCCGACGCTGCAGGCGCCGACCAAGGCGGCACGGTTCCGCCCTCGGCGGCGTGAGGCATCGAGCGGTGGCAACGCGCTGACGACCCCGCGGGCCGGGCGAGAGTTCGACTCCCGCCCGGCCCACAGGCTTCGCGCCGAGTGCCGCTCGCTAGTCGTTCTTCCCGCCAGTCTGCTGCTTGTCTCCGTCCTTTCCTTCCCTCGTCCCCTGTCGTCGTGCCGCCGCATGTCGATCTCAGCCGGAATCTGAGCGCGAATCTCGCCACCCGGCCATTTCGACGAGTGAACGTTCGCGTAGGTGTGCCCGGCCCGAATCGCCCCGAGCCGGCCGGCCCTACCTGCCCTACGCGACGCCACACCGTTCGGATTCCCCGAGCCGCGAGCGCCTCGAGCCGGGAGTAGGCCTAGTGAACTTCGATCGCCTGGAGGGCGAAGGTCGGCGGGTGGAGTGGGTGCGTCGCCCTGCAGGTGAGAAGTCCGGTCGTCTCTCCGACAGTCGCGCGGACCGTGACGGTCATGGTGCGGCCGGCGTGTGAGAGGTCGACGCTGACATCACCGTTCGCCCCCGTCCTCGAACCGAGCGGCTCGAGGTCGGCGATCGCGAGACTGCCGTCGGCGACCCTCGCGAAGTTCTGGGCCGCTTGAACCACCGGGCGAAACACAGCCCGACCTCGGAGGAGATCGATGACGACCTCCGAGCGCTCGTGGGCTGCAACGACGTCGGATGAGCGAGAAGGCTCGACGCGACCGTAGTAGAGACCCTCGGGAAGCACGAGCACGTTTGGTGCGAACCGGTCGCCTCCGATGTGGGAGCACTCCCAGACGAGGTCAGGCCGTTGCTCGGCGAGTCTGGCCGCGACTGCTCTGCCGCGCAGCGCGCAGCACGCATCGTGGCGCCCATGCGTGCAGACGAGATAGATCGGAGACAGGTCACCTGCCTCCTGCGCGCGCTTCGAATCGGATGTCGAGCAGGTCCTCGTCCGAGCCGTACGTCCCCCACGTCACCGCCTCGGCACCGGGGGTCGAGTCGACGACGGCCCACTGACGTTGCGCCTTCTCCAGGACCCGTCCCGGCCTCTTGATCAGGAGAACGCGATACGACAGCCCAGCGGCCCGCGCCGCCACGACCGACACGATCTCCGGGTCCAGACGAGACTCGCTCAATGCGTTCTGGCCCCACGCGCCAGGCGACTCGATCAGCACGAAAGCCCCTCGCGTGGGCTGCCGTTCCGGCCAGCGGATCTCCCCGCGCATCCGCCGCGAACGAGCATCGCAGCCGACTGGCGGCCGGATCGGGGCTCATCAACGACCGGTTGGCGTCGGTCGGTCTGCGACGACGACACCGGCCCGCATCAGCCGAGCGACGAGCTCGAGCCTGCTGCTCGTCGCTCAGCCCGGGAAGGTCGCCGACCCGAATCCAGTCGTGTGAGTCGAGCACGGTGCGCAGCGCGTCGGCGTGCGCAGGCGCGAAGGTGACGTTGCCTCCGGCGTGGCTGATGGTCACGTCGCTCGCTGTCGACATGCAGCATCGCCCGCTGCTGCGACCGAACGCGGACCAGCGTCTCGGCGGTCGAGGGTGTCCAGCGCCTGCGCCTGCGCGAGCGGCCTGAGCGGAGCGGGTCGACTGCTTCCCCGATCGCGTCGCTCCATGATCTGCGCGACGTCGGCTGGCGAGATCGACCGGACTCGCTCCGCGAGAGCCTCGATCGTCGATTCGAGATCCGGATCTCGAGTTGATCCGAGTCGCCGACATCGATACCCAGCGGCAGCGTGCGGCGGAGCCTCGGATCATCGGCAGCGAGCTCGAGCAAGCGCTCGCACGAGATCGTGGCGCGTGTGGGTGTGGATACCGATCGTCAGATGGACGGAGACGCCGCCCAGCGCCTCCGCGGAATGGATGAAGCCGCGAGGGAGGTACAGGACGTCGCCGCTCTCGAGGACCGACTCGTCGCGCGGGACGTCGGTCGCCCGCGACTCGACGGCGGCACGGTGTTGCGTCCAGGGCTGATCGCGAAGCGGATCCGGGTGAACAGGGTCGTGGACGATCCAGCGCTTCGTGCCGGCGATCTGCAGTACGAACACATCGTGGACGTCGTAGTGCGCCGCGAACCCCTGCGACTGCTTCGGAGTGATGTACGCGTTGATCTGAACAGGATGCCCGAGCTCGGCGCTCAGCGTCCCGGCGAAGTCACGAGCGGTGGCCAGAACCGGTGCAGCGCCTGTAAGACGAGCGTGTGTCCGGCTGCGAACAGATCGAGGATTCGTTCGTCGCGAACCTGATCGCCGACCGACGCTCCGACGCCGCCCGCGCCGGTGAAGCGCGACGGGTCGACGATCGCACCGTCCTTCGCTACCCGAATGAACGGCGTGCGCAGGCCGCGGGTCGAGAGAATCTCGTCGGCCGCTTCGAGCGAGAACAGATCATCGAAGCCTCGAGCCAACTCGGTCCCACGGCTCAGGAGTGGTGAGCTACCCCAGAACTCGTCTGCAAAGCGCGCTTCCGAGATGGCGATGAGCCGCTCGAGGGCCGGGCGGCCGCCGAGACGGCCGCCCGACCCGCCGTCGATTCTGCGACGGTCAGCGGTTCGCTCCGGCGTCTGCGCCGCCGTCAGCTCCTCCGTCGTGTCCGGAGCCGGCTCCGCCGTCGGCCGGGCCATGACCTTCGCCGGCGCCTCCGTCTGCGCCGCCGTCAGCGCCTCCGTCTGCGCCGCCGTCAGCTCCTCCGTCGTGTCCGGTGCCGGCTCCACCGTCGGCCGGGCCATGACCTTCGCCGGCGCCCCCGTCGGCGCCTCCGTCCGCACCGCCGTCATGTCCCGAGCCGGCTCCTCCGTCTGCCGGCGCCGTGTTCTTCGCGCGTCTCCTCAGTCATTCTGAACCTCCGCACTCGTAGGTTGACCGGCGATCACCGGCGGTTCTGACTACCCGGTCGCAGGATCGCCCAAACGCTGTTGCTCAGGTTGACGGGCACCGTCAGGCACCTTCTTCCTGCGGCACCATCCGCGCGGCCGGCGAGAGAATCGGAGAGTCTCGTCTGAACTCCTTTGTGGCGCAGTAGATGCCGAGCAGGAGCTCCCATAGAAACT
>CAWCYU010000030.1:0-120421 GCA_963799905.1 uncultured Thermoleophilia bacterium
CGTCACATTCGAGTAGCCGCGTGGTGGTGCGGGCCGATTCGGGCCGCGAACGCAGTCCGGAGTGCGGCGAGGTGAGGTGGAAGTAGAGCGCGTACAGCAGCTCGACTGCAGGGTTCGACGTGTGAACCTGGACGTCGGCCGGTGTCGCGAGAAGCGCCTGTGAGTAGTTGAAGATGATCTTCACGCCCGCGTCGACCAGTGCGTCGGCAGCAGCCTGTGCGGCGTCCGCCGGCACCGCGAGGACACCGACGATGATGTTGCGTTCGCGGGCGAGCTCGTCGAGCGACTCGAGCGGGCTGACGGCGACGCCGCCGATGACCCGCCCCACCTTCGCCGGGTCACTGTCGAACACGGCGGCGATCGTGATGCCGTGCTCGGCGAAGATCGGTGAGCTCGCGATCGCGCCTCCGAGCCGCCCTGCGCCGACGAGCGCGATGTTGTGCTGGCCTTGTGTCCGAAGGATCTTGCGGATCTCACCCAGGAGCGAATCGATGTTGTAGCCGACCCCACGCTTGCCGAAGCGGCCGAAGCCGGAGAGGTCGCGGCGAATCTGAGTCGCGTTGATGTTCGTGTACTCCGAGATCTCCTGCGACGAGATCCGGTCCTTGCCCATCTTCTTCGCCTGAGTGAGCACCTGCAGGTAGCGGCTCAGCCGTGCCGCGACACCCACTGTCAATCTCTCCGCCACTGGCTCTCCCTTGCCGACACGAACGTTTGTGACAATTCGTCACATATTGCCTGCCTGGGACTGTCAGCGCGCCGGGTAACCGTCCCCACCGAGCCGCTCGAGCAGGGCGTCGACCGTGACGAAATACGTGAACGCCCGAACGCCGTCGATCTCGATCACGGGCAGGAACTCGCGGTAGGCGGATTCGAGTGTCGCGACACCACCGATGTCGACGAGCTCGAGGTCGAACGGCATCCGGGCCCTGCGCGTCGTGGGCTACCTCGATCGCCCGCTCGCACAGGTGGCAGCCTTCGGCATGAAAGAGCGTCACACGGCGGAACCGCGACCCGGAGCTCATGATGGCCGCGCGAGACGAGGCGCGCCGCGCCGCCGCGTGGGGCGAGTGACGCGGTGCAACCTAGGGGTAGAGGCCGCGGATCGTCGTCGCTTCGGCGACGCGCTGAACGGCAAGGCCGTACGCCGCCATCCTCATGCTCGTTGCGGACCGGTCACGCGTCGACCACGTCTCCTCGAAGGCGCGCACGACGATGTCGTTCAGCTTCGCGTTGACCTCGTACTCCTTCCAGAAGTACTCCTGCAGCCCCTGGACCCATTCGAAGTACGAGACCACGACGCCACCGGCGTTCGCCAACACGTCCGGCAGGACGAGAATGCCGCGATCCTCGAGGATCTCGTCGGCCGCCGGGGTCGTCGGGCCGTTGGCTCCCTCGCAGACCATCCTCGCCCGCACCCGCGCGGCGTTGTCCGCCGTGATCACCTGTTCCAGCGCGCAGGGAGCGAGCACGTCGCAGTCGATCTCGATCAGCTCCTCGTTCGTGATCGGGTCGGCGGCGGGAAAGCCTTCGAGAACCCCGTGCTCGGCCTTGTACGCGATCGCCGCGGGTACGTCGAGGCCGTACGGGTTGTGGATCCCGCCTCGCGAGTCGGAGACGGCGATGACGCGCACCCCCTCCTCGGCCAGCAGTCGCGCCAGGTTCGAGCCCACGTTGCCGAACCCCTGGATGGCAACGCGTGCGTCATGCAGGCGCGAGCCCTGCTTCTGGAGCGCCGTCCGGATGCAGTACAGCGAGCCACGTGCCGTTGCCCCGTCCCGGCCCACCGAGCCACCGACGGCAAGCGGTTTCCCGGTCACGACGCCGAGCACCGAATGCCCGACATTCATCGAGTAGGTGTCGAAGATCCAGGCCATGACCTGTGCGTCGGTGCCGACATCGGGGGCCGGAATGTCCTTCTCCGGTCCGATCTCGTTGATGATCTCGCTCGTGTAGCGGCGCGTCAGTCGCTCCTTCTCGCCCAGCGAGAGCAGCTTCGGATCGCAGATCACGCCTCCCTTGGCGCCCCCGAACGGAAGTCCCATCAGAGCGCACTTCCACGTCATCCACATCGCGAGCGCCTTCACCTCGTCCTGCGTGACGGCCGGGTGGTACCGGATGCCTCCCTTGGCGGGGCCCCGGGTCATGTTGTGGACGACGCGGTAGCCCTGGAATGCGTAGACGGAGCCGTCGTCCATCTGCACCGGCACCGACACCTCGACGCCCTTCTTGCAGTACGAGAGGACGCGGATCAGGTTCGGGTCGACGTCGAACGTCTCGCCGACCCGACGCAGCTGCGCCTGGGCGATCTCGAACGGGTTCTCGCGAAGATGCGTCGGAGCAGAGGCGGCAGCACTCATGCGTGGACACCGACGCTCACGACGCGACGACTATACCGCGGACACAGAGCCGCGACGGGCCTCACGGGCCGATCGCGAACGGCACGATCTTCTCGTCTTCGTCCCCGCCGCCGACAGGGACGGCGGTGATCCGCAACTCGTACGCCCCTCGCGGCAGGCGGCGACCGTCGACGCCGCGCCCGGTGATGCCGAACGAGTAGCGCCCGGGGAGCACATCGCGCACGAGGGCGAGCCGGCCGAGGCGACGATCGCCGCGGTAGAGGTCGATCCGCAACGCCTCGAGCGGCAGGAGCTGGGGCCGCTCCGCGCTGCCGTCGACGCGTCCGGCGATCACCGTCAACACGGCCGGCTCGACGTCGGACGGCGCGAAGATCTTGCTCGACAGGCGGGCACTCCTGATCAGATCGCGCTTGGCGAGCGGAACGGCGATCGTCCAGGGCACGAGCAGCCGCGCGCCGTTCTTGATCTTCACGCGCAATGCGCCGCCCAGAGCTGCCGGGGCCTTCGGCAACAGCGGGACCCTCGCCGAGACGGCGATCTCGACCGACGCGCCAGGGCGGAGCTTGACGGACCGCGGAATCACGTCGACCTCGATGTCGGCCGCATCGGCGGTTCCAGGCTCGATCGTCAGCTCGAGCGCCCGACGGCTGACGTTCCGTAGCGTCACGATCCGGCCGACGTCGGCGTTCTCAGCCAGCGCCACCCCGAGGCCGACCGTCGGCGGGTCGGCGACGAGCTCGACCGCCGCCGCGCCCGACGGGTCGACCCTGCCGGCCGCCGCGCCACCGGTTCGCCGCGACGAGGCAACGAGCGCTTGTTTCAGCCCGGCGGCGTCGAGATCCGGTCGCGCCTGCGCGAGGAGGGCTGCGGCTCCCGCGGTGAGCGCGGCGGCGGCGCTCGAGCCGCTGAGCGTGCCGTACCGGGCCGCACCATCCTCGTTGCGTCCTGGATCCGAGGTCGCGAGACCGATCCCCGCGGCGCTCACTTCCGGCTTCGGGCCGCCGTCGAAGGCGAGCCCTTCGGATGAGAACGGCGCTGCATCGCCGAGCGCAGCGTTCGGGTCGAACGCGGCCGCTCCGACCGCGAGCGTGACGGGAATCGCGCGCCGGAGCGCGGAGCGAACGATCTCGGCGTCACCTGCGGACAGCCCGAGGATCGGTACGTCGGCTGGACCGTCGGTGCCGAGCGCACCGGCCGGGAGCGGCCCGTCGACGAGCACGGCACGGGCCCCCGAGGCGACGGCCTCGCGAACGGCCTCGGGCGACGACGTGCCGCGAGGAAGGAGCGCTGCGGCGCCGCCCACCCGGCTGTAGCCGCTGGTGTCGAACAGGCGGGTGAGTCCGCCGGCGGCTCCGACGACTGCGGGCGCAGCCCGGGCAAGCGCCACGACCGGCGCCGAGACCGAGAGCGAAGGAGCGACGACGCCGCCGAGAGGCTGATCGCCCGAGACGAGCACGCGGAGGCCGGCGAGGAGCAGCACGTGGCCGGTGGGGCTCCGCCTTCTCGTGTCGATCGCGCCGGCCGTGAGCGCCGCAGGAGACCCGCCTGGGCCGCCGACGCTCCCGTACGAGGGCCCGGCCGGCCCGTCGTTCCCGGCCGCGGCGACGACGAGCGAGTCGAGCGAGGCGGCGCCCTCAGCGGCTGCGGCGAGCGGGCCGTCGGTGAAGGCAGCAAACGGCTCGACAACCCCCACGAGCGCCACCCGAGAGGCGTCGTGCGCGTCGCCGTCCTCGTTCGGATCCACCGCGAGCTCGATGCCCGCGAGCAGCTGATCGGTTCGCCCGTAGACGGACACGCCGCCGGAGGTGTCCGGCTGCCACCCGGCAACGCGGATCGGCAGCAACGACGCGCCGGGAGCGACGCCTGCCAACCCAACGGGCCCTCCCGACCCGACGACGAGCCCAGCCATCTCGGTGCCGTGACGCTCCGGGCGGCCGGGGGCGGTGGGATTCTGGCGCGCGCTGGCGTCGCCACCAGGATCGAGCACGTCGAGCCCGGGCAGCAGCGCCTCCCGGATGTAGGGATGGACGCGGTCGACACCGGTGTCGAGCAGGGCGACCGTGACACCCGCGCCGGAAAATCCCGGGATCCCGACATCCGGCCGAAGCCCAGCGACGACGTCGAAGATGTCGTCGACACGGCTCGGGTCGATCGCAGCAGGGATGGCAGCGCGCACCGGGAAAACGCCGAGGACGTCCGGATCGCGCGCGACGATCGCGAGGCTACGGGCGTCGAGAGAGGTGGCGAAGCCGTTGAGCACGCGGTAGTAGGCGTGCTCGGGCTCGATCGGGGCGCCGCGGAATGCGAGCCGCGCGATCACGTCCTGCTGGGAGGCACGTACTCCGGCCGTCCAGGCACGTTCCTGCTCCTCGGTCGCAACACCGCCCGCCGCGGCCACCCGTGTGGCGAGCGACGGCCTGTCGAGCACGACGATCCAGCGCCCCCCGAGCTGAGCCGACGGCCGGTCGCCGAGCAAGCTCTCCCAGCCAACCGCGGATGCCGGCTCATCGGCCGCGCCGCTCGCCCCACCGCTCAGGAGCAGGGCTGCGCCGACGAGGATCGCCGCGCCGAGCAGGCGGGCTCCGGGGCGTTCAGGCAGCCGACGCATACGCATCCAGGCTGAGAGCCTCATCGGCGGGGACAGGATCGATGAACCGCGCCGCCGAGGCGATCATGGCGGCGTTGTCCGTGCAGAGTGCGAGTGGCGCCAGAGCCGCGCCGGGAAGCGCCGCGCGGAGCTCGCTGTTGGCGGCAACGCCCCCGACGACGGCGATCTGGTCGATTCCCACGGCTTCGGCTGCTCGCCCGAGGCGCTCCGTGAGGGCACGCACGATCGCCCGCTGGTAGGACGCCGCGAGGTCGGCCCGACGCGCGGCGACTCCGCGTTCACCCAGGTCCCGGACGGTGTAGAGGAGCGACGTCTTGACGCCGGAGAAGGAGAAGTCGAGGCCCGGGACCCGCGCCACCGGGAAGGAGAACGCATCAGGGTCACCGTCGCGCGCCAACGCGTCGATCTGGGCTCCCCCGGGGTACGGGAGACCGAGCAGCCGGGCTCCCTTGTCGAAGGCCTCGCCCGCGGCGTCGTCGAGAGTGGTTCCGAGGCGCTCGAATGTTCCGCGCTCCCGCACCGCCAGCACGAGCGTGTGACCACCGCTCGCGAGCAGGCAGACGAACGGGGGCTCAACCGGGGCCGGGTCGAGGTAGAGCGCCGCCACGTGGCCTTGCAGGTGATCGACGGCGACGAGCGGCAGGCCGCGTGACCAGGCGATCGCCTTGGCGGCCGAGAGGCCGACCAGGAGCGCACCGATCAGGCCCGGGCCTTGCGTCACCCCGATTCGCGCGATGTCGGCCAACTCGACCGATGCCTCCTCGAGAGCCTCCCGCACGACCGGGCCGATGAGCTCGAGGTGGCGGCGGGAGGCGACCTCCGGCACGACGCCGCCGTAGCGAGCGTGGAGCTCCGCCTGGGACGCCACGATCGACGACAGGACACTCCCGTCCGCGGACACGACCGCTGCTGCCGTCTCGTCACACGATGTCTCTATACCCAAGATCATGTCTGTATGCCCATTACGAGGATCATTCGCCGGTCGGCTCTTGCGTGCCGGGCTCCTCCTGCACGTCGGGCTCTCTGCATCGTCCGTCGGCTCTCTGCACGTCGGCGTCCTTCCACATGATCAACGCATCTTCTCTGTTGTCAGTGTAGTAACCACGTCGGACGCCACGCGACGCAAAGCCAAAGCCCTCGTACAGGCCGATCGCGGCCGTGTTGGAGACGCGTACCTCGAGGGTGTACCCGCGCTGGGCATCGGCGCGCGTCACCTCGAACAGGCGCTCCAGCATCGCCGACGCGATCCCGAGCCGGCGATGGTCGGGATCGACGGCGACGTTCATCACATGCCAGGCATCGACGTAGCGGGACAACACCAGGTAGCCGACGAGGTCGCCGTCGGGTGAGACGGCCGCGATCGAGAGCGAGCTCTGCTTCGCGAGCTCGCTCGCGAACATCGACCGCGACCAAGGAGTGGGATACGACGCTTGCTCGATCCTCTCGATCGCATCGAGATCTCCGAGCTCGAGCCGTCGCAGCGAAATGCTCACGCGACCCACGCGCTCGCATCCGGATCACGGACGTAGACCGGCTCGACGGCGTCGGCCGGGCCGAAGGAGTCGGCGAGCGAGGCGTGCAGCGAGGCGCGCGGGACATGGAGCCCGGAATCGTCCGGCGGGATGTCGGCGCCGCGGCCCTCGAGCAGGCCGCGGTAGCGAATGGCTCCGTTGCCCACGCAGATCGCCCCGGGCGCGAAGGCGACGTTCTCGGGCGCCACGGCCAGAGGGCCGGAGACGAACACTTCCCCGCGACGCGCGTCGACGATCGGGAAGGCTCCGTCGGTCGCCGCAGCGAGCGCCGCCAGCGTCGAGACACCGGCCACCGGAAGATCGAGGGAGAGTGCGAGCCCGCGGGCGACGGCCAGCCCGATCCGGGTGCCGGTGAAGCTCCCGGGCCCCGTTCCGACCACGATTGCCGTCAGGTCGGCGGGGACGACGTGCGCCGCGGCAAGCAGTGCGTCGACGTCAGCGAGGAGCCCCTGCGGCCGCGTCGTGCGCTCGCCGAGGGTCTCTCCGTCGGCCACGAGCGCGCTCGTGGCGAGGTCAGTTGCAGTGTCGAACGCCAGGATCAGCACGCGCAAGATCTTCTAGCAGCGTTCCGTCGGCGGTGTCGACCGTCAGTCGCCGCTCGGCGGGCGAGACGTGCTCGAGCACGATCGACGCGCGCGCCGGCGGTAACGATGCAAGACCGGCGTCGGGCCACTCGACGAAGGCGATGGTGTCGTCGAAGTACGGCTCGAGGTCGCCCCACTCCGCCGCGCTGAGCCCGACGAACCGGTAGAGGTCGAGATGAGCGACCGTTGTCGTGCCCCGATACAGATGGCCGATCGTGAACGTCGGGCTCGTCACCGGTCCCTCGATCCCGAGCGACCGGCACGCGCCGCGCACGAGGGTCGTCTTGCCTGCGCCGAGCTCTCCCCGCAGGAGCACGACATCGCCGGGCCGGAGGAACGCCGCGAGCAGGGCACCGAACGCCTCGGTCTCGAGTGCCGACGCCGTGATTCGCTCGAGCACGGAGCTAGAACAGACCGAGCTGCACCACGTCGCCGACCGCCTCGGTCGAGGCCGGCTCGTCGCGGGAGGTCGCGGCCGGCGCCTCGGACGGCCGCACGTAGCGGTGCCGACACCACGCTCGGGCGACCGAGCAGCGCCGGGATCCGTGCGAAGTCCTCCTCCAGCGCCCGCAGCATCGACGGGGTATAGAGGGCCGCCGCCGGGTGATAGACCGGGTAGAGGATCACGGTTGTGCCGCCGAGCGCCACCTCGAGCTCCTGACCGTGCACGCGCGTGATCCCGAACGAGCGGCTGGAGAGCAGCTTCGTCGCGAAGTTGCCCAGCGTGGCGACGATGCGGGGTCGCACCAGCTCGATCTGCCGGAACAGGTGCGGTTCGCAGGCCGCGATCTCGCCCTCGAGCGGGTCGCGGTTCTGCGGCGGGCGGCACTTGAGGACGTTCGCGAGGTAGACGTCGCCACGATCGAGGCCGATGCCGTCGAGCAGCCGCCCCAGCAACTCACCCGCCTGCCCCGCGAACGGGAGCCCGCCCTGATCCTCGTGGAAGCCGGGCGCTTCGCCGACCAACATCAGCTCCGCGTCGGGGTCGCCCGAGCCGAAGACGACCTGCGTTCGCGTCTCGGCGAGCGAGCAGCGCGTGCAGCCCGAGGTCTCGTCCGCATACGTCGCAAGAGAGGCGGCACGCACAGAGGCATCCATCGAGCGTCAGTCTAGGCACGCCGCCGGATACGGCCGTCACGCGGAGAGATGTGCTCGGTCACCGCGGCGTCCGGCCCAGACGGGCCCGCAGGCGGGCCCCTTCAGGATCCACGCGAAGCGTGGCAAAAAACAGCGCTGCGGCTAGGCCGCGGTACGCTCCCTCCACCGCGGCCTAGCCGCAGCCGCAGGAGCCGCCGCAGCACCCACCGGCGCTGCCGCCGAACGACGGCTTCGCCGCCGCACCGTGGACGGCGAAGGCGGAAATCTGCTGCAGCACGTTCGTTGCCTCGCACGAAGGGCACGTGATGACCTGGTCCTCGCTGCGGACGAGCTCGTCGAAGTGGTCCTCGCATTCCATGCATGCGTACTCGTAGATCGGCATGGGTCAAGTGTACTGTGCTCACCCATGGAACGATGGATGACGCCGACGCTCGAGGGCGCCATCGTCCGGTTGGAACCGCTCGCCCTGCGGCACGGCGACGATCTCTACGAGGCATCCCGCGATCCCCGTGTCTGGCGGTGGCTGCCGATCGTGCAACCGCGGACGCGCGACGACTGGCAGGCCTGGATGGAAGACGCTCTGGCTCGGGTCGACGCAGGGCTGGACCTCGTCTTCGCGACGATTTGCCGGGGGACCGGGCGGCCGGTCGGATCGACCCGGTTCCTGGCGCTTCGGCCGGAGCACGGGAGCCTCGAGATCGGCTGGACGTGGCTCGCGCCGTCAGCCTGGGGCACGGGGGTGAACACGGAGGCGAAGCTCCTGCAGCTCGAGCACGCCTTCGATGTGCTCGGCTGCCGGAGAGTCGAGTTCAAGACCGACGCGCTCAACGTGCGGGCCCGCCCTGCGCTCGCGGCGCTTCCGGCCGAGTTCGAGGGGATCCATCGCAAGCACATGCTGGTCCGCGACGGCGAGAACAGGGACTCGGCCTGGTACAGCGTCGTCGACGACGACTGGCCGGCCGTGCGGGAGGCTCTCCGGCAACGCATCGGCTGACCCGAAGCGGTGTAGCTCAGCAAACCTCGGCGTCCGGTTCGATCGAGCTCCCGCTCGGCTCACGCCACGATCGCGTCCCGCCGACGGATATAGTGCACCGAAGCCCGGTATCCGACCAGGAACTGGAGCAGCACACGCATGATCGAGAGTGTCAATGTGATCGGCAGCGGCCGGGTCGGCTCGGCGGTTGCGGCGCGGCTCGGAGAGCGCGGGATCGCGCTCGACGCGCACCCCCCGGACCTCGTCCTTCTCTGCGTGCCGGACCGCGCCATCGCCGAGGTGGCGGCGAGCGTTGCACCGGGCCCGTGGATCGCCCACGTCAGCGGTGCGACGCCGTTGGCTGCCCTTGAGCCTCACGTCCGCCGGTTCGGCGTGCATCCGCTGCAGACGTTCACGCGCCGCCGGGGCCCGGAGCAGCTCGACGGCGCGTGGGCGGCCGTGACGGGCGAGAGCGACGAGGCGTACGCGGTCGGCACCGGGCTCGCCGAGGCTCTCGGCCTGCGACCGTTCCCCCTGCGCGACGAGGACCGAGCGGCCTACCACGCGGGCGCGGCGATCGCCTCGAACTACCTCGTCACGCTCCGGCATGCAGCCGGCTCGCTCCTGGAGGCGGCGGGAGCGCCTCCGCGAGGCTCTCGACCCGCTGATGCTGCGCACGATCGAGAACGGGTTCGAGCTCACGGGGCCGATTCAGCGCGGTGACTGGGAGACCGTCGAGCGCCATCTCGAAGCGATCCGGTCGGAGCGACCCGAGCTCGAGACGATGTACCGCGTGCTCGCCGATGCCACGGTTGCCGTCGCATGAGGGTGTGCAGGACGATCTCCGACGTCAGGGCCGCGCTCGCGCCACGGCGCGAGGAGAAGATCGGCCTCGTGCCGACGATGGGCGCGCTTCACTCCGGCCATCTCTCACTTCTCGCCGCCGCCCGGACCGAATGCTCGACCGTCGTGATGAGCCTGTTCGTCAACCCGGCCCAGTTCGCCGACGCCGCCGACCTCAACGGCTATCCGCGCGGCGAGGCGCACGATCTCGCGGCAGCGGAGCGCGCACGCGTCGACGTCGTCTTCGCGCCGCAGGTCGAGGAGATGTACCCACCCGGGTTCCAGACCTGGGTCGACGTGACCGACCTCGGATCCGTGCTCGAGGGCGTCCACCGGCCGGGTCACTTCCGAGGGGTGGCGACCGTCTGTCTCAAGCTCTTCACGATCATCCGCCCCGACGTCGTCTACTTCGGCCAGAAGGACGCGCAGCAGGTGGCCGTCCTCCGCCGGATGATCCTGGACCTGGCGCTCGAGCTCGAGCTGCGCGTGCTCCCCACGGTGAGGGACGCCGACGGGCTCGCATTGTCCTCGCGCAACGCCCGTCTCAGCGCCGCCGAGCGGGAGCGCGCACTCGCGCTTCCACGCGCCCTCGCAACCCGCGACCCCGCACACGCGCGCAGGATGCTGGAGGGGCTCGACGTCGACTACGTCGAGGTAGCGCCGTTCGATCCCCCCGTTCTCGCCGCCGCCGTCCGTATCGGCTCGACCCGCTTGATCGACAACGTCCCCCTGGAGGAGGCTTCATGAGCACACGTCCCCGCACACCCGGCCACGGCGCCCCGGCGCCCGGCAAGCTCCCGATCACCGATCTCGTCGGCATGAAGGCGAGCCGCTCGCCGATCGCGATGATCACCGCATACGACGCCCCCTCAGGGAGGCTCGCCGACGTGTCCGGTGCCGATGTGATTCTCGTCGGCGATTCGGCGGCGATGACCGTGCTGGGACACGACTCGACGGTGCCGGCAACGATGGAGGAGATGCTGGTTCTGACGCGCGCAGTCACACGTGGTGCGCGCCGCCCCCTCGTCGTGGCCGACATGCCGTTCGGCTCGTTCCAGGTGTCGGACGAGCTCGCGGTCACGAACGCGATTCGGTTCGTCAAGGATGCAGGCGCGGATGCGGTGAAGCTCGAGGGCGCGGGGACGATGCTCTCGCGGGCGCACGCGATCGTCGGCGCCGGCGTGCCGGTGATGGGGCATATCGGCTTGACGCCGCAGTCCGCGACGGCGCTCGGCGGCTTCAAGGCGCAGGGCCGCACCGCCGCGAAGGCCGCCCAGCTCGTCCGCGACGCGCTCGCGCTCCAGGCGGTTGGTTGCTTTTCGCTCGTCCTCGAGGCTGTCCCCTCCCCGGTCGCGGCCAAGATCACCGAGTTGCTCACGATCCCGACAATCGGAATCGGCGCCGGCGCCGGCGTCGACGGGCAGGTGCTCGTGTGGCATGACCTCCTCGGCATGTACGACGGCCATGCACCCCGGTTCGTCAAGCAGTACACGCAGCTCGCGACCGAGATCCAGCGGGCTGTCGAGGCGTATGTCGGAGACGTCCGGGAGCGGCGCTTCCCCGAGGAGGTTCACACATACGGGATGCCGGACGAGGAGCTCGCCGCCTTCGAGGCGGAGCTGGGAGCCACCGGTGTCGCCACAACGCCTCTACAACACTGAGGGCACGACGGCAAACGCGGCGATGATGACAGTGGCGAGCGCAAGGGCTCCGGCGACGCCGCGCCAGGGCAGGTCGAAGGTCGTTCGCAGGCCGACGGCGAGCAACCCGAGTGACCAGAGCCCGAATGCCAGACCGGTCCCGAGCACGACGACCCGCCCGGTGCCGTCGTCGGAGCCCCCCGTCCTGAACCAGTCGTAACCGAAGCCGAGCACGATCGCCGGCACCGTCACCACGATCGAGATCGCAACCGGGAGCGCGGCCAGACCGACGAGTTGCCGCGCCGGCCGGGCGGGAGTGTCCACACCGACGCCGCGCGCTCCCACCCAGACGACGAAACCGAGCAGGAAATAGCCCGCCGCACCGTAGAACAGCCCGCCGATGAACGTCACGACTGCGAGGACGAGCCAGTCGAGTGACTGCTCGTCGAGCAGCGTCCCCCACGCCGGCGTGAGAAGGATGCCGGCCATCCCGGCGAGGATCACGATCGCGAGGATCGGCTCCGAACGCGCCTCCACGTCGGTTTCGTCGTCATCGCCCAATGCCGCGAAAACCCTCGTCGGACGGATCAGCAGCTGCGGTGTGAGACGCCACCAGCGGCGTACCCGCGCCTGGGCGGCGTCCGAGCCGGAAAACGCTTCCGCATCGGCCACCGCACCCGGCTTGGGAGGCTTGTCGCTCACGCAGCCGCGACGGCCTGCTCGCGACCGGCGAGCACGCCCCGCAGGAACCGGCCTGTGTACGACTCCTCGACGGCAGCGATCTCCTCCGGCGTGCCGGCGGCGATCAGCTCGCCGCCTTCCTCTCCGCCCTCCGGGCCCAGATCGACGACCCAGTCCGCCTGCTTGATCACGTCGAGGTTGTGCTCGATCACGAGCACGGTGTTCCCGGTGTCGACGAGTCGTTGCAACACTTCGAGCAGTTTTTCGATGTCTGCGAAGTGCAGGCCGGTCGTCGGCTCGTCGAGGATGTAGAGCGTCCGTCCGGTGGCGACCTTGGAGAGCTCCGACGCGAGCTTCACCCGCTGCGCCTCGCCGCCCGACAGCGTCGTCGCCGGCTGCCCCAACCGGATGTAGTCGAGCCCGACGTCGTGGAGTGTCTGCAGCCGGCGGCGGATCTTCGGGATCTTGGCGAAGAACTCCAGCGCCTCCTCGACCGACATCTCGAGCACATCCGCGATCGACTTGCCCTTGAAGCGGACCTCGAGCGTCTCCTTGTTGTAGCGCCTGCCGTGGCACGTCTCGCACGGCACGTAGACGTCGGGCAGGAAGTGCATCTCGATCTTGATCTGGCCGTCGCCTTTGCAGGTCTCGCAGCGGCCGCCGCGCACGTTGAACGAGAAGCGGCCGGGCTTGTAGCCGCGCACCTTGGCCTCAGGCGTGAGCGAATAGAGCTCTCGCACGTGGGTGAACAGGTCCGTGTACGTGGCCGGATTCGAGCGAGGCGTCCGGCCGATCGGGGTCTGGTCGATGTCGATCACCTTGTCGAACACGTCGATGCCTTCCACGTCCACGTGGTCGCCCGGCTTGACGCGCATCTTGTTGAGCCGGTTCGCGAGCGCCTTGTAGACGATCTCGTTGACGAGCGTCGACTTGCCAGAGCCCGAGACCCCCGTAACACAGACGAACTTCCCGACGGGGAACTCGACGTCGATCCCTTTCAGGTTGTGCTGCGCGGCGCCGCGGACGATGAAGACACCACGATCGTCCTCGCGCCTCGGCGGGATCGCGATCGCACGACGGCCCGAGAGGAAGTCACCGGTCACCGAGCCCTTCGTCCGCATCACCTGCTTGGCGGTCCCCTCGGCGACGATATGCCCTCCGTGCTCGCCGGCACCCGGGCCCATGTCGACGACCCAGTCGGCGACGCGCATCATCTGTTCGTCGTGCTCGACGACGAGCACCGTGTTCCCGAGCGCCTTCAACCGCTGCAGCGTCGCGATCAGGCGGTCGTTGTCGCGTTGGTGGAGACCGATCGACGGTTCGTCGAGGATGTAGAGCACGCCGACGAGCTGCGAGCCGATCTGTGTCGCGAGCCGCAGCCTCTGCGCCTCGCCGCCCGACAGCGTCTTTGCGGCACGGTCGAGCTGGAGATAGCCGACGCCGACATCGGAGAGGAACGTGAGTCGCTCCCGGATCTCCTTCACGATCCGGTGCCCGATCAGCTGCTCGGTCGGAGTGAGGTCTAGCTCGTCGAGGAACCGCAGGGCGCCGGTGACCGAGAGCCGGGTGAATGCGTGGATCGACAGGTCCCCGACCGTGACCGCCAGCACTGCCGGCTTCAGGCGCGCGCCACCGCAGTCCGGGCAGGGCCGGAAGCTCATGTACTCCTCGATCCGCTCGCGCTGCTGACCCGATTCGGTTTCGCGATAGCGGCGCTCGAGATTCCGAACGATCCCCTCGAACGCCATCGCGTACTGCCGCCTGCGCCCCATCCGGTTCTTGTACTGCACGAGGATCCGGTCCCCGTTCGTCCCGAAGAGGAACCAGTTCTGCTGCTCTTCGGTGAGGTCCCGCCACGGCAGGTCGACGTCGATCTCGTAGCGGTCGGCGATCGCCTGGATGACGCCCTCGTAGAAACTCGAGCTCCCGACCGACCAGGGCACGAGCGCACCGTCCGCAATCGAGACCGACATGTCGGGAACGAGCATGTCCGGGTCGATCTCGAGCTGCGCACCGAGCCCGGTGCACCGCGGGCAGGCCCCGTGCGGCGCATTGAACGAGAAGATGCGAGGCTCGAGCTCCGGCAGCGAGACGCCGTGCTCGGGGCAGGCGAAGTTCTCGGAGTAGAGCTGGCTCACACCGTCGACGACGTCGACGCCGACGAGCCCATCCGCCAGCGACGTGGCCGTTTCGACGGATTGGGTCAGGCGCTGGCGCAGATCGGGCTTGAGCACGAGGCGGTCGACCACCACCTCGATCGTGTGCTTGAACTTCTTGTCGAGGACGATCTCGTCCTCGAGCAGGCGCTGCTCCCCGTCGACCTTGACGCGGGTGAAGCCGTCGCGGCGGAGCTCCTCGAGGACGTCGCGGAACTCGCCCTTGCGGTCCCGCACGATCGGCGCGTTGACCGTGAAGCGCGTCCCTTCCGGGAGTGCGAGGATCTGCTCGACGATCTGGTCGAGGCTCTGGCCCGCGATCGGACGTCCGCAAACGGGGCAGTGCGGCCGACCCACGCGCGCGTAGAGGAGGCGGAGGTAGTCGTAGATCTCGGTCACCGTCCCGACCGTCGAGCGAGGATTGCGCGACGTCGTCTTCTGGTCGATCGAGATCGCCGGTGAGAGCCCGTCGATCGAGTCGACGTCGGGTTTCTCCATCATCTGGAGGAACTGACGTGCGTAGGCCGACAGCGACTCGACGTACCGACGCTGACCCTCGGCGTAGATCGTGTCGAACGCGAGCGAGGACTTTCCGGAACCGGAGAGGCCGGTGATGCAGATCAGCGCATTTCGTGGCAGGCGGACGGTGACGTCCTTGAGGTTGTGCTCGCGGGCGCCGTGGACGACGAGCTCTTCGACGGGCATGGAACCCAGCTTACCGTCCCTGTCTCGATCGAACAAGTGTTCGTGCAAGAAGGGCTAGATGCCGCTGGAAGGACGAGGGAGGGGTCACGGGGAACCGTAGGTTCCCGGCTTCAGGATCAGGCGAAGCCTGCAGAAAAAATGGGCGACGTAGAGGTCGCGCAAGCCGCGATACGCTCTGTCCCCGCGGCTTGCGCGACCTCTACGTCGCCCGCCGACGGCCGAAGATGAGGCCGCCGAGCGTGAAACCCAGGCCGAACGTGCCGAGTGCGAAGGCGCCGACGGCAATCGCCTTGCGCCAGACGGACAGACGTTGCCAGTGGCCGAGCGCCGCTGCCTCCTGCTCGGTGAGCTCCTCGCCGCGGCGCTGCTTCCGAAGCGCCCCGCCGGCCTGGAGGCCGAGGTAGAGGTCGTCGAAGATCTCTGGGCCCTGTTCCGACATGAAGCGAGTGTATAGCCTCGTTCGGCCATGACCGGCCGCCGACCCATCGTCGCCGCATTCGACGTCGACGGGACGTTGACGACGCGCGACTGCGTGACGCCGTTCTTGTTCCGAACGGTTCGCGTCCGTGCAGGGCTCGCCCTCCTCCGCCATCCCCGCGCTGTCGTCAGCGCCCTCCTGCATCGCGACCGCGACCGCCTCAAGGAAGTCGTCTGCACAGCGTTCGCGGGCATCGAGGGGGATGCGCTCGACGCCGCAGGGGTGCGTTTCGCAGTCGAGATCGAGCATCGCTGGCTGCGGGGCGACACGGCGGCGCGCTTGCGGCGGCACCGAGACCTCGGGCACCGGGTCGTGCTCGCGTCGGCCTCACTCGAGCCCTACCTCCTGCCATTCGGGGACAGCCTGGGCGTGGACGGGGTCGTCTGCACGCGGCTCGAGCGGGGCCGCGACGGGCTGCTGACCGGCCGGCTGGAGGGGCCCAACTGCCGGGGCGCCGAGAAGGCCCGCCGGCTGGAGGCGTGGCTCGTCGAGAACGGTCTCGCCGAGGCGACGCTCTGGGCGTACGGCGACTCGGCAGGCGACGACGAGCTCCTGGCGCGAGCCGACCATCCGGTTCGCGTCGGGTCGACGCGAATCGGGGTCGAGCCGCTCTGACGATCTCGCCTCCCGGTGCCGCGACTCGCGTTCGGAACGACGATCTGCGCGCCCGCCCGGCGGCCCTCAGCACGTACTCTGCGCCAGATCAGCCAACGAACAAGGAGCGGTCGTGGACGCACGACTCACGGAGTTGAAGCACCGGCTCGGAGAGGTGTCGGATCTCCGGTCGGCGACGGCGGTGCTGGACTGGGATCAGATGGTGATGATGCCCCCGGCCGGCGCAGCCGTCCGGGCGGAACGACTCGCCACGCTCGAGCGCGTGGCGCACGAGCGGTTCGTGGACGGGAGAATCGGTGAGCTCCTGGGCGAGCTCGGCGAGCTCGAAGCGTCGCTTGCCTACGACTCCGATGACGCGAGCCTGATCCGCGTCACCCGCCGCGACTGGGAGAAGGCGCGCCGGATCCCGGTCGCCCTGGCGGGCGAGATGACGAAGGCCGCCTCCGAGGGCATGGAGGCCTGGGTCGCGGCGCGCGCCGCGAACGACTACGACGCGTTCCGACCCTGGCTCGACCGCCATCTCGAGCTCAAGCACCGCCTGATCGACTGCTTCGAACCGACAGACGAGCCGTACGACATCCTCCTCGACGACTTCGAGCCCGGGACCTCGACGGCAGAGGTTCGGGCCGTGTTCGACAGGCTCAAAGAGGAGCTTCTGCCGTTGATCGCCGCCGCCGGAGCCGCGGACGACGGAGACGACATCGGTGCCGGGCCGTTCCCCGAGGACCGGCAGCGTGCGCTCAGCCTCGCCGCGATGACCGCGTTCGGGTTCGACCCACAGTCGTTCCGCCTCGACAGCACCGTGCACCCGTTCTGCTCCGCGTTCGCGACCTCCGATATCCGGGTCACGACCCGCTACCACGACGGTGACCTCGAGTCGCTCTTCAGTTGCATGCACGAGATCGGCCACGGGCTCTACGAGCGGGGCGTCAGCTCGTCGCTCGAGCGCACGCCACTCGCCTCGGGCTGCTCGTCCGGGCTGCACGAGAGCCAGAGCCGGCTGTGGGAGAACGTCGTGGGGCGATCGCTGCCGTTCTGGCGCTGGTTCCACCCCCAGGTGGTGGCGGCGTTTCCCGACGCGCTCGGCGGCATGTCGCTCGAGCGCTTCCACCGCGTGATCAACCGCGTCAGGCCCTCGTTCATCAGAGTCGACGCCGACGAGGTCACGTACGGCATGCACATCATCCTCCGTTTCGAGCTCGAGCAGGAGCTGATCGCAGGAACGCTCTCGACCGCCGACCTGCCGGAGGCCTGGAATGCGCGGTTCGAGGAGTATCTCGGGCTCCCCGTTTCCGACAACCGGCTCGGGGTCCTGCAGGATGTCCACTGGTCGTGCGGCCTGTTCGGCTACTTCCCCACCTACCAGCTCGGCAACGTGATGAGCGTGCAGATCTGGGAGGCCGCGCAGGCCGCGCTGCCCGGCCTCGAGGACAGCTTCGAGCAGGGAGACTTCGGCGACCTCGGCGAGTGGCTGCGCGAGAACCTCTATGCCCTGGGCCGGAAGCTGACGCCGAAGGAGACGCTGAAGCGAGTGGCCGGAGGATCGCTCGACCCCGAGCCGTATCTCCGCTACCTGCAGCTGAAGTACGGCGCCGAGGTGGCGACCTAGCGACCCGAGACCGCGGTCTCCGTCACGCGGACGCGGCCATGCGGGCCTGTCGCGCCTGGAAGCGCTCGCGGGCCCGGGCCGCTTCGGTCTCCCTGTCCTTCGGCGGCGCCGCCGTCACGAGGTCGTCGAGCAGATGGCGGGAGATGTGGGCGATCTCGTGAACTGCGCGCGCGAATGCTGCCTCGTTCGCCTTCGACGGCTTCGTCGTGCCGCTGATCTTCCGGACGTACTGGAGAGCCGCGGCGTGGACCTCGTCATCGGTCGCGGGCGGCTCGAAGTTGTGGAGCTGCTTGATGTTCCTGCACATGTCTCTCTCCTGACTCGACGGCGCTGGCGTGACCGGTGCCGTCCGACACCGTGGCCCGGGCTGACCTGGCGACGACGCCCGTCACGCCCCGAAAGTGTGCCGGATCCGAGGAAGGCTGTGCCGCCCTCGGGCGGCACGCGCCCTACCCTCAGGCGGAAGGAACGTCGACGAGCGCTGCCAGCTCGCGCCGCAGCTCCTTGATCTCGTCGCGCAGCTTGGCGGCGTACTCGAACCTGAGCTCCTCGGCTGCGGCGAACATCTCCTCCTCGAGCGTGATCACGAGCCGCTCCATCTCCGACTGATCGAGGCCCTCGACCTTCGCCTTGCCGCGACGTCGGCGCCCCGGCACGGTCGGGGACTCGAGCGACAGGAACTCGGCGATGTCGGATACGCCTTTGACGATGTTCTCCGGCGTGATCCCATGCTCCTCGTTGTAGGCGAGCTGCGTTTCACGTCGCCGGTTCGTCTCCTCGAGGGCGCCTTCGATCGCCTCTGTCCGCTTGTCCGCGTACATCAGCACCTTCCCGTTCACGTTGCGGGCGGCACGGCCGATCGTCTGCAGGAGCGCGGTCTTGCCGCGCAGGAACCCTTCCTTGTCGGCGTCGAGCACCGCGACGAGCGACACCTCCGGCAGGTCGAGCCCCTCCCGAAGCAGATTGACGCCGACGAGCACCTCGTACTCGCCGAGCCGGAGCTCGCGAATGATCTGGATCCGCTCCAGCGTGTCGATCTCCGAGTGGAGATAGCGCGCCCGCACTCCCGCCTCGAGCAGGTAGTCGGTCAGATCCTCCGACATCTTCTTGGTCAGCGTCGTGACGAGCACGCGCTCCCCGGCCTCCGAGCGGGCGCGGATCTCGCCGAGCAGGTCGTCGATCTGGTTCTTGGTCGCGCGCAGCTCGACCTCGGGGTCGACGATCCCGGTCGGCCGGATCAGCTGCTCGCTGATCACCGCCGAGTTGCGGAGCTCGTAGCTGCCCGGCGTCGCCGAGACGAAAATGGTCTGGCCCACACGCTGCAGGAACTCGTCGAAGCGGAGCGGGCGATTGTCGAGCGCAGACGGGAGCCGGAAGCCGAAGTCGACGAGTGTCTGCTTCCGCGAGCGGTCGCCCTCGTACATGCCGCCGATCTGCGGCACCGTCTGGTGCGACTCGTCGATGAAGCAGAGAAAGTCCGACGGGAAGTAGTCGAGCAGAGTGTGCGGGGGCGAACCGGGCGGCCGTCCCTCGAGCACGCGGGAGTAGTTCTCGATCCCGTTGCAGAACCCGAGCTCCTTCATCATCTCCATGTCGTATTCGGTCCGTTGGCGAATGCGGTGTGCCTCGAGGAGCTTGCCGTCGGCCTCGAACTGGTGGATCTGGCTGTCGAGCTCGCCACGGATGCCGGCCATCGCGGCCTCGATCGTCGGCTTCGATGTGACGTACTGCGTGGCGGGGAAGATCGTCAGATTCTCGAGCTTCGCGTAGACCTCGCCCGTCAGCGGGTCGAAGTGCGTGATCTGCTCGACCTCGTCTCCGAACAGCGAGATCCGGTAGGCGGTCTCCGCCGATGCGGGTTGCACCTCGACGACGTCGCCCTTGACACGGAAACGGCCGCGCCCGAGCAGCGTGTCGTTGCGGACGTACTGCGTGTCGATCAGCTTTCGGAGCAGCTCGTCACGGTCGTGCTCCTCCCCGACCGCGAGGTTGACGAGTCGCTTCTCGTACTCCTCCGGGGAGCCGAGCCCGTAGATGCAGGAGACCGAGGCGACGATCACCGTGTCCCGGCGGCTCAGCAGGCTCGATGTCGCTGCATGCCGGAGCCGGTCGATGTCGTCGTTGCGCGACGAGTCCTTCTCGATGTAGAGGTCGGCCTGCGGGACGTATGCCTCGGGCTGGTAGTAGTCGTAATAGGAGACGAAGTACTCGACCGCGTTTGCCGGGAAGAACTCGCGGAACTCGTTGCAGAGCTGCGCAGCCAGCGTCTTGTTGTGGGCGATCACGAGCGCCGGTCGTTGCAGCTTCTCGATCAGCCACGCCATCGTCGCCGTCTTGCCCGTGCCGGTCGCACCGAGAAGGGTCTGGAAGCGGTTGCCCGTCTCGAGCGACTCGACGAGCTCGCCGATCGCGCGCGGCTGGTCGCCGGTGGGGGTGTAGGCGGCGGTGACGCGGAGATCCTGCATGGCATGCAAACGTAGCAGGAGCACGAACTGACGTTCGCCCAGCCCGCGACGGCCGCCCGTTCACAGCCATAGACCTGTCACACAGTTCAGTCATGCACCTCGTCTACGGTGTGCCACGTGTCCGGAGGGATCAGACGATCACGCTTCCTGCGCTCGCTCGGCGGCGCCTTGATCGCCGTCGTGGCCGCGCCGGGCGCGGCGGCGGCGAGGGGCCGGCGCGCTCCTGGCTCACTGGTGCTGTCGGCGAGGAACGTCGGCCGCCGCTACGCGGGCGATCGGAGCCTGTTCGCCACCGTGGCGCCCGGTGTGGCCGGGCGCGACACGGCCGCCGTCCAGTTCGGTCTCGACCGCGCCACGACCGTCAAGCTCGAGGCAGTCCGAACGGCACTCCGCAAGTCGAGCGTCGTCTGGGAGGCGGAGGCGACCCTCGGCAAGGGCCTGCACGAGCTCCATTGGACGCCCGACCCCGCGACGCCCGTCGGCTCCTACGTGATGCGACTCACGCTCGGTGGCCCGCGCGACCGCCAGACCATTCTCGGCGGCCGGCGGCCGGCGTCGGTCGCGCGCCAGCAGGCAGCGGTCGTTCGCGTGCTCGGCGTCGAGGCAGCTTTCCTCCGGCGCTCGTATCTTCCGGGCGAGACGATGGAGTTGCGGATCCTGGCCGATGCAGCCGCGCTGACGCTGCAGTTCCTCCATTGTGGCGCCGAAGCCGAGAGCACCGACCGCAGCGATGAGATGAAAGGCGCGCCGATGGGCGATCCGGTTGTGCTCGACTGGAACGGAAAGCGCTCCGGACCGGTCACGATCGGCGTGCAGAGCGGCGACTGGCCGACGGGCCTCTACGCCGCCCGCCTCATGACGGAGGACGGACGGATCGGGTTTGCGCCGTTCATCCTTCGACCCAAGAGCCTCGGAGCAAACCGTCAGCTGTGCGTGCTGCCGACGAACACATGGCAGGCGTACAACTTCTATGACGGGGACGGCGACGGCTGGGGCGACACGTGGTATGCCGGCGGCAGTCCCCCGGTCGATCTCGAGCGCCCCTATCGCGACCGCGGCGTGCCACCGCGCTACAAGCGCTATGACCTCGGGTACCTGAAGTGGCTGCAACGGACGGGCAAGACACCTGACATCCTGAGCGACGACGATCTCGAGGGGTTCGCGTCGGGGGACGAGCTGCGGTCGCTCTACGACCTCGTCGTCTTCCCGGGTCACAGCGAGTACACGACGGCGCACGCCTACGACGTCGTCGAGCGCTACCGCGACCTCGGCGGCCGCCTCATCTTCCTCTCCGCGAACAACTTCTTCTGGAAGGTCGAGAAGCAAGGCGCGACGATGCGCCGGGTCAAACTCTGGCGAAACGACGGCCGGCCCGAAGCGCGCCTCTGCGGCGTCCAGTACCGGGCGAACGACGACGGCACGCAACAGGGGCCCTTCTTCGTGATCGCCGCCGACGCGACTCCGTGGCTGTTCGAGGGCACCGGTCTCGCGAACGGATCGACGTTCGGCGAGATGGTCGGAGGGTACGGGATCGAAATCGACTCGACGACCCTGGACTCACCGCCCGGGACGAAGGTGGTCGCCCTCATCCCGAGCCTGTTCGGCCCGGGGTTGAACGGCGAGATGTCGTACTACGAGACCGATGCCGGCGCTCGGGTCTTCGCGGCGGGCGTCCTCGACTTCGGTGGCTCGGCGACGTTCTGGCCGGTGCGCCGGATGCTCGACAACCTCTGGCGCCACATGCTCGAGGATCTTCCCGTCACCTCGTAGCTCCACCCGACCCAACCCGGGGGACAGGCTGAAGCCTGTCACCGCGTGTGCGCCCCGTCTATCGCGCGTGTCGGCTCCTTCTTCGAGGGAGGGGTCACGGGGAACCGTAGGTTCCCGGCTTCAGGATCCGCGCGCAGCGCGGCAACAAACAGATGTCTGAGGATGCCGCGATACGCTCTTCCCTCGCGGCATCCTCAGACCCTCCAGGCGCCGTCCTGCTGCACGATCCGGCCGTCGAGCTCGAGCCGCGAGCCCGGCAGGCGCATGTCCTTCACCAGGTCCCAGTGGATCGCCGACTGGTTGACGCCGCCGAGATCCGTGTAGCTGTTCCCCAGCGCGAGGTGGATCGTGCCCGCCATCTTCTCGTCGAAGAGCGTGTTCTTCATGTAGCGGGCGATGCCGGGGTTGCACCCGAGGCCGAGCTCACCCAGCCTCCGCGCGCCGTCGTCGATATCGAGCAGCTCGATCAGGTAGTCCTCGTTCGAGTCGGCCGACGCATCCACGATCCGGCCGCCCTCGAACCGCAGACGGATCCCCGTCACCTCTCGGCCCCGGTAGACGGCTGGGAAGTCGGCGAACGAGATCTCCCCCTCTGCCGAGTCCTCGATCGGACAGCCGAAGAACTCGCCTCCCGGGAGGTTCGCCCCCAGCGCGTCGACCCGCATCGAGCGGCCCGCGATCGAGAGCGTCAGATCCGTCCCGGCCCCGACGACGCGTACCTCGGAGGCGGCATCGAAATGCGCTGCGATGCCTCGCATGCGCTCGCCTTCGGCAGCCCAGTCGAGCAGCACGGCCCGATAGAGAAGCTCGGCGAACTCCGTGGTGGCGAGTCCCGCCTCCTGCGCCAGCGCGGCGGTGGGGTACTGGCAGGCCACCCAGGGCACGTCGTGATTCATCATCCGGGCGTTCGCAGGCCGGTAGGCGGCCTGCAGGGCGCCCGTTCGCTCGGGCGCGACGACGGACGAGGAACGCGTGTTGTCGGGAGCAGACACGAACAGCAGCGCATCCGCAGTCTCGAGCTCGTGCACGAAGAGCGCTGCGGGTCGCGAGAGCAGCTCCATCGACGCGTTCGTGACCCAGCTCAGCGACTGCGCCACGAAACCTTCGAACGAGATGCGAAGCAGCGCGTGTGCGCCGCGCCGGGCAACCGCGCCACACACCTCCTCGAGCAAAGGACGCGCCTGAGGGTTGCCGCCGACGAGCACTTGCCAACCAGGCTCGACGCGGAGACAGCCCTCGACGATCAACTCTGCGTAGTCGCGGTCGCGGCCGTCAGGCATCGACATCGATCATCTCAGCCCGAGCTCATCGGCGTAGGCCCGCGCATAGACGTCCTTGGCGTGCTCGACCTTGGCGACGTAGCTCCGCGTCTCCGGGAACTGGATACCGACGCCTTGCTTGCGCCAGCGGTCGACATTTCCCTGCCCGGCGTGGTAGGCGGCGAGAGCCGTTCGCTCGTCGCCATAGCGGTCGATCAGGTGTCTCAGATACCACGAGCCGTACCGAACGTTGAGCTCGGGGACGTAGAGATCGTCCACCACGAACGCCTCGCCTCCGGTACGCACCGCGATTCCTTCGGCCGTGTCGGGCAGCAGTTGCATCAGCCCGATCGCACCGGCGTTGGAACGAGCGCCGGCGTTGAAACGGCTCTCGGTGTAGATCACGGCGGCGAGTAAGGCCGGGTCGAGCTCGTAGTTCTCGGCATGCGCTCGGACGATCTGCTGGTACCGCAGCGGATACCGGATCCGCTGCACGAAGTCCGGCTGATGCTCGACGAGGGCGAACGCAACCGCTCCGAGCACGGCGACGCCTACCACAGCGGCTACGAGACGCCTCACGACTCGTCGTTCGTCAGCTCCGCCATGACGCCTGCGACCCAGGCGTCGAGGCTCTCGGGCGTGCCGGTGTTGACATAGTGGAAGTCGGCGCGCGCGACCTTCTCGCGGTCGTCGAGCAGCCGGTCGTCTCGGTTGTCGAGCGGCACGTGCCGTCGCTGTTCACGGAGCTGACGCGGGGCGGTGATCACGACGACGTAGTCGAATCGGGTCTCGCCGCCCGCCTCGTACAGCAGCGGCACCTCTGTGACGCAGACGGCGGGAGGATCCTCGAGAGCTCCCAGTTGCTCACGCCAGATCAAGTACTCCCGCGAAACGAGCGGATGGAGCAGCGCCTCGAGGAACGCGAGCGACTCGCCGTCCTGGAACACGATCGCGGCGATACGCGTCCTGTCGGGCACGCCCTCCTCGTCGAGGATCCCCTCACCGAAGCGCTCGACCAGCGCAGCCCGGACGACGAGATCGCTCCGGAGAAGGTGATGGACGATCTCGTCGCTCGAGACCGTGGCGGCCCCGTGCGCGCGGAATGCGGCGAGCGCGGTGCTCTTCCCCGCACCGATACCACCCGTGATCGCGACCGCGACCGGGCGAGTCAAGACGTCAGGAAGTCGTGTCTTCGTCGGAGGCGGCGGACACCGCTTCTTCGGCGAGCTCTTCCGCAACGGCCTCTTCGACGACGGCCTCTTCTGCGGTCTCGACCGCGATCGCGTCGGCGACGATGGCCTCCTCGGCAAGCTCGACGGCGATCTCCTCCTCGACGACGGCTTCCTCCGCCAGCTCGACGGCGAGCTCGTCGGCGGCGAGCGCTTCGCCGGCGAGCTCGGCCGCCGTTTCGGTGTCGCCGGCCGCCTGGGCTTCGATCGCGGCCTCTGCGAGCTCCTCGGCGACGGTCTCGGCGACCACTGCCTCCTCGAGCAGCTCCACTGCCGCCTCGTCGGCGGCAACGGCGTCTTCGGCGAGCTCGATCGCGAGCTCCTCCGCCGCGACTGCCTCGACGGCAAGCTCCTGTGCATCGTCGTCGAGCTCGAGCGCGGCCTCGGCGAGCTCGGCCGAACCGGCGGCCGGGAATGCCTCCTCCGACAACCGCAGGTTCGGCGTCAGATGGACGGACTCGCCACCGTCGGCGCGCGGGAGAGGCTCGGCGCCCTCCTCGACCCGCTTCAGGGACAGGGAAAGCCGGCGACGGTCACCGTCGATCTCGAGGATCAGCACGTTGACCGGATCGCCCTGCGAGACGACCTCACGCGGGTTCTCGACGTGGTGCTGGGCGAGCTCGGAGATGTGCACGAGGCCTTCGACGCCGGGCAGGATCTCGACGAAGGCACCGAAGGTGACGACCTTCGTGACGCGACCCTCGACGACGTCCTCCTCGTGGTAGTGCTCGAGCACCTGCTGCCACGGATCCGACTGCGTCTGCTTGAGGCCGAGTGAGATCCGCTGGCGCTCGCGGTCGATGTCGAGCACCTTGACCTTGACCGTCTGGCCGATCTCGAGCACCTCGGACGGATGGTTGACGTGACTCCACGAGAGCTCGGAGATGTGGATCAGGCCGTCCATCCCGTCGAGGTCGACGAAGGCACCGAAGTCGACGATGTTGGAGATCTGGCCGTCGACGACGTCGCCCGGGTTGAGCCGGTCGAGGATCGCCTGGCGCATCTCCTTGCGCTCGTCCTCGAGGACGGCGCGACGCGAGAGCACGACGTTGTTACGAGAGCGGTTGAGCTCGATCACCTTGCAGCGGAGCTCCTTGCCCATGAACTCGTCGAGGTCCTGGACGCGGCGGATGTCGACCAGCGACGCCGGCAGGAAGCCGCGCACGCCAAGGTCGAGGATGAGACCGCCCTTGACGACTTCGATCACGCGGCCGTTGACCGCCTCGCCGCTCTCCGCGGCCGCTTCGATCGCCTTCCACGCGAGCTCGAAGCGCGCCCGCTTCTTCGACAGGATCAGACGCCCTTCGGCGTCCTCCTTCGTCATCACGAGCGCGTCGATCTCCTCGCCGACGGACACCTCGTCGGCCGGGTTGACCGAGCGCCTGATCGACAGCTCGGAGACCGGGATCACGCCCTCTGACTTGTAGCCGATGTCGACGAGCACCTCGTCCTTGTCGACGCGCACGACGGTGCCGTGCACCACCTCGCCCTCGTTGATCGTGGGGAAGGTCGCGTCGTAGTCCGGAATCAGCTCCCCGTCGGGGCCGGTGATCCAGACGCCGTCCTCGAGGACGGGAATTTCCAATGTGGACATAGGGGTACTCTCGGTTGGGTGGTTGGCCATGGGCGAGCCGGGGAGTATAGCGACCGAATCCGGCAAGTAGAAACCGCCGATCTTGGCCGTACGGTCAGGCGAAAAGAGCCGGTCGGCTCCGCGCACGAGGCCCGGAGCCGACCTCTCTGGATCAGCCGACCTTCTCGATCCGGTTCAGAACTGGTGGAGCGACCGGCGAGTGCTTGCCGAGATACGCAGCGAAGGCGTCGAGGTCGACGCTTCCTCCGAGTGGCGCGGTGCACTGGTCGCGGAAGACGGTATAGCCGTCCCCCCGTCCGCCATGAAGTTGTTCATCACGACGCGGTAGGAGGTCCCCGCCGCGATCGGGACGCTGCCGAACGTGACCGAGCCGGGAACGATGTGCGGCGTGGTCGTGCTGTTCCACTGGTAGTGGACGTTCGCCGACACCAGCATGATCCGATTCTGGCCGGCGGCGGGATTGTTGAACTGCTGCTCGAGCACGTCGTAGATCGCCTTCCCGCTGCAGGTCTTGACGACGAGCGTGTTCCCGAACGGCTGCACGGTGAAGGCCTCGCCGTAGGTGACCTCGCCGGCTGCCTCGTTCCCGGTCTGTCTGGTCGTACAGCAGGCCACCACGGACGCCGCCGGAGTTCATGAACGCCGCCACAGCGCCACCGAAGTCCGTCGGTGCCGTCGCCTCGAGCATCGCGTCGGCGATCACGTCGCCCATCGGCTGCTCACCGGCAGCGTTCTGACCGCTCGGCGTGTCGCGGGCGGAGCGGATGTCCGCCGTCACCTTGCCGATCACCTTGTTCGCGAGTGGAGCCGACAGGTTGGTGTACTTCGCGAGCAGCGCTGATTCTGCCGGGTCCGGCTCCACATCGCGGGTGACGATCCGGTTCAACGCCTTCACCGACGTGATGTCCTTCGTCTGGTGATCGATCACGAGATCGATGTCGGTGATCACGCGGCCGAAGGAGGCGGCGCTCGTGACGACCTTGCCGCCGATCGAGCACACATACGGCTGGTGGGTGTGGGCGCTGATCACGACGTCGACCTGGGGATCGAGCCCGTTCACGATCGTCGTCAGCTCGGGCCCGTTGAAGTTGACGCATTTGTTCACGTCCGTGTATGCGTCCGGGTTCACGGGCGCCGGCCATGCGGGTTGGCTGGGTGGGCTCTGCGAGCCGCCCTGGTGGAGCAGCACGACGAAAGCGCGCACCCCGTCCTCGCTGCTGAGCTTGCGGACGAGCGCGTTGATCGTCTGGACTTCGGGCCGGAACTCGAGTCCCGCGACGCCGGAGGGCGTCACGATCGTGGGCGTACCTTCGAGCGTGAGTCCGAGGAACGCGATCTTCGCGTTGCCGACCTTGCGGATCTCGTACGGCGGGAAGATCGTCCGGTCCGTTCCCTGATAGAAGACGTTCGCGGCGAGGTACTGGAAGAGGGCGCCCGGGAACGGGTCGCCGTCCTGGCAGCCGTCGACCGGATGGCAGCCGCCGTTCTGGATCCGGAGCAGCTCGGCGATGCCTTCGTCGAACTCGTGGTTTCCGACGCCCGTGACGTCGAGACCGAGAAGATTCATCGCCTCGATCGTCGGCTCGTCGTGGAAGAGTGCCGAGACGAGGGGGCTGGCACCGATCAGATCCCCTGCTCCGACGGTGATCGTGTTCGAGTTGGTGAGCCGCAACGACTTGAGGTGCGTGGCGAGGAATTCGATCCCGCCCGCCGGCACGGTGTTCTGCGCCCAGCTCGTCGCACCCGTGGTCGAATTCGTCACCGCGGTGCAGCAGCCCGTCTGGATCGTGTTGGCCGCCGTCGCAGCGAGATTGCCGTGAAAGTCGTTGATCGCCAGCAGCTGAACCTGCGTGTCCTTGTCCTTGTGCTTGTCCTTCTCCGGCTTCCGCCCTCCGGCTGACGCCAGTGGCGCGGCGAGCGCGAGCGCGAGCCCAGCCACGAGCGCGCCCAGTATGAGACGTCTCATCTCTCCCCTTTGCGATTGCGCTTCGGTCTACGACCTCATTCCCCGCGGTCGCGCACACAAACCATATCGAGAGGCCCCGCCGCCCAGAAGCGCGGGCGCAGGACGCCTACTTGGCGTCGGCCCAGTTGTCGCCTGCGCCGACCTCGACCGCAAGCGGCGGGTCGAGCGGGTAGGCGCCGACCATCTCGTCGCGCACGAGCTCCTTCACGCCGCTGAGCTCGGTGTCCGGCACCTCGAGCAGCAACTCGTCGTGCACCTGGAGCACGAGGCGCGCGCTCCTCCCTTCGGCCCGCAGCCGATCGTGCGTCCGGATCATCGCCACCTTGATCACGTCGGCCGCGGTGCCCTGCATGACCGTGTTCACCGCCAGCCGCTCCCCGAGCGACCTGGTCTGCCGGTTCGAGGCCCGCAGCTCCGGGATCGGGCGTCGCCGCCCGAGCAATGTCGTGACGTAGCCGTCTGCCGCAGCCTGGGCGATGGTGCGCGCGATGAACTCCTGGACGCGCGGGAATCGTGCCAGGTAGGTGTCGATGTACGCCTGGGCCTCCTCGCGGGGGATCTCCAGGTTCTCGGACAGGCCGAAGGACGAGATCCCGTAGATGATCCCGAAGTTGACCATCTTCGCCACGTCGCGCTCGGAGCGTGTGAGCAGTGCCGGATCCTTGCCGAGCACCTCCGCTGCCGTGCGGGTGTGGATGTCCTCCCCCTGTTCGAATGCCTCCCGCAGGACCGGCTCGCCGGAGACGTGCGCGAGGATCCGCAGCTCCACTTGGCTGTAGTCGGCCGAGAGGAGCCTGTGCCCCTCCTCGGCGATGAACGCCGAGCGGATCTGGCGGCCGAGCTCGGTCCGGATCGGGATCGACTGGAGATTGGGGTTGGACGTGGAGAGCCGGCCGGTGGCGGCGACCGCCTGGTTGAACGTCGTGTGCAGGCGACCGTCCCGCGCGGAGATCAGCGACGGGAGCGGCAGCAGGTACGTGTTGAGGAGCTTGGAGTACTCACGCCACTCCTCGACCACCGGAACGATCTCGTGCGCGTCGCGCAGGCCGCGGAGCACGCGGCTGTCGGTCGAGTAGCCCGTCTTGCCCTTGCGTCCGGGGGCCAGCTCGAGCTTCTCGAACAGGATCCGCGCCACCTGCTGGGTGGAGCCCAGCATGAACTCCTCACCCGCAAGATCGGTCGCTCGCGCCTCGAGCTCCTCGACGCGGTCGCGGAGCCGCGCCGTGATCTCACCCATGCGGTACTCGTCGATCTTGACTCCGGCCTCCTCCATCGCCGCGAGGACGGCGGTGAGCGGCAGCTCGATGCGTTCGTACAGCTCCAGCGAGCCTCGCTCGACGAGCCGCTCCCGCATCGGCCCAGCGAGGCGCCGGGTCATCTCTGCGTGCCGGACGAGCGCGGCCGTCGTCTCCTCGGCGGCGGGCTCCGGCTCGAGCTCGACTCCGTACTCGGCCCCGAGATCGTCGATCAGATACGCCGAGCGTCCGGGCTCGATCAGGTAGGCGGCGATCATCGTGTCGTCGACCGGCGCGAACGGCAGGTGCAACGACTTGGCGTCGTGTCCGACGACGTCTGCGTCGCGAAGCAGCGGCGCCTGCGTTCGGTCCCAGGGTGCGACGAGCACGCCCGCGTCGCCCGCGACACCGATGCGACCGTCCTCGATCGCCACCCCGACGCGGCCACGGGTCGCGCCGAGTGGCGCCTCGCTCCACGCCACCGCCTCGCCCTCGAGCTTCGGCCGCTCCTGCGCCGGCAGGGCCGTATCGAGCTCGTCGACCCTGTTCAGCAACCCACGGAACTCGAAGCGACGGAACATCTCCTTCAGCTGCGACCGGTCCGGTGCTCCCGAAACGAGCGCATCCGGGTCGACGTCGAGCGGAAGATCGCGGCGCATGGTCGCGAGCTCCTTCGAGGCCCGGGCCTGGTCGGCGTGCTCGCGAACAGCCTTCCCTCGCGCGGGCGACAACTCGTCGGCGTGGGCGATTACCTCCTCCAGCGAGCCGTACTGGGCGATCAGCTGACCGGCCGTCTTGTCGCCGATCCCGGGAATGCCGGGGATGTTGTCCGACGTGTCGCCCTTGAGGCCGATGAAATCCGGCACCTGATCGGGGCGCACGCCGTAGCGGAGCTCGACGCGCTCCGGCGTGTAGACGTTGACGTCCGAGACGCCGCGCGGCGTCATCATCAGCGTCACGTTCTCCGAGCAGAGCTGGAACGCATCGCGGTCGGTGGAGACGACGCAGGTCTTGACACCGGCTTCGTCGGCGCGGGTCGCGATCGTCGCGATCACATCGTCGGCTTCCCAGCCTTCGAACTCGAGGTTGCGGTACCCGAACGCTTCGACGATGGGCCGGAAATGCGGGAACTGCTCACGCAGGAGGTCGGGCATCGGCTTGCGCCCTTCCTTGTAGACCACATCCGCTGCTTCCGCGACGGCTGTCCGATGGACCGGGCGCGTGTCCCACGCGACGGCGACGCCGCGCGGCTGGTAGTCGGCGAGCAGCTTGAAGAGCATGTTCCCGAACCCGAGCAGCGCGTTCGTGGGCATCCCGTCACTCGTCGCGAGCTCCTCGGGCAGGGCGAAGAACGCGCGGTAGGCGAGGTTGTTGCCGTCCACGAGGAACAGCTCCGAGCCGCGCGCGGGGCCGTCGTCGAGCTCGAGCTCGGCGCCCGTGATCGTCTTCGGAGCCATGCCGCCGAGTCTATGCAGGATCGTCCGCGAGGACGATCTCCGGCGCGCTACCGTCCCGCCCGATGAAACGCCTGGAGCTCCATCCGTTCTCCGCGGACGTCGTCGACGAGGCCGCCGAGCTGCTGGCAGAGCGCCACCGTGCCCACCGCCTGCTCGAGCCCAGCCTCCCGGCCGCGTTCGAGCAGCCGATCGTCGCCAGGGCCGCGATCGAGGCCCTCGCGACAGCGGACGCGTCGGGAGCGATCGCGACACGCGGCGGAGCCGCCGTCGGCTACCTGGTCGGCACGCCGCGGGCGGATTCCACGTGGGGGCCGAACATCTGGGTGGAACCGGCGGGCCATGCCGTGCGCGAGCCGGAAGCGGCCCGCGACCTCTATGCGCTCGCAGCCACGCGCTGGGTCGAGGAGGGCCGGACGTCGCACTATGCCGTCGTCCCGGCCACCGATCCAGAGCTGATCGACGCGTGGTTCCGCCTCGGCTTCGGGCAGCAGCACGTCCACGCGATCAGGGAGGTGCCGGCGACGCGGCTCGCCGAGGCTCCCCCCGGCCTCGTGATCCGCCGCCACAGTACGAGAGGACATCGACGTCCTCGCGGCTCTGGATCTCGCCCTTCCTGCGCACCAGGTGCGTTCACCGGTCTTCTCGAGTGTGCCTCCGCCACCGGTCGAGGAGGTGCGGGCAGAGTGGGACGAGGACTTCGACAACCCCGCCTTTGCGACGTTCGTCGCCGTCGCCGACGGACGCGTGGTCGGGTCGGCGATCGGATGCTCGGTCGAGGAGTCGAGCCTGCACTCGGGCATCGCGCAGCCCGATGACGCCGCCCACCTGGGCTTCGTCGCCGTACTCGCGGATGCCCGTGGCATGGGGGCCGGGACAGCCCTCGGCGCAACCGTGCTCGACTGGGCGGCCACAGAGGGATACACCGCCGTCGTCACCGACTGGCGGGCAACGAACCTCCTCTCGTCGCGCACCTGGCCCAAGCTCGGCTTCCGGCCGACGTTCCTGAGGCTCTTCCGCGCCATCGCCTGAACGCGCGAGCCGCCGCCGCGCTCGCAGTTGATGCTTGGATGACAGGGTGGCGCGCGTCCCTTTGATCGCAGGCTCACGCGTCTCGATCGTCACGATCGGCGAAGACGCCGTCCTGCTCGTTCCGCCGGAGCCGTTCGACCCATTGCACGACGTGGGCGCCGCGGTCGGTGAGGCGCTGCGCTATCCGCTGTCAGGCCCTCCACTCGGCGATCTCGTCACGCGCGGCGGTCGCGCCGTGATCGTCGTCGAGCCGCGTAGCCTGCCCTGGCCGGGCGCCGCCCTCGACCCGCGACAGGAGGCGGTCGCCGCCGTCGTCGACCAACTCGAGCGGCTCGGGATGCCCCCCGACCAGCACACGATCGTCGTCGCGGGAGGCCTCGAACGCCGGGCCGGCCGCCGCGACCTCGAAGCAGTCCTCCGCCCCACTCGCGCACGCGACTATCGCGGCGCCGTCGTCGTCCACGACGCGTCGGATCCCGAGCTCCAGCCGCTCGAGCTCGATGGTTCGCTGCCGGTACGAATCCACCGCTCGCTCCTCGACGCTGATCTCGTCATCTGCGTCTCGGCCGCGGAGACGTCGGAACGTGGCGGTGCTTCGACGCTCCTCGGTGCGTGCGATGCAGCGTCGATCGTCTCCGTCGCGCCGGCGCCGTCGCTGCTCGCGCCGTCGCTTTCGCCGACCGGCGTCCTGGCAGGCAAGGTCGCGGCCGCTCTCTCGCGTCGCACACCACTGACGGGCGTCTCGATCGTGCTCGACCACCCGCGGTTGGCCGGCCGCTATCACGGCTATCCCTCGTCGCCGGCGGCCGTTGCGGCCCTCGCACGCTCCCCGCTTCGGCCGCTCGGAAACATGCTTCCCGCCGGGGCCCGCACCCGGATCTTGCAGCGGACGGGCCGTGAGCTGAAGGCTGTGGCAGTCCTCGCGGGCCCTCCCGCGGTCTCTCATGCCGAGGCGTTGCTGCGGGGGGTCTCGCTGCGCGGAGCGAGCCTCGCCGGCCAACTCGACACGATCGTCGTACCGCTCCCGTGGGTGTCATTGCACGACCCGCGGGAGCCGTTGAATCCGATCAGCGCGGTGGCGACCGGGCTCGGGCATGCCCTTCGCCTCTGGCGCGATGCGTCGCCGCTGCAGCAGGGCGGAACAGTCGTGTTGCTCCACGACCTCCGCCGGACGTTCGGCCACGGCCCGCAGGCACCGTACCGCAACCTTTTCCACGTCCTCCGGGAAGACGGCGGCGCGGGAACAGAGGTCCCGGAAGCGCAGCTGGCCGCGGCCGCCGACGGTCGTGCGATGAGCGCCTACCGCCAGGGGAGAGCGCCGCATCCGCTGTTGCCGTATCTCGACTGGGCCTCGGCCGCGCCGGTCCTCGAGCGCGCGGGCCGCGTGCTCGTCGCCGGCTGCCGGGACGCCGCTGCGGCCCGCGCACTCGGCCTCGTCCCGAGTCACAGCATCGGCACGGCACTCGAGATGGCTCGCGGCGTCGGCGGGGGCAACGACCGCGTCGGCGTGTTGCTCGCGCCGCCCTACGCCCCGCTCGTCGTCACCTAGGCGAGCCGGCGGCGGACGGCGGGTGGCGAAGGTGCGTCGTCTGCTGGTTGATCTCGACCCTTCCAATCCGCGAAGGTGGAACGGTCGTCCTGCTGGCTGCGCCGGGAACCGAGCGCCAAGCTCTAATCAATGCCGAGATACGCCTTTTGAACGCTTGGGTTCGTCTTCAGCTCGGCGGACGGCCCCTCGAGCGAGATGCGCCCAGTCTCGAGTACGTACCCTCGGTGGGCGGTGTCGAGTGCCATCAGCGCGTTCTGCTCGACCAGAAGCACCGGCGTTCCCTGCGCGTTGATCTCCCGAACGATCTCGAAGATCTTCTCCACGAGGATCGGCGCAAGTCCCATGGAGGGCTCATCGAGCATGAGGAGCTTGGGGCGTGCCATCAGGGCGCGCCCGATCGCGCACATCTGCTGCTCGCCACCGGACATCGTCCCTGCCTTCTGGGTGCGACGCTCGTATAGCCGGGGGAAGAGCCCGAAGACGCGATCCATGTCTGCACGGATTGCCGCTTGGTCACGCCGCTGGAACGCGCCCATCTCGAGGTTCTCGGTCACGGACATGCGCGGGAAGAGGCGTCGGCCTTCGGGTGACTGCGCAATCCCGAGGCCGACGATCTCGTGCGCTGACATGCCCGTGACGTCCTGACCCTCGAACGTGATCTTGCCACCTCGAGGCTTGATCAGCCCGCTGATCGTTCGCAGCGCCGTCGACTTGCCCGCCCCGTTTGCCCCGATCAGCGTCACGATCTCGCCCGGGTCGACGTGCAGCGAGATTCCCTTCAGCGCCTGGATCGACCCGTAGAAGGTCATCACTCCCTCGAGCTCGATCACGCGTGGGGCGGCACTCATCCGACCGCACCGGAACCGAGGTACGCCTCGATCACCTTCGGATCGGACTGAACGTCCTTCGGGTTCCCCTCGGCGATCTTCTGCCCGAACTCGAGCACGGTGATCGCGTCGGAGACGCCCATGACGACCTTCATGTCGTGCTCGATGAGGAGCACCGTCAGCCCCTCCTCGGCGCGAATCTTGGCCACGAACGCCGTGAATTCAGCGGTTTCCTGAGGATTCATGCCGGCCGTGGGCTCGTCCAGGAGGAGCAGCTTGGGCCCGGTGGCGAGGGCGCGTGCCACCTCGAGCCGCCGTTGGTCGCCGTACGAGAGATTGCGTGCGTACTCGTCGTCGGTCCCGGCGAGGTTGCAGTAGACGAGGAGCTCTCGGGCGCGGGCGCGGGCTCCGGCCTCCTCGCGCTTCACACCGGGGGTCCGAACGATGCTGCCGAGAATCCCGCTCTTGAGACGACAGTGCATGCCGACGAGGACGTTCTCGATCGCAGTCATCTGGCCGAAGAGGCGGATGTTCTGGAACGTGCGCCCGATCCCCCGCTCGGTGGCCGCGTGCGGCGGCTTGCCGGAGATGTCCTCTCCGTCGAAGAGAACCGTGCCCGAGGTCGGCACGTAGACCCCTGTAAGCATGTTGAAGAACGTCGTCTTTCCAGCGCCGTTCGGGCCGATCAGACTGATGATCGCGCCTCGCGGAATCGAGAAGTCGACGTCGTTCACGGCAACGAGGCCGCCGAACTCCTTCCGCAGCGCCTCTGTCTGGAGGAGTAGATCAGCCATCGCTCTACTCCTCCGGCGCGTGTCGGACATCCATCAACGGCTCGTCTTGCACACCTGTCTCGAACTCGAGCTTGCGGCGTTCTTCGGGGATCAGGCCGCCGGGCCGGAACAGCATGACGAGGACGATGATGGTGCCGTAGATGCCGAACGACAGCAGCGGTGCGTTGAGGCATCCATGGCTGAAAGCCCTGGACGGGTCGGCGGCGTTCGGATCGCACTGGAAGGCACCGAAGTTCTTGTCGTTCCACCAGCCCGCGACGTTGGCGAGCCCCTCCTGGTTCAGGTACGTCAGCAGGGCGGCGCCCGTGATCACGCCCCACACGTTGCCCATCCCGCCGAGAATGACCATGCAGAGGATGAAGATCGAGATCTGGAAGCCGAAGTCGTCGGGAAAGACGCCCTGCTTGAACGACGCGAAGAACGCACCTGCCACCCCGCCGAAGAATGCACCCGACGCGTAGGCCCACGTCTTCGTGCGCATCAGCGGGATGCCCATCGCGGCGGCCGCGGTCTCGTCCTCCCGAATCGCGATCCAGGCGCGACCTAGCCGTGAGTCGCGCAGCCGGAGGCTGCAGAACACCGTCAGCAGGAGCAGCGCGATCGCCGACCAGTAGTACAGGCTGACGAAGTTCACGTACTTCCCGGACGTCGCGATGAAGTCTGCAGGCAGGCGCGTCGTCGAGGAGAGCCAACTGCCGAAGCCGGCCGGATCGATCGGGTTGATGCCGGGAGGACCGGCGGTGAGGTTGAAGCCCAATGTGTCCTTGTCGCCGTTTCGGGCCACCTGACCGATGATCTCGCCGAACCCGAGCGTGACGATCGCGAGGTAGTCGCCTCTGAGTCGCAACGTCGGCAGGCCGATGATGACGCCGCCGGCGGCGGCGATCGCAGCAGCGATCAGGAGGACGAGCCAGATCGAGATGTGCATGCCGCCGAGGCCCGCCGGCACGCCGACTGCGCCGAAGGAGAAATCGAGCCCGAACTCGGAACCGTGGGGCGAGGCGAACCATGCCCCCGCATATGCCCCGAGCGCGTAGAACGCGACGTAGCCGAGATCGAGCAGCCCGGCGTAGCCGACGACGATGTTGAGCCCGACGGCCATCATCGCGAAGATCGCCATCACGACCATCGTGTCCATGCTCGGGAAGGCCTTGAAGACCGGGATCTCGAAGAGCACGTTCTGCCCGTTGAGCTCGTTCGCCCAGAGGAACGGGTAGGCAAGCACGAGGCCGAGCACGGTCGCCGGCAACGCGAAACGACGGATGTGCCGGGGCAGCAGATAGAGCAGGTAGGTGATGCCGAGAAGCGCAAGCAGCGACGGATGCGGCGGGACGCCGAGCGCCAGCGCGATCAGGATCACGAGGCCCGCGATCACGAGGGGAGGAACAGCACGCTGCACGATAGGCGGACGCTGCCGCCAGCGCGCCTGGGCGTCCTTCACACCGACGGCCGCAATGACACGCCACAAGCCACGCTCGACCCGCTTCCTGATCCGCCCGCGCGCCATCTACCCGCCCTCAGGGACTTGTTCGCCGAGGAGACCTTGCGGACGAAAGACGAGAATCACGATCAGGATCCCGAAGACGATCGATTGCGTCCAGGCGGTGCCCGGGGCGTACCACGAGAGGCCTTCGTTGAAGTCCTGGGTGAACCCGATCAACAGGCCTCCGAGGACGGCCCCCTGGAGGTTGCCGATGCCGCCGAGAACGGCCGCGGTGAAAGCGATCAGCCCGAGAGTGAAGCCCGTATTGAACTGGATCGTCGTCGAGTAGAAGACGAAGATGACGCCGGCCGCTCCGGCGAGTGCTCCTGCGATCGCGAACGTGAACGAGATCGTCCGGTTGACGTCGATCCCCATCAGGGCTGCCGCGTCCTTGTCCTGCGCCGTGGCACGCATCGCCTTGCCCTGACGCGTGAAGCGAACGAGCCACACGAGGCCGATCAGAACAGGCACCGTGACGACCAGGACAAAGAATCGATCCCAGTTGTAGGTGACGCACTTCGGACAGGTCCCGAGCGTGAAAATCGTGCCGTGCGGAAGCGTCTCGACCGGCAGCGAGACAGGCTGCGAGCCCTTCCAGATCAGGCCGACGTCCTGGAGGATGAACGAGACGCCGATCGCAGTGATCAGCGGCACCAGCCGCGGCGCCCGCCGCAGCGGTCTATACGCAACGCGCTCGATGGATGCATTGAGCAAGCCGCACCCGACCATCGCGACGACCAGCGCCACCACGATCGCGAGCACGAGGAGCCCGAACCCGGGGTTGACGCCGAGGTCGAAGACGCCGAGCGCGAACGTCGCCGCAATCATCCCGCCGATCATGAACACGTCGGCGTGGGCGAAGTTGATCAGTTCGAGAATGCCGTACACGAGCGTATAGCCGAGAGCGACGAGCGCGTAGAGAGAGCCACGCGTGAGCCCGGTGAGCGAGAGCTGGACGAACGTCGTCCAGTCCTGGTAGGCGTTCACCGCAAGCCACGCGATGACGAGGAGGACGAGGATGAGTCCGACCACGTTGGCGGTGCGGACCGGAACCCGGGGACGGCGCCAACCCCTGCCCTCTGCGCGTGTCGTGGAAACCGTCACGTCTCCTTGATGAGTTCAAGGGGGAGGGGCCTGACGGCCCCTCCCCCTTCGATTGCTACTTCGAGGAACTCGGCCGTTAGCCCTTGACCTTGGTGATGACGACGAACGCGTACTTCCCGTCGCCCTTCACCATCTTGGAGAAGCTGATTGCCTTGACCGGGACGGTGTCACCGTTCTTGTCGAAGCGAATGTTGCCCATGATGCCGTTCGTGACGTTCGTCTTGAACAGCTCGCTCGTAACGGAGCTTCGGGTCCCGTTGGATCGTGCGATCGCGTCGAACATGATCTGCGCACTCTGACCCTGGTAGACCGCATACGGCGGAACCTGGCCACTGATCTTCGCGTACTTCTTCAGCCCGGCCATGAACGCCTTGCCCTTCGGTCCGAGCTTGCTGAGCGGCAGGCCCGCGTAGCTGATGTACATGCCCTCAGCGGCCGACCCGGCCCCGGCTGTAGCCGAATACGGGGTCCAGCCGTCCGGGCCCACGAAGACCGGCTTCGACCCGACGACCGAGCGGATGTCCTTCAGCACCTTGACGCCGTTGTTGCAGACGATGCCGCCGAGGTAGACGGACTCCGCACCCGAGTCCTTGATCTGCTGACCGAGCGCGGTGTAGTCGGTCGCCGTCGAATCCCAAGGCTCGAAGCCGAGCACCTTGATACCGAGCTTCGCAGCCCGCAGCCTGAAGGCATTCGCGACACCCTTGCCGAACGACTGGTTGTCGTGAACGACGAAGACGCTCTTGACCTTTGTCAGCTGCTTGAGGAGGTCGGCGCCAGCAGGTCCCTGGTAGTCGTCCGACGCCGCAACACGCAGGTAGTTGCGCTTCCCGGTCGGGTAGAAGATCCCCGGCTCTCCCTTTTCGTTCCAAGGCGCGGAGTGCGTCAGACCGACGTTGGTGTTGGCCGAGCTGACCATCCCGACAGCGCCGCCCGGCGCCCGGTTGAGGATCGGGAGCATCAGCTTGGTGCAACCGGAGTTGAACGTCCCGAGAACGCCAATCACGGACTTGTCGTTCGCATACGCCCGCCCGTTCGCGGTGCACTTGGCCGGATCCCAGGCGCCCTTTGCTGCGGTCGAGTCGTCGCACTCCTGGTAGCCGACGGAGTACTTGCCGACCTTGAAGTTGTACTGCTTCTCGAGCACGAACCGAATCGCCTGTCCCATCGCCAGGTTCTGCGCCCGGCCTGCACCCTGAAGCGGCAGGTCGGAGGCGACGATGTATTGCGGCTTGCCCGACCCCTTATAGAACAGCGGTCCGCACGAGGACGACGGCAGCGCTTCCGCCGCGCCGATCTTGCTGGTTTTGCCGGTCGCTGCGCCAGACATCATCAGCGCCGTTGCAGTCGCTGCGGTGAGCACAGCGAGCATGCCCCACAAAAGGCGTCTACTCATTCTCCCTCTCTCTCGATCAAGTTCACCTCGGTTGACGGAGCAGTATGCGCTCGCGGGTACGCCGAATGCAAGGTGCGCCTCCTCCCGGCGCGGCGCCCGTTCCCGATCGTCCGATCCTCCCCCGGGCGACGATGGTGGGCGCGCCTACGCCGCACATGCGAGATCGCCGGTCGTCCGACAATCTGCGCGCTACGTCAGTTCGCTGAGCGGGAACGAACGGTGCTTTCGGGGCGGGACGAGGAAGTTCTGACGGTGGGTCGTGGTCAGGATCTGATTGAACCCCAGACCGAGCGAGCGCACCTCGAAGGGGAGCCGTGTCCCATCGGGAAGCACCCCGTCCATCGCCAGACCGAACTCGGCGAAAGTCGTCGCTCGTCGGGTTGAACACGACGAAATGAAGGCCCGCTGCAGGCGCGTCGACAAGCCTGTCCAGATCCGGGGTCGATCGTCCAGTGAAACGGGTTGTCGAGCGTGTTGAAGTCCGCTCGCTGTGGAATCGCCGTCCCTTTCGGGTAGCTCACTTCATCGGCCCCGACCACATCGCGATCGAGGCGCGAGGCGCTCTGGAGCGAGCCCGAGTGACCGATTTGACGGTACCGCGCAAAGTCGCGCTTGACCTGTGCGGCCGTCTGCGTGTCGTCGGGCCCCTGGGGAACGGTCTGGGTTGCGGCTGGTACATCGAGTCCCGGCCGGAACGTGGTGTCCACCCTGGCCTGGAAGTCGAAGGTCTGATACCAGGCGGCGACGTCCTCGAACAGATGCGAAAGATGCATGTGCGTCCCGTGAGCGAAGTAGCCCGACGGGCCGAGGTCCGCGTAGCCGAGGGTCTCGAGATTCGCGATACGGGGCGGGCCGAGCGCAGCCTTCTGCGTCGAGGTGAAGCCGAGGAAAAGCTCGGCGGTCTCGGGGATCAGGTCGGCGCCGGGAATGCCGGCTGCCGTGGCCATCTGCTTGGGCAAGCTGGTGCCGCCGGAAAAGCCACCGCCGGCGAAGCCCCTGCGGATGCTCGTGACACGGAAGATGCCGTCGAGATCGTCGAACAGCGCTTTCGAGCCGGCGGCGAGGTGCGCGAGCGAGTCGCTTCGAAGGAGCACTGCAATGTCGTTCTGCTCGAGGATCGTGGAGTCGGGGTCGCTCGGAAACCGAATTGCATCCTCGAGGACCCGAACCGGACGAGCGCGCGTCTGCGTTGCTCTCAGATCGGTCGGCAGGTGGACCGCGGCCTGACGGGGCACGTAGCGCCGGAAGTACGGGAGCCCCCAGGCGACGGTGATCCCGAGGCCGGCGGGGGTGGGCTCGAACCGCGTCTCGAGCCGGGCGAGCACGCCTTCGAGCTGCAGACGGGCATCCCGCAGGTCAGACGCGCGCGCAGGGATGCGAAGCGTCGCCGTGACAACGGTGTGGTGCAGCGGGGGCACGAGTACCTCGACATCGTTGTCCCGGATCATCCGAACGCCGTCGAGAAGGTGCTGCTCCGGCGGGAGCACTCCCGTGGACGTTCTCTGCGGCGCCGGCGTGAACCTGTCGACGAGCTCGTAGATTCCCGCTACGGCCAAGCCCCCGGCAGCAACTCCTCCGAGCAGATGCCGTCGCGTGAGCGCCACAGCTACGAGGCGGTGGACAACATGACGAGTCCTCGCATGACGCGGTCGAGGTTGGCGACGACCTGCTTGTAGGTGTAGGGCGGAGCGACGTGCTCGCTCACCGTGTACAGCGAGCCTCTGTGATGCCAGGCGTAGAGCACGTGCCAGAGATCCACGCCCTGGTTGGCGGTATAGACCGTCACCTTTGTCGAACCGAACCGCCGGCTCGCCTTGGCGTCACTGAAGCACGGGATCTTCGGGTGCACGGTCTTCCCGTTCGCCGTGATCGTGTCCTCGCAGACCGGGATCGCTGCGCGGCCCGGGTAGCCACGGAAGTTCACGTGCACCTCGAGGGTGCCTGCCGCACTTGGCTCGATCCAGGCGAAGCTGACGAGATACGCACCGCTCTCGTTGACGAACCTGCCGTTGAACCAGGGGCCGCCGATCTGGCCGACCAACGGCTCAGGCATCCACGAAGGGCAGTAGACAGAGGCCTGGATCTCGTCGGCCAGCGCCTGCCAGCCCGCGCGCCACTTCGAGGGACAGACCCTGGCCACGCTCTTCGCCGTCGCTGCGGGAGCGGCCCCGTTCGTCTCGTCCGACGCACCACAGCCGCCGGCGAGCAGCGCTGCTGCGAAGACACCAACGAGGAACGTGACCCGCCACATCGATCGCGTAGGGTAGCGCTCGTCCGCGCTTTCGGACTGGATTTCTGGGATCCACGCCGCGCAGGCTTGGCTCGTTTCGGCGCGCTATCCCCGCTGCGCCGCGCGCACCGTCGCAGCCGCGGGATCGATCACCTCTCGACCTCGAACCCTCGCGCCACCCTGAGGATCGTGAATTCGACGATCGGCCCCGTGGCGGCGGTCGGATCACCGTTCGGATCGAAGGCGAATGTCCCGAGGAGCCCGTCGATCACCCTTGTCTCGAATATCTCGGGCCAGGACGTCGCCACGCGTTCCGTCCGACTTCGCGATCGCATCGAGCATGATGACGGCAGCCTGCGCGCCGTGGATCGCCCTCGTGTCGAGCGGCCGTCCGCCGAGGTAGTCGGCGGCAAGGTCGTCCGCGAACGCCTTTGCCGCCGCGGGCAACGCGCTCGCGGAGAGGTCGGCCGATGCGACGTACATCCCTTTGGCGGCGGAGCCTCCGTCGTCGATCGTTCGCCGCTTCGCGAATCCGTCCGAGGCAAGCAGCCTGACATCCCCGTCGTTCGGTCCAAGCACCCGGACCTTGTCGTCGATAACCCGGCCGCCGTTCTGCTCGATCAGACCTCCGAGGAAGACCGCATCGGCCCGTTTCGATCTCACCCTCTCGAACAGCGGCACGTAGGTCGCAGCCTCTGGGTTCCAGCCCTCGAACCCGACCACTTCGATGCCGAGCGATCTGGCTGCGGCCCGAAAGCTCGCCGCCATCCCGACACCGTAGGCCTCGCGGTCGTGGAGCACGTACACCCGCCGGACTCCTTTGTCGCGGGCGAACTGGGCGATGGCGGCCCCCTGGAAAATGTCGTTTGCCGCCACGCGAACGTAGTTCCGCCTGCCAGAGGGGTAGTACTTGCCGGGCTCGGAGATGTCGCAGCCCGCCCCGCCTCGTGTCAGGCAGGGATACGTGTTCGTCGGCGAGACAATCGGGATCGCGCCGTTCGGGAGCCTGGTTCAGCGGCGGGAATGAGTATCGCGGCGCACTGCGAATCGAGCGGGCCGATCACTCCGATAACCCTGTCGTTGTCCCCGTCCGCATACGCGCTCGGCGTTTTCAGCGCACCGGCCAGGGTCCGACCCTCCGGCCGCCGCAGTCGAATCGTCACACGCCTGGAAGCCGATCGTGTGCCGGCCCGCCTCGAACCTTCGCGTCTTCAGCTGAGCCCGGATCGCATCGTTGATCTGGAGCGACACTGCGCTCGACGGGCCCCGAAGCGGCAGGCTCGACACGAGGACGAGATCCGGGGCACCCGTTCCGGCATACTCGACCCCCCCACACGCGGCGGCCTCGGATGACCCGCAGCCGGCGACGACCAGGGCGAGTCCGCCGACGACAACGCCGGCAGCGACGACGCGAGCGGCGGATTGGATACCCGGAGCCCTACGGATGATCAGGTGCACGTGCGGAATGCCGAAGGGGGGAATCGAACCCCCACGCCCTTTCGAGCGCCGGATTTTGAGTCCGGTGCGTCTACCAGTTCCGCCACTTCGGCTTGGATCACGTTGCCTGCCCGATGATGAACCCTCCGTCGACGTAGGCGTATCACCATGCGCGACGCGCCTCCCGCACAAGCCCATCTCCTCGTCACTCGCTCGGCATCGTAGCGACGCCCCCGGCCGCCCACGACGAGCGCACGTGTGGCGGTCGATTGCGCCTACCATGCGGATGCCGGCTCCAAGCCGAGACCCGGTTTCCGAGAACGAAAGGTCTGTAAATGCTCACTATTGCTCGACCACGCTTGATCACACTGGCCGTTGCCGGACTCGTTGCGCTCGGTCTCGTTGGCTCGGTGGCTGCTGCGCCGGCGCACCGCGCCGCGACGAAGCTGACGATCTGTACCGATGCCACGTACCCGCCGGAGGAGTTCTACCAGGGCACGAAATTGGTGGGCTCGGACATCGACATCGGGACGGAGATCGCGAAGCGGCTCGGTTCGACCGCGAAGTTCCAGAACACCGGCTTCGACGGAATCATCGCTGCCCTCCTCGCAAAGAAGTGCGATGCGATCCTCAGCGGCATGAACGACACGGTCGAACGGCGCAAGCAGGTCGCTTTTGTGGATTATCTGTCAGTCGGCCAGTCGTTGATGGTCAAGAAGGGCAATCCGAAGAAGATCAACTCACTCACGAGCCTCTCGGGAAAGAGCGTCTCGGTCGAGGTCGGCACGACGAACAAGCAGTTCCTCGACGCAGAGAGCAAGCTGCTCACGAAGAAGGGCAAGCCTGCGATCAAAGTCGTCACCTTCCCGAAGGACACCGATGCAGCGAACGCACTCAAGACCGGTCGCGTCGATGCCTACTTCGGTGACTCACCCGTCGTTGCGTACTACCTCAAGCGCGACTCGTCGTTCGGATTCGCCGGCCGCCCGGTGAACCCGATCCCGGTCGGGATGGCGATTCGCAAGGGCGACGCCCTGATCCCGAAGGTCCGGAAAGCTGTGACCTCGATGTACGCCGACGGCACGATGAAGAAGATCCTCGCCAAGTGGCAGATGGGGGCCTTCGCACTCAAGAGGTAGTCAGATGACGTCGCGGGGAGCGCCGGAAATGCTTGCAGCGTTCGACTGGCACACGTTTTGGGATCGCATCTTCGGTGTCGACGGGGCCTTCTTTTCGGCGCTCTTCGCGACGATCTACATAGCCGTTACGGCCCAGGTTCTCGGGGTGATCCTCGGGCTCATGCTGGCTCTCATGCGGACGTCACGCCTGCGCGTCTTGCAGGTGTTCTCCGGGTTCTACGTCTGGATCTTCCGCGGCACCCCGGTGATCGTGCAGATTTTCTTCGTCTACTTCGGCGTCAACATCCTGTTCGGAGTCACCCTGATTCCGAACTCGCTCGACCTCGTTGCGTTCACGCTCGGCGGGGCTGCGTTCGCGGGCATCCTGGCCCTTGGGTTCAACGAGGGTGCGTACATGCGGGAGATCATCCGCGCAGGCATCGATTCCGTCGATAGCGGTCAACTCGAGGCGGCGCGCTCACTCGGCATGACCCACGGGCTCGCGATGCGTCGGATCGTGCTGCCACAGGCGGCGAGAGTCATCGTGCCGCCACTCGGAAACGAGTTCAACAACATGCTCAAGACGACCTCGCTGCTGTTCTTCATCGGTGTGATCGAGCTGTGGGGGAACGCGGAGATCGGATACTCACAGACGTTCAAGCCGGTCGAATACTTCGCTGCCGTCGCCGTCTGGTACCTGCTGTTGACAACGATCTGGTCGCTCGTGCAGTCGCGGATCGAGCGCAGGCTGGCGGCGAGTGAGCGCGAAGAGGGGGCGCTCACCCGCGGGGAGCGCCTCCGCGACGCGTTCGCCATGAGCTACCGGGGGCGTGCATGACCGATCTCGTCGTGCACTCCGTCGATGTCCGGAAGAGCTTCGGCCGGCTCGAAGTTCTGAAGGGCGTTTCCCTCGACGTCCGAAAAGGTGAGACCGTCTGCATCATCGGCCCATCGGGCTCAGGCAAGACAACGTATATCCGCTGCGTCAACCACCTCGAGAAGATCGACGGCGGTCGAATCGAGGTCAACGGGCATCTGATCGGATATCGGGAGAGGAACGGAGAGCTCGTCGAAGACAGCGAGCGCTCCATCGCGAAGCAGCGGACGCAGATCGGCATGGTGTTCCAACGCTTCAACCTGTTCCCGCACAAGACAGCGATGGAGAACGTGATCGAGGCACCGATCCACGTCTTGGGCATCTCCAAAAAGGACGCGATGGACGAGGCGCACGAGCTTCTACGACGCGTCGGGCTACTGGGGAAGCGCGACACGTACCCGGGAAAGCTCTCGGGCGGTCAACAGCAGCGTGTTGCAATCGCACGCGCGCTCGCAATGAAACCGGCGCTCATGCTGTTCGACGAACCGACCAGCGCACTCGACCCCGAGGTGATCGGGGAGGTGCTCGAGGTCATGGAGGAACTGGCGCACGCCGGGATGACCATGATCGTGGTGACCCATGAGATGGGGTTCGCCCGCGTTGCAGCCGATCGGGTGGTGATGATGGACGACGGGAAGATCATCGAGGAGGGTGCACCCGGGCGTCTTTTCGATGCGCCGGAGAGCGAACGCACCCAGCGGTTCCTCTCCAAGATCCTCTGAACCACGAGCTCGCGTGGGTCTTGGCTTGAGCTCGAGCCCACGGCCGACTTCGACGCCGCCGCACCCCGGCGCGCTCGACCCAGTACTGGATTAGTATCGCCATCGAACAAAGCGAGGAGGAGGCGGGGCGATGCGGATCGGAATCCTGACGGGAGGCGGCGACGTGCCGGGCCTCAACCCTTGCATCAAGGCCGTCGTGAACCGCGTCGTTCACGAGGGGCATGAGGTGATCGGCTTGCGGCGAGGCTGGGCAGCGCTCCTCGAGTACGACCCGGATGAGCCCGGCTCACGCGCGGACTGGTTCATACCGCTCGACGCGAATGTCGTCCGCACGATCGACCGCACGGGAGGCACCTTCCTGCACACCTCCCGCACGAACCCGAGCCGGGTTCGGCCGAAAGGGGTTCCTTCACATCTTGCGCACCGGATCGAGGGAGACGGTCCGTTCGACTTCACCGATCATGCGCTTCGGGTCGTCGAGTCCCTCGGAATCGACGTCCTGATCCCGATCGGGGGCGACGACACCCTCTCGTACGCACTTCGGATGCACGACGAGGGCGTCCCCGTGATCGCGATTCCGAAGACGATGGACAACGACGTCCACGGAACCGACTACTGCATCGGGTTCTCGACCGCCATCACGCGCGGCGTCCAGTTCATCCACAACCTCCGCACCTCGACCGGGTCGCACGAGCGAATCGCGGTCGTCGAGCTGTTCGGCCGCTACAGCGGGGAGACGTCGCTGATCACGGCGTACCTGGCGGGAGTCGACCGGGCGGTCATCTCGGAGATCCCGTTCGACGTCGACAAGCTTGGAGCGCTGCTCGTCGCCGACAAGCAGTCGAACCCGTCGAACTACGCGATGGTCACCGTGTCCGAGGGTGCCACGCTCGCCGGCGGCGAGATGGTGCTGTCGGGCGAAGAGGACGCATACGGCCACCGCAAGCTCGGAGGCATCGGCGAGCTCACGAGCGCGCTGATCAAGGAGCGCACCGGCGAGGACATCATCTACCAGCAGCTCGGCTACCTGATGCGCTCGGGAAGCCCGGACTCGCTCGACCTGATGGTGGCGACGAACTACGCCGTGATGGCGGCGGATCTCGCCCTGGAGGGCGCCTCGGGCAGGATGGTGGCGCTGCGGAGCGGCACCTACACCGCGGTCCCGATCAGCGCCACCCGCGAAGGCGTACGGCGCGTCGACACCGAGGAGCTCTACGACGTCGAGCAGTACCGGCCCAAGGTGCGACATGTGGCCGGTAAGCCGATGTTCCTGTATTGAGTTCCCCAGCATGGTCATAGGCGTTCTCACTGCCGGCGGCGACTGCCCCGGACTCAACGCCGTCATCCGTGCGGTCGTGGTGCGGGCGACGGTGACCCACGGCATGGAGGTCGTGGGCGTCGTCAACGGCTGGGAGGGGCTCATGGACGGGCACGTGCGCCCGCTCGGTCGCAACGACGTACGGGGGATCCTGCAACGCGGCGGCACCATCCTCGGGACGTCTCGCCGCGACCCGTATGTCCACGGCGACGGCTACACGAGCATCCGACGCACCGTCGAGTCGAACGGAATCGACGCCGTCATCGTGATCGGCGGTGACGGAACGCTCCGCACGGCACTCGCGCTCCAGGAGGAGGGGCTCCGAGTCGTCGGCGTCCCGAAGACGATCGACAACGACATCCCCGGGACGGACATGACGTTCGGCTTCGACACGGCCGTCTCGATCGCGACCGAGGCGCTCGATCGGCTCTCGACGACGGCCGAGGCGCACAACCGGATCATGGTTGTCGAGGTGATGGGCCGGACACAGGGTTGGATCGCCACCTACGCCGGGATCGCGGCGGGCGCAGACGCGATTCTGGTGCCCGAGTTCGAGATCGATCTGGATCGCGTCGCCGAGACGATCCGGGCGCGCCATCGGCGCGGCCGCACCTATTCGATCGTCGTCGTCGCCGAAGGATGCAAGGTGCCGGGCGACGGGCATGCGATCAACGCCGGAGTCGATGCGTTCGGGTTCGAGCGGCTCGGCGGTGTGAGCTATCTATTCGGTGCCGAGCTCGAGCGGCTGACGGGATTCGAGACGCGGGTCACCGTGCTCGGCCATCTGCAGCGCGGCGGCACCCCGACCGCGTTCGACCGGGTGCTCGCGACGCGCTTCGGTGCCGCGAGCGCCGACCTCGCTGCTGCGGGGCGTTTCGGGGAGATGGCGGCGTTGCGCGGCGACCAGGTCGTGGGTGTCCCGCTCGCGGAGGCGTGTGGCGCGATACGGAGCGTCGATTCTGCGCTCCTCGACGTGGCACAGACGTTCTTCGGCTAGGCGTCGCCATGGCTCGTCCCAGGCTCATCGCGATCGACCTCGACGGCACGCTCCTCCACTCCGACCGAACGGTCTCCGCGCGGACGCGCGCCGCACTCGAGGCGGCCCGCGGCGCCGGCATGGAGGTCGTCCTCGCGACCGCCCGCTCCCCCCGCAGCACGCGCGTGATCGCCTCCGAGGCGGGCCTGACGGGGATCGCCGTCTGCGCCAACGGGGCGATCGTCTACGACCTCGACGCGGACCGGATCCTCGAGCACCGGCCACTCGCCGCCGAGACCGCCCATCGGCTCGTCTCCGGCCTCCGTGCGCACATTCCCGGAGTCGTCTTCGGCTGGGAGCACGAGCTCCGCTTCGGGAGCGAGCCCGCATACGAATCGCAGCGCTCCGAGAGCTGGTGGCCACGGCCCGCCGGATGCGTTCCCTCCCTGCGACCCGCTCGACTGGACCGAGCCGATGACGAAGCTCCTCGCCCGCTGCCCCGGCGCCGATCTCGAGGACGTCCTCGCCGTCGCCCGGGTGCTGGCCGGCTCCGACGCCTCCGCGACGCTCGCGGGCGACGTGTTCGTGGAGCTCGCCGCGGCAGGTGTCGGCAAGGAGCACGCCGTCGCCGCGCTGGCCGCCGACCGCCGGATCGAGAGTGTCCACGTCGTGGCGTTCGGCGATCACGTCACCGATGCAGCAATGGTGGCCTGGGCAGGTCACGGCGTCGCCGTCGCCAACGCCCACCCCTCGGTGCTCGCTGTCGCCGATGAGGTGACCGCGTCGAACGATGACGACGGTGTCGCTGTCGTGCTCGAACGAATCGCTCACTCGGTGAGGAGTGCGTCGGTCGGTGCGTAGTCGTCCGTCAGGACGGGTACGTCGTCGAACCGAACCGGGCGAGCCCAGCGGCGTGCGATCGCGTTGTCGAGCTTCGGAGCCGTCGGCGTGGTCTTCCTGATCTCCCGCCAACGCCGGCGCAAGAACGACGTCGACGGAGCCGCGGAGTCGGTCGCGACGAGGATCACGTTCCGGGTGTAGGTCGGATTGACGTCGCCGGCGCCGTTGTAGACCGGATAGAGCAACACGGTCGAGAACGAGGACTTGTAGGTCTTGGTCAGCGAGCGGAGCAGCTTCGACGCCTCGCCGGTGATCGCACCGATGATGTTCACGACGACCACACCTCCGGGCGCGAGGCGCTGACGGACGAGCTGGAGAAACTCGCGCGTGGCGAGGTGGAAGGGGATCGAATCGGCGTAGAAGGCGTCGATCACGATCACGTCCCACTGCCCGTCGTGGCGCGTGAGCCAGCGGCGGCCGTCGTCGACGTCGACGGCGAGGCGTGGATCGCGCGGGAGCTCGAACCACTTGTAGGCCGCGGTCACGACGTCGGGATCGAGCTCCACCACCTGAAGCCGAAGCTTGGGAAAGTCGCGCCACACGCGCTTGGGGCCCGAGCCGCCGCCGAGACCGATGAAGAGCACGTTGCGCGCGGAGGGACGGTGTGCGATTCCGAGATCGAGATAGTCGGTGTAGAGGAATCGTGTCCGGTACGGGTCGTCGAGCCACATTCCGCTCTGGAACGAGCTGTCGAAGCGGAGGTAGCGCGAGTCCGAGTCGTCCGCGACGATCATCCGGTGATACCGCGTGTCCCGGGCGGCGCGGACGGTGAACTGCTCTCCGAGGGCACCGATCGCGGCCGGGTCGAGAGGGCCTGGTGTCCGCTCCACTCGCTGGCGGTAGAGCGGGGACCAGTTCTGGCTCGCGACGCCCGCGATCCGGCCCTGCTGCTCGGGCGCGAGCGAGAGTGCGAGCGCTACGGCCGCGGCGAGCCCGCCGGCGAGAACGAGCGAGGCCCGCATGAGGCGCACACCGATCGCGACGACGAGCGCGGCGGCGACAAGTGTGGCGGCCCCGATTGCGAGGACCTGCTCGGTCCCGAGGTCGGGCACGAGCCAGAACGCCGTCACGAAGGTGCCGAAGATGCTTCCCGCAGTCGAGATCGAGAACAGCCGACCGGCGGTCCGGCCCAGGCGCTCGAGCGTGCTGGCCGCGAGCCGGACGGCAATCGGCGACGCGGACGCGAGCACGACGCTCAACGGCCCGAAGAGGATCGCCGCGGCGAGCAACGGGTCGAGCCGGGGGCCTGGGTCCCAGCCGACGATCCAGCCGAGCACGTCCTCGTCGATCACGGGGACGAGGGCGACGAGGACTGCCCCCGCGGCGAGGACCGAGACGAGGAGATACGCACTCGGCATCCGGTCGGCGGCGACCCCACCGGCCCAGTAGCCGACGGCGAGGCCCGTCAGCACGATGCCGATCAGCGATCCCCAGACATAGAGCGAGCTGCCGAAGGTTGGAGCGAGCACGCGACTCGCTGCGATCTCGACGCCGAGCAGCACGGCCCCGGAGAGGAAGACCGCGACGCCGATCGAGATGGCGGTCCGGCGCTCGCGGCTCATCCCGGCAGGCTAGCCGCCGCGCGGGGTTGGATCAGCGCACGGTTCGACTCAGAGCCGGTAGACCCGAACCCAGGGCCCGGCCAGCCCTCGGGCCGCCGGAGAGATGCGGTAGGCGCGAGTCGCTCTTCGCTCGAGGTCGTCGTAGAACGCGACCTCTCGCGGATAGCGCCGTGCCGCCGCGCGCACCCGATCGGTGACAGCGCCCGTGATGATCACCCATCGCACCCCCCGGCGGCGAAGAGCGTCGAGATTCCGGTCCGGATCAAAGCTTCGCCCGGGGCCGGGCAGCTCGAGTCGCACGACATCACGGCCGCGCAGAGGCAAGGTCGACGGATCGGCAGCGATCCGGTCGCCGCGTGGGATGTGCGCCGCGACCCATGCGTTCGCGCGGATGCGGGTGTCCGTGCGGGTGAGCTCACGCGCATCACCGACAGACCACGCAAGCGGAACGACGAGCGCGACGAGCGCGATCGGAACCGCCTTCCGCATGCTTCCGGCGAAGACGCCCAGCACCGGCACGAGCGGGAGGACATAGCGGTCGAAATGCGCGTGCTGGACCATGAGCGTCAGCCAGTAGACCCCGACGAAGGAGAGCAGGACGACGTCGACCCGGCGCCGGCGGCGCAGCGCCGCCGCGAGGCCGACGAGCGCCACGATGAGGAGCGGCCCGAGCGCCTCCCAGAGTCGGTCCAGATAGGCCAGGGGCGCAATCGGGTCGTTCTCGAATCCGAGCCAACCCGCCCGGGCAAGGCGCTGCACGCGCGAAATGTCTTCCCACGCCGCTCCGGCGTGGATGAGCACGAAGGGACTCGTCAGGGCGAAGCCGGCAACGGCGAGCCCTGCCGCGCGACCGAGCGCACGCCACCGCCCCCACCCGGCGACCACGACCGGCAACGCAGTGAGAGCCCCAGGGTATTTCGCAGACGCGGCGAGACCGACCGCCAACCCCGCCCACTCGATCCGGCCCTCGATCGCAAGCGCGAGGACGCACGTCACGGCGAGCGTCAGCAGGACGTCCGTGACCGCCATCCGTGAGTAGGCGACGTGCGTCGTCGCGACGGCCACGCTCGTAGCTCCTACGAGCGCCGCTCCCGTGCCGTACGCGCGCCGGCCGAGCCACCAGGTGGCGGCGACGCCGCCGACGCCGACGGCGACCGCGGCGAGCCGGGCGGCACCGAGCGCCGGCGCGCCGAAGAACGCCTGTGCCGGGGCCAGGACGCCCATCAGGAGGGAGGGATAGTCGTACCATCCGGGATCGAGGTGGCCCTGCCCCATGCGCCAGGCACGGGGAACGATGTTCGACTCGTCCGGGTTGAGGACCGGCAGTGGCAGTCCGTAGCGGACGCCGATGAGGCGGAGCACGATCGCGAGCACGAGAACCGCCCCGAGGGCGATCCTCGGGCTCCACTCAGACGTCCGGAAGCGTGTCACCGACGAGCGACCCGATGTCGCTGCCGGAGACGATCACCGCGTCGACGCCGGCCCGCTCGAGCTCGACCACGTCGTCCCGGCTCGCACCCGCCAGCTCCGCGATCGCGAGCTTGCCGGCGGGGATGTCGGGCAGCAACTCGAGGAGTCGCTCCAGATGATCCTGGTCGTCGTCGGCCCCCTCCGCCGAGAGCAGCAGGATCTCCGGGTCGACGAGCTCGAGTACCTCTTCCAGCTCGTCCTCGTCCCGGACGCGGAGCACACATTCGAGGCCGCGAGCCTGCGCCGCCTCGACGATCTCGCCGATGTTCTCTCCGTGCTCGCCGACGTCCACGACGAGCGCGTCGACATCGCCGACCTCGCTTGCACGCCCGAACGCCAGCAGCGGTAGGTCGCTGCTGGCCCGCATTCCGTCCGCTTGCCGGCGGACGACGAGGCCTTCGGCTCCCTGTTCCTCGGCGGTCTTTGCGCCGGCGCCGTCGCCGATCTCGACGAGCACGGAAATGCCGTCGCCCTCTGCGATCGCCTGGCTCAGCCGTCGTGCACCCGTCACGGAGCGTGATGCTACTCGGATCGAGGCGGCCGGCGGTGACGGTCACTGTTTCCGTAGGCTGCGGCGGTGGCCGGGGACGTCAAGCGGATCTGCTTGCTGGGTGCCGAGTCGACGGGCAAGAGCACGCTCGCCCGCGCCCTCGCCACCAGGTACCGGACGGCGTGGAATCCCGAGTACGGGCGGCCGTACACGGAGGTCGGCCGCGATCCGGAGGCGCCGTGGACGAGCGCCGAGTTCACGCACATCGCCCGGATCCAGTGCTGGTACGAGGATTGCCTCGCAGTGTCGGCCGATCGCGCCCTCTTCTGCGATACCGACGCCTTCACCACGGCGCTCTTCCACGAGGTCTATCTCGGCGAGCCGAGCCACGCGTTCGACGACCTCGTCACGCGGCACTACGACCTGTTCTTCGTCTGCGGGCTCGACGTGCCCTGGCGCCACGACGGGATCAGGGAGTTCGAAGAACAGCGGCGCTGGATGCACGAGCGCTACCTCGAACGCGTGCGGCACAGCGGCTCACCATGGCTGCTGCTCGAAGGCACGCGCGACGAACGGCTGCGGACGAGCGAGGTCGCGGTCGACGACCTCTTGGGCGAGCCCGGCCGCCGCTGAACCTCAGCGCGAGATAGCGCGAGGAAGGCTCCGAATCGGGAGAGGGCCGTCAGCGGAATCGCCGGCCGCGGTCAGCGGCCGACCGGGTGCCAGACGGTTTTCAGCTCGAGGAACCGCGAGATCTCCCAGAGGCTCTGCTCGCTACCGGCCCGCACGACGCGCTTGACGTTGTCGGCCGCGAGCACCTCGAGCGCAGCAGCATCTTCGAGGTCGTCCACGCCGGTCAGGTCGATCGCGTTCACGTCCATGTGCGCGGCGAGCACGGGGGCGAGCTCGGCCTGAAAGCCGGTCAGCAGGTTGACGACGCCGCCCGGCAGATCCGACGTCGCGATCGCCTCTGCGAGCTCGAGGGCTGCGAGCGGCGCCCTCTCCGAGGCGACGACGACCGCGGCGTTCCCGCTCACGATCACGGGCGCGATCCGCGAGACGAGGCTCTCGAGCGGCGGCAGCCCTGGAGCGAGAACTGCAACGACACCGGTGGGCTCGGGCACCGTGAAGTTGAAGTACGGCCCAGCCACGGGGTTGGAGCTGCCGAGTGCCTGAGGCAACTTGTCGGCCCAGCCGGCGTACCAGACGACCCGGTCGATCGCGCGGTCGACCTCGCGGCGGCCGGAGCACGACTGCGCCAGATCCGCCGCGCGCGTCTCCATCATCTCGGCGAGGCGGTACAGCACCTGGCCGCGGTTGTACGGCGTCGCACCCGCCCATTTCGGGAAAGCCGCGCGAGCGGCCTTGACCGCATCGCGCGCGTCCTTGCGCGAGGCGCGGGCGACGTTCTGGCCCTCCGCCTCGTACGTGCGACCGGATTCCGACCGGGGAAACGCGCCTCCGATGTAGAGCTTGTACGTCTTGCGAACGGCAACCCTGCTCACCGGTCGAACCTCAGGTAGGGCTCGAGCCCGTGGAGGCCGCCTTCGCGACCGAAGCCGGATTCCTTGTAGCCGCCGAACGGCGAGGCCGGGTCGAAGCGGTTGAACGTGTTTGCCCAGACGACGCCGGCGCGCAGGCGCTCTGCCATCCAGAGGATGCGCGAGCCCTTCTCCGTCCAGACGCCGGCCGAGAGCCCATACGGCGTGTTGTTCGCCTTTTCGACCGCCTCGTCGGGCGTCCTGAACGTGAGCACCGAGAGGACGGGGCCGAAGATCTCCTCCTGCGCGATCCTCGAGCTCTGCGCGACGTTCGTGAACACCGTGGGCGCGAACCAGTACCCCTTCTCGGGCAGGCGGCAAGGGGGCTGGTACATCTCGGCGCCCTCCTCCTCCCCACTCGACACGAGCTCCCGGATCCGGTCGAGCTGCATCCGGGAGTTGATCGCGCCGAGGTCGGTGTTCTTGTCCAGGGGATCGCCCACGCGGATCGTTCGCAGCCGCCGCTTCAACTTCGCGACGAGCGGCTCGTAGATGGATTCCTGCACGAGCAGCCGCGAGCCCGCGCAGCAGACGTGGCCCTGGTTGAAGTAGATGCCGTTGACGATCCCCTCGACGGCCTGGTCGAGCGCGCAGTCGTCGAAGACGATGTTCGCGGCTTTGCCTCCGAGCTCGAGCGTCAGCTTGACGCCGGTGCCCGCGAGCTCGCGGGCGATCGCCTTGCCGACCTCCGTCGACCCGGTGAACGCCACCTTGTCGAGGCCAGCGTGCTTGACGAGGTGCGCTCCGGTCGAGCCGTCGCCCGTGACGATGTTGACGACCCCTGGCGGCAGCTCTGCCTGCCGGCAGATGTCGGTGAAGATCAGGGCCGTCAGCGGGGTTGTCTCGGCCGGCTTCAGCACGACCGTGTTGCCGCAGGCAAGCGCCGGGGCGATCTTCCAGGCGAGCATCAGGAGCGGAAAGTTCCACGGGATGATCTGGCCGGCAACACCGAGCGGACGGGGCTTGCGGTTGGGAAATGCGTACTCGAGCTTGTCCGCCCAGCCGGCGTAGTAGAAGAAATGCGCCGCTGCCAGCGGGATGTCGACGTCCCGCGACTCCTTGATCGGCTTGCCACCGTCGAGCGACTCCGCGACTGCGAGCTCGCGCGAGCGCTCCTGGATCAGGCGGGCGATCCGGAAGAGGTACTTCGCACGCTCGCCCGGCCGCAGCGACGACCAGGCGCCCTCGAAGGCACCGCGCGCCGCCTGGACTGCGAGGTCGACGTCCCGTGGCCCCGCGAGCGCGACCTCAGCGAGGTGCTCCTCGGTCGCCGGGGAGATCGTCGGAAACCACTTCCGCGAGCGGGGCGAGAGCTGCTCGCCTCCGATGAAGAGGCCGTAGCGCTCCTCGAGCGAGACGATGTCCCGCGCCTCCGGGGCAGGGGCGTACTCCCACTCGAGCGGCGAGGGAACGTGGCGTGTAGCCGGTGCCTTCACCGCGCGACTCCCGACGCCGGCGACCAGCCGAAGCCCGTCACCACCGCCGCCTCCCGAGCGTGCGCGAACTTTGTGGCTCTGAGCCACGAGCGCCGACCGAAGACAGCGCTTGTGGCTCTGAGCCACTTATGCCCGGGGGGCGCCGCGGCGTCGCGGAGTTCGGACTTCGGGGGAGAGAACGGCGACGGCATCAGTCGATCGTGAAGTAGTCGCCGGATTGGTAGGCGCCGGTGCGCTGCTTGCGAATCTGCATCAGGACGTCGTTCAACAACGACGAGGCGCCGAAGCGGAAGAGCTCGGGTGTCATCCACGTCGTCCCCAGGGTCTCGTGGAGAACGCAGAGGTACTGGATCGCCTGCTTCGCCGTCCGGATCCCACCGGCCGGCTTCATGCCGACGATGCGCCCCGTCTCGTCGTGGACGTCGCGGATCACTTCGAGCATGCAGAGCGTCACCGGCAGGGTCGCGGCGGGGCTGACCTTGCCGGTCGAGGTCTTGATGAAGTCGGCTCCTGCCGCGATCGCGAGCAGCGAGGCACGGCGGACGTTGTCGTAGGTTCCGAGCTCGCCCGTCTCGAGGATCACCTTCAGATGGGCGCTTCCGCTCGCCTCCTTGACCCGCACGATCTCGTCGACGACCTTGGCGTAGCGGCCCGAGAGGAAGGCTCCTCGGTCGATCACCATGTCGATCTCGTCCGCGCCGAGCTCGACCGCGTCGCGCACGTCTGCGAGCTTGACGTCGATCGGAGACTGGCCCGAGGGAAAGGCGGTCGCGACCGATGCGACCCTCACGCCGGAGCCCGCCAGTCGACGCTTGGCGACGCCCACCAGGTTCGGGTACACGCAGACCGCAGCGACCGACGGGATCGTCGCATCGGCCGGGTCCGGCCGCATCGCCTTGGCACAGAGTGCCGCCACCTTGCCAGGGGTGTCGGCACCCTCGAGCGTCGTCAGGTCCATCATCCGGATCGCGAGATCGAGCGCAGCGAGCTTCGCACCCTTCTTGATCGAGCGCTTGGCGAGCTCGCCGGCACGGGCCTCGAGTGCGACCGCGTCGACCGCTCCGACCCGGGGGAGCCGGAGATCGAGCGGAAGCTCGAGGTCGCGCGGAAGGAGCTGAACCTGCGCCATCTCGACAAGTCTAGTCCCGAGCGAATTGGCGCCGGTTGCGCGATCTCGTTCGGCCCGCATAGAGTGCACCACCATGGCCCTCGGGGCGAACGCGAAGCTCGACCTGCTCAAGCGCATCCCGCTCTTCGAGCACTGCTCGAAGAAGGATTTGCAGCGGATCGCTCAGATCGCGGACGAGCTCGACCTTCGCGCAGGCAAGGTGCTGATCACAGAAGGGGAGCGCGGCCGCGAGTTCTTCGTGCTCGTCTCGGGCGAGGTCGAGGTGAGGAGGAAGGGCCGGAAGCTGAACACGCTCGGACCGGGGAATTTCTTCGGCGAGATGGCGCTCCTGTCCAAGATCCCCCGCACGGCGACCGTCACGGCGCTGACGCCGCTCGACGTTCTCGTGATCACCGATCGCGCCTTCGTCGACCTCCTCGAGCAGATGCCGGATCTCTGGCTGAAGGTCGCACGGGCACTGGCCGAGCGCGTCACGGTCGACGAGGCCGTCGACCAGAGTTGAGTGGTGGGAGCGGTTGACCCGAAGCTGCGGGATCTCGCGCAGGCGGACAACTTTGCGGCGCTGACGGTCAACCTGGCGTCGGGTCGTGCGATGACCCAGGTGATGTGGGTGGACGCGGACGACGACCACGTGCTGATCAACACCGAGGTGCACCGCGCGAAGTTCCGGGCGGTCGAGCGCGACCCACGCGTCACGGTGATGATCTGGGACAAGAACGACCCGTACAGCTACGGCGAGGTTCGAGGCGACGTGGTCGAGACCGTCCGTGGCCCGGAGGCTCGGGCACACATCGATGCCCTGTCCCGAAAGTACCGCGGCCGCGACTACGACCCCGGCGACATCCACTCCGAGCGTGTGATTCTCAGGATCGCGCCCCACATGCAGCGCCTTCGCTAGCCCGCGATTCCTGTCGGCCGAGAGGTCGTGGGCTCGGTCGGTCAGGGACGCGGTGTGCGCGCAAGTCGCTTGGCGAGCTCTTCCGGTCACCACTGGGCCGGATGCTCGTGGATCGGTGCAGTGGTGGAGGCGAAGGTGGCTTCGTGGACGAACGGCAGCCGCGCAGGCGTCATCGCCGGAAGCGTAGCGCGGGCCTCGACGGGAGTATGCTCGGCGGGACTCGTGAACGGCGCCGAACGACGGCGCGAGAGGAGAGACATGGCCGGTGAGGTCGTACACGTCGAGTTCCCGTCGGAGGACGTCGATCGGGCCCAGCGGTTCTGGAGCGGCCTCTTCGGGTGGAGCTTCGGGGATTCCGGAATGCCCGGGATGGACTACAGGATGGCGCGGCTGAGCGAAACTGCCGGCGTCGCAGTGATGGCGGGCACGCCCGGCCATCCCAACTACTACCTCGCAACCGACGACATCGACGCCTCGATCGCGAAGGTGCGCGAGCTCGACGGCACGGCGGACGACAAGCTGCCCGTTCCGACGCACGGCTGGTTCGCGGCCTGCTCGGACAGCGAGGGCAACGCATTCCACCTCTGGCAGTTGGACCCTGCGGCCGGGTAGGCCACCCGGTCTCCGCGGATCACATACCGAGACGCTCGATCATCTTCGGGTCGCGCCGCCATTTGGAGCGCACCTTGACGACGAGCTCGAGGAAGACGGGGTGACCGACGAGGCGCTCGACCTCGGGCCTGGCCCTGGAACCGATCTCGCGCACCATCGCGCCCTTCTTCCCCACCAGGATCCCCTTCTGGGACTCGGTCTCGACGAGCAGGAACGCCCGCACGACCTTGTCGCCGATCTCCTCGACCACCACGGTGACAGCGTGCGGGACCTCGTCGCGGGTCAGGTGGAGCGCTTTCTCGCGGATCACCTCGGCGACGCGATTCTCCGTCGTCTCGTCGGTCGACTGGTCGATCGGGAAGTAGAGCGGCCCTTCGGGCAGCAGGTGCACGAGGTCGTCGCGTAGCGCGCCGATGCCGTCTTTGGTGACCGCGCTCACCGGGTGCAGCGCGTGGAAGTCGCCGAGCGTGGCCGCCGCCTTCATCTGGGTGGCGACGTGGCCGTGCTTCAGGCGGTCGATCTTGTTGACCGCGATGATCACCGGGATCCCGAGCCCGAAGACACGTCTCCCGATGAACCGGTCGCCGGCGCCGATCCGGTCGCGTGCCGAGACGACGAGCAGCACGACGTCGATGTCCTCGAAACGCCGCGTCGACCGTGCTCTGCATGCGCTCTGTCAGTGCGTCCATCGGACGCTGGAACCCGGGCAGGTCGGCGAGCACGAGCTGCCAGTCGGGCCCGTTGGCGACGCCGAAGATCCGGCGCCGGGTGGTGTTCGGCACGTTGGACGTGATCGCGACCTTGTCGCCGCAGAGCGCGTTGACGAGCGTCGACTTGCCGACGTTCGGGCCGGCCCGCGACTGCGACGAAGCCGGATCTCACGCGAGGTCGCCGGCGTCGAACTGCTCCGGGCAGGAGCTCGTCGACCGTCATGCGCACGAGCCGTCCGCCGTTCCGGAATACGACCCGCTCGACCCGCATCTCGGCGAGCCACTGCCGACAGCCGCCGCACGGCGATGCCGTGATCGCTGCGACCGTGAAGTCGCCGGGCCGGTATCCCTCGACGATCGCGCGGGAGAAGGTCGGTGCGCTCGGCGCACACGCCGAGCGGGTAGGCCGCGTTCTCGACGTTGACGCCCTCGATCACCGCTCCGTCGCGCGTGAGCACCGCGCAGCCGACGTTGAAGCCCGAGTACGGCGCGTAGGCCCGGGCCGCGATCGCGTCGGCGCGCGCGAGCAGCTCTTCGTCGGTCATGCGGAGAACACCTGGAAGATGACGAGCGTCACGATGGCGCCGAGGGTACCGCCGGTGATCACCTCGAGGCTGGAGTGGACGCCGGCCTCGATCCGCGTCTGCGCGACGAGCAGCGCCATGATGAACGCGAGCGACGAGACGAGGAAGCGGTGGTCCGACCCGTCGAGCGTGAGCGTGACCGCCATCCAGCCCGCAAAGGCGACGGCCGAATGACCGGACGGCCAGCCGCCGCGCAGCGGCGTCCCGCGGCCTGAGAGCGCCTTCATCGAGATCACGAGCACGACGACGAGAACGAGCGCGACGAGTGTCAGCTCGGCCGGCGTTTTCGAGAGCCGGTCGAGGAAGCTCGTTCGATCGGTCGGCGACTTGGCCGGAGAAGACGAGGTAGCCGACTGCGAGAGCATTGACCGCCGCGATCAGGACGGCGCCGGCCGCGATGTCCTTCGCCAGCTTGGCCATCGGGTCGAACGACGTCGAGGCGATGTCGACGGCTGCCTCGACCGCGGTGTTGATCATCTCGGCGATCAGGACGAACGCGATCGAGAGCAACAGCACGATCAGCTCGATCTTCGAGACGTCGACGGCGAGCGCGGCGACGCAGCACGATCACTGCGATCAGGAAGTGGATCCGCATGTTCCGCTGCGTCCGGAGCACGTGGATGATCCCCTCGAACGCGACGTTGAAGCTCTCGAGGATCGACGGCGGCCGACGCCCCGGGATCGGGCTCATCCCGCCGCTCTCGAGAATCTCGCGCTCGCGCTGCTCCATCCCGTCGCCGTGGTCGAAGCCGAGCAGATGGAGGATCCCGTGCACGAGTGGCCACCGCCACTCGTCGCCGACGACCTGAGGGCAGACGACGACGTCGCCGAGCGCGCGAGGAATGCCGTCGGGGAGCTCGTCGAGGCCGTCGATCGGAAACGAGAGCACGTCGGTCTCCTCGTCGATCCCGAGATGCTCGCGCCTTGAGCGCCCGGATCTCGTCCGGCTCGACGAACGCGATCCCGAGCTCGCCGTCGCCGATGCCTTCCTCGGTCGAGCACGTGCCGCGCGAGCGCGACGGCGCCGCCGGCGTCGACCTCGACACCGCTTCGGTTCTCGACCTCGACCTCGATCACTTCTTGCGAGCGGTGCCGGTCTCTTCGGCGTGCCGCTTGTACGCCTCGACGATCCGCTGCACGAGCTTGTGCCGGACGACGTCCTCGTGGCCGAACTCGACAACTCCGATCCCGTCGACTCGCGCAGGATGTCCCGCACCTGGATCAGGCCCGACGCCTGCTCCCGCGGCAGGTCGATTTGCGTGATGTCGCCGGTGACGACCATCTTCGAGCCGAAGCCGAGCCGCGTCAGGAACATCTGCATCTGCTCCGGCGTCGTGTTCTGCGCCTCGTCGAGAATGACGAACGAGTCGTTCAGGGTGCGGCCGCGCATGAAGGCGAGCGGCGCCACTTCGATCGTGCCGCGCTCCATGTATGCGGTCAGCCGGTCCGGCATCCATCGTGTCGTAGAGCGCGTCGAAGAGCGGGCGCATGTAGGGGTCGACCTTGGCCAGCATGTCGCCGGGGAGGAACCCGAGCCGTTCGCCCGCCTCGACGGCGGGGCGCGTGAGAATGAGCCGGCCGACTTGCTTCTCGCTCGAGCGCCGCGACGGCCATCGCGATCGCCAAGTACGTCTTCCCGGTGCCTGCCGGGCCGATTCCGAAGGTCACGGTGCTCGACCGGATCGAGTCGACGTAGCGTTTCTGGGTGATGGTCTTGGGGGCGATCTTCTTGCCGCGGTGTCGCCAGACGACATCGTCGAAGACGTCGCGGATGTCCGCCGCCTGGTCGAGCGCGGCGGCAACGGCTCCGACCGTGTCGGGCCCGATCGCGTGCCCACCCTCGACGAGCTCGACGAGCTCGTCGACGACGGCCCGCGCCTCGGCGACACGCTCGCCCTCACCGTCGAGCGTGAGCTTGTTGCCGCGGAGCGAGATCGAACAGCCCGAGTCGCTCTCGCAGCGAGTCGAGCACACCGTCGGTCACGCCGGCGAGCTCCGCCGCGACCTCGTTGGGGACGATGACGACGTCTTGCATCCCGCCCAGTGTAGGGGCCGGAGGGTACGGTGGCCCTGTGCCCGAGCTGACCGTGCTCTACGACGAGGGCTGCGGCTTCTGTACGCGGGTCGCGCGGCGCCTCGACGGTCGCCGCCGGATCGTGTCGGCCCCGATCGGCTCTCCGACCGGGTCGTCGCTGCTGCGGGACCTTCCGCACCCGGATCGATACGCGTCGGCCCACGTCGTCGATGCAACCGGCCGCCGCTGGTCGGGCGGGGCGGCGCTGCCGCCACTGCTCCGCGAGCTCCCCGCCGGAACACTCGTCGCCGCAGCATGCGAGGCCTTCCCGGCGCTCACGCAACGGGCGTACGAGCTCGTCGTCCGCCACCGGGCCCTGGTCGCCACGCTCACGCGGCTCTAGGGTGGACGTGCCCGCCATCCTCGAGCAGCTTCTCTCGGGCCGCTACCTCGCGACGCTGGCCACGTGGAATCCCGACGGCTCGATTCATCTCAGCGTCGTCTGGTTCCTCCACCACGAAGGAACCGTGCTCGTTGCGACGTCCGGAACGACCCGCAAGGCGCGAAATGCCGCCCTCCGGCCGAGCGGTTCGATCCTGATCGACGCACGCGGCCCCTCGGATCTTCGCGGGGCGGCATCGCCCGGTGCGATCGAGATCCTCAGGGGAGCCGGCGCCAGCGAGCTCAACGAGCGGATCTGGGAGAAGTACCTCACGGCAGAAGGCCTCGACGCGCCGGACGTCGGCGGTGCGATCCGGGCCAACGACGACGTCACGATCCGTTTCACGCCCGATCGCTGGCGGACGTGGGGAACGGCGGCCGACTTCGACGGAGCGTTCGAGACTGCCGGCACGAGCTTCCCGCTCGATACCTAGAGACTTCGCTCAGCCGGGCAACCATCCTTCGCGATACGGCGTCGCCACATCCTCCGCAAAGCCGGCATACGCCTCCTTGGGCTCGGGGGTCGACTCGGCGACCCCGGCCTCGTGACGGCGCGCGAGGTCGGAGGCCGGATAGACGACCGCACCACCGCTGCGCGAGCCGATCGCGAGGATGGCGCAAGGGCCGTCCCCCGCACCGACGAAAACGTGCTCTGTCCAGGCCGGACAATGGACGAAGTCCCACGGCCCGAGTCGGCGCTCCTCGCCTTCGACGAGGAGAAGGCACTCGCCCGACAGCACCAGGAAGTCTTCCTGTTCGTCCTCGCCGTGGTACATGCAGGCCGGCTGGCCGGGTGCGAGCACGCCGATGTTGACACCGACGGCCGGGAAGCGCGATGCCGGCCCCTCGAACCGCGTATACGCGCCGAAATCGCCCTCGAACCAGCGCGCCGCCTTCGCATTGAGCACGAACCAGCCCGGCGACGCCGGGACGACGCCCTCTGCAGTGCTCTCGTAGGACGCCTCGGGGACCACGGCGCATTCTCCCACACCGGGCAGGCCGGCCGACGGTGGCTTCGCGATACCTCGGGTCCGATGGACGGTCGGGTGTACGCTCGAGTCGTGGGTGGGCTCGAGCGCAAATGGTGGACCTTGATCGCCGTCTGCACGGCGATCTTCATGCTGCTGCTCGACATCACGGTCGTCAACGTCGCGCTGCCGGATATCCAGCGTGACCTCGACGCGAGCTTCGCGCAACTGCAGTGGGTCGTCGATGCATACGCCCTCACGCTTGCCACCACCGTGCTCGCCGCGGGCTCGCTCGCCGACCTCTTCGGCCGTCGCCGCGTGTTCACGGTCGGTCTCGTACTGTTCACCGTTGCATCGTTCGGCTGCGGGATCTCGACCGACGCAGGGCTGCTGATCGCTGCTCGCGCCGTGCAGGGGGTCGGCGGCGGCGTCATGTTCGCGGTTTCGCTCGCCCTTCTGGCGCAGGCATTTCACGGCCGAGAGCGCGGCACTGCATTCGGGATCTGGGGTGCGACGACCGGCGCAGCCGTGGCGATCGGCCCCCTTGTCGGCGGCGTCCTCACAGAGTGGGCCGGCTGGCGCTGGATCTTCTTCGTCAACATCCCGATCGGGGTCGCTGCGATCTGCGTGACGATGTTGCGGGTGGACGAGTCGAAGAGCCCCGGCCGGGCTCGGGTCGACTGGTTCGGGACGGCTGCCTTGACGGGATCGCTCTTCCTGCTCGTGTACGGGCTGCTCCAGGGCAACGAGAAGGGCTGGTCGAGCGCGCTCATCCTCGGCTGCCTGATCGGCTCACTCGTCCTGCTCGCGGCATTCGCCGCGATCGAGCTCTCGCGACGCGATCCGATGCTCGACCTTCGGCTGTTCGCCGAAGCCGGGTTCGTGGGCGCGCAGATCGCAGCGTTCGCGATTTCGGCATCGATCTTCGCCGCGTTCCTCTACCTGACCCTCTACCTCCAGAACGTTCTCGGTTACTCCCCACTCGCAGCCGGACTCCGCTTCCTGCCGCTCTCGCTCGCGGCGTTCGTCGTGGCGGCGATCTCGGGCAACCTGACGTCGCGCGTATCGGCACGCTGGCTGATGGGGGCGGGCCTGGGCGTGATCGGCGTGTCGCTGCTGTTGATGTCGCGCGTCACCGCGGATTCGGGGTGGACGTTGCTGCTGCCGGGCTTCGTCCTCGCCGGGATCGGCGTCGGACTGACGAACCCCGCTCTCGCCTCGACTGCCGTCAGCGTGGTCTCACCCGAGCGCTCGGGCATGGCATCCGGCACGAACAGCACCTTCCGGCAGGTCGGGATCGCCACCGGAATCGCCGGCCTCGGAGCGCTCTTCCAGACCACGATCTCGTCGAAGCTGGCATCCCCCGCCGGCTCGGACCCGCCCCACGAGGTCGTCGCGGCGGTGGCGTCGGGTGCCTTCCCGCCGGGGATCGCCGACGAGGCACGGATCGCGTTCGTCGACTCGCTCGGCACGATCCTGACCGTCGCTGCGATCGTGGCGCTCGCCGGCGCGGTGCTCGTCGTGGTGCTCCTCCGTGGCCTCAGGCCACCACAAGGAGACCCGTCGGCCGCGGGATGACACGACCGCCGAGGCAGTCCGGCTGTGTCAGTCCACCGAGAGGAGATCGACCACGAACACGAGTGGCTCGTGCGGCTGGATCACGCCGCCCGCGCCCCGCGCCCCGTAGGCCATGGCCGACGGGATCGTGAGCTTTCGGCGCCCACCGACGCGCATCCCCTGCACGCCGGCGTCCCAACCGGGTATCACCTGCCCCTTGCCCAGCTTGAAGGTGAACGGGTCGCCACGGTTCCAGGACGCGTCGAACTCCTCCCCGGTCGAGAACGCGACACCTGTGTAATGGACCGAGACCTTGCGGCCGCTCGTTGCCTCGTCACCGTCGCCGACGACGATGTCCTCGATCCCTAGGTCGAAGGGGATGTCGCCTTCCGGCTTGTCGATCGTGGGACGCTCGAGTGACACGTGGGGCCTCCGCTCGGTTGGGGAGACGCGGAGCGTAGCGGGGCGACCGCCCAACCGGCAGCGGGCCGGTATCGCTAGGGGTGCCCGTCGAGGAACACGCGCAGGCGTGTACCGGTCTCGGCAAGCGCGGAGCCGCTCAGGTGGCCGTTGACAGCCCGGCACACCCAGCCGGCCGCACGGCGATCGCGCACGCCGCCTCGAGGTCGGCGTCTCCTTCGCTGCGTGCGAAGGGCTCCAGGTAGGCAGTGCGGAACATGGAGCTGATCGAGCGCTCCGGCCACGGCAAGCCCGAGGCGTGCGAGCTGCTCGCCTATCCACCCGTCCGCCGCGGCCCGCCAGGCCGGGTCGTCCGGACGGACACGGCGCGAGGACTTACGCGAGCTTCTCGCGGACGATCTGACTGACGGCCGAGCCGTCGGCCTTGCCGGAGACACGCGGCATCACGTCTGCCATCACACGCCCGATGTCGCGCAACGAGGTCGCGCCGACCTCAGCGATGACGTCGTCGACGATCTCGTCGAGCTCGTCCTCGGAGAGCGGCTCCGGCATGAACTCCTCGAGCACCTCGAGCTCGAAGTCTTCCTTGTCGGCCTGCTCCTCACGACCCGCGGCCTCGAACGCGGCGAAGGCCTCGACACGCTTCTTGCGCTCGCGCTGCAGCACCTGCAGCTCTTCGTCCTCCGACAGCGGACGCTGGAGCTCCTTCTCCGCCGAGCGGAGGCTGGCGAGAATGAGCGTGAGCGCGTCACGGCGATCGTCCTCGCGGGCGAGTCGCGCCTGCTTGAGCTCGTTCTCGATCGTGGCGATCAGGTACACGGTGACAGTCTGCCCGGTATTCGCGCTCAGTGGAACCCGGGAAGCGCTTTCCCGCCGAGAACGTGCCAGTGGAGGTGGAACACGGTCTGGCCGCCGCCCGGCCCGACGTTGACGATCACCCGGTAGTCGTCGAGGCCCTCGGCGGCAGCGACGGCCGCCACGAAACGCAGCATCCGCCCCGCCTCGTCGTCCGAAAACGCGCCGATATCCCGAAATGTCTCCACGTGTCGCTCGGGCAGGACGAGCAGGTGCGTCTCGGCAGCCGGGGCGATGTCGCGGATGGCGACGAAGCCGTCGGCGGCGTGCACGTGGTCACCTCCGGCCACGAGGCTGCAGAAGAGGCAGTCATCCTGCGACAACGGCGAGCACCCCCTCTCCGGAGACGCCGACAGCCCGCGCGCGAGCCATCGTCCCCACCGTCGCGTCGAGGAGCCACGGCGTGTAGTCGTCGGCGTAGCCGAGACCGGGTCGATCGACGAGGACCACGTCCTCCGTGCCGACCCGACTGCGCCAACGGGCGCGGCACGCATCGTCGGATGCTGCGCGGAGCCGCGCGCTGCGTTCCCTCTTGACCTGCTGGGGCACGGGATCGTCCCCGGCGGTGCGTGTACCGGGGCGTGGCGAGTACGGGAAAACGTGCACCTTGGTGATGCCGAGGTCGGCGACGACCTCCATCGTCCGCGCGAAGCGGACGTCGTCCTCGGCCGGGAAGCCGACGATCACGTCGGTCGTGAGATTGAAGTCGCCGAGCGGCTCGATGCGCGAACGGTACTGCGCGACCGAGTAACGCCGTCCCATCGCGCGCAGCACTCCGTCGTCACCCGACTGGAGCGGAACGTGCAAATGGCGCGAGACGACCGGCGTCTCGCGCAGTGCGGCGACGAGTGCGGGCGTCACGTGGTTGACCTCGATCGAGGACAGTCGAAGCCGTTCGAGGCCCTGGACCTCGCCGGCGGCCCGGATGAGCCCCGCCAGGTCGAGCGCGGCCGCTCGGTCGCGGAAGCACCCGAGGTTGACCCCCGTCAGCACGACCTCCGGATGACCCTGCGCGACACGGCGCCGGATCTCGGCGAGAACAGCTTCTGCCGAGCGGCTGCGCGTCGAGCCCCGGACGATCGGGATCACGCAGAAGGCACACGAGAACGAGCAGCCGTCCTGGATCTTGACGAATGCACGGACACGATCCATCCGGTGCTCCGCCTGCACGCAGGCGATCGCACCGACATCCCCGGCGACAGCCTCGGCAACCTCCTCGCTTCGGCGCGCGACGACGGTGACGTTGTCGGGCATCCCGGTGAACGCATGCCCGTCGAGGTTCGCGGCGCAGCCGGTGACGAAGACACGACGGTGTCTGCGTGCCGCCTGGGCAGCGGCCTGCCGCGACTTCGCAACGGCTTCGCCCGTGACGCAACAGGTGTTGATCACGGCGATATCCGCCCCATCGTTCGTTTCCGTGTGCCCGTCGACGAGGAGACGCTCTCGGATCGCCTGCTGGTCGGCGAACGACACCTTGCAGCCGAGAAATCGAGTCGTGAAGGTGGCCATCGGTCCCGGAGCGTAGACGGTCCTTGTCCCACCGGGTCGATGTGCGGGTCGACGTTGCGGTCGATGTCGCGCTCGCGGCGTACGCTGGGGTGAATGATCGGCTCCGAGCCCGGATTCCCCGTCTGCCTGGCCGCCGCACTCGGCGTGGAGCTCGAGCGGCTGCCACTGCCGAACGGAGAGCCGGACGTCTTCTGGCGCCAATGGCTCGCGGGCCGGAACCTCGGCCTCGTGCCCGTCGACGATCCCACGTCGTTCGCCTGGCCCGGATACTGGATTGCGACGATGGTCGGCGGGGACGGCCGCCGTGGGGCGGTGCTGATGTTCGGGGTGCCCTCCGGCCTCATCCTCGATCCTGCCGGCGTCGCGGCCGACGGCTCGCTCACGGAGGGCGTTGCGATCGCTCCTTTCGATCTCGCTCTCGACGCCTCGCTGCCGTACGGCAGCCCGGACCTCGCAGGAGGCGTGGTCACGTCGCTGCTCGTGGCAGCGACGGCCGAGGCGCCTCTCACGCGGGTTGGAACGGCAGAGGCCGTCGCGGGACGCGGTCTGACCGGCGACCGCTACGCAGACGGAGCGGGGACCTTCTCCGGACGTGGCCACGGCTACGAGCTGACCCTGATCGAGGCCGAGGCACTCGATGCTCTGACGGCCGCAGGAATCGAGATCACTCCCGAGGACGCGCGGCGCAACGTCGTCACCAAGGGGATCGACCTCAACGCTCTCGTCGGTCACCGCTTCCGCGTCGGCGAGGTCGAATGCGCCGGCCGACGGCTCGCAGAGCCCTGCGCCCATCTGCAACGCCTCGCTCCTTCTGGCGTGCTGAGAGGTCTCGTGCACCGGGGCGGCCTCCGCGCTGACATCCTCCGCGGCGGCACTATGCGGATCGACGACCCGATCGTTCCTCTCTCCGCGGACGAGAACGGCTGAGCACGGCGCGCGCGGCCGCCTTCTCGCGGGATCAGGTCGACTGTTCCACTTCGAACCTGTCGGCGGCCCACCCGTCGAGCTCGATCCGGTCGACAGATGTCCAGCCCGTGGCCCGAGGGTCGTCCGTCGCGAGATAGCCGGACGTGATCGCAGCCCGTCCTGCGAGCCGAGCGAGGATTCGCTCCACCGGATCGAGCAGGACGTTCGCCACGACCAGATCCGCGGCCGGGAGCTCGTCCAGCTCGCCGTCGAGGACGGTCGCCTCCACGACGACGCCGTTGACTGCCGCATTCGCGATCGTCGTCTCCACCGCAACCGGATCGTTGTCGACGGCACGGATCGGCGAGAACCCGAGGCGAGCGGCCGCGATCGAGAGCACCCCCGAGCCGCAGCCGACGTCGAGCAGAGAGCCCCGCTCCGACCGCGCGAGCAGCTCGACGCACAGCCGCGTCGTCGGATGAGCGCCGGTGCCGAACGCCCTGCCTGGATCGATCACGACGGCGCGCTCCCCGCCGTCGGGCTGCTCCCAGGGCGGCCCGATCCAGAGGCCGCCCGCACGCGCCGGACGGTGAAACGCGCGCCAGGCATCCTCCCAGCCGGGCGCGACGGGATCGACTGAGAGGTCGGAGAAGACGCGTCTGATCGCCTCGACGTCGCTCTCGTCGACGTAGAGCGCGAGCACGAAGGCACCGTCGACCTCGAGCTCCTCGAAGCCGCCTGGGAGGAGATCGAGCGCGGCCGCCCGCGCCTCCTCGGCCTCCGCGAGCGGCACGCGCGTCGTGACGCGAACCACGCGGTCCGTCATGCCACGTTCAGCGGAACGCGTTCCTGATGCGCCCGAAGAAGCTGCCGTCGTCCTCGTCGTCGTGGTACGCGTCGGCGCCGAGCGCCTCGCCGAGCTGCTCGACGAGACCCCGCTGCTCCTCGTCGAGCCTGCGCGGGACGTGGACGCGAACGTGCACGTGCAGGCTGCCGCGCCGCCTCCCTTCCAGAGAGGGCATCCCCTCCCCTCGCAGCACCTGCACGTCGCCGGGTTGGACGCCGGGGGGAACCTCGACGACGACCTCGCCGGCAGGCCCGGGGACCGTCAGCGACGCACCGAGCGCCGCTTGCGTCATCGTGAGCTCGACCATCGTGTGCAGGTCGGCCCCGTCGCGCTCGAGCCCGGGCAGCGACGCGACGAGCACCTGAACGAAGAGATCGCCGGCAGGGCCTCCGAGCGAGCCGGCGTGCCCTTCCCCACGCACACGGATGCGCTGGCCGTCGGCGATCCCGGCGGGTATCTCGATCTCGATCTCCCGCTCGCGCAGCGTCCGGCCGATCCCGTCGCATGTCGGGCAGGGGGTCTCGACGGTCTGCCCGAGGCCCTCGCAGCGTGGACAGGTGCCACTGCGCAGGAACTGGCCGAAGACGCTCTGCGAGACCTGCTGCACCCGTCCCGCGCCGCCGCACATCTCGCAGGTGACGGGCGACGTCCCCGGCGCGGCGCCGTTGCCACCGCACGTCTCGCACGTCTGCGCTGCCCGCACCGGAACGCTGACGGAGATGCCGGCGAAGGCGTCGGCCAACGTGATCTCGGCACGCGCCGCGACGTCGCCCCCGCGGGCCGGCCCTCCCGGGCGGGCGGACTGACCGAAGAGCGACTCGCCGAAGAACGCTCCGAAGATGTCCGAGAGATTCCCGAGGTCGAAGTCGGCCGGGGTGAAGCCGCCCCCGCGGAGCCCTTCCCGCCCGAAGCGGTCGTAGGTCGCGCGCCGTTCCGGGTCGGAGAGCACCTCGTACGCCTCCGCAGCCTCCCGGAAGCGCTCCTGCGCGTCGGGTGCCTCCGAAACGTCCGGATGGAGCTCGCGTGCGAGCTTGCGAAACGCACGCTTGATCTCCCCGTCCTGGGCACTGCGGTCGACCCCGAGGATCTCGTAGTAGTCGCGCTCAGCCGTCGCCATCAGAAGTCGAGGGTACCGGGATCGACCAGCCGCGCCGCCAGGCGTCCCTACTCGTCCTCGTAGACGTCCTCCACGAGACGCGACAGCTCGAAGGCCGCGGTGCGAACTGCGCGAATCGCCTTGTCGTAGTCCATCCGCAGCGGGCCGAGCAGTGCTACCGAGCCGAGCGAGCGGCTGGCAATCCCATATGACGCCCCGACATAGGACACATCGTGCAGCTGTCCCCCGTCGACTGCGGGCCCGACCCGGACGACCGTGCGACGCGGATCGAGGGCGTCCGACAGGAGCTCGAGCACCGCCGCGCGCCGCTCCAGCACATCGAGCAGGTGCTGGCACGCCTCGAGCTCGGCCCCACGCGCCTCACCCAACAGGCCGGCGGCTCCTCCGACGTAGAGTTGCGGGCCGTCGTCTGCGAGCGCATCCACGAACGCGGTGCGGAGGCGATTCAGGAAGGTTCGTTCATGGAGCGGCAGGGCCGGATCTTCGAAGCGCCGCCGCAACGTCGCCGAGCCGAGACGGAGGCCCACGACCTGCTCCTCGAGATAGGTGCGAGCCCAGTCGACGAGGCCGGGATCGACGGGCTGTTCGAGCTCGAGCACTCGCTTCGTGACACCACCCGTGGACGTGATCACCACGACGATCACCGCGCGCGGCTGGAGCTGAAGCACGTCGATGTGACGTACCGACGCGGCCTCGAGCGCCGGTGCTGAGACGAGAGCGAGCAGGCGCGTAGCCTGCGAGAGCGTTTCGGTCGTCGAGCGGAGCGCCGCTTCGAGCTCACTCCGGACGCTTGCGACGTCGACCGACATTCGTTCGGGCAGGCTGTCGATTGCCTCGACGAGTTGCTCGGCATAGACGCGGTAGCCGTTCTCGGTCGGGATGCGCCCCGCGGAGGTGTGGGGGTGCATGAGCAACCCGAGTGCTTCCAGCTCCGCGAGCTCACTCCGGACGGTCGAGGAGGAGACGCCCATGCCCGACCGCTCGACGAGCGATTTCGACCCGACGGGCTGGCCTGTCGCGACGTGCTCCTCGACCACCCGCCGCAGGATCTCGCGCCTGCGGGAGGAGAGCTGTTCCATCCACGAATCGTACCCGGGTGCGGCGGCACGGGCACGACCGCTGCCGGAACGTGATGCGGCCGAAGCAAGGCCCCGAGCCGACCGCCGGGAAGGAACGCTCAGGCGAGCAGCTCGGCCGTCACTCCTCCGCCGAGGAACCGGCCGCGCCGCGTGAGCGCGAGCGTCTCCCCGCCGCCGGGCCCCAGGCCGGCGACCGCGAGCCCGCCTCTGACCATCCGCTCGATCGCCGAGCGGTCCAGAACGAGCTCGACACCGGTGAGCGGCAAGGGTTCGTCGAGCCGCAGGCCGAGCATCACCCGTTCTCGAGCTTTCGTCGCAGCGTCGAGTCGCTCGAGCTCGCGCGCCGGCTCCCCACCGGCATCGAGCGCGGCGACGTAGCGCGCGATGGACGCCGCGTTGCGGCGACGCAGGTCGCCGAGGGTCGATACGGCCCCGATCCCGACGCCGAGGTAGTCGCGCCCGTGCCAGTAGCCGAGGTTGTGGTGCGCGCGGAGATCCCGGCCAGCGGCCGACGAGCCCGTCAAGCAGAAGTTCGCCGTCTCGTACCAGCGGTAGCCGGCCGCCGTCAGCGTGTCGACGACATGCTCGAAGTACCCCTCCATCGCCTCCGACTGCCGTGTCAGCTCCCTCCCGAAGACATGTGTGAAGCGCGTGCCCGGCTTCGCTTCCAGCTCGTACAGCGACAGGTGCTCCGGGGCGAGCGCCAATGCCTCCGCGAGATCGTTGTCGAGGTCGGAGGGCTCCTGACCCGGGATCCCATAGATCAGATCGAGGGAGATGTTGTCGAACGAGGCAGCACGAAGGGTGTGCATCGCCCGCCGGACGTCGTCCGGTCCTGCACGCCGCTCGAGGACCTGGAGCAACCTCGGAGCGAATGTCTGGGCGCCGAGCGAGATGCGAGTCACCCCGCCCTCGCGGAGCAGTGCCGCGAGCTCTGCGGTGACGGTCTCCGGGTTCGCCTCGACCGTCACCTCCGCGGCCGCCGGCAGCGCCGCCAGGAGCCGGCGGAGTGGCTGCGGCTTCGTGAACGTCGGCGTCCCACCGCCGACGAAAACGCTCTCGACCGGATCGGCGAGGACCCGACCCTCCCGCTCGAGCTCGAGGATCAGCGCCTCGACGTAGCCGCCGTGCTCCTCGCTCCTGCCGACGACCGTGACGAAGTCGCAGTAGCCGCATCGGTGCAGGCAGAACGGGATGTGCACGTAGAGATGGCGCACGCACGAGCGGCTCCGCCGAGGCCGCCACGCCTTACTTCTTCTTGTCCCCGTCGAGGTTCAGCACCGCGAGGAACGCCTCCTGCGGCACCTCCACCCCACCGACCTGCTTCATCCGCTTCTTGCCCTTCTTCTGCTTCTCGAGCAGCTTGCGCTTGCGGGAGATGTCACCCCCGTAGCACTTCGCCAGCACGTCCTTGCGACGTGCCTTGACGGTCTCGCGAGCGATCACCCGCGACCCGATCGCCGCCTGGATCGGGACGTCGAACATCTGGCGCGGGATCTCCTCGCGCAGCTTCTCGACAAGCAGCCGGCCGCGGTCGTAGGCGAACTCGCGGTGGATGATCAGCGAGAGTGCATCCACCGGCTCGCCGCCGACGAGCACGTCGACGCGGACGAGCTTGCCGCTCCTGAAGCCCGAGAGGTCGTAGTCGAAGCTCGCATAGCCTCGCGTGCGCGACTTCAGGTTGTCGTAGTAGTCGAGCACGATCTCGGCGAGCGGCAGCTCGTAGGTCAGGTGAACGCGCTCGGGCGAGAGGTATTCGAGGTGGTCGAACTTTCCGCGGCGTTCGTTGTTGAGCTCCATCACCGTGCCGACGTACTCCTTCGGCACGATGATCGAGGCGCGGATATACGGCTCCTCGACCTCCTCCAGCTCGGCCGGCATCTCGGACGGGTTGTGCACCTCGCGCCAATCGCCGCTTCGCTCGAGGACGCGGTATGCGACGTTCGGCGCCGTCACGATCAGGTCGAGGTCGAACTCGCGCTCCAGCCGCTCGCGCACGATCTCCATGTGCAGGAGGCCGAGGAAGCCGCAGCGGAAGCCGAAGCCGAGCGCCTGCGACGTCTCGGGCTCGTAGAAGAGCGCCGCGTCGTTGAGCTTCAGCCTCTCCAGGGCGTCCCGCAGCTCGGGGTAGTCGTCCGAGTCGCTGGGGAAGAGGCCGGCGAAGACCATCGGCTTGACGTCCTTGTAACCGGGCAGCGGCTCCTCGGGAGCGGCGCCCTTTCGGGTCGTCAGCGTGTCGCCGACGCGAAGCGCGGAGACGTCCTTCAACCCCGTGATCACGTATCCGACCTCACCGGCCTCGAGCGTCTTCACGGGCACGCGCGAGGGTGACATGAACCCGAGCTCCTCGGCGTCGAACTGCGTCCCGAGCGCCATCGCGCGAAGACCTGCACCGGTTTCGAAGTTGCCGTCGACGACCCGGATGAACGCGATCACACCGCGGTACTGGTCGTATGACGAGTCGAAGATGAGCGCCCGTGGCGGCGCCTCGCGGTCGCCGTCGGGTGGCGCGATCCTCTCCACGATGGCATCCAGCACCTGGTCGACGTTGATGCCCGTCTTGGCGGAGATGCGGACGACGCCGGCAGGATCACCGCCGAGGAGCTGGGTCACCTCGACCGCGGCGCCGTCCGGGTCGGCCGACGGAAGATCGATCTTGTTGACGACCGGCACGATCTCCAGCTCGTTCTCGATCGCGAGATACGCATTCGCAAGGGTCTGGGCCTCGATCCCCTGCGCCGCGTCGACGACGAGCACGGCGCCCTCGCACGCCTGGAGCGAGCGCGACACCTCGTACGTGAAGTCGACGTGCCCGGGCGTGTCGATCAGGTTCAGCTGATGCCCCTTCCAGGCGACGCGCACCGCCTGCGCCTTGATCGTGATCCCGCGCTCTCGCTCGAGGTCCATCGAGTCGAGGAGCTGCTCGCGCATGTCGCGGTCCGCCACGGTGTCCGTGAGCTGCAGAATCCGATCGGCCAGGGTGGACTTCCCGTGGTCGATATGGGCGATGATCGAGAAGTTGCGGATCCTGCTCTGGTCCATGGGAATCAGGCCCGGATGCTAGCTGTCAAGCGGTTTTGCCTGGATTCGGGCGGTTTCGAACCGGGTCGAACGTGCGACTGCCATCGCTGCTGACGAGATGGATTCGAGGAAGGCCGCTCAGCGGTCGAGCGCCCAGGTGTGACCAACCGAGAGCGGCTCGTAGCCCAGAGCGGCGTTGATCGCCAGCATGGGTGCGTTGGTCACGTCGTTCTGCGTGATCACCTTCGTGATCCCGGCAGCGGCGGCCCAGGCGAGCGAGTGACGCTTCATCAGAAGCCCGAGACCTCTGCCACGGAAGTCTCGGATCACGCCGGTACCCGCGTTGCCCGCCCGCGTCGTTGCACGGTCGCTGTACAGGAACGACGTCCCGACGACGACGCCGCCCACCCGCGCGACAGCGCTCAGCTCGTGATCGCAGTCGGGGAAGTCCCAGATCAGGCGACGCCAGCTGTCGTAGGTCATGCCCGAGAAGTCGGCCGGCCCGGGCTCGTCGAGAGCGCACTCCCGGTCGGCCGCGTAGACCATCTCCGGGTCGACGGCGTACTCGCTCATGCGAACGAGCTCGACACCGTCTCCGGGAGGCGGCGGGGGGCCGACCGCCCGCGGGTCGACAGCGGACGTCGTTTCCGTCGCTTCGAGACGGAAGCCGCGCGCGCGGGCAAATGCCATCGAGCTCGCGTCGGAGCGGCCATGGACGAGGATGCGGCGCACCCCGACGTCCTCGAGATGCTGCGAGGCGATCTCCCACAGGCCGGCACCGATCCCCCGTCGTCGATGTGCCGGATGGACGACGATGCCGGCGAAGCCGGCTGTCCCCACCGGTGCGAAGGCGTCGAGACCCGCGACGGCCCAGCCCACGAGGTCTCCGTCCCGCTGTGCCCGCCAGTACTGCATCCGGTCCTCGGGTCGGGCGCTCTCCCAGCGGTACCGCATGCCGACGGTCGTGACGATGCGATCGTCGAACGCCTCGCCGAGCAGGGCCGCCGCGCCGGCCGCATCGTCGATCGAGGCCGGGGAGATCATCGGCGCGAGGGTAGTCGATCGCGCCGAGGCGCGCCCACGTCCCCAGGAGCAGGCGGCGAGGATCGAGGAACGAACCTACGCAGGCCCGCGTGTGACGGTCTCGCGGAGCGCGGCGAGCTCCCGCACGCGCAACAGGCGGCAGGAGACCAGATAGACGATCGAGCCGAGGACGAGCGACGCGGCGAGCGAAACGATCTGGGCCGCCGTCGAGCGGCCGAGCGCTCGGTCGAGCACGTACCAGACGGCGAAGGCGGCCGCCCCGAGCGCGACCGAGGCAAGAGTGACGCGCACGATCGCGTCGCCGACTCGCGTCAGGTCGAGCCCGCCGACACGCCGACGCAGGTAGAAGACGAGAAAGCCCGTGCCGACGATGTTGGCGAGCGAGGTGGCGAGCGGGATCCCCCAGACGCCGACGCGGTACAGGGCGACATCGAGGACGGCATTCAAGCCGAGCGTGCCGACCGCGATCACGGTCGGCAGCCAATTCGACTGCAAGCCGTAGAACCCGCGCGTCAGCATCAACATCCAGCCGTTGAACACGAGCCCGAGCGAGAATGCCGCGAGACAGCCCGCAACGACCGTCACGTCGGCTTCGGTGAACGCCCCGCGCTGGTAGACCAGCCGTACGATCGGCTCGGCGAGGACGGCCGAGACGATCGAGGCCGGGATCAGGAGGAACGCGATCTGGCGGAGACCGGTGCTGACGGTGGCGCGGAAGCCGTCGAGGTCGTTCCGCGCCGCGAGTCGCGCGAGCGCCGGGAAGAGAACCGTTGCAACGGCGACGGAGAACATCCCCTGCGGCAGCATGTAGAGCCGGAACGCGGCGTTGATCGCCGCCGGAGCGAGGTCGGGATCGATCAGCCGCGAGGCGAAGAGCGTGTCGATCACCGCGTTCACGTTGATCAGACCGAGCGTCAACGTTACGGGCAGCATCAGCGTGAAGAAGCGCCGGACGGCGGGGTCGCGCCAGTCGAGCACGAGCTGCAGCCGACCGTCGAGCCCTCGCAGCCACGGCACCGGCAGGAGAAGCTGGATCAGCGTCCCGAGCAGGATCGCGCCCGCGTAGACGTAGAGCTGGGCGTTCTCGCTCTCGACGCGCGGCACACCGATCACGAGCCCGGCGATAATCGCAAGGTTCCAGAACACCGGGGTCAGGGCAGGAACCGTGAAGTGGTCGTACGTGTTGAGGATCCCGACGATCACGCCGCTCAGTCCCGAGCAACACGACGATCGGAAAGAGCACGCGCGAGAGGCCGACCGCCAGATCGAAGTCACCTCCGGGATCGCCGAACGGCCTGATCAGCAGCGGGGCGATCAGGATGAAGAGCGCCGTAAGGCCGCCGAGCACCAGCAGCACGAGCCAGAAGATCGTGGACGCGACACGCCAGGCGCGCTTCCGGTCTCCCTTCTCGAGCAGGTCGCTGAAGACGGGGACGAAGGCGCCCGACAGCGCCGCATCGGCGAGGAGTGCACGCACGAGGTTCGGGATCTGGAACGCAACCGTGAACGCGTTGATCTTGCCGTTGATGCCGAAGTAGTAGGCCGCCACCATCTCCCGCACGAGGCCGAGAACGCGCGACAGGCCCGTCGCGACCGAGAAGATGAGCGTCGAGCGCGCGAGTCGCCGGTGCCGGCCGGCGCCTGGTGCAGGCGATCCCGCGCCGGGACGCCACCCGCGGCTGCAGCGTCGGTCATGCCGGTCGAATTCGGCGCGGACACGCCCCGCACCTTCGCACGAAACGAGCGCGCCGCCCGCGGCGTCGGCTGAGGCGCTCCGGTGCTCTGCTACCATCGCTCCGCCCGCACGTTGCGGGCATTCCTACGCTCGAGGGCCGATGCCGAACATTCAGCAACAGAAGAAGCGCGTCCTGATCGCAGTCCGGCAGCGGAACGAGAACCTCCGCTACCGCTCGACGATCAAGACGCTGACGAAGCGCCTCGAGGCGGCTGTCGCCGCGGGCGACGCCGATGCGATCGCGACCGAGCACCTCGCGCTCGTGCGGATCGTCGACAAGGCGGCGTCGAAGGGCGCGATCCACAAGAACACCGCCGGGCGCCGGAAGGCCCAGGCAGCGCGCCTCGTCGCTACAGCCCGTCGCCTAGCGCCGCCGTCTACTGGCGTGCCGGGCTCGCTGCTCACGTCGATCGAGTGCACGCTGCAGCTCGACGTCGGCTGCAAGCCTGCTGCCACCCTTGAGCGCGAGGTCGAGCTCTGCCAGCCGCACGGTCGCGGCGCCGAGCTCGTCCGCGGAGAAGCCCTCGGCCTGGCGGTAGACCTTCTCGCCGTAGAACGGGTGCATCTTGAGCGTCGTCGCCGCCTCCCGCGGCGGCATCCCCTCGTCCGCCAGGCGCTTCAGCTGGCGCAGTCGCGCCAGGTGCCCGCCGAGTGTGCGCCGCTAGCCGCGACGCCGTGTCGCGGCGTGGCTTGTCGGAACGATCGAACATCGTCTCCGACACCTCGAGCAGCCGCCCGGGCCGGCGCTCCGGCCCAGGCATCGGTGAGCGCGAACGACGGGCACGTCGGCGACCGGAGAGACGAGCTGCTCGATCTCGGCGACGCCGACCGGCTCCCCCTGGGCCCAGATCGCGACCTTGTCGATCTCGTTGGCGAGCCCGTGGAGGTCGTCCTCGCCGACGAATTGGACGAGCAGCGCACACGCGTCCGCCTCGGCCGTCACCCCCGCCTGGCGGAAGCGCTCCGCGACCCACGCCACACGCCCTCGCTTCGCGACGTCGTAGAGGAGCACATCACCGGCCTTCGCGCATGCCTTCGCGAGAGCGGCGATCCTTCTTCACCTCCAGCCCGACGAGCGGCGAGGACTGTGCCCGGCGCAGGCGCCGCCAGGTACGCGGCGACCGCCTCGACGTCGGCCGCCTTCCAGCCCCCGGTCGGCGGTCGGTTGTCCTCCTTCTTGCGCCCGTCAACCTCGGTCACGACGACGAGCCTGGCGTCGCCGAACAGGCTGCCCGAGTTGCAGAGCGTGACGACGTCGGCCCCCGTGTGCTCGAGCGCAGAGACGACATCGACCGACTCGGCGCACGAAGCGCGCCCTCAGTCGCTGCACCGCCGTCTCGACCTTGGGACGATCGCTGCCGGAGATCAGGTAGGCGGGCTTCAACGGCGGCCGGTCGTTCACCGGCTCTACCGTACTCGACGCTCCGTCGTGACGGTCAGACGCTGCGACCGTCCGACTCGAGCACGATCCGCCCGCTCTCGTCCGTCCGGTAGACCGCGAGGCCCGGGCGCTGCGCGCAGAGCGCGCCAACGTGTCGGCCCGCGGGTGGCCGTAGTCGTTGCGGGCGCCGACCGAGATCACGCGCGACGCGTGGCCGAAGCACGCGCAGCTCGTCGGCGAGCCCGTCGTCGGACGAGCCGTGATGGGCGACCTTGAGCACCTCGACCCGGCGCAGCGGGAGAGCTCGCGTCACGGCGGACTCCGAATCGCCGGTCAGCAGCAGGTCGACCGCGCCGTAGCTCGCAAGCAGCACGGTGCCGTGGAGATGAGGATCCTCGTCCGGCGAGCCGGCGTGGTCGGGCCAGAGCACGCGCAGCCGCAGCCGGCCGAGCCGTAGGTACTGCCCGGCACCGCGCCGCGACGACGGGACACCGCGCTCACGGGCCGTCCGACGCATCGTCTGCTCGTCCGACGCCGGCACCGGGCTGCAAGCGGATCGATCACCTGCCCCACCGCGAGCCTGCGCAAGCACCCGCCGCGCCGCCGACATGGTCGCGATGGGCGTGAGTGATCACGAGGGCGGCGAGCGCGTGGAGCCCCAGGCGCCGCAGCTGCCGATCGACTCGCGCCTCGGGCGGGCCCGCATCGACGAGCAGCGCACCCTGCGGCGTCTCGAGCAGGATCCCGTCGCCCTGGCCGACGTCGAGGAACGAGACGCGCAAGCCTGCCGGTGGCGACCAGGTCGGAGCCGGATGCAGGGCCCACCAGCCGAGCGCCGCGAGCGGCACGAGCGCGAGCAGCGGCGACCATCGCGGCGCGCCGGCGGTACGGCGGCAGCAGCCGCAGGCCGGCTGACGCCGGCGATCACAGCCGCGAGCGTGACGAGCGGCGCGAGCGACGAGGTCTGCGCGTGCGGCAGCGAGGCGATCAGCCGAGCCGAGAACGCGATCCAGGCGGCCGCGGCACCCGCGATCCAGGAGAGCGCGACGGCTGCCGGCGGGAACACGTGGAGCGAGCGCCGCCGCGCCGAGGCCGGCTCCCAGGAGCACCGGCATCGCAGGCTCGGCGAGGGCGTTCGCCGGCACGGTCCAGAGCGGGATCGCGCCGAACTGCAGCCAGAGGATCGGCGCCGTCACGATGCCGCACGCCGCCGAGATCCCGATCACCTCGAGCGAGCCCCACGGCACCGGATATCCCTCGTGCGCCGCGACGCAGCCGCGGCAGCGTGACGAAGATCGCAGCGACCGCGGCGAACGAGAGCTGGAAGCCCGGCTCGAGCAGGCGATCGCGGCGTCCAGGCGAGCAGCACGACAGCGCCCGACGGCCATCGCGTGCCAGCGCTCGCTCGGCCGCGACAGCAGCCACGCGACCGATGCCAGGCAACCGGCCACCGCCGCACGGACGACCGACGGCTGCCAGCCGACGGCGAGCGCGTAGGCGAGGATCGCGACGATCGCGAGCGCGTGACCTGCCGCCCTCCCCGAGTCCGGCCACGTACGCGAGCCCGAGGACACCGAAGCCGATCAGCACGATGTTCTGGCCGGACACCGCGAGGAGGTGGTAGAGGCCGGAGGCCTTGAATGCGTCCCGCAGACTCGGGATCGATGCCCTCGTCGGCTCCGAGCACGATCCCGACGACGAGCGACCGCCGCTCGCCCGAGGTCCCGACGCCGAGAGCGTCGGCGATTGCCGTGCGCAGCCGGTCGCCCACGCCTCCGATCCCGCCCCGCCGGCCGACGATCTGCCAGGAGCCGCTCGCGTGGAGCACGACATGGATTCCCCGTCGAGCGAGCCAGCCTCGCTCGTCGAAGCCGGTCTCGGGCCCTCGCGGGGCGACCGGGCGCGCCCGGAGCTCGAGCACCGCACCCTGCGGAGGTGCGCGGCCCGCCGGCAGCTCGAGCAGGACACGCTCCCGGAGCGGGATCCCGTCGAAGCGACGGACGTCGAGCCGGGACACGCACCGCGAACGGAGATCGTCCGGCAGCGCCCGGTGACGACGACTTGCGCCGCCGCCGGACGCCCGATCTGCGCGGACGAGGACGCTGCGATCGAGCTCGTGCAGGCGAAGCCCGCCCCACCAGAGCCCGGCGGCGGCGAGCGCGAGCCCGACGAGGGCGAGCCGCGCAGGCGCAGCGAGGCGGAAGGTGGCGGCGGTCGCGGCAACCGCCGCGACTGCAGCGGCCAGCCACGGGACCGCGAGCCAGTTCGAGAGCGCGAGCCCGACTGCAGAGCGCCGTCAGCGAGACCGCGGCCAGCCTCGCTCGATGGCCTCCCGGACGCGGATCACGGCGTCACGAGATCGCGCAGCTGCTCGACCCGGGCCGGCCCGATCCCCGGGATCGCATCGAGATCGTCGACCGAGCGCAAGGGCCCGTGCGCCTGGCGCCAGTCGACGATCTTCTGCGCCGTGACCGGCCCGATTCCGGGCAGCTCGTCGAGTTGGTCGACGGTCGCGCTCGCCAGGCTCACCTTGGTCGGATGCGCCGGCGGGCGCCTGCCGTCGCCCCTCCCGGGGACGAGACGCGGGCCGGCACGACCACCTGCTGCCCGTCGGCGACCGGCGCGGCGAGGTTCACGAGGGCAAGGTCGGCCCGGCGGGTCGGACCGCCTGCCCGCTCGACGGCGTCGGCGACGCGCGCGCCCTCCGGCAGGCGCACGAGCCCTGCATGACGGACGGCGCCGACGACGTAGACGACGAGCCTGGGATCGCGGTTCGAGCCTCCGCGGCGGCCTGCCCTTCGGCAAGCGCTACTGCCTGGGCCGGTGCCCGCGCCGTCCCGGCCGCCGCGAGCCGCCTGCCGACGAGCGCGAGGACCGCCACACAGACGACGAGAAGGATCGCTGTCTGACGCCGCGGCAGCCGCTCGAACATGATGTCGTCTATATTGACAACGATGATGTGACGGCTCTGACACATCTCCGTGCCGGATGTGCGCCACGCCCTCCACAGGCGTCGGAGTCACCCGGCGCCGGCGAGCCAACCGCCGGCTCGGCGTCCTAGACGACGAGCGAGACGAGCTTGCCGGGCACGACGACCGTCTTCCGGAGCTCCTTGCCGTCGACGTGCGCCTGCACCCGCTCGGAGGCGAGCGCGAGCGCGAGCAGCTCGTCCTCGTCCGTCGTCGCCGCGACGTGGAGCCGGTCGCGCACCTTCCCGTTCACCTGAACGACGATCTCGACCTCGGCCTCGACGAGAAGCGCGGGATCGGCCTCCGGCCACGGCTGCTCCCACAGCCGGCCTGCTCCGAGCAGGCCCCAGAGCTCCTCGGCCAGATGCGGCGCGTACGGCTGGATCAGCGAGACCGCCGTCTCCGTCGCGAAGCGGGCGGCCGGGTCGTCGGGGTGCCGCTGGATCTCGTTGACGAGCTCCATCACCGCTGCGATCGGAGTATGGAAGGAGAACCTGCGGTCGATGTCGTCGGTCACCTTCGCGATCGTGCGGTGCGTCTTGCGTGCCAGCGCGCCGTCTCCCGGGTCTCCGGCTGCCGCGTCCGCCTGCTCGTGGGCGATGCGCCAGAGCCGGTTGAGGAACCGCCAGATGCCTTCGAGGCCGTTGTCCTGCCAATCCATGTCCTCGTCGGCCGGCCCCATGAACAGCGTGTACATCCGCACCGTGTCGGCGCCGTAGCGGTCGGCGTATTCGAGCGGGTTGACGACGTTGCCCTTGGACTTCGACATCTTGGCGCCGCCCGCGCCGATCATCCCCTGGTTGAAGAGCCGCGCGAACGGCTCCCTGAACGAGCAGAGGCCGAGCTCGTTCATCACCTTCGTGAAGAAGCGCGCATACAGCAGGTGGAGCACGGCGTGCTCGATGCCGCCGATGTACTGGTTGACGGGCAGCCAGTAGTCGGCGATCTCGCGGTCGAACGGCAGCTCGGTGTTCGCCGGGTCGGTGTAGCGGATGAAGTACCACGACGAGTCGACGAAGGTGTCCATCGTGTCGGTCTCGCGCAAGGCGGGCCCGCCACACGACGGGCAGGTCGTGTTGACCCAGTCCTCGGCCGCCGCGAGCGGCGAGCGGCCCCTCGGAGCGACTTCGGTGATATCGGGCAGGACGACCGGCAGCTGGTCGTCCGGGAACGGCCACCTCGCCGCACGCGGGACAATGGATGATCGGGATCGGGCAGCCCCAGTAGCGCTGGCGCGAGAACAGCCAGTCGCGCAGCCGGTAGCCGATCGTCTCCTCGCCGAGACCACGCTCGGCGAGCCACGCGACGATCGCGCTCCTTCGCCTCGGGGCTCGGCAGCCCGTCGAAGGGAGCGGAATTGACGAGCACCTCGTTCGCCGTGTGCGCCGCGTACGCGGCGCCCTCCGGCAGCTCTTCGCCCTCCGGGCACGACGACCGGGCGAATCGGAAGCCCGTACCGCTCCGCAAACGCGTGGTCGCGCTCGTCGTGCGCCGGCACCGCCATGATCGCGCCGGTGCCGTAGCCCATCAGGACGTAGTCGGCCACCCAGATCGGGATCGACTCGCCGTTGACCGGGTTGACCGCGAACCGCCCGGTGAAGACGCCGTCCTTCTCCTTCGTCTCGCGCTCGACCTCCGAGCGGGCGGCGGTGTGGCGCACGTAGTCGAGCACCTCGGCTTCGTGCTCGGAGCCGGCGACGAGCTGCGCGACCAGCGGGTTCTCCGGCGCCAGCACGAAGAAGGTCGCCCCGAACAGCGTGTCGGGCCGCGTCGTGAAGACGGGCAGCTCCTCCCCGCTTCCGTCGACGCGAAAGACGACGCGGGCGCCGTGGGAGCGGCCGATCCAGTTCCGCTGCATCGTCAGCACGCGTTCCGGCCATTCCTCGAGCGTCTCCATCTCGTCGAGCAGCGCGTCGGCATAGTCGGTGATCCGGAAGTACCACTGCGTCAGGATCTTCGCCTCGACCTCGGCGCCGCAGCGCTCACAGTGACCGTCGATCACCTGCTCGTTGGCGAGCACCGTCTGGTCGATCGGGCACCACTTGACAGGCGCCTCCTTGCGGTAGGCGAGGCCCTTTTCGTAGAAGCGCAGGAACAACCACTGCGTCCAGCGGTAGTACGCCGGATCGTGGGTCGAGATCTCGCGACCCCAGTCGATCGCCCAGCCCATCCGGTGCATCTGCTCGCGGATCGATTCGATGTTGCGCTCGGTGACGGTGCGGGGATGCCCGCCCTCCTTGATCGCGGCGTTCTCGGCCGGGAGCCCGAACGCGTCGTAGCCCATCGGGCGCAGAACCTGCATTCCCGTGCGGCGGCGCATGTGCGTGACGACGTCGCCGATCGTGTAGTTGAGCGCGTGGCCCATGTGCAGATCGCCCGACGGGTACGGCAGCATCTCGACGATGTACGACTTGGCGCCGATCGGCGGCGAGCTCGGCCGGGTCGGGGTTCGGGACGTGGAACGAGCGCTCGTCCGCCCAGACCTTCTGCCACTTCGCCTCGATCGATTGTGGGTCGTACCGTTCCATCGTCTCGCCTCGTTCGTCACCGGATCATCGACTGCGGGTACAAAAAAGCCTCTCGCGAGAGAGGCTCAGGGGAGATCGCCCGCGGCATTCGCCGCACTCTCCCTGCGTCACGTAAGAAGCAGCACCATCTCCTTGATCGTACCACCGCTCACTCGCCCCGGTACACCCGTTCGCGACGGTGAGTAGGCTGACGGAACGACAACCACGAAGAGGGAGATCGGAAGATGCCGCTCGTCTCGATGCGCCAGCTCCTCGACGAGGCCGCCCGGGGCGGCTACGGCGTCGGGGCGTTCAACGTCAACAACATGGAGCAGATCCAGGCGATCATGGAGGCCGCCCGCGAGACCTCGTCGCCCGTGATCATCCAGGCCTCGCGCGGCGCCCGTTCGTACACGAACGACCGCTTTCTCTGGCACCTGATGCAGGCCGCCGTCGAGCTCTACCCCGAGATCCCCGTCGCACTCCACCTCGACCACGGCAACGAGCCCGACGACGTGCATCTCGGCGATCGACCTCGGCTTCACGAGCGTGATGATGGACGGGTCGCTCGAGGCCGACGGGAAGACCCCGGCCTCGTTCGACTACAACGTCGCGGTCACCACGGAGGTCGTCGCCTACGCTCACGCGAGAGGCGTGACCGTCGAAGGCGAGCTCGGCACGCTCGGCGGGATCGAGGACGGCCACGGCTCCGGCGAGGTGCACCTGACCGATCCGGACGAGGCAGTCGAGTTCGTCGCGTCGACGGGCATCGACGCGCTCGCCGTCGCGATCGGCACCTCGCACGGCGCCTACAAGTTCGCGCAGGCGCCCGACGGTGACGTGCTGAAGATGGACCTGATCGAGGAGATCCATCGCCGCCTGCCGGACACGCATCTCGTCATGCACGGCTCGTCGAGCGTGCCGCCCGAGCTCGTCGAGCAGATCAACCGCTACGGCGGCGCCCTGAAGCCGGCCTGGGGCGTTCCCGTGGAGGAGATCCAGCTCGGGATCCGGCACGGCGTCCGCAAGATCAACGTCGACACCGATTCGCGGCTCGCCGTCACCGGCGCGATCCGCAAGGTGTTCGCCGAGTCGCCCGAGAAGTTCGATCCGCGCGACTACCTGAAGCCCGCCCGTGCTGCGATGCAGGAGCTGATCGCGCACCCGGATGCGCGACTTCGGACAGGCGGGCCACGCCGGCGACTACGAGCCGCTCTCGCTGGAGGAGATGCGCGAGGGCTACGCCGCGGCAGCTGCGGCGGCGTAGATGGACGGAAGCCGCCGGAGAGCGAAGCCTGCTCGACCTCTTCCCGAGCTCGGCCCGGATCGAAGGGGCTGACCTCTACCTCGGAGGGACGCCGGCGACGGCGCTCGCCGACGCAGTTCGGCACGCCGCTCGTCGTCTACTGCGAGCAGACGCTGCGCGACGCGAGCCAGGTCGCTTCGCGCGGCTGTCGGCACGGACGGCCGCGTCGCGTTCGGGACGAAGGCCTTCGCCAACGTCGCCGTGCTCCGCCTCCTCCGTGAGGAGGGAATCGGAGCCGATGTCGCGTCTGCCGGTGAGCTCGCGTTCGCGCGGGCGGCCGGCTACGGCGGCGACGAGATCGTCGTGCACGGGAACAACAAGGGCGAGGCGTTCCTCCGCGACGCGGCCGCCGAAGGCGCGGCCGTCGTCCTCGACGCGCCCGACGAAGCCGCGTTCGCGGCGGCGGCGGGCGTCCAGCGGGTCCTCGTGCGCGTCACGCTCGGCGTCGACGCCGATACGCACGAGGCGATCCGCACCGGGCACCACGGCTCGAAGTTCGGCCTGCCGCCGGTGCAGGCGCGCGCGCTGATCGAGGATGCGCTCTCGCGAGGGCTCGACGTCCTCGGGCTTCACGTGCACGTCGGCTCACAGCTCGCGGACTTCGACGCGCAGGCGGAGACGATCGTCAGGCTCGCGTCGTTCGCCGCGTCGTGCCGAGACACGCTCGGCTGGTCACCGAAGGTGGCGGATCTCGGCGGCGGCTTCGGGATCCCGCACACGCTCGACGAGAACGTCGTGGACGCCGGTACGTTGGCGTCGGCGGCGGCCGACACCGCCCGGACGGCGTTCGCCGAGGCGGGCCTCGAGCCGCCCGAGCTCTGGCTCGAGCCGGGCCGCTCGCTCGTCGGGCCTGCCGGGGTCACGCTCTATCGCGTGGGCGCGGTGAAACGCCTGCCGGAGCGCACGTGGGTGGCGATCGACGGCGGCATGTCCGACAATCCTCGGCCTCAGCTCTACGGGGCCCGTCTACGCCGCCTTGAGCGCAGCGCGGGCAGACGAACCGGCCGGCGAGGCGGTGAGCGTCGCCGGGATGCATTGCGAGTCGGGCGATGTCCTGATCGACGACGTCGAGCTCCCGCGCGCACGGCGTGGCGACCTCCTCGCGGTCCCCGCGACCGGCGCCTACACGCTTGCGATGGCGTCGAACTACAACGGCGTCACCCGGCCGGCAGCCGTGCTCGTGCACGACGGGAACCGCACGGCTGATCAGGAAGCGCGAGACGATCGAGGGGTTGCTCGCCCAGGAATGCTGAGCGAAGGCGAACGTCGCACGCGCCGCGGTGCTCGTGCCCGTCTACCGGGACGACGAGGGCGAGCTCAGGATCGTGCTCGTCGTCAGGGTCGACGACGGAGGCCTCCACGGCGGCCAGCTCGGCCTCCCCGGAGGAAAGCCCGAGCCGGCGGACGACAACCTTCTCGCGACGGCGCTACGCGAGGCGCACGAGGAGGTCGGGCTCGAGCCCGGCACGGTGACCGTCCTGGCGCGCCTCGACCCGATCGAGACGCAGGCGACCGGCTGGCTCGTTCACCCGTTCCTCGGGAGCGTCGAGGGCCGGACGGAGTGGGTCACACAGGAGCGAGAGGTCGTCGGCGTGCTCACTCCAGCCGTGCGGGCGCTTGCAGAGCCGAGCGCGCGCCGAACGCTGCCGTTCGTCTCGCTGCGCTTTCCGGAGCCGTTGCTCGTCGAGGGGATCGACGTCGAGGGCCATGTTCTCTGGGGCATGACGCTGCGGCTGCTGGACGACGTCGTTCCGCGGCTCCTGGCCGGCGAATGGCCCGTGTAGCTTCCCGCGCCTCAGCCGGCGTGCCGGCGCCGGAGCTCCTCGTCGACCCGCTCGGGATCGAGCCCCCGCGCAGCCAGCAGGACGTAGCTGTGGAACCACAGGTCGGCGAGCTCCTCGACGAGACGCTCGTCGGAGTCCGCGACGGCGGCGAGTGCGGCCTCGACGCCCTCCTCTCCCACTTTCTGGGCCACGGCGGCGGTCCCCCGATCGAGGAGCCCGGCGACGTAGGAGCCTGCAGGCCGGGTCGCGGCGCGTTCGGCGACGATGCGCCACAGCCACGGGGCGAAGCACGACTCGGCGCCGGTGTGGCAGGCAGGCCCGGCCGGGTCGACGCGCAGCAGGATCGCGTCGCCGTCGCAGTCGTCGCGCACCTCGACGACGGCCAGCGTGTTCCCCGACGTGGCGCCCTTGTGCCAGTACTCCTGCCGCGAGCGGCTCCAGAACCAGGCCTCGCCGGTCTCCCGCGTGCGCCTCAGCGCCTCCTCGTCCATCCAGGCGAGCATCAGCACGCGGCCGCTCGTCGGCGTCCTGGACGATCGCGGGCGATCAGCTCGGTCACAGCCGGACGTTCCATCCTGCCTCCCTCAGCTCGTGCTTCAGCTCCGGCAGCCGCTCGGGCCGCTCGTGCACGATCGACGCGACGATCGCCCCCTCCGCTCCCGCGGCGAACGCAGCTGCCAGATGGCCGGCGTCGCCGGCGCCGCCGGAGGCGATCACCGGCACATCGCACCGCGTCGGCAACGGCGCGGGTCAGCGGGAGGTCGTAGCCCGGCACGGGTTCCGTCTGCGTCGATCGAGGTGACGAGCAGCTCCCCGGCGCCGCGGTCGACCGCTTCCCGAGCCCACTCGACGGCGTCTCGGCCCCGCGGCGTCTTGCCCGCGTGGGTGACGACTTCGCCGGCGCGGGCGTCGATCGCGCAGACGACCGCCTGGGCGCCGAACTCGTCGGCCAACGCGGTCAGAATCCCGGGATCGTCGAACGCGGCTCGGTTGACCGCGACCTTGTCCGCCCCTGCGCGGAGGAGCGACCGCGCATCGTCGCGTCCGGTGACGCCGCCTCCCACGGTGAACGGGATCGTCAGCTCCGCAGCGGCTCGCTCGATCAGGTCGAGAATCGGGCCGCGGCCCTCGAGCGTCGCGGTGATGTCGAGAAACACGAGCTCATCGGCTCCGAGCCCGGAGTAGCGGGTGGCGAGCTCGATCGGCTCGCCCATCTCGCGCAGGTCGACGAAGTTGACACCCTTGACGACGCGTCCATTCGCCACGTCGAGGCAAGGGATCACGCGCTTCTTGACCATGCCAGCGCGTTCTCGAGGAGGCGTCCACCCGCACGGGCGCTTCGCTCCGGGTGGAACTGGACGCCGGCGACCGCTCCCCGCTCGACGGCGGCGACGACCCGGCCGTCGTGATCGGCGACAGCGACCACGACGTCGTCGTCGATCGGCTCGACGGCGAAGCTGTGGGCGAAGTAGACGTCCTCCCCGTCGAGGCCGTCGATCAGCGTCGACGGCCGCGTCAGGGCGAGGGCGTTCCAGCCCATGTGCGGCACCGTTCGGGCGCGGACACGCCGCACGGGACCCGCGAGGAGCTCGAGCCCGCAGCCGCCCTCGTCGCTCGCGACCGAAGAGGAGTTGCATGCCGACGCAGATGCCGAGCACCGGCCGCCCTGCAGCCGCGCGCTCGCGGATCGCCTCGTCGAGGCCGTTGCGTCGCGAGCCCCCGCGCGGCGCTCTCGACGTGGCCGACGCCCGCGATGACGGCGAGCGGTGCCTCCCGGACCGCCGCCGGCGTCGATCGTGATCGACGCCTCGGCTCCGGCGCGGGCGAGCGCCGAGGTGACCGAGCGGAGATTGCCCGCGCCGTAGTCGGCGAGCACGACCTTCACGCGATCCCCTTGGTCGAGCGGATCCCGCCGTCGCCCGGCGCGACGGCCTGCCGCAGCGCCTGGCCGAGCGCCTTGAACGCCGCCTCGGCGACGTGGTGATCGTCGAGCGCCGGCCGACTCCACGTGGACGGTGCAGCCGGCCTCCATCGTGAACCGCTCGAGCGCATGCGGCAGCAGCGAGAGCGCCAGACCGCCGACGCGCTCGCCGGTGAACGCAAGCGAGATCTCGGCGTGTGGGCGCCGCACGAGGTCGACCGCCGCGCGTGGCCCGCGCCTCGTCCATCGGCACGATCGCGGAGCCGTAGCGCGCGACTCCCTCCCGGTTGCCGAGCGCCTGCTGGAGCGCCGTGCCGAAGGCGGCGAGCACGTCTTCGACGGTGTGGTGCTCGTCGACATCGACGTCTCCGCCTGCGATGCAATCGAGGTCGAAGCCGGCATGGAACGACAACAGCGTCAGCAGGTGGTCGAGGAAGCCGATTCCGGTGGCGACGTGCGACCGACCGCTGCCGTCGAGCCCGAGCGTGATCCGCAGCGCCGTCTCTGTGCTCGTCCGGATGACGGTCGCCTCGCGGCCCGGCGCCGGGCCCGGCTCGGCGCCGAGCGCACGAAGGAGGATGTCGTTCTCGGTCGGCCGGCGCAGCGTCACCCTGATCCCTGCGGGAACCGCCGCACGATGATGCCCTTGCGCCTCGAGGCCCGCGCGCCGAGGTCGTCGTCGCGTGCGCACCAGACGAAGTTGCCCGCCGCCGGGGGAGCGTCGTGGCCTGCGGCGAGCGAGCGCGCTCGCGCACGCGCTCGCGCTCGGCGATCTCCGAGCCGACGTCGTAGCGCGGGTCGCGAAGCGCCGCGGCCGCGATGCGCGCCGCGGCGGTGACGCGATCGGTGCCGGCGCCCGGCGGGCCTCGAGCACGGCGGCGGTGCCGGGAGCGGCGACCGCATACCCGACCCGAAGCGCCGCAAAGCCGAACGCCTTCGACATCGTGCGGATCACGATCAGGTTCGGGCACTCGTCGCAGCCAGGGGACGACGGATTCACCGCCGTACTCGACGTACGCCTCGTCGACGACGACGGCCGCACTCGGGTGGCGCCGCGCGAGCTCGACGAGCTCTGCCGGCGGGCGTCACCGCCCCGGTGGGGTTCTCCGGGTTGCAGCGCCAGAGCAGGCTCGCCCCGTCCGGCCTCGACGATCGCGCGGCCCGTGGAGGAGCGTCGCGATGCGGTACATCGCGTAGGTCGGCGGCACGATCGACGCCGTGCGCCCCGGGCGCGAGGAACGTGCTGCGCGCAGAGCAGGATGAGGTCGTCGGCGCCGGCGCCGACCACGATCTGCTCCCAGCGACGATCGACGTCCGTCTGCCGTGCCACGTAGCCGGCCGCGGCCTCGCGAAGCTCGCGGTAGAGGCCCGCCGGGATACTCGGTTCAGCGTCGCGAAGCTCTCCGCGAGCGGAACCTGCGGCACGCCGGGAAGCGGCGGCGTGTTCTGGTCGAACTTGAGCACCTGCGCCGGCTCGAGGCCGTGGCGCGCGGCGACCTCGGCGACGGTCGCCGCCCAGGCGTAGGGCGCGAACGCAGCCGGCAGCGGGACCGCGTCCGGCCCTCCGCCCGGGACGACCGGCGACCATCGGCGCTGGGCGTCCGACCGTCGTGCGGCCGGCCGTCCGCCGTCGCTCACGATCGCACCAGCGCGCACGCTCGGCGGCGGCCGCATGGAGCGGGAGGCCTTCGGCCCGCGCGATCGGGCCGATCACGCCGGCCGCCTCGGCCGCGCCGCCCGGCGTCGTCCGCACGACCTGCAGCGGCTTCATGAACATCTCGAGCCCGAGGCCGCCGGAGGAGCGCGCGAGGCCACCGGTCGGCAGGACGTGCGTGGCGCCGGCGGCGTAGTCGCCGATGACGGCCGAGCCGCCGACGAACACCGAGCCGGCGTTGCGCACGCCGGCGAGCGAGCGCGTCCGGATCGGCGACGTGGAGCTCGAGATGCTCCGGCGCGAACGCCTCCGAGCGCGCCAGCGCCTCGGCGAGCGAACCGACCGTCTCCACCGTGACGTTGTCATATCGAGCAACAAGACGTAGCGACCGCGGCGGACAGCGTCGGATCGGTGCTGAGCAGCAGCGCCTCGCTGTCGGCGCCGTGCTCGGCCTGGGCGAGCAGGTCCGCCGCGCAGGCCGTCGGCGTCGGCCGTCTCGTCGGCGATCACGACCACCTCGCTCGGACCGGCGGGCAGATCGATCCCGACCCGGCTCGAGACGAGCAGCTTGGCCGCGGTGACGTAGGCGTTTCCCGGGCCGACGATGCGGTCGACCGGCGGGATCGTCGCCGTCCCGTAGGCGAGCGCGGCGACCGCCTGCGCGCCGCCGACGCATAGACCTCGTCGATGCCGAGCTCGCGCGCGACGACGAGCGTCGCATCGACCGGGTTCGGCGTCACGACCGCGATCCGCCGGACGCCCGCGACGAGCGCCGGGCACGGCGGCCATCACGAGCGAGGAGGGCAGCGGGAAGCGCCCGCTCGGCACGCAGATGCCGACCGAGTCGAGCGGGAGCCAGCGCCGCTCGGAGACGATTCCCGGCGCAGCCTCGACCGCGGTGTCGACGGGGCCGCTGCGCCTCGTTGAACGTGCGCACGGCGCGGATCATCGAGCGCAACGCCTCGAGCACGTCCGTCCTCGACGCGTCGCCGCCGCGATCCGGGCTCGGCGGCACCCGGAACCCGTCGGGGCGCGGGCCGTCGAAGCGCTCCGTCCACTCGAGCAGTGCGGCATCGCCACGGTCGCGAACGTCGGCGACGATCGGCGCCGCGACGGCGATCGCGTCGTCGAGCCCTGCGCCTCTCACGGGACGAGCCGCTCGATCGGGAGCACGAGGATCGACGTCGCGCCGGCGTCGCGGAGGGCCGGCAGCAGCGACCAGACATCGTCTGCGTCGACGGCCGCGTGGACGGCGATGTCGCCCTCACTCGCGAGCTGCGAGGACGGTCGGCGCGCCCATGCTCGGGCAGGACGCGACGGATCGCCGGCAGCGTCTCGGTCGTCGCGTTCATCATCACGTAGCGCCGGCGACGGGCCGCGACGACGCCCGGAGAGCATCAGCTCGATTCGCTCGACGAGGTCGTGCTGCGCCTCGACGGCGACTGCGCCCGCCGATCAGCACGGCCTGGGACGAGAGCAGCGTGCCGATCAGCCGCAGCCCGTTCGCGCTCGCCGTCGAGCCGGTCGAGACGAGGTCGACGATCGCATCGGCGAGCCCGAGCCGCGGAGTCGCCTCGACCGAGCCCGAGACGGGCACGAGCTCGGCCTCGATCGCCACGCTCGTCGAGCAGCATCCTCGTCGAGACCGGATACGCGGTCGCGATCCGGAGCCCGCCGAGATCGTCGATCGCGGTCTGCGGCGCGTCATTGGGCACGGCTGCCTGCAGCGTGCAGCGGGCGAAGCCGAGCTCTGCCAGCGTGACGACGTCGGCCTGCGCCTCGACGACGAGGTTCGCTCCCGTGACGCCGAGATGGACGACACCGTCCTGGACGTACTCGGGGATGTCGCTCGGCCGCACGAGCAGGAGGTCGACCGGCGCATTCGCGCACGGCACGACGAGTGAGCGCTCGGTCGTCTCGAACGAGAGCCCGGCGTCGGCGCAGAGCCGCAGCGTCGGCTCGGCCATCCGGCCCTTGGCCGGGACGGCGAGCGTGAGCCGGCCGTTCTCGCCGGCGCGCGTGAAGGCGCTCATCGCCGCTTCGCCCGCTCGAGTGCGATCCGGTAGCCGCCCGTTCCGTGCCTGACCCACTGCGCGACCCGCGTCACGGTCGCCGTCGAGGTCGGCACGCGCTCGGCGATCTCGAGGTACGGAACTCCCTCGTCGAGCAGGCGGGCGGTCTGCCAGCGGTGGACGAGCGCCTCGAGCTCGGCGCGGGTGCAGAGATCGCGGAGAAAGCGCGTCACCTCGTCGGTCGGTTCGCAGCGTGCGGATCGCGGCGGCGAGCTCGTCGATGCCCGTCGACGCGGTCGACCGGCTCGCGAGTCGGCTCGCACGCGGCGTCGAGCGGTTTCATGAGTTCGTGTCGTGCCATCGTCTAACATGGTAGCATGATAGCGTGTTAGCACGACAGACTTCGAGACTGATCCCGGCGATCGACGTTCTCGAGGGCCGGGTCGTGCGGCTCTCGCAGGGCCGCCGGGAGGCGGTCACGATCGAGGGCGGTGATCCGGTCGAGCTGGCGCGGCGCTTCCGGGACGAAGGAGCGCCCCGGCTGCACCTCGTCGACCTCGACGGCGCGTTCTGCGGCACGCCGACGCTCGGCCTCGTCGAGCGGGTCGCGGCGGCCGGCGGGCCTCCCCCTTCAGGTCGGGGGCGGCTACCGGACGCTCGAGGCGGTCGCGGCGGCGCTCGCCGCAGGCGCCGACCGTGTCATGGTCGGCACGGCCGCGCTCTCCCCCGCATTCCTCGCCGAAGCGGCAACGCGGTTCGGCGAGCGGCTGCTCGTCGCGATCGACGTGCGCGACGGCGAGGTCGCCGTCGAGGGCTGGACCCGAGGCTCGGGAACGACAGCCGCTTCGCTCGCGCGCTGACTGCGCGACGGCGGGCGTGCGCGGCTGCTGGTCACGAGCACCGTCCGGGACGGCTCGCTGGCCGGGCCCGACCTCGACGCTGCTGGCCGAGACGTCCTCCGGCCGGGCTGCCGGTGATCGCAGCGGGCGGGATCTCCTCGGTCGACGACCTCGTCGCCGTGCGCGAGCTCGGCTGCGAGGCCGCGGTGGCGGGCAGCGCACTGCTCGCGGGCCGTTTCACGCTCGCGGAGGCCTTCGCGCGCCTCGGCCCGTCGGCGCGACGGACGGATCGTGAGCCGTTCCATACACCGCTGATGCCTCGGCGCTCGGCGCGGATCCAGACCGAGTCGCACCCCGAGCGCCGGACAGCGGCGAGCTACTTGCCGGGCGGGTCGCTTGCCCAGCTCTTCGTCAGCCCGTCCTCGAGCATGCTGCCGCTCGATGATCGCTCAGCCGCGCCTCCTTGTGGATCAAGGCGGTACTGGAGCGGCGGCATGTCGTTGCCGCGGATCGCGTCGATGACGCTCCTGCAGGTCGACCTCCTGCGGCCGCTGCCACTCCGAGAAGTTCAGCTTCGCGCGCCCGTCCTCGACATCACGCGTGTCAGCCACGAGATCGGAGCGACGTTGGTGTACCAGGGCCAGTCGCGTCAGGTTCGAGTGGCAGGCGAAGCAGCCGTCCTGCGGCCAGCGACCGCGTCGCCGGCGTGTTCCACTTCGATCTCCTGCACCGTGCGAGGGTTCGTCGTGCTCCCGACCGTACGGGATGAACTGGATCGCGAGCGAAGACGATCGACGCCGAAGACACGAAGAGCCGGAAGAACCAGCGCATCGAGCGAGAGCATGACGTCCCGCGCGGACGAAGCGGCCTGCGTAGCCTCGGAAGCGATGGAATGCGCTTCTGCGACGACCTCGGCGAACGACGGATTCTCCTGGATCGTCGCCGAGCCGATGACCCGGACGTCGCACGCCCTCGCCGCGGAGGGAAAGGTGTGGCTCGTCGACCCGGTCGACTGGCCGAAGGCGATCGAGCGGGCGCAGCGCGCTCGGCGAGCCGGCAGCCGTCGTGCAGCTCCTCGACCGCCACGACCGCGACTGCGGCCGCGATCGCGGAGCGTCTCGGCGTCCCGCACCTCCGGCTGCCGTCGGCGCTGCCCGGCTCGCCCTTCGAGGTGATCGAGGTCAAGCGCTCGCGCCGCTGGCGCGAGGTCGCGCTCTGGTGGCCGGAGCGGCGCACGCTCGTCGTGGCCGACGCGCTCGGCACGAACCGTTCTTCCCGTCGGCGACGACCGCGTCGGCGTGCACGGGCTGCTCAAGCTGACACCGCCGCGGCGGCTCTCGGCGGCTACGAGCCGGAGCACCTGCTCGTCGGCCACGGTGACGGCGTCCACGGGCCCGAGGCGGCAGCGCAGCTTCGGCAGGCGCTCTCCCGCTCGCGGCTGTCGGTCATCGAGCTGGGCGTCGGTGCTCCTGCTGCGGATGGCGAGACGGGCAGGCCGCCGAGCGCGCCGCAAGGGCTGAGCGGCTCTGCTCGAGGAGCGGCGCGCCGGCGTCAGCGAGCCCGCAGGCCGGGTCGACGAGCCGCGCGGGCCGCTTCAGCCCTGCGTCCCGCACCGGCGGGTTCAGCGGCTCGGCCAGCGGCGCGGCGCCGAACGAGCGCCGCACCTGACCTCGGGGGGCGTGCCGTAGGTCGTCGTCCGCTGGCGCGGCACCCGGCCGGCGGAGCGGATCAGCGCCTCCATCTGCTCCGGCGGCAGCTCCTGCCCCCACTCCGAGCCGGCCGCGCGCGAGATCGACTCGTTCATCAGCGTCCCGCCGAGGTCGTTGACGCCCGCGGCGAGCGCCTGCCGGACGCCCTCCGGGCCCGAGCTTGACCCACGACACCTGGATGTTCGTGATCAGCGGATGGAGCGCGAGCCGCGCCACGGCGTGAACGAGCAGCGCCTCGCCGAAGGTCGGCCCGCGGCGGGCGAGCCCCTTGAGGAAGATCGGCGCCTCCATCGGCACGAACGGCAGCGGCACGAACTCGGTGAAGCCGCCGCTCCGCGCCTGCTGCTCGCGCGCCCGGAGGAGATGGTTGGCCCAGTGCACGCGGCCGCTCGACGTGGCCCATCATCATCGTCACGTTCGAGCGCAGCCCGACGCGGTGCGCGGCGTCGTGCACCTCGAGCCACTGGTCGGTCGAGACCTTGTCGGGGCAGATGATCGCGCGCATCTCGTCGTCGAGGATCTCGGCCGCCGTGCCCGGGCAGCGAGCCGAGCCCGAGGTCGCGCAGCCGCGCGAGGTAGTCGTCGAGCGAGAGGCCGAGCGTCGCCGCGCCCTGCCACACCTCGAGCGCGGAGAACGCGTGGACGTGGATGCCCGGCACCGCGGCGCGGATCGAGGAGACGACCTCCGCGTAGTAGTCGCCCGTGAACGGCGGGGTGGATCCCGCCCTGAAGGCACACCTCGGTCGCGCCCCGCTCCCACGCCTCGACCGAGCGCCGCACGATCTCGTCCATCGGCACGAGGAACGCCGGGCCGCGCAGGTTCTCGGCGAGCTTGCCTTTCGAGAACGCGCAGAAGCCGCACTTGAAGTAGCAGACGTTCGTGTACTGGATGTTCCGGGTCACGACGTAGGTCACCTCGTCGCCGCAGACCTCGCGCCGCAGCCGGTCGGCCGCGGCGAGCACGCGCTCGCGCTCCGCGCCGCGCGCCGAGAACAGCCGCACGATCTCGTCGCCGCCCGAGCTCGTCGCCGTCAGCTCGAGCGGGATCGCGTCGCGCCGGACGAGGAACGGCACCGCGACCGGCTCGCCCGGGCGCCCAGCGGTCCTCGCGCGCGAGGCCGAGCGCGTCCGACGCGCGGCGAACGGCCGGCGCGACCGCCGCATCGACCCAGCGGTCGAGGTCTGCGACGTGCTCGGGGTAGAGCGGCAGGCGCGGCGCGAGCGTCGAGCCCACGCGACGCGGTCGCCTCGCGCGAAGCGCTCGATCTCGGGCCACGGCGCCTCGGGATTGACGTGGTCGATCGTGACGGGCGAGACGCCGCCCCAGTCGTCGATGCCGGCGTCGAGGAGCAGCGGGAAGTCGTCGTAGGCGAGGTTCGGCGGCGCCTGCACGTGCCGGTCCGGCGCCGAGCAGGATCCGCGCCACGGCGACCGTCCACAGCTGATCCTCGAGCGTCGCATCCGGGTGGTCGGCCATCCGCGTGCCCGGCTTGGCGCGGAAGTTCTGCACGATCACCTCGCCCAGATGCCCGTACTCGTCCCCGAGCGCCTTCAGCGCGAGCAGCGCCTCGATCCGCTCCGCCCGCGTCTCGCCGATCCCGATCAGGATCCCGCTCGTGAACGGGATCGCGAGCTCGCCCGGCGAGCCGGATCGTCTCGAGCCGCACGGCGGGCAGCTTGTCGGGCGAGGCCCAGTGGGGCCCGCCCTCTCGGCGAGCCGGTCGGCGACCGTCTCGAGCATGATCCCCATCGAGGCGGAGACCGGCCGCAGCAGCTCGAGCTCGGCGCGGCTCATCACGCCCGGGTTCAGGTGCGGGAGCAGCCCCGTCTCGTCGAGCACGCGCCCGGCACAATGCGCGAGGTACTCGATCGTCGTCGCGAAGCCGAGCGCGGCGAGCTCCTCGCGGGCGACCCGGTAGCGCAGCTCGGGCTTGTCACCGAGCGTGAACAGCGCCTCGGTGCAGCCGGCGGCGGCGCCGGCCCGTGCGATCGCGAGCACCTCGTCGACGGGCAGGTACGCGCGCTCCCCTCGGCGCGGCGGCCGCGCGAACGTGCAGTAGCCGCAGACGTCGCGGCACAGCGTCGTCAGCGGGATGAAGACCTTCGGCGAGTAGGTGACGAGCGGCCCCACGGCGCAGCGGCCCGTGCCTCGGCCATGAGGTCGTCGAGGGGCGCGGTGAGGAGCTCGGAGACGAGGTATGCCATCGGTGACGTGTGTTGTCGCCGGGCGGTCTCCTCGCGCCGGAGGCCCGCAGTATAGAGAAAGCGCCAGGGCAGCCGCAGCTGCTACTAGGAGGCGCGGTAGCCCCAGAGGCCGCCGAACGAGTTCCAGACGCCGCTCTGCCAGCGCTGGAGGAGCATCTGCTCGATCGGGTAGTGATCCTTGCCCGCCGTCTTGACGGCGATGCCGGGGAGCAGGAACGGGTTACCGGTCGACGTTGAAGCGTGTCGAGGCTTGATCACCGACTTCGCGCGTCAGGTTCTTGCCCGCCTTCTTGAGCGCCTCGACGGCCGTCCAGGCGACCGCCATCCCGTACACGTGAGCGGAGTCGTCGGCGTTCGCCCCGGGCGCGTACTGCGCCATGATCTTGCGGTAGAGCTTGATCGCCGCATCGTTCTTCCACTTGGGGTCGGTCGGGTCCTTGAGGAACACGATCGAGACGGTGCCGTTGACGAGCTTGTTCTGGCCCGCCGCGGACGCGATCTGCATGAGGTCGAGGCGGATGCGACGGCGTTGTTGATCATCCGCTTCGGCTTCCAGCCGAGCTTGTTCGCGAACTGGTAGGCCTGGATCGCGAAGGTCGGGGTCGCGAAGATCGCGAGCGTGTCTGCACCGGACGACTTCAGCTTCGCGATCTGCGAGCGAGACGTCGGGCGAGGTGACCTCGTAGGGCTGTGCCGCGATGACCTTCACCTTCGACCGTTGCAGCCCCTTCTTGAGCCCGCCGAGCAGGTCCTTGCCGTAGTCGTCGTTCTGGAAGAGGACCGCGACCGTAGCGCCGGGCGCCGTGCGGGCGAGGTACTTGCCGTAGACCCATCCCTCAGCCTGGTAGCTCGGCTGGAATCCGATCGTGTAGGGGTACTGCGCGTAGTCGCGACCGAAGGTCGTGGCACCCGAGGCGACGAACAGCTGCGGCACCTTCAGCTGCATTCAGGTACGGCCGAACGGCGATGTTGTGCGCGGTGCCGAGCGAGTTGAAGACCGCGAAGACCTTGTCCTGCTCCACGAGCTGGCGCGTCACCGGGACGCTCTGCGCGGGGTTGTAGGCGTCGTCGACGTACTTGTAGGCGATCTTGCGCCCGTTGACACCACCCTTGGCGTCGAGGTACTTGAAGTAGGCATCGGCGCCGCGGGCAACGGACGCGTACTGCGAAGCAGGCCCCGAGAGCGGCGCGGTCCCGCCGAGGAGGATCGAGGTCGCCGTCAAACCCGGGTCATCGGACCGCCGCGGGCTGTTCCGGCGATGGCCGCCGTGACGCCGATCGCGAGCGACGCGACGAGCGCAAGGCACGTGAGCGCCAGCTTCCTGTTCATCGTTGGGATTCTCCTTCGGGAATTGTGGATCGCGTGGGTCGAGGTATCGGAGGATGGTAGCCCCGGAGTGTTAGGGCTTCGGAAAGACTCGGCCCGCGGCGTGCGAGGCGGGCCACACGTGCGACGAGGCCCGCCGCGCCCCCCGGCAGCGCAAGGATCACGAGGATCAGGATCACCCCGTAGACGACGGCGGGGGCGCCGGGTGACTTCGAGACGCTCTGCGCCCACAAGCGGCAGGAACTGGATGAAGATCGCGCCGGCGATCAGCCCCGTCAGCGAGCCCAGGCCCGCGACGACGACGCCCACGAGCAGGAAGATCGACAGCGTGACGGGGAAGGTGTCCGGGTTGACGAACGTGGTCGCGATCGCGAACAGCGCTCCCGCCGCGCCGGCGTACGCGGCGCTGATCCCGAACGCGAGCACCTTCGTGCGGGTGAGGCTGATGCCCGAGGAGACGGCCGCTGTCTCGCTGTCGCGAACGGCCCTGAACGCCCGGCCGGTTCGCCCTCGGAGGATGAGCCAGGCGACGACGTAGCCGATCAGGGCCACGGTCCACGAGAGGTAGTAGAGCCAGTTGTTGAAGTCGAGCTCGAAGCCGAGGATGCGCACCGGTGTGAGGGATGCCGTCAGCTCCGGCGTGCCGAACAGGTTGACGCCCCCGCCGCCGCCGGTGAAGCCCTCGAACTTCTTGATCACTGCTGGCGTCGCCACGGCGATCGCGAACGTCGCGAGCGCGAGGTAGAGGCCGGAGAGCCGAGCGGCAGGCAATCCGAAGAGCACGCCCGCACCACCGGTGACGACGATCGCGAGCGGGATCGTGGCGATGTCCTTGACGCCGTGGTCGGCCATCAGGATCGCCGTCGTATAGCCGCCGATCGCCATGAACGCGCCGTGGCCGAGCGAGATCTGGCCGGTGTAGCCCGTGAGGACGTTGAGCCCGGTCAGGGCGACCAGGTAGATGCCGACATAGGCGAACTGCTGGGCGCGGAAGTCGTTCACGAAGGCCGGCAGGACGAATGCGACCACCGCCAGCGCGACGAAGACGAGCAGGGTGCGGAGCGTTGCGCGGCTCATCACTAGACCTTCTTCACCTGGCGCTTGCCGAAGAGCCCGGCGGGACGCACGAGCAGGACGACGAGGATCACGAGGAGCGCCGCCGGGAGCCGAAGGTCCGCGCCGACGAAGTCGATGTAGGTCCCGAGCAGGTTGAGGCCGACACCGAGGAGCAGGCCGCCGACGACCGCGCCGACGGGCGAGTCGATCCCGCCCAGCACCGCCGCGGCGAAGGCGTAGATCAGGACCGCCTGCATCATGTTGGGATCGAGGAAGACGCTGGGCGCGGTCAGCATGCCGGCGACCGCACCGAGCATCGCGGCGAGCCCCCAGCCGAGCCCGAGCATCCACGGCACCCTGACCCCGACGAGACGCGCCTCGTCCGGGTTGACGGCGGCGGCGCGGAGGGCGAGACCGACCTTCGTGAACTGGAAGAACGCCCAGAGGACGACGACGGCCCCGAGCGAGACGGCGATCGTGCCGATGTCCTGGACCGAGATCGCCACGCCCCCGACATCGAACGTGCGCGTCGGGAACGGGCTCGGGACGGAGCGGACCTCGCCCGACCAGATCCACGTCATCAGTCCGTTGAGGATCAGCAGCAGCCCGATCGTGATGATCACGACGCGGATCTGCGGCCCTCGCTCGACCGGGCGGATGACCGTCTGGTGGATGCCGAAGCCGCCGGCGAACGAGACGAGGAGGGTCACCGCGAACGCCGGCCAGTACGAGAAGCCGTGGTTCGTCGTCAGCGTCCAGGCGATGTACGTGGAGAACGTCGCCATCTCGCCCTGAGCGAAGTTGATCACCCCCGTGGCGCGGTGGATCAACACGATCGCGAGTGCGAGCGACCCGTAGACGCCGCCGGAGGCGAGTCCCGAGACGACCTGCTGGAAGAAGGCGGCCATCAGTAGCCGAGGTAGCTCCGCCGAACCGCCTCGTCGTCGCGCAGCTCGGCGCTCGACCCCGACACGGCCACCCGCCCCACCTCGAGCACGTACGCGCTCGACGCGGCCGCGAGTGCGATCCTCGCGTCCTGCTCGACGACGAGCACGGTCAGCCCTTCCTTCTCGTTCAGCTCGTGCACGATCCGGAAGATCTCGCGCACGATCAGCGGCGCGAGACCGAGTGACGGCTCGTCGAGCATCAGGAGCCGCGGCCTCCCCATCAACGCGCGCGCGAGCGCCAGCATCTGTTGCTCTCCACCCGAGAGCGTGCCCGCGGTCTGCTCGCCGCGGTCCCGGATCCACGGGAAGTACTCCGCCATTCGGGCGATGTCGGCCCTCACGGAGCGGTCACGGCGCGTGTAGGCGCCGAGCCGGAGGTTCTCGACGACCGAGAGCTCCGTGAACGTGCCCCGTCCCTCGGGGACGTGCGCAACACCTGCTTTCGCAACGGCCTCCGGGCCTCCGCGGAGCGGCTTGCCCCCGAGGAGGATCTCACCACTACGCTTGACGGTGCCGGAGACGGCACGGAGCGTGGTCGTCTTGCCGGCGCCGTTGGCGCCCAGAACGGCGACGACAGAGCCCTCCGGAACCTCCAGGGAGATGCCGCGGAGCGCCTGGACCGGGCCGTAGCGCGCCTCGACGTCGGTCAGCTCGAGCAACGCGCTCATGCGTCCTCGTCGCTTCCCAGATACGCCTCGATCACATCGGGGTTCGCGCGCACCTCGTCCGGCGAGCCGTCGGCGATCTTGCGGCCGAAGCTCAACACGTTGACATGGTCGGAGATCCGCATGACGAGGCTCATGTGGTGCTCCACCAGGAGAATCGTCAGGTCGTGATCGTCGCGTACCCGCAGGATGAAGTCACCGAGCTCCTCGACCTCCTCGTGGTTGAGGCCGCCTGCAGGCTCGTCGAGTAGCAGCAGCCGCGGCTTGGCGGCAAGCGCGCGCGCGAACTCGACCCGCTTCTGAATCCCGTACGGCAGCGCGGCAGCGCGCTCGTGGGCCCGTCGGGCCAGACCGACGTAGTCGAGCGTCGCCAGGGCCTCCATCTCGCCGACGGCGCGGCCACGTGCATGCTCGCCGACGAGGACGTTCTCGAGCACCGACATCGACGGGAACAGATTGATGTTCTGGAAGGTCCGCGCGATCCCGCGTCGGACGATCTTGTACGCCGGCGTCCGGAGCAACGATCCGCCGTCGAGCTCGAGCTCACCGGCGTCGGGCGTATAGAGGCGGGTGATCACGTTGAACGCGGTCGTCTTGCCCGCGCCGTTCGGCCCGATCAGACCCGAGATGTGTCCGGCTCGGACGTCGAAGGAGACGCCGTCGAGGGCGACGATGCCCCCGAAGCGCAAGGTGATGCCCCGAACCGACAGCAACGTCGCCACTGCGCGACGAGCCTACTGTTTCGCGCGGCGGGTGTCTTGCCGTCGGATCGCAGCCGCCTGGCGCGGCGTGGTCAACGGACGCCGCACCCTCTAGGATCGCACGGTGGATCTCCGCGACACGCCCGACGAAGGGCAGTTCCGCCTCGAGCTCCGCGCGTGGCTCGAGGCCAATGTCCCCGTCGACCTGCGCGGCCACCGCGGCGGCGCGGCGCGATACTCCGACGACGCCGTGCGTGCCTGGAGTCGCACGCTCTACGACGCCGGCTACATCGGCCTCACCTGGCCCAAGGAGTACGGAGGCGGCGGCGCGCCGTACAGCTTCCAGGCGATCTTCCTCGAGGAGCTCGCGCGGGCGGAGGCCCCCCAGCACCTGGGGGTGATCGGGCTCGGGATGGCCGGACCGACGATCATTGCGCACGGCACCGAGGCGCACAAGGCGCGGTACCTGCAGCCGATTCTCTCGGCAGCCGAGATCTGGTGCCAGGGCTTCTCGGAGCCCGACGCCGGCTCCGACCTCTCGGCGGTGAGAACGACGGCGCGCCTGGAGGGTTCCCATTTCGTCGTCGACGGCCAGAAGGTGTGGTCGTCGTTCGCGCACATCGCCGACTGGTGCATCCTCGTCACGCGCAGCGAACCGGGCTCCGAGCGCCACGCCGGTCTCACGTACCTGATCGTCGACATGAGGTCTCCCGGCGTCGAGGTGCGGCCGCTTCGGCAGATCACGGGAGAGGCCGAGTTCAACGAGATCTTCTTCACGGGCGTCGAGGTCCCGGTCGAAAATGTCCTCGGTGACGTCGGCGGCGGCTGGCAGGTCGCGATGACGACGCTCCTGCACGAGCGCGGCACCCTCGGATTCGCCCTCACGGCCGCGCTCGAGGTGACAGTTCGAAAGCTGATCGAGCTGGCTCGTGACCGCGGCGCGACACCACTCCAGCGGGACGCAATCGCTCGTGAGTGGATCGAGCTCGAGGCTCTTCGCTACACGGCGTACCGATCGTTGTCGGCGCTGATGAAGACCGGCGTCCCTGGACCGGAGGGCTCGATCCTGAAGCTCCAGTGGTCGGAGGCGAACCAACGCGTGACGAAGCTCGCGCTCGAGCTTCTCGGGCCCGATGCGCAGCTCCTCGACGAGAACGCTCCCTATGGTGGCTACTGGCAGCACCTGCAGCTGCGCAGCCGCGGGAACACGATCGAGGCCGGGACCTCCGAGATCCTGCGCAACATCATCGCCGAGCGCGTCCTCGGCCTCCCGAGGTCGCGCTAGTGGTCACGGCGGGGAGCAACCGGTAGTGGACTTCGCCTTCACGCCCGAGCAAGAGGAGCTCCGTGCGCAGGCGCGCGCGTACCTCGAGACGCATCCCTCGCCCTCGTGGCTCGAGCTCGCCGAGCTCGGCTGGACCGGCGTCTCGGTACCGGAGGAAGACGGTGGCGCGGGCCTGGGCTTCCTCGAAGAGGCGGTGCTGTTCGAGGAGATGGGCCGCGCACTCACCCATGCGCCCTACTGGTCGACGATCGCCGTCACGCTGCCCGCGCTCCCGGCCGACCTTCAGGGCGAGGTGGCCCGGGGCGAGGCCAGCTGGGCGCTCGCGAACGGCCCGCTCGTCGCCGACCTCGACACGGCCACGCGGATCGCCTACGTCGGCGGCGACGCGATCTGGGAGCTGGAAGGCGCCGAACGCGAGGTGCTGCACACGAACGACGAGACCCGGCCGCTCGGCGTGGTGTCGGGCGGGACCGCGGGACGCCGCCTGGCAGGCTCGGAGCTCCTGCCGCACCTTCGCGCGCGGTCGCTGACCGCTCTCGCGCTGGAGGCGTGCGGCGTCGGCCGGCAGGCGCTCGACCTCACGGTCGAGTTCGCGAAGGAGCGCAGGCAGTTCGGAAAGGCGATCGGCACCTACCAGGCGATCTCGCACCCACTTGCGACGACCCTGATGGAGCTCGAGCTCGGCAGGTCGCTCGCGCTCTACGCCGCCTGGTGCATCTCCGAGGGAGACACGCGCGCGCCGATCGCGGCCGCGGCAGCGAAGTCTCATTGCGCGGAGGCCGCGGTGGTCGCTTCCGAGCGCGCAATCCAGGCGCACGGTGGGATCGGGTTCACCTGGGAGCACGTTCTCCACCGGCTCTACAAGCGGTCTCTCGGCATCCTCGCCTTGGGGGCTTCCGGGGCGCAACTCCGCGCCGAGATCGCAGACCACCTCCTGGAAGGAGAGCACACCGGATGAAAGGCCTGATGATGGACTATCAGCTCAACGTCCCCGCGATCCTTCGCCGTGGAGAGGAGCTGTTCGGGCCCCAGGAGATCGTGAGCCGGCTGCCCGACAAGAGCTGGCATCGCACCACCTACGCCGATGTGGTGGCCCGAACGAAGCAGCTCGCGCTCGCCCTCCGGAACGAGCTCGGCCTCGTCGACGGAGACAGGGTCGGAACGTTCGCGTGGAACCACCACGAGCATCTGGAGACGTACATCGGCGCTCCCGCGGGTGGGTTCGTCACGCACACGCTGAACCTGCGGCTTCATGCCGACGACTTGACCTACATCGCCTCGCACGGCGGTGACCGGGTCTTGATCGCCGACAAGGTGCTGTGGCCGCTCGTCGAGCAGTTCAAAGACCGGGTCGGCTTCGAGCACATCGTCGCGATCGGGCCAGGGCCGACCCCCGACGGTGCGATCGACTACGAGGAGCTGCTCGCGACACAGCGCGCGGAGGACTTCGCCTACCGGGACATCGACGAGCGGGCCGCAGCCGCGATGTGTTACACGAGCGGCACGACCGGCAAGCCGAAGGGCGTCGCCTACTCGCACCGCGCGATCGCAGTCCATGCGCTGACGGCGGGGAGTCTCCTCGGGATGACGTGCGACGACGTGTGCCTGCCCGTCGTACCGATGTTCCACGCGAACGCGTGGTGCTTCCCGTTCTCGTCGATCCTCGTCGGTGTCAAGCACGTCTACCCGGGGCCACACCTCGATCCCGCGTCGCTGCTCGACGCCTTCGAGAGCGAGCGGGTCACCGTCAGCGCCGGCGTGCCGACGATCTGGAACGGCATCCTGCAGGCGCTCGACGCGAACCCGGGCGGCTGGGATCTTTCGTCCATGCGCACGATGACGGTCGGCGGCGCCGCTCCGCCCCGCGCCATGATCGAGGCGTTCGGCGAGCGGCACGGCCTCCACATCACGCACGGCTGGGGGATGACCGAGATGTGTCCTATCGGCACGATCTCCGGCGCCCCGGGGCAGGAGACCGGGCTTGCGCCCCAGGAGGCGTACGACAAGCGCGCCCTGCAGGGCCCCCCGATCCCTTTCGTGGAGATCCGAGCCAGAGGCGATAAGGGCCTCGTCCCGTGGGACGGCGAGACGATGGGCGAGCTCGAGGTGCGTGGCCCCTCGATCGCCTCCGCCTACTACGACGCGCCCGGGAGCGAGGACCGCTGGACGGATGACGGCTGGTTCCGCACCGGAGACATCGTCACGATCCACCCCGACGCGTATGTGGAGATCCAGGATCGCTCCAAGGATCTCGTCAAGTCGGGTGGTGAGTGGATCTCGACCGTCGCACTCGAGAACGCCCTCATGGGGCACCCCGCCATCCTCGAAGCCGCGGTGATCGCCGTCCCCGACGAGAAGTGGTCGGAGCGGCCGCTGGCGGTCGTCGTCTACCGCGACGGGCAGTCGGCCGACGCGGACGAGCTCCGAGCCTTTCTTGCGCCAGGCTTCGCCAAGTGGTGGCTGCCCGATCGGTTCGAGGTCGTTGACGAGATCCCCAAGACCGCCGTCGGGAAGTTCCGCAAGACTGCGCTGAGGGATCGCTTTTCGTAGCTCGAGATCGTCCGTCGATCGAGGAGGTCAGTTGGGAACGTTCGTCACCACCGAGCACGAGGGCGCCGTCGCGATCGTCACGATCGACAACCCGCCGCTGAACGCGCTCTCTGCAGGGCTCCTCGAGGAGCTCGAGGCAGAGGTCGACCGGCTCGACGGCGACGACGGGACGCGGGCGATCCTCCTCTGCGGTGCCGGCGACCGCGCTTTCGTCGCGGGCGCAGACATCAAGGAGTTTCCGGCCCTCCGCGAGGCAGGGGGAAACGAAGGCGGCGCCGCGCGCAGGCTCCATTCACTCGGCCACCGGATGGACGCTGCTCACACACCGTTCGTGGCGGCGATCAAGGGGTTTTGTCTCGGGGGCGGGCTGGAGCTCGCGATGTGCTGCGACGTCCGGATCTGCGCCGACGATGCGCAGCTCGGCCAGCCGGAGATCAAGCTCGGGCTGATCCCGGGTGGCGGCGGCACCCAGCGCCTGCCGCGACTCGTCGGTGCGGGACGGGCGAACCTGCTCAACTTGAGCGGCGACTTCATCGACGCGGGGACGGCATACGACTGGGGGCTCGTCGAGCGGGTCGTGCCTCGTGAGGAGCTGCTCGGCACGGCAACGTCGGTGGCCGCCGGCTTCGCCGCGCGCTCACCGCACGCCGTCGCGGTGATCCGCGAGCTGGCGCGCACGACCCGGGACCTCTCGCTGGAGGAAGGGCTGCGCCGCGAGGCCGAGGGCTTCCGTCGCTGCCTGCTCAGCCAGGACGGTCGCGAAGGGGTCGCCGCGTTCGTGGAGAAGCGCGAGCCACAGTTCACCGGCCGGTGAACGCTGTCGTCACCGGCGGCGCCTCCGGGATCGGGGCTGCGATCGTGACACGACTGCGCGCCGAGGAGATCGAGGTCGAGGTCCTCGATCTCACGAACGGATTCGACGCCGGGGAGCCCGCCGACTGGGAAGAGGTCGGCCCGGTCGAGATCGCCTGCCTGAACGCGGGCGTGCTTGGCGGTCCGTCCGATCCCGGCGAGATCTCGCTGGAGCACTATCGGCGGGCGATGCGCGTCAACGTCGACGGCGTGGTGCTGGGCGTGAGACGGCTCGCACGCGTCATGCCGCCGGGCGGGAGGATCGTCGTGACAGCATCGCTCGCCGGCCTGACGGCGATGCCGGACGATCCCGTCTATGCCGCCACGAAGCACGCAGTGGTCGGGTTCGTGCGCTCGGCTGCCGCACCGCTCGAAGCGCGCGGGATCGCGATCAATGCCGTTTGCCCCGGCATCGCGGACACGCCGATGGTGGCAGATCCCGCGCGCGAGCGCCTGCTCGCGGCGGAGTTCCCGCTGCTCTCGGCCGGTGAGGTCGCCGCTGCGGCATGGCTCGCACTCGAGTCCGGACTGACAGGGCACGCCTGGGTCGTCCAGCCGGGCAGGGCGCCGCTCGACTACCGGTTCGCGTCCGTCCCCGGCCCACGCACACCCGAGGGTGAGCCCGGTCGCCTCCCGCCCTCACTCCACCAGTGAGCCTCGACGGCGGACTCGGCCGCGTCCTCGCGGCGCGATTTGCGCAAGACTCCCGGCCATGACCCGAACGACCTTCTCCAGCCCGGATGCGCCACGCGCTGCAGGACCGTACTCGCAGGCAGTCGGCTCCGGCGACCACGTCTTCCTCTCCGGGCAGACGCCCGTCGACCCGGCCACCGGCACACTGGTCGACGCGGACATCGCGGGACAGGCACAGCGGTGCTTCGACAACCTCGGCGCGGTGCTCGCGGCCGCCGGGCTCAGCTTCGACGACGTGGTCAAGGTCAACGTGTTCCTCGTCTCGATGGACGACTTCGCCGCGATGAACACGGTGTATGCGCGTCAGTTCGCCGAGCCGTATCCCGCGCGCACGACGATCGGCGTGGCGGCGCTGCCCCTCGGCGCCCAGATCGAGATCGAGCTCGTCGCCCGGTCGCGGTAACGGCGCCACGCCCGACCGGCAGCGAACTGCGCTAGTCGAACCGCCAGGGCTCGCCGGCGGAATAGCTCTTCAGAATGCGCCGTGCAACCACCATGCGGTGTACCTCGTCGGGCCCGTCATAGATGCGCCCGGCCCGGGCGTGCATCGCCATCCGGGCGAGCGGGGTCCCGTCCGTGAGGCCCTGTGCGCCGTGCACCTGGATCGCACGATCGATCACGTCGCTCAGCACGCCGGCTGCGTAGAACTTGAGCAACGACACCTCCACCCTCGCCTCGGAGCCCTCGTCGATCTTCCGAGCAGCATCCATGGTCAGCAACCGAGAGGCCTGGATACCCGCGGCGGAGTCGGCGATCCAGTTCTGCACCGTCTGCTTGTCGGCGAGCGGCCCTCCGAATGCTTCGCGCTCGAGCGAGTAGGAGCACATCAGGTCGAACGCCCGTTGCATCTGCCCCAGCCAGCGCATGACGTGGTGGATCCGGCCGGGGCCGAGCCGCTTCTGCGCGATCCGAAACGCCTGCCCGCGCTCGCCGAGCGTGTTCGTGACGGGAACCCGAGCACCCGCGTACCGCACCTCGCAATGCGTGTTCCAGCCGCGTCCCTCGTGCCCCATCACCGAAATGGGGCGCACGATCTCGAGCCCGGGCGTGTCCGTGGGGACGAGAATCATCGTGCCGCGCTCGTACGTGCTCGCATCGGGGTCCGTGATCGCGAACACGATCCCGAACGTCGACCCCTCGGCGCCCGTCGAGAACCACTTGTGCCCGTCGATCACCCACTCGTCGCCGTCCACGACCGCCCTCGTCCGCAACAGCGTCGGATCCGATCCCGCGACGTCCGGCTCGGTCATCGAGAAGAACGACCGTGCCCGCCCTGCGACGAGCGGCGCCAGGAACGACGCCTTCTGCTCCGTCGAGCCGAACAGGTGCAGGATCTCGGCGTTGCCGGCGTCGGGCGCCTGACAGCCGAACACGAGTTGCGCCCAGTGGGAGCGACCGATCTCCTCGTTCACGCAGGCATACGAGAGAAAGCCGTGGCCGGTGCCTCCCGCTTCCGGAGGCATGTGCGGAGCCCAGAGGCCCGCCTCGCGGGCGGTGGCTTGGAGCTCTGCGACGAGAGCCTCGGCGGCAGCGTCCTCACGGTCGAGAAGGCTCTCGTTCGGAAACACGTGCTCGTCCATGAACGCCCTGTACCGAGACCGGAGCTCGAGGTACGCGGCGGGAAAGAGGGCTGTACTCACACCAGTAGGATCCTCCACGTGCGCCTCGCTCTCCAACTCGGGTACGACGATCCCGCGGGCGGCATCGCGCTCGCGCAGGAGGCCGACCGGCTCGGGTTCCACTCCGTGTGGACGTCCGAAGCCTACGGCACCGACGCCGTCACGCCGATGGCGTGGATCGCGGCGACGACCGAGCGCATCGCCGTGGGCAGCGCGATCATGCAGATGCCGGCGCGGTCTCCGGCCGCGACGGCGACGACGGTGGCAACGCTCGACATTCTCTCGGGCGGCCGGGTGTTGCTCGGGCTCGGCACATCGGGCCCCCAGGTGGCCGAAGGCTGGCACGGCCAGCCGTGGGGCAAGCCACTCGCGCGCACCCGTGAGTATGTCGCGATCGTCCGCACGATCCTCCGCCGCGAGGTTCCGCTCGAGCATCACGGCGACCACTACGACATCCCCTACACAGGGCCCGGCGCCACCGGCCTCGGCAAGCCCCTGAAGATCATCGTGCATCCAGTCCGGCGGGATGTCCCGATCTACCTCGCCGCGATCGGCCCGAAGAACGTGGCTCTGACAGCCGAGATCGCCGACGGCTGGCTGCCGATCTTCTTCTCGCCGGAGCGCGCCGGGGCCGTGCACGGCCCCGCCCTCGAGGAGGGCTTCGCCGTCCGTGGTGGGCGACCGGAGGGATGGGATCTCGCGCCGCTCGTGCCCGTCGTGATGGACGACGACGTGCAGGCGTGCCGCGACTTCCTCAAGCCGATGCTGGCGCTCTACGTCGGTGGCATGGGCGCACGAGGCCAGAACTTCTACAACCGTCTCGCGCAGCGCTACGGCTTCGAGGCCGACGCGGCGACGATCCAGGACCACTATCTCGCAGGTCGCAAGAGTGACGCGGCGGCGGCCGTTCCCGACGCGCTCGTGGACGAGATCGCGCTCGTCGGCGACCGCTCGCGGATCGCCGACCGGCTCGGGGCGTGGCGGGAGAGTGGTGCGACCACTCTCGTGCTGCAGGCCAGGCAGCCGGATGCGCTGCAGGCGCTTGCGGAGCTGACGGCATGAACGCAAGGTGAGCGAATCGGTGGACGAGGCGCTCGCCGCGGCGCTCGGCGCCTCGGTGACGAGACGCACCCAACTCGCGGGCGGGGCGTCGAAGGAAGCCTGGGCGGTCGAGACCGGCGACGGCCGCGAGCTGATCCTCCGCCGCGCCGGAGGCGGCGTCATCCACCTGGACACCCTGTCGCTCCGGGAGGAGTTCGACGTGCTCGTCGCCGCGCGCGCGGCAGGCGTCCGGGTGCCCGAACCGATCGCCTACCTCGGCGAGCTCGACGGGCGTGAAGCATTCGTGATGGAGCTCGTGCGTGGAGAGACGATCGGCCGCCGGATCGTCAAGGCACCACCCGACGGTCTCGCGCTCCAGATGGCCGAGGAGCTCGCCCGGATCCATGCGATCCCCGCAACCGTGGTGGAGTTTCTCCCGCGTCCGGATCTCTGTCAGCGGCTTTACGACGAGCTCGATTCCGTCGACGAGCCTCACCCCGCGATCGAGCTCGGGATCGCGTGGTGTCGGGAGCGGCTCCCGCTCGAGCGGCCGCGCGTCGTCTCGCACGGCGACTTCCGGATCGGAAACCTGATGGTCGACGAGACGGGCATCGTGGCGGTCCTCGACTGGGAGTTCGCGCACGTCTCGGACCCGGCAGAGGACCTCGCCTGGCCTCTGATCCGTTCGTGGCGGTTCGGCAACGACACGAGCCGACTCGGCGGCATCGGCGATGTCGAGCCGTACCTCGACCGCTACGCACAGCTGACCGGCCTCTCGGTCCCGCCCGACGAGTTGCTCGCGTGGGAGGTCTTCGGCAACTGCAAGTGGGCCGTCGGGGCGCTCACGCAGTCACGACGACACCTCCGCGGCGAGCAGCGCAGCGTCGAGCTCGCGATCCTCGGCCGGCTCGCGGCCGAGATGGAGTACGAGCTCCTCGACCTGATCGAGAGGTCCGCGTGACCGCAGGACCGACCGACCGACCGACCGCCGCCGAGCTCGCAGCTGCGGTGCAGGAGTTCCTCGAGAGCGAAATCCTGCCGGTTCTCGACGATCGCCGACTGCGCTTTCGCACGCTCGTCGCAATGAATGCGCTCTCGATCGTCGCCCGCGAGTCGCCAGTTGCAGGCTCATCGGACTGGACAACTGCCCACAGGATCCGTGCGGGCGATATTCGGGCGGGGGATCTCGCTCAGCTGAAGGCGGAGGTCGAGGCGAAGCTCCGTGTTGCGAGCCCGAAGTACCTCGAACGCTACGGGCGGACCTGAGGTGCGCCGCAGGATCTATCTCATGCGTCATGGTGCTGTCTCCTACTTCGACGACGGAGCACCCGTCGATCCGGAAGCGGTGTCACTGACGAACGAAGGGCGCGCGCAGGCCGAAGCGGCCCGCGACCTGCTCGACACGATCGTGTTCGACCGCGTGATTGCGAGCGGCCTCCCGAGGACGATCCAGACGGCGACGATCGTAGCGCCCGCACGGGAGGCGGAAGCGTGGCCCGAGCTCAACGAGATCCGCGGCGGGCGCCTCTCGTCGATCCCCGCCGACGAGCTCGAGAACGAGTTCGTTCGCGCGTTCCGGGGAGTCACGCCGAACGAGAAGCGGTTCCTCGGCGGCGAGACGATCGGCGAGCTGTTCGATCGCGTCATCCCGGCGGTCGATCGACTGCTCGCCGACGAGACGTGGGACACGGTGCTGCTCGTCCTGCACGGCGCCGTCAATCGAGCGATCATCTCGCACGCCCTCACCGGGCAACGAATGTTTCTCGGCCAGTTCGAGCAGGCCCCGGGATGCGTCAACATCCTCGACGTCGGCGACGAGTGGATCGTCCGGGCGGTGAACGTGAGCCCGTCGGACCTCACACACCGCTTCGCACGCACGACGACTATGGAGCGCTACTGGGAGCAGTACCGCGCGAATTGAGGGGAGGAGCCAGGCCCTTCGGACCGCGCTCCTCCCCTCTGATTTCAGCGGGCTACGTCGCAGGGGTTTCGCACTGGAGCTGTGACACCGGCAGCAGCTTGCCGTCGGTGAACTTCGCGATCTGGATGCAATTGATCGGGAACTGGTCACCAGGCCCCGTCTTCTGACGGTTCCCCGGAAGCAGGAACGGGTTGGGCTGGTTCCAGGCCCGCACCGCCTTCATCAGGCCGCTCCGCGTCGGGTTGGGCCCAGCTGTCGTCAGGAGCTGAACGAACGCGTGCGCAGTGGCGACACCGTAGAGATAGAACGAGTCGGCGGCATTCCCCGACGGCACGTACTTCGACATCACTTTGTTGTAGAGGATCATTCCCGGATCCTTGTCCCACTTCGAGTTCGCAGGATCCTTGGCGTACAGGTAGGTGAAGGTGCGATTCACCAGGTCGCAGCCGCCACACGCCTTCTGCGCCGCTGACAGGACGGCAGTTGTGGCGGTGACTCCGGTCGTGTAGACCACGGTCGGCGACCACTTCAACGCATTCGCGAACACATACGCCTGGGCGGCGAACTTCGGCGTCGTGAAGTTCAAGAAGACGGTTGCACCCGTCGCCTTGAGTTTCGCGATCTCGCTTTGAACGGAGGGGGCCGTGACCTCGTATGCCTCCTCGCCGACGATATTCGACGCCTTGGCGCCGAGTCCGTCCTTGAGCCCTCTCAGCAGATCCTTGCCGAAGTCGTCGTTCTGGTAGAGGACGGCGATCTTCGCGTTCGGGCTGTTCTTGGCAATCTTGAGGCCGTACGTCCTGCCCTCGAACTGATAGTTCGGCAGGTAGCCAATCGTCCACGGCCATTCCTTCGAGTCTCTGCCGAAGGTCGTGTCGCCGCTCGCAGTGAAGAGGTGCGGAACCTTGTTCCCGTTCAGGTATGGCCGAATGGCGATGTTGACCGCAGTTCCGAGCGCACCGACGACGGCGAACACCTTGTCTTCCTCCACGAGCTTGCGCACGTTCTGGATGCTGTTTGCCGGGTTGTAGCCGTCGTCGTAATACTTGAAGACGATCTGGCGGCCACCGACGCCGCGCTTTCCGTCCGGCCCCTTGCGGGAGTTGATGTACGAGATGTACGCCTTGAACCCGACGGGAATGACACCGTAGGAGGAGGCCGGCCCCGAAAGCGGGAACGAGGCGCCGATCGTGACGGTGTTCGCGGTGACGCCGGTCTCCGTCGTGGCAGTTGTCGCGCTCGACGCCGTTACTCCGAGCGCCGCGACGAGTGCGAGCACGACGAGCATGATTCTGCGCATTGACACTCCTTCAGGTCGACCTATGGTCGGTGAGAGGTAGACGTCGACGGAGCGACCTTAACCGCCCTTTCACCGAGACGCCAGAGGCGTGGATTAGTTGGCTCCCGTGGAGTTCGACTGCGGGCGTCGGAGTCAGCCGAGCCCGATCTCGGCTGCGAGCCGCTCGGCCTCGTCGAGATCCTCCGAGAGTGCCTCGATCCCGCTCGCCCAGATCGACGGATCGGTCAGATCGAGCCCCACCATCCGCGCGAGCTCCTCCGGCGCCTTCGATCCCCCGGCCCGCAAGAGGTCGAGATACGGAGCGACGATCGCGTCGCCCTCGCGCTCGTACGAGCGGAAGATGGCGAGCGCGAAGAGATAGCCGTACGCGTAGGCGTACACATAGCCGGGCACGTTCGTGAAGTGCGGGATGTAGCTCCACCAGGTGTCGTAGCCGCCGACGCCGACCGAATCTCCGAAGAGGCCGGACTGGCACTCGAGCCAGAGCTCGTTGAGGCGATCCATGGAGAGCTCGCCGTGCTCGCGCCGCTGCGTGTGGACGAGGTTCTCGAACCGATTCATCGCGATCTGCCGGAACGTCGTCGCGATCGCGTCCTCGAGCTGGCCGGTGAGGAGGTCGAGCCTCCTGCGTGGGTCGTCCTCCGAGGCGAGCAAGCGCTTGAACGTCAGTGCCTCGCCGAACACCGACGCCGTCTCGGCCGTCGTCAGCGGTGTGGACGCGTTGAAGAGCCCGAGTGGCTGCGCCATCGTCCCGTGCAGTGCGTGGCCGAGCTCGTGGGCGAGGGTGAGGATCGAGCGGCGGTCGCCGGTGTAGTTCATGAACACGTACGGGTGGACGCCCGGGACGTTCGTCGCGCAGTACGCGCCGTGGCGCTTGTCCGGACGAACGGGGGCGTCGATCCAGCCGTCGTCGAAGAACCGCTCGACCGCGGCTCCGGCCTCGCCCGAGAAGTCGCTGTAGGCCTCGCAGACGACGCGACGCGCTTCGTCCCAGGGTGTTTTCGACGAGTCGTCGGCGACCGGCGCGAAGCGGTCGTAGTACTCGAGCTTGTCGAGACCGAGCAGCTTCGCCTTGAGCCGGTAGTAGCGCTGCGGCACGTCGTAGCGGGAGGTCGTCGCATCGACGAGGGCCTGGACGGCGTCATCGGTCGTCTCGTTGGCGAGATTGCGCGACGAGATCCACGTCGGGTAGCCACGCAGGCGGTCGTCGATCCACTTGTCGACCAGGATCGTGTTGAAGATCGACGTCCGCGTGCGCAACCCGGGCTCGAGGGCGACCGTGACGGCCTCTGCCGCTCCACGCCGCTCCTCGCGGTCGGAGGAGTAGAGCTTGGCCATCGCCGTCTCGAGCGAGACGGGCTCGGCGTCGCCGAGGTCGACCCGCAGCGCGCCGAGCACCTCTTCGTAGAGCCGCGACCATGCCGAGACGCCCGAGACGGCCTTCTCCGTGATGATCTTCTCCTCGGGCTCGGTGAGGAGGTACGGGCGGAATACCCGCTGCGCGGAGAGCCAATGGCGCCAGTGGTCGAGTGCAGGATCGGCGAGCAGCTCGTCCGCCGGCCCGTCCTCGATCGCGGCCCACTCGAGTCCGAAGAAGAGAAGCTGCGTCTCGAGGCCGGCACCTTTCTCACCCAGCTTCGCAACGAGGGCGCCACGGGTGGGGTCGGCCATGTTGGTGGAGAAGTGCATGTGCGCGTAGTAGAGGGCGCGTGTCGCGATCGCCTCGATCCGCTCGCGCTCGTCGATCGCCTCGGCGAGCGCGCCCGCCGAGAGCGTCGCGACGTTGCCGTAGTAGCGCTCGCGGAAGGCCGCCGCAGCCACCTCGGCCTCGGCGAAATCGGATTCGATGCGCGGATCGTCGCCGGAGGCGTAGAGATCCGAAAGGTCCCACGCAACCTCTTCGGCGCCGGTTTGCTCGATGGTCGTCATGAGGCGGAGACTAGATGATGCGTGGCCCGCTCAGAGGTCGATGGGGTCGGTCACAGGCGCCTGGCAGGCGAATCGCTCGCAGACGTACACGGCCGGGTGCCCGCGGACGAGATCCTTCCCCTCGAGGAGCGGCACGCCGTCGGCGGGACCGACGGCGACGACCGTGTTCGGGGCAAACGGGGCCAGCGCTGCGCGCACGACGGGGCTCTCGACAGGCCCGAGGATCGCGATCTCGCGCGGGGGCGCAAGCCAGAGGTCGAAAGCGCACAGCATCCACCCGAAGGCCCCCGGCGCCCGGCCGAGCATCGGCTCCACGAGCCGGAACACCGACACGGCCTGGCGCTCGAGCCCGTCGTCACCCCAGATCCTGCCGAGCCGGAGCAGCACGTGCGCCAGCATCGAGTTGCCCGACGGGATCGGATTGTCGTCGAGGCCCTTCGTCCGTGCGACGAGCTCGTCGCCGCCCGTCGGGGCCAGAAAGAACCCACCGAGCTCGGGGTCCCCGAACAGCTCGACGGCGAGCAGCGCGAGCCGTCTCGCCTCCTCGAGCCAGCGCAGCTCGCCTGTCGCGACGTGGAGCTCGAGCAGGCCGTGTGCTGTGTTTGCGTAGTCGTCGAGAAAGCCCTCTCCGCTGATCCTGCCCTCGCGCCGGGAACGGGAGAGCCGGCCGTCGTCCCGCGAGAGCGGCCCGAGTAGGAATTCCCCGACGGCGCGTGCAGCCGCGAGCCAATCGGGCCGCTCGAACCGTCGCCCGGCTTCGGCGAGTGCCGCGAGGGCGAGGCCGTTCCACGAGGCCAGCACTTTGTCGTCGAGGCCCGGTTGCGGCCGCTGCGAACGCACGTGGAGGAGCCGGGCGCGGAGATCGGGGTCGAGGGTGCCGCGGATGATCGAGCGGCCGTCCTCGAACGGAAGCAGGAGCTCTCCCGGGACGCCCTCGGCCTCCGTCCACGTGAACGTCAGCCCTTCCACCCCATTGGTGTCCGCATCCTGGGCCGACGCGAGGCCGCCGCCCGGAAGAATCAGTTCGCGGACGACGTAGTCGAGCGTTTCCTCGACGACCACGCGATACCGCGGCTCGCCCGTCACGACCCACGCATGCAGGTAGCAACTGGCGAGGAGCGCGTTGTCGTAGAGCATCTTCTCGAAATGCGGGACGAGCCAGCGGTCGTCGACCGAGTAGCGATGGAAGCCGCCGCCGACGAGGTCGTACATCCCGCCCGCCGCCATGCCGTCGAGCGTTCTGCGAACCATCTCGATCGCCTCCGGTGAGCCTCGTCGCAGCAGAAACTCGAGATTCGATGCCGGCGGAAACTTGGGGGCACGGCCGAAACCGCCGTACGCCGGCTCGAAGGTTCTCGCAATGCCACGTTCCGCCTCGAGCAGCAGCGCATCCGTGAGTGGCTCGCGTGACGGCGCGATCCGCGCCGAGTTGCCCACCGCCTCGACGAGCCTCCGTGCCTGCGCCGCGATGTCGTCCCGCTGCTCCTTCCAGGCCTCGGCCACGGCGAGCAGGAGTTGCGGGAACGACGGCATTCCGTGCCGCGGCTCCGGCGGGAAGTAGGTGCCAGCGTAGAACGGCTCCCCCGTGGGCGTCAGGAAGACCGTCATCGGCCAGCCCCCCTGACCGGTCATCGACACCGTCGCGTCCATGTAGAGCGCGTCGACGTCGGGGCGCTCCTCGCGATCGACCTTGACGTTGACGAAATGCGCGTTCATCAGCGCAGCCGTGGCCTCGTTCTCGAACGACTCGTGTGCCATCACATGGCACCAGTGGCAGGCGCTGTAGCCCACGGAGAGGAGAATCGGCCTGTCCTCCTCCCGCGCGCGCTCGAGCGCGTCGGGTCCCCATGGCTGCCAGTCGACGGGGTTGTCGGCGTGCTGGAGGAGGTACGGGCTCGTCTCGGCGCCGAGGCGATTCACCACACCAGCCTACGTCGGCGCGGCACCGTCAGGCGGCGGGCTCCCGCACCAATCGGGCCAGGTTCGCGAGATGTCCACACCGCCGACCGGAACCGTCATGTTCGTCCTCACGGACATCCTGCCGGCGCTCGCGGCCGAGGCGGTCATCCTGCTCGTCGAGCTCGCGTTCTGATCCCGTAGACCTCGCGAGCTCCACGTAGCGGCACCCGCAGGATCGCGCGCGCACGTGTCGAGTCGAGCGAGCAGTCGAGCGGCCGTCCCGGGGGCGCCGGGGCGCGCCGCACGGGTCGCCCGACGGCCAGGGCCGCCAGGTCGGCCCGGGAGAGGTCGTCTGCGCCGGCGACATTGAGCACACCGGCTGCATCCGAGCGGCACAGCTCGAGCAACGCGGCTGCGAGATCGCCCACCTGGACCGGGGACCGGATCTCGTCGTCGTAGAAGGTCGACTCGGGGTCGGCGGCTGCGCGCTCGTGCTTGGAGCGCTCGTGCCCGGGCCCGCCGACGATCAACGAGGTTCGGACGATGAGCGCTCCCGGAGCGCTCGCAGCGACTCGGGTTTCCGCCTCGGCCTTCGCTCGACCGTACTCGGTGCAGGGTGATGGGATGTCCGCCTCGACGTACGGGGCGCCCTTGCGGCCGTCGAAGACGACATCCGTCGAGATGTGCACGAGCCGAGCCCCGACCTCGGCCGCCGCGCGCGCGACATTCTCCGAGCCGTCCACGACGATCGCGCCGGCGCCTTCACCATCCTGGCGATACGCGGTGTGGATCACCACGTCGGGACGAACGCGCTCGAGGAGTGCGAGAACGGCGGCAGCGTCGCGTACCTCGACCCGTTCCCGCGTCGCCCCGGGAGCGAGCCGCACGAGCTCCGTGCCGAGAAACCCGCTCGCGCCCGTGACGTGCAGCTTCACGGCGCCGTTGCGGCCTTCTTCGAGCGGCGGTGCCTGACCCACTCGATCGCGAACGCGACCGTGAACGCGATCGCCAGTCCGAGCAACACGCCTTTCCACGGCTGCTCCTCGAACTGCTTGCCGCCGATGTACCCGAGCATCGTCGCGTACGTCGCCCAGAGCCCTCCCGCAATCAGGTCGTAGCGGAAGAATCGATGCCACGGCAGGCCGCTCGTATAGCCGGACGTGAACGTCACCGCGGTCCGGCCGAACGGGATGAACCGGGCGACGAGGATGATGTAGCTGCCTCGCTCCTCCAGTTGCTGCTCGGCCCAGTCGAAGCCCCGGAGCGCCTTCTCGTGCCTGAACAGGCGTCGAACCGTGCGCTCCCCGGCAAACTTGCCGATCCCGTACGAGATGTTGTCGCCGACGACAGCGCCCCCCCAGGCGGCCGCGATCACGAGGGCAGCGAGAGGTCGCCGGAGCCCGCGAGCGAGCCTGCCACGACCACGAGCGACTCGCTCGGGACGAGCGGAAAGAACGCGTCCAGCACCGACACCGCGAAGATGGCCACGTAGCTCCAGTTGGAGCCCGAGACCCAGTCGACCATCTGCTGGAACACGACTGCATCCTCGCAGAGACGCGGAACGGCGATGATGGCGCCGTGGGACTGACGCCGCTCACCGGCATGCGGGTTCTCGACGTGACGACCTCGATCGCCGGCCCCTACTGCGCCCAGATCCTCGCCGCCCTCGGCGCCGATGTGATCAAGGTCGAGCGGCCGGACACGGGCGACGACGGCAGGGCCTGGGGGCCGCCGTTCTGGAACGGCGAGGGGACGATGTTCCTCTCCGCCAACGCCGGCAAGCGCTCGCTCGCGATCTCGCTACGCGACCCGCGCGGGCGCGAGGCGCTGCTGCGGCTCGCCGACGGCGCCGACGTCTTCCTCCAGAGCCTCCGGCCAGGGCTGGCGGACGAGCTCGGGCTCGGCGCGGACGCGCTGCGCGGCGCGCAACCCGCGGCTCGTCTACTGCTCCGTCGGCGCCTACGGCCACGTCGGGCCCGCTCCGCCACGAGCCGGGCTACGACGCGCTGATGCAGGCCGCGGGCGGGTTGATCTCGATGACCGGGGAGCCCGGCCGGCCGGGCGTTCGGGTCGGCTCGTCGCTGATCGATCAGGGAACGGGCACGTGGGCCGCGCTCGGCGTGCTCGCCGCGCTGCTCGAGCGCGACCGGACCGGCGAGGGCGCGGTGGTCGACGTCTCGCTCTACGAGACCGCGCTCGGCTACATCGGCTATCACCTCGCCGGCTACCTCGCCGACGGCACCGTCCCGCACGGCCAGGGCACCCGGTTCCCGATGGTGGCGCCGTACCAGGTGTTCCGCGACCCGCGACGGCGAGCTGATGATCGCCGGCGGCAACGACCGGATCTTCGCTGCGATCTGCGGCGTGCTCGGCCTGCCCGAGCTCGTCGACGATCCGCGCTTCCGGACCAACCCCGATCGTGTCGCGCACCGGGACGAGCTCTGTGCGATCCTCGACGAGCGGCTCGCGAGCGACGACACGGCGTACTGGCAGGCAGCGGCTGACCGACGCAGGCGTCCCCGCTGCGCCGGTCGCCGACGTCGCCGACGTCGCGCGCGCGCCGCAGACGGAGGCGCTCGGGATGCTGCAGCCGCTCGCCATCCCGACGATCCCCGACCTCACAGCTCGCCGCGCTGCCCGCTCTCGTTCGACGGCGAGCGGGCGCTGCACCGGTCGGCCGCCGCCCGCGGTCGGGGAGCACACCGCGGAGATCCTGCGCGAGGCGGGCTACGACCGACGACGAGATCGCGGCGCTCGCCGCGGAGGGAGTGATCCGGACATGAGCCATCGTCTCCGCGTCGTTCAGCGCCACGATCCGCGTGCGGCTCGCCGACGCGCCGGGCGCGTTCGCGCGGCTCGCGAAGGCGATCGGCGAGGCGGGAGGCTCGCTCGGCGCGATCGACCTCGTCCGCGTCGAGAAGGGCGACCAAGGTTCGCGACGTCACCGTCGACGCCTCCGACACCGACCACCTCGACCGGATCGTCGAGCGCGTCCGGCAGATCGAGGGCGTCGAGGTCGAGCGCGTCTCCGACCGCACGTTCCTGATGCACCTCGGCGGCAAGATCGAGATGCAGCTCGAAGGTCGCCGGTGAAGACTCGCGACGACCTCTCGATGGCCTACACGCCCGGCGTCGCGCGCATCTGCCAGGCGATCGCGCGAGGACCGCGACGCGCCTGGAACCTGACGATCAAGCAGAACACCGTCGCCGTCGTCTCCGACGGCACCGCCGTGCTCGGCCTCGGCGACATCGGGCCGGAGGCCGCGATGCCGGTGATGGAGGGCAAGGCGCTGCTGTTCAAGGAGTTCGGCGGCGTCGACGCGTGGCCGCTCTGCCTCGACACGAAGGACACCGACGAGATCGTCCCGTCGTGAAGGCGATCGCGCCCGGCTTCGGCGGGATCAACCTCGAGGACATCTCCGCGCCCCGCTGCTTCGAGATCGAGGCGCGCCTGCGCGCCGAGCTCGACATCCCCGTCTTCCACGACGACCAGCACGGGACCGCGATCGTCGTGCTGGCCGCGCTGCTGAACGCGCTGCGGGTCGTCGACAAGCGGATCGAGGACGTCAAGTCGTGATGACGGGCGTGGGCGCAGCCGGCGTGGCTGTGACCGACATCCTCCTCAACGCGGGCGTGCGGACGTGATCGGCTGCGACTCGGGGGCGCCATCCACGACGGCCGGGACGGGCTAACGCCGTGAAGCAGGCATATGCGGAGCGGACGAACCCCGAGTGGACGCGGCACGCCGGACGACATGCTCGAGGGCGCCGATGTGTACCTCAGACTA
>CAWCYU010000031.1:0-81716 GCA_963799905.1 uncultured Thermoleophilia bacterium
CCCTGACTCCGCCACGCCCGGCGAATTCGGGTAGACGACCGCGGCAGACTTCGCGTGGAGGACGTTCTTCGCGTAGTTCCCGAACGGCAGCAGGATGTGCGGGCCGTCGCCGAAGAGGACGACGCCGGTCTTCGATGCTCCGTTGACCGGGGTGATGGCGACGCCGGTGACGATCGGCTTCGTTGCCCCGATCGTGGCGTGCATCGACTGGGCTCCCGTGGCGACTGCACCCTCCGCGACCACGCTGATCCGCTTGTCATTGACGAACTTCTGCCCGCAGGTCGTACCTTCTTCCTCGGCTGACTTGATGAAGCACGGCACGAGCTGGACCGGATGACCGCCCACGCCCCCGAGGTATTGATTGACGTAGTCGACGGCCAACGACGCTCCGGCTGTCGCGAGGCCACCGATCACGACCTGGCCACCCTGCTGGTTGACCCAGCCGATGTAGACCTTCGACAGCTTCGGATTGGCCTTGCCGGCCTTCCCGTGGGTGTACGCGAGGTAGTTCGTGACCGCTTGGGGAGCTGCCCCCATCTGGGCCTTCTCAGTCTTGTCCGCCTTGGAGGTTGTCGCCGAGGCGGCGATCGCGAGCACCAGGGCGACGAGCGCAGCGCCAAGCGGCACAGCGATTCGAGCAAAGCGCTTCATGGGTCTCCTTCCGATTTGACACCGACTTCGACGTCAATGACACGGCCCGCGCGACCGATGACCGTCCCTCGCTCGATCGCTCGATCTTGCGGGATCGAGTCAACCAGATGACCACCAATATTGTCAACAAGATCTGGCACGACGCAGGCGGCCCCATGCACGGGCGTTTGACTGCGCGCCGGGCCCCCGCTCGAACGGGCGTCCTCTTGGGCGAGCATCGTGCATTCTGCATGCAATAGAAGCAATGATCGGCCGATCGATGGACTTGTACCGTCATATTGCATGCAATATGCTGATCTCCGCATGGCTCGAGGCGATGGAGCTCAGTCACAGACGGTCAAGGCCAAACTGGGCCTGCGCGAGCTCGTCCTGGACGGCGCGTTCGCCCCGGGCGAGCGCGTGCCCGAGATCGAGCTGGCGAAGCGGCTCGGCGTCTCGCGGACGCCTCTGCGCCTCGCGCTCTCGACGCTTGCGCACGAGGGACTGCTCGAGCCGCTCCCGGGCGGCGGCTTCGTCGTGCGCTCGTTCACCCGCGCCGACGTCTCCGACGCGATCGAATTGCGCGGCGTGCTCGAGGGCACGGCGGCCAGGCTCGCAGCGGAGCGCCTCGAGTCACCGGACGAGCTCGACCCGCTCGTCGCGGCGGTGGAGCTGCTCGACGAGGTGCTCGAGGACGTCACGCCCGAGTCGCTCGTTCGCTACGTCGAGCTCAATGACGACTACCACGACACGCTCGTGAGGCTGGCCAAGAGCCCGACGCTCACCCGCACGATCGCGGCCAACGCCGCCCTCCCGTTCGCCGCGCCTGGAGCGTTGCTCAGCTCGCATGCGTCGCTCCGACGCTCGCGCGAGATCCTGATCGTGGCTCAGCATCAGCACCGGGTCCTGATCGACGCACTGCGGGCGCATCAGGGCACGCGCGCGGAGGAGATCGCCCGCGAGCACGCGCGGCTCGCACAGCTCAACCTCGAGCTCGTGCTCGAGGACCAGGACGCAGTCGCCCGATTCGGCGCGCCCATGCTGCGCCTCGCGATCTGAGCGATGGCGACCCAACGCGGATTCCCGACGAGATTGTCAAGAGCCCACACGTTCCAGAAGGGAGCATGACCATGGCCCCAAGCAATCTGCAGGAGATCCTCGACGGTGTACCCGCCGTCGAGCTCTTGCGCAACTCACAGGTCGGCGCGTACGTCTATCCGGTCGTCGCCGCCGAGTTCACGAACTGGCGCCGCGAGCAGCGGGCGTGGCGCGAGACTGCAGTGCTGTTCGATCAGTCGCACCACATGGTGAATCTCTTCTTCAAGGGGCCCGACGCGCTGAAGCTGATCTCGGACACGGCAATCAACAGCGTCGCGAACTTCCCTGTCGGCATGGCCAAGCAGTACGTCCCGACCACGCCGGCCGGCTACGTGATCGGTGACGGCATTCTCTTCCACCTCGACCCGGACGAGTTCGTCTTCGTCGGCCGTGCCCCAGCCGCGAACTGGCTGCAGTACCAGGGTGAGACCGGCGGGTACGACGTCGAGATCGAGAAGGACGACCGGTCGCCGATGCGGCCGTCGGGCAAGCAGGTGACGCGGACGGTCTGGCGGTTCCAGGTGCAGGGCCCGAACGCGTGGCAGGTCCTCGAGAAGGTCAACGGGGCGCCGCTGGAGGACGTCAAGTTCTTCCGGATGAGCGAGATGAACATCGCCGGCCGGACCGTGCGGACGCTTCGCCACGGCATGGCCGGCGCGCCCGGCCTCGAGATCTGGGGGCCGTACGAGACCTATGACGAGGTGAAGGAGACGATCCTCGAGGCGGGCAAGGAGTTCGGGCTCGAGGCGGTCGGCTCGCGGGCGTACTCCTCGAACACGCTCGAGTCGGGTTGGATCCCGTCGCCGCTCCCGGCGATCTACTCCGGCGAGGAGCTCCGGGCGTACCGCGAGTGGCTGACGCCGTCGAGCTACGAGGCCGTCAACGCGCTCGCGGGCAGCTTCGTCTCCGACGACATCGAGGACTACTACCTCAATCCGTTCGAGCTCGGCTACGGCCCGTTCGTCAAGTTCGACCACGACTTCTACGGCCGTGAGGCACTCGAGCAGGTCGACCGTGAGGCTCAGCGGAGGAAGGTCACGCTCGCCTGGAGCAGCGAGGACGTGTCGGACATCTTCGCCTCGGTGTTCGACCCGGAGGGCGACGCCTACCAGGTCTTCGATCTGCCGAACGCGAACTACGGCTCGTCCAACTACGACTCCGTGATCGACGAGGCGGGAGATGTCGTCGGCCTCTCGCTGTTCACGGGCTACAGCGCGAACGAGCGCCGCGCGCTCTCGCTCGCGACCGTCGATCCGGAGATCGAGGTCGGCACCGAGCTCAGGGTCGTCTGGGGCGAGCCCGACGGTGGGACGCGCAAGACGACCGTGCAGCCGCACCGGCAGAAGGAGGTTCGCGTGATCGTGAGCCCGGTCCCGTACTCCGAGGTCGTGCGTGAGTCGTACGCGGATGGCTGGCGGACGAAGGGCGCCGTCACCTAGCAGGAGGCTGTGGCGGGGTCGGGCAGGGCCTGACCCCGCCGCCGCGTCTTCTCGACGAAGGAGCCGGGCGCGCGCCGTGTCGGATTTCGTCGAGATCTTCGGTGAAATTGTCGCGAATCGTGTTGACGAATTTGCGTCACGGGCAGTAGTCTGGAAACGATGACGACCGGCATCACAGCAGACCGCGAGGACGTCGCGGAGGGGGCGCCGACGCCGTGCGCGTCGACGACCTTCCGGAACGGAGGGCTCCATGGCTGACCGGGAAGCCGGGACTGCGGTGCCGTCCCGGAACGGGTCGCAGGAGGCGTACGAGCTGCTGCAGGCGGCGATCGTCGACGGGAAGCTGCAGCCCAACGAGCGTCTCGTCGAGTCCGATCTGATCCGGATGCTCCCCGCAAGCCGCTCCGCCGTGCGAACCGCGCTCGTGCGGCTCACACAGGAGGGGCTGGTCGAGCACGAGCCGAACCGCGGTGCGAAGGTACGACTGATCGACGAGCACGAGGCGGCGGAGATCCTCGAATCGCGCATGGTGCTCGAGGGACTGGCGGCACGATACGCCGCCCGCCACGCGACGAAGGCGGACGTCACCGAGTTGCGTGCGATCCTGGAGGAGATGCGCGGGTTGCTCGACCACGGAGATCTCCTCGGGGCTTCCGGCCTGAACGCAAGGCTGCACGCGCGCCTGCTCGAGATCGCCCAGCACGGAACCGTCTCGCGGCTCGTCGCGGCGTTGAGCTCGCAGCTCGTCCGGTTCCAGTACCGGACGATCCTCGTGCCCGGCCGCGCGGAGCAGTCCCACGTGGAGCACCGCGCGATCGTGGAGGCCGTCGCCGACGGCGACCCGGACGCCGCGGAGCAGGCCGTCCGGACCCATCTCGGCCATGTCGTCGAGGCGCTGCGCGTCCAGCGCCTGCCGACGGCGTCGGTCGTCTAGCCGTAGACCCATCCAGGAGGATCGCGCGAATGAGCGAGACGATCATCGGAAGTCGCGTTGCAAGAGGCGTCAGGTGACGGACGTGGCCGCTCGCGACCTTGCGCACCTCTCCCACGTGGAGCTGCTGACGCCGAGGCCGGAGGAGAGCCTCTTCTACTTCCAGGAGATCCTCGGGATGGAAGTCTCGGGCGAGTCCGGCGACTCGGTGTACCTGCGCGGCTTCGGCGACTACGAGCGATCGTCCGTGAAGCTGACAGCGTCCGTGCAGGCGGGGGTCGCGGCACCTTGCCTACCGAACCCAGAGCCCCGAGGCCCTCGAGCGCCGGGTCGCAGCGCTGGAGGCGGCCGGGGTCGAGGGCCAGTGGCTCGACGGCGACATCGGCCACGGCCGGGCGTACGAGTTCCTCGACCCGGACGGCCATCGGCTCGAGCTGTTCTACGAATCCGAGCGCTACCGGCCGCCTCGCCGAGCTCCGGCCCGCCCTCAAGAACCAGCCGATGCGCTTCACCGGGCGCGGCGTCTGCGTGAGTCATCTCGATCACGTCAACTTCCTTGCCGTCGATCCCGCCGAGAACCGCGCCTTCGCCGAGCGGCACCTGGGGATGCGGCTGACGGAGCAGATCCTGCTCGACGACGGCACCGAGGTGGGCGTCTGGCTGACATCGAATCCGAAGTCGTACGAGCTCGTCTATACCCACGACCAGACGCACACACGCAGCAGGCTCCACCACATCGCCTTCTATGTCGAGCAGCGGGAGGATGTGCTGCGGGCCGCCGACATCTTCCTGGAGCACGGGATCGCGATGGAGTCAGGCCCGCACAAGCACGCGATCCAGCAGACGTTCTTCCTCTACACGTGGGAGCCGGGCGGCAATCGGATCGAGATCTGCTCGGGAGGGCATCTGATTCTTGCTCCCGACTACGAGCCGGTGATCTGGTCGCAGGCCGAGCGCGCGAAGGGTCAGGCGTGGGGCATGAAGACGGTCGCCTCGTTCCACATCAAGGGGACGCCCTCGGTGCCCGAGGAGGAAGTGCTGCTTGCCGGCGTCCAGCACTGAGCCGACGCCGCGCGCGCGTGAGCTCGTCCGTGGCGCGTACGACCTCCACGTCCACGTCGAGCCGGATCTCGCGAAGAGGCGGATCGACGACCTCGTCGCTCGCGCGCCGGTTCGCCGAGCTCGGGCTCGCGGGGTTCGTGCTCAAGTCGCACTACGTGCCGACGGCCGAGCGCGCGGCGGTCGTGCGCGCGTCCGTGCCGGGGATCGATGCCCTCGGGGCGATCGCGCTCAACGCCGGCGTCGGTGGGTTGAACGCGCAGGCCGTGGAGATCGCGGCGCGGGGTGGGGCGCGGATCGTGTGGCTGCCGACGGTCGACTCGGAGAACGAGGCGAGTGAGGACGGGCCGAAGCCTGCGAAGCAGCCGGTCTGGAGAAAGATTCAGGACGAGTTCGTTGCCGCGGGCGTTGCGGGCGGGCCGGTGCCGGTCACGCCGTCGGCGCTCGAGCCGGTGCTCCGAGTCATCGCACGCCATCAGCTGGTCGTCGCGACCGGGCATCTCGGTCGGGCAGAGATCACGATGGCGGTCGAGGCCGCGCTGGCGGCGGGCGTCGCGCACGTACTGGTCACGCATCCGGACTATCCGACCCAGGGCGTGCCGATCGCCGAGCAGGTCGAGCTTGCCGAACAGGGGCGCGATCCTCGAACGGTGCTTCGCGCCGATTCACTCCGGCAAGGTGTCGTGGGAGGAGACCTTCGCCGCGATTCGCGCGACGGGCGCGGCGCGGAACGTCCTCTCGACCGATCTCGGCCAGCTCGCGAACCCACCGGTCGAGGACGGCCTCGCGCTGATGGCCGACGCGCTGCTCGAGGCCGGGTTCCCGGACGACGAGATCCATACGATGGCGGTCGTGAACACGCGGAGACTCGCGGGTGTCTAAGCGGCTCCTCGTCGTCAGCGCGCACTCCGCAGACTTCGTCTGGCGTGCCGCCGGCGCGATCGCGACGCTCGTCGCCGCAGGCGGGACGGCGGAGATCGTCGCTCTCTCGTACGGCGAGCGCGGCGAGTCGGGCGAGCTCTGGAAGGAGGACGGGCAGACGGAGGAGCGGGTCAAGAAGATCCGCCACGCAGAAGCCGAGACTGCCGCAGGCCGCGCTCGGTGCCGGCTTTCGCGCTTTCGATCTCGGTGACTATCCGCTCGTGCTGGACGCGGCCGCGGTCGAGCGGCTCACCGATCTGATCCGCGAGGTCGAGCCGCAGGTCATCCTCACGCACGCCGCCAGGGATCCGTTCAACCCCGATCACGGGGTTGCCTACGAGGCAACCGTGCAGGCGCGCCAGCTCGCGAGCGGCGCCGGCGTTGCGAGCGCGTTCAAGACGATCGCGCCGCCCGAGCTGCTGCTCTTCGAGCCCCATCAGCCCGAGCTCTGCGGCTTCGTCCCGACGACGTTCCTCGACATCACGCCCGTCTGGAGCAAGAAGGTCGCCGCAATGGAGGCGATGGGGGCGCAGGGATACCTGAGGCAGTACTACACCGAGCGCGGCGAGCATCGTGCCAATCACGCCCGCCGGATCTCCGGCCGGAGCGACATCCGCTACGCGGAGGCGTTCCAGCGCGAGATCCCCGTCGTCGTCGACGCGCTGTGACCGTCTGCGCGGACCTCGCGCGACTCGGCGTCGCGACCGTCCACGAGGCCGCCGGCCGGACGGGCGTCGTCGACATCCCGCTGATCCAGGTCGTGCCCGGCTCGCGCGTCGCCGGCCCGGCGCGCACTGCAGTCTGCGTGACGGGCGACAACACGATGGTTCACGCGGTCGTCGCCCACGCGAGCCCGGGCGAGGTGCTCGTGCTGACGAGCGACGAGCCGGTGCCGGTGGCGCTCGTCGGCGAGCTGCTCGTGACGCAGGCCGCTGGCGCGCGGCGTCGCCGGGATCCTCGTCGACGGCGCCCTGCGCGACCTCGACGAGCTCGTCGAGATCGGCCTGCCGATCTGGGCGCGGTTCGTGCGCGCGCAGGGCGCGACCAAGGGGCAGGTAGGGAAGCTGGACGTTCCGGTCGTCATCGGCGGCGCGGAGATCAGGCCCGGAGACTTCGTCGTGATGGACTGCGACGGAGCGATGGCGCTGCCGAGCGAGCGCGTCGACGAGGTGCTGCCGCTCGCAATCGAGCGAGCCGAGCGGGAGCGCGCGATGCGGCAGCGTTATGCGGCCGGCGAGCTCTCCTACGACCTCAACGGTCTCCGCGAGATCGTCGAGGGAAGCGATTGATCGAGATCGCGGTGCTCGGCCTCGGCGAGGCCGGCGGCCGGATCGCGGCCGATCTCGCGGCGGCGGGCTGCGTGGTGCGCGGCTGGGATCCGGTCCGGAGCCTCGACGGGAATCACGAATGCCGCGAGCGGCGAGGACGCGGTCAGGGGCGCCGACGTCGTTCTCAGCATCAACGCGGCGGCCGTCGCACTCGACGCGGCGGTCGAGCGTCGCCGCCGCCCTCCCCGACGGCGTCCTCTACGCCGACCTGAACACCGCTGCCCCGGCGCTCAAGCAGGAGCTCGCCTCCGCGCTGCCGGCCCAGTTCGTGGACGTCGCGCTGGTCGGCGTCGTTCCGAGCACCGGCCTCCGCACACCCGCGCTCGCGTCCGGGGACGGCGCCGAGCGCTTTGCCGAGATCTTCGGGCCGCTCGGGATGCCCGTCGAGGTCGTCGGCTCGCGTCCCGGCGACGCAGCCGGACTGAAGCTGCTGCGGAGCGTCTTCATGAAGGGGCTCGCGGCGGCGATCATCGAGACGCTCGAGGCCGCCGGCGCAGCCGGTGCCGAGGACCGTCTCCACGCCGAGATCGCGGCGGTGATCGGCGAGCCGCTGCTCGCGCGCCTGCTCTCCGGCACGCAGGCCCACGCCGCCCGGCGGGTCGACGAGATGCGAGCCGCCGCCGCCTACCTGGACGGAGCTCGGGGTCGAGCCGCGGATCGCCTCGGCGACAGCCGCTGTGATCGAGCAGGTTCGCGACGCCCGCGAACCGGATGGGGGTAGCCACAGTGGCCGCGAAACCTGAGCTGGTCGGGCTGTACTGGACGGTCTCCGGGCCGGTCGTCGTGCATTTCGGGCGCGAGTGGAGCTACTTCAGCTGGGCCGACCGCTGCGCCGAAGCACGGAAGGTGGGCTTTGCCGGCCTCGGCATCTGGCACGCCGACCTCGAGCACGTCCTCGAGACCGAGACGCTCACCGACATGAAGCGGGCGATGGACGACAACGGGCTCACCCGGCTCGAGCTCGAGTTCCTGATGGACTGGTTCCTCGATCCGGACGACGATCGCCGGAAGGCGTCGGACAAGACGCGCGACCTGCTGCTCGAGGCCGCCTCGGTGCTCGGGGCGCATCACGTCAAGGTGGGCAACATCCCCGGCACGGCGGCGTCGCTCTCACAGCTCACCGAGCGGTTCGGCGAGCTCTGCGATATCGCCGCCGAGCGCACCGACGCGAAGATCGTCTACGAGCTGATGCCGCCCGACACGAACGTGCACACCCTCGACGCCGTCCTGGAGGTGGTCGGCGGAGCGGCGCGTCGCAATGGAGGCATCGCGATCGACACCTGGCACATGTCGAAGCTCGGCATCGCGCCCGACGACCTCCGTCGGATCCCGCTCGAGTACCTGAGCTGGATCGAGCTCTCCGACGGACAGTTCGCCGACATGGACGACCCGATCGACGAGGTGATCAACCACCGCAACCTCCCCGGCGAAGGCGAGTTCGACATCAAGGGCTACATCAGGGTCTGCGAGGATCACGGCTACCCGGGGCCGTGGGGTGTGGAGACACTCTCCGAGGAGCTCCGCAACAACACGATCGACGTCATCTTCCGGCGGGCTTCGAGACACCGCCGCCCAATTCCGGAATAGGAAGGGAGCCAACGTGAGCACACCGGGAGGAAACGATCTCGACCGCGACGGGCTCGTCTGGATGTACCACCAGATGCTGCGGATTCGCGAGTTCGAGGAGCGGGTCAAGCGCACGTTCCTGGACCACCCGGGTGTGATCCGTGGCCACACGCACCTCGCCGACGGCGCCGAGGCGTCGATCGTCGGCTCGATCGCGACGCTCCGCCCCGAAGACCAGTTCTTCGCGACGTACCGCTGCCACGGCTACCCGATCGTGCGCGGCACCGACGTGAACGCGATGATGGCCGAGATCTACGGGCGCAGCGACGGCGTGTGCAAGGGCATCGGCGGCTCGATGCACCTGACCGATGTCTCGAACGGCTTTCTCGGCACCTCGGGGATCGTCGGGGCGGGAATCCCTCACGCCGCCGGCGCCGCCTGGGCGGCGCAGATCCGCAAGCAGGGCCAGGTCGTCCTCTGCTTCTTCGGCGACGGGGCCTCCAAGCAGGGCTCGTTCGCGGAGACGCTCAACATCGCTTCGCTCTGGAAGCTGCCGATCGTGTTCGTGATGGAGAACAACGGCTACAACGTGCACACGCGCACCGACCAGGAAGACGCGAATCGCGCGAACGGCGAGGATCTCTCGGTCAAGGCGAAGGCGTACAGCATGCCGGGCGTGACGATCGACGGCCGTGATCCGGTTGGGGTGTACGAGACGGTCGGCGCGGCCGTCGCGCAGCGCCCGCGCGGGTGACGGCCCGACGCTCGTCGAGTCGCAGATGTACCGACTCTCGGCCCACGGCAACATCATCGCCCCACCCGGCGTCCCCCTCCACTTCCCCGAGCACGAGGCGATCGAGAAGTTCGGCAACCCGGAGGAGTACGAGGCGGCGAAGCAGGGCGATCCCGTGCCGGCGTTCCGCGGCCGGCTCGTCGCCGAGGGGACGATGACCTCCGAGCAGGCCGAGGAGCTGATCGTGGCCGTCCGCGACGAGATGCAGGCCGCGGTCGACTTCGGCCTCGCGAGCCCGTTCCCGGCCGTCGAATCGGCCCTCGAATACACCTACGCCTAGAAGGAGGCGACGGACATGGCACACGAACTGCCCTACATCGCCGCCATCAACGAGGCGATCATGCTCGAGATGGAGCGGGACGACACCGTCCTCTACTTCGGCCAGAACATGGCCACGACCGAGAACGAGCCCTACGTCGATGCGTTCGGCAAGGACCGCGTCCGCGTGACGCCGATCTCCGAGACGGCCGAGATCGGGATGGCGATCGGCGCCGCGCTTGCCGGCTACCGGCCCGTGGTCGAGCTCTACATGGCCGAGTTCATGCTCGTTGCGATGGACCAGGTCGTCAACGAGGGGAATCGCTTCCGGGCGATGACCGGCGGCCAGGTGAAGGTTCCGCTCGTGCTGAAGGCGGGCTACGGGTTCACCGCCGGCTGGTCGGGCCAGCACACGGGCACGATCAACGCGCTGTTCATGGGCGTCCCCGGCCTCAAGGTCGTCGTGCCCTCGACGGCCGCCGATGCCAAGGGGCTGATGGCAACCGCGATCCGCGACGACAACCCCGTCGTCTACCTGCACAACTATCTCCTCACGCTCGAGCACGGCGAGGTGCCGGACGGCGAGTACCTCGTCCCGTTCGGCGAGGCGTGCATCAGGCGCGAAGGCAGCGACGTGACGATCGTCGGGACCGGCTGGACGGTCGATCGCGCGCTCGGTGCAGCCGAGCAGCTGGCTGCGGAGGGCATCCAGGCCGAGGTGATCGATCCCCGTACGCTGGCACCGCTCGACATGCCGACGATCCTGGAATCGGTCGCGAAGACCGGTCATCTCGTGCTCGTCGACCAGGCGACGCGACACGCATCCGCCGCGACGGTGATCGCCGGTGAGGTGGCCGAGCACGGGTTCTCGTCGCTGAAGGCACCGATCGTGCAGGTGACGGCACTCGATGCGACCGTCCCCTACAGCGAGCCGCTCGAGGCCTGGGTGATGCCGAACGAGGACAAGGTCGTCGCCGCAGTGCAGCAGGTGCTCGGGTTGGCGCCTGCGAGGGTCTAAAGCCTCGCAATGCCGCCGCTCGCTGGCGAGCAGGCAGGCCGCCTGCTCGCCACGATGTGGCGGATTCGGCTGTTCGAGGAACGCGTCGGGCGGCTCACGCGCGACGGTGAGGTCCACGGCCTGATTCACCTGAGCACGGGGCAGGAAGGCGTTGCCGTCGGTGTCTGCGCACAGCTTCGCGCCGACGATGCCGTGTACTCGGGCCACCGCGGCCACGGCCACGCGATCGCCAAGGGTGCCCCTCTGGAGCAGACGATGGCGGAGCTGATGGGCCGCGATGGCGGGCTCTGCCGCGGGCTCGGCGGCTCGATGCATCTCGTCGACGTCGAGCACGGCTTCCTGGGGGCGACCGGCGTGGTGGGCGGCAACATCCCGATCGCGCTCGGGAGCGCGCTCGCAGCGCGGCTTCGCGGCGACGACGCGGTGGCGGTTGTGTTCTTCGGCGACGGGGCAGTCCAGGCCGGGCACTTCAACGAGACCATCAACCTCGCATCGCTCTGGAAGCTGCCATCTGATCCTCGTGTGCGAGAACAACGGCTTTGCGGAGTTCACGCCTCGTTCGGCCCACACCACGATCGAACGGGTCAGCGACGTGGTCGCGCCGTACGACGTCGAGCGTGCCACCGTCGACGGCAACGACGTGCTCGCCGTGTGGGATGCCTTCGCGGGCTATCTCGCCTCCGCGCGCGAGGGTGGAGGCCCGTTCCTGCTCGAATGCCTGACCGTCCGCCTCGGCGGGCACTACGAGGGCGATGCGGCCAAGTATCGCGAGGCCATCGCGGATGCCGAATGGCAGGCCCGGGATCCGATCCTCCGGCTCCAGCGCCACGGAGTCGCGGAAGGGTGGTTCGCCGAGGATGAGCTCGAGACGATCGAAGCGGAGGCTCTCGCCGCGGTCGACCGGGCCGTCGCAGTTCGGGCGCGACAGCCCGTTCCCACCCGTCGGCCTGATCGACGAGATGGTCTACGCGCGTGGCTGAGTCGACCTACATCAACGCGATCACGTCGACCCTGGCCGGTGCGATGCGCGCGGACGAGCGCGTGTTCGTGCTCGGCGAGGATGTCGCCGAAGGTGGGCCGTACACCGCGACGGCCGGGCTCGCAGAGGAGTTCGGCACCGAGCGCGTGATCAACACGCCGATCAGCGAAGCCGCGATCACCGGCGTCGCGATCGGGGCGGCGCAATCCGGGCTGCGGCCGGTGCTCGAGATCATGTTCATCGACTTCATCACGCTCGCACTCGACCAGCTCGTCAACGGTGCTGCGAAGGCGCATTTCATGTCGGGTGGCCAGTTGACCGTGCCGCTCGTGTTGCGGACCCAGGGTGGGGCCGGGTATCGCGGTGGCGCGCAGCATTCGCAGAGCCTCGAGAGCTGGCTCACGCACGTCCCGGGCCTCAAGGTCGTGATGCCGAGCCGGCCGAGCGATGTCGCCGGGCTCCTGCTGAGCGCGATCGCCGACCCGAATCCGGTCGTGTTCATCGAGAACAAGACGCTGTACTTCCGCAAGGGTGAGGTGCCCGATCCGGCTCGTGGCGGTGCCGATCGGCAAGGCCGCGGTGCTTCGCCCGGGCGGCGATGTCACGGTTGTCGCGCTCTCTCGCCTGGTCGACGACGCGCTTGCGGCCGCCGAGGTGCTCGCACGGCGAGGGCATCGAGGTCGAGGTGATCGACCCGCGCACGCTCGTCCCGCTCGACGTCGCGGCGATCGTCGAGTCGGTCGAGCGCACGGGCCGGCTCGTCGTCGCTCACGAGGCCGTCGAGCACGGCGGCTTCGGCGCCGAGATCGTGGCGCAGGTCCAGGCGGCCGCGTTCGACTACCTCGACGCTCCCATCGTCCGGGTCGGCGCCCCGTTTGCGCCGATCCCGGTCAGTCCGCCACTCGAGGACGCGTATCTGCCGGGCGTCGAAGAGGTCGTCGCGGCCGTGCGGGCGGTGTGCAGCGTGATGTTTGATCTGGCTCTGCGGACGTTGCGTACTATCAGGTTGCCTGACAACGAAGGAGGCGCGTTGTACGACTACGTGATCGTCGGTGCTGGATCGGCAGGCTGCGTGCTCGCTGCGCGGCTCAGCGAAGATCCCGATGTCAGGGTGGCGTTGTTCGAGGCAGGCGGCAACGACAGCCGGCCGGAGATCGCCATGCCGATCGCCTTCCCGATGCTGTTCAAGTCGAGCGTCGACTGGGACCTGCTCGGCGACCCGGAGCCCGGCCTGAACGGCAGGCGACTGTTCTTGCCGCGCGGCAAGGTCGTCGGCGGCTGCGGCTCGATCAACGCGATGATCTACACGCGCGGCAACCGAGCCGACTTCGACGGCTGGGCGGCAGACGGTGCCGAGGGCTGGAGCTACGACGAGGTGCTGCCGTACTTCAAGCGCTCCGAGGACAACGAGCGGGGCGCGGACGAGTTCCACGGCGTCGGCGGGCCGCTCACCGTGTCGGACGGCCGGTCGTTGAACCCGACGGTCGACGCGATGATCGAGGCCGGCGTCGCTGCAGGGCACCCGCACAACCTCGACTTCAACGGCGCCACGCAGGAGGGGGTCGGCCGCTTCCAGCTGACGCAGCGAGACGGGCTGCGGTGCTCGACCGCGGCAGCATTCCTCCACCCGGCGCTCGGTCGCCCGAACCTGGAGCTGATCACCGACGCATTCGCCCTGCGGATCCTGTTCGAGGGCTCGCGGGCCGTCGGCATCGAGGTCGCCCGGGACGACAAGGTCGAGGTGATCCGGGCCGAGCGCGAGGTGATCCTCTCGGCGGGCTCCTACCAGTCGCCCGTCCTGCTGATGCTCTCCGGCATCGGGCCGGCCGAGGATCTCCCCCTCTTCGGGATCGAGGTCCGCGAGAACCTGCCCGTCGGCCACAACCTGCAGGATCACGCGATGGCCACGATCAACTACGAGACCGACGGCCCGTCGCTCTTCGACGCATTCACGCCCGAGAGCTTCGCGCTCTTCGAGCAGGGCCAGGGGCCGCTGACCTCGAACATCCCGGAGGGCGGGCTCCTTCTTCCGCACGCGAGCCGGTCTCGAGGCGCCCGACCTCGAGATCCACCTTGCGGCCTCGATGTACTACGACGAGGGGCTCACCGCCCCGCATGGGCACGGCTACGTCTTCGGCTCGACCGTGGTCAAGCCGACGGGCCGCGGTCGCGTGATGCTGCGCACGCCGCTCGCCGACTCCAAGCCGCGGGTGCTGTCCAACTTCCTCACGACCGAGGAGGACTGCGCGTCGATGATCGCCGGCGTCAGGCTGGCGCTCGGGATCGCCGAGCAGGAGCCGCTGCAGAAGCTTCGCCCCAGGCCCTTCTCCGTTCCGGGAGGAGATTCCGACAAGGAGATCCTCGCGTTCGTGCGCCAGGTCGGATTCACCGTGTACCACCCCACCTCGACCTGCGCGATCGGATCGGTCGTCGACCCGGAGCTGCGCGTGTACGGCACCGAGGGCCTTCGCGTCGCCGACGCCTCGGTGATGCCGACGATCACGCGGGCGAATACCAACGCCACGGCAATCATGATCGGCGAGAAGGCTGCTGACCTGATCAGCGGCCGCAGCCTTTCAACCACCTAGAAAGAGGAGAACGTCTGATGAGCGCCACAGAGCAGGCCGTTGAGAACCTTCTCAACGAGGACGACTGGACGGGGAAGATCTTCAGCGACGGCTGGGTCGACGCGCCGGAGACGATCGAGATCATCGAGCCCGCGACGGGCGAGTCGCTCGGAGTCGCCGGGGTCGCGAACGCCGCGTCGGTCGCTGCTGCGACGAAGTCGGCCGCGAAGGCGCAACGCGCCTGGGCGGCGACGCCGCTCGGCGAGCGGATCGCGATCGTGCGCCGGGCCGGCGAGATCCTCGATCGCCACCGCGACGAGATCGTCGGCTGGCTGGTGCGCGAGACCGGCTCGGTGCCGCCGAAGGCCGACGTCGAGGTGACCGCCTCGATCGGCCAGTTCGAGATGGCCGCCTCGATCACCGAAGATCAGCTCGAGCAGGTGCTCGAGTCGGCAGTCCCGGGCCGGGCCTCGACCGCGCGCCGGCAGCCGCTCGGCGTCGTCGGCGTGATCACGCCGTGGAACTTCCCGCTCGTGCTCGCCATGCGCTCGCTCGGGCCGGCATTCGTGCTCGGCAACGCCGCCGTGCTCAAGGGCGACCTCAACACGCCCGTCACGGGCTGCGTGCTCATCGCCCGCATCTTCGAGGAGGCAGGACTGCCCAGCGGGGTGCTGCATGTCCTCTGCGGTGGCGCCGAGGTCGGGCAGGCGCTCGTCGAGGACCCGCGCGTGCGGATGATCTCGTTCACCGGCTCGACCGCGACCGGCCGCCTGGTCGGGGAGGCGGCAGGGCGCACGCTCAAGCGAGCCGTGCTGGAGCTCGGCGGGAACAGCCCGCTGATCGTGCTCGACGACGCCGACATCGTGGCCGCGTCGTCCGCCGGCGCCTGGGGCTCGTTCCTGCATCAGGGCCAGATCTGCCTCGCGGTCAGCAGGCATCTCGTGCACGAGTCGATCGTCGAGGAGTACCTCGTGGCGCTCACCGAGCGGGCCGGACACCTCCCGGTCGGGGATCCGGCCTCGGGGCAGGTCGCGATCGGACCACTCATCAACGAGAAGCAGATCGCCCGCGTGCAGCGAATCGTCGACGAGACGGTTGCAGCGGGCGCGACCGTCCTCGTCGGCGGAGCCCGCGACGGGATGTACTTCCCGCCGACGGTGTTGCGCGACGTGACGCCCGAGATGGCGGCCTTCAAGGAGGAGATCTTCGGCCCGGTCGCCGCAGTGACGACGTTCAGGACCGACGAGGAGGCGATCGAGCTCGCAAACGCCACCGAGTACGGGCTGTCGGCAGCCGTTCAGTCCGGGAGCCGGGAGCGGGCTGCCGCCGTTGCCGCCCAACTCGAATCGGGGATGGTCCACATCAACGACCAGACCGTCAACGAGGAGCCTGCCGCCCCGTTCGGGGGATCCAAGTGCTCGAGCAACGGCGGCCACTTCGGCGGCGTCGGTCAGATCGAGCTCTGGACCGAGTGGCAATGGGTGACGTCGCGGGAAAAGGCCGAGCCATTCCCGTTCTAGGAGATCGGCCGGGTGCCGACGCGATGGCGGCGCGGACGGTTCGCGAGGCGACGTTCGCCGTCTGGCGCCGCCTCGGGCTGACGACGATCTTCGCGAATCCGGGCTCGACCGAGATCTCGCTGCTCACGGACCTCCCCGACGACCTCCGGTTCGTGCTCGGATTGCACGAGAGCTCGGTCATCGGCATGGCCACGGGATGGGCGATCGGACGGCGCGAGCCCGCGCTCGCGATCGTCCACACTACGGCAGGGCTCGGCAACGCCGTCGGTGGGATAGCGACGGCGCGCGTCAACCGCGCGCCGCTCGTCGTCGTCGTCGGCCAGCAAGATCGGCGGCATCTCGCAGCCGAGCCGTTCCTGGCAGGGAGGCTCCACGGCCTTGCAGGGGAGTATCCCGTGTGGATCGATCAGCCCGTTCAGGCGCGTGACGTTCCGGGCGCGATCACACGTGCGTATCACGAGGCGGTGACCGGCTCTGGCCCGGCGCTCGTGATCGTGCCGATGGACGACTGGGAGGCCGAGGCGGGGCCCGACGACGAGCAGGCGACTCCACGCGTCGTCGTGCGCGCCCGTGCGGCGGATCGGGAGGCAGTGGCTCGGCTCGCGGCCTTCCTCGAGCAGGCGAGCGCGCCTGCGATCGTGGTCGGAGCCGGTGCGGACGACCCCGAGACGTGGGAAGCGCTCGTTGCCTTGGCGGAACGTCTCGGGTGCGCCGTCTGGCAGGAGTCGTTCAGCGGCCGCGCAGGTTTTCCGCAGACCCACCGCCTCTTTGCAGGGCACCTCCCCGCCGACCGCACGAGGTTGCGGCAGACGTTGGCGCCATACGATGCGGTGCTCGCCGTCGGTGCGCCGACATTCCGGCAGTACGCCTATGTCTCGGGTCCGTTCGTCGAGGCCGGGACGCGCGTCGCGATGGTGAGCCAGCACGTGGCCGAGGTGCACCGGAGCACTGCCGATCTCGCAATGCTCGCCGATCCCTGTGCGATGTGCCTCGCGCTCGCCCAGGTCGTGCCGGTGCGCGCTGCCACCTCAACGGCTCACCAAGCGGTGCCGGCTCCGCCCGCTCCACCGGCACCCGGCGAGCCGCTCCGCGCGGGTCACGTTCTGGCGGCCCTCGCCGAGCGCCTTCCGAGCAACGCGATCGTGATCGAGGAGTCACCGTCGAGCCGGCCCGAGCTGATCATCCGCATGCCGGCACGCGAATCGCTCGGATACCTGAGCCCGGCAATGGGGGGTCTCGGCTTCGCCCTCCCCGCGGCGACCGGGCTCCGACTGGCGCAGACCGAGCGTCCCGTCGTCGCGATCGTCGGGGACGGAGGATCGCTCTACTCGATCCAGGCGCTCTGGAGCGCCGGGGCTTATGGTGCGGGCGCGCTGTTCGTGATCCTCAAGAACGGAGGCTATGCGGTGATGGACAGGCTCGCCGAGCACCAGGGCGGCAAGCCGCCTTGGCCGAGCTTCGACGTCGACGTGGCCGGCCTGTCAACGGCGTTCGGCTGTCCGGCGCGAAGGATCACCGAGCACAGCGAGCTCGTCTCGGTTCTCGACGAGGTGGTGCCCGGCCTCGCGGATCGCAGCGAACCGCTCCTCCTCGAGATCACGGTTGCGGCAGACGCGAGCTTCGCTCCCTGACGACGGCCAACCGCTCAGCGGGCGAGGAACCGCACCGCGTTGGCAGTCAGCATCTCGTCGATCTGGGCCTGTGTCACCCCGGCCGCGAGGAGCAGCGGCAGGATATTGCGGGAGATATGGAGGTAGCTGACATCTGCGTCGGCGAAGTTCGGGTCGCCGATCATGAAGTCGTAGAAGCAGGCCGCGTCATGCCCCAGATGGATCTGTGACGTGTAGCCCTCCGCGACGAGAGCGACGAGGGTGCGGACCCGATCGGCATCCGGGTTGAAGAACGGGATGTTGAAGCGGTCGAAGCCGAGTGCGGCACCGGAGTCGCCGAGCTCGCGGAGGTAGTCGAGGTCGTTCGAGTCGCCGGCGTGGGCGATCACGATCTGCGTCGGGTCGACGCCGTGCCTCGTCAGGGCGTCGAGCGCGATCAGCCCGGACTTTGCCGACGCGTTCGTGTGCACCATCACGGGCTTGCCGGTCTCGAGGGCGGCCAGAGCGGTTGCCTCGAGAATCCGGGGAACGTCGCCGATCAAACCGTGCGCCTCGACGCAGCACTTGAGAAATGCCGCCTTGACGCCTGTGTCGTCGATCCCGACTTCGATCTCGCGCACGAAGAGCTCTGCAATCGCGGCGGTCGGCCGGTAGGAAAGGAAGTTCGGGAGCTGGAGAAAGGCGTAGATCCCGGTCGCCACGACGATGTTGAGGTCGACCTCGGCTGCCACCCGTTGAATGCGCGCGATGTTGCGCCCGAGACCGGGGGCTGTCGGGTCGACGATCGTCATGATCCCGGCGTCGCGAACGGCGCGGAGCTTCGCGATCGCATCGGCGACGCGGACTTCCTCGTCCCAGTAGCTCTCACCCCACACGTGGGCGTAGTTCTGGAGGGCCTCGGGCTCCATCACGAAGATGTGCTCGTGCAGGAGCGTCGGGCCGAGGTCGGCAGGGTCGATCGCCCCGCGAACGGTCTCGACGGTGCTCATCGGCTGATTCTCTCACCTTCGTCGAGCGGTCGAGGCCGAAGTGATCCCGGCTGTGGGTCGGTACAGGACCGAGTACGATCGCTCTCATACCCGAGATTGAGGGAGCGAGGTGAGCTCAACGTGAAAGCCGCGGTCATGCGCGCGTACCACCAGCCGCTCGAGTTCGACGAGAGGCCCGTTCCCGAGCCTGTCGCGCCGTCGGACGTGCTGATCCGGATCGGTGGAGCGGGAGTCTGCGCCACCGACCTCCATGCACTCGAAGGATTGATGGAGCCGGCGGGGGTCACGCTTCCGCTCGTCCTCGGTCACGAGAACGCGGGTTGGGTCGAGGAGGTCGGCTCGGGCGTGACCACAGTCTCGAAGGGCGACGCCGTGCTCGTCTATCCGCCGCGGAGCTGCGGCCTCTGCCTCGGCTGCCGGCGCGGCAACGACATGTTCTGTGACCGGCACGAGTTCACCGGCCTCACGGTCGACGGCGGCTTCGCCGACTACGTGGTCGTCCCCGAGCGCTCGCTCGTGCTGCTTCCCGCCGGCATCGAGCCGGCGGAAGTGGCGCCGCATTCCGACGCCGGCCTCACTGCCTACCACGCGGTGCAGCGCCTCGCGCCGCTCGCTGTCCCCGGTACGACCGCCGTCCTGATCGGCGTCGGCGGTGTGGGCCACATCGCGCTCCAGCTGATGCGCGAGCTCGGCTCGAGCGCGACGATCGCTGTGGACACCGATGTGAGACGGCGTCGACCTCGCCGCCGAGCTCGGAGCGAACGATGTGCTCGACGGCGCAGGCTCGGTCGATGCAGTTCGTGAGCTGACGGGCGGTCGCGGAGCAGACATCGTGATCGACTTCGTCGGCACGGATTCATCCCACGCCGACGCGGCGGCGATGCTCGCCCGCGGGGGCACGTATTCGATCGTCGGCTTCGGCGGGATGGTCTCGGTGCCGTCGGTCGTGCTCGTCGGGGCCGAGAACACGATCACGGGCAACCTCGTCGGCACCTGGATCGACCTCTGGGAGGTGCTCCAGCTCCACGCGGCGGGCCGTCTCGTGTTGAAGACGGAGACGCATCCGCTCGACTCCGTCAACGACGTGCTGGAGAAGCTTCGCGACGGTGAGGTCACCGGACGCGCAGTGCTGGTTCCGTGACGTCGTGAGCGACCTGGCCCGGCTCCGGGTCGGTGAAGCAGCAGGATTGCTGGAGCAGCGCAGCGTGTCGTCGTCAGAGCTCGTGGCGGCGTGCCTGGCCCGGATCCACGCACGGGACGGGTCGCACAGTCACGACGGAGATCCGGCCTCGATCAACGCGTGGGTGCGCGTGTACGAGGAGGACGCGGTCGCGGCCGCGGTGCTGGCCGACGAGCGCCTGAGCGCGGCCGGTGTGCGGCGAGACGGGCCCGCTCCGGTGCTCACCGGGATCCCGCTCGGGCTCAAGGATCTTTACGGCGTCGCAGGGAAGCCGCTCACGGCATCGAGCCGTCTGCTCGCGGACGTGCCGACGGAGGACTGCGATGCCTGGAAGCAGCTGGCCGCAGCAGGCATGGTGCTGCTCGGCCATCTCCATACGCACGAGTTCGCTGCCGGCGGCACGACGGACCAGGTCGGCAACCCGTGGGACCTCGAGCGCTCCGCAGGTGGCTCGAGCGGCGGCTCCGCGGCGGCCCTGGCGGCCTTCATGGTTCCTGCCGCCACCGGCACCGACACCGCGGGATCGCTTCGGATCCCGTCCGCGTGCTGTGGCACCTCGGCGATCAAGCCGACCCGTGGCCGGGTCTCGACGAGGGGAACCGTGCCGCTGGCGTGGAGCCTCGATCACACCGGCCCGATGGCTCGCACGCTCTTCGACTGCCGATTGCTGCTGGCCGCGATGGCCGGCCCCGATCGGGGTCGCGCCGAGAGCGCTCTCGGCGCGCCTACTCCCGACCTGCTGATCGATCGCGACTCCGCCGGCCGGCTCGGCGGGGTGCGCCTGGGCGTTTCGCCGCGCGCGGCGGGAGCGGAGCTCGACGCCGACGTTGCAGCGGGCTTCGAGCTCGCGCTCGAGACGTGCCGTCGCCTCGGTGCAGTGCTCGTCGAGCCGCCCCCTCCCGAGGGGCGATCGGGGGCGGGCGACGATTTCCTCGACGTCCTGACGACCGAGATGCTCGCCTATCACCGACGCTTCGACGGCAGACGCCACCTCTATCGTCCGTCGATCCGCGAGTGGGTCGAGCTGGGTGAGCATCGCGCCGTCTCCGGGGAGGCGTACGTTGCCGCCCAGGCCCGGCGGCGCGAACAGATTGCTGCCTGGGCGGCATGGTTCGACGAGCACCGCCTGGCGGCGATCGTCGAGCCGACGATTCCCGTCGTCGCTCCTCTTCGCGGGGACGGATACGAGCACGCCGGCAGCGACTACGCGCTGATCTCGCTCACCCATCTCTGGGACTGGACCGGGTTCCCCGTCGCGGCCTTCCCTGCCGGCGTCGGTCGCAGCCACCTGCCCGTAGGCGTGTCGCTGATCGGTCCTGCCGGATCGGACTGGGGGCTCGTGTCGCTCGGGATCGCACTCCAGGAGGAACTGGGCATCCCGGAGCCTCCGGCGCTCGCCACGGCCGCCTGAGGACTAGAACGTCGGTTTCGCTGCCATGTTCACGACGATCAGGATCAGCAGGATCGTGTCGAAGCGGAAGATCATGAAGAGACGCTTGACGCGGGCGGCGACCTCGGGTGAGGTGGGCCCGTGGGTCTGAGCCGCCTCGTCGATCCGCCCGAGCTCGGGGCCGACGAACCCGACACCGACGACGGTGGCGATCGTCCAACCGACGAGGGCGAAGATGATCCAGAACTGACCGAAGTCGACATCGCCCTCGTGCATCATCGCGAGACCGAAGGCAAGCACGATGAAGAGCGCGGGGGTGTAGACCTTGACGCCGATCCACGCGCCCATCTTTCCGAGTGCTGCGAGCGTCTCGCCGTCCTGGCGGCGCTCGAACACGATGCCGAGGGTCGTCAGGGTGATGTCTCCGCCGACCCAGATCACGGCGGCTGTCACGTGCACGGCCAGGTAGATCTGGTAGGTGTACGGCGCCTGCGAGAGCAGGACGATCGAGCCGACGAGCAAGACGATCCCGGCCGCGAGTGTGTCCGTGCCGAAGCCGCCGAACAGCCTCGGAGCTCCCTTGGTTGCCTCGGCAGTCGGCTCCAAGAGGAGATTGATAGTGCATTCGCCGGTCGGGGTCAACTGTGGGCACCATGCACCCGACCGTGGCTCGAAATCGGGTGATCAGCTGGGCGCGCGCTCGAAATAGCGACGTGCGTTGGCCGTCGCCCGCTCGCCGCCGAGCACGAAGCGCACGCCTTCGGCGCTCAGCATGCCGACGACGGCACGACCCGCCTTCACCACCTCCGTCCGCCGCTTGCTCCCCGCTAGCTCTCGGGCTCCGCGGTCGCTACGTGCCCCGTGTGGAGATAGGCGGAATGGAGCAGCTCCGGATCGTCCTTCAGCTTCTGCGCGGAGCCGCGGTAGCGGATTCGTCCGCCCTCGATGACGTAGGCCGTCTGCGCGAGGGAGAGCGCCACGTGCGCAAACTGCTCGATCAGTAGGACGCCGACGCCGTTCGCGGCGACGGCTTCCATCGTCGGCACGAGGCGCTTGACGACGACCGGCGCAAGGCCGAGCGAGAGCTCGTCGACGAGGATGATCTTCGGCTGCGAGACGAGAGCCTGGGCGAGGACGACCATCTGCTGCTCGCCACCCGACAGGAGACGTGCCGTGGCGCCCCAGCGCTTCTCGAGCTCGGGGAAGAGCTCGAGCGCATAGGCGATGCCCGTCTTCGCGTCCTCGCGGCTGAGTGCGTAGGTCGCGACGCGGAGGTTGTCTTCGACCGTGAGTGCCGGCAGCAGTCGCCGCCCTTCGGGGACGACCGCCACACCGGCTGCGCGCACCTGCTCGGGCCGAAGGCGCGTCAGGTCGCGATCCGCGAGCATCACCTTGCCGCCCGTCGGGCGCAGGATGCCTGCGATCGCGAGGACGAGGGACGACTTGCCAGCGCCGTTGGCTCCGAGGAGAGTCGTGACCTGAGCGGTCGGGATTTCGAGAGTGACGTCGCTGACGACCGGCCGCCCTCCGCGGGCTACAGACAGCTCCTCGACCCGGAGACTGAGGCCGACGCCGGGCTCGCTCACAGCACGTTCTCGGTGCCCAGGTATGCGCGCATCACGTGTTCGTCTCGCAGCGCCTCCGCCGTCGGACCCGAAGCGATCAGCTTGCCGAAGTCCAGCACCGCCGTCGTCTCGCAGCAGGCGGAGACCAGGCTCATGTCGTGGTCGACGAGGATGACGAGCGCGCCGAACCGCTCGGGGATCCTCTGGATCACTTCGCCCAGCTGAAACGTCTGCTCGTCGGGGAGTCCCGCGGCGGGCTCGTCGAGCAGCACCACTCGCGGGCTTCCGACGACGGCACGGGCGATCTCCACGAGCCGTCGTTCGCGGGCTCCGAGCTCTCCGACCTTGGACTTGGGCGGCGCTTCCAGGCCGACGAAGTCGATCGCGCCGAGTACGTCCGCCTTCCGGGACGATCGCTTGGCACCCGAGTGCTCGTGGATCATCGCCACGTTGTCGTAGACCGACAGCTTTTCGATCGCCATCTCCGTCTGGAACGTGCGCCTGAGTCCCCAACGTGCTCGTTGATAGTCGGCCATCCGGAGCAGGTTCTCGCCGAAGGCCGCGATCGACCCGGTGGCGGGCCTGACGAAGCCGCTGAGGACGTTGAAGAAGGTGGTCTTGCCGGCACCGTTCGGGCCGATCAGTCCGCAGGTACCGCCCGGGAAGACGACGCTCATGTCGTCGATGGGAGTCACTCCGGCGAAGCGGACGGTCAAGCCCTCGACCTCGATCATGTCGGCTTGCTCCCGGCCGCCTTGCGGAAGACACCTGCAACGAGGCGTGCCAGATTCGCGATGTCTTTCGGCATCTGCTGCACGATGCCCCCGGGTGCTGTCAAGAGGACCTGCAGGAGACCGACGCCGAAGATGATGAGGAGGAAGTTCGGGTTAATCCCCCACTGCGCCTGAAAGATGAACGGCACGAGTTGGAAGAAGACGCCGGCGACGACGGCCCCCCAGAGACTGAAGATGCCGCCGATCATCACCGTCGCGAGCAACGTGATCGAGTCCTGGGTTTGGATCCCCTGAGCGGACGGCTGGCCGATCTGCGCTGCCAAGAGGCATCCAGCGACTCCGGTCATGAACGAGGCGAGAGCGAAGGCCCACATCTTGTAGACGGTGACGTTGACACCTGCCGCAAGCGCGGCCGGCTCGCTTTCGCGAATCGATGCCCAGGCGCGCCCCGGCTTGCTCGCGGTGTGCACGAGCGCGAGCAGGAACATCAGCGCGCTGACGACGACCGCGTAGCGGTAGAAGGCCGTATCCCCCGCCGCCATCGCCGGCCTTCTGACCGGCTCGAGCCCGGAGAGATCAACGAGAGTCGTGCGACCGGTGAAGCCGCCGCCGCCGTTCGGGAAGTCGATCGCCTTGAACACGATCGTCACGGCCCCGGCCCCCATCAACGTGATCAGGGCAAGGTAAAGGCCAGACAGCCGTAGTGCCGGCAGCCCAATCAGCACCCCGACCACGCACGTGATTGCACCGGTGACGATCAGCAACAGAGGAAACGGCAGCGCCGTGGCATATGAGAGCCGGGTCGCCACCCACGTTCCGATCGCGAGCAGCGCGATCTGACCGAGCGAGATCATGCCGACCCGCCCGTACAGGATCCCGAGGCCCGCTGCGACGACCGAGTAGATCGCGACGCTCGTGAACGTCGTCACCCAGTCCGACCCGAGGGTGCTCGGCACGACGAACAGGACGATGACGAGAAAGATCGAGACGATTCCGAACTGCCGGAGCATGCTGCCGTCGGCGAACGCCCAGCGGGCGTCGGCAGTTTGTCCGTTTCCACTGCCCGCGGAGGTCAAGTCGGTCAACCGGCCGTTCGTGAGATCGTAACGACGCGGCGTCGCCCCATCCAGAGCAGCGCGATGATCGCCAGCACGAACGGTGTCGCCGCCCGGAACCGGGTGACCGATTCGTACGGAGTGAGCACCCCCTGGACGACGCCGATCACGAGCCCACCCGTGAGAGTCAGCCACAAGGATCTGAGCCGCCCGATCAACGCGGCGGCGAGAGAGGAGATGACGAGGAAGGTCAGAGCGGAATAGTCGAGTGACGTGAGCAGATCCGCCAGCAGCAGACCGGCTGCACCGCAGACGAGACCCGAGCCGAGCCAGGCCGAGGCCTCGACTCGCCGCACCGGCACGCCCAGCATGGCGGTGACCTCACGATCGTCGGCCATCGCCCGCATGGCGGTCCCGAGGCTGGTGACCCGAAGGAAGATCGTCGTCCACGCGGTGAGCAGGATGGCGAACAGGAGCGCGATGACGTCCGTCCAGCTCACCGTCGCCCCGAGGAGCACGAAGCGGTGGCTCGAGGTTGGAAGCGTCAGGAACCGTGCGAAGGCTCCTCCTATTGGGGCGCGCCAGGCCATCAGGCCGACCAGGATCAGAGCGAGGGCCAGCGTTCCCATCATCTTGACGAGCGGGTCTCGGGCGGCGAAGGCGGGTCCGAACACGAGTCCGTACAGCAGGCTGACGACTCCGCCGAAAAGGATGCACGTGAGGAAGGCAATCCAGTCGGGCGTTCCCGTGTGCTCGATCAGGTAGTAGGAGATCAGGGCGCCCGCGGCGCCGACGGCGCCGAACGCGATGTTCAGAACGCCCGTTGTCTGGTACAGGACGACCAGGCCGACGCCGGACAGGGCATACACCCCGCCCAGCGCCAACCCAAGCACGATATACGGCTTGAGGAACTCCCAGTCCACGCCGAAGACCGTGAATCCGACAACGCTATGCATCGGTTCTCTCGGACACCCTGATCTTTCTGGTTCCTTTCCTGCTGACTACTTTCCGGTGTTCAGGTTGTACTTCTTCTCCCAGACGCGTGTCTGGACGAGCTCCGGGTCCACAGCCTGGATGTTGAAGCACTTCTCCTTCAGGACGACCTTGCCATTCTTATAGTCGACCGTGATGTCGGTGTTGTTCGGGATGTGGTAGGGCAGCGCGTCGCCGACGTACCACGGCTTGCAGAGGATGTCCGTCTTGACGTTCTTCAGGCCTCTGGCCGCCTTGTTGTACGACTTGGCGGTGACGTCACCCTTGATGTTGAGTAGCGCCTGGGTCGCGAACTTCGCGTCCATGAAGCCCATCTGAGCGAACGCCTGAGCGCCGATGCTGGGCGCGTACTTCTTCAGAATCTCCAGCATGAGCCGGGTGTCCGGCCCCTGCGACGCCTCGTTGAGACCGAACTCCGAGTTGATGAACATCTTCCCGTCGAACTCGGGGAAGTCCTTCGCCATGAAGTCGGCGGCGATCGGTGTCGATGAGCCCCACTTCACCTTGTCGACGAGACCCTGGGCGATAGCCGCTTTCAGCAGGGCGGGTGCCGAATCGGGGGTGAAGTCGAGGATCACGCCACCGCCGGGGCCGGCCGCTTGCACCAGCTTCAGGATCGTCGAGTTCGCATCCGTGATCGGGAGAGCGGTCGGGAACACTTTCGACGGGATGCCTGCCGCCTGTGCGACCTTGACGACGCCGCCGTCAGCATAAGCCGAGATCGTGTCCGGCGAGGCGACGACGAGCGACTTCGCGCCTGCGCGGACGAGCGCCTGCGCTGCACCGATGTTGCTGTAGCGCGGGCCCATGTTCGACTCGACGAAGACGGGCGTGCCGAAGCACTCCGCCTGGACGCCTGCGCCGATCACGATGTAGCCCTTCGACTTGTAGTACTTCCAGTTGTTCCCGCACTCGGTGAAGCTCGTGTTTCCGACGATGCCGACGACCTTGTCGCTCTCGATCAGCTTCTTCGCCAGTGCCCGCTGCTGCGCCGGGTTGAGCTGCTCGTTGTAGAGCGTGTAGCTGATCGGATGGCCGTTGATGCCGCCGTTGTCGTTGACGCACTTGAAGTATGCGTCGGCGACTTTGCCGATCGTCGTGAAGTCGGCGCCGGGGATCAGCATGTCGATGCCACCGAGCTTGATCGGCGTGCCCGTTGCCTTCTTGCCCGTGCCCTTGCCGCAGACGGACTTCGTCGCGGACGCCGTGCCCGAGCCGACTGGCCCGGCAGCGCCTGCGCCGGTGGTCGCCAACGCCGTTAGCATCAACAGGAGAACGCTGCCGACGGCGCATGCAACGCCGATCTTGGTTCTTGTCGATCTCATCAGATCTTTCCTCCGATTGTCTCGTGCCGTGGACTCTGACTCTCGATTCGTAGGACTTCTGACTCTCGGGTTTCGTTAGGGCTGAACCACGAGGCGGTCGGGGCGACGGGGCCGCCGGGTCCGTCCGATCAGGATCTGGTCAAGTGCGTCCTCCTCCTTGGCTCGTGCCTCCCGAGGGCCTCGCTCGTTCGCGCTGCGACCCGTGTCGGGGGTTGCACCGCGAACGACGACGCAACCGGGCGACCGTATTTCGGCCTGCCGCGGAGAGTCAAGTGGGGGGGCCGCGGCGAAGAGTCCGGTCGACGGGAGCACGCCGCGCTGTGGCGGGCCTGCGTCGGCCCGCGTGTCAGATCCTCCGCTGTCACGTCCCGCATACTAGACCACTGTCTTGACGAATGGAACGCACCCGCGGAGTTTCGCTGCCTGCCCCGATAGTGTCCTATTAGACGGGATCGCGTCTTGACAGGCGGGAAACGTTGCTCGTAGGCTGCAGCAGGATGTCGAAAGCACCGCAACGCTTGCGGACGCGATCCGGCCACGCGAACGGCTCGTTGCGGTGCGTCGGGCGTGGCACGGCATGAGGCGTAACATCACCCTGCAGCACACGACGTCTGGGCGGCACGCCAGTGGGCGGTTTCTCGCTCAGGGGTCGACCCACTGTTTGTGAAAGGAGCGAGACCATGACGCAATCGACGGAGACGGCAACTGCCGTGCGGGAGGCGCTCAATTTCGTCGGCGGGGAATGGGTGGCCGCGACCGGCGGCGCCACGTTCGACGTCAGCGATCCGTTCACCGGCGAGACCGTCGTGCGGGCGGCCGCGGGCACGCGGGACGATGCGAGGCGGGCGATCGAAGCGGCGGCGGACGCGTTCCCCGGGTGGGCGGGAACGTCTCCCGGCGTGCGCCAGGCGATCTTCCTGCGCGCCGCCGACATCCTCGAAAGTCGTCGTGACGAGGTGGTCGGGCTGCTGGCCAGGGAAACGGGTTGCACCTTCGGGTTCGGCATGTTCCAGATGTCCTTCACGCCCGGGCTCCTGCGCCAGGCTGCGGGATCGGCCTATGGACCGGTCGGCGAGGTGATCCCGTCCGATGTCCCGGGAGCGATGGCGATGGGGTTGCGGCAGCCTGTCGGTGTCGTCGGCGCGATCGCGCCCTGGAACGCGGCTCTCATCCTCTCCCTGCGTTCGATCACGGCACCCCTCGTGCTCGGGAACACGGTCGTGCTGAAGCCCTCCGAGTGGTCGCCGGTCTCCGGCGGCACGCTCTGGGGCGAGATCTTCGCCGCGGCGGGCCTGCCGGCCGGGGTCCTGAACATCGTCACTCACGCCCCGGGCGAGGCGACGGGGATCGGCGACGAGCTCGTCGAGAACCCGGCCGTGCGGCGGCTCAACTTCACGGGGTCGACCCAGACCGGCCGCCGGCTGGCGGAGGCGTGCGGGCGTCAGCTGAAGCGGGTCGTCCTCGAGCTCGGCGGCTCGAACCCGCTGATCGTCCTCGGCGACGCGGATCTTCAGTACGCGGTCGACGCGGCTGCCTTCGGGTCCTTCCTGCATCAGGGGCAGATCTGCATGTCGACGCGGCGGATCATCGTGGAGCGTTCGATCGCAGACGCATTCACCGAGAAGCTCGTCGCGAAGACCGCGGGCTTCAAGGTCGGGGATCCCAAGGAGCACGACACGATCATCGGCCCCCTGATCAACCGCCAGGCGCTCTCGACCGTGGCGGCGAGAGTGCAGGACGCCGTCGACCGGGGTGCGAAGCTGCTCGTCGGCGGCGAGGTCGACGGGCCGTGCTACCGGCCGACCCTCGTCACGGACGTGCCCGCCGACTCTCCCCTGGCCCTCGAGGAAACCTTCGGCCCCGTTGCCTCGATCGAGATCGTGGACGACGCCGAGCAGGCGGTGCGCCGCGCGAACGCGACGGGCTACGGGCTCTCGGCCGGGATCATCACGGGAGACAACCAGCGCGGGTTCGAGCTGGCCGGCCGGATCGAGTCCGGGATCGTGCACGTCAACGACCAGACGGTCGGCGACGAGCCGCAGATGCCGTTCGGCGGCGTGAAGGACTCGGGCTGGGGGCGGTTCGGGGGCAGGGCCGCAGTGGAGGAGTTCACCGAGCTGCGGTGGGTCACCGTCCAGGCCGGCGCCAGGCACTTCCCGTTCTGAGGTCACGTGACTCCGGCGCCGAGGCGAACGTGACGACGAGCGGGGTGACGACGGCCGAGGAGGCGGTCGCCCAGATCCGGTCGGGGGACACCGTGATGGTGGGCGGGTTCGGCCTCGTCGGGGCTCCACTCGGCCTGATCGACGCGCTCGTCGACCATTCGGACGCGACGGACCTGACGATCGTCTCCAACAACATCGGCGAGCCGGGCCGCGCGCTCGGACGGCTGCTCCGGCAGGGCCGTATCAGCCGCGGGATCTCCTCGTACTTCACCTCCAACCCCGAGGCGGTCGCCGCGGTCAACGCCGGTGAGATCGAGGCCACGCTCGTCCCTCAGGGCACGTTCGCCGAGGCGATCCGCGCCGGAGGCGCCGGCATCGGCGGCTTCTTCACCCCGGTCGGCGCCGGCACGCTGCTCGCCGAGGGCAAGGAGGAGCGGGTGATCGAGGGTGTCCGCCACGTCCTCGAAGCACCGATCACGGCGGATGTCGCCCTCGTCTACGCGTCCCGGGCCGATCGGCTCGGGAATCTCTGGTATCGGCGGACGGCACGAAACTTCAACCCGGTGATGGCGACGGCGGCAGCGATCACGATCGCGGAGGCCGGCGAGGTGGTCGAGGTCGGCGGGCTCGAGCCCGAGGCGGTCGTGACACCGCACCTCTACGTCGATTTCCTGGTGGCGTCGTCATGAGCGGCGACCTCAAGGCGCGGATTGCGGAGCGCGCCGCCGATGAGCTCCGGCCGGGCGAGATCGTCAACCTCGGGATCGGGATCCCGAACCTGATCCCGGGCTTCCTCGCAGCCGACTCACGCGTCGTGCTGCACACCGAGAACGGCCTGCTCGGCGTCGGCCCGCGCCCGGGAGCGGAGGACCTCGACCCGGATCTGATCGACGCCGCCAAGCAGCCGATCACGGCGCTGCCGGGTGCGTCGTACTTCGACAGCGCGTCGAGCTTCGCGATGATCCGGGGCGGCCACATTGACGTCGCGGTGCTCGGGGCGCTCGAGGTGAGCACGCGGGGTGACATCGCCAACTGGGCCGTACCGGGCAAGGACGTCCTGGGCGTCGGTGGGGCGATGGACCTCGTCGTCGGCGCTCGCAGGGTGATCGTCACGATGACCGCGACGTCGTCGCGCGGCGAGCCCAAGGTCGTGGCGGAGTGCACATACCCGCTGACGGCCGCGGCGGTCGTGCACGTCGTCGTCACCGAGCTCTCGGTCTTCCGGTTTCGCGACGGTGAGCTGCACCTGACCGAGTTGCTCGGGGACGCGACCGTCGACGACGTCGCCGCCGTCACGAGCGCCCCCTTCGTCGTCAGCCTGGAGGAGAGCCATGTCCGTTGAGCTGAACGGGTTCGCCGAGGTCGTCGACGTCGAGCGTTCCGACGTCGATCCGCCCTACGACTACCACGACTACGTCGGGACGCGCCTGCGGGCGCCGAAAGAGCCCCTCGTCGTCATTCCGGCGACGCTGTCGGAGCTGACGGGCCCGGTCTACGGAGAGTCGGCGATCGGCCCGCTCGACAGCGACCTCACGCGCCAACACGCGGCCGATCCGCTCGGCGAGCGGATCATCGTCACGGGCAGGGTGCTCGGCCGGGACGGAAAGCCCATGCGCGGGCAGCTCGTCGAGATCTGGCAGGCGAACGCAGCCGGTCGCTATCCGCACGCGATCGACACGCACGACGCCCCGCTCGACCCGAACTTCACGGGAGGCGGCCGCTGCCTCACGGACGACGACGGGTGGTACCGCTTCGTGACGATCAAGCCCGGCGCCTACCCGTGGGGGAATCATCCAAATGCGTGGCGCCCGAACCACATCCACTTCTCGCTGTTCGGACGGTCGTTCACCGAACGCCTCGTCACGCAGATGTATTTCCCCGGCGATCCGCTCTTCGCCCACGACCCGATCTACAACTCGATCCCTGACGAGGAGGTGCGCGGCCGGCTCGTCAGCCGGCTGGACATGGGGCTGACGCAGCCCGACTGGGCGCTCGGCTTCCGGTGGGACATCGTGCTCGGCGGACGAGAGGCGACCCCGTTGGAGGAGCCGCACGATGACTGAGACCCTCGGCGTCGCCCCATCGCAGACGGTTGGGCCGTACCTCTCGATCGCCTTGCTCGACGTGATCACATCGCAGCTCGTCGACCCGAGCGACCCGCGAGCCGTGCGGCTCCGCGGCACGCTCCTCGACGGCGCCGGCGAGCCGGTCCCCGACGGGATGATCGAGATCTGGCAGGCGAACGCCGCCGGCCGCTATGCCCATCCGCTCGACGACCGCACGGAGCTCGAGCTGGAGGACGGGTTTCTCGGCTTCGGTCGCTCCGGCACCGCGCCGGACGGCCGGTTCGAGTTCGTGACGGTCAAGCCGGGCCGGGTCCCGTGGCCCCAGGGCGGTCTGCAGGCACCTCACCTGGAGGTCGGCGTGTTCGCACGTGGGCTGCTCAAGCGGGCCGTCACCCGTGTCTACTTCCCGGATGAAGCGGAGGCGAACGCCGCCGATCCTGTCCTCTCGCACCTCGGCGAGGAGATCCGTGCCACGCTCGTCGCGGCCGCCGAGGACGGAGACCTTCGCTTCGACATCCGCTTGCAAGGGCCGGGGCAGACGGCATTCTTCGCGGTGTGAGCCCGTTCTCGCCTCTCTTCGTACCCGAGGAGCTGCGTGAGGCCGTCTCGGGGCGCTCGTGGCTTGCCGCGATGCTCGATGCCGAGGCCGCCCTCGCGCGCGCCGGCGCGCTTGCGGGCGCCGTCCCCGAGCCCGCCGCGACAGCGATCGCCTCTGCCTGCACGGACGATGCCTACGACTGGGATCTGCTCCTCGCCGAGGGCCAGCGGGTCGGCGCCCCGGTCGAGCCGCTCGTTCGCGCCCTGGTCGAACGTGTCGGGGAGGACGCGGCCCGGTGGGTCCACCTGGGTGCGACGACCCAGGACGTGATGGATACGGCGGCGATGCTCGTCGCCCGTCGGGCGATCGGGCTCGTGTTGGCCGAGCTCGATCGCGTCACCGCCGCGTGCGCACAGCTCGCACGCTCCTACCGGGAGACACCCATGGCCGGTCGCACGATGCTGCAGCAGGCCGTGCCGACGACGTTCGGGCTCAAGGCGGCAGGCTGGCTCGTCGGGGTGCTCGACGCGCGAACGAGGCTCGGCCGGCTGTGGCGCGAGGGGCTCGCCGCGCAGCTCGGCGGAGCGGTCGGCACGCTGGCCGCGATGGGGGAGCGCGGGCCGGAGATCGCTCGCCTGTATGCCAGCGAGCTCGATCTCGTCGAACCCACTTTGCCCTGGCACACGAACCGCGTTCGCGTTGCCGAGCTCGGCGCAGCGCTCGCGATCGCCTCGGGAGCGGTGGCAAAGGTCGCGCTGGACGTCTTGCTGCTCGCCCAGACGGAGACTGCGGAGGTGCGGGAGGGAGGAGACGGCGGAGCGTCGACGGCCATGCCCCAGAAGCGCAACGCGGTCGGTGCGATGAGGGCGCGCGCGTCGGCCGAGCTCACTCGGGCGCACGCCTCCGTCCTCACGGGCGCGCTCGCGCAGGAGCACGAGCGCGCGGCGGGTGCCTGGCAGGCGGAGTGGGAGGCGCTGTCCGGCGCACTCCAGTACGCGGGAGGCGCCGCCGCCGCTCTGGCAGGTTCGCTCGAAGGGCTCGAGGTCGACGCGGGACGCATGCGGGCGAACCTCGATCTCACCGGCGGGCAGATCGCGGCGGAACGGATCGCGGTGCTCCTCACTGAGCGGCTGGGCCGCACGGCTGCACGCACCCTCGTGCGAGAGGGGTCGCTGCGTGCGGGCCGGACAGGGAGCACCTTGGCCGACGAGCTCGCACGTTGCGACACGGGCCTGACCGGCGAGGAGATCGAGGTCGCGCTCGAGCCGACCACGTATCTCGGCTCGGCGGGGCTGCTGGTGGATCGCGCGCTCGCGCGATACGACGACGAGAGGGCCGGAGGCGGATGAGGCTCCATCACGTCCGCGACGGTCCCACAGGCGCTCCCGTGCTCGTTCTCTCGAGCTCCCTCGGCACGACGCTCGAGATGTGGGAGCCACAGCTGGCGCGGCTCGTCGACCGGTTCGAGGTCGTTCGCTACGACAGGCGAGGGCACGGCGGTTCGGCTGTTGGACCCGCGGTGACGACGATCGACGACCTGGGACGCGACCTCGTCGACCTCCTCGACACGATCGGAACAGAGACGGCCTCCTTCTGCGGCCTTTCCCTCGGAGGCCTCGAGGGCCAGTGGCTCGCCGTGAACGCGCCGGCCCGGGTCGAGCGCCTCGCGCTTTGCTGTACGGCGGCCGCGTTCGTACCGAGACAGGGCTGGATCGGCCGCGCGTTCACGGTGCGGACCAAGGGGATGGAAGCGATCGCAAATGCGGTTCTCGGTCGCTGGTTCCGGCCCGCGTACCGCGACGCGCACCCCGAGGTCGTCGCCCGGTTCCGCGCGATGCTCACCGCAACCCCCGCCGAGGGGTACGCCGCTTGCTGCGACGCACTCGCCGACGCCGACCTCACCGCTCGGCTCGCGGAGATCACGGCACCGACGCTCGTGCTCACGGGCTCCGACGACCCCGTCGTGACCCCCGCCGACGGAGACGCGCTCGCCGCGGCGATCGGGGGCGGCGCTGTGCACACTGTGATCGACAGGGCTGCGCATATCGCGAATGTCGAGCAACCGGACGCCTTCACGGCGGCGCTGTTGCGCCACCTGGGCGGAGACCAGGAGGACGCATGAGGGACGAGACACAGGCGGAGCTCCACGCGCGCGGCATGGGCGTTCGCCGGTCGGTGTTGGGCGACGCCCACGTCGACAGGGCAATCGACCGGACAACGCCGTTCACCGAGGACTTCCAGGATCTGATCACGCGCTATGCCTGGGGCGAGATCTGGGCCCGTCCGGGGCTCGACCGGCGGACGCGCAGCTGCATCACGTTGACGGCGCTCGTCGCCTCCGGAAGGGAGCACGAGCTCGAGCTGCATCTGCGGGCCGCGCTCCGAAACGGGCTCACACCCGACGAGATCGGCGAGGTGCTGCTGCAGTGCGCCGTCTACTGCGGGGTCCCCGCCGCCAACGGCGCATTCGCGATCGCCCAACGCGTGCTCGAGGCGGCAGATGCGGGCGAGGCCGCGCGGTGACGCGTTCCGACGTCCCGATCCGCAGGGCCCGACCCGACGATATCCGAGTGTCGACGCGAGCGGCTTCCGGAGGACGGGCATGACGCGCGCCGTCGTGCTCTCCGCTGTCCGCACCCCGGTCGGGCGCTACGGCGGCGGGCTCGCGGGCGTGCGGCCCGACGATCTGGCAGCTGCGGTGATCGCCGAGGCGGTCTCGAGAGCCGGGGTCCCGGCTGCCGAGATCGAGGACGTCTGGCTCGGCTGTGCGAACCAGGCCGGTGAGGACAACCGCAACGTCGCCCGCTTCGCCGCGCTGCTCGCCGGCCTTCCCGAGACGGTGGGAGGCGTCACCGTCAACCGTCTCTGCGCATCCGGGTTGTCGGCGATCGTCGGGGCCTGTCATGCCGTGATCGCCGGTGACGGCGATCTCTTCGTCGCGGGCGGTGTCGAGTCGATGACGCGCGCGCCACTCGTGACGCCGAAGCCGGAGGCGGCGTTCGCGCGCGGCGACCGCACGCTCCACGACACGACGCTCGGCTGGCGCTTCGTCAACCCGCTCTACGAGGCGAACTACTCGAGGGCGACGATGGGTGAGACGGGCGAAAACGTGGCGGAGCGCTGGAATGTGACGCGGGAGGAACAGGACGCGTTCGCCTGGCGCTCCCAGCGGCGTTGGGCGGATGCGCAGGAAGCCGGCCGCTTCGCCGATGAGCTCGTGCCGGTGGCAGGTCTCGAGCACGACGAGCATCCGAGACCCGACACGACCCTCGAGAAGCTTGCGTCGCTCAAATCGGCGTTCCGCGCCGGCGGGTCGGTCACGGCGGGCAACTCGAGCGGGATCAACGACGGTGCCGCGGCGCTCGTGATCGCCGGCGAGGAGCGTGCCCGTGACCTGGGGATCGAGCCGCTGGGCGTGTTCGCCGGTTCCGCGGCCGCCGGAGTCGACCCGGCGGTGATGGGGATCGGACCCGTCCCGGCGGTGCGGAAGCTCCTCGACCGCACCGGGGTGACCGTCGATGAGCTCGATCTGGTCGAGCTGAACGAAGCGTTCGCGTCGCAGAGCCTCGCCGTCGTGAGGGAGCTCGGGCTCGACGAGGAGCGGGTGAACGTCAACGGCGGCGCAATCGCGATCGGGCACCCGCTGGGCATGAGCGGCGCCCGGCTCGTCACCACGTTGTTGCACGAGCTTCGCCGTCGCGGGGGGCGTTATGGCCTCGCGACGATGTGCATCGGCGTGGGCCAGGGGCAGGCTGCACTCTTCACCCGCGAGACGGCTCCTTGACACGGACACAGGTTGCGATCATCGGCGCGGGGCCCGCAGGCCTGACGCTCGCCCAACTGCTGCATCTGGAGGGCATCGAGTCGGTGATCCTGGAGAACAGGAGCCGCGAATACGTCGAGGCCCGGATTCGGGCCGGGGTGCTCGAGCAAGGCGTCGTCGATCTCCTCGTCGAGGCAGGCGTCGGGGAGCGGATGGTGCGCGAAGGGCTCGTGCACGGAGGCATCGAGCTGCAGTTCGCCGGCGAGCGGCACCGGATCGACATGTCGGCGCTGACTGGCGGCAAGGCGATCACCGTCTACGGGCAAACCGAGGTGGTGAAGGACCTGATCCAGGCGCGGCTCGGCGCCCAGCAGCCGCTGCTGTTCGAGGTGGAAGACGTCCGTGTCGAGAAGATCGAATCGGAGCAGCCGCTCGTGCGATTCGGCCACGAGGGAACCGAGCAGGTGCTCGAATGCGATTTCGTCGCTGGGTGTGACGGTTTTCACGGTGTCTGTCGTCCGACGATGCCCGCGAGCGTTCTGCGAACCTACTCCCGCGAGTATTCGTTCGGCTGGCTCGGGATCCTGGCCGCGGTCGCGCCGTCGAACGACGAGCTCGTCTACGCCCATCACGAGCGCGGCTTCGCGTTGCTGAGCCTGCGTTCCCCGAGCTGAGCCGTCTCTACCTGCAGTGCCGGCCCGATGAGGAGATCGCCGACTGGTCCGACGCGCGCATCTGGGAGGAGCTGCAGGTCAGGCTCGGCCTGCCCGGTTGGACGCTGGCCGAGGGGCCGGTGGTGGAGAAGGGGATCACGCCGATGCGCAGCTTCGTCGCCGAACCGATGCAACACGGCCGCCTGTTTCTGGCGGGCGACGCAGCCCACATCGTGCCTCCGACGGGAGCGAAGGGTCTCAATCTCGCAGTTCGCGACGTTCGGCTTCTCGCCGATGCCCTCGTCGAGTGGTACGGCGCGGGCGACGCCGCTCTTCTGGACAGCTACTCGAGCGATTGCCTCCGCCGCGTCTGGCGCGCGGAGCATTTCTCCTGGTGGATGACGACGATGCTGCACCGCCTCGAGGGTGACGACCCTTTCGATCTGCGCCTGCAGGAGTCGCAGCTTCGTCACGTCACTACCTCGACGGCGGCCGCGACGACGCTTGCCGAGAACTACGTCGGACTCGACTGGGTCTGACGGGGCGGACGAGGATCGCGCGACGACACCACCACTCGTATGTCGGGCCGCGACGGGGGGGATGCGGAGCTTCATCACCGCCCCCGTGCGTGCCGTCTCGACCGAGGAGATCACGTCCGCGCGCGCCTGCGGTAGAATCCCCGTCCTCCCGGAAGATCGGGAGGCGCGTCACGGCGAGACACAAGCACGGAGTGCCTGAAGAACAGGCATGTTCGGGCGCTTAGCTCAGTTGGGAGAGCACCAGCTCGACAAGCTGGGGGTCACTGGTTCGAGCCCAGTAGCGCCCATCACCGCAACACCAGGAAACACGCCATATCCACGAATGAGAGAGGCCCTCCCAAAGGGCCTCTTTCTCGTCTGGGTCGGAGTTGGTCGGAAATGCCACAAAGGAAACGGCCCCCAAAGGGGGCCGTCTCTGTGCCTGGTATTTCGTTCTCAGCAGCTCCGAATTGCCGGGGTGGGTCTGAGCCACTTGGCGCTTCGTGCCGTTCCTAGGGCCCTATAGGGGTGTCATAGACGCATCTCCGGCCCGGCCGACCGGCGGCCTACGACATACGACCACCTTTACGCGGAAGCGAGTATCGGCAGAACTTAAGCCGCGCTCACGGTTTGCTGGCTTCTACATCTGACTCAGCTTGAACTCTGGCCCGCCGCGAGCGCTTCGTAGTTCTCGTAAAGCCGGGGCTCTCCGGCCTTCTCTCGCAGACGTTTGGCCGCGGGGGCCACGCGCGCCCAAGTTCCCTCGACCCAGAGCCAGTCGTAGATGAGTTCGCGATCGATCAACCCGTTCGTCACGAGCGTCCCAACCGTTTCCCCATACACAAGCATGGTGCTGACCGATTGATCGGTTGCCTCGGCGGCGTCGGGATCGAAGTCGTCAGCGAAGATTTCCCGAGACGCTTCTCCCAGGCCCATCATCGTGCCCCATTTCGCAAGCTCGACCATCAGGACCGCGTCCTCATGCGTTCCAGCCATCAAAAACCTCCGGGTTAGCTGAATCCGCGACTGTCACAAATCCGGCTATGGGTGTCAACAACCCTCAGACCGATCACGAAGCCGCAATGCGGAGGGATTCGCACCCGACTACCCCTGCGGCATGCATTAGCCGTGAGCGCCACCACTAGAGGCCTGATGCGGAATTAGCTTCATTGCGGACAGGCGAGCTTCCTCGACTTTCGCAAGATCCTTGTGGGTAGGCCACCCGGCGGAGTCTGCGTAGTCGAGCTTGTTGCAGAGGCGGTGCGCAAGAACCGCGTTGTCGGGAGTCTCCCGGCCCCCCTTGTGCTTCGGGGTTGGGAAATGCTCGAAGGTCGGCTCCCAAGGTGACCACGGGTGAGTGCGCCGTTCGAAGTATTCCGAACCGCCAAGCGCTTCCGGACAGAAGCACTTGGGCATCCCGCACTTCATCTCTGTGATGTAACCGGCTTCCGCAGCTTTGATGAGCGGGCCCTTGACGCCCTTGTCTCTTAGCGCCCTGGCCACTGCCGCACCTCGCTCTAGGTCGTCCAGCGATGGTGTTGTCACACGAGGGTTATCGGTCGCGAGCCATTGGGGCTTGACCGTTTCGCAGGTGGCATCGCCCGAGTCCATAACGCCAGGTTGAAGGTTCGGGCAGGAGACCTGTTCCCACTCCCCCTGTAACCAACTCTCTGGAAACCTGGAAACAGACCCCCCGCCGCGCACAGGAGCAGACAACGCCGCAACTTTGTCTTGCTCCGTGCCCGACCAACTCTCATTGCGGCACCGCTGAGGGGCAATCCCCCAGCCGACCGGATCAGATCTCCGAAGGTCTAGGTCTCGCTCCACCACGAATCAATACCCCAATAGGAGGGCCATGCCAAACGTCAGCACTGCCCAATACGGGGCGGGCCTAAGTCTCTTCGTCCCTGCCATCCGAGCCCTGGTCGAAGGAGGCAGAACTATCTCCATCAATCCCGGACACCGCGAACAGTGGGACAGGCGCCCCGCATGGCACGGCACGGTCTACGGTAATGGCAGACCTGGCACCGGCAGGGAGCGAGTCGTGCCGGCCGGCGTGATGATCGACAGCTCTACCCCGAACGTGCAGCTGAAGAACCGGGACGGCACCCCAAAGATCCCGTCAGCAGGGGCGGAGTTCTTCATGCTCTACATCGAAGAGACCTACACCGGTAAAGGCTCCGGTTAACACGATGTTTCTTTGTGTTGACCCGCGCCAAGTGGCAACGTTCTCGTCACGAGCAGGTCACGGCCTGCAACAATCGTTGGAGGTGAGGTCGCAATTCGCGTTCGCGGCGAGCCACCAGGCTGAGACCGCTCTAAAGCGGAGCGGGCACGGGCAGCGGCGCCCCATCCGAACCCGGGCCTGCAACCGTAGGGGCAACAGAAGTCACAGGATCGACTCCGGAGAGACGGTCGCCGGCAACATCTGCTTCGAGATCGCCACCAGCGACGCGTCATCGCTCCTCTTGTACGCTCTCACGCGGGCTTCCGAGTGACGCGAAAGCTGTAAGGCCCTACGACGGCTACTGCGCGGTCTAGAAGGATTGGTGGAAAGTGATTGGGTGCGTGCGCGCTTACACCCCACCGGTCGTCGTCTGGTTCGCGTTGCACTAATCAGGCCGGTGCTGCCGTTGGTGCCGTTCACGTAGCGTCAGGGAACATTCCCGAGCACTGGCCGTAGGCGAGGTTCAGTGACTCCGAGCTCGATCGGAGGTTGCTGTTCGGACGTATGATCGGTGCGTGGCGGCTCTAAGGCGCCGAATGGTCTTGCCCGAGAGCGCTGGTCCGTTTGCCCGCGAGCGCCTTGCCCCGTCGCGTTATCGGGTTAGCTCCGGTCGGCTTGTTCGCGCTGGTCGTCGCGGCGGCTGCGAGCGGCGGCCATGGGCGTGCATCGCGGCCGGGTCCGACGGTGAATTTCCTCGCTCGTTGTACGGTAGACCACTTGGCTATGGACGATCCGATCGTCCACTTCGGTCATTTGGGCGCGTCGCATGACCATACGTTCTTCGGGATTCGCGGGGTGACGGCGTTTTCGACGGTGCGTACATTGCGCGGGCACCAGACGACCTGCACCCGTAAGTCAGACACTGGCGCGTACTGGGTGCCGACCCTCTACCGGAATGGGCGGAAAGTGGCGGGCGCCGAGGCGGTCGCCTACTACACCCTGGGCGAGCGCACACCCGTGCAGTCCTACCCTCATGGATTGAAGATCGTGGCCGGAGACGCGACCGCGACGTCTCCGCAGCCGTTGCACGTCACCTGGTGGACGTGCGCCGCGCCTGGTGTTGTCAGGATGTCGTCTTCGATCCCGACTGCTTGCGCGGCGAACCACTCGTCGAGCCGGTTCGTTCGCCGGGGCGGAGCGCCGCTTACGGGTATCCAGCTTCACGTGCGCTTCCCTGAGTGTTGGGACGGCATACACCTGGATAGCGCTGATCACCACTCACATATGGCCTACAGCGTCGACGGGAACTGTCCGCGCGGCCATCCGGTCCTGTTGCCCTCGTTGATTCTGATCGTTACCTATCCGACGGTGACTCATGGGAGAGGCGTGACACTCGCGTCGGGCGGCGAATACAGCGGCCACGCTGATTTCTTCAACACTTGGAACCAGAAGGCTTTGCGGCAGATCGTCGCCGCTTGCCGTGACGGTATCCCGCACTGCGGCCGCCACTAACGAGTACAGAACCGCGCAGGGCGCATTCCCGAACACTGGCGCAGGCATGCCGGGTTCGCCGACCGCGATTACTGGTTCTACGGGTTCCGCCGTAGAATGGCGTTCATGATTGCTGCGCTTATCGCAGCCATCGCGATTCCCTGGGCCGCCCCCGTGACGATGGCCGAGCCAGCGGCCGGGTGGGATGTGGGTCGCAGCGGCACGGTGACGACGATGGTGGCAGGGAAGCGTGTGCCGTACTCGACAGCATGGACGGCGAACTTCCACTACCGCAACAAGGCAACCGCAGACCCACCGAACGCGACCCTGGGTCGGATTCCCCGCAACGGCGTGGTCGTCTGGGCGTCGATCCAACCGCCACTCCTGTGGCCGCCCGATGGCCGTCGGGCGAGCGAACGTCTCTCGGTAGCGAAGGCGTACAGGTTTGAGTGCTGCGAGGGCGCTGGGGTTCCCGGCGGCGAGTGGGAGGTTTATGGCTGGGGGCCACAACACGCCTACAGCGTCCTCGTCCGCATCTACTTCGGATCAGCGCCAACACAGACCATGAAGGCCCAGGCGCAACGCGCACTCAACGGACTGCGACTACCCGCCGGCCGTTGACGGCTCCGCTCATGTGACTGGCGCAGGCGACAGCCGGGCTGCCGTGTCGCCCCGTTCAGAAGCGGTCCGGGTTGCCGATGATGCCGCCGGAAGGCCCGAGCAACTCCTTCGATGAATCCTCGGGATCGCGACCTTCGGCGTCACGACGCTTGCTCGAATCGGTTTCGGGCGACTTGGGCCGCAGTCTCATACGGAGTTTCCGAGCGAGATCGCGTAACCCCAACGAGAACACCTTTCGAAGATCGAACGGAAGGTTGGGCTAACTCTGCCAGATGCCCCCATAACACGGGGCTGCTCGACTGGACCGCTCAGGGACATTCCCAAGCACTGGCGCTTGCGGGCGAGGGGCTCGGTCTCAGGCGTGTTATTCCCTCCCCTTGAGACCCACGCAGGCTCGGTTGGACAGGGAAGACCCGCCGAACCTGCGTGGTCACCCTCACCGTATTGCGAACCTGGTCGCCAACAAGACCAGGTTCTCGCCGCGTTCGCGGATACTCGTCCCGCTGCCACGCATGACCTAAAGGCATCACACCCCCTGCGGCGTAAAACGCAGCATGCAGAACTGGTACTGCCTCGTTCACTTCCCCGACGGGACTGACGGCATCCACCTCATTCCGGGGCCGGCGCCCGTGGGGCATCGACCCACCGTCAAGACCATCGGCCACCCCGGCACGTGGCTCGTGAAAGAATCATCACTCGCGACGCGCACACACAGGATTACGCCGCCGAAATCTGGGTCGAACAACACGAGCTCGAGCCCGACGAGGGCTCACTAGATCCCGGTCAGTAGAGCATCCGCGACCATCCCTGCCGCGAGCACTATCGCGACCAGCCACAACGCCACAGTCTCCGGAGTCACTACCTGCCTCCGCGCCTATTGTCGATTCTCTTACTAAGACGCGCAAGAGGGAATCTGATTGCTACTCCAACACTGCGGGGTAGACGGACTAGGCGAGGGTCCTAGAATCAGGGTAAGGGAGAACCGATGAACGTCCGCCTCAACATTCGACGCCAGGCGTCACGACAGTCGTATGCGGTAGTGAGAGTCGGCAGTACTACCTATCGAACGTATCTCTCTGGCCGACCTCCTGTGGGGGCGAAGATCGACATAGGTTTCCCCGTCATCGTGACTGAATCCAAGGATGTCGCAGGCGGGGGAATACTGGTAGCCGCAGAGCCAGTCGACAACGAGGTCGCACCCGACATGTAGCCGCGTTTCGAAGGTTGGGCAGACGGGCAGAAGCGCATCGACGTGCAGATGGTCGCGGCCGGGTTGACACTTTCTCCTCCGATCGATCCGGCCGCTGATCATCCTCTCGGGTCGTGGCGTGGGAAGGGTCTGGGCGTTCGGCTCGCCGCCCGGCGCCTTGCTTTACGGCCCACCAGCAGAGGCGCACACTTGGCAAGTTACCCCTGCGAGGAGCGCTAGATCCGCCGTGCCAGGAAGACTCCCACGACCATAAGTCCAATGCCGACCCAGCGACGGGCCGTGACCGGTGCCTCGGGGGCGCCGAACAGTCCGAAACGATCGATGGTGGCTGCGGCGAGGATCTGGCCGAGCAAGACGAAGAAGATCGCATTGCCGACTCCGATCCGCGGCGCGATCGCGGTCACCGATAGCACGTAAAATGCCACGAGAAATCCGCCCAAGAAAGACCACGGCGGCGCCGCCAGGGTGAGGCTCGGCGGGAGACCGATCACGACCAGCGCAACGCCGGAGACTACGGCGCCGGTTAGAAGAAGGATGAATGCCGCCAGCCAGGGACTGCCAAGACGGGTGCCCAGACCTGAGTTGAGCGCCGCCATGATGGGGATGCCCACCCCGGTCGCAAGCATGATCAGCGACAGGCCAAGATTGGAGGAAGGTGGGGTCACGTAATGCGCCTCATTGAGCAGTCAAAAACCTAACAGTGATGTTGATCGTCGATCTCAGGTGACATTCCCGAACACGAGCACAGCCGATGCGCTGGGGACGCTTGCGCGCGACGAGCTCGCGGAGAGATCAGTGGTTGGATCGTCGGGTTTCCAGCTGCCGTTGCTTGGGCGGCGTCAGTTCGGTGCTTTCCTCCCGGGCTGATCGCGTCGTACGGCTCCGAGCTGGCCTCGACGACGAACCGCAACTCCAGGTGGCTGTTACGTGCGCATGAGGTAGAAGCGCCAGAAGTCGTTCTCGATCGGCGCGATGGCGAAATCCTCGAAGCCGGCGTCCCGGGCGTAGGCCTCGACCGTGGCCGGGCGCATGACGGTGCCAGTTCCGACGGCGCCGTCGCCGACCATCCCGACTGGCAGGCAGTGGAGGATGCTGAACCCGTAGTACATGCGCTCGAGATCATCGCCAGGGGCTCCGAACGATTCGGCAGTGCGCTCGTCACCCACGAGGACGACGCCGCCCTCCGCGAGCATCCCTCGTGCCGCTCGCAATACGTCGACCGGGTAGGACATGTCGTGCAACGCTTCGAACACCGTCACGAGGTCGTATCGATGTCCAAAGGCTGGATCGGCTGCATCCCTGGCCTCGAAGGTGACCCTGTCCTCGACCCCGCTCCCTACTAGGTGACCGTGGGCAGCTTCGATCGAGGCCGTGTCGAGGTCGATGCCGTCGACGTGAACCTTGGGATATCCGCGTGCGATCGCGATACTCGAGATCCCACCTCCGCAGGCGACGTCGGCCACCCGGGCGGGCGGATCGGCTAGGAGTCGCGCGTGGATCTCGGGTACGGACGGCAACCACTCCTGAGCCAGCAGCCGTGAGAACAGCGGCCGCGTGAATGCCGCCTGGCCCTCATGGAGGTCCGCGCCGTAGGCGGCGTAGGGGACGCCACCTCCGTTCCGGTACGCATCGAGGAGTGCGTCGATTGGTCGGAGACAGGCGACCAGCAGCCGTCCGAAAGGGCTCGCGTAGTTGAGGCTCTCCTCGTCCAGAAGCGCCTCGGCATGACCCACGGGTAGGACGAACCGCCGTACGCCGTCCTCGGCCTCGCTGACATCGAGGATGCCGCTCACCGCCTGATGCTCGAGCCACTCCAGCGCATAGCGCTCATGAATCCCGGCGGCGCGTCCCAACTCGCCTGCCGACGCCGGGCCGTGCTGGGCCAGCGCGCGATACAGCCCGAGCCTGTCACCGATATAGACGGCGCACAGGTCAAAAGCTCCGATCGTCGCCCCAAACAACCGCTCGACAAGCGCATCCCGGCGCGCCTCCTCTGCCTGGGTGCTGGCCACTGCCTCCTCCTTCACTTAGAAGAAGCGAACACTACGACAGCACAACCACCGCCCGGCCGGCATCGCGCGAGGCGTTGTCCCCGGCTCTCAGTACCACTCCCATACGCTGGCGTAGGACGCGCGAGCCTTGGAGGCAGAGGAGTCCTGCGGCGCCCCCGGGCTCCAGCGGGGTGGGGCCGGGCTACCTATCTGGCAGGGCGGACGCCGGCATCCGAGCACGGCGAAGATCGTGGCGACCAGCGGCAGACCAACACGCTGATGAGGTTGCGCATCATGCCCGGCCGCTCGGCTCGCCCCTTGCGCTGCGCCTTGCGGACATGGGCGCGCCTCCGCGCTTCGGCGGGGTTCTCTCGCTGCACCTGCTCGATCTGGTGGAGCATGATCTGGAAATGGTGATGCTCGGTCACTTCGCCCTCCTTGCCGCAGGCCGCTCCGGGAACATCGTGCGGTCGTGTTCTAGGTCAACGACGAGAGCCTCGACCCAGATCTACGGTTAGCCGTACTTTTCCCGCGTCCGTGGAACCGTGGAAAGCGCACCGGTGTAATGGCGGCGGTGAAACGTTTCGCCTGTGTCGTGCTGGTTGGGCTTTCGGCTACAACCGGAGCGTGGGCGAAGGAGGGCGCGCAGGCTCATCTGCTCAGACCGCCGCCGAAGAGCGCCACTCCTGGCACGTTGATCACGGTCCGGTGGAGCGTGGACGTGCCCGGTGAAGATGGGAAACGCGAAGGCATGTCAGCGGTCGGGATGTTCGTGCGGCTGGTCGGGCCTGGTGGCGCGTCGACGATGGCGCTCGCCAGGGAGAACGGCGGCCCGCCCTACAGCGCAAGGATTCGCGTTCCTCGAGGTGGGATTCGGCTGCTCCGGTTCGGCGTTGCAGGCACGACGCCGTTCTATTTCCCGGTGAGGTAGACGACGCCGCCCCGCCCGGGTAGCGGCGCTCACGGGATCCACCGGCCGTGGTCCGCGATTGCGGGTGATGTGTCGGCTCACTACTGTCTGCACCGGCAATGAACGGCCCCGCCTCGATCACCATCACGCCAGTCCGCGTTGCCGATTTGCTCGCCGAGGGCGAGCGGATGCCGGTCTACGTGCACGTCATCGACCATCCCGATGCGCGCGTGCTGGTCGACACCGGCATGACGGAGCTGCACCCGGCGGTGGCCGATCTCGATCCCCGCCTCAGCCCGCTGAGCAAGCAGGACTTCGACCTCGCCGGCATCGACATCGTCGTCAACACACACCTGCACTTCGACCACTGCGGCGGCAACCACCTCTTTGCCGGCAGGCCGATCTACGTCCAGCGTCGGGAGCTCGACGACGCGCGCAGCGAGGAGGACTACACCATTCCAGAGTGGGTCGAGGCGCCCGGCGTGCGGTACGTGCCGGTCGACGGCGAGCTCGAGCTGCTTCCCGGGCTCCGGCTCGTCCCGGCGCCGGGCCACACTCGCGGCATGCAGGTGGTCGTCGTCGAGACCGGCGGGCGTCCGGTCGTCGTCGGCGGCGACGTGGCGGTTTGGTTCGGCGAGCTCGACGAGCCGCACACCGAAGGCCAGCTGCGGGTGCGCGCGCTCGACCCCGAGCTGGTCTGGCTCGCGCACGAAGCCGATCCTTGGCAACCCCCCGCCGTCGAAGGTCCTTGATGCATCCCGCGTGGATTCCTAGCGTGGCAGGATCGCGCCTGACCCGGTGATGTCCTGCTCGAGCATCTCCGGGTCACCGCTGTAGGCGATCAGTCCGTTGCCGGTTATCGATGCGTCGAGCGAGCGGGTGGCGTGCACCTCGAGGCGCCCGGAGCCCGGAACGGTGGCGGTGACGGAGCGGGCGGTGAGCCCACCCAGCTGCATGGTTCCCGAGCCGGCCAGGCTGGCGTCGAGTTGGTGAGCCGTGCCGGAGACGGTGAGCATGCCGCTGCCGGGGAGCTTCGGCGGTGAACGTTCGGGCGTCGACGCCGTCGACGCTGATCGTCCCGCTGCCCATCAGTTTGGCGCCGTCGAGACTCGGCACGGTCACCTCGACGCTCAGCGGAAGGTTCGTTGCGAAGCTACCGCGCTCGGAGACGACGAGGGCGCCGTCCCGGACGTCGGTCTTGACGCGGTCGATCAGGTTGTCGTCGGCGTGGACGACGACCGCTTGTTCGGCTCCTACGTGAACGGTGATCGTGCTGCTGCCGGTCAGATCGATTGCCCTGAACGACGGGACGGTTCGCGTCTGGGTTGCGGCGGACGCCTGAGCCGCTGATTCCGTTCGTGAAGCTGAGGCTTGGGCTGATCCCAGTCTTGGCGGGCCACGAGGAAGGCGCCGGCAGCGACGATCAGGACGAGCGGAGCAATGCGTGCGGCGTGGGAGGCGGCCGGCCGGTTCGTGGGAGCGCTTGGGATAGTGCTGGGGATGCTCATGGGGTTCCCTTCTGGGATGAGTTTGGTCGAGAGATCGATACGGGTCGGCGGCGGCGTACGCGCGGCCGAAGCGGCGGGTTCTCGTCAGGTGGTCGCGGGCACGAGCGCTGGCGCTTCGCGGTGCGGTGCGCCAGAGGCGGTTGAGCTCGCTCTGGGCGTAGATGATCTCGACCGGGAAGCGTGAAGACTCCGACCAGATAGAGGACGAACCCGAGCCAGACGTTGATAGGTTCGCCGGCCGTGCCGCTGATCTCCTGCGCCGCCTGGATGCGCTTGAGCGTGCGGTACATGGAGACGAACGGCGGCACCAGGATCAGCCAGCCGAAGGTGATCGCCATCAGCGACGTGAACGGGCTTCTGCCGAGCCGTTCTTCCTGACCGGTCGCGCGGCCGAGGTCACGGAGTTCGCGGTTGATCTTGTAGTACCAGACCAGGTAGTAGATCCCGAGGGTCACGAAGACCAGCAGGAATGCTGACGATCGGGTTCCGAATCTTTGCGGTCGCGGTTGTTCCTTGAATGCCGAGTGATCTCGGCCATAGGCAGCTCCGTCTCTTGCGATTCGAGTGATGGCGCGGTACGCGTCAGTCACCTGAATCAAGCAGGCGTCCTCTGCGATCGTCCAGATCAGCCTCGCAGCGTCGAGCGGCCGTCGCAGTGCGGCCTGCACCCCTATCTCAAGAGATACGTCGGCGCGGAGGTTTCGTGGCCGCTCGTCTCGATCATTTCCTTGAACGACTCGAGGTCCTTCTTGACACGGCGGTCGTCTGCGCCGACCACGCTGCCGATCGATTCCTTGATGCCCTCGGGCTCGTAGTCCATCTGCACCATCACGCGGGTGCGGGTGTCGTCGAGCTTGTGGTCTCTGTTTCCAAACATTCGAAGATCGAGAGATCCCGAAAGAGGCGATCGTCGCGCGGAGCGAAGGCTACGAGGGCGCAAGCCTTGGTACCACCCACACCTCGTACGCATACTTCTCGCCTTCGAAGACGCCTGCGACGAGGTTGTAGTCGGCCACGGTCCAACCCAGCGGGAACTCCTCACCTCGGGCTGGTCGCCTTGGGGGCGGTTCGGCCAGTTCGGGAGGATCGGGTGGCGGCCGGTGAACCAGGACGCGCGACGGCATGCGCCCTTCTGGTTCTACTCCCACAGGCGGACGTGCACAAGGGGCGACGAGCCGGTCCGCCCTTCCAGGAGGTGGTTTGCTTTTCGCGTTAGCCGTGGTATCTACGGCGGGTGATCGTCGCAGGCACAAGTCTCAGCGATACCGAGGTCGCCTCGTTGGCGGAGAAGCTCCGCGCCTCGGGCATGAGCGAGTGCGCCGACCGGATGGTGGGCGAATATCGAGAGGGGACAACCTTGTTCCACATCTCGGATGACGAGCGCAAGGATTTCGTTGCGGCCCTCGACGACTGCCCGGAAGACCTGAGGCGGCTGTGGGCCAGCCTCAACGATCCGCTGGCCAGCTGAGCTTTAACGCAAGAGCAAGCCCCTAGGGCTCAGGCGTTGAGCGCTTCTTCGACCATGGCCCCGAGCTGTTCGACTTCAGCGGTCAGTTCGCGAAGTGCGAGCTCGAGCCGCTGATTGCGAACGATCAGCTCTTGCACAGCGGCATGCGTTCCTGTGGTCGAGAGGATCGGCGTGCGATGGTGCGGCTCGATCAGGTCGTCGACCCGCTGGGACAGGGGTGCTTCACTCGGCGCTTCTGTGATCGTCATGAATGATCGCCTCTCCGGTGCGTAGATCTCCACCTTACGCCCAGCGGGACGACCTTGCCTCCCCGAGACGGGGGAGCGCTCGCTCCCGTCCGAGGCATTTCCCAATGAGCGCTTGGCGAAACGGCGCCCGCCGCGCATGCAGCCGAAGGCGATGCGTCTGCCCTGCTAGTACCTCACCACACCGCTTCGAGCAACAGGAGCGCTCCGTAGCCGAACACCGCCAGCCACGCCAGCTGAATTCCGACGAAGAGCGCCAAGAAAGCGTGACTGTCCGCCCATTGCCGCCTCGCCTGCTCTCCCACGACCCGGATGTGAGCGCCACGGCGCCCCTGGTCAGCCTCCGCTTCCCCCAATTCCAGCGTGCGTCCGACAACCCCCGCTGCCTCCGACATATCCCTCTCCCCTGATTTGCCTACTCCTGCTGACCCATCAGTACCCGGTACGCTCGTCGCGTCAACCCCGGCAAACGTAAGGAGTTTGTTTATTCACCAGACGCGACGGGGGTTGGTTTTCTTCCTCGGTACAGCATGCAGGCCAGATCGCGACAGAATTCGACCTCCCGCATGAACGTTCCCGACGGACCGGTCGGCTGTGGGTCGGAAACGCTCCAAGAGGAACGGCTCCGGAAGGGGGGATGCTGCCAGTGCCGATTGGTGTCCCGGATCTCGGCCCTCGTGCCGCTCGGGAGGGGTCTGACCGCTCCCGGGGCTACGTGCGGCTCCTTCGCCGGCACCGCGGCCGAAGCTCAAGCAGCCGAGCACACGGTAGGCTCAAAGCCATGTCGGAATCGGCCGTCCGAGAGCGAGAGATCCAGAACAAAGAAACGGTTACCGCGTTTTACGATCTCATGTTCAATCAGTCCGAACCCCGCGAGGCGATCGAGCGCTACGGGGGCGATACCTACACCCAGCACAACCCGCATGTTGGTGACGGCAAGGAGGCCTTCGTCGTGTACTTCGAGCGGATGGCGGCCGAGTATCCCGGCAAGCGGGTCGATTTCAAGCGCGTCGTTGCAGAAGGCGACCTTGTCGTCCTTCACTGCCACCAGTCCTGGCCCGGAGATCTGGAGTACGCCGGGATGGACATCTTCCGGCTGGACGGCGACGGCAAAGTAGTCGAACACTGGGACGTGCTCCAAGTGATCCCCGAGCATTCCGAGAACAGCAATTCGATGTTCTGACCGGATCACGACCTGCCTCGAGGTCACCACCCGAGACATGGAGTTGGACGTCGACGAACGCAACACGCTTATTGCCTACGCGAAGCCTCGCCCGATCGCACCCTTGTCAACATGGATCCTGAGCGGCGACCGCGCTACGCTCTTATCGTGGAGCGAACGCTTTTGCACCGGATCCACAATCCCCACAACAGCGTCTGCGGCTGCGATGCCGACTGCTGGTGTCGGCGCACCGCTGTTGGTCGGGCGGTGAAGTGGTGGTTCCCTGCTCGGTACTTTGGGATCCGACACAAGAACAGCTGGTTCGGCACCACGTTCAAGGGCTGGACGGATGACCAGATCCGGGAGTGGAAACGCGACCAGAACGAGGGCATGCACAGCATCGCCGGCCACCAGCCGAAGTACGAGAAGATCGTTCGGCTCGGCCCCATGCGTTTCGGGATGACAGTCCGGCTCAGCAACGGCGACACCGTGGTGCATGAGCTCAGCGGCCGCCCGCGCCTCGACTTCGGCCCATAGCCCCCTCGTACACTGAAGTGTGATGGCACCGCGACTCGCAAGGTGTGGCTGTCCGGTGAGTGACCAAGAGGAGAAACGAGAGGGGCGCGGTTGCCCGCGCCCCTCGTTCGGCGTGCTCGACTGCCGCGTCGCGCGGCAGAAGCGTTGGTCTAGGTGCAGCCCGATCCGGTGACACCGATCGTGCCGCCAGGGCCGGTGACGGTCGCGGTGCAGGCGCCCTTGACGAACGTGAGCGTGTAGCCCGTGGTCGAAAGTCCCGACGGGGTCAGCGACGTCGAGATACCGGCGTCGTAGCTGGCCCGCAGGGCCGCGTTCGTGGCACCGACATACGTGCTGTTGTCGGAGTAGAAGGCCTCCATGGCCGGAATCGCCGCGCGGACGTTCGACTTGGCGGCGGCGCTTTCCGCGCGCGTCTTGAAGCCGAGGTACGACGGAACGGCGATCGCCAGCAGGATGCCGATGATCACGAGGACGATGAGGAGCTCGATGAGCGTGAAGCCCGACTCCTCTTTCCGCAGGCGGGCCTGCAGCTTGCCGATGAACGAAGACATGGTGCTCCTTCTTGGTGGGGTGAGACCAGCCCTCTCACCATCGGAAGGAGCACCCCGCTGTCCTACCCCCGATGGGGGGATCAATGAGTGACAGCCGTCCCTCAATCTGGGGTATCGGGACGTCCGACCAGACGACTCTCGCCGTACTGCTCGGTCCGAGCGCAGTAGGAGCTCTGGGCTGCGCGAGGCCGGACGGGCGATCGATGGGTGGTCTAGCCGCTCCGGGTGGAGCGATGCAGAACCGCCAGAGGGCGACGGAGCCGGAGTGTTCCCGCCGCGACGTAGAAGCATGGAACGGCATATCGGGTCACGCCGACCTGGTTGACCGTGGCCGGTATCGCGCCGGCCACGATGGCCCCGATCGCCGCGCCCAGAACGACGGGGCGGCCGCGGGGCACGATCGTGGCGATAGGGAGGAGCAACAGCAGCGGCCAGCACGCGTCGAACAACTCCCGGGCACCTTCGGCCAAAGCCTGAGGCTCCGAGAGGATGTTGAACCCCGCGCGGTACGGAGTCACCAGCGCCAGCGAGGCGCCCGCGCACACGAGCACGCCTCCGATCAACAGACCGCGGCGTCGGGGCGAGCACGCGACGATTGCGGACACCGCAAGGGGGAGTGCGGCGAGGTGGGTGGCAGCCGCGAGAAAGACGCCCGCCAGTGCGAGTGGAGAGCGGCCCTTGAGATAGAGCAGCGTTGCCCCGAGCAGGATCGCGAGCGCCGGGGAGTCCATGCCCCACTCTTTCGTCCATCCGGCAGGCGCCAGGAGCAGCGCGATGCCCTGGGCCACCAGCGGTCGATTCCCGAGCTCACGGGCTATCAGCGCGACCAGCAGAATGATCGCCGGCCGCCGCAACCGCGTTCGCCAATGCGAGGCCGCGATATCCGCCAACCGTGCCAATCACCGTCCCGACCGGAGAAGGGAAGAGGGCAACCCCGCTCGTGAAGTAGGTCGAATCGGGTTCGAGCGCCGACCCGAACGCGTACACCTCGGCTCCCAGCGCGGCCGGAAGGACCAGCAGGGGAACCGTGCTCGTCGTACACCAGCGCCCGACGCGACCAGCTTTGTGGACCAAGGGACGCGCCTTCGGCACGCGCAGGCTGAGAACGCTCACGCCATCGGTATCGGCAGACCGCGTTCGCGCCTGAACGTGCCATCGCGCGGTATCCCGCCTGCGCCCTCAGCGCCCGCATTGATCGCGTCGCATGGTTGGAGAGCCGGCCGGCTCGGAGCGGCGCCCGTGGTTACCCGCACGAACCACGGTCGCCTGCCGACCAGCCCTCCGTCTGCGTGCTACCCGGCTGCCCGCGCTGGAAACCCGAACCGAGTGCGGCACACGGTCTCATCGAGGGTCTTCTTCTCGCGTCGACGCCGATACCACTCCGTGCTTCGGTCTCTAGTACCAGCGTCCCTTCGCGAACCCCCCAAACGCGATCAGCCCGACGAGCGCAATGATGATCCCGATCCAGAGACTCCAGACGATCGCGAGAACAACTCCGACGATCACGAGGATCCCGCCGAGGCCGATTCCACCCATCGATCCACCTGTTCCGTCCGCCACCTGTACTCCTTGTTCGCAGGATCCGACACTTCACGTCCACTCGCGCTCTTTTCTGCCCGACACGTGCGCTTTCGAAACGTGAGAGCCTTCTGCTCCGAGCTGCGTGAATCGCTCCCACGCGATTCAACCTCTGACGGACCACCGGGACGGCGGCGGTGAATCCCCTTGTGCGTTCCGCTTGCCTGGAGTAAGACCAGTAGCGAGCACAGCCGATCTGAGAGCTCGCCACTCTAGGAGCCCTGCCGATGTGAGCCGGGACGGCTGACGACGCCGCCCTCTTTGCCGTCAAACCAGGCGGGCGTCGCCACAGCAGCCACGACACCGCACGGCCCACAGCCTGACGGCGCCGCAGCGCAATCATCCCCCGCGCTGAGCAAGGGCGTCAAGATCGCAACGGCGTCAAGATCGCGACGCACGCGACCCGGCCCGAATCTTCGTGCCGACGGCTGACGTAATCTGCGTGACTCCGCTTGATCTGGACGGCCCACCGGCAGCCGTGTAGAAGTCGGACGTGCAGAACTGGTACTGCCTCGTCCACTTCCCCGACGGAACTGAGGGGGTCCACCTCATTCCGGGGCCGGCTCCCGTCGGGGATCGAGCCATCATCAAGATCGTCGGCAGGCCCGGCACGTGGTTCGTCCTGGATATCACCACGCGCGTGCACACCCAGGATTACGCCGCCGAGATCTGGGTCGAGCAACACGAGCTCGACGTCTGAGCGGTTCCGAGACGGCGTCGGCGGGTATCCGTTTGTCGCCATGGCAAACGTGTGGTTCAAATCGCGGCTAGCGCCAATCGCGGCGCGTGAGCTGTCCGTGTGGGTCCAACCCGTCGGCAGGGGCTACGCGGACATCATCCGGAACGGTCGCCGCTTCCGGTTCTCCCACGAGACGATCACTCGGAACGAAACGGGCACCGCCACCACATGGCTCGTGTTCGAGGACGCAGGCCCGACCGTATGAGGCAGGCCGGACGAGCTCCGCCCCGCCAGGTATCCATGCTCACCGGCGGCTCACCTGGGCGTTGGAGGCAGGGCATGGTTTGGCTTGCGCTGGAGACGGGAAAGAGGGCTGCGTGCGCGTGTAGCAGTCTCCTCCTTCTGCTGCCCGCGAAAGGCAGCGGCGTCGGGGGCCTTTCCCCCCAGTCCCCCGCCGCTGCCTTCTTCTCTTCATTGGCCGCCCTGACGGGCTAGGCGAGTTCGACGAGGCGGAGCGTTGTACCGCGTTGGCGCGACAAGACCACCGTCGAACTCCCTGCGCGCAAGTTCTGCGGCCGGCGTGCATCTACCTGGTAGGTGGCGGAGGGCGGCTCCTTCCGTCGCTCGGTGTGCAGGGGATCGTCGACCTGAACCGGCGCATCCCCTGTGCGCCACCTCGGTTCGTAGATCCCGCGATTCCGGCGGAGGCCCCAGATCGCCGACTGTGGGCCGTCGAGGGCGTCACGGGCTTGCAAAGCGTCTCCTGTGCTAAGAAGTCCTGCTCCCGGCGCATTCCGGCGAGCCGATCTGCGATCGCAGCTACGGTGGGCGCGCACCGTCGGATCGGGAACCCAGCCCTCGCTCGCTGCTCCCGGTCTTACCTCGACGAAGCGGAGGTGAACCGTATGGCCTCACTCGATGTCAACGTGCTGCACGTACGGCCTGGTGTAGCGGTGCTGGAATGCAGGGGCGAGCATGATCTCGCGACGACTCATGGATTGGGTCGACAGTTGCATGACCTCGTGGCGAAGAACGACCTCGTCGTCGTCGACGTGAGTGAGGCCGAGTTCATCGACTCGACCTTCATGCAGCAACTGCTCGTCGCCGACCGTGCGAGCCGTTCGGACGGCAAGCGCCTGGTGCTCCTGGTCGGGACGGCTCGCGTCGTGGAGCGGGCAATCGAGGTCAGCGGAATCCTCGACGTGATCGAACACGCCAGCACCAGAGAGCAAGCCCTTTCTGTCGGCTGACGACGCGAGTCCGCCCGTTGACAACGAGCGACGACTGACGACAATGGGCTTTCGGGGAAGAACACGAGGTAAGGGGAAATCTTGGCATCACCATCACTCGGCATCGAGGGCCAGCACATGCTCAAGCCCTGCATCGTTCCGGGATGCACCACGATCATCTTCGGAACCGGGACGTGCACCGAGCACGACGGCTCTAATGAGGCCGTAGGAGAAACCCAACTGGCGTTCAGCGAAGCTGACGCCTGGAACTACACACCGGAGCACACCACGTAGATCTGAGGCTCGAAACGTCGGGCAGCAGAGCTGCGAGCACCAGGAGGAGAGCCCGGAGTGCCACGTACGCATCGAAGCACTCCGGACTCTTTGGATCGCAACGTCCCAGGGAGAGGACGGTTGCGAATCCAGCCATATCTCGTCCGGCTTGACGAGAGTCCAGCCTCCGAACCACACGGCCGCGTTGGGACAGTGTCGTCGAGCCGGGTCGACGGACACGAGCTCAGCCGGATCAGATGATCCGCTGGCCCTGCTGTGGGCCGGACAGCCGATCACGCAGACGAACGAGACCCGGCGCGCTGCCGGCGAGATCATCCCATTCGACGAGCTCGAGCAGGATCGCTTCCCGCGCGGTGAGACCGGAGGCAGCCGTTGCATCACGTCCCGCGCCCTTACCGATCGTCTTCGCCGCGAGGATCGACTCTGACGTGCCTCGCGCCTGGAGCCGTTGGAGCAACTCCGCCCCGTTGGCGTCCGTAATTCGATCGCCGTAGAGATAGGGCACGTAGACAGCATATGCCTCCGCGGGCGACGTCGAGGACCCGCGCCTCAGGTTTTCTCGTGCGCGCGAGCTCACGCCATGTTCTGCCGTCGGCCCTTTACTCCTCGAGCGGCTCGTCGGGGGCCGGCCGGCCGAGCACCATGAACACGGTGACGAAGACCGCCGAGATCGCGATCGCGACGAGCGTGCGCTCGAAACGAACCCCGATCACGATCAGCATCGAGACGACGACCGCGAGCCTGAGTACTGCACTCCGAGTGATCCCGTGCCGAGTGAGGAACGACGGCATCGTGCCTACCGCCCGCGATTCCGGAACGCGAGTTCGGGCCGGAACGAACCCCGGCAACACAGCGTCCCCGGGCAAGGCCCAGTCGATCCGCGCTCGCTCACCACCAGGCATCTTCTACCGAGCTTCGGATAGCGACAAGTCGGGGCAGGCGCGCTCGGGCTCGCGGGTGAGCGGTGCTCGCCGGCGGCACGGCGAACACCGTGCCTACCGTCTGGAACGAAGTCGGCGGCCTCACCGCTCATACGTCGGTTGGGGCCGCCTGACTGAGTTGTCGGCCGATCCAACCGAGAGCAAGATCGCCCACACCGGGGGTCAAGGCATGGTCACGCGAACACGATGGGAGGTTCCGAGATGTCCCTGCCTCAGGCGCGCACGCCAAGTGCCTGCCGGCGGCTGCGCTCGGCGCGGAGCTCGTCGATCCGACGGTGCAGGATGAGGCGGCGATCGGAGACCTGCCGCTCGCTCTCCCGCAGGCTCGCGAGCTGGTCAGCAGCCTGCTCGGCCGACGCCGCACCACCGCCCGCGGCGACGAACTCGATCCGGTTGTGCAGCGTTTCGCGGCGCTTGGACGTCACCTGCTCCTCGCTCACGAGCCGTCCGAGCAGGGAGTCGAGGTCGGAATCGGACAACGCCGCGACGTGCTCGGTGTGGGAGTCCGTGCTCATGCGGCCTGGCGCGACGACGCCCACCAGTCCAATGCTTCGCGATCCGTCCAGGTCATGGCCGAGATATCGGGTGATTGCGACTCGCCGTGCATCCCCCTTTCGGCCCAGCTCGAACGAGGGAGCATCCCAGACGGGCAGCCGCCGTTTTCATCGGACATCGGCGAGCTCTCGGAAACGTCAGGCCTGACCCGGTGCGGACCGAGTACGATTCCGACATGAGCAGCCTCGAGCACGTTTCCCAGCAGTCGGTCGCCGTCACCCGTGACCGGTCCCGAGCGATCTTCGGCCAGACGATGGGCCTGGTCGCTGTCACCGCAGGCGTTGCAGCGTTCGGCGCCTACCTCGGCCGCGATCTCAGCCGCGGCGTCGCGATTGTCGCGATCATCGGTGCGATCGTCTGCATCGTCGCGATGAACGCTGCGATCAAGCGCTCCGAGCAGCTGGCGATCGGCCTTCTGTTCGGAATGGGCGCCCTGATCGGCGTCAGCGCGGGGCCGATCCTGGCCTACTACGCGTCGGTCAACCCGTCGGCACTCTGGCAGTCGGCAGGTGCGACGGCGCTGTTCATCGGCGGCTTTGGCGCGTTCGGCTATGCCACGCGTCGGGATCTGAGCATGATCGGCCGGCTTTCGTTCTTCGCGCTGCTCGGGCTGATCGTCTTCGGGCTCGTGATGCTCTTCGTTTCGATCCCGGGTGGGAACGTGATCTACGCCGTCCTCGGCCTGATCATCTTCTCGGGGTACACGATGTACGACTTCCAGCGACTGCGCCACGCGGGACAGATCGAGGCAGCACCGCTGCTCGCGGCCTCGATTTTTCTCGACATCTTCAACGTCTTCATGCTGATGCTGTCGCTGCTCGGCGGCGGTCGCAGCTGACGAACGGCGCCGGCGCCGTTAGAGCGCACTGGGCCTGACGCGCAACGTCGCTTGCATACCACCGGCGCGATGGCCGGCGAGCGTGCACCAGAGGACGAAGCGGCCGGCGCGTAACCGCGTCTCGAGGGCGCCGGTCCCACCCGGGTGCACGACCCCGATGCGATAGGTCCTCGTCCCGCCGATCCGGCGGAGGGCGAGGTCGTGGTCGTCTTCGCCGTAGTTGACGAGCTCGACGATCGCCGGTCCGGCGCGGAACGACGCGCGCGAGACCGCCAGGGTGAACTCGTCGGCCGACACCTGCGTGCGTGCCGGTGGCGGCACTGCGGCAGGCACCCCCGGAACGAGGGCCAGGAAGGCCAAGGCCGCGCCGGCGAGCGTCCGCCTCATCGCAGGATCTTCGGCCGGGCGAACTTGCGCGCGCCCGGGATGATCGCATCGGCATCCGTCCCGAGCCAGTCCTCCAGAATCGCTCCGTACAGCCCGCGGAAGTCGGCAGTGGCTCGGAGGTTGCCGTCCTCGTCGAGCTTCGCGAGACCCGGGAACTCGCCGATCATCGTCCCGGCGACCCGCGACCCGATCAGGAACCCAGTGCCGGCCGCTCCATGGTCGGTGCCGCCGGAGCCGTTCTCCTTCGCGCGGCGGCCGAACTCTGTCCAGACGTGGACGAGCACGCGGTCGGCGAGGCCGCGTGCCTCGAGATCCCGCTGGAAGGAAAAGAGCGACGCGGCGGTGAGCTGCAACCCGTCGGACAGGTCCTGGGCCTGGTTGTCATGGGTGTCGTACCCACCCGGTGCGGAGAGCGCGACGACGCGGAGCGGCAGCCCCGCAGCGAGCATCGCCGCGAGGCCGGCCAGACGGCGGGGAAAGGCGTCGTCGCCGGGCGGATAGGCCACCGGGCTGACCAGCGTCTTGCGGTCGTCCTTCGGTCGAAACGGTGTCAGCTGGTCGTAGAGCCGCGCCGACTGCAGAGCTGCGTCGCTTGCCGCCTCGAGCCCGGGGTCACCATGCGCGGGCACGCCGCCGAGACGCCCGATCGCATCCACCATCCGATCCGACACCTCGCCCCAGACTCCGCGCGCCCAGAAGTCGTAGCGATCCGGAGCGTCGACAGCAGCGACGGGCATCTTCGCCGTCGCAAGCGACGGCTGCAGGCTCCAGTCGAGCGAGAGGCCCTGGAGAGGATTGTCGCGGCTACCGACCCTGTCGACGTAGCGACCCAGCCAACCTGTCGACAGCCGCTCGTCCGCTGCGCCCACCTCCCAGAAATGGCGGGAGGTGAAATGCGACTGGTTGGGGTGGTCGTAGCCGATTCCCGGCATCACGCTGACCTTGCCCTCGCCGTGAAGCTGGGCGAGGGGGGAGAGTGAGGGGTGCCAGGTGAGGCCGGGATCCTCCGTGAAAACGGTGCCGGCGCCGGCAGGGAGCGCGAGCCGAGGGCGGAGCTGACGATAGAGCGGATCTGCCGTCGGGGCGAGCAGTGAGAGCGCATCCGCCCCCCCGTCGAGAAACACCGAGACGAGCACCTTTTGCTGCGGGCTCGCCGCTGCGGCTGCCGCAATCCCCTCGTCGAACGCCTGGGGTCTCAGAGCAGCGCCACCGTAGACGGCGAGTGCGAGGCCTACCCCGCGGGCGACGAAGCTCCGGCGATCGAGGCCGGTGCCGGCGGGCATGGGCATGCCTGGCTCGATCGCCGGGAGGCCGCGGCCGGCCTCGGCGAGGCCACGCCGCAGGAGCTCAGCTCTCGAATGCTCGTCGCAGCACGCCATCAGCAGGTCTGGAGGTCGGGTGAGACGGCGAGGAGCTGGCGGACCGCGTTGGCGACGAGCGGTGGATAGGACTCCGCCTTCCAGCCCGTCGCGCCGCGCAACGAGCCGCGCGCGAACGCCAGCAGCTCGCGGTGGGTCTCGGGCCGAATCGTCGGGTTGCCGAGCACGGCGAGCGCACCCTTCACGATCGCGTCGGGGTCGTTCGGGACCTTCGGGCCCTTCTTGCTCTTCTTGTCGCCGAGCGACACCTTCTCGAGCGCGGTGTTGGCGATGTACCAGCGGCCTCGGAACGCGTTCGTGTCGAGCCAGCGGGAATCGTCCCAGCCGGCGACGTTGGGCGGGTTGAAGAGGCGCTGGCCTGCCCCCTCCGACAGCCAGACCCAGGACGACGTGTCGATCCCGCGGTTCAGGCCGCGCAGGAGCCCGGCGATGTAGACGATCGGCGGCTTCACCATGCGTGGGCCTGTGTACAGGGCGGGGTGGCGCAGGATCGCGTCGAGCACCGGGCGCACTTCGAATCCCTGCTTGTACAGCTGCTCGAGGGCGGCTTGGGTGCGTGCATCCGGTGGAACCGGGATGAAGTAGCTCCACAGCTTGCGAACGAAGAACGGCGCGTGCTTGGGATGGTGAACGCAGAGTGAGACCGAATCCCGCCACGAGTACGAGCCCTGCTTGCCGAATACCGTCTTCATGCCCGTGTCGTGGCGCTTCGGATCGAAGCGGAAGTCCGTCTGGCCCTTGCCGCGCTTCCAGGTGCTGGTCCAGCCGGTCAGGGCCCTGGCCTGCTCACGGACGTCGCCTTCGGTGTAGCCGTTGCCCTCACCGAGGGTGAAGAGCTCCATCAACTCCCGCCCGTAGTTCTCGTTCGGTGCGTCCTTGCGGTTGTCCGTCCCCGAGAGCCAGATCAGCATCGCCGGGTTCGCGGTGATCGAGACGAGCAGGCGGTCGAAGCTGCCCAGTGCGTAGCGGCGCAGGAGCCTGTTCTGCGCGAGCATCAGCTTCTGGGATCCGACGCCGGCGTTCGAGGTTGCGAACCAGTCGTGCCAGACGAGCGTCATGCGCTCGACGAGGGGGCGCCGCGTCCGCACCATCCGGTCGAGCCACCACAGGTGGTCGTGCCCGTACGCATCGGCGGGGGCGAGCGGACGGCCCTTGTCGTCATGGGGAGCAGGCCCGACCCAGCGCTCGCTCGGTGGGTGCGTGAGCGAGCGGACCGCGCCGTCGAGCCCGAGCCCGGCGAGGCTGGCTGCTTGGCCGCGGCGGGGGCCGAAACCCGCCCGCCAGAGGAGCCGCTCCGCCTCGGCGGTGCCGAAGCGGCCAGAGTAATGGGGCAGCGGGGCCATTTTCACCTGTATCGCCCGGGCAACGAGATTCCTTGATGGCCGGAGTGGCTACTTCTTGACGAGGAGCGTCGAGTGCATGCCCTTGGCCTTGTGGCCGGGAAGCGAGCACCAGAGGGCATACCGCCCAGGGGTGAGGCGGAGTGTCCGCTCCGTCCGGCCGCGCGGGGACAGCTGCTTGAACCGCACGGGCTTCGCGCCGGCCTTCGTCGCCTTGATCACGAGGTCGTGGTTGTCCATCCCGAAGTTGACGAGCTCGATGCTGACGCTTCCGGCGCGGACGCTGGGACGGGAGGGCGTCACCGTCCATTCCTTGTCGACGACCTGGACGAAGGACAGGCCGTCGGTGCCCGCGGCTGCGGGAAGGGCCGCCAGCCCGGCGATCGCAGCGGCGAGGACGAGGATCAGCCGCTTCATGCGACCAGCTTCATTCGCGGCATCTTGGCCGCATCTGGGATGATCCGGGCTGCGTCCACGTCGAACCACTGTTCCGAGAGCGAGGAGTAGACGGCGCGGAAATCCGAGGTGGCACGGAGGTTTCCGTCCCCGTCGAGGCCCTTCGTCAGGCCCGGGAACTCGCCGACCATGTGCTGGCGTACCTTGGTGCCCATCAGGAACGCCAGCCCGGCTGCGCCGTGGTCGGTGCCGTTCGAGTCGTTCTGCTGTGCGCGACGGCCGAACTCGCTCCACACGAGTGTCAGCACCCGCCCGCCGATGCCCCGTCGCTCGAGGTCCGCCTGGAAGGCGTAGAGCCCTTCGGCGATCTGCTTGGCGCCGTCCTGCAGGGGCCCCTGCTGGTCGGCGTGCGTATCGTAGGAGCCCGGCCCGGTAAGCGCCGCGGTGCGGATCGGGAAGTTGGCGTCGAGGAGCGCGGCGAGGCCGGAAAGGCGCCTGCCGAAGTCCGTGTCCGGGTACTTCGCCTTGGGATTGATGTGCACCTGACCGTCCTTCCCGACGAACCGGCCGAGCTGGCGACGAAGCGCGTCGGCCTGTGTCATCGTGCGGCTGGCCTGCGCGAGTACCGGATCCGGGTCGGTGGCGAGGCCGCCGAGCGAGCCGATCGCGTCGTTGAGCAGCTCGCCGGGCACATCCCAGACGTTGTGCGAGCCGAAGCCGTAGTCGGCCGGGCTCGAGAGCGTGGCCACGGGCACGCGCGCCGTCGCCAGCGAGGGCAGCAGCGCACCGTCGAGCGACAGGCCCTGCATCGCGTTCTCCTCGTCGCCGATCACGTCGAGCAGGCGCCCGAGCCAGCCCGTGCCGGACTGCGGATCGAGCGCGCCGACTTCCCAGAAGTGCCGCGAGGTGAAATGCGACTGGTCGGGGTGCGCGTAGCCGATCGCCGGAAAGACCGTGAGCCGGCCTTTTGCGTGCAGCCGCGCGAGAGGCTGCAGGGACGGATGCCAGTGGAGGCGGGAGTCGGATCGGAAGACAGGCCCGTCGCCGGGCTTCAGCGCGAGGGAGTTCCGCAGCTTGCGGTATCGCGGATCGCCGATGGGGTAGAGAAGGGACAGGGCATCCCAGCCACCGGGGGCGAAGATCGAGACGAGCACGCGGCGGCCTGCACCAGCCGTCGCCGCGGCACGGGCGATGCCATCGTCGAGGAGCTTCGGGCCGAGGGCCGAGGCTCCGTAGACGGTCAGGGCCGTACCGACGGTGCGCGAGAGGAACGTGCGACGGTCGAGGCCGGTACCGGCGGGAGCAGGCATGCCGGGCTCGATCGCCGGGAGCCCGTTGCCGGCTTCGGCCACGGCTCGCCGGAGCAGGGTCGAGCGCGAGAACTCGTTGCAGCAGTTCATGCCGTCTGCATCTCCGGCGAGGCGGCCACGAGATGTCGGAGCGCGTTCAAGGTCATGGGCGGGAACTTCCTCTGTCGGTCTTCGTCGGCGACGGCGGCACCCATCACCTTCTGGGCGTAGGTCAGGAGCGAGCGGCGCGTCGTATCGGAAACCTGGATGCCCCAGAAGGAGACGGCGCGGTCGACGAGCTTCGCGGGATCGACGGGCAACTCGCCGCGCTTCGTGTGGTCGGGGTGATAGGCGTGCTTCTTCAGCACGCGCTGCGCCATGTCCCAGCGGGCATGGAACGTCGAGGTGTCGAGCCAACGATCGTCGTTCCAGCCGGACACGTTCGGGGGGTAGAAGAGCAGCTGGCCGGCCTGGATCGAGAGCCAGACCCAGTCCTCGGTCGAGATCCGGTCGCCGAGCATGCGCAGCATCCCGGCGAGGTAGACGGCGGGAGGCTTCACCATGCGCGGCCCCTCGTACAGGCGCGGGTGCTTGAGAATCGCGCTCAGGACCTGCTTCGTCGAGTAGCCGGACTGGACGTACAGCGTCTCGAGCGCTGCCTGTGTCTCGTCGTCTGCCGGCTCGGGGATGAAGTATCCCCAGAGCTTGCGGGTGAAGAATGTCTTGTGGGCGGGATGCTCCAGCGTGAGCTTGACAGCCTGCTTCCACCCGTACGGCCCCGGCTTGTCGAAGACGACCTTCATCGCGTCGTCGTGGCGGTTGCGGTCGAACCGGAACCTGACCCAGCCGTACCCATTCTTGTAGCTCGCCGTGAAGCCGGTGAGCGCGCGTGCCTGCTCGCGAACGTCGCGCTCGGTGTAGCCCGAGCCGTGGCCGAGCGTGAAGAGCTCCATCAGCTCCCGCGCGTAGTTCTCGTTGGGGGCGCCCTTCTCGCTCTCGAGCCCGTTGAGGTACAGGAGCATCGCCGGGTTCTCGGTCACGCGCGTGACCAGGCCCGGGAACGAGCCGAGGCCGGCGCGACGAAACATGTTGTTCTGCCTGATCATCAGGCGCTGCGAGCCGACCGTCTCGTTCGACGTTGCGAACCAGTCGTGCCAGACGAGCGTCATGCGCTCGGTCAGCGGCCGGCTCGTGCGCACCATGCGGTCGAGCCACCAGAGGTGATCGTGACCGAACTTGTCGAGCGGGAACAGCCGATGACCGTTGACCTTTGGCGGTCTCCCGACGAGGCGGTCGGGACCGGTCTGGAGGAGCGTGGCGACCGCACCGTCGAGCCCCCGTCCGGCGAGTGAGCGGTCTTCACCGGGCCGCGGGCCGAATCCCGCGCGCCACAGGAGTCGCTCCGCCTGGGCGGGGCCAAACGAGCCCGTGTAGACGGGGAGCGGCATGGGTCAATGGTCGGCAGGCGGGCAGGCCAACACGTATCGCTTGGACGAGTGATCGCCGGAGCCCGGGTCCGAGCCCCTGGGCAAGCTCTCCGTGGCGGAGCCCTGTGGGCCGAACCTCTGCGGGCCAAACCCACCGGCCCACTTGGCGGAGACCCCGACTATCCTCATCAAGCGATGAAGGTGATCCTCCCCGACGAGACCGAGCTCGAGCTGCCGGACGGCGCCACCGGACTCGATGCGGCCCGCGCGATCGGCCCGAAGCTCGCGGAACAGGCCGTCCTGGTCAAGGTCGACGGGGCGGCGCAAGACCTTCGCCTGCCGCTGGCCGACGGCGCGAGCCTGCAGATCCTGACGACCCGCGACACCCAGGATGCGGATGCTCTCGCAGTACTCCGGCACTCCGCTGCCCACCTGCTCGCCGAGGCCGTGCGCAAGCTCCATCCCGGCGTGAAAGTCGCGATCGGCCCGCCGGTCGAGAATGGGTTCTACTACGACTTCGAGTTCCCGACCCCGATCAACGACGCCGATCTGGAGGCGATCGAGGCCGAGGTCCGGCGCGAGCTCGACGAGGGGCGCGCCTGGGAGCGGGAGGAGATCACCGCCGACGAAGCACGCCGACGGTTCGCAGCCGAGGGCGAGCGGTACAAGGTCGAGCTCGTCGATACCGCGGACGGGCCGATCACGCTCTACACGCAGGGTGCGTTCACCGATCTCTGCCGGGGCCCGCATCTCCAGACCTCGGCGCCGATCAAGGCCTTCAAGCTCACTTCGCTCGCCGGCGCCTACTGGCGCGGCGACGAGAAGAATTCCCAGCTGACGCGCATCTACGGGACCGCCTTCTACAGCCAGAAGGACCTCGACGCGCACCTCGAGCGGCTGGAGCAGGCACGCGCGCGAGATCATCGGAGGATCGGTCGCCAGCTCGACCTGTTCCACTTCGACGAGCTGTCGCCCGGGTCACCGTTCTGGCATCCGAAGGGGATGGCGATCTTCAATGCACTCGAGGATCTCCGCCGCCGCGAGAATGCGCGGCGCGGGTACCTCGAGGTCAAGACGCCGTTGATCTACGACAAGGCACTGTGGGTCACCTCGGGCCATTGGGAGAAATTCCGCGAGAACATGTTCCTGATCCCGATCGACGACGAGCACGCCTATGCCGTCAAGCCGATGAACTGCCCGGGGCACATGTTGTTGTTCGGCTCCCAGCTGCGGAGCTACCGCGACCTACCGCTGCGCTACGCCGAGGCTGCGCCGCTGCATCGCAACGAGCTCGCGGGTGCGCTCCACGGGCTCACGAGGGTCAGGTACGTGACACAGGACGACGCTCATATCTTCTGCGCGAAGGACCAGATCGACGCCGAGCTGGACGGCTCGCTCGAGTACCTGCGCTACCTGTACGGGCTCTTCGGGATCGAGCCTCGCGCGGAGCTCTCGACCCGCCCCGACAACAAGCTCGGCAGCGACGAGGAATGGGACTTCACCGAGGGGAAGCTGGTCGAGGCCCTCGACCGTCACGGGATCCAGTACTTCGTCGGCGAAGGGGAAGGCTCGTTCTACGGCCCCAAGATCGACCTTCACATCACCGACGCGCTCGACCGCTCGTGGCAGCTGGGCACGATCCAGCTCGACGCCCAGATGCCCGCCCGCTTCGGGCTGACCTACATGGGCGCCGACAATCACGAGCACCCGGTCTTCGTGATCCACCGGGCGTTGCTCGGCTCGTTCGAGCGCTTCATCGGGATCCTGATCGAGCACTACGGCGGCGCGTTCCCGCTCTGGCTCGCTCCCGTTCAGGTGCGCGTGCTGCCGGTCTCGGACGCCCATCGCGAAGGTGCTCGAGCAATCGCCGACCGCGTCCGGGCGGCGGGGCACCGCGTCGATCTCGACGAGCGCGACGAGACCCTCGGCAAGCGGATCCGCGAGAGCGAAATCGAGAAAGTGCCCGTGGTCGTCGTCTTCGGCGAGCGGGAGTCCGAGGACGCGCTCGCAGTGAGGACCCGTGGCGCGGGCCAGTCGACGCGGTCGCTCGAGGAGCTGCTGGCGGATCTCGAGCGCGACGTCGCGACGCCTGGGCCGGCGGGCGACGCTCCGCGCCGCTGATGCGCCGCTTCGCATCGCCCCCTACAGCAGCCCTGTCGCGCTGCTACGCTTTCCGCCTGCAAAGTAGGGGCCGTTACCCTCACCTCCGGAGCCACGGGCTGCGCGGGTTCAACCGAGTCGAACGACGAGGGAAACGGTGCCGCTGCCTGCCAGCGGTTTTTGACGTTTTAGGGAAGGATCAGCCCAGTTTTGAGAAGAGACACAGCTTGGTGAGAAGCCTTTGAGACCCCGGCGCCGTCCTGAGGACAGGACCAGGCCCGTCGTCCACACGGAGCGGATCAACGACCAGATCCGTGTGCCGAACGTGAGGCTCGTGGGCGAGGACGGAGAGCAGATCGGGATCAAGTCGACCGACGAGGCGCGCGAATACGCCTACAGCCGCAATCTCGACCTCGTCGAGGTAGCGGCGCAGGCCGATCCGCCTGTCGCGCGGGTGATGGACTACGGGAAGTACCGCTACGAGCAGGAACAGAAGGCGAAGGTCGCGCGCAAGCACCAGTCGCAGATCAACGTCAAGGAGATCAAGCTCAGGCCGAAGATCGGAATCCACGATTACGAGACCAAGAAGGGCCACGTCGTCCGCTTTCTCAACACGCGGGCGAAGGTCAAGGTCACGATCATGTTCCGGGGCAGGGAGAACCTGCATCCCGAGCGCGGGCGGGACCTTCTGATGCGGCTCTCCGAGGACGTCAAGGAAATAGGTCAGATCGAGCAACCGCCTCTGATCGACGGGCGCAACATGATCATGGTTCTCGGACCGACGAAAAACGCAGGAGTGAAACTAGATGCCGAAAGTCAAGACGGGAAGCGGAGCGAAGAAGCGCTTCAAGGTGAGCGGAACGGGCAAGTTGATCCGCCGCCACGCGATGAAGAGCCACAACCTCGAGCACAAGAGCTCGAAGCGTAAGCGCGGGTTCCGCAAGGACCAGCCGGTCGCCAAGGCGAACGTGCCGGCCGTCAAGCGCCTGCTGGGGATGAGGTAACCGATGCCCAGGGTGAAGCGTTCGGTGGCGGCGCGCAAGAAACGCCGCAAGGTCCTGGAGCAGGCGAAGGGGTACTGGGGCCTCAAGAACTCGCATTACACGTACGCGAAGGAGCAGGTCGAGCACTCGCTCGCCTACGCCTACCGCGACCGCAAGAACAAGAAGCGGACGTTCCGTCAGCTCTGGATCGTGCGGATCAATGCTGCGGCACGCCAGCACGGCCTGTCGTACAACCAGTTCATCTCGGGTCTGCACAAGGCGGGTATCGAGCTCGACCGGAAGTCGCTCGCCGACATCGCGGTCTCGGATCCGCCGGCGTTCGCCGCGGTCGCCGAGCAGGCGAAGGCCGCGCTCGAGGCCGAGGCAGCCTGAGCTCGAGCCAGGGATCCAGGCTCAGCCTGGACGAGCGGCAGGCGGACGTCTTCCGTCGGCAGGCCGAGCACTTCTCGATGCTCGGCTCGCCGGTCTACGGCCGGCTCGCCCGGCATCTCGCCGAGGATCCGCGGGCCGCGCAGGCGATCCTCGGCGACGACGCCTCATGGGATCTCGGACTCCGCCTCTTCGGGGCAGTCCATCATCACGTCCTGACCGGCGCAGCCCCGAAGGCGTTGTCCGGCGATTTGGACGACTTCGCGTCCGCACTCGAAGCGCACGCCCCGTCGCTCCGCCGGTTCGTGACGGAGCAACGGGTGCAGACGAACGAGACTCAGCGCTGCATCGCGCTCGTGCCTGCCTTTCTGACTGTTGCGCGCGAGTCCCGGCTGCCGCTCCATCTCGTCGAGCTCGGGCCGAGCGCTGGGCTCAATCTCGTCTTCGACCGCTACCGCTACCGCTATGCCCAAGGCACGTTCGGTGACCCATCCGCACGCCTCGCCTTCGTCGCAGACGAACGGGGCGAGGTGCCCGCGCAGCTGCTCCGAACGCCGCTCGAGGTCGGAAGCCGGCGTGGAATAGACCTGAATCCAATCGACGTCACGAAGGCCGCCGATGTCGTACTTCTCCAGAGTTTCCTCTGGCCCGGGCTCGACGAGCGGGTCGACCGGCTCGAGGCGGCGATCGACACGTTCGTCACGACCCCCGGCCGGCCCGAACTCGTTCGCGGCGACTACGTCGACCTGCTTCCCGGCCTTCTGGCGAAGCGGCCGCCGGACGCGCTCACCGTCGTCTTCCAGACCGCGTCGACCGGGTATCTCGCGGAGGCGCGCTACGACGAGTTGCGGGACTCGCTCGAGCTGGCCGGAGCGGATGGGCGGCCGCTCGCCTGGATCTCTTCGCGCCGCCGGGAGGAGCGCGAGACCGAGGTCGGTGACGCATGGGAGCTCGAGCTGAGAATCTGGCCGGCGCCGCCGCGCCTCGTGGCACTCGTCGACTTTCACGGCAACTGGGTCGACTGGCTGGATCGAGCGTGATCAGCTCCAAGGACAATCCGAAGCTGAAGCTCGTGCGCACGCTGCAGCGGAAGAAGGAGCGCGAGGAGACGGGCCTCTTCGCCTGCGAGGGCGAGGATCTCTGCGACGCGGCGCTCGCCGCCGGAATCGACCCCGTCGAGCTGCTGATCGCAGGTGAGAACGTTGAGGCCGAGCTGCTCGCAGGCGTGTCCACCCTGCCGCATCCAGCCCGCGCGATCGGCGTCTTTCGCCGGGCCGATCTGCCCGAAGGGGAGCGCGAGACGTGTCTTGCCCTGTGGCAGCTCTCCGACCCCGGCAACGTCGGCACGTTGATCCGCTCCGCCGACGCGTTCGGTGCCGCCGTGGCCCTCTCCGACGGCTGCGCCGATCCGCTCTCGCAAAAGGCACTGCGGGCGAGCGCCGGGGCGATCTTCCGGGTGCCCCTCGTCGGCTGGGCGGAGCGACCCGGCCGCCAGGTGGCACTCGACGCCGGAGGTTCCCCGCTCGCCGGACTCGAGCTCACGCCTCCCGTCACGATCGTGCTCGGTGCCGAGCGATCAGGGCTGCCCGACGAGATCATCGGTGCCTGTGACGCTGTGGCCTCGATCCCGATGCCGGGCGAGGCGGAGTCGCTCAACGTCGCAGCCGCAGGCGCGATCGCGCTCTACGAGCTGGTGCGGCAGGCCCCCTGAGCTGCACGCACGGCAGCCCTACCACGCGCCGCCTCCGCCTCCGCCGCCCCCTCCGCCGCCGCCACCCGAGAAGCCTCCGCCACCCCCTCCGGAGCCGGACGAAGGTGGGGCGAGCGCCGAGCCGAAGCCCGATGCGAGATCACCGATCGCCAGAGACGAGGCGCCGCTGCCGAGGCCGCCGCCGCTCGAGATCCAGTAGATCGAGGAGGCCTGCGCGAGCTCCTCGGGCATCGACATGTGCGCGGCCTGGAGGACTCTGTCGGCAATCCCGAACGCGATCCCGTAGACGAGCAGGCGCTCCCACAGCGCGAGGGTCGCGGGCGGTGCCTCCTGCAGGCGCGGAAAGTCGGTCAGGTAGCGCCGGAACGCCTCCCAGCGCTCCGCCTCGACCTCGCCGTCCCGCGAGCGGCGGCGCCACAGCCTGCGCTGCGTCAGAGCACCGAGCACGATCGCGCCGTTGACGAAAGCGGCCACCCCGAGGCCGAGCAGCACGACGTCGTTCCAACGCGGGTAGACCGTGCGCCAGCCGTTGATCGCAGCGAAGAAGAGCCCTGCGCCGACCGCCACGAACAGGAGGAGTGCGAGGACGAGCGGCACGGCGCCGCGTGAGATGAACCACTTCCGGTTGCCGACCTCGGTGCCCACATTCCCCTTGAACGCGGTGAAGTGCGGACTCATCGTCGCGCGCTCGGCCTCGATCCGCTTGCGGAAGCGCGACAGTCGCTCGGGGCCATCCTCGATCACCCCGTCGACGACCGAGGCGACCGCCTCCTCCCACGGCGTCAGTTGCTGGTCGCGTTTGCCGGGCGAGAGCTCGAGGTCGGAGACGCTCTCGGAGCGTAGGCCACCCCAGATGGATCGCTCGGTCGTCACAGGTGCGGAGGTGAAGACGCCCCGGCGAATCAGGTCGAAGAGGGTCGCAGTGAACTCGAACGAGCCTGCCTCGCCGCCTTGGCGGAGGAGCGTCGGGACGAGGGCGGGCTCGGTTTCGGTCGGCGGCTCCTGCTCGTACTCGCGGTCGTAGGTCGTCCTCAGCTCCCGTCCATAGAACCAGAACACCCCAGCGACGACGAGAAAGCCGGGGATCGTCCCGAGCAGGAGGAGATAGACGGCATAGCGCCAGGGATGCTGCTTTGCGTGGTCGATCCGCTCTCGGTCCTTCTCGAAGGCGGCAGCATCGGCGGTCTCCGCGGCGACGATCTTCTCGAGACCGTCACCGGATGCGATACGCATACCGGTGGTCGAGCTGAACGCGGCCCTCGGGATCACGGTGCGCAGCTCGACGAACTGTCCTGCCGGGACGTTCAACGCGCGCAGGAGCACCTTCTCGCCGGCGAGCTGTACGTCGCCGCGAACGTAGACGGGGTGCCCCCACGCGCGGAGGATCTTTCCCGGGGCCGTCTCGGTCGCGGTGAGGCGGCCGAGCGGCTCGTCCCATTCGGAGCCCCAGACTTGGAGATTCACGTCGACGACGTCGTCGTAGGCGACCGCGACGCCGGCCAAGCGGTAGTGGACATCGAAGGTTCGGAGCTCGTTCGCTGCGGCGTAGTGCCAGACGATGCGCACCTTTCTCCCGACGACCGCCGTGCCGAATGTTCCCGGCGCGTCGGCGCACTTGAGCTCGGTGCAGCCACCGGGACGGTAGGAGCGACCGTTCTCGCTGACGCGCACGTCGTCGACGGACTCCCCACTGCGCAAGGGGATCTCCCGGTAGCCCCCGGTGAACGGACCGGAGAATGCGTAGGTGATGTGCTCGTCGACCACGACGGCGCCATCCGCGGCGACCCGGATCGAGACATCCGCCTGCGGCAGTGAGAACGACTTGGCCTCCGCGCCACCCGCGATAGCGAGCGCGGCGAGCGCTGCCGCGAGAAAGACGCTACGTCGCCGGCGGAGCTGGTGCATCGCCGGCGGGGGGCACTGCCGGAGTGGCCGGGGCTGCCGGGGCGTCCGGCTGGAAGCTGACTGTCGGTACCTGGCGGTCGCCGTCGGCCTCGACCTCGAAGAACTCGCGCCTCGTGAAGCCGAAGGGGCCTGCGATCAGCACGGCCGGGAACACCTGGATCCCGTTGTTGTAGGTCAATACCGTGTCGTTGTAGACCTGCCGCGAAACGGCGACCTTGTTCTCTGTGTCCTGAAGCTGCGTCTGGAGGTCGAGGAAGTTGGTGCTTGCCTTCAGGTCCGGGTAGGCCTCGGCGACCGCGAACAGCCGTCCGAGCGCCTGGCCGAGGATGCCCTCGGCGGCGGCGGCCTGCGCCGGTCCCTGCGCGCCCATCGCGGCGGCGCGAGCCTGGGTGACTGCCTCGAATGTGCCGCGCTCGTGGGCGGCGTAGCCCTTCACCGTCTCGACGAGGTTCGGGATCAGATCGTGGCGCCGCTTGAGCTGCACCTCGATCTGCGCCCAGGAGTTGTCGACCCGGTTGCGCTTCCCGATCAGGCCGTTGTAGAGCGCGACCAGGTAGATCACGATCACGACGACGAGCCCGAGGATGATCCACACGGCGATCATGTCGTGAGCCTACACGCCGCAGGATGCTGCGGCTGGGAAAAAACGCGTGTCGCAGCATCCTGCGGCGCATCCTTTCTGCACGCTTCGCGTGAGCCTTTGAAGGGGCCTGCCCGCGGGCCCGTGCCTGCGTCCCGCTATGTCCTCTCGGGTCGGCGGCAGACCCAGATCATGTCCTCGCCGCCTTTGAAAGGACGCCGGTCGAACCAGCCGTACAGCGCCTCGAGCTCGAAGCCTGCCTCGTCGATGAGGCGGCGCCACTCGACCGCGGAGAGCCAGTGGAGCTCCATCGATGCCGCCGCCTCACCCGACCGCACCGAAAGGCGGAGCGTCCGGGTTCCCTCGTCCCAGTCGGCGCGCTCGAAGATCCCGGGCTCGCGCTCGAGCCAGAGCCCGTGCGTCTCCTCGATGTCCTCGCTGCTCGGAGCGAAGACGTCGAAGACGAGGCGCCCGCCCGGCTCGAGCAGGTCGTGAGCCGCCCGCAGTGCTTGTCCCTTCTCGCGCTCGTCGCGCATGTGCAGCAGGGAACGGAAGGGGCAGATCACAAGTGGCACGCTCTCGTCGACGGGGGGGTCGCGCAGATCGCCGAGACGGAGGTCGACGAGCTCCTCGACGCCGTGCGCGGCTGCGTAGGCGCGGGCGATGTCGATCATTCCGTCGGAGAGGTCGACGCCGATCACCGGTAACCCTGCCTGCGCCAGCGGCACCGCGATGCGCCCGGTGCCGACGGCGAGCTCGACCACAGGGCCGCCGGATCGCTTCGCCTCGTCGACGTAGAACGCGATGTCCTCGACGACCGACGCGCTCCACGGGTCGTAGATCTCGGCGATCGGGTTGTACAGCGTCACGACGGGAGTCTAGGACGGCTCTGCGCCATCGAGTGGCTCTGCGGAGACCGTTGGTACGCTCGACCCCTCATGGACGCCGAAGCACTCGAGCGCGATGGCCTGGCCGCTGCTGCGGCCGCCTCGTCGACGGATGCGATCGAGGGCGTGCGCGTCGAGTACCTGGGACGCAAGAGCGCGATCAAGCAGGCGTTGCGCGAGGTTCGCGACCGGGAGACCGGGATGACGCTGAACGCCGTGCGCGAGCGGCTCGAGTCCGCGATCGACGCCCGCGAGTCAGAGCTCGCACGCGCGGAGCTGGACGCACGACTGACGACAGAGCGCGTCGACGTCACCCTTCCCGCCGGAGGTTACGCGCGGGGCCGGCTCCACCTGATCACCCAGATCCGACGCGAGGTCGAAGACGTCTTCCTCGGTCTCGGCTACAACGTCGTCGACGGTCGCGAGGTCGAGACGACACGCTACAACTTCGACGCGCTCAACTTCCCGGCCGGCCACCCCGCCCGATCACCGCTCTCGACGCTCTTCCTCGACGGCGAGACGGTGATGCGGACCGAGACCTCGCCCTCGCAGATCCGAGCGATGGAGGCCCAGAAGCCGCCGATCTACATCGCCACGTTGGGGCGCGTCTACCGGCGCGATACGCCCGACGCCACACACTCGCCGATCTTCCACCAGGTCGAAGGGCTCGCGGTTGACGAGGGCATCACGCTCGCCGATCTGAAGGGGACACTGCAGTTCCTGCTCAGGAAGCTTTTCGGTGAGCAGCGTCGCACGGAGTTCCGGACGCACTACTTCCCTTTCACCGAGCCGTCGATCGAGGCGTACGTCTCGTGCCACGTCTGCGACGGCGCCGGGTGCCCCGTCTGCCGCCATTCCGGCTGGATCGAGGTCGGCGGCGCCGGCATGGTCGACCCGGCCCTCTTCGAGTTCGTCGGGTACGACTCCGAGCGTTACACCGGTTTCGCCTTCGGCTGGGGCCTCGAGCGAATCGCGATGCTGCGCCACGAGTTCCCGGATCTACGTGAGCTCTGGCGCAACGACCTCCGCTTTTCGAGGCAGTTCTGATGCGAGCGCCGCTCTCCTGGCTGCGCGAGTACGTCGATGTCGATGCCACCGCCGCCGAGATCGCCCGCCGGCTCGCCGTGTCGTCGCTCGAGGTCGACCGCGTGATCGAGGTCGGCGTCGCCGACGTCGCTGACAATCTCTCGTACCTCCGCGTCGGCAAGGTGCTCGCCGCCGAGAAGCACCCCAACGCCGACAAGCTCCAGCTCTGCCAGCTCGACGTGGGGGAGGGGGAGCCGAGGCAGATCGTCTGCGGCGCCTGGAACTTCGGCGTCGGCGCCACCGTTGCCGTGGGCCTCCCGGGCGTGATTCTTCCCGGCTTCCCGGGGCCCCTCGACGAGCGGCAGCTACGGGGGGAGCTCTCGCGCGGGATGATCCTCGCCGAGGATGAGATAGGCCTCGGCTCCGACCACGCCGGGATCATGCTGCTGGCCGACGGGATCGAGCCGGGCACGCCGTTGGCCGACGTCCTGCCGGTGCACGAGCAGGTGCTCGACGTGACGCCGACGATGAACCGCGTCGATCTGCTCTCGATGGTCGGGCTCGCGCGTGAGGTCGCGACGCTGTTCGACGGTGAGTTGAAGCCCGTCGACGTGCAGGATCCGCCGATCCTCCATCCTCACTGGGTCGAGGTCACGATCGATGCTCCCGAGGGGTGCCCGCGCTACATGGCGCGCGTCCACTCCAACGTCACCGTGGGGGCATCGCCGATGTGGCTTCGCGCCCGGCTTCACGCCGCGGGCATGCGCTCGATCTCCAACATCGTCGACATCACGAACTACGTGATGCATGTCTACGGGAGCCCGTTGCACGCCTTCGACCGTGCTCGGCTTGCGGGTGGACGGATCGCAGTCCGCTACGCCAGGGCGGGTGAGGAGGTGACAACCCTCGACGGCACGTTGCGACGGGTCGACGAGGGAGACCTGCTGATCACCGACGGCGAGAAGCCGGTTGCCCTCGCGGCGATCATGGGCGGGGCAGACAGCGAGGTGACGCCGGAGACGAGCGAGGTATTGCTCGAGGCGGCGAACTTCGAGCCGATCGGGATCTTGCGAACGTCGGAGCGGCTCGGCCTCCGCACCGAGGGATCGAATCGCTGGGAGAAGGGTGTCGACCCGTACCTCGCCGAGCCTGCCGCGATCCTGGCCAGCCGGTTGATCGTCGATCTCGCGGGCGGAGAGCTGGCCGGTGCCGCCGATATCCACGGCGAGCTGCCCGAGCGGCCCCTCGTCCGGCTCCGGCCGGAACGGACCGACCGGATCATCGGGCTGGCGGTCGTACGCGAGGAGCAACGCTCGATTCTCGAGCGGCTCGGCTTCGGTGTCTCCGACGCGTGGGATGTCACGGTCCCGACATGGCGGGCGCGCGACGTGAGGCGGGAGATCGACGTCGTCGAGGAGGTTGCACGTGTCGTCCTCGACCGCGTGCCGACGACGATGCCGCTGCGGCGTGCCGTGGTCGGCCATCTCACGAGGGAGCAGCGGCTACGGCGGCTCGTCGAGGACGTCCTGGTGGGAGCAGGATTCAGCGAGGCGTACACCTGGAGCCTTGTTGCGACGGATCCCGACCCGCAGGCCATCCGGCTGCCCGACCCGATGAGTGGAGAGCAGGCAATCCTCCGCACGACGTTGGTCGAAGGGCTGGTCGCGGCTGCCAGGGAGAACATCGACGCCGGGAACGACGGGATCGCGCTGTTCGAGCTGGCCCGGGTCTACCTGCCGAACGGTGGGAGGCTGCCGGACGAGCAGTGGCGCGTCGGCGGGATCGCCCAAGGCGGATTCGCCTCCGCGCGCAACGCCGTCGAGGTCGTCTACGACGCTCTCCATCTCGACCTTCGGCCCGTGCGGACGGTGCTCCCGTTCCTCCATCCCGGCAAGGCCGCGACGGTAGCCGCGGGGTGGCTCGGAGAGCTGCATCCTGCCCTCCTCGACGGGACGTGGGGTGTGTTCGAGCTCGACCTCGACGCCCTACTGGCGCCGATCCCGGAGCGAATCCTCTACGACGACGTGATCACGTTCCCGCCGCTCCGGCAGGATCTCGCCGTCGTGGTCCCCGACGAGGTCGAGGCCGCGACGATCGTCGACCTCGCGCTCGAGGCCGGGGCACCGGAGCTCCGCGAGGCGCGCGTCTTCGACGTCTACCGGGGAGAACAGGTGGGGGAGGGCCGGAAGTCCGTGGCGATCCACCTCTCGTTGCAGGTGCCCGACCGAACGCTGTCCGACGACGACGCGGCCGTCGTGCGCGAGCGGGTCGTCGCCGCCCTCACGACGCAGCTCGGCGCGGAGTTGCGCGGGCAGCAAACCGACGCCCCCCGTTCTGTGTAGAGGACCCGATGGCCCTGGCTCCGGCGCGCATGCTGATCGCCGTCCTCCCGGCCGCATCACGGTCACCTGACCCCGGCGATCGGGCCGACCACGTGGTCGCCGACGCGCGAGGCGTTCCCCCGCCGCCCGCCCTAGAGCGTCTTGCCACCCACGAGCCAGACGGGCCCCTGGGTGTCGACGTTGTCGGTGTCGGAGAGGACACGGAGGATGCGGGTCTCGGCGATGATTCCGTCGTCGTCGAGACGCTCGAAGCAACGTCGCGCCATCGAGCGTGAGGCACCGTAGCCCGACCGCCCCGAGCAGCGGAAGGTGAACGCGAGGCGGGACGCTTCGCGCGTCGGGTTCAGAGGCGCGCACAGGAGGGCCGTCCGGTCGAGGTAGTCGCTCGATTCCAGCTCGATCTCGCAGAGCAGATCGGTCCAGTCGTCCGGGAGCGGCGCGAGCGCTGCGTCCCAGCTCTCGGCGACCGAGCGCCTGGAAGGACCTGCGTCCGCGTGCGTCTGCTCCGGCGCTGTCTCGGCCAGCTCCACGCGAGACTGCTCGAGCGTGCACCAGGTCCGTTCGTTGTCGAGCCGCTCGAAGAGGCGCTTCGCGGCCTGAGGGCCCTGGACGCCGCCGGCCCGGGTGACGTGGAAGACGAGCGCCGAGCCGACCTTGCCGACGTTGATCGAGCCGAGCACCTGGGCTGCGCGAGGCAGGTCGCTCGGCTGCTCGGTCGTCAACGTGAGCCGGACGTCCTCCCACCCGGGCGGAAGGGCGTCCTCGATCGTGCGCCACTGATCGACGAGCTTCATCGCGCGTCAGCATAATGACGACCATGACCAGGGTCGACGGAGAGCCGCCCGTGCGCGAGCGGCTCGAGAGGGCGTAGTGGCGACAACAGAGCTCAAGCTTCCCCGACTCGGTCAAGGCATGGAATCCGGCACGATCGTCCGCTGGCTGAAGGCCGAGGGTGACACCGTCAAGAAACGGGAGCCGCTCTACGAGCTCGACACCGACAAGGTGACGCAGGAGGTCGAGTCGGATGTCGACGGCGTCCTGCTCGAGATCGTGGTCGCCGAAGGCGAGGTCGAGGTCGGCTCCACGATCGCGATGATCGGGACGGACGGTGACGAGCCCGCCGAGCCCGACGAACAGGCAGCTTCGGACGCCGCAGAGACCGCGGGTGCCACCGCAGCGGAGCCGGCTGCCGAACAGCCCGCCGCTGACGCCCGGGTCGCGCGTGATCCCGAGCCCGAGGCGCCCCCTGCTTCCGGCAACGGCGACAGCGCGGGCACGACGAAGCCGGCAGCGGGTGGTCGGATCAAAGCGTCCCCACTCGCTCGGCGGATCGCGCGCGAGCGCGGTGTCGATCTCACGACGCTCGCGGGGACGGGCCCGGACGGCCGCATCGTCGCCGAGGACGTCGAGAAAGCACCCGTCGGGGCAGCGGCGACCGCGGAACGGTCGCCCGCGCTCCCGTCCGGTGAGGTCGAGGTAGTGGAGATGACCTCGGTCCGGCGCACGATCGCGCGGCGCCTCACCGAGGCCTGGACCGCCCCTGTCTTCCAGCTGGGCGTCTCGATCGACATGACGGAGGCCCTCCATCTGCGGGAGCAGCTCGTGGCCCGTCTCGCGGAGGGAGACGTGAAGCCGACCGTCAACGACCTTCTCACGCGGCTCGTTGGAGTCGCGCTCGTGCGCCACCGTGCCGTCAACGCCACGTTCGACGGCACGGAGATCCACCGGCATCCCAGCGCCCACGTCGGCATGGCCGTCGCCGCCCCGAGCGGCCTCGTCGTGCCGGTGATTCGCGACGCCGACCGCCGCAGCGTGCAGCAGATCGCGCGTGCCCGCGCCGACCTCGTCGGCCGTGCCAGGGACGGCAAGCTGACGCTGCCGGACATGGAGGGCGGCACGTTCACGATCTCGAATCTCGGCATGTTCGGTGTCGAGCAGTTCGTCGCGGTGCTCAACCCGCCCCAGGTCGCGATTCTCGCGGTCGGAGCGGTGAAGGAGACGCCGGTCGTGGTCGACGGCGAAGTCGACGTTGCGCCGCTGATGCAGGTCACGCTGACGTGCGACCATCGAGCGATCGACGGTGCAGACGGTGCCGAGTTCTTGCGCACCCTCGTCGGGCTCGTCGAGCAACCGGCGCTCGCGTTGTAGGCGGCAGCGTGGCGGTCGTCGTTCGCAGAGGCGGGGCGCAGGACGTTCGCTTTCTTCGCGACATGCTGCATCACGCGTACTACTGGAAGGAGCGCAAGCCCGATACGGGGCCCGGGCCGGTGCAGCTGTACGTCAAGGCCTGGGGTCGGCCGGGCGACACCGCGATGATCGCGCTCGTCGACGGCTTCCCGGTCGGTGCCGCATGGTTCCGCCTCTTCAAGTCGAGCGCCCCTGGTTACGGGTTTGTGGAGGAGCAGATCCCGGAGCTCGCCGTCGCCGTCGTCCCGAACGCCCGTGGCAAAGGCGTCGGCAGCGCGCTGCTCACGGCCCTGCTCGACCGGGCTCGCACCGACGGCTACGCCGCTTTGAGCCTCAGCGTCGACCGAATGAACGAGGGCGCGATCGCCCTGTACGAGCAGTACGGGTTCAGCCAGGTCGGGGAGACCGCCGACTCCTTCACGCTGCGGGCCGACCTGACGTGAGTACGATCGTTCCCGACGCTATCGACGAAAGGTTGAACCGGAATGGAGTGTGACGTGGCCGTCCTCGGAGGCGGGCCGGCCGGATACACGGCTGCGATACGAGCGGCCCAACTGGGCGGCAAGGTCGTTTGCATCGAGCAGGAATCGGAGCTCGGCGGCACGTGTCTGCGAGTCGGGTGCATCCCGACGAAGGCCTGGGTGCAGACAGCGCACGCGCTCCACGGCGCGCGCGAGACCTTCGCGAAGCTCGGCGTCGGCGTCTCCGAGCCTCAACTCGATTTCGGTCAGGCCGCCGCATGGAAGGACGGCGTCGTCGCCCAGATGACCGGAGGAGTCGCCGGGCTCTTCAAGGCCAACGGTGTCGAATGGGTGCGGGGGAAGGGCCGGTTCTCGAGCGCCACGTCGATCGCCGTCGAGGGAGCCGAGGACGTCACGTTCAAGAGCGCGATCGTCGCCAGCGGCTCCTACCCGGTGCGGCCGCCGATCCCGGGCCTCGACTCGCCCCGGTGCGTCGACTCCACCGGCCTGCTCGCCCAGACGGAAGTGCCGCGGCGCCTCGTCGTGCTCGGCGGCGGCATCATCGGCTGCGAGTTCGCATCGATCTTCGCCCATTTCGGCAGCGAGGTGACTATCGTCGAGATGCTGCCCACGCTCATCCCGCAGGAGGACGCCGATGCAGCGAAGGAGCTGCTGAAGGCGTTCAAGCGGCGGAAGATCGCCGTTCATCTCGAGAAGCAGTGCACCGGCGTCGAGGACGCCGGCGGCCAGCTCGTCGTCCGCTTCGGTGAAGGCGAGTCCGTCGAGGCGGACCTGATGCTGGTCGCGGTCGGCCGAGCGCCGCTCGTCCAGGATCTCGGACTGGACGAGATCGGCGTACCGACCGATCCTCGCTCCGGCATCGCGACCGACGACCACATGCGGACGGCGATCCCGACGATCTTCGCGGCGGGTGACGTGGCAGGGCGCTGGCAGCTCGCACACACCGCATTCCGCGAGGGCGAGATCGCCGCCGAGAACGCGATGGGTCATGCCACCGCGCTGGGCAGCCCGTCGGTTCCGCGTCCGATCTACACGGACCCGGAAATCGCGGGTGTCGGGATGACCGAGGCACAGGCCCGGGAACGCTACGGCGATGCCGTCGCCGTGGGCGTGTTCCCCTGGGTCGCAAATGCGCGGGCGGTGATGTCAGGTGATACAACGGGTTGGGTGAAGTCGATCCACGAGACGACCTACGGCGAGCTTCTCGGGCTCGTCATGGTCGGTCCGCACGCCACCGATCTGATCGAGGTGGGGGTCGTCGCGATCGACGCCGAGTCGACGGTGGAGACCGTGGCAGACGGGATTGCGCCACATCCCACCCTGTCGGAGGCGATCAAGGAAGCCGGTCTCGTCGCGCTCGGACGGGCGATCCACCTACCCCCGAAGCGCCGCTGATGTTCGGCTCCTCCCGTCGCAACGCGATTGCCATGTCCTTCGGCTGGTGGTACCTCAGGCGCCTGATCCGGAAGCGTGGTGCGGCGGCCGCGGCAGGGCTCGTCGCGGGCCACGGGCTCTCGTTCGCCGCCGCGCCGCCCCGCAAGCGGCATCCGCTCCGCTGGCTGCTCGTGCTGAGCGTGATCGCGGGGGCCGGTGTCGTGTGGTGGCGGCGGCGCCGAGGAGGCGGCGACGACTGGGGTGACTGGCAGCCCGCGCCGCCGGTCAGCCCGGAGCCCGAGCCCACGCCGATGCCGGAACCGGAGCCGGTCGCGACGTGAGCGACGGCGCCCGGTTCGTCCGGCCGTCGCTCGATCAGCTTCCCCCAGCGACCCGGCGCCGCTACTTGCGGACGGTGTCGCGTCTCTCGGGCTCAACGAGGGCCTCAGCGGGCCGTTCCCTGCGGCGCTCGAGGCCATCGCAACGGGCGCTGCCCCAGTTGAACCGCTATCCGAGCCGTGGCTCGCACGATCTGGTCGTTGCGCTCGCCGAACGGCACGGCGTGCCGCCGTCGCAGGTCATCGTGGCAGCAGGGGCCGACGCCGTGATCGGCTACGTCTGCCAGGCCGTGCTCGATCCGGGCGACGAGGTCGTCGTGTCCTGGCCGTCGTTCCCGAGCTTCGTTCGCGACCCACAGAAGCGCGACGCCGTCGTCGTCACCGTGCCGCTGCTCGACGGTTGGGTCGACCTCGAGGCGATGAGAGAGGCGGTCACGCCACGGACGCGGCTGCTCTTCATCGCAACGCCGAACAACCCGACGGGGCGGGTGACGGCACGCGACGATCTGCTCGCCTTCGTCCGCGAGCTTCCCGAGGACGTACTGCCGGTGATCGACGAGGCGTACTTCGACTATCTCGAGCCTTCCGGCCGGTTCGACGCGATCGCCGATCTCGTGCGGGCAGGAGACGACGTGCTGGCGCTGCGGACATTCTCGAAGCTCTACGGGCTGGCGGGCCTCCGGGTCGGCTACGGCGTCGGGCCGGCGGCCGTGGTCGCGGCGATGCGAAAGGTCCAGCGTGGGTACGACGTCGGGGCGCTCGCGCAGGTCGCCGCGCTCGCGAGCCTCGACGACGGTGCCGAGGTCGAGCGGCAGGCCGCCGCAAACCGGGAGGCGGTCGAGGCGCTCAGCGCGCTGCTCCAGGCCGCGGGCTCGAGCCGCTGGCGGGCAGCGTGACGAATTTCGTGCTCGTCGACGTCGGGATGGACGCCGACGAGCGGCGGAGGCGCTGCTCGGCGAGGCGTCGCGGTGCAGTCCGGGTGCCGTTCGGGCGCCGACGTCGCTGCGGATCGGAGCCGGCTCGAGCCGCCGAGCTCGCGCTGCTCGACGCGGCGCTCGCGCGGGCCGGCGTTCGGCGGCGGTTAACGACGCTGTAAGCCCTGGTGCGGCCGCCGGGGCCTCCGCTATCCTGGCCGCGACGGGCGCGCGGCGCCCGTTTCCGTATGCGGACGACACTCAAGAGAGGCGTAGGCCGCGGCCACTCCGGGAACGGCGACGGCAAGATGCAGTTGCCGCCCGGCCCGGTCGGCCCGGTCACGATCTACCGCCAGCCGGAGCCGCCGCGGCGGAGCCGCCGCTCGCTCGCGCTAGCGATCCTCGGCTGGGCCGTCATCGTCGTCGTCGTGTGCGCCGCGGGGGTCGCCGGCGGCGCGTACCTCTATCTCCACGAGTCGGTCGCGGCCGTCGCGCCGAAGAGCGTCGACGTGAAGGTCACCGCGAAGCGGCTCGACCTCCCGATCGCGGGCCAGCCGGCCACCGCGCTCGTGATCGGCTACGACCGGCGGGCCGGCGAGGCGAAGGGCACGCCGTCGCGCTCGGACACGCTGATGCTCGTGCGCGCGAACCCCAAGAACCAGACGATTTCGCTGCTCTCGTTTCCGCGCGACCTCCGCGCCGAGATCGTCTGCCCGGGCAAGGCGACCTTCACGGACAAGATCAACTCCGCCTATGCGAACTGTGGCGCGGAGGGAACGCTCGAGACCGTGCGCAAGCTGACCGGCGTCCCGGTCAACTATCTGATCACCGTCAACTTCCGCGGCTTCCGTCAGCTCGTGGACAAGCTCGGCGGGATGTGGATGGACGTCGACCGTCGCTACATCAACACCCAGGGCGGGCCGAGCGGCTACGCGACGATCAACCTCCAGCCCGGCTACCAGAAGCTCGGCGGGTATCAGGCGCTCGACTTCGTGCGCTTCCGGCACACCGACAGCGACCTCTACCGCAACGCCCGCCAGCAGCTCTTCGTCCGCGCGCTCAAGGATCAGATGCGACGAACTTCTCGCTCACGAAGCTGCCGAAGGTGATCAAGGTGCTGACGAGCAACATCGAGGTGGCGCAGGGCGGCGGCAGCAACGTCAGTGCGAAGACGGTGCTGTCCTACGCCGTCTGGCCTACTCGCTGCCGCCGGGACACGTGTTCCAGTCGCGGATCGAGGGGCTGGAGGGCTTCTCCGACCTGACGACGTCGCCGAGAACATCTCCGCCGCGTTCGCCAGTGGGCGAACCCCGACGTCGACTCGCCGAAGAAGGCGACCGCGGTCGCGCTCGGCGAGAAGGTGAAGGCGAAGGCGCCGCCGGCGAAGAAGACCACCGTCACGGTGCTGAACGGCAACGGCGTCACCGGTCGGCATCGAATGCGAGCTACCTGCTCGGGCAGCGCGGCTACCCGATCCTGACGCCGCCGAACGGGATTCCGGCGAATGCGCCGACTTTCAAGTACTTCCGCACGACCGTGTACTTCGACCCGAGTCAGAAGGGCGCCAAGGAGGCGGGCCGCAAGGTCGCGAACCTGTTGGCTCGGCCGATGTCAGAAGGCGACACCGGCGATCCGGGAGCTCGCGAACCGCGC
>CAWCYU010000032.1:0-272700 GCA_963799905.1 uncultured Thermoleophilia bacterium
CGGGCCCGCGGTGTGCCAGTGCCTCCGTCATGCGCTCGACCGTCGCCGTCTCGGGAGGGCGCCCGAACGCGACCACGCCGCAGATGCCGCACATCCTTAGAGCCCCCAGGCCTCGAGCAGGACGGGCTCCTGCGCCTCGGCGTTGTAACGCGTGAGCCGAGATCGCGGGCGCGGCGCCGCATCGCCTCGAGCCGCGGTCGGTCGGCGGCGAGCTCGTCGAGCGCGCGGGCGAGGTCGCGTGGATCGCCCGGCTCGTAGGTGCGCCGATGCCCTCCTCGTCTACAGCGAAGCATAGCGCCGGGAGTCGTGGACGACGACCGCGAGGCCTGCCATCAGGTACTCGAAGAGCTTGTTCGGCAGACCAATTCGTCGTTCCTCGTCACCGGTCTATCGATAATCAGCCCGACGTCGAACTCGACAAGTGCCGGCACAAGTGAATCTGGGGCGACTGGATCGAGGATCAGAAATCGTTCACTGAGCCCGCGAGACGCTGCTTTCGTCCGTAACTCAGGGAGGTCGACCCCTGCGATCCGCGCGGATAGGACGACGCTGATTCCCATAGTTGTGGCGGCAATGAAGAGGTCCTCGACGGGCCGGCCGGGCCCCATGGCGCCTTGGTATATCGCCGACATCCTCGGCTCGCTAGCTTCGCGCGGCGTTCGGGGTGGCATCTGCTCGAGGCGTTCGGGGCAGCTGAGTACGACGAGCGGCCGTTTTGGAAGGTGGAGCGTGCGCTCGAGGTCAGCGGCGATAAGGTCGCTGACGGTGATGACCTCTGCTCGACGCGCTAGGCGTCCCTCCAGCCATGACGCCACTTTCGTGTATAGCCAGGGCGGGTTCGGTTCCTGTGATGCATAGATCTCGTGTGCGTCGTAGACGAGACGTGCCCCAAGTCGCTTGGCGAGTCGGAAGCCTGCTGGGAGCGTCTCTAGATCATGAGCATGCACGACATTCACGCGACCGATTCGGCGCCCGGCACGCACGAGGAGTGCGGTGTCCCTCACCAAGCGAAGAAGTCGGTAGCTGCCACGAAGCTCTCGAACGGCGCGCGGATCCTCTCGCATCCCGCCAAGACCGGCCCGCCTCAGAGCCGCCGTAAGTTTGTCACCTGGGACCCGGATAGCCTCCATTCCTGTATTGGCGATCTCGGCGTGACCGGTCAACGGGGCCGACGAGATCGCAAGGCTCACGACCTCGAAACCGTGCCTGATCGCGACGTTCGCGGCCCGTCTGGCGCGCGGATCGGCGACGAGATCACCAGGTGTGAGGACGAGCAACCGAAGCCTCGGCTCCGACGTGGAGGACTGGCTACGCGTGGGCAACGATGTAGAGATCCAGCCCCAAGACGCGACCAACGTTGCTCAGCAATCGCTCTCGGCGAATCACTAGCCTGCCTCGCACGATCAGGTTGTCGAAGTTCTGACTCGTTACCTCGACGCTTTCGAAAGAGCTGAACAAACGACGGACGTCCGATCGTGAGACGTAGTCGGTGTGCGGTGCTGCCTGTCCCTCCTGATTAGAGTCGTACATTCCTCGGACCACTTCGTCGCGATGGGCCTGGCGTGCGCGGAGACGGACGAGTGGGGCCTGTACCAGTTGCCGGAACGAATGCCTGTTGTAGAGCATCACCACAGCCGAACCGCCGGGCCGGAGTAACCTGTGCACTTCGCTGACAGCTCGCGAAAGGTTTCCCGTGTGGTGGAGGCATCCGATCGAGTAGACCATGTCGAAGAAGCCATCGTCGAAGGGTGCGGCGAGAATCGATCCTTGGACGACCTGGCGAATCGGCTTTCCGAGCATTGCCAGCCGGTGGCGCACCATTTCCACGGGACCTCGGCGATATCGAGCCCCTGGTAGTCGGCACCGCGCTCGGTGATGTACTGGCTCAGGGTCCCGTACCCGAGGCCAACCTCCAGGATTCGCTTTCCAGACACGGGGAAGCGGTCCACGTACTGCTTGAGGTAGGGGTACATGGCGAAGTATCCGGCGTCGAATTGGTTCAGAGCCTGCGGATCCTTGCTCGTGATGCCCAATGCCTGCGCGAGACCGGTGCCGCAGAGCTCTTCCCAAAACGCCGTGTTGCGAGCATCGACAACAGACTGAGCGGTCGCGGAGCCGTCATCCATGAACGGGTTCGCGATCGACGGGGTCGGGGACGTCGGTGGTCGATGGCGGTGTCTCGAGACGCCGCAGCCATGAGCTGAAGAGCCGCTGCAGACGGGGCGACGGAGTTCGTGTCCGCTTTCGCAGTTCGAAGAGTTTGAACTGCGGTTCGAACAGCCGCAGCAGCCATCGCTCCCGGCGTGGTAGCTCGGCGATCCAGCGCTCTCGTAGGAGGTATTCGATCTGTTGCAGATCGGTGCGGAAGTAGACGCCGAGCACAGCGTTGTACAGCCGACGCGGAAGCTTTCCCTTCATGCGGAACACCGTCGCCTCGTCGAGTCGGGGTAGCCCTGAGCGTTCACGGACGATGTCGAAGCCCCAGAACATGGTCCGCAACATCGCCTCATCGAAGCTGCGGAGGTGTGTGAATTCGTAAGAGGCGTCCTCGTACTGTCTGAGCGACTCGCGCCACGGAATGTGAACGATGACCCTCGCATCCTCGCGTACTTCCTGCATCATCCGCGTCACCAGCGCCTCAGGCTGGAGGAGGTGCTCGAAGACATCGGATACGACGATGACGTCGAACTGGTCGAGCGCCACGGGCAGTGCTTCCGCATCGCCGCAAATACGGGTGATCCCACTATCGGCCGGTATTCGCTCGAGGTACGGCAAAGCGATGTCGAGGGCGACCCTCTCCGCCGTATCGGAAAGCTCCTCGAGGTATGAGCCGTAGGCCGACCCGATGTCGAGCACACGTTTGCCCGTGACGTCACCGATGAACTCGAGCAGGAGAGTGTGCAACAACTCGAAGCGGCCGGCGACGATCGGCGAGTCGAGGTCATCGCGCGCGATCCGATCGTAGTTCTCCTTGTAACGCGTTCGGGTTTCGTCAGCGTAGCGAGGGAGAATGATCGGGATGTCGTTGACGATCTCGTACGTTGCCCCGCACGAGACGCACAGGAGGCCAGCACCTTCGTAGGCAAGGCTCGCGCGACACTCTGCGCAGATATACGCGATCGTCGAGTTGTCGGTCAATGGAGTCTCCATACCGAAGGGTGCTGGAAGACCGAGGTGATGGCCGTCGGGGTTCCGACCACCTGGAACTCGATACTCCGGTCGACCCAGTCGTAGACGACGGGTGATTCGTGCAGGTCGGGATCGAATGACTTGTAGAGCGCGATCGAGACGAGATAGTTCCCGTTGCCGATGTTGAGATCATCGAGCGTGACCGACGCGCGGTGCGTCGTCCCGGGTTCCAGGTGAGCCGTGACCCACTCACCCAGTTGGGTCGAGATGTTCACGCCGTCCAAGCGGTAGATGACCGCCACCGGGAGAAGTTGATAGGAGTCCGGCCGTTGCGCTTCGAATGCCACCGTGAGCGTGAGTCGTTCGCCACAGTGGAAGACAGTGCACTCCTGCCCTGCCGCGTTCGTGAGCAAGACCGTTGCGATGCGGAGAGAGTTCTCTCCCGGCCAGTAGGAGAGCCGCGCGTCTCGCCCCACGTGGCTGAAGCCTTTCGATGCCGGTTCGGCCTCGGCTTTGGCGCCGAGGCCATGGATAGGGAAGCGTGTCGTCTGCCAGGATCCACCATTTCCCGAGACCTTCCCGAGTGACATCGATTCGGTCCCGCGGATCGCTTCGACGGCGACGACTGCGTCGCCTTCGCACCGGTAGTCGACCTCGACCTCGTACGTCGACGACTCCTCGAAGTGAAACAGGTTGAAGACGACCGAACCGGCCATTGCCGGTTTGTCGCGCTCATGGGCCAGTGCTCGCGTGTACAGGCCGTTCGTCTCCCGGGGAGCAGACCAGTTCGATCCGGCAAGATCGACAAAGGCGGCGTGCTCGGGATTGGCATCCTGTGGAGCTCCGACGTCGACCATCTCGACCTGCTCGGCATCGCGGATGATCTTCATCCTTGCGACTTCGCAGGACGTCCCGGTGCCGCTGACAACCTCGAGGCGGATCTGGAGCGTCCCGGTCGGCTGATCGAGCTGGAGTGACGTGAATGTTCCCTTGCTGCGCTTCAAGTTCCGGTCGCGGAGCCGGGCCTCCTCAAGCTCTCGGACATACCGCTCGTACTGCTTGACGACATCGATGCTTCGGCCGCGCGCGACGATCCTTCCCCGCTCGAGCCAGATTGCCTCGTCGCACAACTGGGTGATCTGGGCGAGGGAATGGGAGACGATGAGCATCGAAGCCCCGCTCGACGTGATCCGGTTCATGCGTTCGACAGACTTCGTGATGAAGTACGCATCGCCCGCGCCGAGCACTTCATCGACGACGAGGATTTCGGGCTTGATCGCGGTTGCGGTTGCGAAGGCCAGTCGGGCCTGCATACCCAGGGAGTACGTCTTGAGCGGCTGGTCGAGGAACTCTCCGAGCTCCGTGAACTCCTCGATGTCCTCCCGGGCAAATGCGAGATCGTCGCGGGAGAAGCCCTGGTACGTCAGCGCCGCGTGGATGTTCTCGTAACCAGTGAACTCTGGATGGAAGCCTGCGCCTGCGTCGATCAGGGCTTGGATCGTCCCGTTGACCTCGAGCGTCCCCTCGGTCAGCGCCAGCGCTCCCGTGATCAGCTTCAGAAGCGTGCTCTTGCCGGCTCCATTGCGGCCGATCACCCCGATACGAGCGCCCCGCTCGACCGTGAGGTCGATTCCCCGAAGCGCCCAGAACTCGCGATACCGCGACTCCCGCAGCGGAAGGACTCTGCTCATGCCGAGAGCGTCGACGAGGTTGTCGCGTCGACTGGAGAAGATCTTGTACATCTTCGCGACTTCGCTGAGACGGATCGCGGGGTCAGACATAGTCGATGATGACGCGCTTCGCTCGGTCGAAGAACCAACTTCCCACGAGGAAGATTCCAGCCGACATCACAACCAATGCCCCGAGCAGGATCGGGCTGGGGAAGCGACCCAGAACAAGCACCTTCTGGTACGCGAACACGTAGTACGAGAACGGGTTGAGCGCCAGGAATGGTCTGAGGTTGGCCGGAACCATCGCGGGCGTGTACGCGATCGGTGATGCGATCAAGAGGATCATCAGCACTGCTGCGATGAGGTTCTGTAGGTCCCGGAAGACGACGTTGAGTAGCGAGACGATCCATGCCATTCCGATCAGAGCCATGATCTGGAGTAGGACCACGACAGGAAGGAGCACGATCGTCCAGTGAAGATTCCCCGTCGCGATTGCGCCGACGATGATGATGAGTAGCCCGACGATCATCGTGGCCATGCTCATCAATACCGCTTTCACCGGGACGAGGTCGATCGGGAACACGGTGTTCGTGAGGATGGACTTGTTCGCCGATACGGATCCGATGCTCATCGCGAGCGCCTCAGCCGTAACGAGGTATGGCACCAGGCCACTGAAGATGTAGAGGACGTATTCTTCGGACGTCAGCCCTTCGGGCTGAAAACGGAAGATCGACAGGTAGACGAGCCCGTACACGCCCAGAATCAGCATCGGCGCAATGAACACCCACGCGGCGCCGAGGAACGAGCCGGCGTATCGAGCTGAGATCTCGTTTCGCGTGATCCGCCACAGCAGATGCGCGTGGCTCACCACATGTCGTGCCGATCCTCCCGGAAACGAGCCGCGCGTGGGACGAAATCGGCGTCCACGGGTCTCGACTGTAGGGTTGATCGACATCAGCGTTCAGGTTAGACGCAATCAGCGACGTCACCCTGCCGAGCCGCAGGACGAGGACGTCTATCCTTCCGCCTCGGATGCCGTGGAGAGCGGCGCAGTCGAACCGAGCGGAATGAGGTGTTGTGCCTGAGGCTGAGCGGACCGGAGTGGAAGAAGCAGGCGCCCCAAAGCGGCCGCGTCTGTCGATTCTCCTACTCGCCGACGACAACCCCGGCCATGCGAACACCGTTCTCGATCACATCGACGCATTCAAGCGGCTCTCGCGACACCGTGTCACCCTTTTCAATCCACGAGGACTCAATAGCAGCCGCTTCCTGCGTTTGTCGAACTACGACGTCGTTGTCATTCACTACTCGCTCGTGATCACGAGCGATGGCTACCTCGCCCCATGGTTTCGCGATGCCCTCCATGCCTACTCCGGACTGAAGGTTCAGTTCATTCAGGACGAGTACCGGTGGATCGACCAGATCACGCTGATGATGGAGTATCTCGGGATCGACCTCATCTTCAGCGCAGCCGCTGAGGCCGACCTACCCGAGCTGTATACGAACCGCCTTCCTGGGGTCAAGGCCGTTTCCACGCTGACGGGATACATGCCTGACCGCCTCCTGGGACTGAGATCTGCCCCGCTCGAGCACCGTCACCTGGACGTCGGCTACCGAGGGCGGGTGGTTCCTTATTCGCTCGGAGCGCTCGGACAAGAGAAGGTCGCGATCGCAAAGGGCTTCCGCGAACGAGCCGGGCGCTACGGCCTGCGGTGTGACATCGGCTGGCGTGAGGAGGACCGGATCTACGGGCAACGATGGAATGAGTTCATTGCGTCGTGCAAGACGATGCTCGGCACCGAGAGCGGCGCCTCGATCGCTGATTTCGACGGCTCGATCGAGCGGCGCGTGAACGAGTATCTCGCTGAGCATCCCGAGCCGCCATTCGAAGAGGTGAGCGAAGCCGTACTTGCGCCCTATGAGAGCAACCTTCCGATTCGTGCAATCTCACCCCGTGTGTTCGAGGCCATCGCACTCCGGACGGCGCTCGTACAGTTTCCTGGGGAATACTCTGGTGTCGTGCGACCCTGGGATCACTACATCCCTTTGGAGAAAGACTTCTCCAACATGGACGAGGCAGTGGAGAGGATCAGGGACACCAGGTTCCTCCGTGAGATGACCGAACGCGCCTACGCTGACATCGCCGCTACCGGTCTGTACTCGTACCGGGCCTTCGCTCAGGACTTCGATCGCGTAATCGATTCGCTCGCGCCCGACTCTCGACGAGGAGTGCTCCCACTCCACCATCTGACGCGATTCGAGCCGAAGGCTTCCGCCGCAGCTGCCCGCCTCGCAGTGGTCGAAGCGAGGCTCAGACCTCGGTCGCTCGCAGCCCAGAGGCTGTCCGAACGCCATGCCTGGCAGGCACTTCGGCAGGGAGCCCGGTTTGTCGTTCTTCTCCGTGCGACGCTCCCGCGTCGCCGCCTCCGGCGTTTGCTCACCAATATGCTCAGGGAATCCGTCTCCCGGGAGATGGTTCGAGATGGAAGTGGTCTCTCAGATGTCCTGCGGCTCGCCGTCTTGGCAGATGCCTCGGAAAGCCCGCAGGTGCACGGATTCCGTCCAACCGTCCACTTCGACACCACGACGAGCACCCTTCGCTTCACGAGTCGAGCGTTGTCCGACGACGCTCACTCGGATGTCGACTGGACCCAGGTCCGTCGTACAATCGCCGCGGCGCGGCTGAAGCATGTCGTCTGGTCGCACGCGGCGGTCGGAAACGCCTTTGAATACCCTCTGATCGGACCAAAGCATCTGAGGTTCCACGTCGGGCGCGAGAATCCAAGCGTCCACTCCTTCGACCGCCTTGTCGAACTCGCGCTTCGCTTCCCCACTCACGTGTCGGACGCACTCGAATCCGTACGACCCGGTGACCATCGATCAGAGGCAGTGGGTACCCTCGCGTCGTCCGGAGATGAACATCGTGATCCAGCAACCCTCTGAATCGGCCGCCTGAGTGTGCGGTATCGCTGGATGCCTGGCGCTTCGAACGAGCCCTGTACCCGACGTTTCGTCGGTGTTGACAACGATGAGCGATCTCATCGCACATCGCGGGCCTGACGGCTCCGGCATCTGGAAGCATCCCCGCGGGCACGTCGGCTTCGCGCATCGGCGCCTGACGATCATCGACCTCGACACCGGCGACCAGCCGATGACGCGACGGCGCCGGCAACTGGATCACCTACAACGGCGAGATCTACAACTACCTCGAGCTGCGACGCGAGCTCGGCGAGCGACCGCTTCCGGACCGAGCTCGGACACCGAGGTCGATCCTGCGACGCCTACCGCGCATGGGGCGACGGCTGCGCTCGAGCAGCTGCGCGGCATGTTCGCGTTCGCGCTCTGGGACGAGCGCGAGCACGACGCTCTTCTGCGCGCGCGACCGCTTCGGGATCAAGCCGTTCTACTACGCGCGTCGTCGGACGACGTCCTCTACTTCGCCTCCGAGGTGAAGGCGCTGCTGCCGTTCCTGCCGCGCGATCGAGACCGACCTCGACGCGCTTCAAGGACTACCTCTCGCTTCCAGTTCTGCCTCGCCGGCAAGACGCTGTTCAAGGGCGTCAGCGAGCTGCTGCCCGGCCACTTCCTCCGCGTCCGCGACGGCAGCGTCGAGACGCGGCGCTACTGGGAGGTCTACTACGAGCCCGACTTCGACCACACGCGCCGACGTACTTCGAGGAGCAGATCGCGGAGCTGCTCGCAGAGTCGGTCTCGCCTGCACCTGCGCGCCGACGTGCCGGTCGGCGCCTACCTCAGCGGCGGCCTCGACTCGAGCATCGTCGCCGTCGCTCGCGGCGACGCGCAGCCGGACGGGCATGGTCGGCTTCACCGGCAGGTTCGCCGCCGGACGCGGCGCTACGACGAGAGCGCGCTACGCGCGCGACGCTCGCCGCCGCAGCGCGGCTTCGACGCTCCACGAGATCGACGATCGGCGCCGAGCGACTTCGTCGAGCACGATCGAGCGCGTCATCTACCACCTCGACTACCCGGTCGCCGGCCCCGGCTCGTTCCCGCAGTACATGGTCTCGCGAGCTCGCGGCGCGAGCATCGCAAGGTCGTGCTCGGCGGCCAGGGCGGCGACGAGATCTTCGGCGGCTACGCGCGCTACCTGATCGCCTACTTCGAGCAGTGCATCAAGGGCGCGATCGACGGCACGATGCACGCCGGCAACTTCGTCGTCACCTACGAGTCGATCATCCCGAACCTCGACGCGCTGCGCGAGCTACAAGCCGCTGCTGCAGGAGTTCTGGCGCGACGGGCTGTTCGAGGACCTCGACGCGCGCTACTTCCGCCTGATCAACCGCGCGCCCGACCTCGGCGACGAGGTCGACTGGGACGCTGCTCGGCGACTACTCGCCGTTCGAGACGCTTCCGCGACGATCTTCCACGGCGACAACGTCGGCAAGGAGTCGTACTTCGACAGGATGACCCACTTCGACTTCAAGACGCTGCTGCCGGCGCTGCTGCAGGTCGAGGACCGCGTGAGCATGGCGCACGGGCTCGAGTCGCGCGTGCCGTTCCTCGACCACCCGCTCGTCGAGCTCGCCGCGACGATGCCGGCCGACGTCAAGTTCAAGGACGGGCACGATGAAGCACGTCCTCAAGCGGCGCTCGGCGCACGTCGCTGCCCGACGTCGATCGTCGACGCGCAAGGACAAGATGGGCTTCCCGGTGCCGCTGCACGGAGTGGATCGCGAGCCGGGCCCGGTGCGCGACTTCGTGCTCGACATGCTCTCGTCGCGACGCGGCGCGCGGCCGCGCGCTCGTCGACAACCGCAAGGTGCTCGCCGGGCTCGACCAGCGAGCCGCGCTACGGCCGCAAGATCTGGGGCCTGCTCTGCCTCGAGCTGTGGCAGCAGGCGTTCCACGACCGCGAGCGCGCAGTTCAAGCGACTGCTAACGACGAGAAGGAGGTGCTCGCATGAAGGTGCTGATCACCGGCGGCGCCGGCTTCATCGGCTCGCACCTCGCCGACCGCCTGCTCGACGCGCGGCGACGAGGTCGCTCGTCATCGACAACTACGCGACCGGCCGGCGCGACAACCTGGCCGAGCACGAGCGGCTCGACGATCGTCGAGGGCACGATCGCCGACGCGGAGCTCGTCGACGAGGCCGTTCGCGCGCTTCGAGCCCGACGTCGTCGTCCACGCCGCGGCCGTCCTACAAGGACCCGGACGACTGGGCGGAGGACGCGCGCACGAACGTCGCTCGGCACGGCGAACGTCGTGCAGGCGCCGCAGGCGCGCCGGCGTCGAGCGGCTCATCTACTTCCAGACGGCGCTCTGCTACGGGCTGCACCCGCTCGAGCAGCCGATCACGCTCGACCACCCGCTCGGCCCGGAGGGTCGAGCTACGCGATCTCCAAGACGGCGGGCGAGCAGTACGTCGCGCTCAGCGGGCTCGACTGGGTCTCGTTCCGGCTGGCGAACGCGTACGGGCCGCGCAACATCAGCGGCCCGCTGCCGACGTTCTTCCAGCGCCTGACGAGCGGCAAGCCGTGCTTCGTGATGGACACGCGGCGCGACTTCATCTACGTCGACGACCTGATCGACGTCGTCGTGCAAGGCGCTCGACGGCGAGGGCGCGAGCGGCGCCGTACCACGTCTCGTCGGGCTCCGACTACTCGATCAAGGAGCTGTTCGACGCGACGGTCGACGGCGCTCGAGCATCGAGCTCGACGACGAGGTCGAGGTGCGGCCGCGCAACCCGGACGACGCGTTCACGATCCTGCTCGACCCGTCGCAGACGGAGCGACGACTTCGGCTGGACGCCGACGACGCCGCTCGAGGAGGGCGTCGCCGCGGCGATCGAGTACTACCGCGACGTACGGCATCGAGGAGACGTTCACCCACCTGCAGGCTCGAGCCGAGACGCAGCCCGTCGCAGTGAGCGAGCTCGACGGCGCAGCGTCCTCGTCGTCGGCGGCGCCGGCTTCGTCGGCAGCAACCTCGTCCGCGAGCTGCTCGACCGCGAGGCGCGCGCGGGTCGCTCGTCGTCGACAACCTGCTCTCGGCCGAGCGCGAGAACGTCCCCGACGACCCGCGCGTCGAGCTTCGTCGAGGGCTCGATCGCCGACGACGACGTGCTCGGCGAGCTCGACGACGAGTTCGACTACGTCTTCCACCTCGCGACCTACCACGGCAACCAGAGCTCGATCGCGGACCCGCTGGCCGACCACGAGAACAACCTGATCACGACGCTGAAGCTCTACGAGCGGCTGAAGGACTTCGGCGGCTGCGCAAGCGTCGTCTACGCGGCGTCCGGCTGCACGCTCGCCGAGCAGACCTACGACGACGCCGAGGCGACGCAGGAGGACGGGCCGGTGCCGCTCGACCTCGACAGCCCGTACCAGATCTCGAAGGTCGTCGGCGAGTTCTACTCCGTCTACTACCACCGCGCACGGGCTGCCGACCGTGCGCGCGCGCTTCCAGAACGTCTACGGCCCCGGCGAGATCCTCGGCGCCGGGCGCTGGCGCGGCACGCCCGCGACGGTCTGGCGCAACGTCACGCCGACGTTCGTCTACCGGGCGCTGAAGGGCCTGCCGCTCGCGCTCGACAACGGCGGGCTCGCGACGCCGCGACTTCATCTACGTCGGCGACATCGTGCGACGGCCTGATCGCGCTGCGCCGACCGCGGGCGAGCCGGGCGACGTCTACAACCTCGCGAGCGGCGTCGAGACGACGATCCGCGAGCTCGCCGAGCTGATCAACGAGCTGACCGGCAACGAGTCGCGAGCATCGAGCTCGGGCCGGCGCGCGACTGGGACCACTCGGGCCAGCGCTTCGGCAGCACCGAGAAGGCCGCGCCAGCGAGCTCGGCTTCGAGGCGCACGACGGCTCGCTCGAGGACGGGCTCCGCGAGACGATCGACGTGGACGCGCGAGAACCTCGACCTGATCGAGGCGTGCATCGACCGGCATGCCGTTCACCTCGCCGCCGTTCCGTAGGGATCGCTTCGGTATCCCTCATTCTCATGATCGCGTCGTAGACCCTCGCGACGGCGCCGGCGTGGTGTGGGGAGAGAAATGCTGAATTGCGTGCTGGGCCGCTGCCTGGCCGACCGCCGCACGCCGGGAGGGATCGAGGATGAATCGCTCCAGTGCATCCGCCAAAGCCGTTGGTGTCGGGTGGTCGAGCAGTACCCCGGTTCGATCGGGGATCACGATTCCGGCGCCTTCAACCGAACCCGCACGCGACAACAGGAATACCGGCCGCAGCTGCCTCGAGTACGGGCCGACCGAGCCCTACCCCGGCGTTCGGGAAGGTGACGATATCGAGCGCAGCGTAGATCGACCGTACGTCCCTGTGAAAGGGAGGAAGCTAAAGCGGGCGTCGAGCCCGAGCCCGTGGACGAGGTTCTTCATCTCCGTCTCCTCGTCGGTTGCGAGTCGCAGAGCTGCCGCCACGCGGCCAGGCGGTGAGCGGTACCAGTCGGGCGATCGGACGCCGCCGCCGACGACGACGACGTGGAACGGTAGGCCGGCTCGATCCAGGAGCGCGGCCGCACGGACGAGCTCGGGCCATCCTTTCTGTCGCCGCAGGTAGCCGAAGAAGCCGATGCTGACGGCGCCTTCAGGAATACCGAGAGCAGCGCGCTGCCTGTCCGAGGCTCGCGGCAGAGGCGACCCGGCCCATGCCACCGGGTTGGGGACGATCGTGGTCGGCAAGGAGATCGGGAACGAACGCACGACGTCCGTATCGATTGCGATAGCGGCTACACCCCAGCGGTCGAGCCGCTCCGCAATCGCAGCGGCTCGGCGACCATCTGCAAGTGACGTGCGCAGGTGCCACACGACCGGCACCCCTCGACCGTGAGCGATTCGGCCCGCCGGAAGCATCACGGAGTCGTTCACGTGGACGATTGCCGGAGAGATCTCGGCGACCGTGCGCGCCAGGGAGCGCGCATGGGCGGGCAATCGGCGCGATCTCCCGTCCGAGAACGGCCCAGCGCGCGCCTTCGTAGCGCACGTCCCACGTATGCGTGAACGTCGAAACGGGGCCGGTGTGGATCGTCCCCCCCGCGTCGGCGAGCAACTCTGCGGCGGGACCCCCAGGCACGAACACATGCGGAGTGAAGCGCTTGTCGAGGGCACCGATGAGCAACGCCAGGCTCTGGGCGGCGCCGCTTGCCTCCGGCCGATGGTGGACGTAGAGGACCGGAGTGGGCATCACACGAGCGTAGCGCCGCCCCCAGGCAACACACCCGCCGTGGTGCCCGGTTAGCCTAGGCTGGTGTCGTCGGCCGTCGCCCCGCGGAAGCGCATCCTCGTGCTCAACCAGTACTACTGGCCCGGGGTCGAGGCGACCGCCCACCTGCTCACGGATCTCTGTGAAGGTCTGGCGCAGACCTACGACGTCCATGTCGTCACGGGCGTCCTGCACGAACACGAGCACGAGCCGCGGTGGCTGAGCCGGAACGGGGTCACGATCCATCGTGTCCGGTCGACGGCGTTCGACCGCACGGGCCTTGCTGCGCGGGCGTCCAACTACTTCACCTACCTCGGCGTGGCGTCGGGGCGCGGCCTGGTCGCCGAGCCACCGGATCTCATTCTCTGCATGACCGACCCGCCGATGGTCGGGCGCGGTTGGACTGGCTGTGGCGCGGCGTTTCCGCGTCCCGCTCGTCGTCGTTTGTCAGGACGTGTTTCCCGAGACGGCGCAGAGGCTCGGGCGCCTGACGAACCCCGCAGCCGTCGGAGCACTCCGGCAGGTCGTGCGCTCGTACCTGCGCGGGGCCGATCGAATCGTTTCGATCGGAGAGACGATGAGCACGCGGCTCGTCGCCAAAGGAGCCAGGCCCGAGCGGGTCGTCGTGATTCCGAACTGGGTCGACACGGCGGAGATAACGCCGCAGCCTCGCGACAACCCGTGGGCCCGCGAGCACGAGCTCGTCGACCACTTCGTCGTGATGCACTCGGGGAACGTCGGCCACGCCCAGGGGATCGAGACGCTCGTGCGAGCGGCAGCTCTGCTCCGCGATCTCGATCGACTCGAGATCGTCGTGATCGGCTTCGGTGCGCGACATGCCGCTGTCTGCGAGCTCGCTGCGTCCGTCGGCGCGACGAACGTCCGCTTCCTTCCCTATCAACCGCGTGAGCGCCTGTCCGAATCGCTTGCCTCGGCGGACGTTCACTATCTCGGCCTTGCCGAGGGCCTCGCGGGGTACGTGGTGCCGAGCCGGATCAACGGCATTCTCGCCGCGGGCCGGCCTGTGCTCGTGGCCGCAGACGCGAACAGCGAGTCGGCGCAGGTCGTCGCCGAGGCGGGCTGTGGGCTCCGGGTGCCGCCGGGCGACCCGACGCGCTCGCCGACGCGATGCGCCGGCTGGCGGCCGGAGAGGTCGACCTCCCCGCCGCCGGCGCCGCGGGTCGCAGCTGGGTCGAGCAGCACCGCAGCCGGAGCGACGCGATCGCGCGGTACGAGGAGCTTCTCGGCGAGATCCTCGCCGGCTCCCGCTAGCGTCGGGTCCGACAGCCTGCGCGGCTACCTTTCCGACTGTGACCGCTGTTCTCTTCACGTGCGCGGGGCAGCGCGTCGACATCGTCACCGCGTTCGCGAAAGCCGGGGCCACCACCGTCGCCTCCGACCTCGACCGCCTGGCCCCGGCGCTCTACCACGCCGACCAGATGGCGATCGTCCCGCGAATAGCCGATCCCGCCTACGTCCCGGCGCTCGCGGCGCTCGTCGCGGAGCATGACGTCCGGCTCGTCGTGCCGTTGACGGACCTGGACCAGGGCATCCTCTCGCTGAATCGCTCCGCCCTCGCCCCCGCCCTCGTCCTCGCCCCGACGCCGGAGGTGTGCGCGACGATGGCGGACAAGTACCTCGCCCACTCGTTCTTCGAAGAACACGGCATCCCGAGCCCTCGGAGCTGGCTCCCTGCAGACGTGCCGGAGGATGCCCGCTACCCGCTGCTCGTCAAGGTGCGCGAAGGGTTCGGCTCGCGTCATATCTACCGGGCGGCCGACCCCGAGCAACTGGCGTTCTTCCTTCGCTACACGACCGTCGACTCGATGGTCCAGGAGCTCTGTCGCGGTGAGGAGTTCTCGATCGACGTCTTCTGCGATCTCGAAGGTCGTTGCCTGAACGCGATCGCCAGGACGATGATCCAGTCCAAGGGCGGAGAGTCCATCAAGGGAACCTCGATCCTCGATACCGAGCTGATCCAGCACGGCTGCCGGGTCGCCGAGGCGATCGGAATCGTCGGTCCGGCCTGCATCCAGTGCTTCCGGGAGCCGGACGGCACGCTGCCGGTCACCGACGTGAACCCCCGCTTCGGCGGTGCCTTCCCGTTGCCTCTCGCGGCCGGCAGCCGCTATCCGGAGCTCGCAATCGCCCTCGCGAGAGGGGAGCGCCCCGAGCCGCAGGTCGGCGACTATCGCGCCGGAGTGACGATGACCCGCTTCTTCTCGGACGTGTGCCTCGTGGACGATGGTCTCGGCGACTTCCACGTCCTGTCCGCCGACGGGGAGCGCGGGTAGGCGGTGCCGCGTTGGCTGAAGGCCGTGCTCATCGGCCTGGGTGCCGTGACCCTCGTCGCCGCCGGCTTCGGTGGCGGCTACTACGTCGCAAAGAAGCAAGAGAGCGCCGATGTGCGCGGCAACCCGACGCAAGAGTTCGTCACGAGCGAGGCCCCGAAGCCGAAACCGCCGCCCCTGCCGGGCGTCGCCTGGCCGATGTGGGGCTTCGACACGACACATAGCCGGATCTCGCCGTACGGCCACCGTCCCCCGTACCGGATCTCGTGGTCGTTCGGCGCCCGGCAGCTCGTCGAGTTCCCGCCGGCGGTCGCGTACGGACGGCTCACGTTCACGAACAACCCCGGTGTCACGTTCTCGGTCGACGCGAAAACCGGCAAGGAGAAGTGGCGGCACGTGTCGGGTCGCTGCACCGCGTCGAGCCCCGCGGTCGCCGGCAAGCTCGTCTTCCAGGCGTTCCTCAACTCGCCGCCGTGCAATTCGAGCAGGTCTCCCGATGTGCTCACCGGCGAGGTGATCGCCTTCGACGCCCTCACCGGCAAGGTTCGCTGGCGTGCCGCCGTCGGCCCGACCGAGTCGTCTCCCCTCGTGCATCAGGGGCGGGTCTATGTCGGCGACTGGCGCGGTCGCGTGATTGCGCTCGACCAGCGCACCGGCCGGATCGTCTGGACCTTCCGCACGGGTGGCCGCGTCAAGGGGGCCGTCGCCGCGCTCGGCAACCGCGTGTTCGCCGGCTCGTACGACGGGCGGCTCTACGCGCTCGACTCGCGTACGGGCGCGCTCCAGTGGCGGTCGTCGTCCCAGGCACGGTTCGGCGGCCTCGGCCGCTTCTACTCCACCCCTGCCGTCGCGTACGGGCGGGTCTTCATCGGGTCGACGGACGGGAAGGTCTACGCCTTCGGCGCGACAACGGGCGATCTGCTCTGGTCACGCTCGACGGGCGGGTACGTCTACTCGTCGCCCGCCGTCTGGGAGAAGCTCGTGCTCGTCGGGTCGTACTCCGGCAGCTTCTTCGCGATCGACGCGGCGACGGGCGATGTGCGCTGGCGCTTCAGTGCGGGCGGGAGGATTTCGGGGGCCGCGACCGTGATGGCGGGACGCGTCTACTTCGCGACGCTCAACCGGAGGACGTTCGCGGTCGACGGTCGCACGGGCCGCCAGGTCTGGTCGTTCCCGGACGGTGAGTACTCCCCGCTCGTCGCGGACGCGGATCACGCGTACCTGATCGGCCGGGCTCGCGTCTACGCCCTCACCCAGAGGCGATGACTCTCTCTAGAGTTCCGCCGATGCGGTATCTCGTCACCGGTGCGGCCGGATTCATCGGCTCCCACCTCGCAGACGGTCTGCGCGACCAGGGCCACGACGTCGTCGGGCTCGACTCCTTCACCGACTACTACGACGTCGAGCTGAAGGAGGAGAACGTCCGCGGCCAGGAGATCCGCCGCGTCGACCTGGCGCGGGACGCGATCGACCTCGAGGGCATCGACGGCGTCTTCCATCTCGCAGGGCAACCCGGCGTGCGGAGCTTCGGCGATGTGTTCGAGACCTACCTGGAGCGGAACGTGCTCGCCTCGCAGCGGCTGTTCGAGACGGCAGCGCACGACGGGGTGCAGGTGGTCTTCGCGTCGTCGTCGTCGATCTACGGGGACGCGGAGGAGTATCCGACGGCGGAGACGGTCGCGCCACGGCCGGTCTCGCCCTACGGGATCACGAAGCTCGCCTGCGAGCATCTCGCCCGCGCAACCTCGGGCAGCTTCGGCCTCGACGTCGTCGTGCTCCGCTACTTCAACGCGTACGGCCCGCGGCAGCGGCCGGACATGGCATTCACGCGAATCGCGATGGCGCTCGCCGAAGGCCGGCCGTTCGACCTGTTCGGCGACGGGCTCCAGTCGAGGAGCTTCACGTACGTCGGCGACCTCGTGCAGGGAACGATCGCGGCGATGGACGGTGGCAGCGGCACCTACAACCTCGGCGGCGGCGAAGAGGCAACGATGCGTGACACGATCGCGATCTTCGAGGAGCTCGCGGGGCGGCGCCTCGACATCCGTGACCACCCGGCGGTGCCGGGCGACCAGCGGCGGACGAAAGCCGACACGTCGCTGATTCGCAATGAGCTCGGCTGGGAGCCGACGACGAGCCTGCGCGAGGGACTCGCGGCCCAATGGGAGTGGGCCGCTGCTAGGGTCGCGGCTCGATGAGCGAGACGAGACCGCCCGATCCCGACGCCGAGCGGGAGGTCGACCTTCGCTCTGCCTGGGCGCGGATCACGGCGCGCTGGTGGCTGCCGGTCGTCGGCCTCGTCGTCGGGGCCGTGCTCGGAGTCCTCGTCTCGGTCGGCGGCGGCGATGTGTTCCGCGCCACGGCGCTGCTCTATCTCGGCCAGCCGTTCACGACCTCGGGCGGCGGGCAGATCCAGAGCATCGCGACGAACCCCAAGACCGTGAACCGGATCATTCATTCGGAGGCCGCGCTGCGCCAGGCCGCGGCTGCGAGCGGCCTAACCGTCGGCGCAGCTGCGCGGCAACGTCTCGTCCCAGGCCGTGGTCGCGGTCGGGCAGGCAAAGAACGTCTCGCCGCTCGTCGAGATCACGGTCGACGCATCTGCGCCCGTCAAGGCCGAGAAGGCGGCGAACTCGCTCGCCCAGACGGTGATCGACGTCGTCTCGACGTACGTCGATCAGAAGATCAAGCTTCTCAACCGGCAGATCGAGTCGAGCAAGACCGAGCTCGCGGAGATCAACGCTCGCGTCGCGAGCGCCGTGAAGCAACAGCAGGACACACTTGCGGACAAGAGCATCACGGCGACCGACAAGCTGATCGCCGTCACGGGCCTGAACAACACGATCGGCTTCGCCGAGCAGCGTCGTGGAACCGTCCAGCAGGAGCTGTTCCTGAACCAGCAGCTGCTCTCGCTCGCGGAGAACGTCGAGAAGAGCAAGATCGTGCAACCCGCGGTCGCCACCAAGACGACGGCGACGAGCCGGCGCAACGCCGCGGCGATCGGCGGGCTGATCGGACTGCTGCTCGGGGCACTCTGTGCCGCGGTCGCCGACCCCTTCCTGCAGAGAAGGAACGCGCGGAGCAAGGACTAGCGGACGCCAATGGTCGAGGGCAAGCGTGTCGCCGTCGTCGTTCCCGCGTACGAGGAGGAGCATCTCGTCGCCGAGACCGTGCGGGGGATCCCGGACTTCGTCGATCGGATCATCGTCGTCGACGACGCCTCGACCGACGAGACCGTCGCACGGGCCCGAGCCGTCGGCGATCCGCGCGTCGAGGTGATCGTCCACGAACGGAATGGTGGTGTCGGTGCGGCGATCGTGACCGGCTACCTTCGCGCGCGCTCGAGGAGCGGATCGACGTCACGTGCGTGATGGCGGGCGACAACCAGATGGACCCCGCCGAGCTCGTCGGCCTCGTCGGCGCCGGTCGCGAGAGGCGAGGTCGACTACACGAAGGCGAACCGGCTGATCACGGGCGAGGCGTGGACGCTGATCCCGCACAGCCGGTACCTCGGCAACGCGGTGCTCTCGCTGTTGACGAAGATCGCCTCGGGCTACTGGCATGTCGCCGACTCGCAGGCGGGCTACACGGCGCTCTCGCTCGCGGCGCTCGAGCGCCTCGACCTGGAGCGGATCTACCGCCGCTACGGCTTTCCGAACGACATGCTCGTGCACCTCAACGTCGTCTCGGCGAGCGTGCGCGACGTGCCGTCGCGGCCGATCTACGGCGTCGGGGAGCGCTCCGGGATTCGGATCCGCACGGTCGCACCCCGGATCGCGTGGCTGCTGTTCAAGGGCTTCTGGTGGCGGATGAAGGAGAAGTACGTGATCCGCGACTTTCACCCGCTCGTGTTCTTCTACGTGCTCGGCTCGCTGATGACGGCGCTCGGGCTTCTGCTCGGGCCTGGTCGTCGCGTGCTCCAGGATCTTCTTCGACAACCAGATCACGACCCCGACGGTCGTCCTCGTCGCGCTGCTCCTGATCTCCGGCACCCAGTTCACGCTCTTCGGGATGTGGTTCGACCAGGAGGCCAACAAGGAACTGCGCTGAGGCCTTCCACGAGGCCGTTCATATGCTCCCGCGGGTAACCGTGCAAACGACTTGCTAACGAGCCAGGCCAACGAGGGCGATGACAAAGCAAGAGTCTCCTACTGCAACCATCAGGCCACCGCGAAATCCGGTCGGCGCTGGCGAGGGCGGCCGCCGGGTCGGCCCGACCGCCCTCGCTGACTGCGTGCGTACTGACGCGTCCGGAACCTGCGGGATCTAGGTTGTCTGTATCCGTTGGCGTCGGTGGAGCCGGATGAGGAGAAGCATGGAGCCGGCGACCGCCCCGAGCGTGATGAGGGTCGCGACGGCGCCGAGTCCGGCATCGTTCCAGTCGAAGCCACTTGGCGTGTGGGTGTTCGCCGGTTCGAGGTTCGCCGGTTGTGGGGATTGGGTGCTGAGTGCTGCGTCGAGGGTGTCGGGTGAGCGCCGGTCGCCGGTCCTGTCGGCATATCGCGCGTGTCCGGCGAGCGGTTGTCAGTGAGCGGTGCAGCCGCATGGGTCGCGGCATATCGGTCGAATGCGTCGGGGGGTTGTGGTCTGTTCGTGACGTCCTGGCCGAAGGGGTGGGCCGATGCGTATCGCTCGAAAGCGTCGGCTGGGGGCGCGGCGCTTGAGCCGGCCGCGGCTAGTGCAGGTGCTGCGAGCGCAGCGGATGTTGCTGCCAGCAGAAGAATCCATGCAAACCGGGAGAACTGTGCCGAGACCATGCAGATCGCCTCCTTCGTCGTGAGCCGCTCGTTTGCGGCTTCCCGATGAGTAGACACCGGCCGGGGAAAAAACCGGTAAGGCAGCGGTAAGGCGGACTGGTCGCTGGCTACGGCCGTCGGTGGGCTTCGGTGCGTGCGCCTGCTCTGATGCGTTTTTAGGCAGATCGTGAACGCTGCGTGCCGAGTGGCGCCATGCCGAGTCGTTCTGCGATCTCGGAAGCTTCGGCGAGGAGCTTTGAGGCCTCCTCGGACCCGTTTCCCTGCATCAGGAGTTTCGCAAGATCCGCTTTGGCGATCGCCAAATATGGGTGTGCGTTGATTCTCGCGTTGGTAGCGACAGCTGCGCGGAGATGTTCGGTCGCCTCGTCGGTGCGTGCGAGCATCGAGGCGAGGATCCCGAGAGGCCGATGGACGGAACCGGCGCATCCTTCCGCCACGTCGCTGATTACCTTGCCTGATTCGGGGAGCAGCAAGTCGTACAGTGAGGCGGCCCGGACAGTGTCGGCGAGTCCGCGGCAAACATCAGCGAGGTAGTTCGCCGCAAGCAGCCATTCGTTGTCCCGTGGAACCGTGTCGAAGTCGTGGCTCGCGAGCTCCTCGAACAGTCTTCGGGCCTCGGACGTCTGGCCGGTGTCGAGGGCGATCCGGGCTAGCGCACAGCTGAACAGTGGTCGGGCTCGATGGTCGCGAGCGACACGCTGGAGCAGTTCGTACATGTCGCCGTCGAGCGCCTGCCCGCGTAGTCGTCGCAGCTCGTAAATCTGAAGTGCGTAGGTGGGTTCTGCGATATCGGGTTCGGCCCGCTGGCCGATGGCGAATCCGCGTTCGGCGTACTCCGCTGCCTCATCGAGGCGTCCTTCGTGGAGTGCGATCAGCGCCTGATCTGTGAGCGCGAACCATTGGTGCGAAGGCTGTTTGAGGTCCTCGCCAATCGCGGTGATGAGTGCGAGCCGTTCGTGCACCTCTGCCATGGCTCCGCGCTCGAAGAAGACGAGCAGTTCAGCCGCCAAGGCCTCGAACTCGTACTCCTTGTCGTGTAGCCGAAGTGCTGCCTGCCTGAGCTCATCAGCGATCGCAAGCCGTTCCCCTTCGGGGCCGATGCCGTGCCGCGCTCCCGAAAGGCCGGCGAGCGCATAGGCCTATGCCCTCGGATCGCCACACTGCTGGGCGATCTGGACTCCGAGTGCGCCGGTCGCAACCCGCCTGCTCGGGTCGCGCTCGTCCCTAAGAGCGCCCGCAAGTCGCGCCAGTAAACGTGCCCGAAGTGGCGTGATCTTCTCTTCCTTGGGCGGCAAGGGCCTCTTCGAGGAGAGGCACTATCAGTCGGTCGTCTCCCGCACGCGCCCAGACGATGCGGCCGCTGTAGCCCAGTGCGGCCGCACCGAGTTCTGCAGTCGCACCGATGCTTCGTGCAATTGCAGCGGCGCGCAGGAAAACGTCCCGAGCGGCTCGCCATATCTCCCGAGCGTGCGAGGCTGTCGCCCCGGCCGAGCAGTAGGACAAGCTCGAGCGCAGGTGTTGCCGACGTGCCCGACCTGAGTGCGCTGTACGCCGACTCGTAGAGCCGGGCTGCTTCCTCGTGAGCAAGGAGAGCCGACGCCTGTTCCGCCGCCCGTTGCGAATACATCACCGCGACCTCTGGGTCAACGGCCGGGAGTGCGTGGAAGAAGTGGTGGGCGAGCTCGAAGAGGTGAGAAGACGCGCCGGCGGTGGCGAGCGTTTCGATTGCTTCCCCAGCCTGACGGTGGAGGTCGTGTCGCCGTGCTCTTGGAAGTGCCTCGTACAGGGTGTCGCGAACGAGCGCGTGCGTGAACCGCATCTGCCCGAGTGATTCGTTCATCTCGGCGATGACTTTGGCTCGGATCGGCTCATCGAGAACCATCAGGAGCTCATATCGAGCGTGGTCTGTCAGCAGCTCGAGGAGGTCGAGGCGAAACTCGCGCCCAAGCACTGACGCCACTGCGAGGGTCTCGCGGCACCCATCCGGCAGACGCTCGAGCCGGCGCCCGATCACATCCTTCACCGTTTCGGGAATGGAGGGCCGCCACAATGCAGTCGGCGGGCGTGCGAGCTGTTCCTCGGATTCGAGGAGCCGCACGATCTCACCCACAAACAACGGATTGCCCTGCGTGTCGGCTGCGATCGTGTCAACTAGGCTCGGCGGGGTTTCAACCGACGAGCTCAAGGCGACATAGGAGGCGACCTCCGAAGGGGTTAGCCCTGCCAGCGAGATCCGGTCGCTCGCTTTGCGCCCGACATCGGTCAATGCGGAGGCTCTCGGGTCATCCAAATCAAGCTCCGGGTCACGGTATGTGGCCACGATCAAGACCCGGGCGTCAGCGAGTTCCGAAGCAACGAACTCGAGCAACAGCAGCGACGAGATGTCGGCCGCGTGGACATCATCGAGCACGATGACGAGCGGCTGAGCAGCCGAAGCGCGACGCAAGAACGCAGAAATCGAGTCGAACAGTCGGAACCGTGCTCCTTCGGAATCGACAACGGGCATCTCAGGCGCCAGGTCATTGAATAGATCCCGGAGCTCGGGAACGAGATTCGCGAGATCCGCCGCGCCTCGGCCAAGCTGTCCCCTCAAGACGCTGGTGTCGGCACCATTCACGAATGCGCGCAACGGTTGAACCCACGGCCAGAACGCTGGGGCGCCACCGCCTTCCCAACAGCTTCCCCATAGCGTGCGTGCACCCTGGTTCTCTGCGCGGCCAACGAACTCGCGTGCCAGCCGGCTCTTGCCGATTCCCGCCTCCCCCGAGATCAGGACGAGCCGACCACGCCCGGCCTTCGTTTTGCGCAGTGCGTCCTCGAGCAATATGCACTCGCGTCCCCGCCCAACGAAGCTTCGAGAATCGTTCCTTGCTGATTGCGTCTCGCTGGGCTCTATCGCGAGCTGGTTTTGAACGGGCACGTCGAGCCCCGGATCCTGCGTGAGGATTCTTGCCTCGAGCTCTCGAAGGTCTCGGCTTGGTTCGATTCCCAACTCATCAACCAGCAGGCCCCGGGTCACGCGGTAGGTCTCCAGTGCGTCGGCCTGGCGACCAGAACGGTAAAGAGCGAGCATCAGCTGGAATCGGAGACGCTCGCGAAGCGGGTGCTCAGCAGCGAGCCCCTCGAGCTCAGCGATTACAGCGACGTGCTTGCCAAGTACGAGATCAGCATCGATACGGTCGCTCAGCGCGCGCAAACGGAGCTCGTCAAGACGGGCGACCGAACCTCGCAAAGTCTCCACGTGCTCAACGTCAGCCAACGCTGGTCCACGCCAACATGCAAGCGCAGAACGAAAGGCCGCAGCAGTTTCCTGGGCGCCGACCAACTTGGCAGCATCATCTAGGGCCTGCTCAAACGAAAGTAGGTCAAGATCAGCGACGTTCACCTGCAGCGAGTAGCCGCGGGGGCGGGTAATGATGAGGCCACCCGACCCGCCCGCGATACGACCGGGCTCAAGCAACTTTCGAAGCTGCGAAATGTGGACCTGCAACGACTTGTCGACGGTCGACGGTGGATCACCGGGCCAGAGGGTGTCCACAAGCAGCTCAGTCGAGACATCCTCGTTCGCATGCATCAACAACGCGCTTAAGAGCAACCTCTGCTTTGCCCCGCGCACTGGCAAGACGGCGTCGCCGCCGCGAACCTCGAGCGAACCCAAGACCCCGAACTTCAGGCGCATTCCGTCGAACCTACAGTGCGAGCAGCAAGCGAGGGCGACTCCTATCCGCGTGGCGAAGGTGATGTCGTTTTGCGCCAATGTTCGCGAACGTCTCTTGAGCTTGGAATGGAGCGGGAGCTCGACAACGCCGTGAGACTTCGCAAGTCGATCTATGACCGTGGTGTAGTCGTCGAGCAGACATATTCGATCGCGGCGCTGACCGAGTGCATCACCCGCTGCGAGAAGGACGACGACGCGGAGTTTCTGGTGGCCGAGGAAACGGTGAGGTTGTCGGCTATCTGCACTACGACTGCGACGGTGCCGAGCCCGAACTCCACCGGATCTACGTCGACCTCGAGCGCAAACGTGCCTGGGATCGGCAGCGCGCTCTCTGCACCGGCGGGCGCTACACGCCCGTCTCCGTCCTGGGAGCGCCTACGTGCTGCTCGTCGCGGAGCAAAACACCGACGCTTGCGCGTTCTACCAGCGGCACGGCCTGATCGTCGAGCGTCGCGTTCGATGCCCCAGCACACATACACCGAGGCGATGAGCCTCGACGTCGCGCCTTCAAGGTCGCCGACGCACTCCTGGATGCGCTTCACCACGGAACAGCTCCCCTGAGGACCCGCGGCGATGAGGACTCTGACCGGCTTGGAGCTACTGGTTGAGGGAGAGCTCAGCGAGACGGGATCGACGAGCTCAAGGGATTGTCCGGTCACATTGCACCCAAGGCTTCGCTCAGCCTGCTTCACGACGAAATTCACGGACTAGTCAAAGGCCAGGAGAATGGACATCCGGCGTCAACGCCTTGCTAACAAACGGTGCAGCACCGGCACTTACGAGGCATAACGAAAGACATCGTCGGGAGGAGCGAGGGCGTCTGGAACGTCATTCCGCGATAGCGGACGACACTTGACCCAATGTGCGTATACGCCCAGGAGGCGAACAAAGAATTGCGCTGAGGCGTCGTCGTGCCGTCGTGGGGGTGGCAGTAAACGCCGCTCCGATCGCCACGGACGCTAGGCTCGCGCCACGAGCTGCGATAGGAGGTTGGGGTGGGTACCGATCAGTATCACGAGCCACCGGAGGAGTTGGATGCCGAGACGCGCACGTTCGCTCGGATGATTGCCTCGCTGACCGAGGAGGCGGAGGCGATCGGCTGGTACGAGCAGCGGATGGCGTTGGAACAGGACTCACAGGCCAAGGCGATAATGGCCAACGCTCAGGAAGAAGAGTTCAAGCACTTCGGCATGGATCTCGAGTTTCTGCTCAGGCGAAAGCCGAAGTGGCGAGCGGCGCTCGAGCAGATCCTGTTCACCGAGGGGGATATCGTGGAAGCCGGTGAGCGTGGGGAGAAGGCAGAGGACGACGCCTGAGGGAGCCTGAACTCTCGCCGGCAGCGACGGCTCGGATGGATACCGCTTCGGCGCGCTCGTCGTCTTGGTGGCACGAAGTGCGGTAGAGGCGGTAGACGCGCCACGTTCCTACGCCCGGGGTGACAAGCGACTGCGGCGAGCGTCTTCGCAACGGCGCTCGACAGCGACCTACTCCGCCTCATCGTCAGGACGAAGGCGCTGAACGCCTCAAGATCGGAACGCCGTCACCCGCGACGATTGATCGCCACCGGCGAATGGCGACTCGGCTTCGACCACGGCCTCGCCGTGGCCATCGGCTCGAGCCGCTACCCCCGCCGGCGCCGCCAAGCTCCTCCCCGCTGCCGAGGAATTCGCACTCGACATCGCCCGCCGCTCGATCGTCTCTGAGCTCACAGGCTGAGTATCGAGCCGAACCAGCAGTACCGCTCAGGTGGCCGAAGATTCTCGCATCCGAATCGTGGGTACGTAAGGACTCCCTGACGAGAAGAGGGAGCCAGACGATGACCGAGCAGTATTCGGAACGCGACGAGTTGGATGTGGAGGTTCAGTTCGAGGACGAGGATCTGTCCGAAACCGAGTCGGAAGACGATGCGGAAGGCCAGGCCCTCGCTGAGAACGAGCAGGAGCATCCGCGCACGATCACGCAAAGGATCGGCAACGCGATCGAGGATCTCATTCCCGGAGACAGCGACAAGGACGGCCACTAGGGATGGACACACGACAATCCGATACGTCGGCGGAGCGTGCTTCGGCCAAGAGAGCGTTAGGGGCTCAGAAGCGACTCTCGCTCGAGTGGGTGGTCTTCCCGCTCGCGATCATCGTCGTACTGGTGGTGGTGTTCGGTCTTCGCGCCGTCGTCGGGTAGATCCGGGCCGACCGGCGATCCGAGTGGTGCCACCCGAACGCTTCGAAGCGGCGCGGCCCGTGGCGGCTCCTTCGGGTATGAGGCGGCGGCGCGTAGGATCGTTGCATGGACGAAGCCTGTTCGGTTACCAGGCGCGCCGAGGTGCCTCATGACCCACGATAGACCCGACGCGAAGAAGAGTCGCCCAGCAGCCACGACGCCTGTTCTCCTCGCAGGCGGTAATCCCCAGATCGCGAAGGCCGACGGCGACGCCCCGGTACAGGCATACATCGCTGCCATGCCTGGCTGGAAGAAGGACGTCGGGCGCAGCCTCGACGCGGTCATCGTCCGCAACGCACCGAACGTGCAGAAGGCTGTGCGCTGGAACTCGCCGTTCTACGGCATCGAGGGCAACGGCTGGTTCCTCAACTTCCATTGCTTCGCCAAGTACGTCAAGGTCGCGTTCTTCCGCGGCACGTCGCTGAATCCGCTCCCTCCCGGCGAATCGAAGCACGAGGACGTGCGCTACCTGAACATCCACGAGAACGACCAGCTCGACCAAGAGCTCCTGGCGCGTTGGGTGCGGCAGGCATCGGAGCTACCCGGCTGGGTCCCGTAGCATCCGGCGTCCTCGGCCAGGCCCCAGTATGCCCGGACGACAGCTCGAACGCCGGCGCACATCAAGCCAGGGTGGGCGAGTGGGCCTTAGGACTCAGGCGCCACGGCAGGCGCCCGGTACTGGACATCCTGCGCCTTGCGTAAGGCGTCCAATGTTTCGTCGACGCTCATCAGGACAGTTGTCTCGAACGAGCTGAGCGCGCCGCCCCCGCCGATCGCGAGAGCAACGGCAGCCATCGAGACGTTGTCGGGTGCCTCCCAGAGGTTGTAGCCATCGTGGCTGCCGAAGGCGTACCAGAAGCCATGGAGCTTTCCACCGACTGACTCGATGTACGACTGCGCAGCGGTTCGTCGGTCCTCCGGGTTGTCGATGAGCCTTGCCCACGTCTCTGGCGCGTAGGTGAACTTCGATAGATAGAGCGGCATTTTCCACTCCTCTCGATTGGGGTTGTTCTGTCTGATCGTGTCCGCAGATCCTGTGGCGATCGTGGCCCTCTGGTCATCGATGAGCGCTCGCGCTTGCCGAGCCTTCACGCGACGATACTACACCGATGTAAGGCAACCCTTACAACGACGGTGCCATGGGCGAAGCCCGGCCGTCGCGCTCGACAGCAGTGGGCCTACGCCCGATCTGCCTAGCGGCGGACGTGGACCCAGGGCATCCACGCCGAGGGAGGCGGAAGCACGAAGCCGACGTGTGTTCCGTTCGGCACGACGAGCCTCCACCGTCCCGGACGTGGGAGGTGCACAACCGCACGCCAGTGCTTGGGGTCGATCCGGCGGAGGTCGATCTCGAAGCCGTCGCGCGGGATCGTCGCTTGTGCGCGCGAGGAGTCGCCCGTCACTTTGCCCACGACGTCGAACCAGGTCTTGCCCGGCGCGACAGCGATGAGTCGGAGCCAGTCATCGGCCGGCACGACGTAATCCGTCCGAACGTAGACCGTGAACGCCTGCCCGACCTGGGGCCGGCCGTTGCCCAGCGTGACAGCGATGAGTCCTTTCGCAGATGCCGCCGGGGCGAGAGTCGCAGCGACACACAGCGCTGCCGCGAGCGTGCTCAAAGGCTTGCCGCGTTTCATCTCGAGCAGGTTACGCCTGGGGAGCATCCGAGGTTCCGTCCCGAGCTCTACCTCCTCAACCCCTGGAGGCCACAAGGACCTTCGCTGAGCCGGGCGGAGTGGCCACCGATGAGTTTCCGCCCGCACGCCCGTCTAAGAGACGAACCCGATGACAAGGAGGCTCCAGATGTCCACGTTGGCGTCCAAGCTGAATCTCTCGCAGGTCGGTCGCGTCTGCGTCACCGTTGCCGATACGGATCGCGCGATCGAGTTCTACGTCGACACGCTCGGCTTCGAGAAGGTGGTCGACATCCCGATGGCCCCGGAAATGCGCTGGGTCGAGGTTGCCCTACCCGGAGCGGTGACGACAATCGCTCTCGCTCCGCCGCCGCAGGGCCAGGAGGCGGGAGGCAGCCAGACGGGGATCTGCCTCGATACCTCCGACGTCGATGCAGACCACGCCGCGCTCAAGGCTGCCGGGGTCGATGTCGACGAAGAGGTCTCCCGTTGGGGAGACCCCGTGCCGCCCATGTTCTGGCTGCGCGACCCGGACGGCAACTCGCTCATCATCGTCCAGCCGGCGACCTAGGGCCTCTGTCGCGTGCGCGACCGGCGCAGCGCCGGTCGCGCACGCGTCGTCCACGTTTCGACACAGATGCGCTCACGAGGAGGCAGCCTCACCGGCCCGTGCGGCTGCGACGGCTCGCGCGAGCTGCCTCGCCTCGACCCCGGCGAGCCGCAGAGTGCCACCGAGAGTGACCTCGTAGCCGACGAAGTGAAGTCCAGGCGCGCCAGGGGGCTCCCGCACGTCCCGCACCAGGGGGCGACCGCGCTCGTCGAGGACGCCGAGGTGCCCGACAAGACCTTCGAGACCGGTGCGGAAGCCGGTCGCGGCGATGACGGCGTCCGTCTCGATCCCTCGGCCGTCGGCGAGCACCGCCGTGCCACCGTCGAACCGTTCGAGCGCCGGGACGACGCGAACGCGCCCACTCCGCACCGCGTCCGCGAGCCCGACGTCCACGATCGGGATCACTCTGCGGTCGAGGAACTCCGAATAGGGGCGCTGTGGCGCGACGAGCCCGTACGGAGCAAGGTCCGGGATCGCAACACGGCGAATGGCGGCTGCGAGCCGGTCGACGACACCTGTCGGTAGGTGCGTGCTGGCGATACCGAGGAGCTGGCTCGGGACGCCGAGCGTGTCGCGCCGCACGATGCCCGGCTGCGTACGCACCGAGAGCAGCACCTCTTTCGCACCACCCTCGGCGAGGTCGACGGCGATCTCCGCCCCGGAGTTGCCGCTTCCCACGACGAGGACGCGGCTCCCGCGGTAGGCCGATGGATTGCGGTACGCCGCCGAGTGGACGATCTCGCCGGAAAATGTGCCCGGCCACTTCGGCACGAACGGGACGCTGCTCTGTCCCGTCGCCACCACGACCCGCTCTGCCGCCATAGGGCCGCTCGACGTTCTGACCGTCCAGCCCTCCACCGCTCGCTCGACCCGCTCGACGTCGATACCGGTGCGCACATCGAGACCGTGATGGTCCGCGTACTGCTGCAGATACTCGCCAACGCGTTCACGCGAAGGCCACTTCCCGAACGCCCGCGGGATCGGGTAGCCGGGAAGGCCCGACAGCCAGCGAACCGTGTGCAGCTGCAGCCTGTCGTACCGTGCCGCCCAGACCGCGCCGACCTCGGCACGCTCGAGCACGACGGGGTGCTCGCCTGCGCGCTCGAGCATCGCGGCGGCCGCGAGCCCGGAGGCTCCCGCACCGATGACGGTGATCACACGCACGTTCTACCGCACGTTTTCGATCCCGCGCCAGGCCGCGCTTGCCTGGGCGCCCAGTGGAGCGGGAGCTTCGCCGATCCAGCCGGGCCCAAGCCTGTAACCTCCCCGCGATGGCGGGCAAGGCACTCATCACCGGCGGCGCAGGCTTCATCGGCTCGTATCTCGCCGAGAGGCTTCTCGACCACGGCTGGGACGTCTGGGCGCTCGACGACCTCTCGACCGGCTCGCTGCAGAACATCGAGCATCTCCGTGATCGCGACGGGTTTCATCTGATCGTCGACAGCGTTCTGCAGTCGTCCGTCGTCAACGAGCTCGTCTACCGCTGCGACGTCGTCTACCACCTCGCGGCTGCGGTCGGGGTGCGGCTGATCGTCGACCAGCCGGTGCGCACACTCGTCACGAATCTCCGCGGCACGGAGATCGTCCTCGAGCACTGCCATCGGTTCGACAAGCGCGTTCTCATCGCCTCGACCTCCGAGGTCTACGGCGACCACCGCGAGGAGGTTCCCCTCGAGGAGACGGCGCGGAGGATCTACGGGCCTACGACCCAGCGACGCTGGGCCTACGCGGACTCCAAGGCGATGGACGAGTTCCTCGCGCTCGCCCACCACGTCGAGCACGACCTCGACTGCACGATCGCCCGCCTCTTCAACACCGTCGGCCCGAGGCAGAGCGGCCAGTACGGGATGGTGATCCCGACGTTCGTCGCGCATGCGTTGCGGAACGAGACGATCGAGATCCACGGTGAGGGGGACCAGACCCGCTGCTTCTGTCACGTGGACGACACGGTCCGCGCCCTGCACGGGCTGATGGACGACGCCATCTCGGGCGAGATCTACAACGTCGGCTCGACGAACAGGATCTCGATCCGGGCGCTCGCGGAGCGCGTGATCGAGCTGACAGGTTCGTCGTCCACGACCGTCGGCATCCCCTACAACGAGGTGTACGGCCACGGCATCGAGGACATGCTCCATCGCATTCCCTCCACCGCCAAGATCACGGCGGCGACGGGTTGGACGCCCGAGCGGTCTCTCGAGGACATCCTCGCGGATGTGATCGCGTTCGAGCGACGACGCGCCGATGTCGTCGCGTAGAGATCGACGCGCACCACGAAATGGTCGCTAGCGTCGACCCCGTTCGCTCCGGCGGGACCTGGCCCGGCGAGCAGCGGCGCAACCCCCCGGCGACCTCGGCGACGTGGGTCGTGCGCTCCGCCCTGGCGCGCTGGTTGCGCGCGGAAGCGCAGGAACTGAGCGCAACCGGAACCGGCCTCCGCATCCTGGACGTCGGCTGCGGCGTCAAGCCCTATTACCCTCTCTTCTCGGGCATTGCGAGCGAGTACGTCGGCGTGGACGTCGTCGCGAACCCGAACGCGGAGCTGATCGGCCCCGTCGAGGCGCTGCCCGTGGCCGACGGCAGCTTCGACGTCGTCCTCTGCACCCAGGTGCTCGAGCACTGCGACGACCCGTCGCTGGCCGTCCAGGAGCTGCGCCGGGTGACAGCCCCCGGCGGCCGCGTTCTCGCCTCGACCCACGGCGTCCAGGTCTACCACCCGTCGCCGCATGACTATTGGCGTTGGACGCACGAGGGTCTAGCCCGGCTGTTCGGGAGCAATGGGTCGTGGGACTCGGTGAACGTCGTCCCGGCGGCCGGGACGGCGGCGACCCTCGCGATGCTGGTCGGCACCTTCGTCGAGATCGGGCTACGGCGCGCAGGGGCGGCCGGGCTTGCACGAGGGCCGGTCTGGGCCCTGAACCGCGCGGGGACGACGCTCGACGGGAGGGTACGGCTTCTGCGCGAGCCGGTACCGGGCGCCCTGTTCGCGAATCTGCACGTCACGGCGATGGTGCCCACGGCTTCCTGAGGCAGCCCCCGCCGCGTGTGCGAGGCTTCGGCTGTGCGGATCAGCAATCCAGTCGCAGCCTGGTGGTGGGCGATCGCCGCGTGCGTCGGTCTCCGCGTCCTCATCCCGCTCGCGGCGCTCGGCAGCGAGGGGAAGGCGCTGCCGGGGCTCCCCGCGTACGACTACGGCCCCTTCTATGGCGACGCCAACGGCTTCTATGCGACAGCCAGAGAGCTCGTCGCAGCAGCCGCTCGCGCGGCGGTACCGCTGGTGGTCATCGGGGCCTGCGGTGTCGCCTGCGCGATCCTCGTCCGCAGGCGGCGGGTGCCGTCCTGGGCCGTGGCGCTCGTGGTGGCCGTCGTTGCCAGCGCGGCCGCGACAGCGATCGTGCTCGAAATGGAGTCGTCGGGCTCCGCGGCGATCGGCTGGCCCCTGGTCTGGGCGATCCCGCTCGCTCCCCTACGCGTCGTGCCGGGCCTCGACCCCGACCTTTCCTTCGCCGTCGGCCTCGCTCTGTCACTCGTCGCGATCGGTGTCACGGTCGTCGCCACCGCGCTCGCCGGCTACTGGGCCACCGGCCGGCGTGCGGTCGGACTGATAGCGGCCGCGGCCTACGCGATCTGGCCCTTCGTGCCGGGGATCGTCGTGGGCTCTCGTGGCTGGGAGAACGGGACGTGGAACGTGGATGTCGGCCTTCATCTCTACGCCGAGCCGCTGTCGACGGCCCTCGTGGTCGTTGCCGTCGCGCTGCTCGTTCGCCAGAGCACGAGCGACCTGATGGTCGTGGCGGCCGGACTGGCACTCGGGCTCGGTACGGTGGTCAAGCTCACGAACGTGGTCATCGCGGCCGCGCTCGTGGTCGTCGTCGCATGCACGCGTGATCGCCGGGCGACAGCCTTGCTCGTGGCGGGGTGTGCCGTCTTCGCGCCGGTGCTGATCGCCTACTGGGCGCAAGGCTTGGCATCGTCCTACGACGGCGCGTTCTCTTCGAGCAACCACATCTGGAGCCTCGACTACGTCGGGCGCTCGTGGAGCGACTCCCTTCTGTTCACGCCTGCGCTCGTCGCGCTCCTCGTTCCATTGGCCGTCGTGGGGGCCGTCCTGCTCGCCCGACGCGAGGTCGCAGCGATGCTGGTGGCACCCGTCGTGACGACGGTCGGGCTCTACAGCATCTACTTCTTCACGCCCTTGCATCCGCGGTTCTTCTATGTCGTCCTGCCTCTGGTGCTCGTCCTCGATGCAGCGGGAGCCGTTGCGGCGATTTCGGCCTGGGGCCGGCACCGCCGTGACCGAGGGGCTGGAACAGTTCGCGTTGTGTAAGTGTTCGGTGAGACCTCTGACAGCGGGGCTAGGATCCCGGGATGCCAACGACTGTCGTCACGGGAGGCGCGGGCTTCCTCGGCTCGCACCTGTGCGAAGCGCAACTCAGTCGTGGCCACCGCGTCATCTGCGTCGACAACCTCGAGACGGGGTCACTCGCCAACATCGAGCACCTGCGCGACGATGCCTTCGAGTTCCTCCCCCACGATCTCACGCAGCACGTCTCGATCGTCGAGCCGATCGACTTCGTGTTTCACCTCGCGAGCCCGGCCAGCCCGATCGACTATCTCAGGTTGCCGCTCCAGACACTGAAAGTCGGCTCGCACGGCACCCATAACGCCCTCGGCCTCGCCAAGGCCAAGCGGGCCCGATTTCTGCTCGCGTCGACGAGCGAGGTCTACGGCGACCCGCAGGTGCACCCGCAGCCCGAGACGTACTGGGGCCACGTGAACCCCATCGGGCCTCGCGGCGTGTACGACGAGGCGAAGCGCTACGCCGAGGCGCTGACGATGGCCTATCACCGGCAGCAGGGCGTCGACACCGCGATCGTCCGGATCTTCAACACGTATGGGCCTCGCATGCGCCCGCACGACGGCCGCGCCATCCCGACGTTCATCCGGCAGGCGCTCGACGAGAAGCCGCTGACGGTTTTCGGCGCCGGCTCGCAGACACGGAGCTTCTGCTTCGTCGACGATCTGGTGCGCGGCCTGATCCTTCTCGCGGAGTCCGGCGAGCATCTGCCGGTCAACGTCGGCAATCCGACGGAGATGACGCTGCTCCAACTCGCGGAGACCGTGATCCGTGTCTCCGGCTCCTCCAGCCAGATCGTCTTCGAGGCGCTCCCGACCGATGATCCTCAGGTCCGCCAGCCCGACATCACCCGCGCGAAGCAGCTGCTCGGCTGGGAGCCGGAGGTCGAACTCGACGTAGGGCTGGGCCGGACGTTGGCCTCGCTCGGCCGGGGAACGGTCGTTGCGTAGATCCATCGCGATCGCTGCGGCGGTGATTGCCGTCGCAGCGTCAGCTGCTCGCCTCCGATGCGTCCGCATCCCAGTATCTGAAGATCGGGATCTTCGACGACGCGCAGGTGTTGTACGGGACGCCCGAGCAGACGTTCCCGCTGCTCAAGACGACCCGCTCCAAGCTCGTCAGGGTCAACCTCTGGTGGGCAGGGCCCGGCATCAGCGTGGCGACACGGCGCCCCAAGCGCGCGGCCGACCCTGCCGATCCCGCCTACGACTGGTCGACCTACGACCGTACGGTCACCTTCGCGGCGAACAACGGGATGCAGGTGGTGTTCTCGATCATCGGCACGCCGCCGTGGGCGAACGCCGGCCACGCGGCTGGAACGTCGCTCCCCTGAAGGCTGCCGACCTGAAAGGGTTTCGCGATCGCTGCGTCGACCCGGTACTCCGGCAAGTACCGGGGCCCCGACGGCAAGATCCTGCCACGCGTGAGCAGCTGGCTCGCCTGGAACGAGCCGAACAATCCTGTCTTCCTGCGCCCCGCAGTACGTCCGCGTCGGGATCGACCTGGGTGATCCAGAGCGCCAGGAACTACGCGCGCATCTGCAACGCGATCGTCGAGGGCATCCACTCGGTCAAAGGCGGCAAGGTCGCGTGTGGCGTCACCGGGCCGCGCGGAAACAACAACCCGAACTCCGGACGTGGATCGGTCCTCGCCGATCGCGTTCCTCCTGGCGCTGAAGAAGGCAGGTGCGAAGGGCTTCGATGCCTACGCACATCACCCCTACTACGGCTCGCCGACCGAGACGCCGTCGACCAAGCCGCGCCAGGGGTCGCGCGGCCAGGCGCCGACGGCGGTGACGCTCGCGAACCTCGACGTCCTGACGCGCTCGCTGACGCAGCTCTACGGCAACATGCGGCTCTGGATCACCGAGTACGGCTACCAGACGAACCCGCCCGACAAGTTCTTCGGCGTCTCGTATGCAAAGCAGGCTGCGTACCTGACCCAGGCGGTGAAGATCGCGAGGGCGAACCCGCACATCGACATGTTCCTCTGGTTCCTGCTCAAGGACGAGATCCGCGCGGACGGCTGGCAGTCCGGCCTGATGACCGCCGCCGGAGCCAAGAAGCCGAGTTTCGCAGCATTCGTCAGGGCCAGCGGCTAGGCCTGGCTCCCGAAGCTCGCGCGCCGTTCGCCGTCCTCCGGGTTGACGAGCTGCCCGTCGCGCTCGACGTAGCCGCCCTTGCCACCGACGACCAGCAACACGAGGTCGTCCGCGCCCGCGTTCGACACCTTCCGCGGCGTCGTCGACTGCGACATGGCACAAACCACCCGGGCCGAGTTCTCGGGTCTCGCCGTCCACCTCGAACAGGGCCGTGCCGGAGTGGACGAAGTAGAGCTCGTCCTGCTCGTCGTGGTAGTGCAGGAACCCCTCGTACCCCGGTGGATAGACGATCGCGTTGACGCCGAACGCCTCCACGCCGAGCGCCTTTCGGACCTTGCGGAAGCCGTAGCCGTCGCCGAGCTCGGACAATGTGCTGAAGCTGTGAGCCATCGTGCTCCTCCTCGTCGTGGGCTGATGATTCATTCGAGATCGTCGAGCAACTCTGGCTCGAACGGCGGCCGCCGTGTGCGTCTCTGCCCGAGGGAGCGCACGAGCGAGCGCTCCGACGGGGTGAGCGCGAGGCGCCACGCGATCGCACCGAAGACCGCCGCCCAGGCCGCACCGACCGCGGCGAGCACGAGCAACGAATCGGTGCTCGTCACGTAGCGGGCAACGAGCAGTGTCGGAACCGCCGCGACGGCACCGACCGCGATCGGTTGCGCCCAGCTCGCGAACAACCCCGGCAGAGACATGCCACGCCGCCGTGCGAGCAGCGGCAGCACGACCATGGCGCCGATCCCCTCGGCAACGAGGGTCGCGAAGGCGGCAACCCAGATGTCGCCGATCGTCAGGAGCAGTGCGATCGTCAGCCCCAGGTTGAGGACCGAGAGACTGCCCTGGGCGAGGGCGAGTTGTGCCGGGCGCCCCCCCGCGAACAGGTATTGCGACAACACCGCATTCGGCTGGGTGAACAGGACGGCGAGGCCGAGCAGCGCCAGTGGGACGACGCTGGCTTGGAATCCCGAGCCGAGCCAGGCGGTCAGGGTCCAGGACGGAAGGACGAAGAGGGGAAAGGCCAAGAGCACGGCGACGCACATCGACGAGCGGATGCCACTGACCACGAGGGCCCGCTGGCGGTCGTGCTCGGCACGGCCCTCGAGCTCGCTCTGGAGCGGCAGGAGCAGGTCGGTCCCGATCTGCCCCATCCGCGACGGCGAGGCCGAAGAGGCGGGTCGCGACGGCATAGAACGCCACCTTCTCGGGGCCGAGGATCGATCCCGATCACGATCACGTCCGCCGAGTACACGACCTTGCCGGCGGCATGCCCGACGAATGCGAACCCCGAGTAGCCGAGCAGCGATCGAACGCCGTCCGAAGCTGACGAGGGCGGGCGAGATCCGGAGCCCGGGCAGCTCGCGCCGGACGAACAGGACGGGGAAACCGAGCCGGACGACGGTCGCGAGCAACGCGATCGTGGCCAGCACGTCGATACTCGGGTGCTGCGTGAGAACCAGGACGACGAGCACCGCGTAGGTGACGATGGAGATGATGCGCGCCCGTGTTGAGGACGTCGAATCGTTGTGCGCCCTTGAGCAGGCTGCCGAACGAGGCCGAGAGGCGCCTGCGTGCCGAGATCGAGGGCGGCGAGCACGGCCGCGACCTGGGCGGGGCCTTCGAGCTGTGGGCTGAGGTCGATCATGTCGGGCAGGAACCACGCGAGCACGAGGCCGGCGACCACCGAGATCAGCCCGGCCACGAGGTAGACGGCCAGTCCTGTCGACGCGAGGCTGTCGAGCTCGGTCTGCTCTCGACCTGCCGCGATGGAGCGCGGTGAAGCGGACACGGTCGGTGTGACCCCGAAGTCGAGCAGCCGGAGGAGCGTCGTCAACGAGAGGATGAACGCCCAGGCGCCGTAACGCCTCCTTCCCGATCGCGCCGATGATCACCGGCGTCAGGATCAGACCGGCCAGAATCGAGGCCGCATACGCCGCGTAGTTCGAGAGGAGGTTGCGAGCTGCCGGACGCATGACGCTCCAGCCTACTGGCGGTGCTGGCGGGGAGACGCTGCTCGCGCGGGCCGATGGAAGCGGCTACGGGAGGTAGCGATCGAGGATCTCGTCCTCGTACCGGCGCGCGAGCACATCCCATTCGCGCGCGCTGTCCCGCGGCGGCCGCCGCCGCCGCGACGACACGTCGGGCAGGGGTGTCCTCCACGAGTTGCACGACGGCATCGATGAACGCCCGTGGCGTCTCGACGAGCACGCCGGCACCTGTGCTCCGAAGCTCCTCGGTGACCTGGAAGTCGTAGGAAACAGTCGGAACACCGAGCCCCATGTACTCGGCGATCTTGGCGGCCTGGATCCCTTCGTCCTTCGTGCGTGGGTACAGGGCGACGTCGAAGTTGGCGGTGTGGGCGAGCGCCTGCCCGCGCTCCATGCGCCCGAAGGGGACGATGTCGTCGCGGCTGCCGATCCGCTGGCGCACGCGGTCGCTGGCGTCGCCCACGAGCCAGAGGCGGGCGCGCGGCGCCCGGCGGCCGATCTCGTCCCAGAGATCGAGTAGGTGGTCGACGTTGTACAGCGCCTTGCTCCCGTCCCGGTCCTCCGCGGTCAGCATGAACGCGGAGAGGTAGCCGACGACGACGTCATCGGGTGCCTTCTTCTGAGCCGCCGCTGCGATCGCCTCGGGTGTGACCGTTGCGAGGCTGATGCCCTGCGGGATCACGTGAAAGGGCTTGTCGACGCCGAGCGCCTCGTAACGGCGGCCTGCGCGCTCGGCGGTGACGACATATGCGGCCAGGTTCGGATCGTTGAGGAGCTCGACCTCGCGCTCGGTGAAGAAGGGGTCGTCGACATCGGAGACGACGGGCCCTGCGAACGCCGGGATCTGCTCGTTGTCGGCCGTGAACATGCTTGCGTACCGCTTCCGGGCGAGCCGCATGACGAGCGGGTACCGGGCGCGGCGGGTGTGCCGGTAGGCCCGGTACTGGACGCCTCTGACGAGTCGATCGTCGGAGCAGACGGACAGGTAGCGATCGAGGCGGTGCGAGGCGCGGGAGGAGCTCGGCATAGCGAGGGTTGTTGTGCCCCTTGAACCAGATGCTCGTGAAGAAGATCCTGCCGGGCTCCGGGGGGCGCCCGGAGACGAGGCGGTGGAGCGGTAGCGATTGCATCGGTGGCCAGTCTAGGTCGCGACCGCGCCGTAGACGGCGATCGTACGGTCGGCCATGCGGGCGACGGAGAACCGATCGTGTGCGCGCTCGAGCCCCGCGAGCCCGAGGGCCCTGGCGCGCGCGGGATCGTCGAGCAGCGCAGCCAGCGCGTCGCCGATCCCGGCGTCGTCGCCCGGCGCGAAGAGCAGCCCGCTCTCACCGTCCGACACGACCTCGGGCACGGCGCTCACCCGCGTCGCGACGACGGGAAGCCCGGCAAGCATCGCCTCGAGCAACACGAGGCCGAATCCCTCCCAGCGCGACGTGTGGACGAAGAGGTCGGCGCGCTCGAGCCAGTCGCGGATCTCGAGGCGGCCCGGCAGGAGCACCGAGTCGCCGAGGCCGAGCTCGTCCGATAGAGAACGCGTCTCGGCCTCGAGCGGGCCGATCCCGAGGATCACGAGCACCGCTCGAGGGTGTCGCGTGTGGGCGCGTGCAAAGGCCCGCAACAGCGTCGGGTGGTCCTTCTGCTCGGTCAGGCGCCCGATCGCGAGCACGACGGGAGCATCGGGGGCGATCCCGAGATCTTCGGGCTGGACCTCGGAGGCCGCCTCCGGCAGCTCGTCGAGGCCGTAGTGCACAGTGACGATCTTCTCGGGAGGAAGCCCGACCGTGACCAGGAAGCGGTGCACGGCGTCCGAGATGGCGATGATCCGGCGGGCGGGACGCGCGAAGGCGCGGTCGACATGTCGGAACGGCCCGAGCAGGTAGCGGTCGTCGTTGTGCCGGGACGAGACGACCGGGACGCGCAGCAGCGTGGCCGCGGCCGCGCCGTAGAGGTCGGCGTGGACGAGGTGCGTGTGGACGATGTCCGGCCGCTCGTCGCGGACGGCTCGAACGACCGCCGCAGCCATGCGCGGGTTCGCGTCGAAGGTGCAGCGAACGCTGCGGTGAGGCACCCCCGAGCGGTCGAGGGCGGCGTAGAACCGTGGGGCGTCGCTCCCTGGGACGTCGAGGCCGAGGAACCGAGCGTCGACCCCGCGCTCGCGGAGCGCGGGCAGCAGCGTCAGGAGGTGGCCTTCGGACCCGCCGACCCCGTTGATCTTGTGCATGTGGAGCACCGTCGTCATCGCCCGAGCACCCGCGCGTAGAGCGCGTCCACCTCGTCTGCCATCCGCTCGGTCGTGAACCGGCCGCGCACGTCGGCGGCGCCGGCCCGGCCCATCTGCACTGCCCGCTTGCGATCGGCGGCGAGCTCGGCGAGATGGCCCGCCAGCCGGTCGATGTCTCCGATCGGCGCCAGGTAGCCCGTGCTCCCGTGCCGGATCACCGTCGACGTGCCCCCCGCGTCGGTCGCGACCACGGGGCAGCCGGAGGCGAGCGCCTCGATCGCGACGACGGGCGTGCCCTCGTTCTCGGACGTCAGGAGGAATGCGTCGCAGCCTCCGAGCCAGCGGGCCACGTCACGCCGGAAGCCGAGGAACCGGCACGAGCCGGCGACGCCGAGCTCGGCGGCGAGCCGCTCGACGTCGGCGCGGTCAGGGCCGTCGCCGAGCACGACCAGCGCCGCACCCGGCTCGCGCGCGTGCAACGACGCGAGCGTGCGGACCAGGTCGAGCGGACGCTTGATCGCGGTCAGCCGGCCGGCGAACCCGATGAGGAACGCTTCGGGCGGGAGCCCGAGCTCGCCTCGCAGGGTGGCGCGCTGCGGGGCGGTGGCGCGCTTCAGATGCGAGAGGTCGAACCCGTACGGGATCACGTCGATCGCGTCGGCCGGCGCGACGCCGAGCGCGACCAGATCGTCGCGCACCTCGTCAGAGACCGCGATCAGGGCACCCGTCCGGCGGGCGAGCCGTCGCTCGACCTCGATGAACAGCCGCTCCCGGCGCGCGCCGAAGTAGCCCCGCAGGACGTGGCCGTGGAAGGTGTGGACGGTGGCCGGCCGCGCGGCTGCGCTCGTCAGCTGCGCAGCCGTCCGGCCGGTCGTCCCGGCTTTCGCCGTATGCGTGTGCAGGACGTCCGGGTGCCGGCGCCTGATCGTCCGTCGCAGCTCGCGGACGGCGGTCGTGTCCGCCCGGAGCGACAGCTCGCGTTGGAGTGCGGGGAGGTGGACGACCGGCACCCCGAGATCGTCGGCGACGTACTCCATCGACTCCTCACCCGCTGCCAGCGTTCCCGCGACCACCGAGACGGCATGGCCTCGCCGACGCTGCTCGGCGGCGAGCTCCAGGACGGACCGGGCGGCGCCCCCGACGTTGAGCCGCGCGATTGCGTGCACGACCGACAGGCGCGGCACGGTCACGCCGCCGGTTGTCGGACTCGGGTGACGCTCATGCGCCGCGACCGCGCCGATCGAGCCCTAGCGTGACCCAGAACATCGCTGCGATCGGTTGGCCGCCGAACAGCGCGGAGCCCGCGAGCGTGCCTGCCAGTGCTGCCAGCCACGCCGCCGGGAGGTACGCGGCGAGCTCGTCGTCGTCGGGCTTCGGCCAGCGGCCGACGGGTCGCGCCGCGGAGCGAACGGCGAGTGCGGCCAGAGCGCCGAACGCGCCGATCCCGACCAGGCCGAGCTCGTAGAGCACCTGGTCGTAGCCCTGCTGGGGGATGAAGGTGCCGGTCGCGGTCGGGAAGTAGCGAGGCGGCTGATCCGGGAACCGCGCGCGTGCGGCGGGGAGGAAGCGTGCGTACTCCGCCGGCGGCAGCTCGCCCCACCAGCCCGTTCCCAGCACCGGCCTGTCGACGAAGACCCGGTAGCCGATGTAGGAGAAGATGAGCCGCTGACTCCAGCTGCCGGCGTACTCGCCCGGCTTCGCGTTCTCCGCCGGAGCGAACCACTGGCGCAGGAAGCCCAGGTCGGCGCTGCGCAAGCCGTACGTCCCGCCGGTCACTGCGAGGACCACGACGACCGTCGCCACGACCGCGCGCAGCTGCAGGCCTCGACGGGCCGCTGCCACGACGATCAGCGCCGCGGCGGCGAGGTAGAGGCCGACGAGACTCGCGACCGACGCGCCGAGCGTGATCCCGACCGCGCCCGCGATCCCGGCGGCGACGGGCAGCCGGCCGAGACGGTGGCGCGCATGGAGAGCGCCGAGGCCGACGACGATCGCGACGGTCGAGAGCGCCGCGAGGTCGTGCTCGCCGAGGAACGACGCCTGACGGCTACCCGGGTCCTGGACGAAGCCGACGATCGCCCAGGCGGCGGCCGCGGCCGTGACGAGCGTGAAGACGCCGACGACGAGCCACAGGCGCTCCGTCGAGTCGACGAAGACGACGGCACCGACCATCAGCGCCGCCAACTCCACGAGCTTCGCCCCTGCCACGGCCGCGGTCGAGCCGTTCGCGACCGCGGTGAAGAAGATCAGCGCCGCGAAGACGAGCGCGGCGACCGTCAGCCCGAGTGCCTGACGGGGGAACACCCGCCGTTCGATGATTCGTACCGCGGTCGCCACGGCGAGAGCGAGCAGGGCGATGTCCGCGGGAACCACGGTGACGGTCGTCGAACCGAAGGGAAGATCGAAACCGGGCTGGTCCGCGGACTGGAAGAGGCACAGCGCGAGTGCCACGAGAAAGAGCACGAACGACGGATCCCGGGGAGCATCCCGCAGAAGGGTCTGGCGAAGGCTGCCCATCCGGACGGCCTATGATACGTGACCGCCGGAGCACGACTCGTTGTGTCGGAGCAGGCCCTGATCCATGAGACTGACCTTCCTCACGGGCATCTGGCCCCCGGATATCGGCGGCCCTGCCACCCACGGCCCGGAGTTCGCCCGCTTCCTCGTCTCGCGTGGCCATGAGGTCGTCGTCGTGACGATGGGTGACGGCGAGCCCACCGTGCGTCCGTGCGAGGTCGTCGTCGTCCGGCGCTCCCGGCCTTTCCCCGTTCGCTATTCGAGTGTCGCCGTGGTCGCTGCAAGAAGGGCGCGACACTCGAACGTGCTCTACGCGACCGCCACCTACGCCGCCGCAGCAGCAGCATCCGTTGTGGCCCGCCGCCCGCTCGCCGTCAAGCTCGTCTCCGACCCGGCCTACGAGAGGGCGCAGCGCTACGGGCTGTTCGACGGCTCACTCGAGGAGTTTCAGCTGCCCGGCGGCAGGCGGGTCGAGTCACTCAAGGCGGCGCGCACCCGCGCGCTCCGCCGCGCCCGGGCGATCGTCGTCCCGAGCGCCTACCTCGCGCGGATTGCTGCCGCATGGGGCCTCGACGACAGCAGGATCACGGTGCTCCACAACCCCGCCCCGGAGATCGAATCGACCACGACGCCGACTGCTCCGGGGGCGTTCGTGTTCGTCGGCCGGCTGACGCGGCAGAAGGACCTCGACATCGCGATCGACGCCGTCGCCCAGGTGTCGAAGGCACGGCTCACGATCGTCGGCGACGGCCCCGACCGGGCGCGGCTCGAGGAACGGGCCGCAGCGAGCCCCGGCCGCGAGCGCATCACCTTCCGTGGAGCGCTCCCGCGCGCCGAGGCCATCGCCGTGCTCGCCGCAGCCGACGCCTGCGTGATCTCGAGCGCCTGGGAGAACTTCCCCCATGCGGCGGTCGAGGCGCTCGCGGTCGGGGTCCCGGTCGTCGCCACGGCAGTCGGCGGCGTCCCGGAGATCGTCCACGACGGTGAGAACGGCCTGCTCGTGCCGGCGGGGTCGGCGGACGACGCTCGCGGTCGCCCTCCGGCGGGTCGTCGACGAGCCCGGCCTGCGGGGACGGCTTGCGGGAGCTGCGCGCCGGTCGGTGGAGCCCCTCACGGCCGAGCGTGTCTACGGCCGGCTGGAGGCCATCCTGGCCGAGGTCGCACGTGCCCGCTGAGCGGCTGCCACGTGTGCTCTTCGTCGGTCGCGGGCGCTATCTCCTGCCGCTGTCGGCACTCACAGGCGAAGAAATGGTACGCGGTCGAGAAGGTGATGGACTTTCGCGTTCTCGGCGGTGCGGAGCCCGGGTCGGGGGGAAACACAGAGCGCTTCCGGCTCAGTAGCGCCCACCCGCCCGGCGCGGCTCAGCGGTGCGCTCTTCCAGGCGCGTCTCCCCGCTCGCATCGCGCGTCAGATCCGCGATTTCGACCCGGACGCGATCATCTGTGCCGATCCGTTCATCTGTGCCGCCGCGCTCGTCGGGCGGCGACTCGCGAAGCGATCGACCCCGTTGATCGCCGAGGTACACGGTGACTGGCGTACCTTCACAAGGGGCTATGGTGCAGGAACGGCGACGGTTGCTGTCGCTGCCGGCGGACACCGTAGCGTCCGCGGCCCTCCGCAGAGCCGACACGACCCGGGCAGTGTCGTCGTTCACCTCGAGTCTGATCGAGGAGGTACGCGGCGAGCCTGCCACGGCGTCGTTCCAGGCGTACAGCGACCTTGCCGCGTTCGTCGAGCACCCGGTCGCTCCGCTGCCCGAGCGACCCACCGCGCTCTTCGTCGGCATGCTCGAGGCCTACAAGAACATCGACGGGCTCGCCGCGGCCTGGCGCGCGGTCGCACAGAACCTCCCGGACGCCCGGCTCGTGATCGTCGGCAAGGGCAGCCGGCAGCACGTCGTCGATGCGCTGCTGCGCGACCATCCGGACAGCGTCGAGCACCACCGCCGGCTGGGTCCTGCCGAGGTGGCGGCCGCCCTCGACCGGGCGACGCTGCTCGTCCTGCCGTCCTGGCCGGAGGGCCTCGGCCTCGTCGTGATCGAGGCGTTCGCGCGCGGGCGAGGGGTGGTCGTGACGGCCGCCGGGGGACTGCTCGACCTCGTCGACGATGGCGTCGAGGGGCTCCTGGTCCCGCGGGCCGACGACGGTGCTCTCGCCGCGGCGCTCGTGCGCGTCCTCTCCGATCGAGCCCTCGCGGAGCGCCTCGGCGCGGCGGCGCATGCGCGCTTTGCCGGACTGGCACTCGACGCCGGAGCGGTTCGCCCGCCAGCTGCGAGAGCTCGTCGACGTGACGGTCGCGGGCTCCCGGGGCTGAGCGTCGGTGCGCATCGTCTTCATCACCCAGGTCGTCGACGCCGATCACCCTGCGCTCGCGCAGACGATCGACATGGTCCAGGCTCTCGCTCGTCGCTGCGACGAGGTGGTCGTCATCTGCGATCGCGTCGGCCGCCACGATTGCGCCGCGAACGTCCGCTTCCGAACCTTCGGCTCGGCCTCGCGGATCGGCCGCGGCGTCGCGTTCGAACGTGCCGTCGCAGCGGAGCTCCGGCGCGGACCCGAGCCCCCGGGTGCCGTGCTCGCCCACATGGTGCCGGTGTTTCTCACCCTCGCCGCGCCGCTTTGCAAGCTACACCGGGTTCCGCTCGGTCTGTGGTACACGCACTGGCGCGCGGGCCGATCGCTGCGCCTGGCGACACGCCTCGCCGATGTCGTGCTCAGCGTCGATGAGCAGTCCTTCCCACAGCCGACACCCAAGCTGCGCGGGATCGGCCATGCGATCGACGTGACCACGCTTCACCCCGCCGGACGGGCGCGAAGCCGCACCGCGGCCGCCTGCGGCTCCTCGCACTCGGGCGGATGACGTCGTGGAAGGGGTACACGACGATGCTCGCGGGACTCGAGCTGGCAACCCGGCAAGGACTGGACGCCGAGCTCGAGATCCGGGGACCCGCTCTCACGCCGGCCGAGGTCGCCCATCGCGGGGAGCTCGTCGGGCTCGTTGCCGAGAGCCCTGTCCTCGGTGAACGCGTGCGGCTCGAGCCGCCGGTCGGCGGCGATAGCGTCCCTGCGCTCCTTGCTGCGGCGGATGTGCTCGTCAGCGCCACGCAGCCCGAAGGCAGCGAGACGCTCGACAAGGTCGTGTACGAGGCGGCCGCCGCCGGTCTGCCGGTGGTGTCGAGCAACGTGCTCCTGGACGAGTTCCTCGCCGGTCTTCCGCTGCGGCTCCGATTCGCGCGGCGGGATCCCGACGATCTCGCGCGGGTCCTGCTCGCCGTGGCCGCCGCCGGGCCGGAGGTGCGTGCCGCCGTCGGCGTCGAGCTCCGGCGCCGGGTCGAAGCGGGTCACTCCGTCGAGTCCTGGGCCGACGCCGTCGTCCGTGAGCTGGCCGGGTCTGGCGGCCGAGGTAGAATCCGCGCGTGACCCACAACGTCGCTCCGCCGGACAGACGGCCGGAGATGCGTCCGGTGCCGCCCCCGGCAGAGCCGAGAGACATCCGATCGTCGCGGCGGCGATCTCTCTCGCAGCATGGTCGTCGACGGAGCGCGCCGGGCCGTCAGCATCCTGGCACTCGTCGTCCTCGACATCGCCGGTCTCGCGCTCGGTCTGATGGCGGCGCTCGTGATCCGGACGATCCTGTACGGCGACACGGTCTACTGGTCGTTGCTCTGGCGGACCGGGCACGGCCGAGTGGCTTCCGTTCCTGGCTCCGGTGACCGTGCTCGTGTTCTTGCGGGCGGGCCTCTACTCTGCGCGCGAGCGGCGGGCAGGCTGGGGCCGGGTCGTCTCGTCGCTCGTCCTCGTCGCGCTGATCGTCCTGGCATTCGGCCTCGGCACCGACTACGAATTCAGCACGACCGGCTTGATCCCGACCGCGGTCGTGACGTGCTCGATCGCGATCGGGGTTCTGCGCGCGGCCTACGAGTCCGCTTCCCTGGAGCTGTTGAAGGCGGTCGGGATCCGCCGGCGCGTCGTGCTGGTCGGGGCGGGAGAGAGCCTGCGTCGGTTGCAGCGGGAGCTCGCCACCTCGCGCGGCGGGGTCGGCTACGACCTGATCGGAGCGGTCGCGCCTGCCGGCGAGCCCGGTCTGCCGCTCCTCGGCGAGTCGCTCGCCGACCTGCCCGGGATTCTCGCCGCCGTGCGGCCCGACGAGCTGATCCTCACCGAGACCGACTTCGACGAGCGCGCCGTTCTCGACGTCGTGGAGCAGGCCCACCGGTACGGCGTCCGGGTGCGCCTTGCTCCGGACACGACGGAGTTGCTCGTCCGCGAAGGCGTGTACGTGGCCGGTCAAGGAGTGCCGATGTTCGAGCTGCGACCCCCGCTGCTCGCCGGGTGGGACTGGCTCGTGAAGCGCGGCTTCGACATCCTGCTCAGCGCCCTCCTGATCGTGATCGGCCTGCCGCTCTGGCTGCTCGTCGCTCTGGCCGTGAAGCTCGACTCGCGCGGGCCCGTTTTCTTCGTCGATCGCAGGATCGGGGTCGGCGAGCTCGAGTTCGGGATGCTCAAGTTCCGCACGATGGGCGTCGACGCGGCACACCATCAGAAGCAGCTCGAGGTCGACAACGAGGCGACGGGCGCGCTGTTCAAGATCCGGGACGACCCGCGCGTGACGCGCGTCGGTCGTGTGCTGCGGCGATTCTCGATCGACGAGTTGCCGCAGATCGTCAACGTCCTGCGCGGGCAGATGAGCCTCGTCGGGCCCCGGCCCCTGCCTTTGCGCGATTACGAGCTGCTCGAGGACTGGCATCGCGCCCGCTACCTCGTGCTGCCGGGGATGACCGGCCTGTGGCAGATCTCGGGCCGTTCCGGGCTCTCGTTCGACGATCTCGTCCGGCTCGACTTCACCTACCTCGAGCACTGGTCGCTGTGGCTCGACATCACGATCATCGCGAAGACGATCCCCGCCGTCGTGGGTGGTCGCGGAGCCTACTGAGCGACGCCGGGGGCCGACAGGGTGACGCCCTACAATCCCCCCGTGAAGACTCCGAAGCTTCTCGCGGTGGCGTCCGCCGTCGACCTCGACTTCCGCTACGGCTGTACGCCCGCGTGGTGGCAGCTCTGGAAGGGCATGTACGAGGCCGGCGTCGACCTCGTCGTGACGCCGTATCGCGGCCGTCCGGTCGAGTCGCCCTGGTGGCGCACGGCTCCCAACCCGACCTACCGCGAGGCGGAGTCGTATGCGGCGGTGCGGGACGGCCTCGCGCGCCTCAAAGGCGATCGGTATCTGCGGCGGGGTGAGGACTCCCCCGACGAGAGCGCGTTCGACCGTCTCACCCGGGAGACGATCTGGCGGGCCGTCACCCCCCGCTGGCGCCGTCACCTCGAGCGGCTGGTCGAGCGCGAGCGCCCCGATGCAGTCGTCTTCTTCACGGTTCCGATGGCGCACTTCCGTGGCATCCCGACCGCGTTGCGCGAGCGGTTCGGCGTCCCGATCGTCTTCTACGACGGCGACGTGCCGATGAGCCTGCCCGAGTTCGGCGGCATGGATACCGGCTTCAACTACTACCACGGTGCCGATCCTTCCGAATACGACCTCGTCCTCTCGAATTCCGAAGGCGGCATTCCACGCCTCCTCGAGCTCGGGGCACGCCGCGCCGAGGCCGTCTTCTGGGGTGCCGACCCGGAGTTCTTCGCACCGCAGCCGGTGCCGAAGGAGATGGATGTCTTCTTCTACGGGTACGGCGACAAGTTCCGGCGGGAGTGGACGTCGGCGATGGTGGGTGAGCCGAGCCGAGCCGCGCCCGAGCTCGACTTCGCGCTCGGAGGCCGCGACTTCCAGGGCGATACCGGCAATGCGCGTGAGATCGGTGACGTGCCCTTCAACGTGTTCGCCCGCACGATCTCGGCTGCCCGCATCAATCTCAACGTCACTCGGCGCTCGCATGCCACGGTGCCGCTCTCCTCGACGTGCAGGCCGTTCGAGCTCGCCTCGGCAGGAGCGGCGATCGTCTCGAACCCGCATGCCGGCATCGATCAGTGGTTCGAGGTGGGGGAGGAGATCCTCGTCGTCGACGACGCCGAGGAGGCGCTTTCCGCCTACCAGGCGCTGCTCGACGACCCGGCGCAGGCGGAGGCGATGGGTGCCCGTGCCAGGGAGCGGGTGCTCGACGAGCACACATACGCGCATCGAGCCCGTCGAGTGCTCGACCTGCTCGGCCTGGGCGCGGCGACGGCCAGGGCATGAGCGTGCAGCGCGTGATCGCGGTCGTCCCCGCGTACAACGAGGAGCATGCGATCGGTGGGATCGTCGACGAGATCCGCGCCTTCGACGATGCGTTCGACGTCGTCGTGATCGACGACGGATCCACTGACGCGACGTCGCGGGTCGCCCTCGCGCACGGTGCGGCGGTTGTGACGTTGCCCTTCAACCTCGGCATCGGCGGTGCCGTGCAGACGGGCTTCAAGTTTGCGCTGGAGCACGGGTACGAGCTGGCCGTGCGCCTGGACGGGGACGGACAGCACGATCCCGCCGAGGTACCGAAGCTCCTGGCACCGCTTCGCCGCGGTGAGGCGGACATCGTCACCGGCTCGCGCTTCGCCGACGGCGCCCGGGCATATCGGCCCCCGCTCGCGCGCCGCATCGGGATCACCTGGTTCGCGCGGCTCGTGTCGATGCTGACCCGCCAGCGGGTGACCGACACGACCTCCGGCTTTCAGGCGCTCAATCGGAAGGGAATCGCGCTCTTCGCCGGCGACTATCCGAGCGACTACCCCGAGGTCGAGGCAACCGTCCTCGTCTTCAAGCATCGACTACGGCTCACCGAGGTGCTCGTCCAGATGCGAGAGCGCGAGCACGGCCAGTCGTCGATCACCTTCCTGCGATCCGTGTACTACATGCTCAAGGTGACGCTGGCGCTCCTGATCGCGATCTTCCGCAAGGCGGCGGTCCCGGCGGACGAGGTTCACCGCTCGTGACGCCGATTCGCGATCTCCGTCGCAGCATCGATCGCGTCGCTTCTGCTCATTCTCGTCGTGCTGGAGCTGATCCGAGGACGGCGCCTGAAGGAGCGGTATGCGCTGCTGTGGGTGCTGACAGGGCTCGTGCTGTTCGTGCTGTCGGCCTGGCGTGGCGGGCTCAACACGATCGCCGGCTGGGCCGGCGTCGACGGGCTATCCGCCGGCGGTCCTGTTCGCCGTCGCGACGTTGTTCTTCTCGCTCGTGCTGTTGCACTACGCCACGGTTCTCTCGAGGCTCGACGACCAGGTCGTCCTCCTGGCGCAGCGCCTGGCGCTCCTCGAGCAGCGCCTCACGAGCGCCCAGGACGCGACGGCCGACGGCGCCGCGCGGGGGACACCTGTGGCCGAGAGCCTAGTGTCCGACGGCGAGGACGAGCGCGAGCGGTAGAGCGACGAGCAGAGCGAGCCGCGACCGCGGCGATGCGCCTCGAGACCGTCACCGCAGCCGTCGCGGGGGGCGAGCTCGTTGCCGAGCCGCCGCACGAGCGTCGGCACGAGCGCGGGAATCGCTGCGATCGCGAGTGCGTAGGCGGGCCAGGCCGGGATGAGGAGGATGAACATGCGCCCTCCGGTCAGGTCCGCGGTCGTCGCGGCGACGAGGATGGCCGCCGCTGTGAGCCAGCCCGCGATCAGGACGGCGAGCGCGGGCATGAGCCGTGCCGCTCCGATCACGCCGGCGATCGGGAGCCACTCGAGCAGCCGGTTCGACCAGAAGAACTCACGTACCTGGGCCATCGCGCTCTGGTAGGTCGACCAGGACGGGTGCCCGAGCGTGAACGTCGGCCCGCCGAGCACCCGCTGCCGCCAGACGACGGTCGGCAGGAGGGCTGCGAGGAGACCGATCCCGGCGTCGAGGAGGGAGCGCCAGCGCCCCGAGGCGGCGATCCCGGCGAGAACCCCGAGAGCGACCCCCGCGGCGACCGGCGCGACGCCGATCGCCGCCCCGGCAAGGACGCCTGCGACGAGAGCGCACCGACGCCGGCCCGCGACCGCGCGCATCGCGAGCGCCGCCGCGGCGATCGACAGTGTCATGGCCACGTATTCCGGCTGGAGCGTGAGGCCGTAGAGGGCGGGGAGGACGTCGTCGACGTACGTCGCGTGGTACTTCGGCTCGAACAGATGGGTGGCGGCGGCGGGCGCGAGCGACCACACGAGCATCGTGAGGCCGGCGAAGAGCCGGCCTGCGGCACCCTGGGCGAGCTCGAACAGGAAGAAGGCGCAGAGCGGTGCGAGGATCACGATGTTGAGCGTCGTGACGACGGAGGCCACCGATCCAACGTCGTCGGTCACCGCGACGATCGGCGCGAGCAGGAGCGCGTAGCCGGGAGCAGGCACGGTCGGCAGCGAACCGTGCACGAGGGAGCTCGATGCCGCCGACGCAGCCGTTCGGCGGCCGCCTGATCCCCGAACAGAGAAGTGGAGTGGGCTGCGGTGACCGCCACCCCTGCCGTCACGATCCACTGGAGCACGACCGCCGCGACGAGCAGCGGATCAGGACGGCGCATGCTCCCGTGTGTGCTCGCGGTACCAGGCGACGGTGCGTTCGATCCCTTCACGCAGGGGCATTGGCGCTCGGAATCCCAGCAGCTCCTCGGCGCGGCTCGTGTCGAGCTTCCGGCGCGGCTGTCCGTTCGGCCTGGAGGTGTCCCAGACGATCGCACCCCGGTAGCCCGACACCGAGCGGACGAGCTCGGCCAGATCCCGGATCGAGATCTCCTCCCCGGTGCCCAGGTTGATCGGCAGCGGCCCGTCGTACCGCTCGGCAGCGAGGACGAGACCTTCGACACAGTCGTCGACGTAGAGGAACTCGCGCGTCGGTGACCCGTCGCCCCACAACGTGATCGACGACTCGCCGCTTTCCTCGGCCTCGACCATTTTCCGGATCAGCGCGGGGATCACGTGGGACGTCTCGGGGTCGAAGTTGTCGCCCGGCCCATACAGGTTGACGGGAAGCAGGTAGATCGCGTTCGTGCCGTATTGCTGCCTGTACGCCTGGGCTCCGACGAGCAGCGCCTTCTTGGCGACGCCGTAGGGCGCGTTCGTCTCCTCCGGATAGCCGTCCCAGAGGTCGTCCTCGCGGAAGGGAACGGGCGCGAACTTCGGGTAGGAGCAGATCGTCCCGGCGAGCACGAGCTTCGACGTCCCGTGCAGGCGTGCCTGCTCGAGGATGTGCGCTCCCATCATCAGGTTCGCGAACCAGTACCGGCCGGGGTTCGCCTGGTTCGCGCCGATGCCGCCGACTTCTGCGGCGAGGTGGAACACGGTCTCGGGCCGAATGTCGTCGAAGAGGCGTGCCGTGGCCGCCATGTCGATCAGGTCGGTCTCGCTCCGCCGCGGCACCGCGACGTCATGACCCTCCTGCTGCAGGCGCTCGACGAGCTTCGACCCCAGGAACCCGCCTCCACCCGTGACAAGGATGCGCATCCCGGGAAGCTACCGATTGGGCTGCGCCACTCGGCGTGCGGTCACGGCGGCGGAGTCAGGCGCTCGTCGGCTCGAGCGACGGCTGGCCGGTCGGCATCCAGTCCACCCGTCCGATCCAGCGCTCGCGGTTCTCGGCATACCAGCGGATCGTCTGCAGGACACCTTCTTCCCACGAGACTCTCGGCATCCAGCCGGTCTCGCGGGTCAGCTTGTCGTGGCCGACCCGGAGTGCCATCACGTCGCTCGCCCCCGGCCGGTAGCGCTTCGGGGTCGTCGTGACCGTGCGGCCCGCGGGCCAGAAGCCGTTCTCCTCGCCGATTCGGAGGATCAGCTCGACCCAGCTCTCCATCGAGATGTTCTCTCCCTGTCCGTAGACATAGACGTCACCGGGCGTCCCGTGCGCCGCGACTGTCAGGTGCCCACGAACTCCGTCGGTGCAGAAGCAGAAGTCGCGGAGCGGCTCGAGGTTGCCGAGCTCGATCGTCTCGCGTGCGAGAGCCTGCGTGATGATGGTGCCCGTCACGTAGCGCGGGTTCTGACGCGGCCCGTAGTTGTTGAACATGCGGGTGACGACGCCGGGCACGCCGAACGCGTCGTGGTAGTTCATGGTCAGGAAGTCGGCCGCCACCTTGGCGGTCGCATAGATCGACTTCGGGTTGATCGGCGAGCGCTCGTGCAGGATCAGGCTGCCCGCATCGTCGAAGTCGTGATGGTGCGAGACGTCGTCACGCACGTTGCCGTACTCCTCCGAGGTGCCGGCGGTGTCGAACTTCTCGATCTCGAGGCCCGTGTCGACGATCGACTGCAGCAAGTTGAGCGTCCCGATCGTGTTTGCCATCACGGTCTCGTACGGCCGGTGCCACGACTCTCCCACGTGCGCCTGAGCGCCGAGGTGGAAGATCCACGGCTTGTCCGGCGCTTCCTTGAGCTCGCGCATCAGGTAGTCGATCGACGTCTTGTCGGTCAGGTCGGCGAAGTGCACCTTCAACTGGTTACGGAGGTGTCCGATGTTGTTCAGCGCCCCGCTCGACGTCGCGCGGACGAACGCGTGCACGTTCGCTCCCAGGCCGACGAGCGCCTCCGTCAGGTGCGAGCCCATGAAGCCGTCCGCGCCTGTCACGAGCACCGTTCGGCCCGAGTAGATGTCCCCGAACTCGGAGCGGAGGTCGGCGATCGCGGAATCGATGAGGGGCGTGTCGTTGGCCATGGCGCGTACGCTGTCGCGTCGATGAACAAGCGTACAGACACGAGCGTACCTCGGCTCGCTCGGCAGCGGAGCCGTCACGGGCGTCGCTATGGCCGTCCAGACGGGCCTTGCCGGGGTCGTCGGGATCATCGTCGCGCGGGACTTCGGCCGCACGGCGGAGACGGACGGCTTCTTCGCCGCGTACGCGGTCTTCGTCGTCGTGCTGCTCGCCGCGAACGGGATCCGGGTGATCGTCCTGCCACCGCTCGCCCGAGCCCGCGACGAGAGCCGGCTCGGATCCGAGGTCGCCGCGTACGCCTTGACGCTCGCAGCGTTCGTCGTGCCGCTGCTCCTCCTCGCGATTCTCGCCGCCCGTCAATGTCGCGTGGCTCCTGACCGGCGGCGGCACCGAGGCGACGATCGACGCTGCCGCGAGCGTTCTCCCCTGGATGGTGGTGGCCGCGGTCTTGCAGCTCTACGCGGGCCTGGCGGCGAGCTCGCTGGCGGCGCTGAACGACTACGTCACGCCCGCTCTCGGGTTCGTGCTCGGGAGCGCCGCCGGGCTCGCCTTCATCCTCGTGCGCATCGATGCCGACGGCATCGTGGCCGTCGCGCGGGGGATGGCGCTGAACGGAGCGATCGCGGTCTGCTTCCCGCTCGCGGTGCTCGCCCGTCGTGCCTTCGCGCAGGCGATGCCACCCGGCGCAATCCGGCCCGCCACGCTGTCCTTCCGCAGCCGCCTGGCCGAGATCGGGCGCGGTATCGCCCTTCCGTTCGCGATCCAGGGGATCTACCTGGTCTGTGTGCCGCTCGCCGCGCGGGAAGGGGTCGGTGCGGTGACGAGCTTCGGCTACGCGTATCTGATCGCATCCGCCATCGTCGCGGTCACCGGCTCGTCGCTCGGTCTCGTCACCGTCGGTGCCGCTGACTCGAGCCGGGCTCGATCCGGACCCGGATCTCGCGTCACGTCGTCTCGTCCGCGTGGCTCGCGATCGTCGTCGTCGGCGCCGCCGCCGGCGTCTTCGGCCTCGCCGGGAGGGACGATCGTCCACGCTCTCCTCGGCTCGGGCTACAGCGCGGAGGTGGGGTCCGAGCTGGGGCGGCTCGTCGTCGTGTTCTCCCTGTGGGCCGTCGTCTCCGTCGGGATCTCGCTGACGTTCCCGCTCCTCTTCGTCGTGCGGGCAGGGCGTCGGCTGCCGCTGCTCGCGCTCCTCACGGTCGTCGTCCAGATCCCGCTCGCGGTGATCGGCCAGCTCACACTCGGTCTCGACGGGCTCGCGCTCGCGCTCGCTGCGACGACGGCGTTCGTGCTCGCGAGCCTGCTCGTCGATCTCGATGCCCTCCGGCCCACGGCGCGGGGACTGGTGATCGCGGCCATGACGGTCGCCCTGTTCGCGCTCGTGGCGTTCGTGCCGCCCTCCCTCGTCCTCGCCCCGGCCGCCGCGGCGGCGGTCGGCCTTGCGCTCTACATCGCCGTGCTGGGGTTGGTCCGGCCCGCGGCTGCTCCGTGGCGCGTGGCGCTATCTGCGGGCTCTGGCATGATCGTCGGACCGTGAGTGCCCATTGCGCCCGAAGACCCTCGACTCCTGCGGCTTGATCGCATCTTCCGCGCCACCCGGAACTGCGTCTCCGAGATCGGGTCGACGCCCGAACAGGCCGCGTTCGGCGGCCCCGTGCCGGGTACCTAGATGACGCACATCGTCATCGACACGACGGCCAAGACGCTCGTCTACGAGGCGGGCGGCGGCGAGAGGTCGCTGCCGCTGTATTCCGACGAGGCCTTCGAGATCGTCTCGCGCGAGTGGGTGAAGATCGGCTGGAATCAGAAGTACCCGTACACGTTCACGTGGATGGGACGACCGCTGATCCAGCTACCCGAGGACCTGGTGCGGATCCAGGAGGTCATCTGGGACGTCCGTCCCGACGTCATCCTCGAGACGGGAGTCGCGCACGGCGGGTCGTTGATCTTCTACGCGAGCCTGTGCCAGGCGATGGGCACCGGACGCGTGATCGGACTGGACATCGAGATCCGCGCCGCCAACCGCGCCGCGATCGAGGCCCATCCGTTGGCGCCGTTGATCACCTTGATCGAAGGAGATTCGACTGCGCCGGAGACGGTGGCCCGGGCCAGAGCCCTCGTCGGCGGCAGCGAGACGGTCCTCGTCATCCTCGACTCGGACCACTCCAAGGCTCATGTCCGGCGCGAGCTCGAGGCGTACCATTCGCTGGTCTCGCCCGGGTCGTACATCGTCGCCACGGACGGGATCATGCGCGATCTCCACGACGTCCCGACGGGCGCGCCCGGCTGGAGTGACGACAATCCCGCTGCGGCGGCGGCGGAGTTCGCGAGCGATCATCCCGAGTTCGTGCTGGCGCAGCCGTCGTGGCCCTTCAACGAGAGCACGCTCCGGCAAAACATCACCCACTGGCCCGATGCGTACCTGCGTCGCGTGCCCGAGGCGTAACTCCCGCTACCGACGACGTTCGAGCCGGCGACGGGCGCGCTCGAGCAGCCCGACCCGCGCGAGCCATCCCGCGGCGACGGCCTTCGGGCCGAAGCGGATCACGACGATCGACGCGGCCAGGCTCGCGAGCGTAACCCTGCGCGGGCCGCGGAGCCTGCTGTACGTCGATGACGCGCGAATGTCCCTGAACACCTCCTGCGCGACGACGAAGTACCAGTGTCGGGCCTGCCTCCGCGAGAGCCCGTACGCTCGTCGGAGAGTGTCCTGATCCTGTGACGCTCCTTCGACGGAGCGGTGGATCGCCACGCTTTCGAGCGTCCTGATCTTTCCCGCGTATGCGAGTGCGGCGACCACGAGCCAGTCGCTCCCGACGGCTTTCCGGCTCGGTAGCTCCAACAGCCGCTCGCGCCGGATCACCCCATAGATCGGCCCATTCATCGTGACGGTGCGGTAGAAGCCGAGCAGACGCCTGGCCTCGGAGCGGGCGAGGAGATTCACCGGACGCTCTGCGAAGGCCGGTTCTCCGCCGCGGTAGTAGCGCCCCCGGCCGCACGCGACGACGTGATCGGGGTTCTGGTCGAGAACCGCCGCACACTCGGCGATATATCCGGGATCGATCCAGTCGTCGTCTGCCAGCCACATGAACAGCGGGCCTCGAGCGTCGTCCAGGACCGCGCGGAAGTTCGCCTCCGCGCCGATGTCCGTCGGGTGCCTGAGGATGCGGATTCGGGGATCTGCAGCGGAGAGCTCCTCGCACAGGTCACGCGTGCCGTCGGTGGACGCGTTGTCCGAGACGATGATCTCCAGCTCGGTTCCCTCCTGGACGAGCACCGACCGAACTGCGCGCTCGAGCAGCGCCACGCGGTTTCGGGTGGGAATTCCCACGCTGACGAGCCCGCTGCTCATCCCGGACTCGACCACCAGCGCACCGTCTCGGTGAGGCCGTCCTCGAGTGACCGTCGTGGAGTGAACCCGCATTCCTCGGTGAGCCGACGGCTGTCCGCTGTGACAACCATCGGGTCGCCGGGCGCGTAGGGCAGCGCTCCCACCTCGACGAGGTCGGGTCGCCCGCTGATCCTTCCGAGCATCTCGACGATCTCGCGCACGGTAACGGGCGTGTCCCGTGCCCACGTTGACTGCACCCGTAGTGTCGCTCATGCCGATCGCGACGAGCGCGTCTGCGACGTCGTCGACGTGGAGGAAGTCCCGGAGCTGCTCGCCGGGCGTCGTGCGTGCCGGTCGCCCCTCGAGCAACGAGAGCACGACCGAAGGGACGAGCCGGCGTCGATCCTCGCCGGGCCCGTAGAGGTAGAAGAGGCGCGCCCAAGCCAGGGTCGTCGGAGACCGGTCGCACGCGTCCTGCATGCGCTCGAATGCGGCGACCTTTGCGCGTGCATACGGGGTCGTCGGCCCGAGTGGGCCGGTCTCGCGCAGCGGCTCGTCGGACGGTGCGTACTCGAAGCACGTCCCGAAGCCGACGATCCGTGCGCAGCCATGCTCGACGAGGCGCGAGCGCGAGATCCTCGGCGATCCGCTCGTGGACGTCGTTCTCGGGCGAGGTCAGGTACACGCCGGGCGTGGCGATCCAGGCGCAATGGATGCAGAGCTCCGGCGCGACACGCGCGACGAGGCCGGCGACAGCGGCGGAATCGGCGAGGTCGCACGCGCTCGAAGCGGACGCCCTCGACACCGTCGAGCCGCGACCCGGGCTCGTCGCGGACGACCGCGTGGACCTCCGAGCCACTCGCAGCAAGCGTGCGGACGACGCGCGACCCGACGAAGCCGGACGCGCCGGTCACGAGCGCCCGCACGTCAGTGGTGCCTGACGGCCCAGTCGTACGGGATGTGGTTCTCGAAGGGGTCGAGCCGCTCGCTGCGCGACGGATCGTGGGAGTGGCGTGCAGGCGTTCGCCACGATCGCGAGCGGATCGCTCATGCCCTTGAAGCCGTTCCAGACGCCGGGCGGGATCACGACGAGGCTGTAGTCGTCGGGCCCGAGGAAGAGCTCCATCAGCTCGCCCGGAGTCGGCGAGCCGTCGCGCTCGTCGAAGAGGACGAGCTTGATCCGGCCGTGGATGCACGCGTAGTTCAGCGTCATCTCGCGGTGGCGGTGCCATCCCTTGACGACGCCGGGGTAGACCGTCGAGAAGTAGATCTCGCCGAACCCTGAGAAATGCGGGTCGGTGTCGCTGCAGCATGTGCATCACCGTGCCGCGCTCGTCGGGGATGCGGCGGAGCGGAATGACCTGGACGCCGTCGATCACCTCACACCACCTCCGGAACGGGGACGGGGACGATGAACCTGCCGCCGCGCCGGCGGTACTCGTCCTGCTGCGCGAGGATCTCGTCGGCGAAGTTCCAGGCGAGCAGCAGCAGGTAGTCGGGCATCTCCTCGAGCAGCCGCTCGGGCGGGTCGATCGGCAGGTGGACGCCGGGCATGTAGCGCCCCTGCTTGACGGTGCTGCGATCGACGACGAAGTCGAGCGTCTCGCGCGCCGATGCCGAAGGCGTTCAGCAGCGTGCTGCCCTTCGCCGCCGCGCCGTAGGCGGCGATCGCTGGCGCCTCTGCTCTTCAGCCCGTCGAGCAGCGCGACGCAGCTCGGTCCCGAGCGCGGTCGACCCGCCGTGCGAAGCGCGATCGTACGGCGCCGGGTCGGTGACGCCCCAGGCGGCCTCCTCGGCAGCAGGAGCGCGGCCGACGCTCGCGGCAGGCTCCCAGCTGCCGCGGCGCGGCGGACGAAGACGCGCAGCGAGCCGCCGTGGATCGGGAATCCGCTCGACGTCCGACGACGGCGAGCCCGTGCCGGCGGAACAGCGCGTCGAGCGCCGTGAGCGAGAAGTAGCAGAGGTGCTCGTGGTAGATCGTGTCGAACTCGCAGCGGTCGATCATGTCCTTGACGTAGGGCACCTCGATCACGGCCACGCCGTCGTCGGCGAGGACGATGGCGATGCCCGCGACGAAGCCGTTGAGGTCGGCGACGTGGGCGAGCACGTTGTTGGCGTGGAAGACGTCGGCGCGGCGCCCCTCGGCGACGAGCCGCGCGGCGAGGCTCGGCGTCGAAGAACTCGGCGATCGTCGGGATGCCGCGCTCCTCGCGCGACCTGGGCGATGTTCCGCGCCGGCTCGATGCCGAGCACCGGCACGCCGAGCGCGCGGTAGTACTGCAGCAGGTAGCCGTCGTTGCTGGCGACCTCGACGACGAGGCTGTCGGCGCCGAGGCCGCGCTCGGCGACGAGGCGCGTCGCGAGCTTCTCGCGCATGCGCGAGCATCGTGTCCGAGAACGACGAGAAGTAGAGGTAGTCGCGGAACAGCTCTCGGGCGGCACCGTCTCGGTGATCTGGACGAGCGAGCAGACCCGGCAGAACACGAGGTCGAGCGGGATAGCGTCGGCTCCGGCTCGCCGAGCTGGGCCTCGGTGAGCAGCGCGTTCGCGAGCGGCGTCTCGCCGAGCGAGAGCACCGGATCGAAGGTCGGTCGCGCCGCAGGAGCGGCAGGCGCGGCGTCGGCTCATGCGGTCGTCCCAGCGAGCTCGCGGTACCAGGCGATCGTGCGCGCAGGCCCTCGTCGAGGCGTGAAGAGCGGGCGCCCAGCCGAGCGCGCTCGCGGGCCTTCGCGGCGCTCAGGAACTGGTGCGCGGATCTCGTGCGAGGCCTCGTTGCGGACATCCGGCTCGAGGTCGATGTCCATCAGCCCGAGGATCTGCTCGCACGAGCTCGAGCACGGTCACCTGGCTCTCGTTCGAGAAGTTGAACGCCTCGCCGCGCCCCTCCGGATCGGCCGCGAGCCACTCGGCGAGCAGCATGTACGCCGCGGCGCCGTCCTCGACGTAGAAGTAGTCGCGGACGAACGTGCCCGTCGGAGCGGATCACCGGCCGCTCGCCGCGGAGCACCGAGCGGATCGTGCCGGGCACGATCCGGTTCCAGTTCAGGTCGCCGCCGCCGTAGAAGTTGCCGCAGCGGGTGATCGCGACCGGCAGGTCGTAGGTCGTCGCGTAGCCTGCGCGATCAGGTCGGCGCACGACTTGCTGACGTCGTAGGGATGCCGGCCCTGCAGCGGCGTCGTCCTCGTCGTAGGGGAGCGCTCGTGGTCGCCGTAGGCCTTGTCCGACGAGGCGAGGACGATCTGCTTGACGGTCGGGCTGCGCCGGCAGGCCTCGAGCAGCGCCCAGGTGCCGCCGATGTTCGTCTCGAACGTCGAGACCGGGTTGCGGTTCGCGATCGCCGACGATCGTCTGCGCCGCGAGGTGGAAGACCGTGTCGATCTCGTACTCGCCGAGCACGCGCTCGAGCAGCGCCTGGTCGCGGACGTCGCCGCGAACGACGCGTGACCCGGTCGAGCAGGTCGTCGCGGACGAGCTCCGACTGCGGCACCCAGTCGCGGACGAGGCAGACGACGTCCGCTCCCGCGTCGAGCAGGCGTCGCACCAGCCAGCCGCCGACGAGCCCGGTCGCGCCGGTGACGAGCGTCGGCCGGTCGCGCCAGAACGCGCTGCTCACCACACTCTTCCACGGGGCCTCGCCCGACTCCCACAGGGCCTCCAGCAGGCGCTTGGTCGCGCAGCGTGTCCATGCACTGCCAGAAGCCGTCGTGGCGGTAGGCGACGAGCTGGCGCTCGCCGGCCAGCCGCTCGAGCGCGTCGGCCTCGAGGCTCGTGTCGTCGCCGTCGAGGTAGTCGAAGAGCTCCGGCTCGAACACGATGAAGCCGCCGTTGATCCAGCCCTCGCCGATCTGCGGCTTCTCGGTGAACTCCGTCACGAGGTCGCCGTCGAAGACGAGGCCGCCGAAGCGGGCCGGCGGACGGACGGCGGTGACGGTCGCGATCCGCCCGTGCGCGCGGTGGAAGGCGAGCAGCGCCCGGAGGTCGACGTTGGAGACGCCGTCGCCGTAGGTCAGCATGAACGTCGCCGCCCTCGAGATGCGAGCGCAGGCGCCGCACGCGGCCGCCGGTTCCGGTCGTGTCGCCGGTGTCGACGAGGTGCACGAGCCAGTCCTCGGCCGGCTCCGCGCTGCGACTCGACCATGCCCTTGCCGAGGTCGATCGTGAGGTCGCCGTTCAGGGCGCGTGTAGTCGAGCGAAGTAGCGCTTGATCGAGTCGCCCTTGTACCCGGCGCGACGACGAACTCGCTGAAGCCGTGTGGCCGCGTAGTGCTTCATGATGTGCCAGAGGATCGGGCGGCCGCCGATCTCGACCATCGGCTTCGGCCTGGTGTCCGTCTCCTCCGAGAGCCGCGTGCCGAGGCCGCCGGCGAGGATCACGACTTTCATGCCGGCCGACCCTTCGGGGCCTGATGCGGGTCGGTCATCGTTCGATGCTTCTATCGGCTGCATCGGATGGCCAACGTACCGCAAGCCGGAGCCGGACGTATCATCGATGGATGGCCGTGCGGCGTGCGCTGATCACCGGGATCGGCGGCCAGGACGGCTCGTACCTCTCCGAGCTCCTGCTCGAGCGGGCTACGAGGTCGTCGGCGTCGTCCGCCGGCCGGTCGACGACTACCCGGCCCTCGCGGGCATCGCGGACCGCATTGAGTGTCGTCGAGGCCGACCTGCTCGATCGCGACTCGCTCGTCGCGCGCGCTTCGCGACGTCGGGCCACACGAGGTCTTCAACCTCGCGGCGCCGTCGTTCGTGCCGCGCTCGTGGGACGAGCCGGTGCTGACGGCCGAGTTCGCAGCCGTCGGAGTGACGGCGCTGCTCGAGGCGATCCGCGAGGTCGATCCGGCGATCCGCTTCTACCAGGCCTCGTCGAGCGAGATCTTCGGCGAGCCCGCGAGACGCCCCAGACCGAGGAGACGCCGCTACGGCCCGCTGACCCCGTACGGCGTCGCCAAGGCGTACGGCCATTTCATCTCCCACAGCTATCGGCGCCGCTACGGGATGTTCGCGTGCTGCGGGATCCTCTACAACCACGAGTCGCCGCGGCGGCCACTCGACTTCCTGCCCCGCAAGGTGGCGCACTTCGCCGCGGCGATCTCGCTCGGGCTGGAGAACGAGCTCCTGCTCGGCGATCTCGATTCGCGCCGCGACTGGGGCTACGCCAGGCGACTACGTCCAGGGCGATGTGGCTGATGCTGCAGCAGGACGAGCCGGCCGACTACGTCGTCGCGACCGGCGAGAGCCACTCGGTCCAGGACCTCGTCGAGCGTGCGTTCGCCCACGTCGGCGCTCGAATGGCGGGACTACGTTCGCAGCGACCCGGCGCTCCGACGAGGGACAGCGGAGCTGCATCATCTCGTCGGCGACCCGACCCGCTCGCGAGAGCGGCTCGGCTGGGGGCCGAGCGTCGACTTCGACGGGCTCGTCGCGCTTCTCGTCGATGCGGAGCTCGAGCGCCTCGGCCCTCAGGAGAACGTCGCGTAGATCCGGTCGTGCGCGCGGGCGGTCTCGTCCCACGTGAACGTCGCCGCCCGCCGCAGCCCGCGCGCGCTCAGCTCGGCGGAGCGCTCGAGGGCCTCGTCGATGCCTGCCGCGATCGCCTCGGGGTCGAGCGGGTCGAACAGGACGGCGGCGTCGCCGCATACCTCCGGCAGCGAGCCCGCGGCGGCTGCGGCGACCGGACAGCCGCACGCCATCGCCTCGACCGGCGGCAGGCCGAATCCCTCGTACAGGCTCGGGAAGACGAGACAGGCGGCGCGGCGGTACAGGTCGACGAGCTCCGCGCCCGAGACGGAGCGCGCCTCGACGCCCTCCGGCAGCGCGCGCGAGGTCGTGGCCGACGCCCGTGAGCAGGAGGCGGAGCTCCGGTCGGCGACGGCGGATCAGCGCGAACGCCTCGAGCAGGCGCGCGTGGTTCTTGTGCGGCCACGGACGGGCGGGGTAGAGGAGCAGCGGCTCGCGCTCGACGTCCGGCGCGGGCGTGAAGCGCGCGTGGTCGACGCCCAGCCACACGGCGTGGACGTGCGCCGGATCGAGCCCGAGCCGCTCGACGACCCGCTCGCGGACGAACTCGCTGATCACGATCACCTCGGTCGCCCGGCGCGAGGCGCGGTCGTAGGCGAGCTTCCTGAACAGCCGCTCGCCGCGCGGGAAGAGCTCGGGGAGGTCCAGGTGCTGGACGTCGAGCAAGCGTGACGACGTGCGGGCGCGTCGGCCGTGGCAGCGGGACGGTCAGCGGGTAGTGGACGACGTCGACGTCGCGCGAGCAGCGAGCGCAGGCGGCGCGGGCCGCAGCGTCGCCGCGCCATCGCCCGCAGGCGCGCCGACCGTCGACGTCGAGCTCGGGTACGCGTCGGCGACGATCGTCGGGAGCCCGTCGCCGGCGTCGGGCGCGAGCGGCGGCACGAGAGCGAGATACTCGTGCGTGCCGACGCGCGCGAGCGCCCGCGCGAGCTCGCGGGCGTAGGTCTCGCTCCCGCCCGAGATCCCCGGGACGAGGGTGAGCAGGGAGAGGCCGACCGCGCACGGGGAGGCATCCTACAGTGGGGGCTAGAATGCCCCGATGCCCGAGGCGAAGAGGAAACTGCGGCTGTTGCGGGGATTTCGGGCGAGCCGAGCCGGTCGACGTCGCGGCCGCTCTTTCGAGTCGCTGCGCGAGGAGGTGCGCCGTTCGGGCGCCGACCCGGGCGGTGGTCACGGCGATCCCGCCGACCGGCGCGCCGCGCGCGACGAGGCCGAGCGCCTCTGGCCCGTCTCCGCGGACCGGTCGCTGCGGCTGCGCCCGGGTGTGCGAGGCGGGATCGGGACGCCGGTCAAGGCGGTGCTGCGCAAGGCGATGCGTTGGTACGTGGAGCCACTCGCCTACGACCAGCGCTCGTTCAACGCGGCAGCGCTCCGCCTGATCGACGACCTCCAGGAGCAGGTCGACCGGCTCGAGGCAGAGGTGACCGCGCTTCGCGACGCGAAGCGCTAGGCCGACGATGCGGATAGCGGTCGTCAGACCCCAGGTGCCGTTCGCGCGCGGCGGGGTGGAGATCTTCAGCGACGCGCTCGTCGACGAGCTGCGCGACGCGGGGTCACGAGGCGGACAGCGTCACGGTGCCGTTCAAGTGGTATCCCGGCGCCCGGGTGCTGACCCAGGCGTTCCTGTGGCGGCTGCTCGACCTGACCGAGGCGGACGGGAAGCCGATCGACATGGTCGTCGCGACGAAGTTCCCGTCGTACCTCGTTCGCCATCCCGAGAAGCGGGTGTGGCTCGTGCACCAGTTCCGGCAGGCGTACGAGCTCGACCGGACCGAGCTCGGCCAGTTCGGCGAGTCGCCCGAGGATCGTGCGATCCGCCGGCAGGTCCAGGAGCTCGACCGTGTCGGCCTCGGCGAGGCGACGCGCCTCTTCGCGACCTCGCACAACGTCGCGGGCCGGCTGGAGCGGTCGACGGGATTCGTCGCCGAGGTGATGCCTCACCCGCCCAGGAGCTTCGCCTACCGAAACGACGGCCACGGCGATTTCGTGCTGTCGGTGAACCGACTCGATCGGGCCAAGCGGATCGACCTGTTCTGATCGAGGCGGCCGCGGTCGAGCCGTCGCTCCAGCGTCGTCATCGCCGGCGACGGCCCGGACCGGAGCCGGCTCGAAGCGCTCGCGCGCGATCGCGGGGTCGATCGGCCGGGTGCGGTTCGCCGGCCGCGTGCCGGCGCGACGAGCTCGCGGATCTCTACGCGACCTGCTTCGCCACGTTCTACGCCCCGGTCGACGAGGATTTCGGGCTCGGCCCGTACGAGTCGTTCCTCTCGGGCAAGCCCGTGATCACCGCGACCGATGCGGGCGGGCCGCTCGAGGTCGTGCGCGACGGCTCGACGGGCCGCGTCGTCGCGCCGGACGCCGCGGCCGGTCGCCGCGGCGGCGGTCTGGCTCCGGGATCATCCGGACGAGGCTGAGGCGTACGGGCGAGCAGGGCAACGCGATCGCCGTCGAGGTGACCTGGGATCGCGCGATCGGCAGGCTGTTGTCGTGAAGGTCGCTCTCTTCAGCCCGATGCCGCCCGAGCGGTCGGGGATCGCCGACTACTCGGCGCTGCTGCTGCCCGCGCTGCGCCAACGATGCGACATCGTCGTCGTCAAGCGTGGCTCGAAGAGGCCGCCGCGAGGGGTCGATCTCTCCGTCTACCACATCGGCAACAACCCGGAGGCGCACGGATGGATTCGTCGATGCGCTGCGGCGGACGCCGGGTGTCGTCGTTCTCCACGACTTCGTGCTCCACCATCTCGATGGCGGGGCTGACGATCGGTCGCCGCGACGGCCAAGGCGTACCTGGACGCGATGGAGCGCGAGGGGGGAGTCGTCGGCCGGCTCCTCGGCCACGCCGTCCTGGACAAGCGGATTCCGCCGCTCTGGGAGAATCGGCCCGAGGACTTCCACCTCGCCGGCGAGGTGCTCGGCCTCGCCACCGGGCTGATCGTTCACTCGCGCCATGTCCGCGCAAGGGCGCAGGCCGCCGGATTCGACGGGCCGATCTGGGTCGTGCCGCATCCGGCGTTCCCCGTGCCGGATTCTGCTGCCGCGGACGTCGATGGCGCGCCGCTCTTCGGCACCTTCGGCAATGTGAACGCCAGCAAGCGGATGCCCCAGCTGCTCGAAGCATTCGCCGACGTCCGGCGGCGGCACGAGGAGAGCGGCCTGCTGCTCGTCGGAGCGGTCTCGCCGGGCTTCGATCTCGACCGGCGGCTACAGCGCCTCGGGCTCGACGGTGCCGGCCTGGTGCGCGAGGGGTACGTCGACGAGCGCCGCCTGTGGGCTCTGATGGCGGCCGCCGATGTCCACGTCAACCTTCGCTCCCCGACGATGGGGGAGACCTCGGGGACGGCGATTCGCGCGCTCTCGCTCGGTCGACCGTTGATCGTCAGCGACGTCGGCTGGTTCTCCGAGCTGCCGGACGATGTCGCGTTGAAGGTTCCCGTCGACGATCGAGAGGTCGAGACGCTCACCGCCGCGCTCGAGCTGCTCGCGACCCGCGAGGACGTGCGCCGCGTCATGGGTGAGTCGGCGCGTGAGCTCGCCCGCAGTGAGCACGACCTCGACCGCGTCGCCGAGCTCTACCTGGCCGCGTTCGAGCAGGCAGCAGGTGGAGACGCCGTCCGTGATGCGGTGCTGGCGGAGGTCAGCGAGGCAGCGGCCGAGGTCGGGATCGCGCCGGGCTCACCCGAGGCCCAGGAGATCGCAGCCAGGATCGCCGAGGTCGATGCTCGTGGGTGACCGCGTGCGGGCCGTGCCTGCGTGGGCCTGGCTCGCCGGCATCGTCACCGCCTCGTTCCTCCTGAGGACCTGGCTCGCCCGCGGCATGCTCGGGCCGTTCATCATGGTCGACGAGCTCATCTACTCGGAGCTCGCGAAGAGCTTCGCCGCAGACCTGTCGTTCTCCGTCCGCGGCGTCGCGACCACAGGGTACGGCGCCGTGTACCCGATCCTGATCGCGCCCGCCTACGCCGCGTTCGACCGGGTCCCGGACGCGTACGCGGCGATCAAGACGATCAACAGCCTGGTGATGTCGCTCGCGGCGGTGCCCGCCTATTTCCTCGCCCGCCGGGTGGTCGGCAACGGCCTCGCGCTCGCTGCGGCGGTGCTCGCCGTCGCCGTACCGTCGATGGTCTACACGGCGGTCGTGATGACCGAGAACGCGTTCTATCCCGTGTTCCTGCTCGCCACGTTGGCGCTGGTGGCGCTCCTCGAGCGCCCCTCGGCGGCACGGTACGCGGCCTTCTTCGCTGCGCTCGCGCTGGCGTATCTGACCCGGACGCAGGCGGTCGTGATCGCTGCTGCGGCCGTCACGGCGCCGTTCCTGATCGCCGCGTGGACACCTCGGGGTTTCCGGACGACGCTGTGGTCGTACCGCTGGCTGTACGGCATCCTCGGCAGCGCCGTCGTGCTCGCCGTCGGCGCGCAGGTCGTGCGCGGCGGGCAGCTGACCGACCTGCTCGGGGCCTACGCGGTCGTCGGAGAGTCGGGCTACGACGTCGGCAAAGCACTGCATTTCTTCGTCTACCACGTGGCGGAGCTCGACCTCTATCTCGGCGTGATCCCGTTCGCGGTCGCGATCGTGCTGACGGCGAAGGCCCGCTCGCTCGATCGCCCTCTCCAGGTGATGCTCGCGGCGACGCTCTCGCTCTTCGCGCTGGTGCGTGATCGTCGTCGGGACCTTCGCGTCGCGCTTCGCCGACCGGATCCAGGAGCGCAACATGTTCGTCGTCGCACCACTGTTCCTGATCCTCGTGCTCGGCTGGATCGGACGCGGCGCACCGCGGCCGCGAGCGACCGCCGTCGTGGCCGGCGCCGCATCCGCCTTGCTGCTCCTCGCGATCCCGTTCGAGCGCTTCGTGACGACGTCCGCCGTCTCCGACACGCTCATGCTGTTGCCCTGGTGGGCAATTCTCGAGCACACCGGAACGTCACGACTCGGTGTCTACGCCCTCCTCGGAGGGATCGCGCTTGCCGCGGTGTTCGTGCTCGTGCCGGCACGGTATGTGCTGGTCCTGCCGGCGATCGTCCTCGTCTACTGGGTCGTGGCGCTCCGGCCGATCTGGTTCGGGCCCTACCCCTACGGCTTCAAGCAGGCGGGTGCCGGAGCGTTGTTCCAGGGAATCCGCGGGGCGCCGCGCGACTGGATCGATCGAGCCGTTCCGCCCGGCCGGGACGTGGCCGTCCTGTGGACTGGAGCCTCCGATCGATTCACGGTCAACATGAACGAGTTCTTCAACCGGCGGGTCGGCCAGGTCTACTACACGGGCAGTCCCACGCCCGGCGGGATCGGGGAGGTGGCCGTCAGCGTCGACCAGGATGGCGTCGTCCGGACGGCCGACGGGCGAGCGCTCCGGCCCGGGTATGTCCTCGTCGACGGCTCGCTCGAGCCGAACGCCGTCCCCGTCGCCCGTGACCGCGCACTCGGGATGACGGTCTGGAAGGTGAACGGCCCGCTCGTGCTCGCAAAGACGGTCACGACGGGGCTCTACCCACACGATACGTGGTCGGGCCCCAGGGTCACCTGGACCCGGGAGCACTGTGCGGGCGGGTCGTTGTCGGTGTCGCTCTCAGGAGACGCGCAGCTGTTCCCCACCGGGAACACCGTGACCGCGTCCACCGGGCAAGCCGTTCGGGTGTTGCCGAACCACGTCGCCACGCTGCGCGACGCCCCTGACGTCGAGCGGAGGACGGTGTACCGCTGGCGTTCGCCGTCGCTCCCACCGCCGTCCCGAGCGAGGTGATCCCCGGCAGCACGGACGCCCGCGTTCTCGGCGCGCATTTCAACGCGTTCGCCTTCGAGCCGTGAGAATCGCCTTCGACGTCTCGCCGCTCTCGCACCCGCCGACCGGGGTCGGGAACTACATCCGTGGCTCCCTCGCAGGGCTGCTCGAGGCAGCCGGCGGTGCTCACGAGATCGTCGCATTCGCGCCGACGAGCATCACCGGCCCGAGCCGGATCCATGACGCCCTGGACGGCCTCGACGTCGAGTTGCGCACGTGGCGCTTGCCGTTCTCGCACGCCGTGCGGACAGCCTGGAGCGTGGTGGGCCGGCCGAAGGCGGAGCTCCTGCTCGGACAGTTCGACGTCCTCCACTTCAGCGATTGGATGTATCCGGCACAGCGCTCCGGCGTCCGCTCTACGATGATCCACGATCTCGTCCCCGTCCGGTTTCCGGAATGGACGACGAAACGGACGCGGGCGATGCACGGCCGGAAGTACCGCAACGCAGCCCGAAGCTGCCACGTCGTCTTCGTCAACTCGGCCTACACGGGTGGTGACGTGACGAAGTTGCTCGGCGTGCCGCCGGCCCGGATCCGCGTGGCACCGCCGGGGATCAAGCCCGTCTTCACCCCTGATGGGCCGAGGGCCGAGCTCGGGGCGCCGTACATCGTCACGGTCGCAACGCTCGAACCTCGCAAGAACCTCCAGGCCCTCGCCGCCGCGCACCGCCTGCTGGGCGGAGACACCCTGCTCGCCGTCGTCGGTGGGGAAGGCTGGGGCGAGCAGCCGATGCTCGACGACCCTCGTGTCCGCCGCCTCGGCTTCGTCTCGGACGACGAGCTCGCCGCGCTCTATCGTGGTGCCGCCGCCGCCGCCTACCCGTCCCGCTTCGAGGGCTTCGGGATGCCGATCGTCGAGGCGATGGCCTCCGGCACCGCCGTCGTCGCGTCTGCCCACCCTTCGATGGACGAGGCAAGCGGAGACGCTGCGCTTCGTGCCGACCCGGACGATCCCGACGCGATCGCCGCCGCCCTCGAGCAGGCGCTCTCGGCGGACGACGCGCTGATCCGGCGTGGGACGGCGCATGCGGCCCGGTTCACCTGGCACGCGACCGGTGAGGCGATGCTCAGAGGCTTCGAGCAGGCGTCATGAGAGTCGGCCTCGACGTCTCCCCGCTCGAACAGACCGGTGCCGGCACGGCCCGGGTCGTTCGCGGCCTCCAACGCGAGCTCGCCGGCCGGGAGGGGATCGAGCTCGCGGCGCTCTCGTTCGGCGGTGCAGGCCGTGCCTCGACCGTTCTGCGCGATCTCGCCTGGTATCCCGGTCGGGATCGGCTGGGAGGCGCGCCACCTGGATGTGCTCCACTGCACGACGATGCGCGGGCCCGTGCGTGCGCGGCCGCCGGTTGTCGTCACGATCCACGACCTCGCGCTCCTGCGCATGCCCGACGCGTTCCCTGCCTGGCACCGACACACGGGACGGCTCTCCCTCCGGCTCGCGGCCAGATCCGCCGACGCGGTCGTCGCGGTGTCCGCGTTCACGCGGGACGAGATCGTCGACCTCCTCGATGTGCCGAGCGACCGGATCCGCGTCTGCCACAACGGAATCGAGCCCGTCTTCACGGCCGACGGACCGGCCGTGGACGGCGACTACGTGCTCGCCGTCGGGACGCTCGAGCCGCGCAAGAACCTGGCGCGGGCCGTCGAGGCAGCACGGCTCGCAGGAGTCGAGCTGCGTGTCGTCGGCGCGCGCGGGTGGGGAGGAGTCGACGTGCCGGGTTGGGTCGGCAGGATCGACGACACGGAGCTCGCCGCCCTCTATCGCGGGGCGCGCTGCCTGGTCTTTCCGTCGCTCTACGAGGGCTTCGGGTTACCGATCGTCGAGGCAATGGCCTGTGGGACACCGGTCGTGACGAGCCGCGGCGGAGCCACGGAGGAGGTTGCGGGCGGCGCTGCGGTGCTCGTCGACGCAAGAACGTCCGATCAGATCGCAGCCGGGATCGTGGAAGCGAGTCGTCGGCGGGACGAGCTCGTCGCGCTCGGGCTGGAGCGGGCTCGGGCGTTCACGTGGAAGGGCGCTGCCGATCAGGTGGAAGCGCTCTGGCGGGAGCTCGCATGAGTCATCCGCTCGTCGTCGTGGATGCCGACGTCCTCGGCCGCAACCGCACGGGGGACGAGACCTACGTGCTGAACCTGCTTCGTGAGCTCCCGGCCCTCGCAGAGGCGGCGGGGCTCCAGATCGCGGCGGTGACGCGAAGGCCGGATCTCGTGCCGCCTGGGGTCGAGCCGATCGAGCTGCGCAGCAGGAGCCAGGAGCTACGGATGGCCTGGCGGCTCCCACAGGTGCTGCGCAAGGCCGGCGCTGCCCTCGTCCACACACAGTACGCGCTCCCGCTCGGCGCGCCGTGTCCCGCCGTCGTCACGATCCACGACCTCTCGTTCGAGCGCGACGCCACGCTCATGAGCCGGCGTGACCGCACCGTCTTCAGGCTGACCGTCCCCCGGGCCGCCGAGGCGCGCCCGTCGCGTCCTGACCGTGTCGGAGCGGTCGAAGGCCGACATCGTCGAGCTCTACGGCGTGCCCGCGCAGCGGATCGTGGTCACCCCGAACGGCGTCGACCCGGCATTCGGTCCAGGCGGCCCGGGCACGCGTGACTACGTGCTGGCCGTCGGCGCCGTGCAACGTCGCAAGAACCAGCTCGCCGCACTCGCCGCCGCGCGCGCCGTCGGACTGCCGCTCGTCGTCGTGGGGCCGGAAAAGGATGCGGCCCTCGCCCGTGAGCTGCGCAAGCAGGGGGCAACGCTACGTGGCTATGTCCCGATCGAGGAGCTCGCCGCGCTCTACCGTGGAGCGGCGTGCCTCGTGCAGGCATCGAGCTACGAGGGGTTCGGCCTGCCCGTGCTGGAGGCGATGGCGAGTGGCACGCCCGTCGTCACGGTGCCCGACGCAGCGCTCCTCGAGGTCGTGGGCGAGGCGGCGGTCGTCGTCGACGAGCCGAGGCTTGCAGAAGGGATCCGGCGTGCCGTTGCAGACCGGGGCCGGCTCGCCCGCGGCGGGCCTCGAACGGGCTCAACTGTTCTCGTGGAGAAGCACCGCCGAGCGTACGCTCGGCGTCTACCAGGAGGCGCTTCGACGATGAAGGTCTCCGCCGTCGTCGTCTCTCACGGCCACGCTGCCGAGCTCGAGAAATCGCTGCACGGCATTGGCCTCGCAGGTCGACGAGATCGTCGTCGTGGCAAACGTCCCCGGCTCGGTCGGCGCGCTGCCGCCCGGCGTCCGTGTGATCGAGAATGCGACGCCCGAGCGGCTCGCAGCCAACGTGAACCGTGGGATCGCCGTCACGACCGGAGAGCTCGTCCTCTTCTCCAACCCGGATGCCGTGGCCGAGCAGGGAGCGGTCGCAGCGCTCGTGGCGGTGATGGCCGAGCGTCCCCGCTGCGGCATCGCGGGCCCGCAGATGCTGTGGCCCGACGGGACGTGGCAGCCTTCCCGACGCGCCTTTCCGACCGTGGCCGGGACAGTCGTCCGCCGCACCCCCCTGCGCAAGATCTACCGGCCCTACGAGCGCCAGCGCGACCACTACCTTCTCGACGAGCGGCCGACCGGTCCGGTGGAGGCGGATTGGATGCTGGGAGCGTTCCTGCTCCAGCGCCGCTCCATGCTCACCGAGCTCGAGGGCTGGGACGCGGGCTACCGGCACTACGTGGAGGACATCGACCTCTGCTACCGGGCCATGCGGGCCGGGTGGGAGCGGTGGTACGTCCCGGCCGCCGTCGTGCGGCACGAATACGCAGCCGTGATCGATCGGCGCTTTCTCTCCCGGCACACGCTCTGGCACGCCCGCGGCATGGCGCGGTTCGTGCGCAAGCACCCGGAGACGATCATCGGGTCGGCTGAGAGGGCACGTACGAGTACGTGACGACGGCACCGAGCTGGCGTGGGTCGGATTTCTTCGGGTCGAGCTCCTTCGGGGAGAACGTCGGATCGATCGACACCTCGACGAGCCAGGGCTGATCGGGGGTCGGCAAGACGAACTCGCGCACCTGGAGCGAGTGGATCCGGCTGGTCTGCTCGTCGACGAGCCGATCGATCTTCGGCTGGCCGTTGTCGTTCACCGCGAGCGTGCCGACGCGAACCGTGACGTTTCCCGGCCTGTCCTTGCCACCCCAGCCCTCGCGTGACAGCCGGACCCGGATCGTGCCCTTCTCACCGGGTTTCACGTCATAGCGGGCGTAGGTCGAGAACCCGCTCATCCATCCGTCCGGAGCGATTCCCGTCGAGGCGGTGCGGAGGCGGAGCTGCCGGTTCGGGAGCCGCACGAGCTGATAGCCACCGACCGGTGCTCCGATCCGGCGGCCGGCGATGTCGACCCCCGGCACCGTCAGGACGTAATCGGTCTGAGGCGGGGTCAGCGTGCCGTCCGATCGCACGAGATTCGGCGTCAGCGTCACGCGTGGGCTGGGCGCCGACCCGTCCAGCGACCAGACTCCCGTCACGGCGCGGTTCCAGAACTCGAGCAGATGGACGGGGTTCGGATCGGAGACCGCTTGTCCGAGGAAGATGACCGGGCTGCCGTCGGCCTGCAGATCGAGCCAGTTGGCGGGCTTGGGCAACGTGTCGTAGAAGCGCTGGGCGAACAGGCTCTCGCCGTGTGCCGCGTAGACCTCGGCTGTCGCCGTCCAGACGAGCGTCGTCGCTGCGAGCACCGCGACGACGGCGACCCCCGCCCGGGCCCGGATCCGCGAGACCAGGACGAGGAGAACGGTTGCCGCGATCGTCACCGTCGTGAACGCATGCTCGATCGTCGAGGTCGGCCACCGGAAGATGCGGTTTGCGAACGCGGCGATCGCCAGTCCATGAGCCTCGTAGTTCGGATACTGCGTGAGCCCGTACGGCACGCCGCGAACGAGGTACAACGCGAAGCCGCCGGCCGCGACGACCGCCCAGGCCCGACCGCCACGGCGCTGGAAGAACAGCGCCGTTCCTGCGAACAGGAGTGGGACGAGGTAGATGAGGTTGCGTTCGAGCGTGAGGGTCGCGAATACGGTCGACAGGTACGCGGCCTTGACGGCGGTGTAGAAGCCGAACACGCCGACCGCCGCCAGCGTCACAACCGCGAGGGCCTGCACCCCCGGCCTGCGTTCCTCGCCACGCGGGCGGACAAGGGACGCGAGCCCGGCGATCGTGGGCACGATTCCGATCCCGATCGTGAGCGCGCCTGCCGCCCAGAGCCCGTAGTCGAGCATGCGATCCTGGAAGTACGCCGTCGACACGTACCACGAGGTCGATCGTCGAGCGATGATCGCGTTCCCGATGATCACGAGTCCAAGAGTCAGGACGACGGCGCCGACCCAGTCCCCTCTGGCCCAGGTCGCGCGGAACGCGTGCATCCTCCCGGACGTCCACGCGAGCGCCAGCATGGTCAGGGCCAGGGTGGCGAAGAGGACGGCGAGCTGGTCCTTCGCGAGGTACCCGAGCTCACACGCTGCGAGGGCGAGCACGAGGCGCCGCCAGCCCGGCGCTGCGGCCCAGCGGGCGATCAGGAAGAGGGCGAGCGTCGCCGCCGGATAGGCGGCCGGCTCCTTCACGAGGATCGGCGCGTAGGCGAGCGCGGGTGCGATCCCGGTTCCCGCGGCCGCGAAGAGCGCCCAGCCCGGCCGGACGACGAGACGCGCCAGCCCATAGGCGGGGAACACGACCGAGGCCATCATGATCGCGCCGAGCGCCTTGACCCACGCATAGGCGGTCGGGACGTCGTCGATCCACCAGAATGGCGCACTGAGGTAGGCGCCGAGCGGCACGGACCGCCAGTCCACCACCTGGTCCCGCAGAATCCCGTGGCCCGTCTCGGCGATCGACCGGGCGAGCGTCGCCATCTCGAGCTCGTCCGTGAAGATCGCCGGCGACGGGTGATTCGACGCCTGCCACAGCGCGATCCCGGCCGTCCCGGCGAAGATCAGGAACAGTCCGATCACGTCGAGGTGGGAGCGGCTGCGTGCTCTGGCCGACGCCCTGCTCACTCTGCCGGAACCCCGGTCGGAAGTGAGACGGAGTCGATGTGACGCCGCACGACGCGGCAGGGGATCCCCGCCTCCTCACAGGCGGCGATCACCGTCGTCAGGCGCTCGTCTGGAGGCGTTCGCGATCGTGACGACGACCTCGGTGGCGGAGCTCTCGGCGACGACGCGGCCGGCATCGCTCAGGGCGCCGCGCACCCGAAAGCCGCTGATCCGCCGGCTCTGGATTGCCGGGTTGTCATCGAGGAAGCCGACGACGCGCTGGCCCGGTGTCTCGCGTACTTCTCGCGCGTAACTCCGACCGGATCGTCCGGCGCCCACGATCAGCACCCGTCCACCGTCACCTACGGCGGCGTGATCGGCGCGCTCGACCCACAGCCGGAACGCGAGGCGCGAGCCTCCGACCAGGACCGTGCAGAAGATCGCGTCGAGGACGAAGACCGAGACCGGCAGCGACTGGGAGCCGCGCAGCACCGAGGTGATCCCCCACGAGACGAGCGCAGAGAGCCCGCACGCCACGGCGATGACGAGCTCGTCGACCGTCGCCGCGTACCGCCAGACGCGGCGATAGATGCCCCCGACGACGAAGAAGAGGTACCGCGTGCCCAATACGACGGGAAGGCTTGCGAGAAAGGCCGCGCGCTCGACCGCGGTGCCGTACCCGTCGAAGACGAACAGGTACGCGACGAGGAGAGATGCGCACATGAGCACGAAGTCGGTCACGATCTCGACGAGGCGCCGCGGCTCGAGCAGCGAGCGCACCAGTGATGGGCGCGCGCCTCCTGTCGCCCTCTGCTCGCGCAGCTCCGCGAGGAAGTTGCCGAACTGCACGAGCAGGACGACGCTGACGAGGACTCCGATCGAGGTCACGCGCCCGTTGTCGAGCGCGTTGTAGGCGAGCCCCGTCGCGCCGAGCGCGATCGCGACAGTCGCGAGCAGCGCGACGGCTTCCTGCTCGGAGAGTCCGTAGTACACGAGGCGGTGGGACGTGTGATCTCTTGCCGCCCTGGGTGACCGGGACGCCGCTCGCCGAGCCGGACGACGGTGACGAGCGTGGTGTCCAGGATCGGGATCGCGAGGACGATCAGGGGCAGCACGACCGTCGCCACGGTCGTCCCCGCTGTCGGTCCAGCTCGCCGCCAGCCCGAGGCTCGCGAGCGCGAAACCGAGCACCTGGCTGCCGGAGTCGCCCATGAAGACGGCGGCGTTGCGCCCGAGCCGGAGGTTGAACGGCAGAAATCCGAGGCAGGCGAAGCCGAGCGACAGTGCCAGGATGAGCACGAGGTCGTTGGGGTGGGCCGTCGCTGCGTCGATCGCGAAGTAGGCGCAGGCGATCGTCGCGAGCGCCGCCGCGAGGCCGTCCATGTTGTCGAGCAGGTTGAACGCGTTGGTGATGCCGACGAGCCAGACCACCGCGACGACGACCGCGACGATGTCGTTCGTGAACAGCTCGACGCGCAAGCCGCTTCCGATCACGATCGCGGCTGCGCCGAACTGCGCCGCGAGCTTCATCAAGGGGCTGAGGTGGCGGGTGTCGTCGATGAGGCCCGCAACGAAGAGGAGTGAGCACCCGGCGACGATCCCGACGAGCCCGCCCGTCAGCTCGATCGCCCCCGTGAGGACGGCGGCGCCGATGCCGGCAATCAGGCCGGCGAAGATGCCGACTCCCCCGAAAATAGGAGTTGGGCGGTCGTGCCAACGCTCGTCGGAGGGAAGCGCCTGCAGCCGGCCCCTCGAGCGGCGAGCGCAGCAGCACCCGGAGGACGAGGTACGCGACCGGCAGAGCGGCGATCGTAACGGCCGCATTCATGCGCATAGGGTAGTGGGTGGCCCGGTCGTTACTCGTCCGGCGGGCGAAGGCCCGTGCCGCCCATACAATCCGCCGGTGTCCGTGTATGCCGACCTGATTCGCTACCGCGAGCTGTTCGCGAGCCTCTTCCAACGCGATCTGCGCGCCAAGTACAAGGGGTCTGCACTCGGCCTCCTGTGGACGCTCGCGCTGCCGGTGACGCTGATGCTCGTCTACCTCGTCGTCTTCTCGGTGATGTGGAAGTCGCCGACGACCGACGTCGACCACTACTGGCTGTTCCTGCTCTGCGGCCTACCGCCGTGGGTGTTTTTCGCAACATCGCTGCAGTCGTCGGCGCGGAGCCTGCTCGAGAATGCGAGCCTGATCCGCAAGGTCCGTTTCCCCCGCCAGCTCGTGCCGCTCTCGATCGTGGCGACGCAACTCGTCGCGTTCGTGGTGATGACGGTGATCGTCCTCGTGCTCGCGGTGATCGTGCTGCCGGAGTCGCGCGAAACGGCGTGGCTCGTGATCCCGATCGCGACCGTGATCGTCCTGTTCGTCTCGGGGGTCTCGCTCGCCGTCGCTGCCGCGAATGCGATCTACCGCGACGTCGAGTTCGTCGTCGCCGCCTTGCTGCTGCCCCTCTTCTTTCTCACCCCGGTGCTCTACAGCCTCGATCAGCTCCCGGGAGCAGAGACGTCACCCGTGGCTCGTCGACCTGATCCAGTGGGGGAATCCGATCACGCCGGTCGTCGAGTGCTTCCGGGCGCCGCTCTTCCTCGGGCGAGGTTCCGACAACGGGCGACCTCGTCTACCTCGTCGTCGAGACCGTGGTGGCGCTCGTCCTCGGCGCCGTCGTCTTCAATGCGGCCGACGACCGGATCGCCGCGGAAGTGTGACCTCGACGCGCCCGTCGAACAACCCCTCTTCTCCGGCGTAGGAGGGAAGCCCGAGGTGCTCGGACGGCTCGACGCCGTCGAGCAGCGACGGAAGCAGCAGCGGTTGTGCGAAGCGCGGATTGCGACCGCGGCCCGCGCCACGGATCGAGGTCGTGGTCGCGCCCGGTCGGGCGCGACTGCCGTCCCGACCGCGGGCCAGCCCTCGGCGTGCGCGTCGAGCAGCAGGCGTGACCAACCCGGTGGTGGAATCGCTCCGGCGACGAGATGTGCAACGGCGACCGCGCCGTCCTGGACGACGGGCTCGTCCTGCGCGGCGATCGCGGCCGACGTCGCAGGATCGCTGCCGCCGTGGATCCGCACGGCGAGTCGACGCTCGGATATCCGCGGCGCAACGTCGAGGTCGATGTCGAGGGGGGCGCAGCCGACCTCCGCGAACCAGAATCGATGCTCCTCGACGAGATCGAACGACAGCCGGTAGGCGCCCGGTGGTCGCGGAGCGGTGACGGCGAGGACGAGCTCGGCCCGTTCCCCCGGAGCAACGGCGTGGGGAAGCGCCGTTCGAGGGCCGTCCCAGACGATCGGGTTTCCGAGCGGGTCGAGCCAGTGGAACGACGCCTGCACGCCCGCGGCCCCGTCCGATCGCCAGGTCGCTGTCCCCGCATTCTCGACCGCGATGCGCGCCTCGACGGTGACGCCCGAGCGCGGGGGGTCGATCGACCAGGCCAGCCAGCGGGGTGCGAGCGGCCCTTTCGTGACGGGATGCTCGCCGGCGCGGTTCACGATGAGGGCTACTCTAGTGCGGTGAGCGAGCCGCTTCTCGTGCGCGCCGCGCGGCGCGAGGAAGTCGAGCGGACGCCGGTGTGGTTCATGCGCCAGGCGGGCCGGTCACTTCCCGAGTATCGCGCCCTGCGCGAGAAGCATGCATTCTTCGACGTCGCACATACCCCCGATTTGTGCGCCGAGGTGACGTTGCAGCCGGTGCGGCGCCACGACGTCGACGCTGCCGTGATGTTCGCCGACATCATGACCCCGGTTCTGGGCATGGGCATCGATGTCCGCCTCGTCGAGGGCGTCGGCCCCGTGATCGACCAGCCCGTGCGCACGCTGGCCGACGTCGAACGGCTCCGCGTCCCGGAGCCGGAGGAGGCGTTCGCTCCCGTGCTGGAGGCAGTCGGGCTCGTCCGCGCAGCCCTGCGGCCCGACCAGGCTGTCGTCGGCTTCTGCGGTGGCCCGTTCACCGTCGCCGGGTACCTGATCGAGGGGAAGCCGAGCCGGGAGTTCGCACTGACGAAGAGCCTGATGCTCGGCGAGCCCGATGTCTGGCACGCGCTGCTCGCGAAGCTCGCTGACACCTTCGCCGGGTACGTCGCCGCGAAGGCTCGCGCAGGCGCCGACGTGATCCAGTTGTTCGACTCGTGGGTGGGGGCGCTCTCGCCCGCGCACTACCGTTCGTACGTCGCGCCCCACTCCGCCTGCGTCCTCGGCGCCGTCGATGTCCCCACGATCCATTTCGGCACCGGCACGGCGACGCTGCTCGAGGAGATGGCAGCCGCAGGCGGAGACGTGATCGGTCTCGACTGGCGAATCCCCCTCGATGCCGGCTGGGCGAGAGTCCCGGGGCGCGCCGTCCAGGGGAATCTCGACCCCGCCGTCCTGCTGGCGCCGTGGGATCGTGTCGAGGCCGAAGCGTTGGACGTCTTGGCGCGGGCCGGCGGCCGCCCCGGGCACATCTTCAACCTCGGGCACGGCGTGTTCCCCGACGTCGATCCTGACGTCCTGACGCGACTCGCCGCGCTCGTGCGCGAGCGGAGCGGCAGTTTCGCCGCGGCGCAGGTATGAGCGTGGAGCTCCGCCCCTTGCGCTCGGACGAGTTCGAGGAGTGGTTCGCCGGGTGGAGCGCCTGGTACGCGCACGATCTGGAGGCGCACGGCGGCCTTCGTCCGGACGGAGCCCGCGAGAAGGCCGACCGCGACATGGCGGGCTCGTTCCCGGACGGCTTCGGATCACCCGGCAACGTCCTCCTCGCGATTCAGGACGCGGGTAGGCGGGTCGGTGTGATCTGGTTCGCACAGCGCGAGGAGCGTGGGCGCACGCACGCGTTCCTGTACTCGATCGCGATCGAGGAGGGGTTTCGCGGCCGCGGCCTCGGCCGGGCTGCCATGCTGGCCCTCGAGGACGACGTCCGGGCCCGCGGCCTCGACCGGATCGAGCTGAACGTCTTCGGGGGCAACACCGTTGCCCGCAACCTCTACGGATCGCTCGGGTTCGGCGAGAGCTTCGTCTCGATGGGGAAGGACCTGTGAGCCTCGGACCTTTGCCGCCCGGCACCGTGCTCGCCGACGGCGTCTCGCGGCGGTTCCGCGTCCACGCTCGTGAGACGCGCACGCTGAAGGACCTCGTCGTCGCTCGGGGGCGCACAGGCGGGCAGGACGTCTGGGCGCTCCGGCACGTCTCGGCCGAGATCGAGCCCGGCGAGGCGGTCGGCCTGATCGGGCGAAACGGCTCCGGCAAGTCGACGCTGCTGCGGGTGCTCGCCGGGATCATCAAGCCGACGACCGGGGACGTGGCCGTCGCCGGCAGGATCGGCTCGCTGCTCGAGCTCGGAGCAGGCTTTCACCCGGACTTCAGCGGGCGCGAGAACGTCTACCTGAACGGCTCGATCCAGGGCCTTCGGCGGGCGGAGATTCGCGAACGCTTCGACGAGATCGTCGCGTTCGCGGAGATCGAGCACGCGATCGATCGTCCCGTCCGCACGTACTCGAGCGGGATGGCCATGCGGCTCGGGTTCGCGATCGCCGCCTTCCTCCAGGCGGATGTGCTGTTGCTGGACGAGGTCTTCGCGGTCGGTGACGAGAACTTCCAGCGGAAGTGCTTCGGCGTGATCGCTGCGTTCAAGAGTCAGGGCGGGACGATCTTGTTCGTCTCCCACGACGCGCAGTCCGTGGAGCGGCTCTGTGAACGATCGATTCTCCTCTCACAGGGCGAGAAGGTCTACGACGGGCCCACCCACGAGGCGATTGCCCGGTACCGGCGCCTGCTCGCCGACGACCTCGACCCGGCCGAGCGCGGCGCCGGGTTGCGCGAGTGGGGTACGGGTGAGGCCGAGATAGCCGGGGCGCGCCTGCTCGGCGCGGACGGCGGCGAGCGACAGCAGTTCCTGGCCGGTGAGCCCCTTCGGCTCGAGGTCGACCTGCGAGCCAACGCGGCCGTGCGTCCACCCGTCCTGCACCTCGAAGTGCGCGACACGACGGGCGTCCTCGTGGCGGAGGACACGGTCGACACCTCGACGATCGGCTGGCCCGCAGGCGCAGGTGTGACCACCGCACGGCTCGACGTCGAGCGTCCGTCTCTCGCGTTCGGGCGCTTCCGGGTACGGCTCGGCCTCGTCGGCGCCGAGGGACGGACGTTGCATCAGCTCGATGACGCGCTCGCGTTCCTCGTCTACCCGGACGGCGAGGAACGAGGGCTCGTGCACCTCGGAGGAACGTGGCGCGCCGGGGCGAATCAGGAGATCCGATGAGCTACAAGACCTGCCCGGACTGGCCCGAGCTGATGGAGCTCGCACCCGATCTGCAGTTCAAGCACATCTCGGTGGCCGAGGCACAGTTGCCGTTCGACGTCCTCTCGAAGATCTCGCACGTCTCGCTCGGTGAGGTCGAGATGTGCTGCGACCTCGACCACCACGTGTACTACGGGACTCACACGGATGCCCAGGTGGCGGCGGCCCTGACGGGCACGCACTGGTTCGAGGTACACGAATGGGCGACCTCGGGGCCCGGCGCCTCGAGCCACGCAGCCTGACCCGTCGTCAAACGCGCCCCCCGACGTAGGCTCTCTGGATGGCCACTGTCGTCGTCCCCTTCCGCTCGGGCGGCAAGAGCCGCCTTCCGGCCGAGCTCCGGACCGAGGTTGCGCTCGCAATGCTCGGTGACGTGCTCGAGGCCGCCGGCGCCATGGGCGGCCACGTGCGGCTCGTCACCGACGACGCTGCAGCCATGCTCGTTGCCGGGGAGCTCGGCGTCGAGGTGGTCACCGACCCCGGCGGGGGACAGGGCCCGGCCGTGTGCGCTGCGCTCGCCGGAGTCGACGGTGTGTGCCTCGTCGTCAACGCCGATCTGCCGCGGGTTCGCCCTTCCGACCTCGCTGCGCTCGCGATCCCGCCTCGCGCGGGAGCGGTGGCGCTCGCGGCGGCGCGCGACGGAACCACCAACGCGCTCGGCCTTCCGTTCGCCGAGGTGTTCCAGCCGCTCTTCGGGGCGGGCAGCGCCGCCCAGTTCCGGGCCCATGCGGCCGCGCTCGGCCTCGTTCTCCACGACGTCGATCTGCCGAACCTGCGCGACGACGTGGACACCCCGGAGGACCTCGAGCGCCTTGCGGGGCGTGGCGGCCCACGCACTCGTGCGCTGGCTCCGTTGCGGGTATGAGGATCGTTCTGCTCTCCGGCGGCGTCGGCGGTGCCAAGCTCGCGGCGGGTCTCCACGACGTGCTCGCTCCCGGTGAGTTGACCGTGATCGGCAACGTCGGCGACGATCTCGAGGTGCTCGGGCTGCACGTCTCGCCCGACCTCGACTCCGTGCTGTACGGCCTGGCTGGGCTCAACGACGCGGAGCGTGGCTGGGGCCGCGCAGGTGAGACATGGCAGGCACTCGATTCTGTTCGTGCGTGGGGAGGCGAGGGCTGGTTCATGCTCGGCGATCTCGACCTCGGGCTTCATCTCGTCCGTTCGCAGGCGCTTCGCGCCGGAGAGCCGCTGTCGGCGGTGACGGCGCGGCTCACGGCCGCCGCGGGTCTCGCGACCCGGCTTCTGCCGTCCACGGACGACCGGCTGCGAACGCGCGTCGTGACGCCGAACGGCACGTTCGCGTTCCAGGAATGGTTCGTCGCGCGCCGGCACGAGGACGACGTCGATGCGCTCGTCTACGACGATGCGGACGCATCGCTGCCCGCCGCGGGCGTGCTCGAGGCGATCGAAGCTGCCGATGCAATCGTGATCGCGCCCAGCAACCCGTTCGTCTCGATCCATCCGATCCTCGCCGTCCCCGGTATCCGCGCCGCGCTCGAGGCGCGCAGCGTGCGCGTGGTCGCCGTCAGCCCACTGATCGGCGGGCGCGCGGTGCGGGGCCCGCTCGACCGGATGATGGGACGTCTCGTCGGTGGGACGACGCCGGCCGATGTGGCGGCGTGCTACAAGGGCCTGCTGGACACCCTCGTCATCGATCACGCCGATTCCTCCGGGAGCGCACGGATCGGTGCCAACGTGGATCCCCTCGTCACCGATACGCTCATCAGCGACCGGGGGGCCGCCCGCCGGCTCGCCGAGACGACCCTGGAGGCTGCAGTGAAGGCTCGAGAATGAAAATCGCCCTGATCGGAGGCACAGGGAGCTTCGGCATGGCGCTGGCCGTCCGGCTGCGGGCATCCGGCTACACCGTCGTGATCGGCTCGCGTGACGCGGAGCGTGCGCAGGCCGCGGCTGCCGAGCTCGGGGTCGAGGGTGCGACGAACGAGGACGCCGCCCGGGCCGCCGACCTCGTCGTGCTCACCACGAAGGCCGACGGCGCCGTCGAGACGGCCCGCTCGCTTCGGGCCGCGATCGGAACGACGCCCGTGCTCTCCGTGGCGGCTGAGCTTTCCTTCACGAAAGAGGGTGTCTTCCCGACGGCGGAGCCGACTTCGATCGCGCAACGCATTCAGGCTGTGATCGACGGGCCTGTCGTGGCGGGGCTCCACTCGCTAGCAGCCTCGAATCTCGGTGGCGATCAGGGACCCGGACGAGGACACCCTCGTCTGCGGGGACGACGCGGCTGCCAAGGCGGCGGTGATCGAGCTCGCCGGGAAGATCACGTCCGGCCGGGCGATCGACGCCGGCCCGCTCGCGAGCGCGCGTGCGCTCGAAGGGATGACTGCGGTGATCGTGAACGTGAACAAGCGCTACAAGGCGCACGCCGGCCTGCGCATCACCGGCGTCCACTGAGCGACCTCGGGGGGACGTGCTGACCGGAGACAATCCTCGTGGCGCTCCGGAGGTGCGGGTGATCGGCCTCGCCGGCCTGCCCGAGCTGGTGGAAGGCGACGACCTCGGAGCACTGATCGCCGATGCATGCGCCCGCGTGGGTGGCGTCGAGCCGGGCGACGTCGTCGTCGTGGCGCAGAAAGCGGTGTCGAAGATCGAGGGCAGGGTCGTCGGCCTCGAGGACGTGGTCGCCTCCCCGCGTGCCGTGGAGCTCGCCGGCGGGGCGGCCGACCCTCGTCAGGTGGAGGTGATCCTGCGCGAGTCGGTCGGTGTCGTGCGGTCCAGGCCGCCACTTCTGATCGCGGAGACACGCCACGGCTTCGTCTGCGCATCGGCCGGAGTGGATGCCTCGAACGCCCCGGCGGCCGGGATGCTCGTGTTGCTGCCTCTCGATCCCGACGCCTCGGCGGCTCGCCTGCGGGCGAGGCTTCACGCGTTGACCGGCGTCGAGGTGGGTGTGGTCGTGAGTGACTCGTTCGGGCGTGCGTGGCGTCAGGGCTCGACGGACATTGCGCTCGGCCTCGCGGGGATCACGGCGCTCCGTGACCTCCGGGGTACGCGAGACTCGCGTGGCTATGAGCTCCGATCGACGATGATCGCTGTCGCCGACGAGATCGCGGGGGCTGCCGAGCTCGTGATGGGCAAGGCGGACGGGATTCCGGCTGCGATCGTCAGGGGGGTCGAAGCCGCAGGAGACGGGCGCGCCGCCGATCTCGTGATGCCCCCGGAGCGCGATCTCTTCCGATAGTCCGGGGTAGACTCCAGGCATGCGGAAGCTCGCCATCTGGGGAACGCCGACGTCGGCGTCGCACGAGGCATGGGTTCGGTCGATCGCAGAGGAGTTCACGCATGACGACTTCGAACTGGTCGACGACCACGCCCAGGCGGACTTCGTCCTCAACATGTTCGACACCGCCGATCCCAAGGCGTTCCGCCGTTCCTCGCGAGGCACCTATTCGGCTTCCTTCTACGAGCTCGATGAGGTACCGGAGGACGTGCTCCGCACGAGCTATCCGAACCTGGTTCGGACGCTCGCGAACGTCGTCGTCCTCCATGTCCCCGGACAGGGTGTCTGGTTCACGACCATGGAGCGCGGCACCTACAAGATCTCGGACAACCCGGCCGAGGTGTTCGAGCGGCTGGCGCCGCTCGCGAAATCGAAGCTCGTGATCGACAACGAGTTCGTCCCCGATCTCGAGCCGGAGCTCTGGGATGGCGACGAGATCACGGCCGACATCGGTGCCGCGGGCAAGCGCATGGGCGAGCTCGACCTGCTGCCGGCGCCGTTCCCCGTGCACGAGTTCCTGAACGAACGCGATCTTCGACACGTGATGCGGCTCTACCAGGTCGGCGGCCTCTCCTACGGCAACCTCTCCGCCCGCAAGGACGAGACGCGATTCTGGATGAGCGCATCCGGCGTCGACAAGACCGACCTCGAGGAGCCCGGCCGCGACATCTTGCTCGTCACGGGGTACGACGAGCCGAATGCCCGGATGCGGATCAGCGTGCCGCCTGGTGTCGAGCCTCGACGGGTCTCGGTCGATGCGATCGAGCACTGGATGATCTACCAGGCGCATCCCGACGTGGGCGCGATCCTGCACGTCCATGCGTGGATGGAGGGCATCGCGGCGACCGACATCAACTACCCGTGCGGCACGCAGGAGCTCGCCGTGTCCGTCGCCGAGCTGATCGATCGCGAGGCCGATCCCGCGCATGCGGTGATCGGCCTGCGCAACCACGGCATCACCGCAACGGGCGACACATTGACGGAGATCCTCGATCGCATTCAGGCGAGCATCCTGCGCCAGGTGCCGATGACGTGAGGGCACGCCCGCGCGAATCCTGAAACCGGAACCCGCGGTCCCGCGGGTCCTTCGTGCTAGGCGTGAGCGCTCGACGAGGCGGCCCTGAGCCTCAACAGGGCGAGCACCGCCAGCACGGGCACGAGCAGGATGTCGTTGGCCATGCACCAGGCGCAGATCGCGTCGATCACGAACAGCTGCAGGATCACGAGGTAGGCGACGAATCCGAGCGCTCCAAGGGCGATCGCTGCCGTCACCGTGCGCGCGAGCTCCGAGTTCCAAACCGTCAGCACGAGAACCGCGATCCACGCCGAGAGGCCGAGCACCGCGATTGGGACTCCGGACAGAACGGCGTACTTTGAGTCCTGCACCGCCTCGCAGCCGCCGCTACCCGTGCAGATCAGCGCCCCAGGCTGGTAGTGGACATAGGTGAGGTAGGAGGACACCCCGATGCCGGCGGCCGACACGAGAAACAACCCCACGCGGAGCAGCCGGTCGCTCACCGCGGGGCCGCTTCCCCGAGGATCTCGCCGAACGAGTCACGGGCGTAGGCCTCCCGCGCGATCCCGCCTCGACGCACTACGAGCCCTGGAGAACCTCGTCGAGCGCCGGCCGGAACGAGCCCGGCGTGAGCGAGGTGGGCTGGAAGGCAGAGGGCTGATTGAGACCGAATCCGATGAAGAACGACGGCGTTCCTTGCACCTGCAGCCCCGCCGCCTCGGCCTGAACCGCGACGATCTCCTTCGTCACTGCAGCTGTCTTGGCGTCGGCCTTCACCTTGGCGGCATCGAGCCCGGGTACCTGGGACAGGATCTCGTCGATCTTGGCGTCTGTCACCCAGCCGGAGTTCTCCTCGCCCTGATTCGCGTAGAGGAGCTCGACGACGTCCCAGAGCTTGTTCTGGAAGCCGGAGGCAACGACGATCCTGAGCGCCTTCTCCGAATCCGGGCCGAGGAACGCGAGCCCGCGGAAGTCGATCTTGACCCGGCCCGGCTTGACGTATTCGGCCACGAGGGCAGGGAACACTTCGTCGGTGTACTTCTTGCAGAAGGGGCACTGGATGTCCTCGAACTGCAACATGCGCACCTGTGCCTGCGGATTGCCGAGCACCGTGCCGTTCTGGGGGACTCCCGCGATGACGGATGGGGTCGCGCTCGTCGTGCCCGTTCCGGTCTGGGCGGTCGTGTCCGAAGGAGCGGGCGCCGTGGTCGGGGTGGACTCGCCGTCGCTGTCACGCGTGAGCGCGATGCTTGCTCCGATCAGGGCGGCGGCGATGACGGCCGAGACCGCGACGGCGATCAGCACGCTACGATTGCCGCCGCGCTTTTCAGGGGTCGAGGACGTCGGAACCGGGGGCATGGCCGTGAAGTGTGCCTGCGAGCCCGACCTCCGCGCCGCCCGCTGCGACTCAGGCGGCAGCTTCGCGGGCGAGTGCGGCGATCGTTCGTCCGAACGCAGGCGCGAACTTGAAGCCGTGACCCGAACAGGCCGATGCCACGACAATGCGTCCGTGGCGCTCGAGCACGAATGACTCGTCGGCCGTGCTGGTATACAGGCACGTCTCCGTCGCGATCGGCTCGGGGTCAAGATCGGGATACCGGTTGGCGGCCCACGTCGAGACCCAACGCACGACGGCGATATCGGGCGCCCCGGGCTCGTCGGGGTCGGCCGGAGGGCCGGAATGGTGGAGCCCGGCCTTGAGGCCGAGCCCGGGCGCTGCGAGCGCATAGTTGATCAGGCCCGGGCGGAGCAGGCCATACCTCTCGGCATCGGGGACGGCGTCATCGATCACGGACGGCAGCGAGAGCGAATCGGCCAGCCGGAAGTAGGTGACGGTCTCCCTCGTCGGGACGACCGCCAGCTCGATCTCGACACCCGCCAGAAGTCCTCGCGCCCAGGCCCCGGCGGCCACGACACAAGCGCGCGCGACGATCTCGTCACCATCCGTGAGCACCCGCACGATGCCGGGCTCGAGCTGCGAGAGAGACCACCTTGCGATGGTCGAGCAGCACAGCGCCTCCGTCGACCGCGGCAGCGAGCAATGCGCTGTACGCCCGGTCGGCAAGCGTCGTACCACCGTCTGGTTGAAAGAGCACCTGCTCGCCGGGGTCCGCCGCGAACGGCCACCGCGCCATCACCTCCTCACCGGTGAGGAGCTCGTGCCGGATGCCGCAGGCCGCGAGAGCCCGAGCGTTCTCGGCCGCCACCGGCCCGAAGTCGAGGCCGCCCGAGTGGGCGATCAGCTGCTCACCGCACTCGGCTTCGAGCTCGCGCCAACTCTGCAGCGCCCCCTGGGCAAGCCGGACGTGATGCGTGTCGGGGTACGAGAGTCGGAAGATCCTCGATGCGCCGTGGCTCGATCCTCGGTCGTGCCCGACCCCGAACTGCTCCACGAGGACGACCCCGCGGCCGGCCTGAGCGAGTGAGCGAGCTGCCGCGACACCGGCGATGCCGGCTCCGACCACGACGATGTCGGCGTCACGTCCCATCGTGAACGATCCTAGTGCGCCGTTCCGACCCCTCGACCGAACCGCGGGAGGGGCCGACAGTGGGTGCCGAGAGGCAGGCGTACCTGCCTACGTCGTCGTATCGGCTTCGGAGCTCAGGCGCTGAGCGTGCGGGCGACCTTGGAAGCCGCCCGGGAGAGAGCCTGGTAGGCCCGGGCCCGCTCGGCCTTGCTGCGTGAGCCTTCGGCTGCCTCCGCGGCCCGGACGCGTTCGGCTACGGCGGGGTCGAGGGTCTCGCGGCCGAACGCCAGTGCCTGCTCGGAGACCCCTGTGCGGCGAGCGATCTCACGCATCACCTGCAGCGACGGAATCCGCTCGCCGCGCTCGATGCGGGAGATGTAGGCCGCGCTGCAGCCGGGGAACGCAAGCTCGCGCTGGCTCAGGCCTGCGGCCTCGCGCGCATCGAAGACGCGCTTGCCGACAGCCGCGGGATCGTCGTAGTGCGGCGTCCGTGCCCTTTTGAACGTCATCCCAGTGGTGTTAGCCATATTTACATTCACAATAGTACACTGTGGCCGGACGGGTGTGAAGTATGCGATCAGCCCGAGTGGGGCCCGTTGAAGACGACGAGCAACGACAGCTGCTCGTACGACGTGAAGCGATGTTCGGCCCCTGCGGGAACGAACAGCGCCATGCCCTCCGAGAGAGCGGTCGTGGCGTGCTCGACCTCGAGCACACCGCTTCCTTCGAGGACGACGTAGACCTCGTCTTCCGTGTGAGGCTGCTGCCGGTCGGGCTCAGGGGCCACAAGCACGTAGACGCCGATCTCCAGACCCGGCGAGGAGTGGACGACCTCGTACCCGCCGCCCCGCTCGATCAGCGCCCGGCGGGTCGCGTCTACGTCGAACGGGTGGGCGGCTCCATGCACCAGTCAAGCTTAGAGATGCGATGCTCGGTGTGTGAAGCTCGACCTCGAGGCACTGTTCGGTCCGCGGAGCGCGGTAACGAGCGGCTGGCGGCGGATGCCTGCAGTCGCAGCCGACCGGATGGTCGCGACGAGCCACCCCGCAGCGACCGGGGCCGGCCTGCGTGCGCTCGAACGTGGCGGCAACGCCGTCGATGCAGCCCTCGCTGCCGCCGCAATCCTGACGGTTGCCGAGCCGACCGACAACGGCATCGGCGGAGACGCATTTGCCCTCGTCTGGGACGGGACCGAGCTCCACGGGTTGAACGGGTCGGGGCGCTCGCCAACGGAGCTGGGCGGGCGGACTGCAACCGATGAGGGGCCCTGCTCCGTCACCGTGCCTGGCGCCGTTCGTCTCTGGGACGATCTTGCGTCCCGGTTCGGTCGGTTCGGCCTCGATGCCGCGGTCGGGCCGGCGGCCGACCTCGCGGGCGAGGGAACGGTCTGCACCGCGCGCATTGCTCACAAGTGGGCGTCGGCGCCGAACGCGCCGTTCCCCGCTCCCGGTCTCGGCGGGCGCTACCGGCTTCCCGATCTCGCGCGCACGCTCCGCCGGATCGCGGGCGAAGGCCCAGAGGCGCTGTACGCCGGCGAGGCGGCGGCCGCGATCGCCGCGGCGACGTGGCTCTCAGAGGAGGACATCGAAGCCCATCGCTCGGAGTGGGTGACACCGTTGCGCCGCGCGTACCGGGGGGTCGAGGTCTGCGAGCTGCCTCCCAACGGCCAGGGCGCGGCCGCGCTCCTCGCCCTGGCGCTCTATGACGGGCTCCCGCCCGGCGTCCACTCGGAGATCGAGGCGATGAAGATCGCGCTCGCAGACACGCGAGCGGTGGTGCACGACGGCCCGCTCCCGGACGACTTCTTCGACGAGAGCCGTCTCGCCGCGCGTCGCGCCCTCGTTCGGCCGGATGCAGCCGCCGACGTCGAGCTCGAGCTGCCTCCGGGCGGAACGACCTACCTCTGCGTCGTCGATGGAGATGGGATGGCGGTTTCGTTCATCCAGAGCCTCTACGGGTTGTTCGGCTCGGGCGTCGTCGCCGACGGAACGGGCATCGTGCTGCAGAACCGCGCCGCCGGCTTCAGCCGGGCTCCGAACCACCCGAACGCGCTCGCCCCTGCCCGGCGACCGTTCCACACGATCATCCCCGGGATGCTGCTCGAGCACGGCGCCCTCCTCGGGCCCTTCGGCGTGATGGGTGGCCCGATGCAAGCGCAGGGTCATTTCCAGGTCGTGCACCGCCTCGTCGACCTCGGCGACGATCCGCAGGCTGCTCTCGACGCGCCGCGCTGGCGGGTGGAGGAGGATGGCGTCGTCGAGGTCGAGCCCGGACTCGCACACCTCGTCTCGGGCCTTCGGGGGTGCGGTCACGACGCTCGTGTGAGCGATACGCAACACGGGTTCGGGGTGGGGCAGGTGATTCTGCGTCACGGCGAGGCGCTGATCGGCGGCTCCGACGGCCGCGGCGACGGCTACGCCGCGGGCGCGTAGCGCGCGGGCCGCCTCGCTCCGCGCGTCGTCGACCCCGGCGCCGCGGCATGGTCATCGAGTTACACCCGGGTTTACACCCCCTGAGGAATGGTCTTGCGCCCCGCGTCGCACTAGCCTCTCCCGGCATGATCACCACGACGATCCAGAAAGGGACGGGCCTGACATCGCGCCAACGCGAAGTAGTCGCGTTGATCGCGGCAGGGTGCTCGAACGACGAGGTCGGAGAGCGGCTCGGTATCTCGCCACGTACCGCGAAGGCGCATGCGGACACGCTGCGCTCGAAGCTGGGCGTGAGCCGGCGCCGGCAGATTCCGGTCGCGTTCAGGGTGCTCACGGGGGAGGACCCGCTCTCGGCAAGCCTCGGCGTGCTGCATCGGCGGCCGGGGGTCTGACAGCAGGGCGCCCGCGGCTCGACCCCGGCCCTCCGCGGGCGCCCCCTCTTTCGCCATGACCGCTCCTGTTGTAGCCTCCCCGGTCACCGAGATGGCCGATCTGCCGAAGCCGCCGCTTCCGGCGTCGTCGCATCCTCGAGCGTCAACGGCTGATCCGGGCGCTCGATCGATCGAGAGCGCGCGTTCGGATGCTCGTGGCACCGCCCGGGTACGGCAAGACGACGCTCGCCGAGCAGTGGGCGACGCAGGGCCGCCGGGTCGCCTGGATCCGGGCGCGGCGTTCCTCTGCCGATGTTGCGGTGCTGGCGCGCCAGATGGCGGCGGCCGGGGCGGAGATCCTGCCCGGATGCGACAGGAGGCTCTGCGAGCGACTGAATGCGACGACAGACCCGGCGGAGGAGCTCGGCGTGCTCGTCGACCTCCTGTCGGAGGATCTGGCGGACTGGCCGGCCGATGCCTGGATCGTCGTCGACGACTACCAGCACATCGGTGAGTCGGCGACGGCCGAGGCATTCGTCGAAGGGATCATCCAGCGATCACCGGTGCAGGTCCTGATCTCGACCCGCGACCGGCCGCGCTGGGTCTCGACCCGCAGCGTCCTGTACGGCGATGTGCTCGAGATCGGCCAGAGCATGTTGGCGATGAGCGAGGAGGAGGTCGAGGACCTGCTCGCCGGCGCCCGGGACGGGATGAGCCCCGGCCTGCTCGCGCTCGCGGGCGGATGGCCCGCAGTGATCGGTCTGGCCAGTCTGACGACCACCGACTCGCCGCTACCGGACGAGGGCCTGGAGCTGCCGGAGCAGCTGTACGAGTTCTTCGCGGAGGAGGTCTATCGCGGGCTCGAGCCGAACGTGCGGATCGGCCTGGGTCTGCTCGCGACCGCTCCGAGCCTCGACCGCGAGCTCGCGGCCGAGCTGCTCGGTGCCGAACGGGCAGAGCGGGTGTGCGCGGAGGCGTTGACGCTCGGAGTGCTCGAGGAACGCGGCGGCAAGCTCGAGCTGCATCCTCTCGCAGCGGCGTTCCTGGAGGCCCGAGCGAAGCGCGAGACAACGACTGAGTTCACCGAGGCGCTCGGAACCGCGCTTGCGGTCTACCGCGCGAGACGAGAGTGGGATGCAGCGTTCGATGTCCTGGACCAGAGCGGACTCGATCGGACTCGAGGCCTTAATAGGCGATGCGCTTGACGACCTACTGAACTCTGCGCGTCTTGCGACGCTTGGGAGTTGGGTGGGCAGAGCCGCGCAGCGAGGGTCTAGCATCATCCAATCGTTCTCGATCGCGCGTGCCGAGGTCGATCTCGCGCCACGGTCTTCACACATCCGCGCAAGCAGCGGCGATGCGCGCGGACGTCGCAGCGTCTGCGGCAGCAACCGATATTCGCTTTCGCGCGTTGAAGTTGCCGCACGTGCGGCGCACGTTGGGTCACGGGAGGAGGAAGCTCTAGAGCTCTACGAGTGGCAACAGAGGTCGCGCCGGACGCAGGTCGTCGTCGAAAGTCGATGTGGGGTCAGGTGATGTGTGCTGCGGCGCTTGAGCTTGACGAAGCCCATGAACTCATGCGCGCCCTCGAGAGACATCGGTTGGCTACGAGCCGGGCGAACTGGTGAGGCTGGCCGATAAGCAACTCTCGCTCGGATTTCGATTCGGGTATGTGAAGCACCTTAAGGAGGCTCGCCGCGTCGCCGAGCTCGTATCCGCCGTTGAGGATCCTTTTGTTCGCTGCTCGTTTCGAAGCATGTATTCGTGGGGGCTGATTCTGGGTTGTTCCTACAAGGAGGCGGCAGAACATGCGGAGCGCCTCTTGGAGGATGCGACCGAGTATCGGGTCGATGTCGCCGTCTCACATGCTCAGGCGATGCTCGGCTACTCACTCGCGGGGTTGAGAAGATTCAGCGAAGCCCATGAACTACTCCGTTCTGCAGCTCTAGCGGCACGATCAGTAAACGATCCCTTCGCTGAGCACAACGCATATGCGTTGACAGTGCGCGTGCTATTGGAAGAGGGAAAGTCGGCCGAGGCGTGTGCAATCGAGCCTCCCGACGCAACGGATTCGGTTAAGGCCATGCGCGGCGAGGTGCTCGCGTCAAGGGCACTTGCTCTCGCCACGCTGGGTCGCTTGAGCGAGGCGATTGAGATGGGCAGCTCGGCAGCCGCGCTGACGCAGGGGGTCGAGACCAAGATTCTGTGGCCTGCCGTCCAGGCCGTGGTCGCTCTCCGATCGCGCGACTCGACCCTGCTGTTGCGCGCGGAGGAGCTCGTCACCGTTGCATTTGATTCCGGGGCAGTCGATCTGCTCGTGTGCGCGTATCGATCGAATCCGGACCTGCTTGCCGCACTGTTCACAGCACCCGCGTGTGTTGAGCGAACGGTATTCGCGCTGACGCGAGCCGGCGATCAGGAACTCGCGACCTCGATGGGGCTCGAGCTTGCGGGCAGTCTCGACCCGCGCTTGGCCCTCTCGACTCGCGAGCGGGAGGTGTACGACCTCGTCTGCGCGGGCCTTACGAATCGTGAGATCGGGGCGACGTTATTTATTAGCGAAGCCACCGTCAAAGTACATGTGCACCACATGTACGACAAGCTGGGCATCAGGTCAAGGACAGCGCTTGCGATGAACGCAATCCACGAGCGTGTGCGTCACGCTACGTCTGCGGCGGACGAGAGCGAGAGCGCAGCGAGTTGACCTGCGCTGATCGGATCAAAGTCAGGCCGCTTTGCAGTTCGGTAGTCCTCTGAAGCCCCCGCAAGCAACGCCTCGAACGCGGCAACTGCTGAGGTATCAAATTGACTCTCCACCGCTTGAGCCAGTCGAAGACGGGCGACCCGGCTTGGCATTGCATCACGATACGGCCGATCCGACGTCATTGCATTGTAGGCGTCTGCGACAGCGATGATCTTGGAGAGAAGCGGAATCATGTCGCCGGGGATTCGATCCGGATAACCCTCCCCGTCAATCCGCTCGTGATGGTGTCGGACGATCAGTGCCACGTCGGCATAGGTTTCGACCCGTTCCAAGATGCTTTCGCCAATCTCAGAGTGGCGTTGCATCTCTTTCCGTTCCTCCAGCGTCAACGGGCCATCTTTCAGGAGGAGACTGGCCGGAAGGCCGACCTTGCCGATGTCGTGAACGAGGCCGCAAAGGTAGGCACGATCCTGCTCGTTGAGCGAGAGTCCCATGCGCTCGGCGATATCGCGTGAATAGATCGCAACAGCCTTCGAATGGCCTGCTGTATAGAGATCGCTCTGTTCTAGAGTCGCTACGAGTGCTTCCGCGAACTCAAGGTTCGACCGGTTCAAACTCTCGTTAGCGCCCTTCAGTTCTGCAGCAAGTGTTCGTTGTTGCTGGTACATCGCGAAGAGTCTTTGTGCCGCGAGGGCCGGGGCGATGAAAAGCGGAGCGGTCCAAGGCGATACCTCGGTGTAGGCCAGTGTCAGAACTGCAACGACGGGCGCATAGACGCAAACTGCTGTCGCAAGGAGAGGCGCGACCGCGCGGGCAAAGGATGTCTTGTTTCCGCGGAGCCGTGATGTGACCATGGCGAAGCCAAGCTCCATGGATTCGCCAGTGATTGAACCAGCGAGCGTTGCGAGGATCACGCCGCCAGTTCCATCCGGCCCCCACGAAGAGACAGCCATAGCTACGCCGCCCGTTGCGGCACCGACGAGGAACCGACTGCTTGTGTACGTGAGCCACTTGAGCCGTGGCGACCTACTTGCGGACTTGCGATCGAGGAGCTCGCTGTCGCCGAGTTCTGACGCCGCTCCCACGAGCCCGCCGGCGAGCGGACCGAACAAGACGGCGGCAAAGAGCATAAGAACAGGCGAGATCGACAGCTCCGTGGTGTCTGTTAGCCGAACGCTCCCGCGTTCGGCGATTGCAGCCGCAAAAGCAAGGATTAGGACGATCGAAATGTTGCCCGCCGGCTGCCCTGTGATGACAAGGATCGAAGCCGTTGCGACGGCTGTTGCCGTCAAGAACGCCACCCAGAGATGTAGGGCCCCGAATCGGGTCCGAAGGGCCGCTCTTGCTATGTCACTCGAAAGGGGTATACGATCCATTTGCCGTTAGTCCCCGAATACAAGGAGCCGGTCGATGCGGAAAGCTGTTCGTGTCGTCCTTCGTGCCGCCATGTCTGCGGGCGTTAAGGACTGGTAGCCGTCAGATCCTGAGTTCAACGCTTCTGGCGGGCATCCCTCTATCGGGGGATTCCTCCGGTTGCCGGGAATCAGTGATCTGACGAGCTACCTAACTGAGAGAAAAGCGTCAAGCAATGAGCCCACGCCGATAGCCCACAGCTACGGCGTGGGCTCTGCTGCGCGCCTGGAGCTTTGCGAGCAGATGCCTCACGTGTGACTTCACCGTCTCCTCGGAGAGGAACAGCCGCTGACCGATCTCGCGGTTGACGAGGCCGTCTGCGACGAGCTGCAGCACCTCGATCTCGCGGGCGGTCGGCTCCTGCTCGAGCTCACGAAGAGCCGGAGGATTGAACGGGATCACCGCACCCGAACGGCTGGTGCTGCGTCGTGCCGCAGCAGCCTCGAAACGGCGGCTGTGGTCACGGTAGCGGCTCAGGATCTCCTTGCGCTCTGCGGCGTCCACGCCATTCGTATCGGCGCCCCCGCAGCGCGTCTTTAGGCCGAAACGCCCTGATTTGGTGACAATCACCCACGGTGGGTGACCGACCAACGCCCCCGCGCCCCGAGCAACCGTTCGGACAGGCTCTTGGCCCGTCCGAACGGCGGGCTGGATGGCCGCCGGCTAGGCGGCGAGAGACGCGAGCTCGCGCAATGCAGCCAGACGCGACAGTGCTTGCCCCTCGAGCTGACGTACGCGCTCACGGGTCAGGTCGAGCTCATGGCCGATCGCCTCGAGCGTCCACGGCTCGCCTTCGAACCCGAATCGCAGCTCGAGGATCCGCCGCTCTCGCTCTGGCAGCGCATCGAGTGCACGACGGACGCCTTGGCGGCGCAGCGATTCCTCGGCCTCCTCAAACGGATCAGCAGCCTCGCGGTCGGCAAAGAGGTCGCCGAGCTCGCCCTCGTCGTCTGCACCGACCGTCTGGTTCAGCGACACGGAAGCGTGCGCCGCACCGAGGGCCTCGTCGACATGCTGAATCGGCAGGCCAGTCGCCTCGGCGAGCTCCTGCTTCGTGGCTTCGCGACCCAGCTCCACCTCGAGCCGACGCGCGGCCCGGGACAGCTTCTGCTGCCGCTCGACGACGTGAACCGGTACGCGGATCGTGCGCGCGTGGTTTGCCACCGCGCGCTGGACAGACTGGCGGATCCACCAGGTCGCGTAGGTCGAGAACTTGTAGCCACGGCGCCAGTCGAACTTCTCGACAGCACGGTTCAGGCCGAGCGTTCCCTCCTGGATCAGGTCGAGGAACGGTACGCCGAGGCCTCGATATCCCTTCGCGATCGAGACGACCAACCGCAGGTTCGACTCGATCATGCGACGCTTCGCCACCGGGTCGCCGCGCTCGATGCGCTTCGCAAGGGTCACTTCGTCGGCTGCCGTGAGCAGCTTGTGGCGGCCAACGTCCGCCAGGAACAGCTGCAGAGAATCCGCAGCGCCCGACAGCGACTCGGCCGCCCAGACGGCGGCCTCGGCCTCTTCCTTCTTGCGCTCCGCATCCGCGAGCTGCTTCTTCGCCTCGGCGTCGGCCTGGGGTTGTCCAACCTCGAGACCGATGGTCTCGAGCTCACGCGTGATCTGCTCGGCTTCCTCGTCGTTCAGCTCGTGCTCGAGAACGAATGCCTCGAGCTCGTCGGTTCCACCCAGCCGCGCTCCTCGGAGCGCTCGATCAGAGCCTTGATCTGATCGGATTCGAACAGTTCGGTCAGCTGGTTCTGCGTCAAGAGCGTTTTTCAGTCCTTTCGCGTACCCCGTGTGCACAATCTCCATTGACTCTATGCAGCTTTGCCCGTTTTTTCCAGGCTGGAACCCCGATGCAGCTGTCACAAGCTGACAACGCGGCTTCTGCAACCGTTATTCCGCCGGCCGAGAGAAACGGGCCGCCGCTCCGCGACGGCACGAGCCCGGCCTGGCAGTCGTTGAGACGACGATAGTAGATCGGTCGGCTGCGTGTGTCAGCGCTTGGTGGCAGCGCGACGCGTCTTCTTCGGCGCCGGGCCCTTGGCCCGCCGTTCTGCGAGCAATTCGAGCGCCCGGTCCATCGTCAGCCCCTCGACCTCGTCGCCGCGGCGCAGGCTCGCGTTCGTCTCGCCGTCCGTCACGTAGGGCCCGAATCGCCCGTCCTTGACGACGATGGGCTTCCCCGTAGCCGGATCTGCGCCGAGGTCCTTCAACGGCGGCTTCGCCGCACCCCGGCCGCGCCGCTCCTTGGGCTGAGCGAGCAGGGCGATCGCCTCGTCCGGTGTCACCGTGAAGAGCTGGTCCTCGTCGCCGAGAGAACGGGTCTCGGAGCCCTTCTTGATGTACGGGCCGTAGCGCCCGTTGGCGACCTGGATCTCCTCGCCGTCCGGTGCGGTCAACGTTCGGGGAAGCGAGAGCAGGCGCAGCGCGTCTTCGAGCGTGACCGTCTCGAGCGACATCGTCTTGAACAGCGACCCGGTGCGCGGCTTGTCCGTCGAGCCCTCGTCGAGCACCTCGCTCACGTACGGACCGTAGCGGCCGTCGCGCGCGACGATCGGGCGACCCGATCTCCGGGTCGATGCCGAGCTCGCGATCGCCCGACGGCTTCGCGAGCAACTCCTCGGCCTTCTCGCGCGTCAGCTCGTCCGGCGCCATGTCGTCCGGCACGCTGGCGCGTTCCTCGCCACGCTGCAGATACGGCCCGTAGCGGCCGACGCGGAGGACGATGTCGTCCGACCCCGGGATCTCGATCGAGTTCACGTCCCGCGCGTCGATCGCCTCGAGATGGTCGGTCACGAGGGCATGCAGACCCTTCCTCGCCGTCCGTCGCCGCGGTAGAAGCGGCTCAGCCAGTCGACGCGGTTCTCCTCGCCCTCGGCGATCCGGTCGAGGTCGTCCTCCAGGCGCGCCGTGAAGTCGTAGTCGACCAGGCGCTCGAAGTGCTTCTCGAGCAGCTTCGTGACCGAGAAGGCGAGGAACGTCGGCACGAGCGCTGTGCCCTTCTTGAAGACGTAGCCGCGGTCGAGGATCGTGCCCATGATCGACGCGTACGTCGACGGACGTCCGATGCCCCGATCCTCGAGCGCCTTGACGAGCGACGCCTCCGTGTACCGCGCCGGCGGCGAGGTCGAGTGGCCGTCGGGCTCGAGCGACCGGTGCTCGACCTGCTCGCCGACCTTCAGATGCGGGCAGGCGGCGCTCGGCGTCGCCGTTCTGCGCCTCGTCGTCGCGGCCCTCCTCGTACGCAGCGAGGAAGCCCCGGAACGTGATCACGGTGCCGGAGGCGCCGAACTCGGCATCCCGCCCGTCGGATGCGGTCGCGCCGAGCCGCAACGAGACGGTCTGCCCGCGGGCATCCTCCATCTGCGAGGCGACCGTTCGCTTCCAGACGAGCTCGTAGAGGGCGTGCTCGTCGCGAGAGAGCTCACGCTGCACATCGGCGGGCATCCGGAACTCGTCGCCGGCCGGACGGATCGCCTCGTGCGCCTCCTGCGCGTTCTTCACCTTGCGCTCGTAGCGGCGCGGCGCGGCCGGAACGAACTCTGCGCCGTACAGCTGTGCGGCCTGCGAGCGAGCCGCCGTGAGCGCCGACTCCGACAACGTCGTCGAGTCGGTGCGCATGTAGGTGATGTAGCCGTTCTCGTAGAGCCGTTGCGCGACGCGCATCGTGGTCTGCGACGAGAAGCGGAGCTTGCGGCTCGCTTCCTGCTGCAGGGTCGACGTCATGAAGGGCGCCGCGGGGCGTCGGGTGTACGGCTTCTCCTCGACCGAGCGCACCGCGAACGCGGCGCCGGTGAGGGCAGTCGCGAGCGTCCGCGCAGCATCTTCGTCGAGCGCGAGGATGTCGCGACTTGAGGCGGCCGTCGTCGCCGAAGTCACGGCCCTGCGCAACCCGCCTTCCGTCGACCGCGACGAGCCTCGCTTCGAACGTCGCCGGGCTCGAACGTGCCGACGATGTCCCAGTACGACGCCGCGACGAAGCTCATCCGCTCGCGCTCGCGCTCCACCACCAGCCGCGTGGCCACCGATTGGACGCGGCCGGCCGACAGCCCCTGCATCACCTTCTTCCACAGAACGGGCGACACCTCGTAGCCGTAGAGCCGGTCGAGGATCCGTCGGGTCTCCTGGGCGTCGACGAGATCCTCGTCGATCTCGCGGGTTTCGCGCGAGCGCGCGTTCGATCGCATCGCGGGTGATCTCGTGGAACACCATCCGCTTCACGGGGACCTTGGGCTTCAGGACCTCCAGCAGATGCCAGGCGATCGCCTCGCCCTCGCGGTCCTCGTCCGTCGCGAGTAGGAGCTCGGTCGCGCCCTTCAGCTCTCGCTTCAGCTCGTCGACCTTCTTCTTCTTGTCGGGATCGACGACGTACAGGGGCTGGAAGGCATCGTCTACGTTCACGCCGAGTCGAGCCCATGGCTCCTTCTTCGCGGCGGCGGGGATGTCCGCGGCGCGATTCGGAAGATCGCGAATATGCCCGATCGAGGACTCGACGACGTACCCGTCGCCAAGGTAGCCGGCAATGGTCTTTGCCTTGGCGGGAGACTCGACGATGACGAGACGACGTTCGGCCACGGGTGCCCTTTTCGGGTCGGGAGACGGGATCCTCCCCGGCGCTCGGCCGGGTGCGCGGGTCACCATAGCGGGGTGGTGGCACACCGCAAGTGTCCGCAACGGGCGATACTGCAACGGCCGATGCCCGTCAATCCTCGTCCCAGCTGGTCGTATCTGCTCATCGGCGCGCTCAGTTACCCGGTGCTACGGCTCCTGTATCGCGAGCGGTGGAGAGGCGTGGAACGGCTTCCTGACCACGGCGGGTACGTCCTCGCCGCCAACCACTGGTCGAACTTCGACCCGTGGCCGCTCGGGATGCCGCTCTTCCCTCGTCGGTACCTGCGCTTCATGGCCAAGTCCGAGCTGTTCTGGTTCCCTCTCGGCCCGTTCATCGCAGCGTGCGGCGCGTTTCCCGTGCGACGGGGGCAGCGCGACCAGGAGGCCGTCGACACCGCAGTCCGCCTCTGTCGCGACGGCCACGTCGTCGTGATGTTCCCCGAGGGGACTCGCCGTCAGAAGGGGCTCCGGAAGCGCCACGAGGCGCGGTGGCGCACGGGCGCCGCACGCATCGCGCTCGAAGCGGGCGTGCCGCTCGTCCCCGCCGGGATCACCGGCACGTCCGAGTTGGCGCGCCTCGGGGCGCTGAGGGTCGCGTTCGGGGAGCCGGTTCCGCTCGGAGACCTCGGGGCCATGCCCGTCGACGATGCGGCGCAGGTCGCGACCGACAGGCTCGCGGCGGCAATCGATGACCTGGAGACGTCGCTGCGATGAGGCCGTTGCTTGCGGTCGACGGTGACTCGTTCGCACATCGTGCGTTCCACGCGCTCCCGCGGACGTTCCGTCGCGACGACGGCGGGCCTGCCAACACGCTGGTCGGGTTCATGTCGATGCTGATGCGCCTCTGGCAAGCTGAGCGCCCGCGTGCCGTCGTCGTCGGCTGGGACAGCCTCGGTTCGCCGACCTACCGCAACGGTCTGCTCGCGACGTATCAGTCGGGCCGCGAGTTCGACCCGGAGATTCTCGATCAGCTCGAGCTGCTGCCCCCGCTCGTTTCCTCGACCGGGATCGTCTGCGGCAAGGCGCCTGGGTTCGAGGCCGACGACTTCCTCGCTGCCGCCGTGGCTGCCGAGCGCGCCCGCGGCGGCGAGACACTTGTCGCGACCTCCGACCGCGATGCCTTCCAGCTCGCGGCGCCCGACGTCACGATCCTGCAGCCGGTGCGCGGCGTCAGCGAGCTGCAGCGGATCGGCCCGGCGGAGGTCGTGTCGCGTTACGGCGTCGAGCCCCACCAGGTGACCGACTTCATCGCCCTGCGCGGCGATCCGTCCGACAAGATTCCCGGCGCTCGGGGGGTCGGTGAGAAAACAGCCGCGTCCCTCCTCCAGTCGTTCCCCGACCTGGAGGCCATGATCGCGGCGGGCCGGTTCGCCGCCGAGGCCGACCAGCTCCGCATGTTCCGCCGCATTGCGACCCTCGACCCGACCGCTCCGCTCCCCGACCTTCCCGACCACGAGCCGGACTGGGCGGCCGGAGCACGGGCAGCCGACGACCTCGGCGTGCCACGCCTCGCCGCACGCCTGCGGGAGGGTTGACGATCGAGCCCGTCAGCCATCCGGCGTTGGCCCACCTTCACCCGACGGGTCACCTCCATCATCCGGAGCGAGAGGAGAGGCTGCAGTGCCTCCTCGAGGCCCTCAAGCCGGAGCTCGAAGGCGGCCGCGCGAGCCGCGAGGCGATCGAACGCGCCCACGATCCAGAGTACGTCGCCCGCATCGCCGCTCTCCACGAGGAGTGCTGGCTCGACAACGACACGATCGGCCAGCCGACCACCTGGGAAGCGGCTCGACTCGCCGCCGGGTGTGCCATCCGAGCGGTCGAGGTGGGAGGGTTCGCACTCGTTCGGCCTCCGGGGCACCATGCCCTCGCCGACGGCCCGATGGGCTTCTGCATCTTCGGCAACGCCGTGATCGCGGCGCGTCATGCCCAGGCCGAGCTCGCGGTCGAGCGCGTCGCGATCGTCGACTGGGACGTCCACCACGGCAACGGCACCGAAGCGATCGTGCGCGGTGACCCGTCGATCCTGTTCGTGTCGCTCCACCAGTGGCCGTTCTACCCTGGTACGGGAGGCCCGGGCACGGGTGACGCCACGATCGTCAACGTCCCACTGCCGGCCGGGTCCGGCGATGCGCGTCTACATCGACGCCTTCCGCACGACCGTGGAGCCCGCGGTGGCGTCGTTCGAGCCGGAGCTCCTGATCGTTTCGGCCGGCTTCGACGCCCATGTGGACGATCCACTGGCCGGGATGCGCGTCACGGTGGACGGGTTCCGGGAGATGGCTGCCCGCTGCACGCAGCTCGCCCCGAGCGTCGCAGCCGTGCTCGAGGGCGGCTACAACCTCGACACGCTGCCGGGCCTCGTCGACGCTGCACTCGACGGTTTCTCGTCATAGTCCGGCCCAGGACGTCGAAACGGCCGGGGTGCGGCCCGGCCGTCTCAGTGCGGTTTCACCCCGCGAGCTCCTCGAAGGAACCTGCGTGGTCACAGTATGCGGCGGTGCGGAGCCTGTCGTCATCGCCCCGGAATGACGAACCCCATCCCCCAGCGTGAGGGATCCTGAGGATGTGGCGAATCGCCGGAGTAGTCGCTTCGGCCCGTCGAGATCAGTGGCGAGCAGTCGCGAGCCGCTCGAGCGCCTCGCGTCGCGAGGAGACTCCGAGCTTCCGCAACAGGCTCTTGACGTGCGAGCGCACGGTGTGCTCCGAGATGTAGAGCCGGGCGGCGATCTCGTCGGTGCCGAGATGCTCGTCGAGCAGCAGCAACACCTCCACTTCGCGGGCCGAGAGCTTCTCCGCGACCTCGTCCGGGACGCCACCGATGCGGCCTCCCTCGCGCACGCGATCGAGCAGCCGGCGCGCGATCGACCCGGACAGGGCCGCCTCGCCCCCTGCCACGCCGCGCAGGAACGACGCAATCCGCTCCGGGGGCTCGCTCTTCAGCAGGTAGCCCGCCGCACCCGCTCGGATCGCCTCGAGCAGATTCTCCTCCGTGCCTGACGCGGTCAGCACGACGACTTCGCTTTCCGGCGACGCCTCACGGATATGCGGTAGGGCCGCGAGGCCATCCATTCCGGGCATCGTCAGGTCGAGCAGGACGAGCTCGGGGCGGAGCCGGCCGGCCTCCACGATCGCCTCCTCGCCGTCGGACGCCTGTCCGACCACGTCGAAGCCGTGCTGTTCGAGAAGCGACGCAAGCGCCTCGCGCGTGAGCGGGTGATCGTCAGCGATCAGAATGCTTTCCATACAGCGCTTATCGGCAGCAGCATCGCTGCCGAATAGAGGGATGTGAAAACTCGTCCGTCGGAGAGGTATCGCTCGTGGCTGATCGGCGAGCTCGTGCTCGTCCTCGTGCTCGGTCTCGGCACCGTGCTCCTTGCGCTGACGGGCCGCCTCGACGGCTACGACCTCCCAAATGCGCGGATCGCGTTCGACACGGCCGTCGCCGTGGTCGCCTCCATCGTCGCGATTCTCACGGCGATTCGCTTTCTCGTCGAGGGCCGCGGCATGGATCTCCTCCTCGCCGGCGGCTTCATGTCGATCGGTCTTGGGACATTCGCCTTCTCCGTGGCTCCGGTCCTCTCGGGCGACGACGCCCGGCCGGTCGAGGCCTGGGCGGCGATCGGCGCCGGGCTGTTCGGAGCGGCACTCATCGCCGTGGCACCGTTCGTCGCCCGGCGTACCTCCGGCCGTCGGCGTGCGCTCGCGGCGACGACCGGTCTCGTCGTCATTTCGCTCGGCGGAATCTGGCTCGACGCACGCTTTCTCCAGCTCGACCTCGACGCAGCGGCGGACGGCAGCCGACCGCCGGCCGTGATCTTCGCCTACGGCCTGCTCACGATCGTGTCGCTGATCGCGGTCGTCGGCTTCGGTCTGCGCTATCGCCGTCACGGTCGTGATCTGGACAGCTGGCTCACTCTCGCGTTGACGCTCGTTGTCTTCGCCGATCTGCACTACGTCCTCTCGCCTGCGCCTCAGAACGACTACGTGCTCCAGAGCGACTTCCTCCGACTTCTCGCCTTCGCCGTGCTCCTCGTCGGCGTCTGGCGGGCGATCGGCCAGGCGGAGTTCGGGCGCGCGGTTGCCGAGGAGCGCGCGCGTGTCGCCCGCGACATCCACGACGGCCTCGCGCAGTATCTCTTCGCGATCTCCACCCAGGTCAGCATGCTCGAGACGGGTGCCACCCTCGAGAAGATCCTGCCCAGGCTGAAGCTCGCCGCGAACGCTGCGCAGCAAGAGGCGCAATTCGCCGTGCTCGCGCTCTCCTCGGCGGCGGGATCTGCGCCGTTCGACGCTGCGCTGAAGCGCTACGTCGATTTCCTCGTGGCGGACGGAGCGCTCGACGTGGAGGTCGAGATCGATCCCGACGTCTCGCTCGCACCCGACGAGGAGATCGAAGTGTTCCGGATCGTTCAGGAGGGACTGGCGAACGCGAGGAAGCACGCGGGTGCTCGCCACGCCGAGGTTTCGATCATCCAGCGCGGAGGTCGTCGTGTCGTGCGCGTACACGACAACGGCTCCGGATTCGAAAGTGAGGACGCGGGTGCCGGGCAGGGGCTCAAGAACATGCGCTCGCGGGCAGCTTCGATCGAGGGCGTCTTCTCACTCCGATCCTCACCCGGGACAGGCACGGCGATCGAGGTCGTGCTGCGACCGACCTAGCCTGCCGAGTCGCTGAGCGGCCCGGCTCGCGCCGCCTGAGGTGGAGAGCCCCGCTTGCGCGGGGCTCTCGGTAGCAGGCCTGTAAGCCGGATCCTGTCGTGGGTGACCATCTCTCTGGGCCGCCAGTTACCTGACGGCTCGAGCGGCGTACCCGGTTCCTCGGCGGGCCGCGTCAACGGAACCTGCTTCGCCTTGCACCGGACGGGGTTTGGCAAGCCGCCGTGTCACCACGGCGCTGGTGGGCTCTTACCCCACCGTTTCACCCTTACCGGGGCTTACACCCCGGCGGTCTCCTTTCTGTGCCACTTTCCATCGGCTTTCGCCGTCTGGGATTTCCCCAGCGTCCTGCCCTACGGTGTCCGGACTTTCCTCGAGCGTGGCGCCGAAGCCCCACGCCCGCGGTCACCCGGCCTGCGTGAGGGAGGGTAGCGCGGTGCCGGTTGCCGACGCGGCTCGGGTGACCCCGGGCGGCGGGACGAGGGCGAGCCTCAGTCGGGCGCCGCGGGGCTTATCCGGTTGCTGCTGCCTCCGGGAGCACGAGCTCGGGCACTGCGTGTCCTTCGGCCAGGATGGACTTGCACTCCGGGCAGGCGATCGCGAGGCCGTGCGCCCCTCGCACGTGCAGCACGAACTCGCTGCACACCGGGCAGGCGAGGCTCGCTCCGCGGGCCAGCGCGACGAGCTCCTGATCGAGCGTCCGGGCGAGAGCGGTCACGGTCATCGCAGGCTCCGGAACACCCCCACGACCTTGCCCATGACCTGCACGTGGTCGGCATAAATCGGCTCGAGCGCGCTGTTCTCCGGCTGCAACCGGATGCGGCCGCTGTCGCGGTAGAACGTCTTCACGGTTGCCTCGTTCGCACTCTCGTCGTCGCCGACGAGCGCAACGACCACATCGCCGTTCGATGCATCGTCCTGCTTGCGCACGACGAGCGTGTCGCCGTCGAGAATGCCTGCCTCGATCATCGAGTCGCCGCGGACCGTCAGGAGGAAGTCCGCGCTACGGCCGAGCGGCTCTGGCACGGCGATCCGGTCCTCCACGTTCTCCTCGGCGAGCAGAGGCGAGCCTGCCGCGATCTGGCCGAGCAGCGGCAGCCGCGGTACCTCCTCGACCTGCAGCGGCGCAGGCGCGACGACGGTGCGATGGCCGATCAGGTCGAGCGCACGCGGCTTGGAGGGATCGCGCTTGAGGAGCCCTGCGCGCTCGAGGTTCGCGAGATGCGCATGGACGGTCGACGGTGAGGCGAGCCCGACTGCCTCACCGATCTCGCGAACGGTCGGCGGGTAGCCGTGGCCGTCCGTGTACTCGACGAGAAACTGCCAGATCTCCTGTTGCCGTGCCGTCAACATGGGGCCTCCGAAGTGGGATGTCCGAACACGTGTTCGTGATGAAGAGTAGGGATCCTTCCGGACGGCGTCAATGCGCAGTGGGATCAGCCGCACGGAGGAAGCGCCCCGACTACGACGATGGGCCCCGAAAAGCGGGGCCCATCGTCGTACATGCGCTGGAGAGGACTTGAACCTCCACGGGGTTGCCCCCACAAGGCCCTCAACCTTGCGCGTCTACCAATTCCGCCACCAGCGCGCGGCGCGATTGTACCCGGACTACGCGAGCAGCCGGTACAGGACCACGGTGTTCAGGAAGAAGAGCACGGCCACGATCGCCGTCAGGCGCGTGAGGTTGCGCTCGACGATGTGGGTGCCTCCCTGCGACTGCGGCGTGAAGCCCATACCACCGAAGCCCGCCTCGCGGCCGGAGTGCATCAGCACGAGGACGACGAGGCCCGCGGAGATCAGAACCTGCAGGACTGCGAAGAACGGGACCATCGACGCGGGATGGTACCAGCGCTAGTCTGGGCTCCCATGTCCACCCCGGACGACGCTCGTGCCACGATCCAGCGGCTCCTCGTGACCGGGGACAACCGACTCAAGCAGGGAGTCTCGCTCGAGAAAGTGCGGGAGAGCTACCTGGCGGCCCTGGAGGCGGCTCGTGCAGCTGGGCTCGAGCAGGCAGTTCGGCCCCTGGTCGAGCTCAGGCTTTCCGATCTCGAGCAGCGCGAAGCAAGAGAGCCTCCACCCGTTCCGCCTGCCGCCTGACGTCATGCCCCTCGGCCGCCCGGCGCGCCTCGAGATTCGGACGAGGAAGCAGCGCTGCCTGGTCGAGGGCGGCGTGGAGCGCGTCGTCGTCGAGGGGGTCGACGAGCACCCCGCCCCCCGGCGGGACGAACTCGGGCGGCCCGCCGACACGCGTCGCAACGACGGAGCGGGCAGACGCCAGCCCTTCGAGCGTGGCGAGGCCGAATGGCTCGGCAAGGCTCGGTTGGCAGACGACATCCGCGGCTGCGATCCACGCCGCGACCCGATCGTGATCCACCGGACCGACGACACGGATCCCAGGCCGTCCCTCGAGTGCCGGTCGCAGGTGGCCGTCGCCGACGAACGCCAGCGATCCCTCTCCTCGCCGCTCGAACACGCGTGCCAGCCGCAGCACATTCTTGCGCTCACTGAACGTGCCGACGCAGACGAAGCCGGTGCCGGATGGCGACCAGCCGACCTCGGCGCGAGCCGCCGAGACGTCCCGCGGGGCGAAGCGTTCGAGCTCGACGCCGCAGTCGATCACGTGGCTCTTCGGCACTGCTTCCGGCACCACCTCGACGAGGCGGTCGAGGAGCCACGCGGAGACGGCCACGACGGCCCGCGAGCGCCCGACCGTGATCCGCGTTGCTGCCCTGACCACCCGATTCCGGCGTGCATTCTCGACGTCCTGTCCGTGGGCGGTGACGACGAGAGGAGCCCGACCTGCGATGGCACCGAGCAGCCCCGCCGGAACCAGAAAGTGCGCGTACACGACATCGGGTCGAAAGCGGTGCGCGGTGCGAGCGACGTCGAGCGCCAGCCGCGCGTGCCGGCCGCGGCCGCCGCGGCGGGCGACGACGGCTCGCGCCAGCTCGTGGCCCCGAGCCTCGAGCTCGCGCTCGAGTGTCGCAACGAACGAGCCGAGGTCCGGCGCCTCAGGCCCGGGGTACATCTGCGAGACGAGCAGGATCCGCACGCACGGAGCCTATGCGGTCACGCCACCCGGCCCACCAGCGGTGGCTCAACGCCCGTCGTAGGTGCCCCAGAGGTCCCGCAGCGTGGTGCAGATCTCACCGATCGTGCAGCGCGCGCGAAGGGCTTCGCGGAGTGGGGGGAGCAGGTTGTCGCTGCCGAGCGCGGTCTCGCGGACCAGTGCAAGCGCGGCCGCCGCGGCGTCGGGATCGCGCTCGGCGCGGACGCGGGCGGTGCGCTGCCGCTGCCGCTGTTCGCCTTCGGGGTCGAGGCGATGGAGCTCGACGCGCTCGTCTGCCGCCTGGATGAACCGGTTGACGCCGACGACGACGCGGGTGCCGGCCTCGAGCTCGGTCTGGAAGCGGTAGGCCGCCTCCTCGATCTCGCCCTGCACGAAGCCGGCCTCGACCGCCGCGACCGCGCCGCCCAGCTCATCGACCCGCTCGATCAGCTGGCGCGCGCGATCCTCGAGCTCCTTGGTCAGCGCCTCGATGTAGTAGGAGCCGCCGAGCGGGTCGGCGGTATCGGTGGTGCCGGCTTCGTGCATCAGGACCTGCTGGGTGCGGAGCGCGATCGTGGCCGCGTGCTCGGTGGGAAGCGCGAGGGCCTCGTCGAAGCTGTTCGTGTGGAGCGACTGTGCTCCCCCGCAGACCGCTGAGAGTGCCTGCACCGCAACTCGGACGATGTTGTTCTCGGGCTGTTGGGCGGTGAGGGTCGAGCCGCCCGTCTGGGCATGGAACCGCAGCGCCTGGGCCTGGGTGGTCGTCGCCCCGAAGCGGTCACGCATGATCTGGGCCCAGAGGGTTCGCGCCGCCCGGAATTTCGCGACCTCCTGGAAGAAGTCGTTGTGTGCGTTGAAGAAAAACGAGAGCCTCGCCCCGAACGCATCGGGCGAAAGGCCTGCTGCGACGGCCGCGTCGCAATAGGCGATCCCGTTTGCGAGCGTGAACGCGAGCTCCTGGGCCGCGGTCGAGCCCGCTTCGCGAATGTGGTACCCGGAGATCGAGATCGTGTTCCAGCGCGGGATGCGTTCCTCGCAATAGGCGAACAGGTCGGTCGTCAGCCGCATCGACGGCCGTGGCGGAAAGATGTAGTTGCCTCGAGCGATGTACTCCTTGAGGATGTCGTTCTGCACCGTGCCGCGGAGCGCGCTGCCGGGCACGCCCTGCCCTTCGGCGACCAGTTCGTAGAGGAGCAACAGCAGGGCGGCAGGCGCGTTGATCGTCATCGAGGTCGAGACCTCGTCGAGCGGGATCCCGTCGAGCAGCAGCTCCATGTCCGCGATCGAGTCGATCGCGACCCCGGTGCGGCCGACCTCGCCCTCGGCGACAGGATCGTCGGAGTCGTAGCCGAGCTGGGTGGGAAGGTCGAACGCGACCGACAGCCCGGTCTGCCCGTGGGCGAGCAAATACCGGTAGCGCTCGTTCGACTCCTCCGCCGAGGCGAAGCCCGCGTATTGCCGCATCGTCCAGGCGCGACCCCGGTACATGTCCGGATACGGCCCCCGCGTGAACGGAAACACCCCCGACGGCTCCGGCTCGCCCGGCGGCGCATCGGCAGCCCGATACAACGGCTTCACCTCGATGCCGGAGTCGAGCAGCCGCCTATCCGGGGCATCTGCCACACCTCGATCCTACGTCGGGCGCTGTGGAGCCGCGCACGTCTCAGCTGGTCGGAGCCGTCACACGCTCAGAGCACCCCGCCGGCCCGCTCGATCGCATCGAGCGCGATTTGCTTACCCGACTCGATATGCGTCCGGATCGCCTCGTGTGCGGCCGGGAGGTCGCGGGCCTCGAACGCCTCCACGATGCCACGATGCTCGCGCGCGAGGTATTCGCCGCCCTCGAGCTTGCCGCCCCGGATCACCTGCATCATCAGGTTCACCGACAGCTCGCGGTACACATGCGAGAGCATCTTGTTGGCGGTGAGGTCGATCTGGAACTGGTGGAACGCGGCGTTGGCCGTATCCCACTCCTCCTGCGAGATCGCTGCCTCGGATTCCTCCATCAGCGTGCGAAAGCGGGCGAGCCGCGCCCGATCGACGGCACCGACGGTTCGCTCGGCGGCGTGCAGCTCGAGCGCCAGGCGCACGTCGTACCCGTCTCCGACGGTCGACGGGGTCACAGGTGTGACGTAGTAGCCGCGGCGCGCCTTGACGGAGAGGAGGCCCTCCGAGACGAGCCGCGTCAGTGCGTGATGCACCGGGCTACGGGAGACGCCGAGCTCGGTCGCGAGCTCGTGGAGGCTCAGTTTTGTTCCCGGCCCCGGGTCGCGCCGCAGAACGCGTTGCCGTAGCGTCTCGTAGACCTGCTCGTTCAGGTTCGTGCGCGGGAGCATCGTGGTCACAGGACAGATGTAACATGACAGCGCCCGCCGTCTGCAACCCCCCGGCTACGCTGCGGCTGATGAAGGTCGCTGTCCGCCTCTTTGCCGGCCTCCGCGAGCTCGCAGGCACCCGGCATCGCGAGCTCGAGTTGCCGGAGGGCGCGACTGCCGCGGATGTCTGGCCCGCACTCGGCCTCGGCGACGAGCCGCCGGGCCTGCTCCTCGCGGTCAACAAGAGCTACGCGCCGCGGGACAGCGTGCTCGCCGACGGTGACGAGATCGCGCTGATCCCGCCCGTTTCCGGAGGTGCGTTTCGGCTCTCCGACGAGCCACTCTCCCTCGACGATGCCGTCCGCGAGGTGGCATCCGACGACGCGGGCGCGATCGCGACGTTCACGGGGACGACGCGGGCCCACTCGCGCGGCCGTGCAGTCGTCAGGCTCGAGTACGAGGCGTACGAGGGGATGGCCGAGGCAGAGATGGAGCGGATCGCGGCCGACCTGCAACAGCGACATTCTCTGATCGCGGTCGCGATCCACCACCGGGTCGGCATCGTCGGGGTCGGCGAGACGAGCGTCGTGATTGCTGTCTCCTCGGCCCATCGGGCCGGCGCGCTCGCCGCCTGTGCCGAGGCGATCGACACGCTCAAGGGGACGGTGCCCCTGTGGAAGAAGGAGATCTACGTCGGCGGCGAGGAATGGATCGGGCAGGGCTCGTGAGCGAGTTGCAGCCGGAGGAGCCCGGCCGGCCCCCGCAGCAAGGCTGGCGCCGACTGATCGCGCCGGTCCTCGTCGGCGGCGCGGTGCTTCTGAAGGTCGCCGGGACGCTGAAGTTCCTCGGCATCTTCATCTCCGTCGGCGCCTACGCACTGATCTGGGGCTGGCGGTTCGCCGTCGGGTTCGTCCTGCTCATCCTCGTGCACGAGCTCGGGCACTACGTCGAGGCGCGTCGGCAGGGACTGAGCCCGCAACTGCCCGTCTTCATCCCATTCCTCGGGGCGTACGTGGCGCTGCGAGGCCAGCCGTTCGACCCCTGGCGGAACGCGCTGGTCTCCGTGGCGGGCCCTGTCGCGGGCGGGATTGCCGCGCTCGCCTGTCTCGTCTACGGCAACGCCGTCGATTCGGATCTGCTGCGGGCTCTCGCCTATGCCGGCTTCTTCCTCAACCTCGTCAACCTGCTCCCGATCGGGATCCTCGACGGTGGCCACATCCTGCGATCGTGGCGTGTCCTCCGGGCGGGTGGCGGGCGCGCGAGCCCCGCCGAGGCCAGGCGCCTGGCCGGTGTGGTCGGCGCCTACTCCGTCGCGCTCGCGGCCCTTCTGGCGCTCGGCATGGTGGCTGCGCACGTCCATCAGGATCGCCTGTGAGTAGCGGCGATCTCGATCGCCGCCTCCTTCGTCGTCGCGACGAGTCCCTCTCGAGTGACGTCGCCCTCATCGCCACGGAGTTTCTCGCGGGCTTCCAGAAGGTGCAGGAGATCGATCGGCCGGCAGTGTCGATCTTCGGGTCGGCCCGCGTGGACGAGGGCTCGCCGACCTACCGCGACGCTCGGGAGACCGCGGCGCAGTTCGCCCACGCCGGGTTCGCGGTCGTCACCGGCGGGGGCCCCGGCGTGATGGAGGCCGCCAACCGGGGCTGTCAGGAGGCCGGGGGCCTCTCCGTCGGGTTCAACATCCGTCTCCCCCACGAGCAGGGTCTCAATCCGTACTGCGACATCTCGCTGACCTTCAAGCACTTCTACGCGCGCAAGACGATGTTCGTGAAAGCAGCCGAGGGGTTCGTGATCTTCCCCGGCGGTTTCGGCACGCTCGACGAGCTCTTCGAATCGCTGACGCTGATCCAGACGGGCAAGATCGGCAGCTTCCCCGTCGTGCTCTGCGGGAGCGCATACTGGGCCCCGATGCTCGACTGGATTCGCTCCCGGATGCTCGAAGACGGTCTCGTCTCGGCGTCCGACCTCGATCTCGTCCAGGTCACCGACATGGCGGCCGAAGCCGTCGACTGCGTCGTCTCCCGCTACGACGCGCGCCTCGCCGAGGGATCGGCATGACCGGCGATGCCACGATAGACGACGCGGTCACCTCGATCCGCGAGCGCACCCCACTCGTGCCGCGCGCCGCAGTCGTGCTCGGCTCGGGCCTCGGCGGCTTTGCCGACCGGGTCGAGGGCGCCGTCACGATCCCGTACGGTGAGATCCCGGGCTGGCCGGTGTCGACGGCGCTCGGCCACGCCGGCACCCTCGTGCTCGGCACGTTCTCGGGCGTGCCGGTAGCAGTGATGAAGGGGCGCGCTCATCTCTACGAAGGGCATCCCGCCGCACGCGTCGCGTTCGGCGTGCGCGTTCTGGCGCGGCTCGGAGCAGGCACGCTCATCGTCACCAACGCCTGCGGAGGGGTTCGCGAGGATCTGGAGCCGGGACAGCTCGTGCTCGTCTCGGACCACCTGAACCTGCAGGGAACCTCGCCGCTCATCGGGCCGAACGACGACGCGCTGGGGCCGCGCTTCCCGGACATGAGCGCCGCCTACGACCCCGGACTTCGCGCTCTCGCACACGCGGCAGCCGCCCGGATCGGGCAATCGCTGACCGAGGGCGTCTATGCAGCGTGGCTCGGCCCGGCCTTCGAGACGCCGGCAGAGATCCGGATGATCCGGGTGCTCGGGGGTGACCTCGCCGGGATGTCGACCGTGCCCGAGGTACTCGCGGCCAGGCACATGGGCCTCCGCTGCCTCGCGATCTCATGCGTGACGAACATGGCGGCGGGCATCCTCCCCGAGCCGATCGACGCCGAGCACGTGCTCAAGGTCGGAGCGCAGGCGCAGGATCGTCTCACTGCCCTGCTCGGCGAGATCCTCCCGGGCCTCGAGGCCTGAGCGGCCCATCCCTACACTTCGGGCTGTGGCGCCTTCGTTGCGAACACTCCCTTCCGTCGACCGCGTGCTCGCTGATCCGCGACTCGCGGCGGCGCAGCGGCCCCTCGCGCTGACGGCGGCCCGGGCGGCCCTCGATCGCGCACGCGAGGAGATTCGGGCGGGGCGCGATCCGGGCGATGTGGTCGAGCTGACGCTCGCGGAGCTGGCGGCGGCAGAGCAGCCGTCGCTGCGTCGCGTGCTCAATGCCACCGGCGTCCTGATCCACACCAATCTCGGCCGCGCCCCGCTCGCGCCTGCAGCGCTCGACCGCGTGATCGAGGTGGCGGGCGGGTACTCGAATCTGGAGTACGACCTCGAGGCAGGCACACGGGGCTCGCGTCAGGATCATCTCGCCGGGCTGATCGGCCGGCTCACCGGCGCCGAGGCATCGCTCGTGGTCAACAACAATGCCGCAGCGGTGATGCTCGCGCTTGCCGCTCTTGCCGAAGGGCGCGAGGTCATCGTCTCGCGTGGGGAGCTGATCGAGATCGGCGACGGCTTCAGGATTCCCGATGTGCTCGCGCGCTCGGGAGCCCGCCTCGTCGAGGTCGGGACGACGAACCGCACGCGGGTCGCCGACTACGAGCGCGCGATCGGGCCGGAGACTGCGGCGATCCTGCGGGTCCACCAGTCGAACTTTCGCGTCGTCGGATTCACCGAGCAGCCGAATCTGGCCCTGCTCTCGGATGCAGCGAAACGGGCGGGGCTGCCACTGGTCGACGACCTCGGTTCGGGCGCGCTGTGGGAGATCGGCGACGAGTCGACGGCGGCCGCAAGCCTCGCAGCCGGTACCGACATCGTGTGCTTCTCGGGCGACAAGCTGCTCGGCGGCCCGCAGGCGGGGATCCTGGCCGGACGCGCCGACCTGATCGAGCGGTTGCGTCGACATCCGCTTCAGCGCGCCCTGCGGGCGGACAAGCTCACGCTGGCCGCGCTCGAGGGCACGCTCGCCGTGGCGCTCGACCCGGAGCGGGCGCGCCGCGACATCCCGGTGCTGCGAATGCTCTCGGAGCCGCTCACGGCGGTGCAGGAGCGAGCAGAGCGACTCGCCGCACTGGTCGGGGGCGAGGTGGAGGAGACCGTGGCGCGAGTCGGGGGCGGCGCGCTTCCCCTCGCGGAGCTGCCGAGCTTCGCGTGTGCCGTCGAGGAGTCGTTGTTCGAGCGATTGCGGCACGGCGAGCCGCCCGTCGTCGGGATCGTGCGCGACGGCCGCCTGCTGCTCGATGTGAGGGCGCTCTCGGACGGCGAGCTCGACGAGGTGGCGCGCGCAGTCGCCGCAGCCCGCGCGGCCACATAGTGGCTCAGAGCCACAATCTTCTTTGGGCGGCGGTGGCCCGCGAAAATGCGGGCCGGAAGGACGCTTGTGGCTCAGAGCCACAACCTTTTCGGCCCTGTAGGGGCTCCGAGCTGCACGAGGCAGCATCCTCTGTGGCCCCGAGCCACCAGGCTCCCGGTGCACGGCGTTCGCAATGGCGCTGACGGTCGGTACTGCGGGTCATATCGACCACGGCAAGACGTGGCTCGTGCGTGCGTTGACGGGCAAGGACACCGACAGGCTGCCGGAGGAGCAGCGCCGCGGGATCTCGATCGACCTCGGCTATGCGCCGCTCGACCTGCCCGACGGCCGGCGGCTCTCGCTGATCGACGTACCCGGCCATGAGCGGTTCGTGCGCACGATGGTTGCCGGCGCCACCGGGATCGACCTCTTTCTCCTCGTGATCGACGCGGCCGAGGGAGCCCGACCGCAAACGCTCGAGCACCTTGCGATCCTGCGGCTGCTCGGCGTCTCGTCTGGTGTGGTCGCGATCACCAAGGTCGACTCGGTCGACCAGGAGACGCTCGAGATCGCGATCGAGGAGGCGCGCGAGCTCGTGCCGGCGGCCGAGGTGGTCGCAGTCAGCGCCAAGACCGGCGCCGGCTTGGACGAGCTCCGGGCGGCGCTGGCGCAGGTCGCCGACACGGTGTCGGCACGGGACGACAGCGGCCCGGCCCGCCTCTATGTCGACCGTGTCTTCACGCTGAAGGGCATCGGCACGGTCGTCACGGGCACGCTCTGGTCGGGAAGCATCACCGAGGGGGATACCTTGCGAGTGGCGCCGCGTGGTGGCGATGTCCGGGTGCGCTCGGTGCAGGTGCACGACAGCGCTGTCGACGTCGCGACAGCCGGCGAGCGTGTGGCGCTGGGCTTGCCGGGAACCGAGCGCAGCGATCTCCACCGGGGCGACGTGCTCGTCACGCCGGACGCCTTTCCGGTCTCGTACCGCCTCGACGTCGAGCTCGAGGAACTGGCACCGATCGAGAGCGGCGCGCGCGTGTCGGTACATCACGGCACCTCCCGCGTCGCGGCCAGAGTGGCGCGGGTGGGCGCGACGACGGCGCAGTTGCGGCTGACCGCTCCCGTCGTCGCAGTTCGCGGCGACCGGGTCGTGCTGAGAGGGGAGACGACGCTCGGGGGCGCGACGGTGCTCGATCCGGCGCCGCCGCGCCGGCTCGAGGCGGAACGGCTCGAGCTGCTCGAGCAGGGCGACCCTGCCTCGATCGTGGCCGCGACGGTCCATGCGCCGGTCGCGATCGAATCGCTCGCGGCCCGCGGCCTCCTTTCACCGGCCGAGCTCGAGCAAGGGCTGGCGGCGGTCGAACGCGCCGGCGGGTGGGCGTTCTCGCGGGAATGGCTCGACGACACCTCGGCGTCGATCGTGGAGCGCCTCGAGGCACGCGCCGAGGAATCGCCGCTCGACCCCGGCCTCCCGGTGGCGACGCTCCTGCCGGCGGAACCGTGGGCGCCGGCGATCCTCGTGCTCCTGCCGCTGGAGCGGCGAGGCGGGATGGCATACCTGCCGGGTGTCGCAGCATCGCTCGGCGCGCGCACGGAGGCCGCCGACACGCTCGGGCGCGAGCTCGAGTCGGCCGGCCTGGCGGCCCTCAAGGTGGAGGACGGCGAGCTCGCTCGGTACCTCGAAGGGGATGGTGTCCTCGTGCGGCTCGGCGAGGGATTCGCGGTGTCCGCGGACGCGTACCGGCAAGCCCGCGAACTCGTGGTCGCGGAGTGCCGAGCAGCAGGGGAGATCGCGCTTGCGCGATTCCGCGACCTGGCCGGTGTCGGTCGCCGCGACGCGCAGCTCCTGCTCGAGCGGCTCGACCAGGACGGCGTCACGCGCCGGCTCGGCGATCGCCGCATCCTGCGTCGCGCCGGGCGCGAGAGCGCATAGCCCCGCCGATGTCGCGAGCCCGCGCTGCGCGGAGGCTCGCCGAGCTGCGAGCGCGATCAGACGCGCGGCCGTTGCGTCACGGTGAGCTGCAGCACATCGGGCCGGTGATAGTGACCGACCGGATCGAACCGTTGCCGCTCCTCCGCGAGACGCGCGGGATCGAGCTCGGCGTAGAGAATGCCCTCCACGTCATACAGCGGACCCGCGAGGTAGGCACCGTCCGGGCCCAGAATCGCGCTCCCGCCTCGGCCGATCACGTCGAGCCCGGCGATCTCCTCCGCCAGTGGAAAGCCGGCGGGATAGGAGGATGCGCGCTGGAAGTGCGACGGCGCCACTACGAAGGCGCGTGACTCGCGCGCGATATGGACCAGCGTCGCCTGCCAGGCGTCGCCGTCGTCCGCGGTGGAAGCGACATAGATCTCGATCCCGGACGCGTAGAGCGAGAAGCGCGCGAGCGGCATGTAGTTCTCCCAGCAGATCAGGCCGCCGAGCCGCCCGACCGAGGTGGCGATGGCCTCGAGCCCACCGCCGTCGCCCTGGCCCCAGATCAGCCGCTCGTGATTGGTCGGGACGAGCTTGCGATGGTGCTGGGCGAGCGTCCCGTCTGGCGCGTGATAGAGCAGTGCGTTGTACAGCGTGCCGGGGCGCGACGGATCGAGCTCGTTGACACCCGTGACAAGCCAGACCGAGTGTTCCCGGGCGATCTCTCCGATCCGGTCGCAGTCGGGGCCTGGTACCGCGATGGACTCACGGGCGAGCAGCGCGAACGCTGCCTTGGCCCGCGGGTCGGCCCAGCCTGCGAACGCCTTCGCCCACGACGACGACGGGTAGGCGGGGATGAACGTCTCGGGAAAGACGACGAGGCCGGCACCTGCGCCTGCTGCCTCGGCCGTGAGGTCGGCGAGCTTGGCGATCGTTGCGGCCCGGTCGAGGATCACAGGCTCCGCCTGGACGCACGCGACCTTCACGGGCGACTGCATGGCCGGAGTATGACGTGCCGCGTCGAGCTCGGCTTGCCGCGCGTCGGCGAGATTGGCCCCTAGTTGCACGCGCCTTCGGCGAGACCTGCGCGCGCTAGTCGCAGCCGATCTGGCCTGCCTCAGCCGCGTGGGCCGCCCGGGCCACGGGCTCCAGGCTTGCCTTCGGGGTGTCGTCTGCGTAGAAGACGCCGGTCTGGAGGCGCTCGAGCTGCGCCTCGTCCGACACATGAAAGAAGAGCAGCATTCGCACCGTCGGCCGACAGGCGGCGAGGGCGATCGCCTCGGCATAGGCCGCTCCTTGCGCGATCTCCTCGATCGGCTTCGTCGTCGGCTGCTCCGCTCCGGAGTAGACGGTGCCCTTTCCCGGCGGGATGACCGTCTGAAGGCCGTATTCGCCGTAGACGAGCGGCAGTGACGAGCCCGGCTGCCCTGTACCGTCGAATGCTTCCCCGAGCAGCTCGATGAGCTTGTCGTAGTCCGCGATGCCGATCGACGTGCTCCTCGGATGGGTAAAGCCGGGTGGGATGCCCGAGTGTTCCGGGTAGGGGTGAAGCGAGAACATGTCCATCACCGGGTCGTTTCGGCCCGACGCACGGTAGGCGGCGCCGAGGTCCCGGATGAAGCTGGTCGGCGAATGGGTCGGGCGCGGGGCGGCGGGATCGTCACTCCCGCGTGCTGATAGCGCTCCTCCGATCACGTTGAGCTCCGGCGAAACGCGCTTGAGTGCGTCGTAGGTCTCCGCGAGAAGCGCGAGGTACGCGGTGGCCGCGGCGTTCGACCCGTCGGCCGCGAACTGCGGCATCCAGAAGAGGTTCAGGTTCGGCTCGTTGCCGACGATCACGTCCCGGACGGCCGGGATCGCGCTCGCGAGAGCGGCCGTGTAGGCGGCGAACTGGCTCCGTGCCTCGGGTGAGGCTGGTGTGACCGCGCTGAAGGAGTAGACGGCCGCGATCGGCCGGATCCCGGCCGCTACCGCTGCGGCCGCAGCTCCCTGGAGGGCCTGCAGCTCAGCGGGCGGCGGCGCCCGTAGCGGCGGCGTCCACACCGCGCTGAGCACGATTGCCCTGTACCCGGCCCGGTGGGCGAGCGCCATCTTGGCGCCCGGGTCGCCGCTCTTGGCAGCGTCCTCGACCGCGCCGACGAGCAGGTCCGGGTGCGAATCGGAGTGGCCGCAACCGGCGGCAGTGAGCGCGAGCACGCCGACGACGAGGGCGAGCGGGACGAAGCGCAGGATCATCTTTCGGTCGTGCATCTGCGCGCCCCACGAGCCCTCAGGAGGCGCCACAACCCCGGAGTCACGAGGGTGGGCGCACGACGGAGAACCTCGCGGAGGCGAAATCGCCGTTCCGTCCGAGCTCGTCCAGACGCAGCTCGATCCGGCGGGGCAGCAGCGGCGCACCGCCACCGAGCGTCACCGGCGCGATCGACACGATCACCTCGTCCAGCAGCCCTGCATCGGCGAATTGACCGGCCAGGTCTCCCCCGCCGACGATCCAGACATTCCGGTCGCCGGCGGCGACCACCATCTCCGCGTGCACGGCCGCGACCTCCGCGCTCGTGAACCGAATTCCCGCGTCGCGGACAACCGGCAACCGCCGGTGGGTGAAGACCCAGCAAGGGACGTCGTACGGCCATGTCCACTCCACCGGATCCCTGCCGGCGAACTCGTGGTCGAGGATCCACTCGTACGTCGTCGACCCCATCGCCATGGCACCGACGCCGGTGATGAACTCGCCGTAGTTCAACGGTCCGTCGTCCTCGCGGTTGCGCGTGAACAGCCAGCCCAGCGAGTTGTCTGCGTCGGCGATGAAGCCGTCGAGCGTGGTCGCCGTGTAGTACTGGGTAAGGCTCACGATTCGGGTATTCGCGGTCCGACCACGATGACGTCGGTGGCCGGACCGGACGGCATGCTGTCTGCCTCGGGCCCGAACCGCTGCTCGAACCCGCCCGGTGTGCACACGAGGAGATACCGCGCAGAGCTGTCGGCGAGGTTCGCCAACGTGTGATGGACGCCACCCGCAACAAACAGCGTGTCTCCTGCACGGCCCACAACCCGGTCCGTCCCCAGCTGAAAGGTCAATTCGCCATCGAGGATGCAGAACGTCTCGTCGAAGGCGTGGTAGTGCAGCGGCGGGCCCGGCCAGCCGGGTTCGACGCGATTCTCGACGATGCCGATCGCCCCACCCGTATCCCGGGCGGTGAGAGTGATGCGGGAAGCGATCGGTGGCACAGACACCCGAACGATCACCGACCCTCGACGACCATCAGCGTGTTGCCCTCGGGGTCCCGGAACCAGAAGAGCGGCGGGACGGCGTCGCCGAACCGGCTGATCTCCGCATCGACGTCCACGCCCCGGCCCTTCAGCTGCCCGTGGAACGCGTCGATGTCGTCGGTCAAGAGTGAGATGCCGGTGTCCTTGCCGCCTGCGGTCACGTTCGGGCCGGGAGGGCAGATGGCGATCGGCGTATCGGCGCCGGACGGCGCGACCTCGATCCAGCGGTTTCCGTCGCCGAATGGAACGTCGGCGCGCTTCTCGAGGCCGAGGGACTCGGTGTAGAACTGGAGCGCGCGATCCTGGTCTGCGACCGGAATGATGACGTTGGCGAGCTTGCTGACACGGGGACTCATGACACTCCTCTCGAGTCGGGTTGACACTGCCTAGGACCGTCGTCACAGGCGCTAATCATCGGTAAGCCCGAACGATACGCCGGCGGCTGCCGGTGAACGCGCATGCCTGGCCGAGCTAGGGCGCGACGTAACGCATTGGAAATAGTCGGTTCTCGCGGCGCTCGATGATCCAAAAGCCGCCTTTGGCGCACACGAGTCCATCCAGCAGCCTCTCGATCACCTCTCCGTGTGTGCAGACCACCGTGTTGCGCGACAGGCCGAACAGCACTGGGTAGGTATCGGTATACGCACTGTCCGGCGCCCAGCGTTCGTCTTGGTGCACGTCGAGGTTCAGGTGTGCGGCGAGAGGTTCCACCGTCTGCAGGCAACGCTTGTACGGGCTCGAGACGATCACCTCCGGGGCGAGATGGGTGGTGATGACCTCCGGGAGGCTCATTGCGATCTTCATCCCGTCGCTGTCGAGTGCGCGGCCGACGTCCTCGACGGGATGTGGGTTCTTCTCGCCCGCCTGCGAGTGACGGAGCAAGACGAAGCGTTCGAACAGCGCCACCGGGCGACCTCGACCTTCGGTTGAGTGATTGTGCGTGCCGTCTTAGACGCGGGGTCGTGCCGCCCTGCAAACGGGGCCGCACTCTCGCGGGAGTCCCGCGTTGACGGACCGTCGTGAAGGGCGCATTGTGTGTGCCCCGACCGGTCGACGCGAACTCGCTGGACGGTCAACACTCGGAACGAAAGTCAAGGAGGCTCGATGATCGCAGCCAGCTACCCATTCCTCGATGTCCTGTGGACGATGGTCATCTTCTTCATGTTCTTCATCTGGATCTGGATCCTGTTCAAGGTCTTTGCGGATCTCTTCCGCCGGCGTGACATCGGGGGAGGAATGAAGGCGTTTTGGATCATCTTCGTGATCCTTCTGCCCTACCTTGGCGTGTTCATCTACCTGATCGCGGAGGGCCCCAAGATGGCCGACCGTGAAGCGGAGCAGATGCGCGCCACGAGGGCGCAGCAGGACGAGTACATCAAGTCGGTCGCCGGCTCGTCTGCCGCCGATCAGATCGCACAGGCAAAGCAACTGCTCGACAGCGGTGCGATCACTCAGGCCGAGTTCGACACGATGAAGCAGAAGGCGCTCGCCTAGACAGGCAGACCGAATGACGAACACAGTATGGTCCCGCGCTCACACGTGACGAGAGGAGCGGCCATGGCTTCGGCGACCAAGACTCCAGGGCTGTCGGATGAACAGCTCGTGGATTTCCTTGCGCTCACAAAGGGGGCCGACAGCGTCGAGCTCAAGCTGACCGTTCCGATGTCTGACCGGAGCCGGACGGGCGCAGCACTCGGAGTCGATGTCCTCGAGGGCCAAGTTCGGCAGGTGTACTTCTTCGACACACCTGATCTGACACTGAACAAGCATGGTGTCGTCGTCCGTGCCCGACGCGTGCTACGGCGGGGTGATGACTCGGTCGTGAAGCTGCGGCCTGTCGTACCGGAGGAGTTACCGCCCGCGTTGCGGCGTTCGCCGAACTTCGGGGTCGAGGTCGATGCGATGCCTGGCGGCTACGTGTGTTCGGGCTCGATGAAGCGTGCCCTCGGGACGACCGACGTCAGAGACGCAGTGACAGGCAAGCGGTCGCTACGGAAACTGTTTTCCAAGGAGCAGCGTGCGCTGTATGCCGCGCACGCACCGGACGGGCTCGAGTTGGAAAGCCTCTCGATTCTCGGTCCGATCTTCGTGTTCAAGCTGAAGCTCGTCCCTGAGGGATACGGCCGCCGGCTCGTCGCGGAACTGTGGATGTACCCGGACAACTCGATGATCCTCGAGTTGTCGACGAAGTGCGCGCCTTCGGAGGCGTTCCAGAAGACGGCCGAACTGAAAGCGTTCCTGACCAGCCGCCAGATCGACCTCACCGGCGACCAAGAAACGAAAACGAAGAAGGCTCTGGAGTTCTACTCCGAACGGCTGCACACGGAGCGAGCTGAACAACCCGCAGTTGGATGACCGAGTGACTCCGGATCCAAGCAGGTGAGCGAGTGAGCCGGATCCCTGTTCAGAACGCACGTCTTGCCGATCACGCCCGACAAGTGTTGGCGGCGTCGGAGGTGGGACGGCGGGAGCTTGCACTGGAGTTCCAGAGCAGTGTTGCGTCATCGGCGCAGCTCCACGTGGAGGGTCGCAACTTCTATCCGCCGATGCTGGCTGATATCGCATCTGCGTCGTCGTCTGTGCACGTCAATCAGTTCGGCTTCCGTCCTGGTCTGGTCGGCGATCGGTTCGCTGCTGCGCTGATCGCGAAGGCGCAGGAGGGCGTTCCTGTCAGGTTGATCGTGGACCGCCAGGGGTCTGATCCAGAGGGTGGCTCGCGGGAGTTCTACGAGCAGTTGACAGGGGCGGGGGTTCAGGTGTGCGTGATCCGCGCTACGAGACCGCGTGTGGCACGGGGGCCGCTCGGCGCCGGCGGGGGGATCGCGTGGAACCTGAGCGGGCTAGGGCACATCGACCATCGCAAGCTCGTTGTCGTGGACGGGCGTGTCGGTTGGGTCGGGGGTGCCGGGATCGAGGATCATTTCGAGAACGGCGCGTTTCACGACCTGTTCGTTCGTGTCGAAGGCCCGGTGGTCGCGCAGCTGCAGCTCGTGTTCGTTGCCAGCCTGCGTTGGCTCGGCGGCGATATCCCAGCGGACAGCGTCGCAGAGCTGTTCCCGCTCCTCGCCGAGGGTCCCAGCCCCGTGACAGCCGTGGTGCTCCACAACGCGCCGGGCCGGTTCAGGCCGATCACCGACGCGATAACGGCTCTCATCGACGGAGCGCAGGATTCGCTCGACGTCGTGAACCCGTACGTCACCGACCGTCGCATGATCGGACGGATCGTCGCCGCGGCAAGTCGCGGCGCCCGTGTTCGCCTGTTCGTACCCGCAAACCCGAACAACTGGGCCTGTGGTGCGGCCGAGCAATTCCACCATGGGAGGCTGATCGAGGCAGGGGTGCAGATCCTGGGGTATCCGAAGATGCTGCATGCGAAGGCGTTCGTCGCCGACGGTGAGCAGGTTCTCGTCGGCACCTGCAACCTCGAAGCGTGGAGCCTGAAGCGCTTTTTCGAGATCGACGTCGGGTTTGTGTCCACGGATCTTGTGACCCAGTTCGAAACGCGGTTCTTCGCCCCCGCAGAGGAGGCCAGCTCGGACCTCCAAGCGCCTTCGACGCTGAGGGAGCGCGGACGCGCAGCGGTGTTCGCCGCGATTTCGCCGCTGTTGTAACCGACGAACCGTTCTGCGTTCGGGAAGTCGCAGGAGACTCGAGACTGCGACCCGTGTCACGTGAGAGGATCGTGGTGGTGCGTCGATTCCTGCCCCTCCTCGAGTGGCTGCCACGGTATGACCGTCGCTGGCTGCGGGGGGACGTCGCGGCGGGTATCGCTGTCACGGCGCTGATCGTGCCGAAGAACCTCGGGTACGCGGAGATCGCCGGGGTACCCGTGCAGAACGGGCTTTACGCAGCGGCCGCCGGCGCGATCATCTACGCGTTGTTCTGTACGTCCCGGCAGATTTCGACCGGCCCGAGCTCGTCGCTGGCCGCGGTCGCCGGGGGTGCCGTTATCGTCACAGGTCTGGCCGGCGACCAGGCGGCGCAGCTCGTGGCTGCGATCACGCTGCTGACCGGCGTCCTGTTCCTGCTGCTCGCCCTGCTGAAACTGGGATGGATCGCTCAGTTCCTCTCCAGGGCGGTCGTCACCGGTTTCTTGGCCGGGGCGGCCGTAGACGTCGTGATCGGTGAGTTACCGAAGCTGACGGGGACATCGTCGGACGGTGACAGCGCTTGGCGAGAGCTCGGGTCGTGGATTCGCACGCTGGGTGAGATCCATTGGGCGACGCTCTTGGTCGGGGTCGTCGCTCTCGCCGTCATTCTCGCTTTGCGTTTCACGGTGCCCGCTATTCCAGGCGCGCTCGTGCTCGTCGTTGGCGGACTTCTGGCATCAGCCCTCTTCGACTTGGGGGCACATGGGGTGGCGGTCGTCGGAGACGTCCCGCGTGGGCTGCCGGCTCCGATGCTCCCGGACTACGACATCGTCCGCCAGAACCTCTCGGTGATCGTGATCGCGGCGATGGCGCTGTTGCTCATCGGCTTCTCACAGACCGCAGGGGATGCGCGCGCGTTTGCGACCCGGCATCGGTATCGGATCGACGTCGATCAGGAGGCGGTGGCGCAGGGGATGGCGAACGTCGGAGCCGGCGTTTTCCAGGGAATGCCGGTCTCGACCAGTCTCTCGGCCAGCTCACTGAACGAGTCGGCCGGGGCACGCACACCTGTGGCGTCTCTGGTTACAGGGGCGCTCGTTCTCGGAACCCTGGTCGTGCTCGCACCGCTGTTCTCGGAGTTGCCGAAGGCGGTGCTGGCTGCGGTCATCATCGACGCGGTCGTCTTCGGGATGATCGACATCCCGGAACTGAAGCGTCTGCATCGCGTGACGCCGTTCGATTTCTGGGTCGCCATCACGGCGTTCCTGGCTGTGCTCTCGGCGGGTGTCCTCGCCGGTGTGGTGGTCGGCGTGATCCTCTCACTCGGCTGGCTGATCTACGTCACAACGCGGCCCCCGATGCCGCTTCTGGGTCGCGAGGCCGACACCCAAGTGTTCCGCGACATCCAGGAGCACCCCGGCGACGAGACCCCCAAGGGCACGGTCGTCTTGCGGCTCGACGGAGGCCTCTTCTTCGCCACCGCGGAGGCGCTCGAGAACCGCATTCGCGTTGTCGTCGACGACGCGGTTCGAACGCTCGTGCTCGACCTGGAAGGCGTCAACTTCGTCGACTCTCAAGGATCCGCAAAGCTGACAGAGATCTACGAGTTTCTCGATGCGGATGGTGTCGGCCTGCGCCTGGCACGGGCGAAGCCTCGGGTGCTCGCGGTGCTCCAGGCAGACGGGCTCGTGGACAGGATCGGCCCCGACCACATTCACGGCAATGTCCACCGCGCCGTCCAGTCAGCCATCGACGAACCCGCGCGTCGCTAAGGCAGCCGGCCTCGGTGCTGCGCGGTCTGTAAGTCGAATTCGAGAGACGGCAGGGTTTCGACAGATCGGCGCGGCAGGAGTATGCTCGCGCCATGTTCGGCGTGGTGGGACGCATCAACGCGGTGAAGAGGCGCTCGCAGGCGCTCCTCGCGCTGAACCTCGAGCTGGCGAAGCTGGAGGGGAAGCAGAAGGCGACGGCGATCGGGATCGCGGGAGGCCTCGGTGCTGTTGCGGCAGTGCTGGTCGTCTACGCGATCGGGTTTGTCTTCGCGGCGGTCGCAGCGGGGCTGAGCGAGTGGTTGTCTCTGTGGTTGTCGTTGCTGATCGTGGCGGTGATCCTGATCGTCCTGGCGGGCGTGGCCGGGCTGTTAGCGAAGCGCTTCGCCCAGAAGGCCTCGCCGCCGAAGCCGACGCTGGCACTCGAAGAGGCGGCGCGCACAGTCGGAGACGGTGCAGGGCCATGTCTGAGACGCGCGGAGCAGAGGAGATCCGCCGCGATATCGCGGCTGAGCGTCAGGGTCTCGACGCGGATCTGTATGCGCTGCAGGCCGAGATCCGCTCGCTCGTCCCGTTGGTGGTAGCCGGGCTCGTCGTTATCGGTCTCGTCACGTTTCGCAAGCGCGCGAGAGCCGGGGCGCTCATGATCTGGAAACTCGTCTAGCCGGCCCCAGCGGCAACGGCGCCGGCACGCGTCGTCGTTCGCCGTCAGCCGTCCGGCGACCCTGGCGTGCGCTCCCTGCTCGTTTGGGTCTCGCCTTCGGTCTGCGGAACCCCGCCTGTGGAGCGAATCGACCTTGCCTCGTGCACGCGGCCTGGTTGGAAGAGCAGCCAGACCACTCCGCCGAGAAGCCCCCCGACGAGTGGCCCGACGAGGTAGATCCAGAGGTCGCCGAAGTTCCAGTTGAAGAGAGCGGGGTCGAGCGATCGTGCGGGGTTGAAGGAGCCGCCGGATGCCGGGCCGATCGCGTCGGCCGCGGTGAAGATGAAAAGCCCGATCAGGAGGGGTGCCATGACCCCTTTCCAGGGTGCTCGGTCGTCGGTCGCGACCGTGCAGATCACGATCACGAACAGGGCGGTTGCGATCAGCTCGAGCAGGAGCGCGCCACCGTCCGAGATCCCGACCCCTGGTGCGGTATCGAGCTTGTCGACCGCCGTGCCCGAATAGACCACCGCGACCACGACGACCGCGACGAAGCCGCCGACGAGCTGCGCCACCCAGTAGGGGATCAGCTCTTTGGCGGGGAACTTCCGCGCTGAGACGAGGCCGAGGGAAACGGCAGGGTTGAAGTGCCCTCCGGAGATGTGTCCGAGGCCCGCGATCGCGAGGGAGAGGCCGAGGCCGAAGGCGAGCGCGATCCCGAGGCTGCTGATCGCCCCGCCGCCGATGTCGACCGACACGGCGATCGCGTTGAAGCCGAGGAAGAAGAACAGAAACGTGCCGAGCGCTTCCGCTCCGAGGCGTAGTCCGAGCGGTGAGTCCATCTCACTCTCCTCCTTGACGACAACCTGGCCCGTGCCCGGGGACGGTAACGCAGGGAGACCGAACAGACAAGCCCACTCCGCTCGATAGCGACCATTGGGTCGGTCGCAGCGTCATCCGGCGGTGTGCGGTGCCGCGGCAGGCAGCTGCACCGTGGCACGGAGCCCGCCGGCGGCTCGGGGAGTGAGGGTGAGGGTTCCCTCGTGTGCGTGCGTGATGCTGTTGACGATGGCCAGGCCGAGGCCGACGCCGGTGCGGTCGGTGCGTATGCGTCCGGGTCCGCGAAGAAACGGCTCGGCAAGCGTGGCGACTACTTGTGGGGTGAGTTCCTCGCCGGTGTTCTCGACGGTGAGCTCCACACTCTTGGGGTGAGCGTTGGTTGTGACCCACACGTTTCCGTATCGAGGGAGGTTGTGGACGATCGCGTTCTGCACGAGGTTCGTCGTCATCTGCAGCAGGAGTGCGTGGGACCCGATGGTGGGGGAGATGTCGCCGGACGTCTCGATCGTGAGGCCGCGTTCCTCTGCAAGGGGGAGGAGTGTCTCGGCGGCTTCTTCGGCGATGAGGGAGAGGTCGACGTGATCTCGGGTGAAGGACTGCTGGTCGGCGCGGCTGAGCAGGAGCAGTGCTTCGGTGAGGTCGATCGCTCGGGTATTGACGGCGTGGAGGCGTTCGACGAGTTTGCCCGTGTCGCGGTTCGGATCGTTGCTGGCGACGTCGAGCAGTGTCTGCGTGATCGCCAGCGGGGTGCGTAGTTCGTGAGAGGCGTTTGCTGCGAATCTCTGCTGCTCGGCGACATGCGCTTCGAGCCGCGCGAGCATGGTGTCGAAGGCGTCGGCGAGCTCGCGGAACTCGTCTCGGTGTCCCGGAAGTCGGATTCGGTGGGAGAGCGATCCAGCCGCTGCAATACGCGTGGCATCCGTGATGCGAGTGAGGGGCGCGAGCATCCGGCCGGCGAGCAGCCATCCACCCAGGAGACCGAAGACCAGCAGAAAAGCCAGCACGATGGCTGCGGCCGGAGCGAAAGCGCGCAGGAGGAAGGAGTCATTCCCGGGCACGACGCCGCCGATGGCGCTGATCACACCATTGGGTACGTATCGAAGGAAGGAGTCGAAAGAGTGCCCGGCCGGCCGGCGAGCCACGCGGCGGCGAGCATCAGGGCACCCGCGAGCATGAGAAAGCCGGCGTAGCTGAGGGTGAGTTTGAGGCGAACACTCAGACCGGGCGCTCTATCCACCCGCTCCTCCCTCGGGCACGGCGTCTGGTTGCGGGTCGATGCGGTATCCGGAGCCGGGCACGGTGGCGATGATCCAGGGTTCGCCGAGGCGCTTGCGCAGTCCCGAGACCGTGATCCGCACGGCGTTGGTGAACGGGTCGGCGTTCTCATCCCACGCCCGTTCCAACAGCTCTTCGGCGCTGACGACACCGCCTTCGGCAGCGACAAGGACGTCGAGAACGGCGAACTGCTTCCTGGTCAGCGCGACGTAGCGGTCGTCGCGGTACACCTCGCGGCGGAACGGATCCAGCCGCAGCCCTGCGATCTGTCGCACGGGCGGCCTGTGGAATGCACGCCTGCGGTCGAGCGCTCTGAGCCGGAGCACGAGCTCTTGGAGTGCGAACGGCTTCGTGAGGTAGTCGTCGGCGCCGAGTTCGAAACCGGTGGCCTTGTCGTCGAGACGGTCGGCAGCGGTGAGCATGAGGATCGGCATGCCGGTACCGGACGCGACGATGCGTTTGGCGACGTCGTCTCCGCTAGTCCCGGGAATGTCTCGGTCGAGGACGGCGATGTCATAGGCGTTGAGGCTCAGCAGCTCGAGCGCCGTGTCACCATCGCCTGCGACGTCCGCCGCGATCGCCTCCAGCCGTAGGCCATCGCGGATGGCTTCCGCCATATAGGGCTCATCCTCGACGAGCAACACACGCATGCCCCGATGCTACGAGCTAGCGCATGTCGTCTGCATATCGAAAACCGGATACGCGCTGGCAACACGCCACTGCCTTGACTGGAGACATGACCTACCGCACGCGCGCACGACGAACCCGTCGGATTCGGGCTCGCAGGATCCGTGCCGCCGGGCTGCTGGTCGTCATCGCGGCGATCGCCGCAGTCCTGGGCCACCAGCTGCCGGCGTCCTCGTCCTCGGCGGCGTCCTCGCCGTCGATCGTTTCCTCGTTCTCGACAGCCACGGCACGCGTCGGTGTCCCTCCCAGCGAGCGCCGCCTTCTTCGCAGTGGGCAACGTGGTGCGCTTGGCGAGGATGACGGTGCCGTCCCCGACGGCACGACGGTCTTCGATCACCGGATTCCGGGTGTCGTCAACCTCGATCCAGCTCTCCTCGGTGCCCTGCGCCAGGCTGCAACCGATGCCGCGCACGACGGGGTCGAGTTCTTCGTCGACAGTGGCTGGCGTTCGCCCCAGTACCAGGAACAACTTCTTCAGCAGGCGGTCTTGAAGTACGGGTCGGAGGAGGAAGCTGCCCGATGGGTGGCCACCCCCAACACGTCCGCGCACGTCTCCGGGGAGGCGGTCGACATCGGGCGCTCCGATGCCACAGCGTGGCTATCCGAGCGCGGCGCCGGGTACGGGCTGTGCCAGATCTACAGCAACGAACGCTGGCATTACGAGCTGCGTCCCGACGCCGTCGAACACGGTTGCCCTCCCATGTACGCCGACCCTACGCACGATCCCAGGACACAGCAGTGACCAACGCACCGGCCGAGCAGGCCGCCGCCTCGCGGTCCGCGACATCTCGCCGGCCCTTCTCTCCTGACCCTCGCGTCGCTACGCTCCGCCACGGAGCGGCATGGGCCCGGTGGCCCAGCAGGTCTTCAAAACCTGTGCGGTGTGGCAACCCCACGCTCGGTCGGTTCGACTCCGGCGCCGCTCCGTCAAGCCTTTCGGCGTGTCGTCACGGCGGTGCTGTCCTTCACGTGCCCGGCACGGGTTCGAGAGCCGACTCGTAGAGTGTGCTGCTGTTGGATGGAAGGGTGATCCCCTCGCCGTTCGTCCGGCGTTCGAGCCTGAGGTCGCCGACGAGGGCTCGTTCGAACAGGGAGGTGCTTCGCAATGGCCGAGAGGAAATCTGCAACGAAGGGCCCGAACGTCCGCGACGCGGCGAACCTCGACGAAGGCGACATGTGGGCGACCGTCTTCGCGCTGGAGATGTTGACGGCCGCCGAGGAGGCAAGAATCGTCGCGCTCGTGCCGAAGGCGGTGAGCTGAGGATGGCTCACGCCGAACAGTCGTCGGGGTACGGATTCGCGATCTCGACCTCCGCGCGCCCTCGGGGCCGTCGGGGTTGAGCATGCGGCTGTCGGTGCCGCCTGAAGGGATCCGCAGAGGCGGGGTGGTTCTTCGGTTTCCCGCGCTCGACGACGTCGACGCGATTCTGCCCGCGTTCGTCGATCCTGAGCTCCGTGAGGCCGGGAATCTGCCTGCTTTCGATCGCGAGGCGCTCGTCGCGTCGCTCGGCGAGATGCCGGTGCTGGCGGAGATGGGACGGTTGCTCGCGCTCGCGGCGCTCGACACCGAGACGGGCGAGGTCGTCGGCGGAGGCACGCTGCACCACCTGGACGCCGAGCGGGCGATCGTGGAGATCGGCTACTTCGTGCTCCCTCACGCACGTGGGCGCGGCGTCGGGACCACGATCGCACGCTTGCTCGCCGAGCACGCGTTCTCGCTCGGCATCGAGCGGGTCGCCGCCTACGTGAACGTCGGGAACATGGCGTCCGAGCGCGTGCTCGAGCGGGCGGGCTTCACACGCGAAGGCGTTGTCCGGTCGCTGCCGGTTCCCGACGGCCGACGCGTCGACAAGACGCTCTTCTCGTTGCTCCCGGGCGAGTGACAGGCGTCACGACGGGGGGTGGCACGCCGTCCGAGCAGGAGGGAGGTTCAGGTTCGACCGAGCTCCTGCCGATGAGGGATGTGTCGTGGAGCGATCTGGAACGCTGCGTCTCTCGGAGGTCATCGCCTCGCTGTCCTACGCGCTGGATGTGGCGGACGGGAACGCGCTCGGGCACTCGATCCGTAGCTGCCTGATCGGAATGCGGCTGGCAGACGAGATCGGACTCGATGTCGAGGGCCGGTCGTCGCTCTTCTACGGCCTGCTGCTGAAAGACGCGGGATGTTCCTCGAATGCTGCCCGGGTGAGTGCCTTGTACCGGGCGGATGACCTCGAGCTGAAGCGTCGGGTGAAGCTCGTCAACCACAATCGCGTCCCCGAGGCGCTCCGATACATCTGGTCGAACGTCGGTGCCACATCACGTCGGGAGCGCGCGACGCTTGCGCTGCGCGCCGCTCGGCTCGGCCCTCAGACTGCGCGCGAGAACACCGAGATCCGTTGCGAGCGTGGAGCCGAGATCGCCCTCATGCTCGACCTTCCACAGGAAGCCGCGGACGCAATCCGCGCCCTCGACGAGCACTGGGATGGCAAAGGACACCCACGAGGGCTCAGCGGCGAGGACATCCCCCTGCTCGGCCGCATTCTCGGACTCGCGCAAGTCGTCGAGGTCTTTCAGACGGCCCATGGCCTCCCGGCGGCGATCGAGGTCGCCGAGAGACGAAGCGGCCGCTGGTTCGACCCGGGTCTCGTGCGGGCGCTTGTCCGCGTGCGAGACGACGCGGCGTTCTGGCAGTCCCTCGTCAACTCCAACCTCACGAGCTACATCGCCTATCTCGAACCGCCCGACCTTCTCATGAGCGCCGACGATGAGAGGCTGAACCGGGTCGCCGAAGCATTCGCGCTCGTGATCGACGCGAAATCGCCCTACACCTTCCGACACTCCGAGCGTGTCGCGGAGATCGCCGTTGCCGTGGCCCGCCAGCTCGACTACGAACCGCTCGCCGTTCGCGACATCCGGCGGGCAGCACTCCTCCACGACATCGGCAAGCTCGGCGTCTCCAATCTGATCCTGGACAAGGCCGGACCGCTCGACGCGGAGGAGCGAGCAGCGGTGAACCGGCACCCCGCCCTCACCGAGGAGATCCTGATCCGCGTTCCGGCCTTCAGCGACATCGCCGACGTGGCAGCCTCCCACCACGAGAAGCTCGACGGCTCCGGCTACCACCGAGGTCGAACAGCCCCAGATCTCTCTCCGCCGGCGCGTGTGCTCGCAGTCGCCGACATCTACGAAGCATTGACCGCAACCCGGCCCTACCGACCGCCAATGGAAACGGACGAAGCGCTCGCCCTCATGGGCGCCGAGGTGGGAACGAAGCTCTGCGACGAAGCCTACGAGGCACTCGAAGCTACTGTGGGCGAGATCGCCCTGCCTGCGCCACCGGTCGAGGCGCTCGCGACGTAACCGCGGGCTGTGGCTAGCGTCCTCGCATGGCGATCGCTGCCCTCTACGACATTCACGGGAATCTCCCGGCCCTGCAGGCGGTTCTCTCCGAGATCGAACGAGAGAATGAGGTGACGAACATCGTCGTCGGAGGCGACGTGTTGTGGGGGCCGATGCAATCCGAGTGTCTGGCGGTGCTCAGGCGCGTCGATGCGTCGTTCATCGCGGGGAACTGCGAACGCGATGTTCTCCATCCCCACAGCGATGTCGACAAGTGGTGTCGCGACCGGCTCGAGTCCGCCGATCTCCCGTGGATCGATCGGTGGCCGTCGACGATGAGCATCGAGGCGGATGGGCTCGGAGCGATCCTGTTCTGCCATGCGACCCCAGGCGACATCGAAGGCATCGTCACTGCGGCGACACCCGACGAGGATGTCGAGAGGGAGATCGCCCCGTTCGACGCAGACATCGTCGTCTGCGGCCATACCCACGTGCAGTTCGACCGGCGGCTTCGGAACGGCAGACGGGTGATCAACCCGGGAAGCGTCGGGCTTCCCTATGAGCAGTCGGCCGGTGCGTACTGGGCCCTGCTCGGGCGCGATGTCGAGATGCGACACACGGAGTACGACACCGAGGGCGCACTCGCGACCTTCGCCGCCGCCGGATTCCCCGATTCGGGCCCGACCGACGGGTGGTTCGACGGCATCTTCGGGCGGTCACTCCGGGCCGAGATCCCACCAGCCGAAGCGACGTCGTTCTTCGAGCTCCGCCGAGCAGGGTGCGGCTGACCGTACCTGGAGTATCGGGTTTACCTCCTTCTCGTGGGATCTGATGCACGGCAGGCTGAGCCGACAGCGTCAGTAGGGAAAGGAGGCAAAGCGATGAGTGCAGTCGAGCCACGCGCGTGGCAAGAGGCGGAGCCTGTCGGGTTGGCATCCCAATCGGGTCGTCGCCGAGCAAGAGCATGCTCCACGGCCGGACAACTCGCCGATCATCGTTCTCGTTTCCGCAGACGCTTCGGTGCTCGAGGCTCTGGAGAGCGATCTGACGCAACGGTTCGGGAGTGCTGCCCGAGTCATCGGCCTGGTCGGTGCAGAAGCGGGGCTCGCGGAGCTGCGGGCACTGTCCGATGCCCACGCGAACGTCGCCCTTCTGATCGTCGATCACCCGATGGCGGGGACGACCGGTCTCGAATTCCTCTCGAGCACGCACAAGCTTCATCCGTCGGCCAAGCGGATCCTGCTCGTCGAGCGCGATTACACGAGCGCGAGCCCAATCGTCGAGGCGATGACACTGGGCCAGATCGACTACCACCTGGTCAAGCCTTGGAACCGCGACCAGGCGTTCTACCCGGTCGTGAACGAGGCGCTGGGGAACGTCGCCCGCGCGAAGGCGGAGACCCGCCCGTTCTTTCGGATCGTGGCGCCCGAGCACAGCCCTCGCGCCCATGAGATCCGCGAGCTCGTGAGGCGGTTCACCGTTCCGTACACATTCCATGAGACGGATACGACGCCGGGGGCCGCCCTGTTGCGCGAGGCGGGTCAGTCCGGCTCGCGTCTCCCGACCGCGGTGCTGCATGACGGGCGGGTTCTGGTCGACCCCACGAACGCCGATTTCATCGAGGCCATCGGAGGAGCAACACGTTTGGGCCCTGACGTCTACGACGTTGCAATCATCGGCGCTGGGCCCGCAGGGCTGTCAGCCGCGGTCTACTCGGCCTCGGAAGGCCTCGAGACGCTCGTCGTGGAGCGGCACATCTCGGGCGGCCAGGCCGGATCGAGCCCGCACATCCGTAACATCCCCGGCTTCACCTGGGGAATCGGCGGCCGGGATCTCTCTTACCGCGCCTGTGAACAGGCATGGCTCTTCGGCGCGAACATGGTCTTCACGCAGAACGCCACCTCCCTCCGATTCTCACCGGACGGGCTTCTCGTCGATGTCGGCGATGGGCAGCAAGCGATCGCGCGCTCGGTCGTACTCGCACTGGGCGTTTCATGGCGTCGGCTCGGCATTCCGAAGCTGGAAGCGCTCGTTGGAGCCGGCGTCTTCTACGGCGCTGCGGGCATCGAAGCACGGGCGATGCACGGCAAGCACGTCTACGTCGTCGGAGCAGGGAACTCTGCCGGGCAGGCCGCAGCACACCTGGCGAGACACGCCGAAACCGTCACGTTGCTGGTGCGCGGCACCTCACTCTCGAGGACGATGTCCGACTACCTCGTGACCGAGCTTCGCGCGAGGCACAACGTCTCTGTGCGCGTTGGCGTCGAGCTGATCGACGGCGACGGTGACGAACGACTCGAGTCGATCGTCGTCCGGGACCGCGAGAGCGGCAGGACGGAGCGGTTTCCGACCTCGGGGCTGTTCGTCATGATCGGCGCGGAGCCGCGCACCGATTGGCTCGACGGAACGATCGCACGGGACGAGGCCGGATTCATCCTCACCGGCACCGACGTCTACCAGGCCGAGGCGGCGAGAACGTGGCCACTCGAGCGTGCCCCCATGCTGCTGGAGACGAGCATGCCCGGAGTCTTCGCCGCCGGCGATGTTCGTCACGGCTCGATCAAACGCGTCACGACCGCGATGGCAGAAGGCGCAACCGCGATCCAGCTCATCCACCAGTACCTGGAATCGGACGAGGGCCGGAAGGCCGCGGCAGCCTAGGTCTGGCCTGAAGCGTGGTGATCGCCCGAAACGGGTACCAACACGCGTACCGCCACCGAAAGGCCAGCGATGACCGAGAGCGGACATCCGCACACCATCGAGTCCGAGCTCGAGCGGGAAGACGACTACCAGGCACCTCCCCGGGAAGGAGAGAGCCCCGTGGGCACCCGGCCGGATCCAGGGGTCGATGTCAACGTGGTCGAGTCGCAGCAGCGACCGGGCCTGCAGACGTCCGAGACGGTCGTCACCGATCCTGAGCATCCGACGTTCACGATCTCCGGCAAGGACGAGGAGGCTGACCCGGATGACCCGCGCGCCACCCCACCCGGGGAGACGATGTGAGAGCGAGCGCTTGGGTAGCTGCGCGCGGCCTTTCGGCCAGAATGCAGACGCATGGCCTCGTACACGCTTAACGAGGACGCCGCGGCGCACGCCCGGCGGCTGATCGACGCCCACCAGTACGTGCTCGAGAGCGTGTGGGGCGAGGTTCAACCGACTGCCGACGACGAGAACCACTTTCTGGAGACGCACTCCTGGGACGAGTACTCGGCATGGCATCTGGGGCTGAGCGACGGCGCGTCCGATGGCACCAAGGGCCGACACGCCTTCGTCTATGGCGATTTCCGGCGGGTGCACCGGATGGGTCTGATCGCTTGTCAGTACCGGGCGGCCGAGTGGCGACACAAGGACATCGAGCTCGCGGCGCACGAGCTGCTCCAGCACCTCGACAGCACGCGAGCCTGAACCACCCGTCGTGCCGTCTCGTTCACGGGTCGATGTTCGACGTTGGTACCGCCCGGCGGTGCATCGCGGTGACGGGCCTGCACTTGCAAAGCAGTCGCCGATTCATTGAATACGGGTAGCTGCCCCGGCCGACAACGTCACCAGTACTTCGGCCGGGGCAAGCGTCTTTCGACAGGTCGGCTAGCGATCCTGAAGCGCGTCCAGGCCGATCGCGAAAGCGACGACCAGCCGGCGGTCGACGTCGTGGAGCTGCGGCTCGAGCTCGAGCACGTAGCGGTCGCGGAACTTCCCGAGCACGCGCTTGTACGAACCGACCTGGTGGTCGTCGCGGCGAAGGACGAAGTTGAACGGCAGCCACTCGAGCAGCGAGAACAGATCCGGGCCGAGTTCTGCGAGGCGGCGCACGAGCGCGATGATCCAGCTTGCCTCGTGCGCCTCGAACAGCTCTTCGCCGGCTGCGTCGCGCACGTGCCAGTGGCTGCGCAGGAGCGATCGGCGGAAGTCCTTTTCGAGCAGCCCGATCAGTGCCCCCTCCGCGTCGAGTACCTCGTGCCTGCCACGAAACTCGAAGACCGACTTCGACTTGATCATGAACAGATGCTCATCGTCATCGGGGGAGAGGCGGAAGCGGATGTCCTCCTTGATCTTCATCCTCTTCTGCTTGACGTACAGCAGCGGCGCACCCTCTTCGCTCGAACCGGGAGCAGGAACACTGATCCGGTACTCATTGGCGATCGGCTTGAAGACCTGTTGCACCAGCAGCCGCTTGGCGGCTTCCAGCGCCTCGAGGACTGTTCGTGCGTCGGAGGGATCGAGCGCCATGACAAGACCCTAGACGCGTGTTGTGCTTTCCGCTGTCCTCACGCGGAGGTTTGCACCCTTCCTCTGCGAACCTAGAGGGATGTCGGTCGTCGATCTGATCGCCCTTGCGCTCGTCACCCTGACGGCATTGTCCGGGTTCCGCCGCGGATTGGTGGTCGGCGTCTTCTCCCTGGCGGGCCTGGCGCTCGGCGCGTACCTCGGTGCACGCGTTGGCCCTTCGCTCGTGGGCGCCGGGCAGGCGAGATGGCTGCCGCTCGTCGCGCTCGGCGGAGCGATGTTGTGCGCCGCCGTCGGCCAGGCGATCGGCGTCGTGATCGGTCGGAATCTTCGCCGAGGGCTGCTCGTGCTCGGCCCACTGCGAGTGTTCGACAACATCGGCGGTGGGATGCTCGGTGCCGTGACGGGCCTCGCGTTGTGCTGGGCGGTCGGTGCGGTTCTGCTCTATGTGCCGGGTCAGACAGAGCTCCGGCGCTATGCGCAGGACTCCGCGATTCTCTCGACGCTCAATCAGGAGTTTCCACCCAACCGCCTGATCGATGCGCTCGCGCGGATCGACCCGTTCGCCACCCTCGCCGGGCCGGCGGCAGGTGTCGATCCGCCCGAGGCCGCCGTGCTCGGCTCAGCCGGTGTCAACGCTGCCGCGCTCAGCGTCGTTCGGGTGGTCGGCTCTGCCTGCGGACTGGGCATCGAAGGGTCCGGGTGGGTGGCTGCGCCCGGTCTCGTCGTCACCAACGCACACGTTGTCGCCGGAATCGACGCCCCACACGTCGACCGCAACGACGGCGTCCTGCTCGACGCGCGTGTCGTCTCATTCGACAGGGTCAACGACATCGCCGTGCTTCGTGTCCCCGACCTGGCGGCGACGCCCCTGCGCCTCGCCGACGCGGTGGAGGGGACTCCGGCCGGCTTGCTCGGCTATCCGGGCAACGGCCCGTACGAGGAGACGGCCGTCCGCGTGGGTCGCACCGTGCAGATCGTGGGGCGTGACGCATACGGCCACTTTCCGACCAGCAGGCGGGTGACGACGATCCGGGGCACCATCCGCAGCGGCAACTCCGGCGGGCCCGTCGTCGACGCACAGGGTCGTGTGATCACGACCGTCTTCGCCCAGCGGGCGGGCACCGACGGCGGCTACGGCGTCCCGACAGAGAACGTCCGCGAAGCGATCGCGAATGCGGGACCAAGGGGCTCGAGACACCCTGCGTCGAACGCTGAGGGACGAGGCGGCTCGTCACCGTCACTGCAACAGGTCGAGCGCCGCTTCCGGCTGCTTGAACGGCGGGATCACGTAGACACCCGCGACGTGGCCGCGCAACGCGGCGAGCAGGTCCCTGGCCAGCGCCAGGCCGACCGCCGGCGCCTCGGGGCCTGCGTCCCGCAGTGCATCGAGCACCGCTGCGGGCACAGAGATGCCGGGCACCTCGTTGTGCAGGCGTAACGCCATCGAATGCGAGCGCAACGGCCACACGCCGGCGAGGATCGGGATCGGCGAGGTGCCGCCGAGCCGTTGCAGGAAACGTTCGAGCCCGTGGAGGTCGAACAGTGCCTGTGTCATCGCGAATTGTGCACCCGCGGCGAGCTTGCGCTCGAACCGCTCGAGCTCGAGATCCGGGTCGTCGGCGGAGGGGTTGACCGCAACCCCGATGAAGAACGACGTGGGCCGGTCGATCGCCTTGCCGACGTAGTCCACGCCTTCGTTCAGTCCCTGGAGCAGCCGGACGAGCCCGATCGAGTCGATCTCGTACACGCCTCGTGAGCCGGGATAGTCGCCGACGTGGGGCGGGTCTCCCGTCACGGCCAGGATGTTCCGTACTCCGTCGGCGTGGGCTCCGAGGAGCACCCCCTCGAGCCCCATCACCGTCGTATCCCGCGGAGTCACGTGCGGGATGGTCTCGAGCCCGGTCGCCCGCTGGATCGCGATCGACGCCATCAAGGCGTTCATCCGGGCACGTGCCATCGGGTTGTCGTTCACGTCGACGAACCCGACCACGCCCGAGTCGCGTAGTGTCCTCGCGACCTCGATCATCGCCTCGTTCGTCCCACCCTTCGGGAGGATCGAGCTCGACGCTCACGACCCAGTCGCCGGCACGGAGTGCGCGAGCGAGCTGCGTCTCCTCGGACGCCGCCGTCGGTGCCTGCGGCTCGTGACGCTCGCGAGCCTCGAAGGCCACGCGCGGCTCGCGGTTCTCGTCGAGGGCGAACCGGATCGCCTCGATCTGGGCCGGTGTCGTGCCACAGCACCCACCGACGATGCGGGCTCCGAGAGCGACGGCCTGCGAGGCGAAGTCACCGAAGTACTCGGGTGTCGAGTGCGGATAGACCACGCGACCGCCGACGATGCTCGCGAGGCCGATGTTCGGGAGCGCTGCGAGCGGGAGACCGTGGCCACGCATCGCATCGAGCGCCGTCAGGGCTGCATGCGGGCCGGCGCCGTGATTCGTGCCGATCGCAGCGACATCGAGCTCTGCCAGCCTCGCGGCTGCAGCAGACGCCTCGACGCCTCCGGCGACCTCGGCCTCGTCGTCGAATGTGAGCAGCGCCACGATCGGGAGCGACGAGACGGCCCGCACCGCCTCGACCGCCGAGACGAGCTCGTCGAGATCGAAGAACGTCTCGATCATGAACAGATCGACACCGCGTCCCTCGAGCACGCCCGCCTGCTCCGCGTACAGCGGCCCGTGCTCGTTCGCATCGAAGACCTCGAGCTCGCCGAGAGGGCCGATCGCGCCGGCGATCCACACGTCGCGGCCGGACACCTCGCGCGCCTCCCGCGCCAGGCGGACCGCCGCAGAGTTGATCGCCTCGAGCTCCTGATCCAACAGCTTTGCCGCGAGCTTGCGCCGGTTCGCACCGAACGTGTTGGTCTCGATCAGCTCGGCGCCGGCCCGGATGTAGCTCGCATGGACGGCGACGACACTCTCCGGCGCGCGCAGGTTCGCCTCCTCGGGGCAGCGCAGGCCGGATGTCGCGCCGGCGAGCAGCGCACCCATGCCGCCGTCGGCGACGATCGGTGGGCCGCTTCGCAGCCGTTCGAGAAAATCCGCCACACGCCCGAGTGTAGGGCCGCCGGGAATCAAGCTTGCCGGTCAACGCCGACTGGGTGATAGGTCAAGTGGCGCTCACTGCTGATACTGAGGTCATCTCATCCAGCGCGCCGGTGCGGCTGACGCGCAGATGGGCGATACGGTCTCTCTCCTTGGGGGCCTGCACAGAAGAGGGGCGCCTGGCGGCGGCCCCCTCTTTCGTTGGCTCAAGCTTCCGTTCCGGGTGCCGATACCCGAATCAGCTCCGGGTCGGGGACTGACGGCAATCATCCTGCGGCCCAGGGACAGAGAAGGGGCGGCGAGCGATTCGCCGCCCTTCTCGTTTCGAGGCGGCGCTCTGGCTCGAGGAGCCCGCCTAGGGCGTCAGATCGTCATGGACGACGCGGCCCTCCATGCCGCCGGCGACCGTGACCACCTCGCCGGAGACATGACCGGAGAGCACGTCGGAGGCGAGAACGACGACCTGGGCCGCCACGTCGTCGGGCTGGGCGATCTTGCGCAGGGCCATCGTCCGCGAGATCCGGCGGACGGCTGCGGGGTCGACGTGACCGCGGGTCATCGGCGACTCCGTCCAGCCGGGCGCAACCGCGTTGACGCGGGCGCGCGGCGCGACGCGGGCAACCTCGTTCTTCAGGGACAGCAGGAGTCCCCTTGCAACGCGGACTTCGCAGCCGCATAGTCGGCGTGGCCTGCCTCACCGAAACGACCCGCCGTCGAGCCGACCAGCACGAGTGAGCCGTGGCCGGTGTGCGCCACCTCGCGCAGGAAGGCACGCGCCGTCAGGAACGTGGCCGTCAGGTTCTGGCGGAGCGTCAGTTCCCAGCGCTCGAGTGGGAGGTCCCAGACTGGCACATCGTCAGCCGGCCAGACGCCCGCGACCGCCGCGCACACGTCGAGCGTGCCCAGGGTCTCGCGCGCGCCCGTCGAACAGCCGGTCGACATCGGCTTCGCTCGTCAGGTCGGCCTGAGCCGTCCGTGCTCCGATCTCGGCCGCGAGCGCGGAGGCGCGCTCCCGGCCCTGGTGGTAGTGCACGAGCACGTTCGCTCCCTCTGCGGCAAAGAGGCGAGCACAGGCACCGCCGATGCCACCCGAGGCGCCGGTCACGATCACGCCCTTGCCTGCGAGACCCGTGTCCATGACGGTCAAGGCTAGCGGGGTGCGTGTGTTCATCGTCAGCGATCCGGAGGGCAATCCAGGCTCACGAAGCGGCCGGTAAGCGCCTCGACCGCCGCAGCGCATGTCCTGAGAGAATGAGCGGCATGGCCTCACCAACTCGCCGGCCGGTTACGTGGCAAGCGCTCGAGTCGCATGCCGCCCGGGTCGGGGGCGTGCACCTCCGCGCGCTCTTCGGCGCCGACCCGGGCCGCGCCGAGCGCCTGACGGGCGAGGCGGCCGGGCTGTTCCTCGACTTCTCGAAGAATCGTGTCACCGACGAGACGCTTCGGCTCCTCGTGCAGCTCGCCTCGGAAACCGGCGTTGCCGAGCGGCGCGATGCGATGTTCGCCGGGGAGCACATCAACGTCACCGAGGACCGCCCGGTGCTCCACGTGGCGCTGCGCATGCCGCGCAACCGCTCGCTGATCGTCGGCGGCGCCGATGTGGTGCGCGAGGTGCACGAGGTGCTCGATCGGATGGCCGCTTTCGCCGCCGCCGTGCGCTCCGGCGAGTGGAGGGGCCAGACGGGCAAGCCGATCCGCAACGTCGTCAACATCGGCATCGGTGGCTCCGATCTCGGCCCCGTGATGGCGTATCGGGCGCTTCGCCACTACAGCCGGCGCGACATCACGTTCCGCTTCGTCAGCAATGTCGACGCCACGGATTTCGTCGAGGCGACACGCGGTCTCGATCCCGCGGAAACGCTGTTCATCGTCTGCTCGAAGACGTTCACGACGCTCGAGACGATGACGAACGCCCAGACCGCGCGGCGGTGGCTGCTGGAGGGTCTCGAGGGCGACGAGGCTGCGATCGCCCGGCATGTCGTGGCCGTGTCGACGAACCTCGATGCGGTCTCCGAGTTCGGGATCGATCCCGCGAACGCCTTTGGATTCTGGGACTGGGTCGGTGGCCGTTACTCGATGTGCTCGGCCGTGGGGCTGTCGACGATGCTCGCGATCGGTCCCGATGGCTTCGGCGATCTGCTCGCAGGCTTCCACGCGATGGACGAGCATTTCCGGTCGGCGCCGCTGGCCGAGAACCTGCCGGTCGTGATGGGCCTGCTGGCTGTCTGGTACACGGACTTCCTGGAGGCCGCGACCGTTGCCGTCCTGCCGTATGACCAGTATCTCGAGCGGTTTCCCGCCTACCTTCAGCAGCTCACGATGGAGTCGAACGGGAAGAGCGTGCGACTGGACTCGTCGTCCGTCGACGTGGACACGGGGCCCGTCTACTGGGGCGAGCCGGGGACGAACGGGCAGCACAGCTTCTATCAGCTCATCCACCAGGGCACTCGGCTCATTCCGTGCGACTTCATCTGCTTCGCGAACAGCCTCAACCCGACCGGGCACCATCACGATCTCCTCGTGGCCAACGTCTTCGCCCAGGCGGAAGCGCTCGCATTCGGGAAGTCGGGCGACGAGGTGGCGGCCGAGGGAACTCCCGCTTGGCTCGTGCCGCACCGGACGTTCGGAGGCAACCGGCCGTCCAACGTGCTGATGGCCGAGCGCCTCACTCCCGCCGTGCTCGGCTCCCTGGTGGCGCTGTACGAGCACAGTGTTTTCACCCAGGGAGCTGTCTGGTCGATCAACTCGTTCGACCAGTGGGGCGTCGAGCTCGGGAAGGCGCTCGCCCAGCGGATCGTCCCCGAGCTCGAGTCGGCCGAGGAGCCGGCGTTGGCACACGACGCCTCGACGAATGCGCTGATTCGGCGCTACCGCCGGCTTCGTCGCGACTAGGGCCGGGGAGGCGGTGGCATTCCGCGCGCAAGAACTAAGGCAAGAGCGCAGCCGCGGCAGTGTCGAGGATGACCGTAGTGATGCCGCGCCGGGAGCGCACGAGGCTCGCGGGTGTCAGCGTCGAGGGCGCATCGGCGAACGCGCGACGGGCAGCGTCCGCCTTCTCCGGGCCGACTGCGAGGAAGACGACGTGGCGCCCGGATTCGAGTGCCGGGACCGTCAGCGTCACGCGTTCGACGAACGGCTCCAGGCCCGGCTCGGCAGCGACTGCGAGACGGTCTGTGACGTCCAGCGCCGGGGCATGCGGGAACAGCGAGGCAGTGTGGCCGTCGGGACCGAGACCGAGCAGCACAAGGTCGAGGGGCACGCCGCGCAGCGCCTCGGCGTAGACGGCGGCGGCCTCGGGGCCGGGAAGGCCGGTCGGGATCGGATGAACGCGTGGCGGCACCGACAGCCGCTCGAGCAGCGCCTCCTGGACGAGCCGCTGATTCGAGCGAGCGTCGTCGGGTGGCACGCAGCGCTCGTCGCCGAACCACACATCGACGGCGCCCCAGTCGGTCTGGGAGGACGCGGCGAGCTCGTACGCACGGAGCGGCGTGGAGCCGCCGGCGAGCACGACGGCTCCGCCCAGGACGGCAAGCCGGGAGAGCAGATCGGCTGCAGCCGCGGCGGCAGCATCGGCGTCAGGGAGGACGACGAGCTCGAGTCCAGGGAGTCCCGGCGGCGCGCTCAACCGCGAGCCCAGCCGCGGAACGCGGCGAGCAACTCGGTTCTGGATTCCGAGGAGAGCTCGTCCAGCTCGATCCGCCCCACGATGGCCATCGTCCAACGGATCTGGTCGAGGTAGTTGGTACAGCCGCGGCAGTCGCGCACGTGCACCTCGAACCGGGCGCGATCATCGTCGCTCAGGCCGCCGTCGAGATACTCCGTCACGAGCTCGACGACCTCGTTGCAGGTGAGATCGAGGTTGCCGTTGCCGGTGATTCGCTTCCAGATGCTGCTCACGAACGCTCGCCTTCCAGATAGGGCTCGAGGGCCCGGCGCACCTTTGCCCGAGCACGGTGCAACAGGACCCGCTGGTTGGTCTCGCTCAGACCGAGAACGTTACGCACGTCCTCGGAGCTCCAGCCTTCGACGTCGCGCATCGTGATCACGGCTCGCTGCGACTCCGGGAGTGCGTCGATCGCGGCCTGCGCGACGCCGATCGTCTCCTTCCCGACGAGGCGGTTCTCTGGCAGCTCGGACCAGCGCGAGGGCGCCGATGTCCATTGCCCGTCGTATCGCCCGCCGCCCTGGAAGCGATCGGCATCGACGGCCGACTCGTCTCCGTCGGCGCTCCCGTCCACGAGCGACGAGAACGGCAGGCTTCGGCCTTCCCGCTCCCCCCGCGTCTTCGCCCTGTTCGTGAGAATCCTGAAGATCCAGGTCTTCAGCGACGACCGCCCCTCGAAGCGCCCGATGCCGGAGATCACGCCGAGCCAGGCTTCCTGGACGACTTCCTCGGCGACCGCCCGCGACGAGACGTACATCTGCGCCACACGCAGCATCGCGGCGCCGTATTCGTCGACGAGCGCGGCGAACGCACGCTCGTCACCACGCTGCAATGCCGCGACGAGCTCCGCCTGCCCGGGCGGCGGCGCGTAGGTCTCCTGCTCGTCCACCGGGCGGAACGGTACTTCCCCGGCTGAGCTCCGGCAACACATCGGCCGGGGGGCGGCTGTCGCCCTTCAGGCGAATTCGAGCGTCGAGTAGTCTCCGATCCGTGAATCTGGCCGTCGTCCGGCGCTCGTACGAAGCCTTCGCGCGCGGCGACATGGACGCGGTTCTCGCCGATATGGACGATCAGATCGAGTGGCAGCAGGCCCAAGGGCTTCCCCACGGAGGCACCTACCACGGGCTCGCTGCAGTGAAGGCGAACGTTTTCGACCCGCTCGACCGGGACTGGTGGTCTGCGTTCTCCGCCGAGCCGGCCGAGTTCCTCCAGGCGGGCGACGAGGTCGTCGTGCTGGGACGCTACCGCGGCACGGCAAAGGAGACAGGGAAGATCCTCGACGTGCCGTTCGTCCACATCTGGTCGCTGCGCGGCGGCAAGGCGTGGCGGTTTCGGCAGTTCCTCGACACCGCCGGCTGGGTCGAGGCGCTCTCACCCCGCGGCTGAGACAATCGTCGACGGGGTTGACATGTCACCGACCGGGGTGCTTCACTCCCGCGGTGCATCCCGCGGGACACACTCGTGGGGGCGGGAGCGGCTAACGCGCGCAACAAGTTCGCTGGTTCGGCGTCACAACATCGTGCACACCAATCAAGGAGGAATATCGGTATGAAGCGACACGGAGGGATAGTGCTGGCACTCGCGGTGATGGTGGCCGCGGTGCTCGCATCCAGCGCGGGCGCAGGCTCGTCGGCTGCCTCGAAAACCCAGGCTGTGAGCTGCAAGGGCACGCTCAAGATCGGTTTCGCGGCGCCGTTCACCGGCGGAGCGGCCTATCTCGGCAACGAGCAGTTGAGCTGGGCCAAGTACGCGGTCAAGACGCTCCCGTCAAAATACGGTCTCAAGATCAAGCTCGTCACGGGCGACATCCCTGTCGAGCAAGGCCCGGCCGCCGCGCTGACCGTCGCCCAGAAGTTCGCCGCGGATAAAAGCGTCGTCGTCATGATCGGCCCGTCGACTTCCGGCTCGGTTGCGACATCGAGCAAGACCTATTTTGACGCGGGTCTCGCACACATCACGGCGTCGGCGACCCGTACGTCGCTCACGAAGGGCGCCGTGAAAGAGGCTACGCCGTACTTCTTCCGCGTCGTTTCGGGCGACTACATCCAGGGTCCCCAGGATGCCAAGTACATGATCAAGAAGGGTGCGAAGAACGTTGTCGTCTTCGACTTCCAGGAGCCGTACTCACAGGGCCTCGCTGCAGCGGCCGAGGCAGTCTTCAAGGCCAACAATGTCGCGGTCACTCACCTGTCGGTTGCCAATACGGTGACGGACTTCTCGTCGTTCGTGACCAAGGTCCCGAGCAACGCAGACTTCGTGTTCTTCCCGACGCAGACGCCACCGGCCGCGCAGAACTTCGCCCAGCAGCTGCTCGAGCAGGGCAAGAAGGCGAAGGTGTTCGGCGGCGACGGCGCAGCCTCGGCGGACCAGTTCAAGGTGCCGGGCTCGTTCGTCTCCGTCTTCTCTCCGGACATCAGCACGATTCCGTACGACAAGCCGATCATCGCCGGGTGGCAGAAGGAGAACCCGAAGTTGAACCTCGGCCCGTTCGGACCCGCGCAGTACCTCTCGGTCCAGGTGGCTCTCAACGCCATCAAGCGGGCATGCGACATCGGCAAGGGTCAGATCACGGACCGCCGGGTCGTGGCGCGCAACGTCAAGCGGATCTTCATCAAGAACTCGATCCTCGGCGGTGATTTCCGCTTCTCGACGAAGTCGAATGACCCGCTGAACGGCGGCTTCTACATCTTCGAGATCCAGCAGGACGGTTCGTACAAGGACATCACAGCTTCGACGAAGTAGGCTCGTCCCAGCGATGAGATCAGGGGCGGTCCGGCCGAGATGGTCGGGCCGCCCTTGCGTCATTCGGCGATAGACTCGCGCCCGCGTGGACACGTTCATCCAGCTCACCCTCAACGGACTGACGCTCGGCAGCGTCTACGCGTTGATCGCGCTCGGCTACTCGCTCGTGTACGGCATCCTCAAGCTTCTCAACTTCGCCCACGGCGACGTGTTCATGGTCGGGACGTTCATCGGCTTCGGCGCGCTTCAGTTGCTCGGTGGCTCGGTTGACCCGATCGTCCCGGTCTGGCTGCTGCTCACCCTGATCACGCTCGCCGCGATGGCCGGTTGCGCCGTGCTCGGCGTCGCGATCGAGCGCTTCGCCTACCGGCCGCTTCGTGACGCGCCGCGGATCGCTCCGCTGATCAGCGCGCTCGGAGTCTCGTTCTTTCTCGCGTACTCGATGCAGCTGATGTTCGGATCAGAGTTGAGGAACTACGACACGTTCTCGCTCTCAGGAGGAGCGTTGTACTTCGACGGCTTCGATATCGGCAACGTCCGCGTGCCGCTGATCAGGATCATCACGATCGTCTCTGCGTTCGTGATGATGATTCTGCTCTGGCTTCTCGTCACGAAGACGAGGGTCGGCAAGGCGATGCGCGCGACCTCCCACGACCGCGAGGCAGCGGCGATGATGGGCATCGACATCGACAAGGTGATCGTGTTCGCGTTCGTGCTCGGGTCGGCGCTCGCCGGTGCCGCCGGGGTGCTGTTCGCACTCCGCATCCCGACCTACGCCACGATCGGATTCCTGATCGGGCTCAAGGGATTTACGGCTGCGGTGATCGGTGGTATCGGGTCGATTCCAGGCGCCATGGCGGGTGGGCTCGTGCTCGGCTTTGCCGAGGCCTACACGCAGGGGTACGTCTCGACGCGGTGGTCCGATCTGTTCGTCTTCATCCTCCTCATCCTGTTCCTTCTCTTCCGCCCCCAGGGCATTCTCGGCAAAGCAGACATCCGGAAGGTGTGATGTGAGCGGTAGCTACGACGACGAGCTCTCCCGGCCACTCGAGGGTGCTCTGGAGGCCTCCACCTCGGAGGGCGCGTCGAGTCCGGCGGTTGGCCGTGACGAATGGGTCGCCCGCCACGGTGGCAACCGGATCCAGCGTGGCGGCCCCCTCGGCGCGCTGGAGGAGCGCCTGCGCACCGTCCCGTGGTGGGCCTGGCTCACGGTCTTCGTCGCCCTGTTCTCGCTGGTCCCGGTTGTCTCCGACAGCGGCTACGTACGGCGTGTCGCATTCGACATCGCCATCTACATGCTGCTCGCCCTCGGGCTGAACGTCGTCGTCGGGTGGGGCGGCCTACTCGATCTCGGCTTTGTCGCGTTCTACGGCATCGGCGCCTACAGCTACGCGCTGCTGAGCTCCGACCACTACGACATCCACCTGCCGAGCGTCGTCTCGGTCCCGCTGGTCGTCGTGATCGGGGCGGGTGTCGGCTTCCTCGTCGGCTTGCCGTCGCGGCGTCTTTCAGGGGATTACCTCGCGATCGTGACCCTCTTCTTCCTCCAGCTCTTTCTCACGGTGACGACCAACGGAGACGACTTGTTCGGCCGCAATGTCACCGGAGGCGCGAACGGGATCCTCAGGGTCGACCCCTTCAGCGTCTTCGGGCATGCGCTGCCCGTTTCGACCGGAGGCGGTCTCTTCAATCCGGCCTATCTCTACGTTGCGTTGGCGTTCTTCGTCGTGGTCTACGTTGCCCTTCGCTTCGTCAACCACTCCCGGACCGGCCGTGCCTGGCGGTCGCTGCGCGAGGATCCGCTCGCCGCGGAAGTGATGGGCATGCCCGTCAACTCGCTGAAGCTGATGAGCTTCTCCTTCGGCGCCGCCATTGCGGCCCTGACCGGGACGCTCGTAACGGCAGTAAACGTCAGCGCGTTCCCGCTCTCGTTCGCGTTCCCGCTGCTGATAGTCGTCTACACCATGGTGATCCTCGGCGGCGCCGGCAGTCAGGCAGGGGTGGTGCTCGGCGCAGTGCTGGTCGGCATTCTGCTCGAATTGCTCCGCGATCCGGGCGACTCGCGCGTCCTGTTCTATGCCGTCATCGTGCTGGGCCTGCTCGCCGCGTTCCGCCTCTCGATCAGATTGGCTGCCGTGCTCGGAGGGCTGCTGGTGTTTGGGATCGTCGTCCATTCGATTGCGGGGGCGATCGACAACGCGTCGGTCAACGGCAGCGGTGGCGAGGGCGGCGGCGTTGCTGATTTTGTGGCGAACTGGGTGATCGTTCCGACGGCCCCGCCGACGTGGGTTACACCCGTGTCGTACGTCTCGCTCGTGTCGCTGGCGCTCATTTTGACGCTGCTGCACGGATGGGTGCGGCTGGCGTTGCTGGTGCCCGTGCTCTACCTCGCGGCCTTCGTGTGGGAGAACGTGATGATCGAGCAGCCAGAGCCGACGAGGTACATCATCCTCGGCGTCCTTCTGATTGCGCTGATGGTGCTGCGTCCAAACGGACTGCTCGGCGAAAAACGCGTGGAGATCATCTAGGTGGAGGACAAGCTCCTCGACCTGCAACGCGTGTCGATGGCGTTCGGCGGCCTCAGAGTCGTCGACGAGCTCGACCTCCATGTCGACAGGGGCGAGATCGTCAGCGTGATCGGGCCGAACGGCGCAGGCAAGACGACGCTTTTCAACCTCGTCACGGGCGTGTACCAGCCGACCGGGGGAGACATCGTCTTCGACGGGTCGAGCATCGTGGGCCTCGAGCCGCACGAGATCACCCGGCGCGGGATCGCACGCACGTTTCAGACGCTGAGACTGTTCCTCAACATGTCCGTGCGCGAGAACGTGATGGCGGCCGCGTACGGTCACACGAAGGCAGGGGTGTTCCGCTCCATGCTGCGCACTCCCGGGATGCGCCGCGAGGAGCAGGAGATCCGTGAACTCGCGGAGAAGCGGCTTGCGTTCTTTGGTGACCGCCTGATGGGGTATCGCTGGGATCAGCCCGCATACAGCCTCTCGTACGCGAACCGCCGCCGCCTCGAGATCGCCCGGGCGACGGCAACGAATCCGACACTCCTTCTCCTCGACGAGCCCGCAGCCGGGATGAATCCCAAGGAGACCCAAGAGATCACGGAGTTGATCGAGCTGCTGCGCGCCGACGGTGGCTACACGATCCTGGTCATCGAACACGACATGCACGTCGTGGAAGGGATCTCGGATCGGGTGATCGCCCTCGACCACGGGATCAAGATCGCCGAAGGGACATTCGAAGCCGTCGCGACCTCACCGCAGGTGATCGAGGCCTATCTCGGCACGGGCGGGATGGCGCGAAAGTGAGCGTCCAAGAGGCACCGCTGCTCGAGCTCGAGGGAATCAACACGTTCTACGGGCAGATCCACATCCTCCAGGATTCGAACATGGTCGTTCGCCCGGGGGAGCTCGTGTGCCTGCTCGGCGGCAACGCCTCCGGGAAGTCGACGACATTGAAGACGATCCTCGGGATCGTGCGCCCTCGCACCGGCCGGGTGCTGCTCGAACGGCGAGGACGTGACGTCCATGCCGACGGCTCACCGGATCAAGAGAGGGCTCGCGATCGTGCCCGAGAACCGGAGGTTGTTCGGGCCGATGACCGTGCTCGAGAACCTCGAGATGGGTGCGTACCTGCGGCCGAAGGCCGACCTGAAGAATGAGTTCGAACGCGTCTACACGTTGTTCCCGCTCCTGTACGAGCGCCGCAGCCAGCTTGCCGGCACGATGTCGGGAGGCGAGCAACAGATGGTCGCGATGGGCCGCGCTCTGATGTCACAGCCGAGGCTGTTGTTGATGGACGAGCCCTCGATGGGCCTTGCGCCGGTGCTCGTCGAGCGGAGCTTCGAGATCATCAAGCAGGTGAACGAAGCCGGAGTCGCGATGCTCGTCGTCGAGCAGAACGCAAACGTTTCCCTTTCGATCGCCGATCGGGGCTACGTCCTCTCGACCGGGCGGGTCGTCCTTGAGGGCAAGGCGGACGAACTGCTGGAGAACGAGGAACTCCGCAAGGCCTACCTCGGCCGCTGATGGGCGTGGTCAGCTCACAAGGCATCATCCCGCCGCAGCGGGGATCGGAGCTCGCGCTCGAGACGCTGCGCATCGCCGCGGGAGAGAGCGCCGCGGCAGGCGACGCCGGCCACGACGTGCTCCTGTTCGCGTTCGAGGGCGGCGGCGCGCTCGCCGGCGATCCGCTCGCGGCCGGCTGCGCGGCCTTCCTTCCGGAGGGCGACGAGGCCGTCCTCGACGCGGGTGCAGACGGTCTCTCACTCGTCCGCGTCACCCTCGGCGCGGCGACCGACCTTCATGCGCCCATGGGCACGCGCGAGCGCATCGTCGCGGCCGCACAGGTCGAACCGGGAAAGGCAACCGGGAGCCGGTCCTTCCAGGTGCTCTTCGGCCCGCACAACGGTTGCGTGCGGGCGACGATGTTCGTCGGCTACGTGCCCCCGGGCGCGGCACCGTGGCACTACCACCTCTATGACGAGATCGTATGGATCTGGCGCGGTCCGGGCCGCTATCACCTCGCCGACGGCACCGAGCAGCTCGAGGACGGCTCGGCGTTCCGGATCACGCCACGCGAGGTGCACATCGTCGAGAACACGAGCACGGATCACGAGCTCGCGCTGCTCGGGATCTTCACGCCGGCGGGAAGCCCCTCGGCGGCATACCTGACGCCTGACGTGGCAGCGTCGTACGTGGTGGGACCATGAGCTCCGACCGCGCAGACAGGCCGAACCTCGCCGCCGGTGGCGTCGGCGACGCGGTGCGCGCCGAATTCCCGATCTTCGAGCACTCGACGTATCTCAACTCTTGCTCGCAGGGTGCGCTCTCCCACCGCGTGCGCGAGGCATACGAGGAGTACCTCGCGGGCTGGGACGCGAACGGCGCGGAGTGGGAGTTCTGGGTCGAGCGGGCCGAAGCGGCCCGCGCGGGCTTTGCGCGGCTCCTGCACGGCGAGCCCGACGAGGTCGCGGTGACGACATCGGTCTCGCAGGGTGTGAACGCGATCGTGTCGGCCTTGCCTCTGGAGCGCGGCGGTCGCACTCGCATCGTGATCAGCGAGTACGAGTTCCCCACCGTCGGCCAGATCGCCCACGCCCAAGAGCTTCGCGGCGCCGAGGTCGTTCACGTGCGTCCGGAGGCCGACGGCTCGATCCCGGCCGAGAGGTTCGCCGCCGCGATCGACGAGCGCACGGCGCTCGTCTGTTGCACGACGATCTCGTATCGCACCGGGCACCGGCACGATGTCGCCGCCATCGCCGAGGCGGCGCACGCGAACGGCGCCCTCGTTCTGGCCGACAGCTACCAGGCAGCCGGGGCGATCGAGCTCGACGCGCGGGCTCTCGGCGCCGACTTCATCACCGGCGGCACGGTGAAGTACCTCCTTGCCTCGGCCGGGCTCGGCTTTCTCTGGGTGCGGCGGGAGCTCCTCGGGGGGCTTCTGCCGACGCAGACGGGCTGGTTCGCGGACGAGGACATCTTTCGGATGGACATCTCGGATTACTCGCCGCACGCGACGGCGCGCCGCTTCGACGCCGGGACGCCTCCGGTGCCGAACATCTACGCCGGCGTCGCCGGGCTCGCAGTCCTGCAGGAGACCGGCGTCCCTGCAGTCGAGGCACACGTATCGGCGCTCAACACACGGTTGATCGACGGTCTGAAGGAGCTCGGAGCCACCGTCGTCACTCCCACCGACCCGGCCCACCGAGGGCCGCTCGTCTGCGTGCGCTCCACGGATGCAGCGGGGCTCGTTGCCTCGCTCGCCGAGGAGAACGTGATCTGCTCGCTCCGCGACGAGAACCTCCGCGTGGCCGCCCACCTCTACAACACCGAGGACGACATCGACACGCTGCTCGGCGCGCTCCGCCGCCGGCGCCGCCTGCTGGCGTGACGCTGTGCCTCTGAGCCACGAGCCGGAGTTTGTGGCTCAGAGCCACAAACTCCCTCCGGCGTCCCAGCTCGCCTACGGTGACCACCCTGACCAGGTGGGGAACCTCCACCTCCCTGCGGGAGATGGGAGTGGCCTGCAGGGCGGCGCGACCGGACCCTGGCCGGCGGTCGTGCTGATTCACGGCGGCTTCTGGAGATCGGGTTGGGACCGCACGCTGACGACCCGGCTCGCTCATGACCTCGCGGGCCGCGGCTTCGCGGCGTGGAACATCGAGTATCGGCGGGTCGGACAGGAGGGCGGTGGCTGGCCGGGCACCCTCGAGGATGTCGCTGCCGCGGCAGACGCCGTCGGCAGGATGGAGCAGGTGGACGCGACGCGCCTCGCAGCGGTGGGTCACTCGGCCGGTGGGCACCTCGCTCTTTGGCTTGCGGCCCGTCGACGCCTGCCGGCCCGGGCCCCCGGTGCGTCGCCCGGCGTGAGCCTGCGGGGGGCTGTTTCGCTGGCGGGCGTCTCCGACCTCGTGCGCGGTGTAGTGGACGACCTCGGTGGAGGTGCCTGCGCAGCCCTGCTCGGCGGCTCACCGGCCGAGGTGCCCGAGCGCTATGCCGCCGCCTCGCCGGCAGCACTGCTCCCAGTCGGCATTCCGCAACTGCTCGTTCACGGCGATCGGGACGACGCCGTCCCGCCAGGCCAGAGCCGCGCCTACGTGCAGGCGGCGAGAGCAGCCGGGGACGATGCCGAGCTCGTCGAGCTTCGCGGCGCCGATCACTTCGACGTCGTCGAGCCCGGGCATGCGGCCTGGTTGGCCGTCGTCGAGTGGCTGCATCGGCTTCTCGTTCGACCAGCCTCCAAGAGCGATGCAGCGTCCGGCTAGTCGGGGAGCAGCCCTTCTGCCCGTGCCGGATCGGCTGCCGGCAGCGCGTCGTGTGACCAGGGCCGCCGCTTCCAGTCCGGGACCGGCGTCTCACACCCCGCTTGCGGGACGAACCGCGACCGCTCCACCACCTCCATCCGGTGGACGTAGCGGGGGCAGTTCGGCAGGACGTGCGTGGCGCGCACCCGCACGACGAACTGGGCCTCGGGGTACCCGTCGAGCAGGGGGTCGTCCTCGATGACCGACGCCGTTCCACTCACCCGCAGCCTCTTCGGCGTCACGAAGTCGATGAACAGGATCCCGACCTGCGGGTTGACGAGCAGGTTCCCGATCGACAGGTACGTGCCGTTGCCGTCGTAGTTCGGGAAGGCGAGCGTCTGCTCGTCGACGACGCGGACGAACCCGGGCTCGCCGCCCTTGTACGAGCACTGCGGCATCCCGTGCTCGTCGGCGGTGGCAAGGAAGAACATGTCGCGCGACTGGATGAACGCGCTGTCGTCGGCATCGAACACGGTGCGGTCGAGCCGTTCCTCGATCCGGTCTGCGAGCCGGCGGGTGTCGAACCGGTCCTGGAGCTGCCGGTTTCCTTCGTGGTAGAGGCTGCTCACCGCCCAATCATGCGCCTCCGCCGAAGCGGCGTCCAACAAACGGCGGAACTGCCCGGTTAGGCTGCGCCGATGTCGGCCGTTCCTCCCGCCGGGGCGCCTCACGGCCAGGAACTGCGCTGCCGGGGCTGGGAGCAGGAAGGAGTGTTGCGCTGCCTGCTCAACAACCTCGACCCCGACGTCGCGGAACGGGCGGAGGACCTCGTCGTCTACGGAGGCCGGGGCCGGGCGGCGCGGAGTCATGCGGCTCTCGCAGGAATCCTCCTGGCGCTCGAGCGGCTCGGTGGGGACGAGACGCTGATCGTCCAGTCGGGCAAGGCGGTGGCGGTGATCCCGACCCATCCGGACGCACCTCGGGTCCTGCACGCCTACTCGAACCTCGTCCCCTCTCACGCGAACGCCGAGGCATTCCACGAGCTGGAGGATGCAGGGCTGACGCTGTTCGGGCAGATGACTGCTGCCGGCTGGTTCTACATCGGCACCCAGGGGATCCTCGGATTCACCTACGAGACGTTCCGGGCAGTCGCCCACGACCACTTCGGCGGCTCACTCGCGGGTAGGCGGGTGCTCACCGCGGGGCTCGGGGGCATGGGAGGCGCGCAGGGATTCGGCGTCACCCTCAACGGCGGCCGGGTGCTCATCGTCGACGCGAATCCGGCTCACGTCGAACGGCGGCTGCGCGACGGCTGGATCGATTTGGCGACGGCGAGCTACGACGAGGCCCTCGCCGCCCACCTCGACCCGGTCGGCCCCGGCGCGGTCGGGCTCGTCGGCAATGCGGCAGAGGTCGTCCCGCGTCTCCTCGCAGCAAGCATCGGCTTCGACGTCGTCACCGACCAGACCGCTGCCCACGACCCGCTCGAGGGGTACGTCCCGGTCGGCTGGTCGGCGGCCGCCGCGGCGGCCGCCGACCGCTCGGATCTCCGGTTCCGCGACGCCGTTCGCGAGTCGCTGAAGGCGCACGCCGAGGCTCTGCTCGGGTTCCGCGACACCGGCGCCGTCGTGTTCGAGTACGGGAACGGGATCCGGGCGCAGGCCGCCGCGCTCGGGGTCACGGGTGCGATGTCCATTCCCGGCTTCGTCACGCAGTACGTGCGCCCGATCCTCTCGCGCGGCGTGGGCCCGTTCCGCTGGATCGCGCTGAGCGGCGATCCCGCTGATCTCCGGCTCAGCGAGGACGCCCTGCTCGAGGTGATCGGGACCGAGTCGCTCGGATCGTGGATCGAGCTGGCGCGGGCGCGGGTGCCGCTTCAGGGCCTGCCGGCGAGGATCTGCTGGCTCGGGCTCGGTGAGCGCGAAGCGGTCGCCGTGCGGTTCAACGAGCTCGTCCGTGACGGTGCGATCGGTCCTCTCGCGATCGGGCGAGACCACATGGATCCTGCCTCGGTAGCGTCTCCGACCCGGGAGACGGAGGGCATGCTCGACGGCAGCGATGCGATCGCGGACTGGCCACTGCTTTCGGCCCTGCTCAGCGCGGCGCAGGGCGCGAGTTGGGTCACGATCGGCCAGGGTGGAGGCGTGGGCATCGGGCAGTCGGTCCACAGCGGCCTTGTCGTCGTGGCGGACGGCAGCGAGCTCGCCGAGCGGAAGCTCCGGCGCGTGTTCGCGGCCGACCCGGCCCTCGGCGTGGCGCGGTATGCCGATGCCGGCTACCCGGACGCGATCGCGGAGGCTCACCGGGCCGGCCTGTTGCCCGGGAGCTGATCAGCTCTCGCGGAGCCGAGGAATCGCTGCCAGGAGCCGGTCGCGCAGCGCCCGCAAGGCCTCGATCCGTTCGTGGTCATAGGTGCCGCGCAGCCCCTCGCCATTCTTGACGCCGAGTTTTCCCTCCTCGGTCAGCTGCAGGAGCGCCTCGGGCGGGCCGGTCCGGTTCGAGAGCTCGGGGAAGAGATTGCGCGTGACCGCGAGGTGCACGTCCAGGCCGGCAAGGTCCATCGTCTCGAACGGGCCGACGCCCGCCCACCGAGGGCCGAGGCCCTCGGTCAGCACGCGATCGATGTCCTCCCTCGTGCACGTCCCAGACTCGACGAGGGCGTACGCCTCGCGGAGCAGCGCGTACTGGAGGCGGTTCGCGGCGAAGCCGGCGAGATCGCGTTGCACGATCACCGGAGACTTGCCGAGCGCGACGCTCCAGTCGCGCAGCGTCTCGACGACCGGAGGAGACGTCTCCTCGCCGCGAACGATCTCCACCAGGCGGACGAGCTCGGGAGGATTGAACCAGTGCCAGCCCGCAAAGCGACCGCGCTCTTCGAGCGCACTGGCGAGGCTCGCGAGCGGCAGCGACGAGGTATTCGAGGTGAGGATCGCGCCGGGCTCCGCCAGCCGCTCGGCAGCTGCGAGCACCGCTCGCTTCGGCTCCACTTCCTCGACGATCGTCTCGATCACGAGCCCCACACCGGCGAGCGCCGTCTCGAGCGAAGTCGTCGTGTGGATCGAGGCGCCTGCGGGCTCGGCTGCGAGCCGGGCTCTTGCCCGATCGAGCGTGGCCGCGCTGCGTGCGGTGAGCTGCACCTCGACCCCGGCTCGGGCCAGCACGAGGGCGATGCCGGTGCCCATGGTGCCGGCCCCGATGACGGCGGCGCCTCTCGGCAGGGACTGGGGCGAATGAGCGCGCATTTCGGAGATGATGCGCACCGATGCCTCCTCGAGTCCACCTCAGCGACCTCGTCCCGGCAGAGGTCGAAGCAGCCCTCCGCGGCGGACTTCGAGCTCGTCGCCACCCCCCGGGGCGCCGACGGGATCGTGGCGATGCTGACGGTCGCCGTCGACGACGCATACCTCGAGGCCGTGGGCCCGCAGCTCCGGATCGTCGCCAACTACGCGGTCGGCGTGAACAACATCGACCTCGAGGCGGCCCGTCGGCGGGGTGTCGTCGTCGCGAACACCCCGGACGTGCTGACCGGCGCCACCGCCGAGATCGCGCTGACGCTGATGCTCTCGCTACTCCGACGCGTGACCGAGGGCGACCGGTTCGTGCGACGGCGTGAACCGTGGCAGTTCTCGCTCGAGTTCATGCTCGGGCAGCGCCTCTCGGGCAAATCGGTTCTGATCGTGGGCAGTGGCCGGATCGGGCGCGAGACGGCGCGGCTCGTCGCGGGTCTCGGGGCCGTGCCCGTCCTCGCCGGGCGCGATGACGATCTGGATGCGCTCCTCGGGCAGGCCGACATCGTCTCGCTGCACGTTCCGCTCACCGCCGAGACGAGACATCTGATAGACCGCCGACGCCTGCGCTCGATGAAGAAGACCGCGGTGCTGATCAACACGTCGCGCGGACCGGTCGTCGACGAGGCGGCGCTTGCCGAGGCGCTCCGCGACGGCACGATCGGGGGGGCAGGGCTCGACGTCTACGAGCGGGAGCCGGAGGTCGACGAGGGGCTCCTCGGGCTCGAGAACGTCGTTCTCTCGCCGCATCTCGGCAGCGCCACGCGAGACACCAGGATCGCGATGGGGATGCTCTGCGTCGATGCTCTCCGCGCGGTGCTGCTGGAGGGTCGAACGCCGGCGAACGTTGTCGTCTAGCCCTCCGTTCGTGCCCGTCTACGGCTGTCAGGCGATGTGGGGCGAGCTCGTCCGCGTGCTCGTCCGGACGCCGCTGCCCGGCGATACCGGTCATGTCGACCGCTACGGGTGGCATGGGATCCCCGACGCCGGGGCCGCCGCCGCCGAGCACGAGGAGCTGCGCGAGCTGCTGACCCGGTCGGGTGTCCGAGGTGGTCGTCTCCGAGCACGATCCCGGCAATCCCGACGCGATCTACGTCTACGACCCGGTGCTCGTGGGAGACGAGGGGGCGGCGCTCCTGCGCCCCGGGAAGCACGTCCGCCTGAGCGAGCCCGCGGCGATCGCCGTCAGCCTCGAGGCGGCGGGCGTGCCGATCGCCTCGAGGATGGACGCACCTGCCACAGCCGAGGGGGGCGACACCGTCTGGCTCGACCAACGCACCCTGCTCGTCGGCCACGGCTACCGCACCGGCACGGCGGGGATCGCCGCGCTGCGGTCTGCGTTCCCCGGCGTCGACGTGGTCGCGGTCGACCTGCCCCACTGGGTGGGCGCTTCCGAGGTGATGCACCTGATGTCGTTCATCTCACCGCTCGACGGTGACCTTGCGCTCGTGTATCCGCGGATCGCGCCGGTGCGGCTGATGGAGCTGCTCGCCGAGCGGGGGATCGAGGTCGTGGAGGTGCCGGACGACGAGTTCGAGTCGATGGGCGCGAACGTGCTCGCCCTCGGCCCGCGCCGAGCGCTCGCGCTGGAGGGAAACGACCAGACGCGCCGGCGGCTGGAACGTGCCGGTGTCGAGGTCCTCACGTATCGCGGCGACCACATCTCGCGGCTCGGAGACGGCGGCCCGACGTGCTTGACGCGGCCTCTGCTGCGGGTGCAACGATGAGGACCCTCTAGTGACCGTCCAAGGTCAGTTGCCGGTGCTCCGAAAGGCCCGAGACGCCGACGCCCACCAGTCTGAGCGCTCCCGGCCGGTCTCGGAGGCCGCGGTCGAGCAAACGGCACGCGAGCTCCGCGATCCGCTCTGCCTCGTCGATCGGCGCAGCGAGCGTCGTCGATCGGCTTCGGATCGAGAAGTCCGAGTAGCGGAGCTTGGTCGTCACCGTCCGCGCCGAGAGCTGCCGCTTCAGGAGGCCCGACGCAACGTCCGCCGCCATGCGCTCGATCTCCGCGTAGAGGAGCCTCCGGTCCGAAGTGTCGCGCTCGAACGTCTCCTCGACCGAGAGGGAGACGCGTTCGGTCTCGAGCTCGAGATCGCGCGGATCGATACCGCACGCGCGGTCGCGAAGCAGGGGGCCGATCGTGCCGGGGAGGACGGCGCGAAGCTCGGCATCGGCGAGACCGGCGAGGTCACCGATCGTCTTCACTCCCGCCGCAGCGAGGCGCGCCTCCGCCTTCGGGCCGACGCCCGGCAGCGTGCGGACGGGAAACGGGGCCAGGAAGACAGCCTCCTTCCCCGGCGGCACGACGGTGATCCCGCCCGGCTTGCGGCGGTCGGAGGCGACCTTGCAGACGACCTTCGAGGTCGAGACTCCGAGCGAGCACGACAGCGACGTCGCAGCACGCACTGACGTCTGCACCGCCTCGGCGGCGGCCCGCGCATCCGTGAACGTCCGGACGACCGTGCCGAGGTCGAGGTAGCCCTCGTCGATCCCGACCTGCTCGACCCGGGGCACGACCTCGCGGATCGCGCCCCAGACGGCCTGTGAGTACTGCCGATAGAGGAGATGGCGGGGTCGCACGAAAACGACCTCGGGGCAGCGGCGCAGCGCCTCGGCCGAGCTCATCGCGGAGCGAATCCCGAACGCACGGGCGACGTAGTTCGCGGTCGCGACGACGCCGCGACCCTGCGGATTGCCGCCGACGACGAGCGGTCGCGTGCGGAGCGAGGGCTCCTCCAGCTCCTCGACCGCGGCGAAGAACGCATCCAGGTCGATGTGGGCGAGTATCGGCACCTTCCGAACGCTACGGTGCCGCCGTGATCACTGCTCCCCACCGCCGCCCGTGCTCGAGCAGCCCGCTCCGTTTCAGCTGTCGTTCGGTGTCGTGGCGGGTCTCGCTGCTCCGGGCACCCGGCGGGTGATCGTGCGGGTCGGAGGCCGGACGCTGGCCGACGAGCCTCTCGGTCAACGTCATTTCCAGCTGCGTGTCGAGCTGCCACCGGGGGAGGCAGCGGTGCGGGTGGTCACGGTGGGTCGCGCCGGCGGCCGGAGCCAGACGACCGTCGAGCACGTCCTCGGTGCGTCCTCCGCCGCCGTGCCACAGGTCCGTCCCGGCCGGGTCGACGCGCTCCTCCAGCAGGAGGTCGGGCGCCTCACCCGGCGCTTCGGGAGTACGAGCGCGGTCTACGTGCAGGACCTCCGAACCGGCGCGGGTGCGGCCTGGAATGCCCGTGCCGCCTTCCCAGCGGCGTCGACGCTCAAGCTCGCGATCGCTGTCACCGCGCTCGCCCGGGCCGGGGGGACACCGGACTCTGGCTCGACGCTCGACCGCCTCCTGCGGCAGATGCTGACGTACTCCGACAACGCGGCCGCCAACAGCACAGAGCGGTACTTCGGCGGCTCGACCTCGGGCGGCTCGGCTCTCGTGAACACGATGATGCGGTCGCTCGGGCTCGTCGATACGCAGATGTACGGGGGCTACGAGCTCCAGGCGCTCGACGGGCCGCCGCGCGCCCTCGCAGGCGGAATCCCGTTGCGCGCCGACAGCCAGCCGAGCTGGGGCCGCGGCAAGTCCACGACCGCCTTTGACCTTGCGAGCCTCTTGCGTGCCGTGTGGCTCGCGAGCGGTGGCCGTGGGCCGCTGCGGGCCGCGCAGCCCGGGTTCAGTGCGGCGGATGGCCGCTACCTGCTCTACCTCCTCGCCCACGTCCGCGACTTCGGGAAGCTCGATCGCGAGGTCGGTCGCCTGGCCGGCGTCCGCGTCCTCCACAAGGCAGGCTGGATCGCCTCGGCCCGACACGACAACGGGATCATCCTCTGGCGGGGCGGCGCCATCGTCGTCACCGTCATGACCTTCCGGCCTGCCGGTGCCGGCACATCGGCCGACGTGCTCGCGGGCAAGGTCGCTGCGTCGGCGTTGCGACGCTTTCGCGGCTGACCCCGCGGCGCCCAGGTCGTCTGGCGTGCGGACCCCGGGAACGACAACGGGCGCCCGCAAGGGCGCCCGTTGCTCGCGTCACGCCCTCGGAGTGCGCGGCCGCGAGTCGGTGTCCGGCCCCCGGGAGGCGATGGTTCGGGAAACCGGGCTCCAGACACTGAGACTCTCGGGCTACGTCACGGGTTTGTACGCGTCCTGTAAGCAATCCGGAACGCACGCTCGAGCTTCCGCTCGACCCGGAGGAATAACGGTACAGTTTTTGTAGTTAGTAATGGTATGACCGATTCAGCCGAACACTTTTCGTCTCGCGAGGAGCGTGAACCCACTGTGAGCAAGCTGTTGCTCGTCCCTCTTGACGACATCGTCGTCTTCCCCAACATGAACGTGACCCTGACGATCGACGTCGGGGACGAGGAGCGCGTGCTCCTCGTACCCAAGCACGACGGCGAGTACGCCAAGGTCGGCACCGTCGCCGAGGTCGCCGACAAGGTCAGGCTTCCGGGCGGTGACACCGCCGTCGCGCTAAACGGCCTGCACCGTGCGATCGCAGGCGCCGCCGAGACGGATGCCCAGGGACGTCTCTTCGTCGAGGCGGAGGAGCGCCCAGACGAGACGCCGACAGACGAGTCCGTCCGCGTCCTCGAGACCGAGTACCGGGCGGTCGTCGAGGAGATCCTGGAGCTGCGCGGTGACGACGGCCGGATTGCGGCGTTCGTGCGCTCCATCTCCGACCCCGGCGCACTCGCCGACACGTCCGGCTACTCCCCCGACCTCACCTTCGAGCAGAAGGTGCAGGTGCTGGAGGCCGTCGACGTGGCCGAGCGGCTCGATCTCGCACTCAACCTGCAGCGCGAGCGCCTGACGCTGATGCAGATCCGGCGCCGCATCCGCGACGACGTCAACACCGGGATGGAGAAGCAGCAGCGCGAGTACATCCTGCGCAAGCAGCTCGACTCGATCCGCAAGGAGCTCGGCGAGGACGAGACGTCCGTCGTCGAGGAGTTCCGCGCGAAGATCGCCGAGTCGGCGATGCCCGACCACGTGCGCGAGCAGGCAGAGCGCGAGCTCGCCCGTTTCGAGCGCATGGGCGAGAGCTCGCCCGAAGCGCAGACGATCCGGAGCTACGTCGACTGGCTGCTCGCCGTGCCGTGGGGTGCTCGGTCGGAGGAACGGCTCGACCCGAAGCTGAGCCGCGAGGTCCTCGATGCCGACCACGCCGGGCTCGAGGACGTGAAGGACCGGATCGTCGAGTACATCGCAGTGCGCAAGCTGCGCGAGGAGCGTGGGATCGAGGTCGACAAGAAGTCCGGCGCGATCCTCACCCTGATCGGGCCTCCCGGCACAGGCAAGACGTCGATCGGCGAGTCGATCGCACGATCACTCAACCGCGAGTTCGTGCGCATGTCGCTCGGCGGCATCCGTGACGAGGCCGAGATCCGGGGGCACCGGCGCACGTATATCGGCGCTCTGCCCGGCCGCCTCGTGCGGGCGTTGCGCGATGCAAAGACGATGAATCCCGTGATCCTGCTCGACGAGGTCGACAAGGTCGGAGCCGACTGGCGCGGCGACCCTTCTGCGGCGCTGCTCGAGGTGCTCGACCCCGCTCAGAACTCGACGTTCCGTGACCACTACCTCGATGTCGAGGTCGATCTCTCGGACGTGATCTTCATCGCGACCGCGAACCAGGCCGACACGATCCCGGGGCCGCTGCTCGACCGGATGGAGGTGATCCGGTTCGACGGGTACACGACCGACGAGAAGGTCGAGATCGCGAAGGGTTACCTGTGGCCGCGGCAGCGCGAGCGCAACGGATTGCACGAGGACGAGGTGACGGTGACCGACGAGGTGCTCGAGTCGGTGATCTCGGAGTACACCCGTGAGGCCGGCGTTCGGCAGCTCGAGCGTGAGCTCGGCAAGGTGCTGCGCAAGACCGCCACGCGGATCGCCTCCGAGACCGCAGAGGCGCCCGTCGCAATCGACATCGACGTCGTCCGCGACGCGCTCGGCCGGCAGCGATTCTTCCGCGAGGCGGCGGAGCGCACGGCCGTGCCGGGAGTCGCCACGGGTCTCGCGGTGACCGGGGTCGGCGGCGACGTGCTGTTCGTCGAGGCCACGAGCATCCCCGGCGGCGAGAAGCTCGTCCTCACCGGGCAGCTCGGCGACGTGATGAAGGAGTCCGCGCAGATCGCGCTCTCGGCGGTACGGGCCAAGGCGGGAGACTACGGGCTCGACGACGACATCTTCGAGAACCGCTCGTTCCACGTGCACGTTCCCGCCGGCGCGATTCCGAAGGATGGGCCGAGCGCAGGGATTACGATGGCCACGGCGCTGGCCTCGCTGCTCACGGGCCGGCCCGTTCGGCACACGGTCGGGCATGACGGGTGAGGTCACGCTCCAGGGGCGGGTGCTCCCGATCGGCGGCCTCAAGCAGAAGGTGCTCGCCGCGCACGCCGCCGGGCTGACGGACGTCGTCATCCCGGAGCGCAACCGCGCCGACATCGACGATGTCCCACAGCACGTTCGTGACGAGATGACGTTCCATCCGGTGATGGCGCTGTCCGAAGTGCTCGAGCTCGCGCTCGAGCCGGCGGCGCAGTCGCTCGATGTCTCGGTGTAGGCATTGCCAGCCCGTCCCCGAGGGGGTCCGCCAGGCGGCGGGCCTCCTCGAGGGCCGCTGGACGGTCTCCATCCTCTGGGCCTCGTACGAGGGCGCCTCGCGGTTCAACGAGTTCAAGCAGGCGGTGGGAGAGATTCCGCCGCGGACGCTGGCCCAGCGCCTGGTCGAGCTGGAGCAGGCGGGCGTGCTCGAGCGCCGCGTCGTCGATGCGCGTCCGCCGCGGGTCGAGTACACCCTCACGGCCGAGGGACGGCGGCTGCAGGCAGTCGTCGACGCACTCGTGCGCTACGCCGAGGCGTAGGACGACGGGTTTCCGGCGGCGCGTGGGGCGGGCGGCAGCCCACCCCACGGGCCGACCCGGTCAGATCGCGAGCGAGACGTCGGCCCCGTCGGCCGGGACGTAGACCGGGCGGTAGCCGAGAAGGCGTCCGAGCGGGGCGCCGGCCATCAGCCCGAGCTTCTGCATCCAGACGGGCGGGAACGGCAGTCTGACGTCGTCGAAGTGGTGGTTGGCGATCACCGCGAGTTGGAGCGGGTTCGGTAGACCCTTCTTGGTCGTCTTGCCGTCGTTGGCGAGCGCGAACATCGTCTCGATCAGCTGCTCGAACTGCAGCGCCGGAGTGATCTCGCAGCGGAACCGGACGGAGGCATCGGTGGCGTTCCAGAACTGATGTGCGGTGCCGGGCTCGACGGTCACCGACGCGCCTGCTGCGGCGACGATCGTCTCGCCGTCGGTCTTGAAGGTGAGCTCTCCCTCGACGACCTCGAAGACCTCGGTCTGGTACGGGTGCGTGTGGGGCGTTGCGACGAAGCCGTTCGGCTCGACGAGAACGTCGATCACGACGCGCTCTCCGTCGGAATCGGCCGCGGTCTCGACGAAGCGGATGCTCTCGCCGGTGATGCTGTTGTGGATCACGTCTCCGGTGCGGATCATGGCTCGCTGCTCCTTGTCGCGGTGAGGTCGGGTTCGACAAGGAGCAGCATGGAGCCCGGCCGCTCCGGCGACATCGGCTCTGAAGCCGATTCGCGATCCGCCTCGGAGCGGAACCGTGGCCTGCCGCACGGATGAGGCGGGCGCCGTGGGATCGTCAGGGAGGATGAGGACCGCCGTGCGGGAGGGCGGGGGACGGCGGTGACCGGGGCGGTGACGTCACCCGTAGGCGATGTCACGCGCCCCGTGTGTCGACTACGCCTCGGTGTCGTCCTCGGCGAGCAGGCGATAGATGCCCTTCCGCGCCGTGCGGAGGATCTCCTGGGCCCCTTTCACCTGGGTCGCAGTGCCTGCCTGGGCAACCTGCCGCGTGGCGGCCAGCACCTGGTGGACGAGGTCGCGGAGCTCGACGAGGTCGTGGTCGACGTCGTCGACGGCCTCTTCCCAGGGCGCGGGAGCGGTCTCGGCGATCGTTCGCAGTGCGCCCGGCGTCGGTCAGCGCGAAGACCCGCCGTCCCGATTCCGACGCGGCCGGCTCGACCAGGCCCTCGTCCTCGAGCTGCTGCAGCGTGGGATAGACCGAGCCGGGGCTCGGCGTCCAGTTCCCGCCGCTGCGCTCGGAGATCACCTGGATGATCTGGTAGCCGTGCATCGGCTCCTCCGCGAGGAGCGCCAGGATGGCGGCGCGGATGTCGCCCCGGCCGGCGCGGCGACCGGGGCCGAAAAACGGTGCGCCGAACCCACCCGGGCCGTGCATGCCCCGCCCGCCTCCGCGCCCGTGCTTTCCGCGTCCGCGGCGGCCGGGCGATCGGCGGACATGAACCAGAGGTTGACCCTGGTGTCCGACGGCAGCGAGGCCCTCGGGGATCGTGATTGCAGTTGTTGCAGTCATCGACTTTCCTTTCTTCATGTAGCTATCACGATATATCGTAACGCATCGCTTGTCAAGGATGACGATCGTCCTGCCGGATGACGACGAGTCGGGGTGGCGGTGGCTACGGTTGCTCCGTGGAGCAGCTGACCGACTTCTTCCGCTCGTGGTGGGTCGAGACACTTGCCGCGTCCTCGCGGCCGCCGGCGTCGATCGAGGGGCGCTGAATCCCACCTCGGACCGGGGAGAGCAGCGGGCCCGGCTGGTTCCTTCCTCTAGCCGTCCCGGCGATGGCCGTGCCGCTGCTCTTCCGCAAGCGATTCCCCTTCGCGGCCCCGGTCGCGACCGTCGTGGTCGGCCTCGCGTTGGCGTTCCGTCGGCGACGGGAGCGCGCTTGCCGAGAGCGCTGGTCAGGTCTTCTTCCTGCTCTTCCTCGTCGCCTGGCTGTTCGGACAACTCGACATGCGCTCGGCGATCGCCGGGCTCCTGCTCCTGATCCTCGCGGTCGTCGTGGTCAACGTGCAGGCGGACGAGAGGAATCGGCGAACTCGCCTTCCCGATGGCGTTCTTCGCCCTTTTCTGGGGAGCGAGCGTTTTCGTCAGGGCCGCGAGGAGCGCACGCTCGAGGCCGAGGAGCGTGCGCACCGGCTCAGCCTCGACCAGGAGGTCGCAGCGGCTCAGGCTGTCGCCGAGGAGCGCCAGCGCATCGCCCGGGAGCTGCACGACGTGATCGCGCACTCCGTGTCGGTGATGACGGTGCAGGCGGGAGCGGTCCGGCGGCTGTTGCTGCCCGAACAGGAGCGCGAGCGGCAGGCGCTGGAGACGGTCGAGGCCACGGGACGCGAGGCGCTCACCGAGATGCGGCGGCTCGTCGGGCTCCTCCGGGAGCAGGGCACGATGCCGGAGTTCGCGCCGCAGCCCTCGCTCCGAACACTCGACGTGCTGATCGGCACGGTCAGCGAGGCGGGGCTCCCCGTCGATCTCGAGATCGTGGGCGACGAGCGCGAGCTGCCGCCCGGGCGTCGACCTCTCCGCGTACCGGCTCGTGCAGGAGGCGCTCACGAACACGCTCAAGTACGCCGGGCCGGCGCAAGCCTGGGTCACGCTCCGCTGGCGCGACACGGAGCTCGAGCTGGAGGTAGCGAACGACGGCCGGTCGGACGCGTCGACGAACGGTGCCGGGCACGGGCTCGCCGGCATGCGCGAGCGCGTCTCGCTCTGCGGTGGCACGCTCGAGACCGGACCACGCGACGGCGGCGGCTTCGTCGTGCGGTGTCATCTACCTCTGGAGGAATCTGCGTGAGCGTGAGAGTCCTGATCGTCGACGATCAATCCCTCGTCCGCGCCGGATTCCGGATGATCCTCGACGCAGAGCCGGAGATCGAGGTCATCGGCGAAGCTGCCGACGGCCTCGAGGCGGTGCTCGCGGCCCGGGAGACCGAACCGGACGTGATCCTGATGGACGTGCGGATGCCGAACGTGGACGGTCTCGAGGCGACCCGGCGGCTACTGGACGGTCGAGACGAAGGCCCGCGGATCCTGATCCTGACGACCTTCGATCTCGACGAGTACGTCTACGAAGCCCTGCGGGCCGGTGCGAGCGGGTTTCTCCTCAAGGACACACCTCCGGAGCAGCTGGTCGAGGCGATCATGATCGTGGCGCGTGGAGACGCGCTCCTTGCGCCCTCGATCACGCGACGCGTGATCGAGGAGTTCGTCCGCCGGCCCCCTGCATCGGCGCGCCGGCCCCCTCCCGAGCTCGGGGAGCTGACCGTGCGTGAGCGCGAGATGCTCGGCTTCATCGCCAAGGGGTACTCGAATGCCGAGATCGCCCGCGAGGCCTTCGTGAGCGAGACGACGGTGAAGACCCACGTCGCCCACATCCTGATGAAACTGCGCCTTCGGGACCGCGTGCAGGCCGTGGTGTTCGCGTACGAGAACGGGGTCGTCCTGCCCGGCGGGGACTGAACGCGCTACGCCCGGCCAGGCCGGGCTCGGCACGCTCCGAAAGATCCTCTATACCTCGAACGAGTGGCTGCCGATAGGAGTGGAATGGAAGCATCCACTGCGATCCAGTCGCGCCTGATCGGCGACCATTCTCGTCGCAGAAGAACATGATCACGCACGAGCAGCTCGAGCGGGCGCTGCAGCTGCAGGCAGACAGCGGCGACCGGCTCGGCGAGATCGTCGTGGCAGAGTTCGGCGTCTCGCGGCTCGAGCTTGCGAGCGTGCTCGCCGAGCAGTGGGCCGAGCTCGAAGACGCGGAGCGCAACAGCGTTCCCGCGCAGCAGGAGGCGGCCGTCGCCCCAGCTGGCCCCCGGCGAGGTGCAGATCCGGCGGCCGATCGGCGAGATCTTCGTCGAGCTCGGGTTCGTCAGCAGCGATCAGCTCGATGCCGCGCTCGACGTGCAGCGCGAGACAGGTGCACGGATCGGGGAGATCCTCGTCGACCAGGGAAGCCTGACGCGCCTCGATCTCGCGAGCGCGCTCGCGGAGCAGTGGTCGGCCCTGCAGAAGCTCCGACCCCCGGCACCCGCGCCGGAGCCGACGCCGTGGCAGAACGGGGTGCCCGTGGCACCGCCTCCCGCGCAGGCCCTGTCTGCAGAGGATCGCGCAACCGTCTCGGACCTGGAGGAACGACTGCGGGTGGTCGAGCGCGGCGCCGGGCCGCCACCGTGGCAGGAGGACCTGCGACTCGTCACATCGGAGCTTCGAGCAGCCGTCAAGGCAGTGGAGTCGCGTCTCGAGGCAGCTGCCGGCGCACACGTCGACAAGGATCTCGAGCCCGAGCTCGAGATCGTGAAGGAACGGCTCGCGGCACTCGAAGCCGCTCCCGACCCGAACGAGCTGGACGTGCTGCGGGCGAGCCTCGAGGAGCTGAGGGCTCGGCCGGTCACGGTCGAGGGCCTCGCCGAGCTTCGGGACGCGGTGGAGCGGGTCGAAGCGCGACCGGATCCGGCTGCCGAGATCGCGCAGCTGACAACGGATATCGCCGCGCTCACGTCGCGCTTCGACGCGATCAGCACCGTCGACGATCTTGCGGGCAGGCTCGACGCCGTGGCCGAACAGGCGGAGGTCGCCCAGACCGGGATCGACGGCCTCTCGCGCCGCGTCGACGAGCTGGGACGTCTCGAGACGCGGCTCGACGGTGTGGCTGCAGGCCTTCCCGGCGCCGAGGCGATCGAGGAGCTCCGGCGGGAGCTGACGGAGATCTCGGCCCAGGCGGGGAGCGACGATCGAGGAGACCAGGCTTCAGAGAACGCAGCGCTCGTGGCCAGGCTCGACGAGATCGAATCGAGGCTCGGTGACGCGGCCGTTTCGGCGCTTCCTGACCCGACGCCGCTGATCGACGAGCTCTCGGCTCGGATCGACGAGATCGCGGAGGCGATCCCGTCGCTCGACGCAGACGCACTTCAGGCGCGGGTCGATGCGGTCGAGGCGCTGGCCACTCGTGGACCCGACGTGGGCGCGGTCGAGGAGCTGCGGGCCCGGGTCGAGGAGCTGGCGGTGCTGGCTGGGCGTGAGCCCGATCTCGCTCCGGTCGACGAGCTTCGCGCTCGGGTCGACGAGCTTGCTGCCGTCGCCGTGCAGGAGCCTGATCTGAGTGCGGTGGATGAGCTGCGGGCCCGGGTCGAGGAGCTGGCGGTGCTGGCTGGGCGTGAGCCCGATCTCGCTCCGGTCGACGAGCTTCGCGCTCGGGTCGACGAGCTTGCTGCCGTCGCCGTGCAGGAGCCTGATCTGAGTGCGGTGGATGAGCTGCGGGCCCGGGTCGAGGAGCTGGCGGTGCTGGCTGGGCGTGAGCCCGATCTCACTCCGGTCGACGAGCTTCGCGCTCGGGTCGACGAGTTGGCAGTGCTGGCGGCACGCGAGCCTGATCTGAGCGCCGTCGACGAGCTACGCGCGAAGATGGACGAGGTCGCGGCGGTTGCCGTGCAAGAGCCTGACCTGCGCGCAGTCCACGAGCTTCGGGCCAGGGTCGATGAGTTGGCGCTCCTGGCCGCGCGTGAGCCGGATCCTGCACCCCTCGACGAGCTTCGCGCTCGCATCGACGAGCTCGCGACACGACCACACGACACGGCGCCGGTCGACGCACTGCGCGCGCGCCTGGACGAGCTCGCGGCAGTGGTCGAGCTCGCCACGGCTTCGCGCCAGAAAATCCACGCCCGCGTGGACTGGCTTGCGGGTGAGTTGGCGACGACGATCGCGGCACAGGAGCCCGACACTGTCGCTCTCGGCGAACTCCGGTCACGACTCGACGCCCTTGCGGCGGCGGTGGAGCGCGGGCCAGACACAGCCGCGCTCGATGAGATCCGAGGTCGCGTCGAGAAGCTCGGGGCGCGGGCCGGCAACGACGAGCTGATCGGCGCGCTGGAGACGCGGGTGACGCAACTGGAAGAGCAGCTCGTGGCTGCAACGCTCGCCGCCGAGACGCCTGCCGCGGAGCTTCGCGAGGAGATGCGGCGCGTCGCCGAGAGCACGGTCGTCGAGCGCGAGTCGCTCGCACAGTCGCTCTTCGCCCGTGTCGAGGAGATCACCTCGACGGTGCCCCGCGAGGACGAGCTGGTGGAGCTCCGGACACGCTTCGACGAGCTGGCTGCCCGGCCGACCCAGGATCACGCCCTGCTGGAGCGCGTGGAACGGCTCGGTGCGCGCATTGACGGCCTCGGGTCGTTCGAGGGAGCGATCACAGGTCTCCGCGAATCGATCGAGGGCCTCGAGGCCGTGCGGGTCGGAGATGCGCTCGCGACCGGTGCCCGGCTCGCCGCACTCGAGACCGCGGTCGAGTCCCTCGGGGCTCTGGAGGACCGCGTCCGGGAAGGCGTGGCGCGCGACCTGGACGATCGGGCCCGCGCGTTCGCCGCCAGGCTGGCCAGTGCGGAGAGCCGGCTCGACACATTTGCGGCACTCGAGGAGAGGATCGCCGGCCTCGCTGTCGATCTGGAGCGGAGGCCGGACACCGACACGCTGGAGGAGGTCGTCGCCGCTATCCGTGCCGAGGTCGACGAGCTCGCGGCCCGCTCGACGGTCGCCGATCCGAGTGAACCGCTGCAGGAGCTGTCGGGGAGGATCGACAGCCTCGAGCAGGATGGTCACGACAGGGCACGGGGGCTCTCGGACGAGTTGAGCCGGCGCACCGGGGAACTCGCTACCGATCTGGGCCGACGGATCCAGGCTCTCGTCGAGCGGACGGAGGGATTCGTCTCGCGCGACGAGGCGGCCGAGCAGACCGCCCTCGTGCACGACGGGCTCGCCGCCTTGCGCCTTGCGGCAGAGGACCGCGACGCCGCGGTGGATGCCTCCCTCGCCGAGGCGGATCACGCCCGCATCGCCGCGCACGAGGAGCTCGGTCAGACGATCGCGGCCTTGCGCGCGGACCTCGACGATCGAGCCCGCCTCGCGGATCTGCGACTTGCCGAGGAGATCGCCGGCGTCCGCTCGGAGCTCGCGGAGCAGGGGGACGCGTTGGACTCGCGGCTCCGAGACGCCGCCGACGGCGTTCGCGCTGATCTCGAGGCCAAGGCAAAGGATCTCCATGAACGGCTCGAGGCGCAGTCCAACGAGACGTCCGCCTTGCGCGGGCATCTCGAGGAGCTGCAGGCGGCCGCCGACGATCGCACCGCCTGGGAGACGCGGTTCGAAGGGATGCTCGAGCTGCGGGTCGACGAGCTCACACGCCGGCTTGCGGATGAGGTGGCAGGTGCCCGAGCCGAGGCAGCAGAGGCCACCGCCGCCGTCCGCGGCGAGGCCCTTTCACTTGGTGAGCGGATCGATGAGATGGCAGCGCTGCGGCATTCCGACGTGCAGGCAGCGCGTGCTGCAAGCGAAGAGCTCGTGGCGCGCGTGGACGCGTTCGGCACCCTGCGCGCGGACGACGCCGACGCGGCGCGGGCCGCAGCGGCAGACCTGTCGACGAGACTCGAGAGCCTTTCAGCGTCACTGCAGAAGGAAGCTGCGGATGCTCGGACGACGGCCGAGGCGGTCCTCCGGCAGATCGGCGGTCTGCACGAGCTGCGCGCCGGTGACCTCGCGGCCTCCGAGTTTGCGGGTGCCGAGCTCGCAGCACGGCTGGACGACCACGCGCTCCGCACTGCTGAAGCGGCCCGTGAGGTCGAGCTCGCGCTGACGGAGGAGATCGGAGGCATCGCCGCCCGGCTCGAGGAGCGCGATGTCGAGGGGATCGAGGCGCGAGAAGAGCTGCGTGGGGAGCTGGAGCGGGTTGCGTCGTCTGTCGGCTGGCGGCTCGAACGGATCGAGGAGTCGCTCGCAGCCGACGACATCGTCCAGTTGAGGACTGCGGTGGCGGATCTCCGACAGCGGCTCGACGGCCAGCTCGCGATGAGCGAGGAGCAGGTGCGTGCAACCGAGCGCGCGCTGCGCAAGGGGCTGGCCTCGCTCGGCGAGAAGCTCGCAGGCACGGAGGCCACCTACGCGGATGCCGGGAATGCGCTGCGCCGCTCGATCGAACGGCTCGGCGCGGCTGTCGTCGAGGCCGACGCCAGGATGGCCGATCAGATTCCGGCACTGCCCGTCGAGGGATGCGTGGCCTTCGCCCCGACGGCTGCCGGGTATCGGCTGGTGGAGATCGCGGGCATCCCGCCCGAGATCGGGTCCACGATCGAGCTCGGAGAAATCGACGGGCCGCTCGTCGTCACCCGCTACGGCCGCTCGCCGCTCCCACTCGACAGCCGACCCTGCGCATATCTCGACCGCGCCTGAGCATCGAAGGCGATCTCGGGGATCCCGTCGAGGGCCGTTCCGTCGATTAGCATGGCAGGTCCATGTGTGAATCTCGCAGCGGCACGCCCTGATGATTCGTGGCTAGACCGGTAACGCTGTTCACGGGCCAGTGGGCCGATCTGCCGCTGGAGGTGCTGGCGCCGTTGGCCCGCGAGATGGGCTATGACGGGCTGGAGCTTGCGTGCTGGGGTGACCACTTCGATGTGGACGCGGCAGCGGGCTCGGCGCGCTACCGGCGGGAGAAGTGGGACCTGCTGGAGGCTCACGGGCTCACCTGTTATGCGATCTCGAATCATCTCGTCGGCCAGGCCGTGTGCGATCCGATCGACGAGCGGCATCAGGCGATCCTGCCTCCCGATGTGTGGGGCGATGGGAAACCAGAGGGTGTGAGGCGTCGGGCGGCGAGGAAGCTCGTGAAGACCGGGAAGGCGGCAAGGGCGTTCTTCGACGCGAAGCCCGGCGGCGTCGCTGGGCCGGCGGTCGTGGCGGGTTTCACCGGCTCGTCGATCTGGCACTCGATCTATGCCTTCCCGCCGACCTCCGCCGCCTACTGGGAGCGCGGCTTCGAGGACTTCGCGACGCGGTTCGGGCCCATTCTCGAGGCCTTCGACGAGTTCGACGTCAACTTTGCGCTCGAGGCGCATCCGACCGAGATCGCGTTCGATACCGCATCGGCGCTGCGGGCGGTCGCGGCGGTCGGCGGGCATCGCCGCTTCGGGTTCAACTACGACCCGTCCCACCTCGGCTACCAGGGTGTCGATTATGTCGGCTTCTTGCGCGCGCTCGGACCGCGCATTTTCCACGCCCACGTGAAGGACGCCTGGTGGGGTCACGGCGACGGCACGGTCGGCGTGTTCGGCGGCCATACCGACTTCGGGGACCCGAGCAGGCAGTGGGACTTCCGCTCCCCCGGGCGCGGCGACATCAGGTTCGAGGACATCATCGTCGCACTGAACGACATCGGCTACACCGGTCCGCTCTCGGTCGAGTGGGAGGACATCCGGATGGATCGGGTGCACGGTGCCACCGAAGCCGCCGCATTCGTCCGCCGGCTCGACTTCGCCCCCAGCGCCGTCGCCTTCGACGCGGCGTTCGACTCCGCTCCGGCCGATCCGAAGGGCGCCTAGGCGCTCTTGACGCGCAGCTCATGACAAGTTAACTTGTCATGTAAAGCTAACTTGTCAGGCGGGGCGCGTGAGGAACGGAGTTCGGGAGCTGAGGGCGGAGCAGGGTCTTTCGCAGGGCGACCTGGCAAAGGCACTGAACGTCTCGCGCCAGACGATCAACTCGATCGAAACCGGCCGGTATGTCCCCTCACTGCCGCTCGCGCTCGCTCTGGCCCGGCATTTCGACACCACCGTGGAGGCGATGTTCGATGACGAGCACCATGCTTAGGACCAGATGGTTCCTGCCGCTGTTCTCGGCGGCGCTCGGAGGCGCGTTTCTGATCGCGTTCTGGCTAGGAGGAAACCCGGGCGACGGCCTGTACTCCCTTGCGGTGATGGTGATCTTCGGGGCGCTCATCTTCGCGGGCGGGCGTAGCGAGACGATCCGAGGTCTGCGCGGCGATGGGCGTGACGAGCGCTTCGCCCACCTCGACCTCGTTGCGACGGCGATCTCCGGGAGCGTCCTGATCGGGCTCGTGATCGCGATGTGTCTCTGGGAGTGGGGCCACGGGAGAGACGGCACTCCGTACGTCCAGCTCGGGGCGATCGCCGGGCTCGGCTACCTCGTCGCCATCGTCCTTCTCCGCTGGCGCAGCTGAGCCGCACCCGGCGAGCGGGTGCCACTCGGCTGCTCAGACCACTGTGACGACGACCGCAGGCGGGCGATCCGGGTGCAGGAACGTCGCGAGGCGGGTCGCTTCGGGTGCGATCGCGCCGAGGTCGACACGGGAAAGCGGAAGGTGGAGCACCTCCAGCCGGCCGTCGGCGATGCGCCAGGATCCCTTCAGGTAGCCGTCGACGAGCACGTGACCTCGGCCGAGCTGGCCGGCCGGATAGAGAGCGGCTGCGGATCTCGAATCGGCGAATCGTCCGCGATCGGCGTGCGCGAGGAGGGCATTGTCGTACTCGGGAAGAAACCGCACCGGCGCAGCAAGGTTAGGGTCGGCCAGCTCGCCGTCCGCGACATCCCAAAGCCTGCGCCCTACTTCATCCTTCCACTGCCGGAGGCGCGCGCCCATCCCCGCGAGGGTGGGTGCGATCCCGGTGAGCCGAGACCAGGTCGCGATATCCGCCGCCGACGCCGGGCCGAACGCGCGGAGGTAGCGAAGGACGAGGTCATCGAGGGACGGTGAGGCAGCGAGAGGGCGGTCGAGCCAAGCCTCGGCAGTCGTAACCGTCACCTGGTGTGAGCGACCCAGGAGCCCGCGAGGTGGGACCTGCACGAGCGCGAGGTGGTTTCGGCACGCATAGGCGAGAGCAGCGGCGTCATGCGCAGGGAAACGCTCGCTCAGTGCTGCGCGGAATGCGGGCAGAGTGAGCGGCGCCTCGCTCAGCAGCATCCGCGCCCAGGCCAAGACGGGCGCGAGATCGACCCGTGCGAGGGCCGGCCCGACGTCGCGATGTGCGGCGAGCTCGCGGTCGAAGACAGGCCGGAACAGGGGCCACAACTCGAGGCAATCTTCGGCCGTCAAGAGGTGGATGGTGCCGCGGATGGAGGCGATCCGTACCACGCGTCGCTCGACCAGCAACGTCTCCAGGTCCGACGCTTCGAACGCTCCCAGGCGCGACCACAGGCCCGTGTACGGATTTGCCGGCACCTGTGCCTGGAGTCCGACGAGGTGGTGCACCGTCGACGCCGCGTCGAGAGGCATACGGGCGAGGAGCCGCTGCCGCTGCAGCGTCGTTCGGTTGAGAGTCCGCGCGGTAATCGCGTCCGGCACGCACGCACGCTAGCGGCCGACGACTGTCGAGCGCTCCTGCCGTGCGATGGCGGTCGTTCTGGGACACTCGGCGGAAGGAGACGCCTCCACGACCGACAGACCCAACAGCCACACCGACCCTGCATCGCGCCCGACGGCGTCTGCGCCGCCGCTGGTTCCCATCGTCATGGATGTCGATACGGGCGTCGACGACTGCATGGCGCTGCTCTACGCGGTTGCCTCGGCGAATGTCGAGCTCGTCGCCGCAACGTGCTGCGCGGGCAACGTCGTGGCGCCGCAGGCAGCGGCGAACACACTGGCTGTGCTGGAGCTCGCGGGCGCGGGCGACGTCGAGGTTGCGCTCGGGAGCCTCGCCCCGCTCATCGCACCCCTCTGCACCGCTATCTTCCACGGCCCACACGGGCTCGGATATGCCGAGCTCCCACGAGCACGACGCGCACTGTCCACCCGCTTCGGCCCCGACCTGCTCGTCGAGGCCGCCCGCCGCCGGCCCGGGGAGATCACGCTCGTCGCAACGGGCCCTCTCACGAACGTGGCGCTCGCGGTTCAGAGCGACCCCGAGCTGCCGCGCCTGCTCCGGCGCCTCGTGGTCATGGGCGGATCCTTCGACCATCCGGGCAATACGACTCCCGCGGCCGAGTTCAACGCCCTCGTCGATCCCGAAGCCGCGACGATCGTACTCGCCGCGTTCGCGGATTCCCACGCTCGGCCGCTCCTTTGCGGGCTCAACGTCACCGAGCGGGCCGAGTTCCGCCCGGAGCATCTCGCACGGCTAGCACAGCTTGCCGGCACGACGCCCGATGGATCCACGAACCCCGTCGTCCGGCTCGTCTCGGATGCGGTTCGCTTCTCCATGGAGGCGCATCACCGTGCGGGCCAGGGCTACGTCGCGCATTTGCACGATCCGCTCGCGCTCGCATTGGCCCTCGACGGGTCGCTCGGGGAAACACGGGCCGGAACCGTGGACGTCGAGCTCGACGGCACGCTGACGCGAGGCATGACGGTCGTCGACTGGCGCGGCCTCTGGGGTCGCGCTCCCAACGCGGACGTTGCCGTGCAGATCGACGCCGGCCGGTTCGTCGACGATCTCGTCGGCCGCATCGCGGCCCTGGCCAGGAGACACTCGCGCCCGGTCCCGCGTGCGCATCAGTAGGCCCGTCCGCCCTCGCGATCAGCATGCTGCACGTCCTGGCGACGGGGAGTGAGGGATCGCCCGCTACGCTGAGTGTTCGCGCTTGATCCGGGATCCCGCTTCCTTCCGCTCCTCTGCCTCTTCCCGGCCCTTTCCGATGGAGCGGAAGAGAGCAGGGCTATATGGGAGGTCCGTCTGATGATGTCGGGCGCCAGGCCGTCCAGATCTCCAACGCGCTGACCAGGAACCATCGGGAGCATTTCGGTCGTGGTGCTGGAACGGTGAAGACCGTGATCAACAGGGGCTTCGTGGTGACCTTCCTCGAGGAGATCTATACGCCGTTGGAGAAGACGCTGATCGAGGGCGGCAGGCCGGATCTCGTCCACGAGGGGCGGCTTGCGTTCCAGCAGATGATGCGCGAGACCTACGTGGGGATCGTCGAGGAGGCCACAGGCCGCAAGGTTCGCGCCTTTCTGTCGCAGAACCACATCGGCCCGGATCTCGCCGCCGAGATCTTCGTGCTCGAGGCGGCCCCGGGAGAGATGGCCGATACCGCCGAGTCAACCGCGTCGTGAAAGGCAAGCGAGGGGGAGAGCTAGCCATCCTGGCCTCTCTGCGCTGCTCTGCGGTCGTGCGGTCACCCCTTGCTCATCGGCGGGCCGACGACGCTGTCGACCACACTCGTCCTGTTACGATCGAGACCTCGGCGGTGATTTCTCGGAGATCGCAGCTGAGCTGTTGTGGGCGTACCGCGTCGATTGTCCTGGTCGGGCATTGGCGGCGGCGCCGGAGGGACGATGCTCTGAGCCGACCCTGAGGCGCGCTGATGAACAGCACGATCCAAGTCACCGAAGTCGATGCCACAACGACGGTCATCGTGCTTGGCGGCGACCAGGACACGACGACCTGCAGCGACTTTCTCGAATACGCGACCGCTGTTCTGGATCGCTGCGATCGGCTTCTCGTCGATCTCTCCGCGGTGAGCTTCATCGACTCGATGATGCTCAGCACCCTCCTGCGGGCATTCGGTTTCGCGAAGCTCCGCGGAGTGGATTTCGAAACCAGCGTCGGGCAAAACAGAAACGTCCGGGCGATCGTAGGCACGCTCAACCTCGGGTTTCAGCTCAACTGCCGAGACTCTCTCGCCGATGTTCTCCTCGCGTCGGCGGTGGACGCGAAGCGACCGCGATCTGCTGGGCCCAGCGTCGATCCTCCAAAGCGCGTGCCTCCACGTGTCGGTGTCTGAGGTCGAGGTCACTCACCCTCGAGCCGGTGTCGTGGTGGTCGAGTTGCACGGCGAGCACGACCTGGCCACCAAGCACGACCTGAGGTCGCTGTTGTCAGATCTGGTCGTCACGAACGAGCTCGTCGTGGTCGACCTCAGTCACGCGGAGTTCATCGACTCGTCCGTGCTCGAGGGTCTCGTCAGAACGAACCTGGAGGCACGCCTCGCAGGCAGCCGGTTCGTGCTCCAGGTCGGCACCCCACCCTCCGTGCGAACCGCACTCGAGGTGAGCGGGCTGCTCGGGTACCTCGACTGTGCCGACTCGCGGGACGAGGCACTGGCGGAACGACAACCCCTTTAGCGTAGATCCTGGGCTGTTCTGGCGATCGCTCGTTGCGTTGCAGCGCCGACCGGCGTCAGGTGATCTTGTATGCAAGGCTCCAACCCAGGAACCAGGCTCGGCCCGAGTTCGATCGTTTCAAGCGGTTCCTGCGACATTTCGTCTTTTTCGATACGCAGTGGTGCATACGATATGGTCGCAGTCGTGGGCATCTTCGACGGGCACCCCCCGCTAGGGCGAAACGCGAGCCTGGGCGCCGCAGACCTGATCAGAAGGGCCATCATCGATGGGCGTGTCGTGCCGGGGCAGCGCCTGAAAGAGGAAGAGCTGGCCCAGCAACTCGGAATCAGTCGCACACCCGTCCGGGAGGCACTCCTGGTCCTCCAGACAGAGGGCCTCGTCGTGGCCTCGCCCAACCGTGGTGCCACCGTCCGCTCGTACGACCTACCTGACGTGGAGGACATGTACGAGCTCCGTGCGCTCCTCGAGGGCAACGCTGCCCGACGCGCCGCGACGCGGATCGGCACGGACGCCCTGCAGATGCTGCACGAGAGCTGTGTGCGGTTCGAGAAGCTCGTCGGCGGGTCGGATGTCGATCAGCTCGTCGCGGAGAACGCGCACTTCCACGGCACGATCCTCGACGCCGCGGACAGCGAACGGCTCACAGGGATGGTGCGCCAGGTGATAGCCACGCCGCTGACCTACAAGTCGTACACCTGGTACTCAGCAGAACAGGCAACGGCCTCCTACCACTCTCACCGGCAGCTCACGAACGCGCTCGAGCGCCGTGACCCGAGCCGCGCGGAGTTCATCATGCGCGAGCACGTGTACGAGGCCAGGGACGTACTGACGCTGCACATGGAGGCGGTGGCGGCCGAGATGGACCCCGAAAAGACGCGGGCAGCTGCGTGACGCTTCCCGCAGGTGACCTGAAGCAATCCGCGGCTCAGGAAGGAGCACGGATCGGGCCTCTTGCAGGCGTCCGGGTGATCGAGCTCGGCACGTTGCTCGCCGGCCCGTTCGCAGGCAGGATGCTGGGCGACCTAGGCGCCGAGATCATCAAGGTCGAGGCACCTGGTCAACCGGACCCGATTCGCGAATGGGGCAAGGCGCGCTATCAGGGGCGTTCGCTCTGGTGGCCGGTGCAGTCGCGCAACAAGAAATGCGTGACCTTGAACCTGCGGCTCGAGCGTGGCCAGGAGCTACTCCTGCGGCTGATCGAGAAGGCCGATGTCGTGACGGAGAACTTTCGTCCGGGCACGCTCGAGAAATGGAACCTCGGCTTCGACCGGATGAGCGAGGTCAACCCCGGCATCATCCTCGCGCGTATCTCGGGATACGGCCAGACAGGCCCGTACTCCGAGCGCGCAGGCTTTGCCTCCGTCTCGGAGGCGATGGGGGGCATCAGGCACATCAACGGCTTCCCCGGCGAGGCTCCGCCGCGCCTGCACATCTCGCTCGGCGACTCCCTGGCGGGCATGTTCGCGACACAGGGGATCCTGTCGGCCCTCTACTGGCGCGACGCCTGTGGTGGGGGGCTCGGTCAGGTCGTCGATGTCTCGTTGATGGAGTCCGCCTTCGCGCTGCTCGAGAGCACCGTGCCCGAGTACGACAGGCTCGGCATCGTTCGCGGCCCTCAGGGAACGAATCTCAAGGGGATCGCGCCGTCGAACATCTTTCGCTCGCGCGACGACAAGTGGATGGTGATCGCGGCGAACGCTGACGGCGTGTTCCGTCGCCTGTGCGGCGCGATCGGGAGGCCGGAGCTGGCAGACGACGAGCGGTTCGCCACCCATCTCGCGCGCGGCGACAACCAGGACGAGATCGAGGGGATCATCGCTACGTGGGCGCGCGAGCGTGACGCCTCCGAGATCGACCGGGTCCTCAACGAGGCTGGAGTGATCTGCGGCCCGATCTACACGATCGAGGACATCTTCCAGGACCCGCAGTACCGGGCACGTGACATGCTTCTCGAGCAGGTCGACCCCGAGTTCGGCCCGTACGTCGGGCCCGGGATCGTGCCGAAGCTGACCCGAACGCCTGGAGCCGTCCGGTGGTCGGCGACCTGGGACGAGGGCAGCCACAACGACGAGGTATACGGAGGCCTGCTCGGGCTCTCCGACGACGAGCTCATCGAGCTGCGGGAGGAGGGAGTCCTTTGACACAACGAGTCACGCTGTGCGATGTCGGTCCGCGGGACGGCCTCCAGAACGACCCTGCGATCCTCGAGCCAGTACAGCGCGCCGATCTGACCGACAAGCTCGCCGCCGCCGGCCTTCCCCGCGTCGAGGCCGTCAGCTTCGTCAACCCGGCCCGCGTGCCGCAGATGGCCGGTGCCGAGGATGTCGTTGCGGCGCTGAAGCGGCGCCCGGGAACCGTCTACGCGGGTCTCGTTCTGAACGAGAAAGGGTACGACCGGCTCGTCGTCACCGGTCTCGACGAGGTGCACTTTCCGTTCGCTGCGACCGAGACGTTCAACCAGCGGAATCAGGGCGCCTCCGTCGCCGAGTCGATCACAGACCGCCGTACGCCTCGTCGGACGCTCGCGGGCGGACGGCCTCCGAGTGACGGTCACGATCGGCGCCTCGTTCGGCTGTCCGTTCGAGGGCGCCGTCGATCCGGGCTGGATCGCGGAGATCGTGGCAGAGCTCGCCGAGGCGGCACCGGACGAGATCGTTCTCGCCGACACGATCGGCGTCAGCACTCCGACCCGGGTGCGGGCGCTCGTCGCCGCTGCCGTGAGCCTCGGCACCCCGATCGGCGTCCACCTGCACAACACTCGCAACACCGGGTACGCGAACGCAATCGCCGCGCTCGAAGGGGGCGCCGGCTTGCTCGACGCCTCGATCGGGGGCATCGGGGGCTGCCCGTTCGCACCCCGTGCGACCGGGAACATCGCAACCGAAGACCTCGTCTACCTGCTCCACGGCGAGGGCATCGAAACGGGCGTCGATCTCGACGCCCTTGTTGCGATCGCGGAGTGGCTGGAAGATCTCCTCGGGCGTCCGCTCGAGGGTCAGGTTCACAGGGCCGGCACGTTCGCGCCGGTTGCCGGCTGAGAAAAGGAGAGCGAGATGGCGTACAGGCTGGGGGTCGATGTCGGGGGCACGTTCACCGACCTCTTCCTCGTGAACGACGAGAGTGGGGCCACCCAGTTCCGGGTCAAGACTCCGTCCACCCCGAGCGATCCGTCACAGGGAGTGCTCACAGGCGTCCAGCGAATCTGTGAGGAGGCGGGGATCGGTGCCGGCGAATTGCGGAACATCCTGCACGGGACGACGGTCGCGACGAACGCCGTGCTCGAATCGAAAGGGGCGCGCGTCGGCCTGATCACAACGGTGGGGTTCAAGCAGATCCTTCATCTCGCGCGCTCGCAGACACCGGGGCCACTCGCGGGCTGGATCATCATGATCAAGCCCGATCCCCCCGCCTCTCTGGCCGACACGCGGGAGGCCGTCGAACGGATGGGCCCGCGTGGCGAGACCGTCGTGGCGGTCGACGAGGCGCAGGTCGAGAGCATCGTTCACGAACTCGTCGAGTCCGGCGTGGAGTCGCTCACGGTCGGTCTGATCAACTCGTATGTGAATCCAGACCACGAGGAACGGATCGGCGCAATCGTCGAGCGGCTCTACCCAGGCTTCCCCGTCACGCTCTCCGCCCACGTGCTGCCGGAGTTTCGAGAGTATGAACGAACGCTGACGGCCTGCATGAACTCGTACGTGCGGCCCAAGGTTGCGAGTTACGTCGAGCATCTTCAAGCGGAGCTCTCCGGGATCGGCGCAACGGCCGACGTCAACATTCTCCGCTCGGACGCCGGACTGATGACGACCCACGAGGCGGCGCGGAACCCGATCTACGGGATCCTGTCGGGCCCTTCCGGCGGCGTCGCCGGTGCGCTCTACGTTGCTCGCAAGGCGGGGTTCGAGGACATCCTCACGTTCGACATGGGCGGCACCTCGACCGATGTCGCCCTCTGTCAGAACGGCGAGCCCACGATCGGCCGCGAGACCTCCATCAGCCACTTCCGCATCAAGGTGCCATCGGTCAATGTCCACACGGTCGGCGCGGGGGGTGGCTCGATCGCCCACGTGCCCGAGCTCACGAAAGCGCTCCGCGTCGGTCCGCAGTCGGCCGGCGCCGACCCCGGGCCGGCCACCTACGGGCGTGGCGGCGAGGAGCCGACCGTGACCGACGCGAACGTCGTGCTCGGCCACCTCCCACCTCGGCTGCTCGGCGGCGAGATGGTGCTGGACGTCGAGGCGGCCCGGAAGTCGGTGCAGACGATCGCCGATGCGATGGGTCTTGCTTCGGCCGAGGATGCAGCCGAGGGGATCATTGCGATCGTGAACGAGAACATGGCCGGTGCTCTACGGCTCGTCTCGGTGCAGCGTGGGCACGACCCCCGCGATTTTGCGCTCGTGGCCTACGGGGGCGCCGGGCCCCTGCACGCGAATGCGGTCGCCGAGATCATGGGCTCGTTCCCCGTCCTCATCCCACCGGCGCCAGGCCTCCTTTGCGCGATCGGCGATCTCGTAGCCGACTTCCGCGACGAGTTCGCCCAGACGTACATTCGGGTTTTCGGTGACGCCGAGCCGAGCCAGGTGGCCGAGATCCTCGAGTCGCTCGGCAGTCGAGCCACCGAGTGGCTGGACGGCGAGGGCATCGAAGAGGAGGCGCGCACCATCACCTACAGCGCCGACATGCGCTACCACCGGCAGGGATACGAGATTCCCGTCGCCCTCGACCCCGAAGAGGCCCGCGACGGCCTCGCCGATCTCGACGAGCGGTTCAACCAGCTCCACGAGCAGCTCTACGGCTTCCGGATGCCCGGTACGCAGAGCGAGATCGTCAACCTCCGCGCTGTCGGATCGGGCTCGGTGCCCAAGCCGGAGCTTCCGGTCGGAAGCGCGTCCGGCGCTGATGCGTCCGGCGCGATCGTGGAGGAGCACGAGATCATCTTCCACGGCGACCGGCTCTCGACGAAGCTCTACGACCGCGCCCGGCTCGCTCCGGGCAACCGCTTCGACGGGCCCGCGATCGTGACCGAGTTCGACTCCACCACGGTCGTGCTGCCGGACTACGTCGCCGAGGTGGACGCGAACTTCAATATCCTCATCAACCCGAAGGTGTAGGCACACGATGAGCAACGTTGCTGACGAACTGCGGATCGCAGAGATCCCGACCGGGGTGACGGTCGATCCTGTCACTCTCGACATCATCGAGGGCGCGCTCAAGAGCGCCCGCTACGAGATGGACGCCGTGCTCTTCCGCTCCGCCATGAGCCCGGTGATCCGGGAGCAGCACGACGAGTTCCCGATGCTCACCGACCCGCGCGGCCGCATGGTCGTAGGCCAGTTCGGCGCCTACATCAACGAGATGATGGAAGACTGGGACCGGGGCGTCTACCCGGGTGACGTGATCCTCACCTCCGACCCGTTCAAGTGCTCGGCCTCGATCTCGCACACGAACGACTGGCTCGTCCTGGTGCCGATCTTCTACGAGGACGAGCTCGTCGGCTGGTCGTCGCAGTTCGGTCATCAGATGGACGCCGGCGGGCCCCTGCCAGGCTCGCTGCCGACGGGCGCGAAGACGATCTTCGAAGAAGGCATCATCATCCCGCCGCTGAAGATCGTCGAGCGCGGGGTCGTGCAGGAGGACATCCTGCGGCTGATCTTCAACAACGTCCGCCTGCCGGAGATGAACCGGGCCGACCTCTTCGCGATCATCGCCGGCTGCCGGGCCGGCGAGCAGCGGGTGATCGAGCTCTGCGAGCGCTTCGGCAAGGAGACCTACCTCGCCGCGCTGCAGGCGCTCCTCGACCGCACCTACGACGCGATGCGAAGTTCCTCATCTCGGTCGCCATCCCCGAGGAGCCGCAGACGTTCGTCGACTACGTCGACGACGACGGGCTCGGCAACGGGCCGTTCAAGATGCAGCTGACGATCTGGCGGGAAGGCGAGCACGCGTTCTTCGACTGGTCGGGCACCGACCCGCAGGCGCTCGGCCCGATCAACTTCTACCTCTCCGAGGGCATGTTCAAGATGTTCATCGGGATCTACCTGATCATGGTCAACGATCCCCAGATCCTCTTCAACGACGGCTTCTATCCGTTGCTGCACGTCGTCATGCCCGAGGGAAGCCTGCTGCGGCCGCGGTATCCCGCGGCGCTCGGCTGTCGCACGCACGCGCTCGCGCGCCTGTTCGACGTGCTCGGCGGCGCGCTCGTGCAAGAACGCCCCGGAGCTGAACACGGCCGCCGGCTACGGGACGAGCCCGTACATGCTCTACTCGGGCTGGGACGGCAGCGGCGAGTTCTTCTACTCGATGGAGATCCTCTACGGAGGCATCCCGGGCAGGCCGATCGGTGACGGGATGGACGGTCACTCGTGGTGGCCGCTCTTCGAGAACATCCCGACCGAGTACCTCGAGGCCTACTACCCACTGCGGATCGACGGCTACACAACCGTCACCGACTCGGGCGGCCCCGGCCTGCACCGCGGCGGCAACGGGGTCGAGAAGCGGTACGTCTACCTGGAGCCGGGCGAGGTCTCGATCCATGACGACCGCTGGCTGACTCGGCCCTGGGGGGTCCTCGGCGGCCTGCCCGGCTACCGCTCCGAGAAGATCCTCAAGCGGGCCGACGGCACCGAGGAGCGGCTGCCGTCGAAGTGCGACAACGTCGCGGTCGAGCCTGGTGACATGCTCGTCTATCGGACGGCGGGCGGCGGTGGCTGGAAGGATCGTCTCGACCGGCCCGTGGAGACGGTCGTGCGGGACGTCTCGTTCGGGCTCGTCTCGCGCGAGAACGCCCTCGCCGGCTACGGCGTCGTGCTCGACGAGGACGGAACCGCGGACGAGGCCGCGACAGAAGCAGAGCGCGCACGTCAGCGGGCCGAGCGAGGCGATGCGTCGAACTTCGACTTCGGCCCATCCCTCGAGGAGGTGATCGCCAACTGCAAGTCCGAGACGGGGCTGGAGCCGCCGACGCCGGCGAAGCCGCTGCGGTGGTCACCGCTCGAGCCTGCAGAAGACGCGCTTGCCCGGGTCCGCGCCGGCGACGGGATGCCGGCACCCTCGTGAGTCACCTGCGCCGGCTTCGGGAAGCGGCAGGGCGCCGGCACGGCGCCCTGCCCTGCTCGTCATCGACATGAGCCTCGGGTTCACGAGCGCGGACTCCCCGCTCGTCTGCGATCTCGACGAGGTCGTCGAGGCGATCCGGCGTCTGCTCGAGGCAGCGCGCGCGAAGGGGCTCCCCGTCGTCTTCACGACGGTCTCCTACGGCGAGGGCGAGAAGGCCGTCGCGAAGGCGTTCATCGACAAGGTGCCGATCCTCCTGACGCTCGCGGAGGGAAGCGGGTTCACGGAGATCGACCCGCGGCATCGCTCCACGACCGCGAGGAGCCGGTGCTCAACAAGCTCTTCGCGTCGGCGTTCTTCGGCACGCCGCTCCAGAGCCTGCTCGCCGCCCACGGCTGCGACTCGGTGATCGTCACCGGAGCATCGACGTCCGGCTGCGTCCGGGCGACCGCCGTGGACGTCCTGCAGAACGGCTACCGGCTGATGGTCCCTCGCGAGGCCGTCGGCGACCGTAACGCTGCCGCGCACGAGCAGGCCCTGTACGACGTCGACGCGAAGTACGGCAATGTCGTCTCGCTCGACGAGGCGCTCGCCGTGATCGAGGCGTCGGAATGACGGAAACGGTTGGCGGGCTGTCTTGGCTCCGGATGCCGCGAAGCGAAGAGCTCCCGGAGCCGGTTCTCGAGCTGTGGGCGCCGTCGCTCGAGAAGCTCGGCTTCGTCCCGAACGTGCTCCGCCTCTACGCTCTGCGGCCGAGCCACCTGCTCGCCTGGAACGCGCACTATGAGGAGCTGATGAAAGGGCCGTCCGGGCTGACGAAGGCGGAGCGGGAGATGATCGCGGTCGTCGTCTCGGTGGCGAACGACTGCGCGTACTGCATCGCCGCGCACAGCGCCGCCCTCCGGAAGCTGCTCAGGGACGCCCCGCTCGCCGATGCCATCGCCTCCGACCACACGAGCGCGTCTCTCGAGACGCGAACGCGGGCGATGCTGTCCTATGCGGTCAAGCTGACCGTCACCCCGAAGCAGATGTGCGAGGCCGACGTGGAGATCCTGCGCGCGGAGGGCTGGAGCGACGAGGACATCATGGACATTGCCGAGACGACCGGCATGTTCAACATGTCGAACCGCATGGCGTCGGGGCTCGGCTGGGCCCGAATCCGGAATATGCCGCTCTCGGCCGCTGAGAGGCTCGCCTGATGGACGCAGAGCAAATCCGTCTCGACCCAGACCCGCTCGAGCCCTATCGGCTTTCGCAGGGTTTTCGCGTCGGCGACCTCGTGATCGTCTCCGGTCAGGCGGCGATCGACGAGCACGGGCAGATCGTCGGGGTTGGCGACTTCGATGCTCAGGCCGAGCAGACCTTCCGCAACCTTGCGCGGGTGCTCGAGGCTGGTGGCTCGAGCCTCAGCCGTGTCGTCAAGGTCACGATCTTCCTGACGGACATGGGGAACTTTCCGAAGGTCGTCGAGCTGCGAGGGAAATGGTTCACGGCTCCCTATCCGGCGGACACGATCGTCGAAGTGAGCTCGTTGGCGCTCCCCGAGCTCGAGATCGAGATCGAGGCGATCGCGACCGCCGGCTGAGCTACCAGGCGGTCCAGCCGCCGTCGACGGCCAGCACGTGGCCGGTCACGAGGTCAGCCTGGTCCGATGCCAGGAACACGATGGCGCCGACCACGTCGGACGGGGTGCCGATGCGCCCGATCGGGATCCGTCGAAGAACATCCTCCTTGAACTCCTGGTCCTCGAACATGGGACGGGTCAGGGGAGTGTCGACGAACGTCGGTGCGATCGCGTTGACGGAAATCCCCAGCGGCGCCCATTCGACGGCGAGCGCCCGAACGAGCCCGTTCACCGCATGCTTGCTGGCACAGTACGCGGCGCGGCCCGGGTAGCCCACCTCGCCCATCTGGGACGAGATGGCGACAATCCGCGCTCCATGCCCCCGTTCGACGACGGCCTCGGCAAACGCCCGGCACGTGAGATAGGTGCCACGCAGGTTCGTTTCGATCACGAGGTCGAAGTCCTCGACTGCCTGGGTGAGCGTCGGCCCTGGCCGGTTGAGCCCTGCCGCCGTCACGCAGATGGAGAGATGCTCATGTGCGCCGGCAACCTCCATCAGCAGCGCGACGTCGTCCGGTGACCGAACGTCTCCGACGCACGTGTCGGCGTCTGACCCACGATCGCGTACCTCGCGTGCAACGGCAGTGAGCTCGTCCCCCGTCCGTGCGAAGAGCGTCAGGCTCGCGCCGGCCTCTGCCAGTGCGAGTGCAGCCGCGCGTCCGATGCCGCGCCCGGCTCCGGTCACGACCGCATGGCGACCGTCGAGCCGCTGCACGGGGAGGAGAGGCACGAACTCCGTCACCCGTCGAGCTCACGGCGGAGGCGCGAAAGGGCGAGATAGGCTCGGTCTCTCCGGTCGATCAGCTCGGTCGCCTCGTCTTGCGTGATGTCGAGGAATCCATGTCCCGTCTTGACGCCGAAGTCGCCGTTCGCGACGTGCGCCGTCAGGAGCTCGGGGGCGGAGAAGCCAGGTCCGAGGCCGCGCTCGAGCGTGTCGAAGATGTCGGCATAGACGTCGAGGCCGGCCATGTCCGCGATCGTGAACGGCCCGAAGAACGGAAGCCGAAATCCAAACGACGATCGTACGACCTCGTCCACCTGCTCTGCGGTCGCGAGCCCCTCCGCCACGATTGTCGCAGCTTCCTTGAACAGCGCGAACTGGATCCGGTTGGCCACGAATCCGGGCCCGTCACCGACCACCACCGGGGCCTTGTCGAGGAGGCTCAACATGGCCACGACGTCCGCGAGGACCTGCGCGTCCGTGGCAGGAGACGGGATCACCTCCACGCAGGGAACCAGGAGCGGCGGGACGAACCAGTGCACGCCGAGGAACCTCCCCGGAGCCGCAAGGCGGGATGCCAGCAGCGCGATCGGGATGGAGGAGGTATTGGTCGCGATGACCGACGACGGGTCGGCGGCCGCCTCGATCGCCTCGTACACCGCGAGCTTGACGTCTGCGCGTTCCACCACGGCCTCGACGATCAGATCCGCACCCGCCGCCCCAGCCTCGACGGAGGCTGCCGCCGAGGTGAGCCGTTCGACGCGCCTGGTGGCTCCCCGATCGACGGTTCCCGCCTCCTCCAGCGCGGCAACGAGTTGCAACGAGCGCGCGCGTGCTTCCTCGGCGCGGGAGGCCGTTGCGTCGATCAGCACGGTCGGGACGCCGCTCAGGGCGAACACGTGCGAGATGCCAATCCCCATTGTCCCGGCTCCGACAACACCGACGCTGGAGGGCCACGCGCCGGAGATCTCCGCCGGGTCCGTCACCGGGAAGCTCCTCGCAGCGGCGCCTCGGGGTCAGCGTCCTCGACGAGCCGGAAAGAGGGCTCGGCGACTCCGAGCTGCACTCTGGGCTGACCGAGCGCAAACGAGATCGCGGCAGCGATCGGCACGACTCAACCCGCGGCCGAGAGGGCGCTGGCCTCGACCGCTTCGATCGCCTCGGCAAGCGAGATCACGTCGCCGTACTTGGCGTCGAGGTCGAGGAGCGATGCGCGATGCGCGTCCGCCGCCCGGTCGGCCACTCCCTCCCTCGGGACGAGAACGCGGTACCCGTACTGCAGGGCGTCGACGGCTGTAGCCCGCACGCAGCCCGATGTCGAGGCCCCGACGACCACCACGGTGTCGCAGCCGGCCTCGCGCAGGACCTCGTCGAGCCGGGTGCCGAAGAACGCCGAGGCGAAGAGCTTTGTGATCACGAGCTCGTCCGCGCCACGGGCGAGACGCGCGTCGACCTCGACCCAGCGGGAACCGGGGCGGAGAGTCGCGAGGGAGGGTGCCTTGGCGATGAACATCGCGGCCCGTTCGAGATCGTCGTCCGTGTAGGAGACCGTCGTGAAGATCACCGGTACGGCGGACCTGCGGGCCGCGTCGAGCAGCACCCGCGTCGCGCCAACCGCACCGTCGGCGTCGCACGCGAGCCGGGATTCCGGGTTGGTGAACCCCTCGATCAAGTCGACGACGATGACTGCAGGATGCTCGCCGGCTCCCTGCCGGCCTCCAAATCCACGCCGTGCATAGACGTCCTCCGTGCTCATCGGGAACGCCACTCCGCGAGGCCGAGCAGGCCGTTCACGTCGTCGAAGCTCGTGAAGCGATCCGCGAGGGATGCGGTGGTCCGGTCGCGCACGACCGCCTCGCACAGCTCTGCATAGGCCTTGGCGAAGAGCCACGTCTGCGTGCTGGGGAAGATGACCAGGGCGTAGCCCATCTCCTCGAGCTCGGAGGTGGGGATCGCCGGTGATCGCCCCGTCTCACTCATGTTCGCGACGCCGGGGGCGGTGCAGCGCTCCCCGATCGCCGCGTACTCGTCGCGTGTGCGGGGCGCGTCGACGAAGACGAGGTCGGCGCCCGCGTCGGCGTACGCGTTGCAGCGGTCGATCGCGTCGTCGAGGTCCGTCACCTGCAGCGAGTCCGTGCGGGCGATGATCACGGTCTCGTCGGACCGCCGGGCCGCGACGGCCGCGCGGACCTTGAGCACCATCTCGGCTGTGGGGATGACCTCCTTGCCTTCCATATGGCCGCAGCGCTTCGGCGAGACCTGGTCCTCGATCTGGACGGCGTTCGCGCCGGCAGCCTCGAGCTCGCGGGTCGTCAGCCAGACGCCTGCCTCGGATCCGTACCCCGTGTCGGCGTCGACGATGATCGGCAGCTCCGTCGCCGCGCGCATGCGCCGCACGCTCTCGACGACCTCGGCGCGGCCGACGAGGCCGATATCGGGCAAGCCGAAATGGTGCGCGGCCAGGGCGTAGCCACCGTGATAGATGGCCTCGATGCCGGCACGCTCCGCGAGTCGCGCCGTGAGCCCATCGTGAGCGCCGAGCGCGACGAGCGCGTCCGGTTGCGCCAGGCGGGAGCGGAGACTGGTTGTCATGCTGCGACGACCTCCTGTTGTGGGCCGAAATCGAAAGGCTCGATGGGGCCGCGTGCCGACCGCTGTCTCGAGCGTTCGGCGTTCGTCGCGGCCTCGTCGACCGTGTCGCCGAGGATCACGACGCCGTACTCGCGAAGCGCGGCCTCAGGCGATACGAGATCGCGCAGCACGTCGCGGAGCACTCTCTGCGGGTCGCGATCGAGTGGGTCTCCCCAGCCGCCGGCACCGGCGGTACGGAAGACGAGCATGTCTCCCGGGCCGACCGGCACCTGGTCGATCTTGGATGGCAGCTCGACCTGTTCCCCGGAGGCGCGAAGAAGCTGCTTGCTGCTGCAGCCGCCGTGGCGGCCTCCGTTGATCCCCCACGGATGGATCGTCGCGCGGTCGTCGTTGACGGTGAAGGATCCGGCGCTGGTGAAGACGTACAGCTTCTCGATGCCTGTGCCGCCGCGGTAGAAGCCGGCGCCACCCGTGTCGCGCGCCGGCGTATACGCCTTGATGCGAATCGGGTAGTAGCTCTCCGCGTATTCGGCGGGCGTCGTCCGGAACAGCGGCCACCAGGAGTGTCCGTCGAGCCCGTCGCCCTTGTAGCGGGCCGGCAGCCCGCCGAAGAGGAGCTCGACGAACTGGAAGTACTCGCCCTCCGCGTCGTAGCCGGAGAAGACGAAGAACGGACTCGTCCCGTACCCGGCGGCCATCGAGAGCTCAGGGGCCTTCTGTCCGAGGGCCCCGCTGATGCAGTCGAACAGGCGGGTGTGGACGTTCAGCCTGTTCGAGAGCGGTGCCGGAAATGTCGGGTTCAGGAGCGACCCCTCCGGGAGCGTCACCTCGAAGACATCGTAGAGACCGTCGTTGAAGAGGATTTCCGGGTCGAAGGCCATGATCATGTAGATCCCGAGGAAGAGCTTGCACAGGCCCTCGTGAATGTGGAAGTTGATCGAGCCGGGAGCCTGATCGTCCGTTCCCGTCCAGTCGGCATGGCAGACGTCGCCTTCACGCCAGATGGTCAACACCATCTTGAACGGCCCGTTGCCGAGACCGTCGTCGTCGACCCAGTCGGTGAACGTCGCCGGCTCCTCGGGAATGTACTGGCGGATGATGTGGGCCATCGCCACACGGGTGCGGTCGAGGAGCGCGTCGCACGCGACCTCGAACGTGTCGGGCCCGAATCTGTCGCAGATCTCGACGATCCTCTTCTCCGCGGCACGGCAGCCGCCGATGATCGCCATCAGGTCGCTTCGGTTGGTGTCGGGCGTGCGGGTGTTGTTGAGGATGACGTCGAGGGCCGTCTCGTTGAGCACGCCACGGCTGAAGATCTTGATCGGCGGGATCCGGATCCCCTCTTCCCAGATCGAGGTCGCGTCGGAAACCTGGCTTCCCGGCACCTTCCCGCCCACGTCCATCATGTGGCCGAAGAGGGAGGCGAACGCGATGTGCCGACCCTCGTGAAACACCGGCAGGATCACGAGCCAGTCGTTGCAATGCGAGATCGACCCCTTGCAGATGTACGGGTCGTTGAGCAGGATCACGTCTCCCTCGGAGATCTCGCCGCCGAAGCGGTCGATCACCTCGGGAATATACGACCCGAACTGGCCGACGACCATCTGACCGCGGGCGTTGCAGATCATGGGGAATTCGTCGTGCTGGACGCGGATCGTGGGAGACATGGCCGCGCGTCGCACGACCTCGTCCATCTCGAAGCGCGCATTGAGGAGTGCGTTCTCGATCAGATCGAGGGTGGCGACGTCGATGGTCTGCGTCACCGGCTCTGCTCCTCTGGCCAGATGAGGAGGTTCATCCAGGGATCGACGACGGCGCGGTGATCCGGCAGCACGACGGTCGTCGCGTCGTACTGCTCGACGATCGCGTAGCCGTCGATCTGCATGCCCGGCTGAAGCGCGGCTCGGTCGTAGGTCGGGACGTCGACGACGCCGGCGGCCGTCCAAACGAGCTGTGTGCCCGTCCGGGCGGCCGAGGCGTCCGCGTCGCCGACCGCACGCGCCTCTACCTCGGGCATGGGAACACGGCCGACGGCCACGACGCGGAGATTCACGATCTCGGCGCCGCCGTCCAGCACGAAGCCGTAGAGCAGTCGGTGCGCATCGCCGAACGTGCGCTCCAGCTCGCCGAGGTCGAGCGCAGCCAGCTCGGCCCCGTCGAGCTCGATCGGGATCTCGTATCCCTGGCGTGCATACCGCATGTCGAGGATGAAATGCAGGTCCTGGTCGGCGGCATCCACGTCTTCATCGTCGAGCCAGTCCCGGGCGCGGGAGACGAGCGACTCGAAGGGCTCGCGCACGGCGTCGGTCGTGGTGGACGCGATGCTCCGAACGAACGTCTGGCTGAACTCGTTCTTGATGTCGGACGAGATGAAGCCCATCGCAGAGAGGACGCCCGATTCTTCCGGAACGATCACAGGGTACGCGCCGAGAATCTTCGCCAGCGCGTTCGCGTGCACGCCGCCGGCGCCGCCGAAGGCCACGAGGGCGAAGTCGCTGGGTGTCCGGCCTCGCTGGACCGTCACCACCCGCAGCGCGCCCAACATCGCTTCGTCCACCATGTCGACGATCGCGCGCGCCGTCTCCTCGACGCCCGCCCCGCGCGCATCGGCGACGCGCGCCACCGCCTGGCGGGCCGCCTCCGCGTCCAGCTTCATGGCTCCTCCGAGGAGTCGAGGCGGGAGGTGACCGAGGACGACGTTGGCATCCGTGACGGTCGCAGCGATGCCGCCGTGGCCGTAGCAGGCCGGCCCGGGAACGGCCCCCGCGCTCTGTGGGCCGACACGGAGTGCGCCTGTGGCCTCGGCGATGTAGGCAATCGAGCCTCCCCCTGCACCGATGCTCGCCACGTCGACGGCGGGAGCTCGCACGGGGAAGTCGCCGACACTCGTCTCGCGTGTGATCTCGGGCCGGCCGGAGACGCAGACCGCGACATCTGTCGAGGTGCCTCCCATGTCGAAGGTGAGGATGCGCTCGAACCCTGCTCGCGTCGCGACCACCGACGCGCCGCTCACACCGCCGGCGGGACCCGAGAGCACCGTCTGGACGGGGTTCCGGCAGGCGGCCTCGAGGCTCATCAGGCCTCCGTCCGAACGGACGACCTGGATCGGCGCACGGGCCTTTGCCGCCTTCAGCCCGTCCTCGACATTGGCCAGGTACTTCGAGAGCGCGGGGGCGACGTACGCGTTCACGAGGGTCGTCACCGTGCGCTCGTACTCGCGGAACTCCGGCAAGATCTCGGACGAGATCGAGACGGGCAACCCGGGCGCGACCTCTGCCGCGATCTGCGCCACCGTGCGCTCGTGACGCCCGTTGGCATGAGCGTTCAGAAGGCAGACCGTGAGCGCCTCGACGCCGTCCGTGACGAGCGTGGCAATCGCCTTGCGGACGGCCTCCTCGTCGATCGGCTCGATGGTCGAACCGTCCGCTCCGATCCGCTCGGGTACCTCGTGCACGTACCGCGTATCGGTCAGCGGCTCCGGCTTCTCGTACACCATGAAGCCGAACAAGGGGCCCGGGTCCAGGCCTCGGCGAGGTGCAGAATGTGCCTGAAGCCCTCCGTGACGATCAGCCCGACGAGGGCACCCCGTCGCTCGAGCACGGCGTTCGTCGCGACGGTCGTCCCGTGCAGGATCGCGTCGAGTTGGCCGAGCTCGATCTCCGCCCTCGCAGCGGCGAGCTGGATGCCCTCGATCACGCCGACCGACTGGTCCTCCGGCGTACTGGGCGTCTTCGCAAGCCAGACTCGCTGCCGCTCGCTGTCATGAAGGAGGACGTCCGTGAATGTCCCTCCCACGTCGACCCCCAGGCGGTAGGTCACCCCGGCTCCCTCGACGAGACCTCAGGCCCCACGGAGACCGTCGTCTGGGTGTACTTGTCCACCCTCACGTCGCAGCTTCGCGCGTGGCCCTCGAAGTTCTCGATCCGAGACTGGCGTGCGGCGACCTCTCCGACCGCGACGCTGGCGGGCTCGTCGCACTCCTGGTACGTCACGGTCTTGAGGTACTTCCCGACCCAGAGACCACCGGTGTAGCGGGCAGCGCCCGACGTCGGGAGAATGTGGTTCGTCCCGATCGACTTGTCGCCGTAGGCAACCGTCGTCCCCTCCCCGAGGAAGAGAGCGCCGTAGTTGCGCATCCGCGCCAGGTACCAGCGAGGCTCCTCCGTCTGAATCTCGACGTGCTCGAACGCGTACGCATCTGCAAGCTCGAGCGCCTCCTCGTCGGAGTCGACCACGACGATCTCGCCGTAGTCCTCCCACGCCCGTGCCGCGACGTCGGCCGTCGGGAGGTCGACGAGCTGGGCGTCGACCTGACGCATGGTCTCCTCCGCGACGGCCCCGGAGGTTGTGATGAGGACGGCAGGCGAGGCGGGGCCGTGTTCGGCTTGACCGAGCAGGTCGGCGGCGAGAATCCTCGGATCGGCCGTGTCGTCCGCAACGATCAGAATCTCAGTCGGGCCGGCGACGAGGTCGATGCCGACCTTCCCGAAGAGGCGCCGCTTCGCCTCGACGACGTACGCGTTTCCGGGTCCGGCCAGGAAGTCGACCGCCGCGATCGTCTCCGTTCCGAGCGCCATCGCTGCGAGCGCCTGCACGCCGCCCAGCACGTAGATCTCGTCGGCCCCGGCTAGGTGCATGGCCGCAATGGTTGCGTCCGGCACGCGGCCGCCGAGTGGGGGGGTGCAGGCGGCGACGCGCTCGACTCCCGCGACCTTGGCGGTGACGATGCTCATGTGGGCCGAGGCGACCATCGGATAGCGGCCGCCCGGAACGTAGGCGCCGACGCTCGAGACGGGAATGTGACGGTGGCCGAGGCGCACACCGGGGAGGGTTTCGACCTCGAGATCGAGCATCGTCTCGCGCTGTGCCTGGGCGAAGCGCCGCACCTGCGCCTGGGAGAACTCGATGTCCTCGATCACCTGTCGGGTGACGCGACCGAGGCTCGCCTCGATCTCGTCAGGGGCGAGACGGAAGCTCGCCGGCTCCCAGCCGTCGAGCCGGGCCGAATACGCACGGACGGCATCGTCGCCGCCGGTCGCGACGGCGCTGATGATCTCCTCGACGACCTTTGCCACCTCGGCGTTGCCGCCCGGATCGGCTGGTGTTGCGCTCTTGGTCTTCAGCATCTGCACGGAGGAGCCTCTTCCCTTTGTGACTACGTATGCATAGACTCTGGGAGGTGGCCGTGTCAACCTCCCACCGCACCGGCTCGCGCGCCGCCGGCCTGACGACGAAGATCCTCGCCGGCCACGGAGCGGGTGACGCAGAGCCCGGAGCGCTCGCGACGGTGACGTGCGATCTCGTGATGATGAACGACGTCTCCGGCTCGCTCGCCATGCGAGCGTTCGAGCGAATCGGCGCCGTGCGTGTGTTCGATCCAGAGCGTGTCGTCCTCGTGGCCGATCACTTCGTCCCGGCCAAGGATGTGAGGAGCGCCGAGCTCGCCGCCGACCTGCGCCGGTTCGCGCAGCGGTACGGGATCGAGCATTACTACGAGCTCGGCCGCACGGAAGAGGCCGGGATCGAGCACACGCTCCTACCCGAGCTCGGGCTCATCGCGCCCGGAGCCCTGATCGCCGGCGGCGACTCGCATACGTGTACCTACGGGGCGTTCGGCGCACTCGGGCTGGGCTTCGGGTCGACCGATATCGCCTCTGCCCTCGCGCTCGGCGAGGTGTGGGTGCGCATGCCGGAGACGATTCGGATCGAGTTCACGGGGCAACCGGGCCCGTGGACGGCAGGCAAGGACCTCATCCTCGCCGTCCTCCGGCAGACAGGGTCATCCGGGGCCACGTACGGCGCGCTCGAGTTCTCGGGGGACGTCGTCGACGAGCTCTCCGTCGACGACCGGATGGCGCTGTGCAACATGGCCATCGAGACGGGGGCGAAAAGCGGCATCTGCGCGCCGAACGCCGCTGTCCTGGAATGGCTCGACGCCCGATCGGTGCCGCGCGTCGAAGCACTCGTTGCCGACGAGCAGGGTTACGACCATGTCCTCCGCGTCGACGTCGACGGGCTTCCACCTCTCGTTGCCTGCCCGCCGGATCCCGCAGCGGTTGTCGCGGTCGACGAGCTGCCTTCGGGGCTTCATCTCGATCAGGTCTACGTCGGGAACTGCTCGAACGGCACGCTGTCCGATCTGCGCCAGCTGATCGCCGGGCTCGCGGGAAGGCGCGTGGCTCGCGGGACGCGTCTGATCGTCGTGCCGGCGTCCAACGCCGTTCACCGGGCCGCGATCACCGAAGGACTGATCGAGACCCTCGTCATGGCCGGAGCGGTGATCGTTCCGCCGACGTGCGGAGCGTGTTTCGGAGGCCACATGGGCATCCTCGGTCCCGGCGAGCGGGCGCTTGCCACCACGAACCGGAATTTCCGGGGCCGCATGGGGCACGTGGACTCCGAGGTGTACCTCTCCAACGCGGCGGTGGCGGGGGCGAGCGCCGCGGCCGGGGCGATCGTGGACCCGAGGACGTCGTGAGCAGCGCGACGTCGCTCTCGGGGCGGGTCGTTCGGCTCGGGGACGATGTCAACACCGACATCGTCCTCGCGGGCGAGTACCTCAACGTCACAGACCCGGACGAGCTCGCCGTCCACCTGCTGGAGCGGTTCGAGCCCCCCGTCGCCGACCGGATCGGCCCCGGGACGATCCTCCTCGCCGGCCGCGCGTTCGGCGGCGGGTCGTCTCGCGAGCAGGCCGTGCTCGCGATCGTCGCCCGCGGCGTGACGGCGCTCGTGGCAGCGAGCTTCGCCCGGATCTTCTTCCGCAATGCCGTCAACCTGGGCTTGCCGGCGGTCGAATGCCCGGATGCCTGGCGAGAGGTCGCCGATGGAGACGAGATCACGATCGACCTCGCCTTGGGGACTCTGAGCCGACCGGCGGACGGAACCGTCTGGTCGTTCCCCGTACCGGCCCCCTTCGTCGCCGACCTTCTGGCTGCCGGAGGGCTGGAGAAGTGGACGCGCGAGCGGCTCGCCTTCCTCGGCTCAGGCTGAGCGAGCCGACCTAGGATGCGATCCGGATGGCGGTAACGAGCAAGGACATCGCGAGGGAGCTCGGGATCAGCCAGTCGACGGTCTCGCGTGCCCTCCGGGGCGATCCGCGTGTCGCCGCCGCCACGCTGCAGCGAGTGCTCGATGCCGCCCAGCAACGGAACTACACGCCGAACCTTGCTGCCAGGAGCTTGATCACCCGGAGAACGCGAACCGTGGGAGTCGTCGTCGCCGACATCACCAATCCGTTCTATCCCGAGCTGCTCGACATCCTCCACAACGAGTTCGCGCTCGCGAACTACCGAACGATCCTGCTCAACGAGCGGACCGACGCCCAACTCGAGCAGCATGTCGCGCAACTGATCAACGGAGGCGCCGTCGACGGGCTCGTCTATGTGTCGGCCGTGCTCGGGATGCCGCTCCCCGGTCGAGGCTCCAGCGCCCGCCCGGTCGTTCTCCTCAACCGCGAGATCAGCTCCGCGACGACGGATGCGGTCGTGTCTGACAACAGGGGCGGCGGGCGCGCGGTTGCAGAGGCACTCCTCAACCTCGGCCACCGACGGATCGCTCTGATCGCGGGGCCGGAGAACACCTCGACGAGCCGGGATCGGGAGCTCGGTTTCACGGAGCAGTTGCGAGCGTCGGGTGCCCCGCTCGACGAGCGCCTGCGGCGGGTGGGTCAGTTCAGCCACAAGAGCGGCTATCAGTGGTGCCTCGACCTCCTCGCCGCCGATCCGCGGCCGACCGCCTTGTTCGCCGCGAACGACGTCATCGCTTTCGGTGCGCTGGATGCCGCCCGTCGCCTGAGGGTTCGGGTCCCCGAGGAGCTATCCGTTGTCGGCTTCGACGACATCGACATGGCGGGATGGGAGGGATTCAACCTCACGACGGCGCGCCAGCCGCTCGCCGAGATGGCGCGCGCCGCCGCCAGGCTCCTCCTGGAGCGAATCGACTCCGGAGAGCCCTTGCCTCCCCGAAGGCGAGTCTTCCCGGTCAAGCTCGTCCACAGGACCACGCTTGCAGCCGCGCCACCGGGATGAGAGGCTCCCTGCGCTGCTCCCGCGGTTGATTGACAGCGCTGGCGGCACATTGTATGACTACGTATGCATTTCGATCGGTCTCTCCCTTCGGCCAGGTCGCTGGCCCTACTGAACCCGTTCTCTACGGAAAGGAACGAGTGATATGAGGCACAAGACACACCGCTGGGTAGTGCTCGCGGCCCTCGCCGTCACCGTTGCCGCCGCGTTCGCCGCCACGGCCGTCGGTGCGACCGAGCGCCAAGGGGCACTCGACGGCAAGAAGGTCGGCGTCATCATCTGCACGAACCAGAATCCGTTCTGCGCCGCGTGGGCGAACTCGGTCAAGAGCGGACTCGAGAAGCAGGGCGCGACCGTAACCGTCCTCTCGTCCGTTTTCGATCCGGCGGTCGATGCACAGAACATGAACCGCCTGATCGCGGACAAGCCTGACCTGATCATCTCGGTGCCCGCGAGCGCATCTGCGATCGTGCCCTCCTACATCCGTGCGAAGCAGGCGGGTATCCCGATTCTCGGCGCTATCGGGCGCCAATCGGCCGCAGGGGCGAAGCTCGTCACCGCAGAGGCGCGCACCGACGACCCTGCTCTCGGACGATACGCCGCGCAGAACCTGGTCGAAGGCATGAAGAAGGCGGGCTACACGAAGGGCAATGTCATGGCGCTCACGGGGACTGCCAGCCAGAACAACGTGACCGATCGCATGGCAGCCTTCAGGGCGTACATGAAGAAGTACCCGCAGTTCAAGATCGTTGCGGTCGAGGACACGAACTGGGATCAGGCGACGTCGGCCAAGGTAGGCCAGCAGCTGCTTTCGAAATACGCGTCGAAGGGTGGCATCCAGGGCGCCTACGGGATGGCTGACAATATGGCGATCGGGATCATCCAGGGCGCCAAGCAAGCCGGCGTTCCCGTCGGGGTCGCCAAGAAGGGCCTGGTCGTGACCGGCAGCAACTGTCTCAGCGTCGGCATCAAGGCGATCAAGGCCGGCCAGCAGTACGGCACCGGGACGCAGGCGCCGCAGGTGGAGGCGGCCCTCGCGGTCAAGGTGGCGGCCCAGATCCTCAACGGCACCACGCCTCCCAAGGTGTCGTACGTCCGGGAGCAGCGCATCACGAAGGCGAACGTCGCGCAGTTCACGAAGGTCTGCACCTTCTAAGCGGCACCGACCCAAGAACCGCATGCGTGACGAACGGGATCCGGCATCTTCGGCCGGATCCCGTCGTCTTTCTGACGGCCCCGCTGAGGGCACCGTCCTCCTCGAGGTCGAGGCCCTCTCGAAGTCGTACGGCCCCGTGCGGGCGATCCAGGGACTGACGCTGGACGTTCGAGCCGGCGAGGTCCACGCGATCTGTGGACACAACGGCGCCGGCAAGAGCACGCTGGTGAAGGCCCTCGTCGGCCTGGTCCGGCCTGACGAGGGGACGATTCGCTTCGGCGGTGAGGAGCTCTCGCTCCGGAATCCACAAGACGCACAGGCTCACGGGATCGCACTCGTGAACCAGGAACTGAGCTTGGTCCCGGAGCTGAGTGTCGAGGACAACATCTTCCTCGGCGGGATCGACGTGCCGCTCCTTTACCGCCGGCGCAGGCTTTCGGAGCGTGCGCGTCAGACGCTCGACGAGCTCGGGCTCGAGCACGTTCCGTTGAACGCTGCGGTCGAGTCGCTCGCGATCGGTGAGCGACAGCTCGTCGAGATCGCCCGACTACTCGTCCGCGAGGCGCGGCTCCTGATCCTCGACGAGCCGACCGCGACCCTCAGCAAGCCGGAGATCGAGCGCGTGTTCAGGGCGACGCGGGAGCTCGTGGCGCAGGGCCGAAGCGTCATCTTCGTCTCGCACCGGCTCGACGAGGTGTTCGACCTCTGTCAGCGCGTGACCGTGCTTCGCGACGGGCGGGTCGCCGGGACGCACACGATCGGGGAGATAGACAGACGTTCTCTGATCGACCTGATGCTCGGGGAGATGGAGGGGGCTGCAGCTGCGCGGCATCACGTGAGCGAGTCGGCGCAGTCGGGTGTCGAGTCCGTTCGGATCGAGGGGCTCGACGTCCCCGGTCGGGTCGACGGTTTCTCGCTGACGCTCGAGCAGGGGGTGATCACCGGTCTCGCCGGCCAGGTCGGGTCCGGGACGAGCACTGTGCTTCGCGCTCTCGGCGGCCTGGTCCCGGACGCCTCCGCAGCCGTCGAAGTCCAGGGTCGACCGGCTCGCCTCAATACGCCCCGTCGCGCGGCGCAGGCAGGGATCCTCTACATGCCCAACGACCGCCAGCGCGAGGGCCTTTTCCTGGGCCAGCCGGTGGAGAGCAATCTGACCGTCGCGAGGCTCCGCCGGCTCAGCCGGCTCGGTGTCTTGTTGCGGCGCCGTTCACAGCGCGTCGCGCGCGAGCTTGCGAGCATGGTCGGTGTCGACGTCGAGCGGCTCCGGACACCGGTCTCCAGCCTGAGCGGCGGCAACCAGCAGAAGGTCCTGCTCGGACGTGCCCTCCAGATGGAAGGGATCGTTCTCCTCGCCCTCGACGAGCCGACCCGCGGGGTCGACGTCGGTGGGCGGGCCGACATCCACGAGCTCGTCCGCGATGCTGCTCGTGGGGGAAAGACGGTCATCTTCTCGTCCACCGAGCTCGACGAGGTCCTCGATCTCGCAGATGTCGTGGTGACGATGTTCGCGGGACGGATCGTCTCCGTGATCCCGCGGGCAGAGGCATCGGCTGCATCTGTCCTCGCGGACATGACCACGAGCCGGCAACACGAGGGCGAGGTTCCGCATTGACCGCCGGCGACGGCGCGCTTCAGCGCCTGCGCGACGGACGCCGGATCAGCCTGGCCGACGCGGCACTCGGCCTCTGGATCGGAACGTTGGCCGTTCTGACCGTGTACGGCGCGGTCACGACCACCGGCTTCATGACGGTCAGCAACCTGAAGGCGATCCTGACCGCTGCTGCCTTCGTCGGGATCATCGCGGTGGGACTGACCGTGATCGTGTTGAGCGGGAACCTCTTCTCCCTCGCCCTCGGGCAGACCGTCGCCGTCACGGCGATGTTCTTCCTCTACTCGCTGCAGTGGGGCCTTGCCTCGGCGATCGTCATGACCCTGCTGCTCGGGCTCGTGATCGGCGCCGTCCAGGGTTTCGCGGTCGGCGCCTGGGGCGCGAACCCGATCATCATCACGATCGGCGCGGCCGGCCTCATGGAGGGTCTCGCAGTCTGGCTCTCTCACGGCCAAAGCATCGTCCCTCCGGACTCTGCAACGAGCTACGAACGGCTTGCGCAGCCTATTCTCGGGGTTCCGTTCGCGATCTACGTGTTTCTCCTGCTCACGGTCGTCCTGGAGGTCGTGATGCGCCGGACGCGGTTCGGTCGTCAGATCTATTTGATGGGCGAGAACCGCGTCTCTGCAAGAGCGGCCGCGCTGCCCATCACCCTGCTCACAACCGCCGCCTTCGCCCTGACGTCACTCTTCACGGCGGGCGCAGGCGTCCTCATCGGAGCCACGAGCCAGAATGCGTCCCTCCTCCTCACCGGTAGCTACACCTACGACGCGATCGCCGCCGCACTCGTGGGCGGAAACGTCGTAACCGGGGGAAGGGATCCGTCCTTCGGACGGCCGCCGGCGCCATCTTCATCGCGACGATTGCGGACATGCTGCTGCTCCGCGGCTACAGCACCGGCGGGCAGATCCTCGTGCGCGGAATCATCGTCGTCGTCGTGGTGGTCTTGATGAACCTCAGGGAGAGAAGCCGATGAGCGGCCGGCGCCGCTCGACGGCGCGCGTCGGCGGCGTGAGCCGGATCGTGCCGTACGCGATTCTCGCCGTGATGGTCGCCACGATGGCCTTGCTTCCGGTCGTGACGAGCTACACCGTGCGCACAGCCAACGTCTACGACATCCTGCAGAACTTCTCGTCCTACGGCCTCGTGGCGCTGGCGCTCGGGATCACGATCATGGCGGGAGAGTTCGATCTCTCCGTCTCGTCGATGTACCTCCTCGGGGGAATGGTCGCCGTCCTCACGGGCAACGGCTCCCCGCTCGCCGGCGTGCTCGCGGCTCTGGGCGCAGCGGTCGTCGTCGGCTGCGTTCAGGGAGGCCTGATCTCGTACTTCCGGCTGAACTCGATGCCCGTGACGCTGGGCGGCTACCTCGTCGTTCTCGGGCTCACGTACATCCTCGGCCACTCGAAGAGCGTCAGCTACGAGAACTACGACGTCGGGCTCAGGCTCGACAAGCCCATCGCTCAGGTGTTCTCGATCCGCAGCCTGATAGCTCTCGGGATCTTCGTGCTCGCCGCCCTCGCTCTGCGCTATCTGCGTGTCGGCCGGGACATTCGCGCGATCGGCGGCGACCGGAGAGCGGCGAGGGTCGCGGGCGTGCGGGTCGACCGTCTGCTGATCTTCGTCTTCACGGTGTCCGCCGTCGGTGCTGCGTTGCCCGGCGCGCTTCTCAGCTACAGCCTGGCGACGGCGAGTCCCACGAACATCGGCTTCGACGTGCTGACGTTCTCCGCTACGGCGGCGCTCCTCGGAGGCGTCAGCCTCTCCGGTGGCCGCGGAAGCCCCGTCGGGATCGCGGCCGGCGTCCTGTCCCTCAGCGTGCTCCAGGAGATCCTCTCGATCGTGCGCTCCCCCGACTATGTTTCCAGCCTGATCACCGGCGGCCTGCTCGTGGCGGTCACGATTCTCTGGGCGCCGGACATCTCGAAGTGGTTCAAGACGACGCGCGCGGCGAGTGCCCTGGAGCACAGGTGATCCCACCGAAGGCTGGGCCAGAGGCGCCAACGACCGGGGAGGATCGATGACGGAGCGGGTACAGGTGACCGTGTTCAACGACGCAGGCTGCCCATGGGGCTACTCGGCGAATCCTGCGTTCCGCGTGCTCGAGTGGAGGTACGGAGCGCAACTCGACTGGCGGCTCGTGGTGATCGGTTTGACCGAGCACGCGCAGGAGTACGTGGATCGCGGCTACACCGCCCTCCGGTCGGCCGAGGGTTATGCTCGGCGGTTCCGGCGCTTCGGGATGCCGTTCGCGCCGGAGCCGCGCTCCCGGGTGGTGGGCACTGGACGCGCATGCAGAGCGGTTGTAGCGGCGCGCCTGCAGGCACCCGGCAGCGAGTGGGGGGTCTTTCGGGCGCTCCAATTCGCCTGGTTCACGACAACGCTGCTCCTCGACGAGGACGACGGGATCGCCCATGCTCTCCGCGGTCTTCCCGGGTTGGACATCGATGCGTTGATCGCGTCGATCGGATCACCGGAGGTCGAGGAGGCCTACCTCCGAGACCGAGCCGAGGCGCGGCGCGGAGCAGGGTCGCCGGCCGAGCTGCAGGGCAAGACTGCCACGACCGACGGTCCCGTCCGGTTCACCGCTCCCTCGGTCGTCGTCGAGCGTGCCGGCACCAGGCTCATTGCGGGCGGTTGGCAGACGATCGAAGCCTACGACGTGGTGATCGCCAACCTCATCCCGGACGGTGATCGGCGCGGCGTACCGAAGACCCCGCTCCCATTGCTCGAGAGCTTTCCCGGCGGTCTGACCACACAGGAGATCGCGCAGTTGCTGACGCGCGGAAACGACGCACCTGACCGGGTAGAGGCCGAGACGGCCCTGCTGGGACTCGTCGCAGGCGGGATGGCAACTCGGACGCAGCTCGGCGACGACGCCCTGTGGACGTCCGCGCAGCGAGTCGCGACCGATGCCTCGTCCGCGCGCGCACCGTCCGCCTTCTCAGGCTGAAAGAGGGCGCGTCCCCTGCTCTCCTGGAGCGGTGAGAGAGGAGGGTCGGGACTCAAGGTGAGTGGGTCGGCTGTCGATGCTGGATCAACGGGGCTGAGGCCTTCGTCCGGCCGATTCGGTGGCTACCCGAGGTCCGAGGAGGAGCGCGTGTTCGTGGAGAATTCGGTGCCGACAGTGAACGAGCTGGACGTTCCAGACACAGACGAGGTCGCCGCCGGAGGCCAGCCTGTCGCTCGTCTGTCGTGGATCCCCGAACGCCTCATGGCTGCCTTCCTCGCGGCTACGGTGAGCGCCGTCTCGTTGACCCGCAAGAGGATCGAGGCGATGGCGGAGCACGCTGAGGCCTGCTCGGAGCTCGAAAGCGCGATCGACGAGTGGGAGGCGTCCGGTGGGACGCTCGACGGGCCGACGGCCCTTGAGAAGAGGACGAACGAGACCTTCGAAGCCGTCTTCGGCCTGGAGGCGTCGACCAGAGAGGCCATCGAGGAATGGCTCCAGCTCCGCACCGCGGCGAGATCGGCCGTCGCCACGTGCCTCGACAGGCTGCAGTTTCCGTCGCCTCTCACGGAAGCGTCCTGGCCTCCGGCGAGACCATGCCTTGCGAGTGGCGACTACACGGTCTCGGTGACAGCCGTCGAGCCGACAGGGGACAACCTCAGAACGATCGAGGGGTTCTTCAAGGAATATCTCCACGTGCGCCTCGGCTACCCGCCGGGTCACTGCGACGAGATAGCGGTGGCTGCTGTCTTCGGCACCCCGCCGGAGGTGCTTTGGGGCGTAAGCCTCGAGGAGGCCAACGCGATCAAGAGTGAGCTGGCGACCCTCGGGTGCACGGCACGAGTCGTGCTCGTCGATGGAGGGAGCGGTGTCAGCGGAGCGCAGAAGGTGGGAGCGCGGCCACTCGAGGACATTCTCTCCGATCTGAACGCCCTGATCGGGCTCGCGCCCGTCAAGCAACAGGTGAATGCAATGACCGACTTCCTGCGCGTGCAGACGCGCCGTCGGGTCGCGGGCCTGAAAACTGCTGACATCTCCCATCATCTCGTCTTCAAGGGCCCGCCGGGAACGGGGAAGACGACGGTTGCACGCCTGGTCGGTGAGATCTTTGTCGCGCTCGGCATTCTCCCGAGCGGCCACGTCGTCGAAACGGCTCGGCAGGACCTCGTGGCCGGCTACGTCGGCCAGACCGCGATCAAGACGAACGCAGTCATCGACACAGCGGTCGGTGGTGTTCTCTTCGTCGACGAGGCGTACGCGCTTGCACCCGCTGGGTCCGGCAACGACTTCGGGCAGGAAGCGATCGAGGTTCTGCTCAAGCGCATGGAGGACGAGCGGAACCAGCTCGTGGTGATCGCTGCCGGCTACCCCGATCAGATGGACAGGTTCTTGACGAGCAATCCCGGGCTTTCGAGCCGGTTCACGCGCACGATCGAGTTCCCGAACTACACGCCGTCGGAGCTCGTGGAGATCTTCGTGTCGATGACGGCCGAAATCGGCTACACGATGACGCCCGATGTTGCCGAGGCCGTGAGCGAGCACATCGAGGCCGAGTACGAGCAACGTGATTCGAGCTTCGGCAATGCCCGTTTCGTCCGTCACCTCGTCCAAGACATGATCCAGCGTCATGCGACTCGGCTCAGCAACGGTGACCTCGCGGATGCCGATGACGAGGCCCTGTCGCTGCTCGTCGTAGCGGACATTCCGGGCTGACAGATGGTTCAGGCCTCCGAGGCGTTCACCAGTCGGCGGGCTCCCCTGTACCAGGGTCCGGGATGTCACCTGAGCGCGCGCATACGCTCTCGTCGTGCGGCGGATTCTCGTCACCGGGATGTCAGGCACGGGCAAGTCGACGGCGCTCGCGGAACTCGCGAGGCGAGGCTTCTCGGTCGTCGAGACCGACCATGCGCCGTGGAGTGAGTGGTCGGAGCAGGCGGACGGCTACGTCTGGAACGAGGAGCTCATCGGCGGACTGCTCGATCGTGAGCACGAGACGACCTTGTTCCTGTCGGGGACCGTCTCGAACCAGGGACGGTTCTACCCGCGCTTCGACGCGGTTGTGCTCCTGAGCGCGCCGGCCGACGTCCTTCTGCGCCGGGTCACGTCCCGCACGACCAACGATTACGGCAAGTCGATCGACGAGCGTCAGCGGATCGTCGGCGACATCTCTCACGTCGAGCGCCTGCTCCGCGCAACCTGTACGCACGAGATCGATGCCACCCAGTCAATCGCTGCTGTCGTCGCCGAGCTCGCCGCGATCGGGGAGAACGCCCCCGGCAGACGACCAACGGCGACGCAGTAGCCGCCTGCGCCAGTTCGGAATGTCACACGCGGACGGGCTGGTCGGCGCACGGCGATCGCCCTGGAATTGCGACGTGTGACGAGGCGGTCTGGCTCTTCTTCGTGTGGCCGCTGTTCGGGGAGCTTGCGTCCTACTGCGCTATTCGCGCGGCTCGATCCGCAACACCCCGTTGGTCACATACGCGGTGACGCGGTCCGTGATGCGATCGCGCTCGATGATCCTCAACGCGACGGTCTGGGCGTCGGCAAGGCTCACTCGTCGGGACGGCTCCAGGGTCGTGCTGACGCCATGCCTCGCAGCTGCGACAGCGCCGACCACCGCCTTGTGGGACGCCCTGGCACGCAACGATTGGAACCGAACGATTAGAGGGCCCTCGTCAGAAGTCCGTCCGCGAACAAACCTGCGGCGAGGGCCATCGCCGTCGGCCACGGCGCGACGGCCTCGAGCGTTATCGGCAAACCCCCGGATGTCCGCGCGACGCTTCTCACCGAGATCTGCACGATGAGCCTTGATACCCCGACGGCGGACGACGAACCCTTACACCGGATAGTCGAGCAGCCGGCACGGGATCGCCGCGGACGGAGTCGCGTCAGGGGCAGGGGTGCACAGGGGATGCCGTCTTGCGTCGACGAATCCCCTGCGCACCGAGTGGCGGGTGACTGCGGTTGACATCCCGCCACGCAGTTAGATGCATGCTGGAGCCAGAACTTGCGGGTGTGAGGTGGGGCGTCACGGCCGCGTGGGTGGGCGGCGCAGCGAGCGTCATCCCACTTAGGCGAACCGCTGGACGAACGCGAGCGCGGTGTCGGCGACCTTGCGCCAGCCGGAGTCGATCGTCAGTGCGTGCCCGCGACCGTCCATCTCGACGTATTCGGTCACGCCTGGGTTCTTCTTCTCCTTGTCGAACGATGCCTTCGCGATCGCGGGTGGCACGGTGTGGTCGTCGGTGCCGGCGATGATCAGCATCGGGCCGCGGTCAGCGTTCTCGCGGTCGACCTTGACCTCCGTCCACGGGTTCAGGTTCGCTGTCGCAGCCTGGAAGAGCGGCTTGCCGGGGGCGGGAACCGAGCACGACTCGTACAGCTGTTGCGCCTCGTCCTCGGAGACAGCGTTGGCGAACGCGTAGCGGAACTGGTCGTAGGTGAGCGGGACCGCGCGGTTGTAGTTCGCCGGGTTCTTGAGCACGGGGCTCGCAGCGCGCAGCGCCGAAACCGGCAGCGGCAGCACACCGCGGAACGGGGCGGGACTGATCGCGACCGACGCGGCGGCGAGCCCGCGGCCGGCCAGAATCTCCGTCAACAGGCCGCCGAACGAGTGGCCGATCACCACGGGCTTCCGCTCGAGCCGGCGAATGATCCCGTCGACGTAGCCGGCCACTTGGCCGACGCTCTTGCGCGCGAATACATCCGGGTCGGCCTTCGCTTCCTCGACCGTCTGCGGATCATCGGGCCAGCCCGGTGTGACCGCCACATACCCGGCCTCTTCGAACAACCTCGCCCACGGGTCCCAGCTCGACGGAAGGAGCCAAAGCCCATGGACGAAGACGACCGGCGTCGCCGACGTCGCATTCGCACGCCCGACCTGCCCGGCCTCGTGGTCGGTGATGGCTGTGCTTCCACTCGACGTCGTACTCATCGCGCCTCCTCTGGGATGGGAGCCAAGCCGCCGTCCACAACGACCCAGGCACCAAGATAGTCGTCCCGCGGCGAAGTCGGTGCCGAGGCCCGGGTCGAGACAAGAAGAACCCAATCGTCGGGACGTGTCGTGCGCCCTCTCATGCCCACCCCGCGGAGTCGGTCCGCTGCCACGGACTGGGTTAGCGCCGTCTGATTTTTTCGCAGCCGGGGGTGATGAGGTCTGTGCGGTCTGCGGTGAGGGTGTCGATGCCGGGGCCGCAGTGGATGGTGTCGCGTTGGCGGTCGCGGGCGTTGATGGTGTCGTTGCCGGGGCCGCCGTCGAGGAGGTCTGTGCCGGGGCCGCCGCTGATGGTGTCGTTGCCGGGCCCGCCGTAGAGCTTGTCGGGGCCGGCTCTTCCGTTCAGGTTGTCGTTGCCTGCCAGGCCGCGCAGGATGTCTGCGAAGGCGGTGCCGAGGAGCTGGTTTGCCTTGGCGGTGCCGTTCTTTGTGCGGCCCTTCTGCACGGTTGGGGTGCGCAGCGGCGGCGGCGGCGGTGTCGGTGTCGGGGTGGCGCCGATCTGCAGTGCCAGCGTGGTTGTGTTGTCTGCTGGGTTGTTGTCTCGGTCGGAGGATGCGGTGGCGGTGATCGACTGGGCGCCGGCGCCGCTGAGGCGGACTGCGAACACGACCTTGGTCGAGGCGCCGTTTGGGATGTAGTCGAGGAAGCAGTCGACTTTCTGGCTGCCCGTGCAGCCCGAGCCGCGCTCGTAGGCGGGCGGCCCCAGCAGCGTCATCGTGGAGGGAAGATCGATCAGCAGATGCGTCTGCAAAGCACCGGCCCCACCGGTGTTCGCGACCGTCGCCACCAGATCCGCCTCAGACCCCGCAGCAAACACCGACCCATTCGCGACGAGCTTCACATTCAGATCCGGCACCGACGAACCGCCACCCCCACCGCCGCCTCCGCCGTCTGATCCGATTGTGATCGTCTGGGTGGCGCTGCTCTTCCCTGCTGCGGCTGCCATGATCGTTGCCGAGCCGGGTTGTAAGTCGCGGAAGTAGACGCTGGTCGCGGTTTCTCCGGAGGCGATCGTTGTCGTGAGTGTCGCTGACCAGGGGTCGCCGCCGCTGGTCGAGAACTGTCCCGCGGCAGAGGATGTCGTCAGCTCGACCGTCACCGGGAGTCCTGCCGTGTAGGGCGTTCCCGTGATGGTGCGCAGTTCTACCGTTACGGGTGCGGATGGTGAGCCGGGCGGTAGAGATTGTGTGGGCGTGGCGAAGGCGAGGGCGGATGGCTTCCATGTTGCGAAGGTCTGCCAGGCGGTCGTCATGTCGGCGCCGGCGAGATCGCGGTTGCACCACGTCGAGCCACACGCTGCCTCGGCGGCTTGTGCCGAGTCAGTGATCGCGGCTGCGAGCCGCACGAGCAGCGCGTCGGTTTGGGCGGTGAAGTCTCCAGAGGGTGCGCCGGCGAGGTTGCGGGGCGACCACGCGAAGCCGAAACGGCTGTTGGCCACCGAGGCACTCGCGTACGTTTGCGCCGAGACGTAGTCCTGCATCAGCTCGACGGGAACGTTCGTCCAGCCGAAGGAGGCGTCGTACTGCCAGGCCGCGTTCGCGAGCGGACTGTAGGCAGCAGTAAGGAACGCTCGGGCTGACGCCGCTGTCGAGGGCGAAGCATTCGCGAGGGAGAGCTGGTGTTGGAGGTATTCGTTGATCGAGTCGCGGCGGGCTTCTCGCGTCTGACCGGCGACGGCGTAGTTGCGAATGTCGCCGTAGAGCTCCTGCGACCAGTCGTTGACGTAGTGGCTGATCTCGTCCCAGAACTCGGCGTCCTCGTACCAGTCCTGGAGCCGCGCTTGGTAGAGGGAGAGATCTGCGGTTGGCTGGCTGATCCCGGCAATGAACACGGTGCCCCGCGCGGAGGCAAGGGCGCCGTCTCCGTCGTAGAGGCCGTGCAGGAAGGCACGCATGTTCACGCGGGCGCTGCCGACTCCCTGTCGTACCGCAGACGACAGCTCGTTCAGCGCCCAACTGTCGCCGGCGGCGGTGTCGTAGCCTGCAGCCGCCAGGCGCCGACGGGCCTCGACCCCGGCGGCGTACCAGGAATTGCCGGTGGTTGCGACCCACGAGCTCCACGCCGTGACGTTGACCTCCGCCAGAGCGTTGAACGCTGGCCCCAGCGCGCGGATCCGCCAGGCCTGATCCGCACGCGGCATTGTCTTGTCGGCCACGAGCGGCGGCACCGAAATGGAGTACTGGGCGCAGGGAGATGCGCTTGCTGCGAGCTTGGTGGCGAGGCGAAGCCAGTCGGTCGCAGCATAGAAGACGCCGCGCAGCGGCCGGCAGTCAGCCGATCGCAGCTCACGCTGTCGCGGCCGGAGTACCAACTCGCTCCAGAGCCGCTCCGTGGCGACCGGCGTCAGCGACGGAACCGGCCCTGACGCGGTCGCATTGTCGCGGGACGAACCGCCGGCCACTGAAGTCGTAGCGCCGACCGACGCCACAATCACCAAACCGACGGCTATGCCGCCGAAGAGCGCGAGCAGCCTCCGCACAACCTCGACCTCCCAGTCCTCGGCCCTGGAACGCTCGCAGAGTAGCCGTCGAGTCGACAAGGATTGAGACGCGCGTTCGTGATCGGGGCTCTTGTGACGTTCCCGACGCGCGACGGTCGGACGCTTGCGGGAAGTGGCGTGCGGGGCGCTGGCGGTGTCGATGTCGAATTCTGCGCCGCGTGGCGTCTTTACCCCCGTTGGGGGAGTGTTTGTCCTGTGAACAGGTCGGTCCCTCGTTCTAGGTATCGAAATCGAGGGATCGGAGGATGTACGCGCTCGTTGGAGCGGCTCAGCTACGGCAACGTGGTGGCGACGTTGGCGCTGTTCGTGGCCCTTGGTGGCACAGCCGTGGCGGGCTCAGAGCTTCTCGTGACCGGGGCCAATGTCCAAAATGGATCCCTAACGGGAGTCGACGTGAGGACGGGATCGCTGGGTGCGCGAACGCTGAGCCCTGCCGCGCTTCGCGCCCTCAAGGGCGCTACCGGAGCCCGCGGCGCCACGGGGGCGACCGGGGCAACGGGAGCACAGGGCCCCGCCGGCCCCCAAGGCCCAGCTGGCCCTCAAGGAGCACATGGCGTCGGGATCACGACCGCCGCTGCGGCCGGAACCGACGCAACCAGCTACCAAGACCTCACCCCGCTCGCGTCGCTGCCGCTCACAGACCCCGGTGACTACGTGATCTTCACGACCTTCACCGCATCCAACACGGGCAGCAACAACGAGTACCTGAACTGCGGTTACCGCTTCGCCGGCGTCATCAACGGCGCCGCCGGGGCCGACACCACCGCAGGACAATCCACCACGACCACCTCAGCCGGGGTCCTCAACGCCCAAGGCCCAGGCACAGTCGAGTTCATGTGCGCGGGAAACGGCAACACAACCTACGACCTCCACGATATTCAGATGCGCGCCCACTACCTGGGCTAACATGTCGCCCGGCAGCCGGAGTCGAACAATGACAGCCGCGCCGGCTTGCGCTTCGCGCCGTACATCAGGTCACGACGCTCGTCACGACGGCACTTGCGGGTCCCCCGACCGCGCGAACTGAGACAACCTGCGTCGAGCTCAGCACCCGAGACATGGACTTACGGTCTGGAAGAACTCAGCTCGGCAGACGGAAACACTCGACCCTCCGTGGCAGATCGGTCGGTGCGTCGTGTCGTCGCAGCTAGTGGGACATGGTGCCTTTCGGGTTGCCAACCTTCAGTAGGCCGACCTGTCCCATGTCGACGCTTGCGAAGGAGTGGCTGACGAAGGGGTAGAGGCCTTCGTCGTCGATCTTGACGTCGAAGACGCCGCCTCCGCCTGCAGGAACGTCGACGGTCTGGACGCCGTGGAGCGCGCTAGCCGGGTTCATGTCCCCGTCGGGGTAGGCGGTGTCGAGGATCGTGCCGACGACGTGGAAGGCGGTGGTCAGGCTGGGGCCGGCATCGACGACGTAGAACCGGACCGTATCGCCGGGGTCGGCGGTGAGGGGGTGCGCGACGTATTGGCCGGCGTAGCCGTTGAACGTCGTCCAGTCGGGCATCATCGCTCGCGCCTTGTTGATGTCGAACTGAGCGGGAGTGGTGAGGCCGTCGCTTGTCAGATACCACTCGCTCGCGACGAGCACGAAGGAGTGGTCGGCCTTCGGCAGGGGTGTGGTGGGATCAACGACGATCGCGCCGTACATGCCGTTGGCGATGTGCATCAGCACCGGCTTGGTGCCGCAGTGGTACATGAACACTCCGGGGTCATTCGCCTCGAACCGGAACGTGAACGACTTGCCGGGCATGACATCGACGAATGCCTTGTTGGGTGCGATCCGAGCCGCGTGGAAGTCGATGGAGTGCGGGATTGCACCGTTGTTGGTGAGTGTCATCTCGACTGTCTGCCCCTGGCGCGCATGTACTACCGGACCGGGCGCGCCGCCCTCGAAGCCCCAGGCCTGATACTTGACACCGGGAGCGATATCGATCGTGACGTCTTTCAGGACCATGTGCACCTTGACGACGTCTCCGGGAGTGAGCGGCGGCAGTGCGGCGGGGTACGGAGTGCGGGCGGCAGCGAGCTCCTCGGCGTTCTCGGGTGCTGCTCCGGCGAAACTCTGTCCTTTGACAGTACTCGCCGTCGAGGTGCCGCTCATGTCCATGCCCGCCATCGTCTCCTGACCAGCAGAGGCTGACGCGGCGCCGACGGTTTTCAAGCCACGATCCGACGCGACAAGGGCTGCCACGCACAAGAACGCGCCCGCCGCGAGTACCGCAAGTCCTACGAGTGGAACCCTCATCACCAGCTCCTTCTGCATAGTCATTCCCACAACTAGGATCGACCAATGGAAGGCGGCGAGCATCGGGTGTTCTCACGTCTTGGTCGTCAGCGAAAACCCTGACGATGCCGTTCGAGAAAACCGCATCGGAGTAGCCGGGCAGCGGCCCGTTGGATCGCGCGCTAGGCCAACGAGCAGCGCCGCTGAACGGGTGTTGGCCGATCGTGGTTAGCTCGCGGAGACGTCCGAAGGCGTCCCCCGTGAAGAGGCGCGCGATTGGAGGATGTCCGCGATATCGGCGGCCCAGGCAGTGATGGCGGCCCAGTCGCGGAAGTCGCCATACGGCGCCTGCACGACCCGAACCACCGCGCGAGCGCCGAGCCCAAGACGATCCTTGTCGAGCTTCCCGAGAAAGAACCGGTGCTCCCGAGCGCCGGTCTCGGCAAGAAGCGCGTCGATCTTCGGGTTTGCGTCGGGCGTGGGCTTGGGTGGGGATCCAAGCGGCCCGCTGCTAAACAGCCAGGTCATTCGATCGGAGAGCTCGTGACGATGCGCGTCCACGAAGGCTCGGGCATCTGGTAGCCACTCGTCCATGTACACCGCGCTACCGAGTACCACGGCGTCATAGGAATCGAGGAGGGCCACGTCGTCTACCCGTGCGAGGTCTGCTTCCAGACCGTGCTCGGTCAGCGTCCTCTGGATTCTCGCGGCGATCTCTTCGGTCGACCCGTGCTTGCTCGCGAATGCAACCATCACCTTCAAGAGTTCCTCCTCATGGAAGCTCCTAGCCTGCCCCGTGCTGACCTGCCGAGCATCGGGGCGGGCGCGGAATCGTATGCGGTCGACTCACACGATGTTGTGGGAAAGCCGCAACATGCCCGGGAAAAACGACCGATGTACGGCGGCGCATCCGTTTGAGAGGATCCGCGGCGTGAGCCACACGGCGGTCATCATCACCGTTGCCTATTCGATCGCAGTTGCTCTCGGCTCGGTGATCGCGTTTGCGCTCTTCCGGTCGACGCAGAGGCCACTCGACGACGATCGCAGCGGCGTCTGGTCGCGCCGCGAAACGGCATGGCTCGTGGTCATGATCGCCGTCCTGTTCGCGCTCCTGATGGGGACGATCTTCTACGTTCCTTATGGGGACACTGCCGGGCCGCGCGCGCAGCTCGTGCGCGTGACCGGCGTTCAATTCGCCTGGGCGATCGACACGCCGCAGCCCCTCGTGACCAATCGTCCGGTCGCGTTCATCGCGCGGTCGCGCGACGTAGCCCACGGCTTCGGCGTCTACAACCCGAGCGGCGTCCTCATCTTTCAGGCACAGGTCGTCCCCGACCACGACCAGAAAATTGTCCACACGTTCACAGAGCCGGGCCTCTACACGGTTCACTGCCTCGAGTTCTGCGGCGCGGGACACCACAAGATGACCTCGACGTTCGTGGTGCGGCCCGCGTGACCGACGGGCACTCGCTCGAGATCGCTCGTCGGCTGACGATCAGCTACGTGATCGGCTCGACGGTGATCCTCGCCGCCTCCGGCCTCCTCGGCGTTGTTCTCCGCTGGAGTCAGGCGGTGCCGCAAGCCCGCGTCGGTGACAACTTCTGGTACGCGCTGATGACCGCGCACGGCCTGGGCGCCTTCGTCGGGTGGGCCGGCTTCGCCGTGATGGGCCTTTCGTGGTGGGTCCTCGCAGGTGTCGGTTTTCCCGTGCGTGGTTTCGGTCTTGCGATGGCCCGTCTCACCTGGTGGCTGATGGTGCTGGGTGTCGCGGGTGTGATCGTGACGACCGTCTTCATGGGCTTCGGCGCCTCGTGGGTGTTCCTCTACCCACTGCCTTTCTACGGCTCGGGCAACTGGGGGGACTGGGCGACAGGCCTGTTCTCGTTCTCGGTCCTGCTCGCCGGTCTCGCGATCGTGACCTGGTGCTTCGGAGTCCTGCACACCGTGACGAACCGTGAGGCCTTGCACAGCGTCTCGAACTCGATCGGCAAGCGACTCGGGATCTCGTTCGGCTGGGGGTTCCTGATGCCGCGAACCTTCGCAACGAACCCCCGGGCGGTTCCGTACCCCGTGATCCCGCTCGCCGTGATCGGACTCGACATGATCATCGCGACGCTCCCGCTTGCCGGGCTTCTCGTCTGGCAAATCCTGGAGTCGATGCAGATCGTCGGCGAGACGAACGCGCTTCTCGCGAAGAACATTCTCTGGTGGTTCGGCCACCCGGTCGTCTACCTCCTCCTCTTCCCCGCCGTCGCCGTGTACTACTGGCTGATCCCGCGCTACGCGGGCCGAGATCTCGTCGCCGGCCACGTGATCGCGATCGCGTGGACGGTCGCCGTGATTGCGAACGTCTTCGTCTGGGCGCATCACCTGTATCTCGACTATCCGAGCGGCACGCCGCAGGCGCAGATCAACACTGCCATGCAGCCGATCACCTTCGCGCTCGTCTTACCCTCCGCGTTGTCGCTCTACAGCCTTGGCTTCACCATCTATCGCTCACGTTTCCGGTGGACACCTGCGTCCACGGCGCTCTTCTTCGGCCTCGTCGGCTGGCTTCTCGCCGGTCTCTCCGGTGTCGTGAACGCGACGATTGCCCTGGACGTGGCGATCCACAACACCTTGTGGATCGTCGGCCATTTCCACCACATGGCGATGCTGAACATCGGCCTCCTGATCTTCGGGGCGACGTATGCGCTACTGCCCGAGCTCTCCGGCAAGGCGCTGTACAGCGAGAAGCTCGCCTGGATCCACGTGTGGACGACGTTCGTGGTCGGGATGATCGTGTTCGGGATCTGGCTCGTGCAGGGCTTGAACGGTGCCCCACGTCGCTGGTCGGTGCTTCCGTCCGACTACGACACGATGACGCGCGTTTCGCTTCCCTTCGTGTTCCTGCTCGCCGCGGCTCAGGGGCTGTTCTTCTGGAACGTGATGCAGACGCTACGAGGAAAGGGCGGCGTCGCAACCTTCGACGAGCGCGGGATCCCGAAGCCCTCCGAACGGAAGTCCGACTGGTCCGTGCCGGCAGCCGAAGGCGCGCTGGTGCTGGTCTTCCTCTTCCTCGCCTTCGCGTTCGCCGCCGGCGGGTACCTCGTCGGCCGTGAGCACGGAAAGGGCGGCGGCGGGGGCACCACGACGCAGACGAGCACGGGCGGCGGGTCGGCGATCGTCGGCGACCCGGCGGCGGGCGCGAACGTCTTCGCGAGCGCAGGGTGCGGCGGTTGCCACACGCTCGCGGACGCAGGATCGACCGGGAACGTCGGCCCGGTCCTCGACGGCGCGAATCTGTCGGCCGCCCTGGTCGCCGCGAGGGTAAAGGCCGGGAAGGGCGCGATGCCGCCCTTCGCCGACCAGCTGAGCTCGCAGCAGATAGCGGACGTCGCCGCCTACGTCGGGAAGGCCTCCCAGAAGTAGGACCTAGGAGGCCTCCGGCGCGATGCTGTGACTACGGGTTTCGGTACGTCAGCTCTGAGTCGACCGAGACGACACCGGGCACCCGACGGATGAAGGATGGCACGAGTGCGGCCTCTGCGGCCGACTCGACCTCGCCCTCGACTTTGACGGCGCCTGCCTCGACCGTCACCTCCAGGGAGGGGGCGAGCCAGAGCGCCCGGCGGATGACATCCTCCTCGATCTCATGGCGGATCTCGTCGTCGCCCCGGGCGAATGCCCGGACGAGGTCGCCGCGGCTGATCAAGCCAACGAGGACTCCCTCCTCGTCGACGACGGGCAGGCGATTGACTCCCTCGTCGAGCATGGCCGTTGCCGCAGCGGCGACAGAGCGGTTGGGGGTGGTCGTCAGCGGCGGTGCCGACATGGCGTCCTCAACCGTGATCGCTTCGGCGCGCGAGCTCCACGTGGGATCCGGATCCAACAGCCACCTGAACATGCCACCCGCGCGCGAAGCTGTCGCCTCCTTGGCGAGGACGTCCGCCTCCGAGATGACCCCGACGACGTACAGGTTGTCATCGACGACCGGCATCCCGGAGATACCGTGCGTCGCCATCCGGACGGCAGCCTCCTTCAGCGTGGATTCTGGCGTGACGGTCAGAACGTCGACTGTCATTGCCTCGTGAACCTTCATCACTGGCCTCCTTCGATAGCTCACCTCGAGTGTCGACCGCCGGAGTCGACATGTGCATCGGTGCGCACGCTGATCCGGGGTACGGGTCACCCGCGAAGAGCGCGAAGTGCGTTGAGGATGACCGCGACGTCGATCACCTCCTGCAGCAACGCGCCCCAGACGGGCGGGAGGTAGCCGAACGCGGCGACGATCATGGCTGCGATGGAGATCCCGAGGCCGACGATGACGCTCTGCCGGGCGATCGCGAGCGATCGGCGACCGATCGCGATCGAGAGCACGATCCGGCTCGCATCGTCGACGGTGATCACGGCATCTGCGGTCTCCGAGGAGATGGTCGCTCCTTTGCCCGCCATGGCCACCCCCACATCGGCGAGCGCGAGGGCGGGCGCGTCGTTGATGCCGTCGCCGACCATGACGACGTTTCGGCGACCGGGCAGCGCGCTGACCCGGCGGACGACAGCGAGCTTTGCTTCCGGGCGCTGGTCGGCGTAGACCTCGTCGATGCCGACGGCCTGTGCCACCTGCCGTGCCACTTCGACCCGATCACCAGACACCAGTGCCACGTGAGCGATTCCGGCCTTCCGCAGGTCGGCGGCGAGCGTGCTGGCTCCCGGACGCAGCCGGTCTCCCATCACGATCACGGCCTCGAGCTTCCCGTCGACGCCGACGAGCACCCGGGCGAGGCCCGCCTCGTCGTCGGCACCGTCGAGAGCGAGATCCTGGGTGTGGGCACCGATGTAGCCGTGGCTGTCGAGCCAGCCCGAGGATCCGACGGCGACGCGGTGCCCGTCGACGGCGCCGGTGATGCCTCTGCCCGGATCCTCGGTCACGCCAGTCGGGACGCTGAGCGACAATCCGCGCACCCTCGCGTCTGCGACGAGGCTCTCGGCGAGGACATGCGCCGACATCTGATCGAGCGAGGCGGCGAGTCGGAGTGTCTCGTCCCGCGGGAGTGATCCGATACCGACCACACGCTCGACCTCCGGGGAGCCGATCGTGAGGGTGCCGGTCTTGTCCAGGAGGACGGTGCGCGCCCCGCCGAGGCGCTCGAGCGCGCCGGCTCCCTTGACGATGATGCCGGCACGTGCAGCGCGGGAGAGGCCGGCCACGAACGCGATGGGAGCGGCCAGGATGAGTGGGCAGGGAGTGGCGACGACCATGACGGCCAACCCTCTCTCGGAGTCGCCGGACGCAAGCCACGCAAGGCCGGCGACCGCCAGCGAGAAGGGAAGGAAGAACGCTGCGTAGCGGTCGGCGAGCCGCGTGAAGGGCGAGCGGTCGCTCTCCGCAGCGGCGACGAGCCGGACGATGCCCGCATACGCGCTCTCGGCAGCAGGGCGCGTGACGCGAAGATCGAACGTGTCACCTGCATTTGCCGTTCCAGACCGGACGGAATCGCCGGCGGTCAGCGTCACCGGCAGAGCCTCTCCGGTCAAAGCCGACTCGTCGATGACCCCCCATCCCGCGGCCAGCTCGCCGTCGGCCGGCACGACCTCTCCTCCCCGCACGAGGACGACGTCTCCGGGTTGGAGCGAGTCGACATCCACTTCGACGACCGTGCCGTCGCGGTAGAGATGCCCGACGCGAGGGGCGCGCTCGACGAGGAGCCGCAGCTCGCGGCGTGCTCGGCCGGCGGCCCACGCCTCGAGGGCGGCTCCGCCGGACATCATCAGCGCCACGATCGCGGCGGCGAGCTGCTGTTGCAGGGCGAGTGCCCAGACGATCGCCACGAGGGCGATCGCATCGACGCCGACGTCGCCCCGGCGCAACGACCGCGCCGTGTCGGCGGCGAGGGGCACGAGCACCACGATCGCTGCGGCGGCCCAGATCCGATCCGCCAGGGGATGGTTCCCGAGCAGATAGGTGATGCCGCCGGCGACGATCCCGACGAACGCAATCCCGGCGATCAGGCGCGCCTTCATCTGCGCCGACGCTTCTCGCGCACGCGGCCTACCAGGTCTTCTGTCCGGACCGCGCGTGTGGCCGGGCGAGGCGGATGCGGGCATCGACGGCGACTGCGCCGTGCGGGAGACCGAGCACAGGGTTGAGGTCGAGCTCTGCCAGCTCTGGGAGGTCGTCCGCGAGCTGGGACAGCCGGTGCAGGATGTCTGCCAGCGCCGCCGCGTCCGCCGGTGGCGCACCTCGGAATCCGGCCACCAGCCGCCCTGCTTTGCCCCCTGCCACCAGCTCGCCCGCATCGACATCGGTCAGCGGCGTCAGGCGGAACTGGGCGTCGCCGATCAGCTCGGCGTGAATGCCCCCGGGCCCGAAGGCCACGAGCGGCCCGAAGACCGGGTCCTGGGCGACGCCTGCGAGCAGCTCGACGCCGCCGCGGATCATCGCCTGCACGATCACGGGCCCACCGATTCGCGTCGCTGCCTCACGGACCTCGTCCGCTCCGGCCAGATCGAGCGCAACGCCGCCCGTCTCCGTCTTGTGCGCGCCCGCGGCGGCGGTCTTGACGACCACGGGATAGCCGAGCTCATCGGCGGCTGCAACGGCATCGTCGGGGGTCGGCGCGGTGCGCTCGGGCACTACCGGGATCCCATAGGCATCGAGCAAGGCCCTCGCGTCGTCCGGCTCGAGCCAGGCTTCGCTCACATTCTCGAGCGCTCGTGCGGCAACGGCCGCGGCCGCTCCGTGATCGATGTTCGAAAGCACCGGAACCGATCCCACCGGCCTTCGGAGCCACTCGGCTCGCTCCGCCGCGCGTCCGAGTGCCCTCGCAGCAGCCTCCGGATAGGCAAAAGCGGGGACTGGGGCCGAACGCCTCAGCGCCGCGGGCGCCCCCTCGGAGGCGAGAATCGCCGCGAGCACGGGCTTGGTCGTCCCGGTTTCCGCGACGGCGTCGCTGATCGCCGCCCCGACGTCGACCGTCGCGACCGCAACGGGAGGGACGAAGAGGACGATCACCGCGTCGATCCCGGGATCGGCAACGACCGCCGGCAGGACGGCCCGGTAGCTGTCGGCTGTCGCCGAGCCGAGCATGTCGACCGGGTTCGCGGTCGACGCCTCGATCGGGAGGAGCGCCGCAATCTCGGTCCGGGTCTCCTCGGAGAGGACCGGCAGCTCCAGGCCCGAAGCTTCGCAGGCGTCGGCGCAGAGAATGCCCAGCCCACCCGCATTGGTGAGCACGGCGACTCGTCGGCCCTTGGGGGGCGGTTGGCTCGAGAGCAGGGCGGCGACGTCGAGGAGTTCGACCAGCGTGTCGGCGCGGAGCACGCCCGCCTGGCGGAAGACGGCGTCGACGGCGGTGTCCGATCCGGCGAGGGCTGCCGTGTGCGATCCGGCGGCCTTGCTGCCTGCCCTCGAGCGGCCGCTCTTCATCGCCAGGATCGGCTTTTCGCGAGCCAGTCGGCGGGCGATTCGGGCAAACTTCCGCGGGTTGCCGAACGACTCGACGTACATCAAGACGAGGTCGGTGCCTGGGTCGTCCTCCCACCACTCGAGCAGGTCGTTGGACGAGACGTCTGCCTTGTTGCCGATCGAGACGAAGGCCGAGACGCCGATGCCTCGTGCCTCAGCCCGTTCGAGCAGCGCCAGCCCGAGGGCCCCTGACTGCGACGAGAAGCCGATGCGCCCGGCGGTGAATGCGCGCGGGGCGAAGGTCGCGTTCATGGACACGGGCGCCGACGCGATGCCGAGGCAGTTGGGCCCGACGAGGCGCGCGCCGTGCGCCCGCACGAGCGCGAGCAGCTGTTCCTGGCGCGCACGACCCTCCACTCCGGTCTCGGCGAATCCGGCGGAAATCACGCACAGCGCGCGCGTGCCGCGCCGAAGCGCCGCCTCGGCGGCGTCGAGGACGCGGTCGCCCGGCAGGCAGATCACGCAGAGATCGATCGGGTCCGGGATGTCCTCGATCGCGGTGTAGGCGCGCACGCCGGCGACCGGGGCGCCCGACCGGTTGACCGGATATGCAGCACCGGTGAAGCCGCCCGTCAGAATGTTGCGGAAGAGCTCTCCGCCGATCGAGCCGCGCTGCGCCGATGCGCCGACCACGGCCACGGTGCGCGGCTCGAAGAACGGTCGGAGCGAGGCGGTGACTGCCACGTGGTCGCGCTCGTCCACTCGAGCCATGTAGCGCTCGGTTGGAGCGAGCGGGAACCGCACTTCGACGACGCCTCCCTCGAGAGTACGGCTGATGGTGAAGCCGACATTCTCGAACACGGAGAGCATGGCGCGGTTGTCGCCCATGACCTCCGCGATGAAAGCCTCGATCCCGTGAGCTGCGGCAAGCGTTGGCGAGCTGTTCGAGGAGTCGGATGCCGACGCCTCTGCGCTGATAGTCGTCCGCTACGACGAACGCGGCCTCGGCGACCAGTGGGTCGCGTAGGCGAACGTAGTTCGCGACCGCGATGATTCGTTCGTCGTCGAGCTCGCCCACAACGGCGACGAGCGAGCCCCTTTCGGTCCAGTCGGGCCCGATGAGCGTGCGCGCGAGCCGGCTATCGGCTACGGCGAAACCGTGAAAGCGCAGATAGCGGCTCCGATCCGACAGGGCGGCGAAGAAGTCGATCAGCGCCGTCTCGTCACCATCGACAGGCGCACGGAGACGGAGCGTCGCCCCGTCGCGGAGGATGACGTCGACGGCGAGGCTGGGGTCGGGGACGAGGTCGATCATGAAGCGGAGTCTCTCGCATCCAGCAGCGCAGCACATCGTGGAATGGCTCTGGATGACTTCGGAGAAACCCGCAGGCACGAGCTCGCCTCAACTTTCCGAGAGCGAAGCGACCGCGACACCGCCTCCGGTCCACAAATCCGGCCGCCCGAGCGGGCGGCCGGACGACGCGTTGGATCTATGGTTACGCGGTCGAGACGGGCGTCTCGGGCTTCTTCCCGAAGGAAAGGCCGAACGCCGGCTCTGGATTGCGAAGCGCTCCGCCGATCGCGAGGATCGCGAAGCCGATGCCGGAGAGCAGCAGGGCGATCCCGACGACGATGCCGAACAGCGCGGTCCTCTCCGCCATGTAGCTCACGTTGAGCGCCGTAGCGAGCGCGGTCTCCGTGACCCAGGTGTTCCGTGCCGCATTCGCGACAGGCTCACCATCGGGGCCTTTCTGGGCCAGGGCTGTATCGTTCGTTCCTGCCGGCTTGCCGTCGGCGGTCGCATAGCGCCCCATCTGGGCGTACGTCAGACCACCGCTCGACTCGAGGGCGTGAATTCGCATGTAGCCCGCGAACGCGCGCGCCCGCTCGCCGGTGTTGATCGGCTTTCCGGCGACATCGACCGTTGGGAAGGCCGTACTCGCGGGGAGACCAGCCTTCTTGGCCTCGGCCGCGATGGCCGCCGGCGACATGTCATCGGAGCCGACGATCTGCTCGGCCTGGAGGCTGTCTCGGACAGTGTTGTGGCCGTTGATCCCGAGCACGACGGCGCCGATGCCAAAAGCGATCAACACCGCAGCGGCGAGGAGGCCGCCGATCTCGAATACCTTACGCATCTCTTGCTCCTTCGTCGCGGCCGGCTCGCGGTAATGCGACCAACCTGTACAACCGGAGCCTCGCCTGGATCCGTGCTTCGGAAATCGGGCGCAACACTGAATCGCACGCGGACTTCCCACAAGAAGCCCCGTGGAATATCGCGATCGCGCTCGGATTGCCTTCAGTGCTCCAAGACCCGCAGAACCTGTGGTGGCCGTAGGCCGGCCTCGTCCTGGGTGGGATCTCTGAACGCGCAATCGTGTGCACGCAAGCGCCGATGGGCTCCACAAACCTGCACCGTCTCGTCGGCATCGTCAGCGAGCTATCCACACGAACGCGGTAGAGCCTCCGCTCTTCCACGCCGATCCCTCCGGGTACGCAATAAGCCGCGGCCGAAATAGTTCCAAACCCCGAGGTGCAAGCCCCCAGGGAGGGAGCATGCTCTAGGAAAGGACCCTACTAGGAGGAGGCGTCTGATGTTCAAGACAATCATTTGGGCGACCGACGGGTCAGAGGCAGCGGATCGCGCATTGCCCTATGCCAAGGAGCTGGCTGGCGGGCCCGATGGTCGGCTCGTCGTTGTTCACTGCAAGGAGTTGCTCCTCGGACGAGCGGCGGGTCATCCTGTTCTCGCCGACGAGGAAGAGATCGAGACGAAGATAGAACGGCAGGTTGAGCAGCTGCGGGAGGACGGAATCGACGCGAGCTTCGAGCTCGCGAGCGGTGCCGCGTCTCACGCAGCGCACATGATCTCCGACGCAGCACGTGAGGTCGGAGCCGACCTGATCGTCGTCGGTACGCGAGGTCATACCGCCCTCGCCGGCCTGCTGCTTGGGAGCGTCACGCAACGCTTGCTCCATGTTGCGGGTTGCACCGTGTTGGCAGTGCCCGCCGTTGCACAGCCAGTGCCGGCCGTTGCTCAGGCAGATGCATCGCAGAAGGACGCGTCCGACCTTGCAACGTCGCTGACCTGATCAACGTCGCCGCGGCGCCCACAACGTGTGGCCGCGGCGACTCGAGCGCGAAAGACGGGATGTGGCCGTTGCCTTGGGTGAACGTCCACAGGGTCCACGACGCAAGCGCCCATCGGATCATCTCCAACGCTTTCTTCTGTCCAAACAGCCGAAAGCCTCTCGTTGAACGTTGCTCAGAGTCGGGCCAAGGTCAGACTCGGAGCAAGCGGAGGGAGCCAAGAAGCATCCCGCCGACATCAAACCCGGCGGGAACGCGGATCGATGAGGCGTCTGTAAGGGCGAGGGGTGAACAGGGTGAACAACCCAGCGTACAAAGCCGCACTCGATTGCGTGACATGTCCCGATGGATCCCATACCTGGAGCTGCGAGGCTGAGGGGAGAAGCCGCTAGGAGCCGAGGATGCCCACTGTCTCGAGCAACCGTGTTTCCACATTCGATCGCATTGTCTGTGCCGTCGATGGTTCGTCGGGTTCGCGGGAAGCCGTCGTGGAAGCTGAAGCTCTCCGACACGGCGTAGGCACGATCGAGCTTGTCGGGGTTGTTCAAGCCCCTACAATGGCGTATTCGTCCTATGGAGCGCCGCTGATCGTCCAGGAGGTCGAGAAAACATTTGTCGAGCGCTTCGAAACGGTTCGATCGGCAGCTCCACACGCAGCGACCGAGGTTCTCCAGGGGCCGGTCGTCCCGGGGATTCTCGAACAGCTCAAAGAGTTCCACGCCACCCTTGTGGCCGTCGGTGCCACAGAACACAGCCGACCCGTGGGGATTTTCCTGGGCAGCGTGCCCACCGAGTTGCTCCACCGCGCCCCGTGTTCGGTGCTCGTGGCCAGACGCGCATGGATAGCCTGCTCGTCCCCAGGCTCGATCGTGGTGGGCTACGACGGGTCTTCTGGAGCGATAGAGGCTCTGTCGGTCGGACGCTATCTCGCCACCCGATTTGATGCACAGCTACGTGTCGTCATTGCAGGTGACGCCGCATCGGTTAACGCGGAGGAGCTCGAGGGGTTGACGGTCGACAGGGTTGATGGTGCGCCCGTCGATGTCCTCCGCGAGGCGTCCGAAGCGGCCGACCTGCTGCTCGTGGGCAGTCGCGGCCTCCGCGGTCTCAGAGCGATCGGCAGCGTCAGCGAACAACTCGGCCATCAATCAGCCTCTTCGATCCTGATCGTGCGCGACGCACCCGGACGATGACCGAGAAACCATCGGAGGCGCGACATCGACGCGTTGTCGCCTTCGCCCGCCTGCCAGGTGACTCCTCAACGCCCGTCTTCAGCAGGCTCAGTTCGACCTCGTGACGCTGCGGCTTTGGAGCACGGCGGTCAAAGCCGTCCCACGACGACGCGGTCGCACGTCCCGACAGGCCGACGATCGCCTCTCATCGGCGGAACGTAGTTTCCCGGAACCCGATCGGCGAGAGCACCGATGCTGGGGCGAGGCCAACCCCGGGACGATGGTCGCACTATGGACAAACGCACCAACCCCGAGTCCTCGAGTCCGCAAGGCGACCGTCCCCGCGTCGTCATTGCAGGGGGTGGGGTCGCCGCCCTCGAGGCAGTGCTCGCTCTGAGAGCCGTCGCTGAAGACCGCATCGACATCGAGGTATGGACGACCGCTGAGGACTTCGTCTACCGGCCACTCTCGGTTGCCGTCCCATTCCTGGGGGGCGAGGTGCGACGCTTTCCACTCGACAGGCTCGTGGCGTTGGCTGGTGGTGTGCTCCGATCGGGCCGTGTGATCTCGGTGGACCCCGAGCGCCATGTCGTCGTCACCGATGCAGGCGACGTACCGTACGACGCGCTCTTGCTGTCACTCGGAGCGAATTCGAAGGCCGCGCTCGACGGTGCGCTGACGTTTCGCGGTCCCGAGGACGACGAAGCACTCGCAGGCCTGCTTGAGACGCTCGTGGCCGGATCGCGACGCGGACTGGCGTTCGTCCTTCCGCCCGGGCCGACCCGGGCACTGCCGCTGTACGAGCTCGCACTCGAGACACGGAACCATCTGAGCGACCGCGTCGTCAGCGAGCTGTGCGTAACGATCGTCACGCCGGAGAGCTCGCCGCTTGCACAGTTCGGCCCCCTGGCGGGCGATGAGGTCACCGAGCTGCTGGCCGAGCGAAAGATCCAGCTCATCACATCGGCCGAGGTGACCGATTACTCCGCCGGTGAGCTTCACCTGAGCGGTCAGCGCTCGATCTCGGCCGACCACGTCGTCGCGATGGCGAAGCTCGAAGGCCCGCGGGTAGCCGGGATTCCGTGCGACGCGGGTGGATTCGTCCCCGTCGACGACCACTGCCGGGTCATCGGGGTCGACGACGTCTATGCGGCCGGCGACATGACGAGCTTCCCGATCAAGCACGGCGGGATCGCGACCCAGCAAGCTGACGCCGCTGCCGAGAGTATCGCGGCCACCATCGGCATCCCGATCGAGCCGACCCCATTCCGTCCCGTCCTGCGTGGCCAGCTACTGACCGGCATGTACCCACGCTATCTCCGGTCGGAAGCGAACGGGGAGCGCGACACCTTCAGTACCGAGGCCCCATGGTGGCCCCCCGCGAAGATCGTGGGCCGGTACCTGACGCCGTTCCTCTCGAGACAGCTGGGACTCGCACGAACCGAGTCTCCGGCCGCCGCCGCGGGTGATGACAGGATGCTCGAGTGGCAGCCGGATGGCGGCTGGACGCCCGTCTGAGCCGACGAGTGGCCACGAACCGAGCACGATCTCTCGCCGTCACCACTCGGACGATCGCGACCTCGCAGCGGAGGAGTCCGGCGTGAGATGATGGCCGCTGTGATGGCGACCCACGATGAGGCGGGTGCAATTATTCGCGTTGTCCTCGTAGACGACCACGCGGTGGTGCGTTCGGGTCTGCGGCTCATGCTCGCCAGCGAAGCCGACATCGAAGTCGTCGGCGAAGCCGAAAATGGTGAGCGTGCCGTCTTCGAGGTGCTCGCGAACCGGCCAGACGTCGTCGTGATGGACCTTCAGATGCCCGGGATCTCAGGCATCGACGCAATTCCGTCGGTGCTTCAGGCCGTTCCTGAAGCCAGGATCTTGGTTCTTTCCATGCAGGACGACCCGCGCTACGTGCGTCAGGCTTTCGAAGCCGGGGCGAGCGGATACGTCCTGAAGGATGCCGCTGATACCGAAGTCGTGGAGGCGGTGCGCGCGGTCGCTGGTGGGCAGGAGCATGTGGACCCTTCGCTCGGAGCAAAGCTCGTTGCCGCCGAACTCGCCGAGCGCCGACGTGCGGAGTCCGATCCGCTGTCTGACCGTGAGCGCGAGGTACTGCGGCTCCTCGCGCTCGGTTACACGAATCAGGAGTTGGCCGCGATGCTCTTCATCTCGGTGCGCACGGCTGAGACGCACCGCGCGCACATCATGCAGAAGCTCGGCCTGGCGTCGCGCGCAGATCTGGTGCGCTACGCGCTGGACAATGGATTCATCGAAGCCTGATCTGCGCGCTCGTAGTCGAAGGTTAAGCGGCGGACGGCGCGGCGAGGGCGTTCACGAGATCGAGTGTCGAGAGCACACCGATCGGATGATTCGACGAGCCGTCGACCACGATCAGCTCGGCGATTGCATGCTCGACCATGAGGTGCGCTGCGCGTCCGAGTGTCTCGCCTGAAGACACGGTCACCACGGGTTTCGCGGCCGAGCCTGCCGCCAACTGTGAGCCGAGATTGCGAACGATCTCGGCCGCTACGAGATCGAGAGCCCTGATGATCCCCCACGCTGATGGATTGGCATCGAGGTCGTCCGCGACGACAACCGAACGCAGCTCGTTCTCCGCCATCACCCGCGCCACGGCCGCCAACGGCAAGTCCGGGGCGCAGAACGCGAGCCTCGGATTCATGACGTCCCCGACCGTTCTCGAAGCAAGGCTAACCCCTTGATTCGAGGCTGCGCCGAGTTGAGTTGGGAGAACCATGTGTCATAGTGTCTCGGCGCTGACATTTTCGCGCGTCCGCATGGCAACGGATCGAGTTGCGGTGAAGTACGACCTCTTGACATTCGGGCCCGCTCGGGTTGCACGGTCGCTCCGGCGCTGCGAGCCTGCGTTCCAACGACCGTGATACGTGGGTAATCATCGCTCCCGATCGACCAACCGCGGAGCGCGAACGTCGCCTTGGCCGACTGCTCGAGGTGGGGCGCTCGCTCGTGTCCGAGCTCGAGCTGGACGCCGTGCTCGAGCGGGTCCTCGAGGCCGGACGAGACCTGACGGGAGCCCAATATGCGGCAATCGGCGTTCTCGACGAGCACCGGACAGCGCTCGAACGCTTCATCACACTCGGGATCGACGAGGAGACGCATCGCGCGATCGGGGACCTGCCTCGTGGCCGCGGCGTCCTCGGCGTTCTGATCACCGAACCCCATCCTCTGCGGGTCACGGATGTCGGGCGACATCCGCAGTCGTTCGGCTTCCCACCCGGGCACCCACCGATGAGCTCGTTCCTCGGCGTTCCGATTCTCGTGCGCGGCCAGGTGTACGGCAACCTCTACCTGACCGAAAAGCAAGGCGGCCCGTTCGACGCCGAGGACGAGGAGGTCGTCGTGATCCTGGCCGAATGGGCTGCGGTGGCGATCGACAACGCCCGCGCGTACTCGTCGGCCCAGAGCCGCCGGATCGAGCTCGAGCGCGCTGTTGCCGGTCTCGAGGCGACGACCGCGATTGCCCAGACGCTCGCGGGGGAGACCGACCTCGACAGCGTCCTCGAGCTGATCGTCAAGCGGGGCCGAGCGTTGGCCGACGCCCGTGCGATGGTGGTTCTGCTGCCACGCGGAGGCGAGCTCGTGGCGGCCGCGCTCGCGGGTGACCTCGACCACGGCCTCCTCGGCCAGAGTATTCCGTTCGAGGGGAGCCTCGGCGGCCGTGTCTTCCGCTCTGGCAAGAACGAGCGACTCGACGATGCAACCGACCGCCTCCATGTCGCTTTCGAGAAGCAGACAGCAGCCAAGACCGGGCTTCTCGTGCCGTTGCGGTTTCGCGGCCGGGTTCTCGGTGTCCTCGCAGCCTTCGACCGGCTAGGGGAGAGCCCGACGTTCAGCGCTGCCGACGAACACGTGCTGACCGGATTCGCCGCGAGCGCGGCTGCGGCCGTCGCCACCGCGCAAGACGTTGCCGAGCAGACCGGACGTCGCAGCATCGCAGCAGCCGAGACCGAACGCGCACGGTGGGCACGAGAGCTCCACGATGACACCCTGCAAGAGCTCGCCGGGCTGAAGATGATGCTCGCCGCCGTGCGGCGCTCGGACGATCCGGCAGAAAGGCAAGCTGTTCTTGCCGCGGCGACGGAGCGAATCGACTTCGCCGTGCGCTCGCTTCGCGGGTTGATCACGGATCTACGGCCGGCCGCTCTCGATGACCTGGGCCTGGCTGCGGCTCTGGAAGCGCTCGCCGACCGCGTGGGACAAGCAAGCGGTCTCGAAATCGGACTGGATTTGGACTTCGCGTATGAAGCCGGACGTGAGGCCGAGAGGCTCGACCGCGTTGTCGAGGAGAGCATCTACCGGCTTGTCCAGGAGTGCCTGTCGAACGTCGTCAAGCACGCCGAGGCCTCGATCGTCCAGATCACCGTGCGCGAAAGCGCAGAGACGATCGATCTCACCGTACGTGACGACGGGAAGGGATTCGACGCGACGCAGGCCCCACAGGGTTTCGGGCTCGTCGGAATGCGGGAGCGGGTGACCCTGGTCGGCGGGACGATGAACGTCGAGACTGCCCCTGAGGCGGGCACCGCAGTCCTGCTATCTCTGGCGATCGCGCGACACTCGTCAGAGGACTCTTCGGCCGTCGCGATCTAAGACCAAGAGAACCATCCCGCGCGCAACCGGAACGGTCACTCCGCGTCCAGCGCCGCCCGAACTCGTCACGGAGTGACAACCACGCCTGAGCGCGCGCTCTCGGTGCCTACTACGCAGTCCCCCAGGGCTCGATGAGCCGAGATCAACGGCGCGGACAAAAGGCGCGCTACTGATCAGGGTTTTTCGGCAACTGCTTCACGGACTTGAGCCGATTTCGACAGTTCGTATGGCTGGAACAGTCGAATCATAGAAACGAAGGAGGCCGCGATGTCGACTGTCAACAGCTACGGGATTCAAGTACAAGGTTCGCTCGACCAACCGGTAAGTCGCTGGTTGTGGTTGGTCAAATGGGTGCTCGTGATCCCACACGCGATCTGCCTCGCGTTTCTCTGGCTCGCCTTCGTCCTGGCGTCGCTCGCGGCGTTCGTGGTGGTCTTGTTCACGGGGCGTTATCCGCGCGGAATCTTCGACTTCAACGTCGGGGTGCTTCGCTGGACCTGGCGTGTGGCCTTCTACTCGTATGCAGCGCTCGGAACGGATCGATACCCGCCCTTCACGCTGAAGGACGTTCCGGACTATCCGGCGCGGATCGACATCACCTATCCCGTCAGCCAACGGAAGGGATTGCGTCTCGTCGGTTGGTGGCTGCTCGGGATCCCGCAGTATGCGATCGCAGGGATCTTCGCGGGTGCAGGTGGAATCGGCTGGACGCGGAGCATGGCTCGGGCTGGTCGGGCTCGTGGTGATCGTGGCGGCCCTCGTCTTGCTCGTCCGCGGAACCTACCCGAGCGAGATCTTCGATCTCGTCGTCGGCTTGAACCGTTGGGTGCTGCGAGTTGTCGCCTATGCCGCACTCTTGACCCCCGAATACCCACCGTTCCGGCTTGATAGCGGGCCGCGGGAGACTCCACCGGCTGGTCGCGTTGCTCCGGCTCCGCATGTGAGCGGGTGAGAGAGATGGGCGATCAAGGAACTGCGACCGACGCAGCGTGAGAGAGGAGCTGATCCTGATGACACTGAACCGGAAAGACGCGGCGGCCACTGCCCTGACCGCCCTGTGTGTCGCCGTCTTTGTCGCGACACACGAAGGATGGGGCATTTGGCTCGTCGGTGACAGCCACCGCTGGGCGGCAGGCGTGATCAGCGTTCTCGGCATCGCTGCCTGCAGCCTGGGAACGCCGAGCAAGGACGCTGCCGCGAAGCTGATGTCGGTGATCGGAGCCGTCGCTGCTGCACTTGCATTGGTGGCAGTCGTGTCAGGCTCGTTGACACCGCTGTCGCTGCTCGTGGCCGCGATCGTGCTGCTCTGGGCAATCTCGACCTGGCGACATGCGCATCGGGCTCCGCGGCGTGCACTCCCGGCTTGAGAGGAGGCCGACGTTGGGAACCGTGAAACATGGTGACCCGCAACATGCCCGACCGGTGCCGTCCCGTCGGCTCCTGCTCGTGATCGTGGCGCTCTTCCTCGGCGTGTCGATTCTGGGAGCCTCGTCGGGTGCTGCGGAGGATCGTGCGGTCGTCGCGAATCCTCAGTTCCAACGCGTGCTGAATCGCCTGGTATCCGGCCGGAGCCCGATTGCGCCGGGGGTGACCGCGTACGTGTCGGGGCCGCACGGCACCTGGGCCGGCGCAGCAGGCGTCGCGAACGTCAAGACAGGAGAGCCCATGCGCCCCGACGCCCGGATGCGGCTCGAGAGCGTGAGCAAGCTCTGGACGGCCACGCTCATCCTCCGGCTCGCCCAGCAACACCGGCTCTCGCTCGACGACACCGTCGAGCGCTGGCTACCGGGCCTCCTGCCCGCGGGCCACAGGATCACCCTGCGGCAACTGCTCAATCACACGAGTGGCCTGATCGACACCAACGACATCAACCAACACCCGACCCGCTACCTCGGCCAGATCAAAGATCGGCGCTCTCCGCGCCAAGATTGCGGCAATCAACAAGCGAGTGGCCAAGGACCCTGGCTACGAGTTCTCGCCGCGGCTGTGGGTGGAGGTCGCCGCCGCTCTGCCGTTGCTGCTGCCACCCGGCACCTCCTACCACTACTCCAACATCGGCTACATCGTCGCGGGCCTCGTCGCCGAACGGGCCGGCAAACAGCCCCTCCCGACATTGTTCCGCACCCAGGTCATCGCGCCGCTCCGATCTGACCTCGCGCAGCCTACGATCCGCACTCGAAGATCACCGGCGCCCACGCGCACGGCTACAAGGTCGCCGCGAACGGCAAGCTCACCGACACGACGACCTGGACACTCGGCCTCGGCGCCAACGGCGGCATCGTCTCCGCCGCGGCAGACGAGGGCCGCTTCCTGGCCGCCCTGATGAGAGGTGACGTTGCTCGGACCTGCTCAAATCGCGGCTCTGAAGAAGCCTTCCGCCCAGAGCAACTACGGGCTCGGCACGGGCGTCGACAAGAGTGGATGCGCCGGCACCGCCTACGGCCACAACGGAGGCGGCGACGGGTTCGAGACGAATGTCTTCGTCTCCGGGAACGGCGATCGGGTGGCTGTCCTGCTGCTCAACGGCCGCACCGCCGACAACTCTGGCGACGCGGTCGCGTTCATGGCGATGAACCAGCTCTACTGCGCCGCGTGAGATGGGCGCGTCCGATACAGCGGACCATGCGACCGATACAGGTCGCTTTCGGCGCGGGGGGCACCGCATCATAGAACGGGCGGCGAGGCTCGTCGCAGCGTGGCCACGCGAGCGGCTGGTGTTCATCGCCGCAGTGTGTACTCGTAGCAGTCCACACGGTCACCGATGCGTTCATCGCTCCCGAGCCGGGGGTGACCGTGCGCGACCATCTCATTCCCGCTCTGGCCACGCTCGGGCTCCTGTCGGCGGCCACATTCCTTGCTCGGCGCTGTCGCGCCGGACTCCTTGCGCTCATCGCCCTCGCTCTCGGCGCACTCGCTCTCGAAGGGTCGGCACTAGCGGTCGCCCACGCCCGTGCTGTGGGGCTAGGCGGAGACGACTGGACCGGCCTTGCGCTTGCTCCTGCCGGGCTGACGCTGCTTGCATTGAGTGTTCTTCTGCTGTGGCGGTCGCGCCGCGGAGGCCGGTGGTACCTGCGGCGCCCGCTATCGGCAGTCGCCACCATCATCGGCGCGTATTGGCTCGTCGTACCAGTGGGAGTCGCGCTGATGGCGACTCACCGGCCGGAGGAGGCGATGTCGCCGGTCGATCTTGGCCGGCCTTCGCTCGCCGTGACGATCCGAACGTCCGATCGGCTCGACCTCGACGGCCGCTATGTCCCCTCCCGCAACGGCGCGGCTGTCATCGTCTTTCCCGGGAGTGCCAGCCGCGTCCCCCAGGCCCGCGCCCTCGTCCGGCACGGCTACGGCGTCCTGATGCTCGACATGCGCGGCTACGCCGGCAGCGACGGCGACCCGAACATGTTCGGCTGGGGTGCGGTGAAAGACGTCGACGCCGGAGTCGCCTTCCTCGCGACGCGGGGGGATGTCCATGGCGGGCGGATTGGGGGCCTCGGCTTTTCGGTCGGCGGGGAGCTGATGCTCGAGGCGGCGGCCGGGAACGACCGCCTGCGGGCCGTTGTGGCCGACGGTGCAGGCGAGCGCTCGGTGCGCGAGTCGATGCTTCGCGGAGCGCCTGGCTGGCCCTCGGTTCCGGCGTACGCAGTACAAACAGCGGCACTGATCGTGCTGACGGGGCACTTGCCACCGCCATCCCTGGTCGACATTGGTGCCTCGGATCGCCCCCCGTCCACTGCTGCTGATCGGCGCCGGCAACGACAACGGCGGCGAGGATCTCCAGCCGCACTACTTCGAGGCGGCCAAGCAGCCGAAGGCGTTCTGGAAGATTCCCGAGGCCACTCACACCGGCGGCTATGCCGCTCGCCCTGACGACTACGTGCGGCGCGTGACCGGGTTCTTCGACGCTGCGCTGGCCCGCGGCGGAAAGACGCCCAGATAGCAGCTATGCAGGATCGTGCGAGTCGCGGACAGGCCGGGAGACATGCTCCGTATTTCTCCCCAGTCTCCCCGCGCCTACCCTGATGCCTCCCGTGCGCGGCGGAGCGACGATCGAGGTGTCACATACCCAAGGAGGCTGTCATGCCTGTTGCCGAGGAACAAGCAGCTCGGCTCGAAGCCGACACCGACACGTATCGCGCTGCGGTGGTTCATGGCTTTGCAGAGCCCCTCGTGATCGAGGGCGTCGCCCGGGCAGCGCTCGAGCCCGGTCAGATTCGGGTCAAGGTCGAGGCGTCCGGACTGTGCCACACCGACATCCACGCCGCGCACGGCGATTGGCCGGTCAAGCCGGCTCCGCCCTTCATCCCGGGGCACGAGGGCGTCGGCATCGTCGAGGAGCTCGGCGTGGGAGCCGCGGAGGTCGCGCTCGGCGATCGTGTGGCAATGCCGTGGCTCGGCTACGCCTGCGGCACGTGCGACTACTGCGTCTCCGGCTGGGAGACGCTCTGCCTCGAGCAGAAGAACATGGGCTACTCGATCGACGGCGCCTTCGGCGAGTACGCGACAGCGTACGCCCGCTACGTCGTGAAGGTGCCCCGAGGGCGTCGATCCACTCGACGCCGCCCCGCTGACGTGCGCCGGCGTGACGACCTACAAGGCCGTCAAGGTCGCAGGCACCCGCTCGTCCGATCTCGTTGCCGTCTTCGGCGTCGGCGGGCTCGGTCACCTCGCGATTCAGTACGCGCAGATCGCGGGCGGACGTGTGATCGCGGTCGACTTGTTCGACGATAAGCTCGAGCTCGCTCGCGAGCTCGGGGCCGAGTTCACCGTCAACGCAGCCAAGGTCGACCCCGTCGAGGCGATCCAGAAACTCGGAGGGGCAAACCAGGCGATCGCGCTGGCCGTGTCGCCGAAGTCCTTCGAGCAGGCATACGGATCGCTGCGGCGCGGCGGCACTCTCGTCTTCGTGGCGCTGCCGGCCGACAACGAGGTGACCCTGCCGATCTTCGAGACCGTGTTGAACGGAATCACCGTCGTCGGCTCGATCGTCGGGACGCGCAAGGACCTTCGCGAGGTCTTCGCGCTGCACGCCGCAGGCAAGACGACGGTCATCCGGGAGACACGTTCGCTCGACGACGTCAACGCCGCGATTGCCGACGTCGAAGCCGGACGCGTTGCCGCTCGAATCGTCTTCGGGATGTGAGGCGTGCCTGACGCTCGGCGCCCACCCGGCGCCGGGCGTCGGGACTGCCTACTCTGCTGCTCGGGTTGCATCGTCCGACGGGGCGGACGCGGGGAGCTATTCGGAGAATCCGATGATGCATCCGTCGCCCCGTGCACCATTCGTCCGATCCGTGCCGCTCCCGCGCGCCCGACCTTCCTCAGGACGAACCCCGTCGGCGGCTCCTTGACCACGGAATCCGGCAACGGGGTCGAGCTCTATTGGCTCCCGCTCGGCGCGGGTGGTCATTCGGTGCGCCTGAACGGGCGTGTCTATGAGGCCGTAGCAGCTCGAATCAAGCGGCGGTCGGCATTCGATCTCTACCACTCGGCGCTCACCGTGTCGGTGCCGGAAGGCCGGTTCGTGATCGAGCAGGCGCCGGTCCGCGACGACCATGGAGCAGCGCGAGGTGTCGTAGTGGAGGGCGCAGTCGGAGCCCCGTGGGCCGGACGCTTCCGGATCTTTCGTTACGAGGTGCGTCTATGGCGCGATGGGGTGATCCCGGATATCGGTGAGGCAGTCGAAAGCCCACGGCGACTGACAGCCGACCCGTTCCTGGCCCAGCGCCTCCTCGATCTCGTACCCACCGTGCCGGCTCTCGTCTGGGGACGCGACGAGAGCCGAGCGGGAGAGATGTGGAACTCCAATTCCGTGATCTCGTGGCTCATCACCCGCAGTGGCCTCGATGTCGAGTCAGTGCGCGCGCCGACGGGAGGGCGCGCTCCGGGCTGGCAGGCGGGAGTGGTAGTAGCCCGTCGGGTCTGAAGCAAGTGCCGTTGTCGGCTGAAACGGATCTCAGTGCATGACGTGGCTAGCCACGAGCCGCTCGGCGCGTGCCTTGATCCCGAGCAGCATCTTCCGCTCCATCACAAGGGAAGCCGGCTCCATCGGCAACATGGCGAGGCGAGTCACAGCGTCGGCAGCCTGAAGCGGTTGCGACTGATCAGGCGCGTGACCCCGTCATGCTCGTCGAGCAAGAACGTCCAGACCCAGTTGTTGTCCTGAGACCGCCACGACAAGACGCGATTCTCCTCGACACGGGCAAGCTGCATCTGGTTGGAACCAAGGCTGAACGTGTCGCCGACCTCGGGACGCTGGAACTCCGGCAGGACGCGATCGACGCTGTGCATGTCGAGCCCGAGTAGGTTCTCGATCCAGTCGTACGTGTACGCGCCGCCGCGCGGTGACGGGCCCATCTGGGCCAGCCAGGGCCATACCGAGCCGGCAGGCGCGTCGATTGCAATCGCGCGGGTCGAGACTCCGTCGGCCTCCTCGAGCAATTCGTCCCCGGGCAGACGGGCTGAGGCTTCGTCCCCGGTCGCACCCCAGGTGAGAATCTGTCGACGGACCAGCGAGTACGAGAGGGCGGCCGTGATCGCGACCGCGGCGATAGCTGGACGGAGCCTCATGCGGACAGGGTGCCTCATCCAGAATCCGACGCATCCGAGAAATCACGCAGAGCCACCGGGAAAGCCGTGGGCTCGAAGGTGAGAAACGGCAGGCGAACGGACCTGGCTCTGGAAACCGCTCGGATAGTCAAGAGATTGGCCGAATTGCAGCTTTCGGATGGGCCGTGCTGGGCTCGAACCAGCGACCTTGGGATTAATTAAAGTCCACCCTCGTAGGCAGCAGCGAAATGCATCGAATTGAATCTGCCTGCAAACGGGCGCTTTCTTCACTGCAACGAGTTGCAGTGAACTGCACCCTGTGGAGACAGCCCTGTACGCTCAGCGTACGCGCACAGGCTCTTGATCCGCAGTCGCACCCAGCCACCTCCGCGAGCAGTCCTACTGCCATTACCGCCGGGGGGCGTGACCTCGGATCAGCATCTCGCCGGCGTGTCGCGGCCCGTCTGATTGCGTCGCGCCACGAAGCGGAGTGCTCCCCGGCCTTGACAATATGGCGGCGTACGCCGACAGGCCACAGGACATTGGCTCAGCCGCGTTCCGGTTCGACAAGGCTTCCGTTGCGTCTCTCGTCTAGTGGTTGTCGCGCGGGATCCCACTCGTGTGCGCGATGCGCTGGTATTCGACCGCCGGCTTCAGGACCATGCCGTTGGCGAGCTCGTCGACGATGCCACGCTGGATCTCCTGCCACGGCGTTTGGCTCTTGGGAACCTGGTACCCGCCTGTATCGGCGAGTTCATCTTGCCGTCTCGCGAGCTCGCTGTCGTCGACGAGGCACGTCGGCGGATCTCTGCCAAGGTCGATGCGGAGACGATCTCCCGTCTTCAAGAGCGCAAGGCCGCCGCCGGTCGCTGCTTCCGGGGAGGCGTTCAGAATCGACGGGCTGCCCGAGGTGCCTGATTGGCGACCGTCGCCGACACACGGAAGCTCGCGAATGCCTCGCTTCAGCAGGTAGTCGGGCGGACGCATGTTGACGACTTCCGCAGCACCGGGATAGCCGATCGGCCCGACGCCGCGCATGACCAGCACGGCGTCGTCATCGAGGTCGAGCGCCGGATCGTCGATGCGGGCGTGAAAGTCCTCCGGGCCGTCGAAGACCACCGCACGCCCCTCGAACGCCTCCGGATCTGCGGGGTTGGAGAGATAGCGCGCCCGGAACTCGTCCGAGATCACGGATGTCTTCATCAACGCGCTTTCGAAGAGGTTGCCTTTCAAGTTGAGGAACCCGGCACGAGTTCGCAACGGTGCATCACCCGATCTGATGACATCCCGATCGGTCGCGAACATGCCCTCACAGTTGTCGGGCAGCGATTTTCCGTTCACCGTCGTCACGTCCGGGTTGATCTTTCCCAGCGCGATGAGCTCGGCTACAACGGCGGGCACCCCGCCGGCCCGATAGTAATCCTCCCCGAGGTACTCGCCGGCGGGCTGCAAGTTGACGAGGAGCGGCACCTCAAAGCCGATCTCCTCCCAGTCGTCGTTGTCGAGCGCGACCCCGATGTGCCGGGCGATCGCATTCAGGTGGATCGGGGCGTTCGTGGAACCGCCGATCGCTGAGTTGACGACGATCGCATTCTGGAAGGCGGCCCGCGTAAGGACGTCGGATGGCTTCAAGTCCTCCTGAACCATCTCGACGATGCGCTTGCCCGTCCTGTACCCCATCTCCTGACGATCGCGATGCGGCGCCGGGATCGCAGCACACCCGGGGAGGCTCATTCCCAACGCCTCGGCGAGCGAGTTCATTGTCAAGGCCGTCCCCATCGTGTTGCAATGACCGGCTGACGGGGCGGACGAGGCGATCAAGGCCGTGAACTCGGACTCGCCGATGTCGCCGCGAGCCAGCATCTCACGCGCCTTCCAGACGATCGTCCCCGAGCCCATCCGCTCACCGTTCAACCACCCGTTCAGCATCGGCCCACCGGAAAACACGATCGCAGGAAGGTCGACGGTCGCGGCGGCCATGAGCTGCGCCGGCGTCGTCTTGTCGCAACCAGTGGTCAGCACGACGCCGTCGATCGGGTAGCCGTAGAGAATCTCGACCAGCGACAGATACTGGAGATTGCGATCCAGAGCTGCGGTGGGGCGCTTGCACGTTTCCTGGATCGGATGGACGGGAAACTCGAACGGGACGCCGCCGGCCTCGCGAATGCCGTCACGGACGCGGCTCGCAAGAACGAGATGATGCCTGTTGCAAGGGGTGATGTCCGACCCCGATTGCGCAATGCCGATGATCGGCCTTCCCGACTGAAGCTCATCGCGCGTCAGCCCGTAGTTCATCGTGCGCTCGAGATAGAGCGCAGTCATGTCGAGGTTCGCCGGATTGTCGAACCACGCACGCGACCGCAAATTGATCATCCACACCTCCTTCTCTCGATCCGTCGAGGACATCATCTGCTGAGCAGTCCCTTGCGCCGCTGTGCGGGAACAACACGAGTCAGGCGTCGAAGGGGATGAGCCGCTCGAGGAACTGTCCCGCGAGCGCGTCGAGCTCACATCCGACCACTCTCCCCTCGCCGAGGGCGGTGACAGCCGCTAGTCGTCGTGTAAGCCGCCAGGCGTGAAAGCTGCGGCGTTTGTCCGAGGCGTCCGCATGCCGTGGCGGCGAGCACTGCCAGCGCCCGCGCTGAGGAGGTTGCCCGCGCTGCGCTCATGCGACGCGGCGCGAGGAACGAAGGAGAGGTGACGTCGATCGTGCCTCCACACACTCCGGCGCATTGCCGTAGACGAGAACCGTGCATCGGTTCCGCCGTACCGATGCCGTCTCGGACGCCACTCAGCTGTCGTACGTGAAAAGATCACCGGATGGTAGAGGCTACTCCACCGACTGCATTGGACAGAGGGAACGGGGTGCCAGCGGCCGGTATCGGCCCGGCCGCCGCAACGTTCGCCTCGTCGCATGGATGATGAACGCGTACAGGACGATCGGTTCGCTCGTCATAGCGGATCCGCGATTCGACACATTGATTGCGCCGGATACCGAGCTCGAGGTTCTGGCGGACGGATACGACTGGTCCGAGGGCCCTGTCTGGGTCCCCCGCGACGGCGGGTTCCTGCTGTGGTCGGACGTCCCAGCCAACACCATCTACAAGTGGGAACCTGGCCAGGCAGCCGCGGCGTTCATGAAGCCGTCGGGCTTCACCGGCGTCGGCAAGTACAGCAGCGAGCCCGGCAGCAACGGGCTCACGCTCGATCGCCAGGGCCGACTAATCGCCGCCGAGCACGGCGACCGGCGTATCTCGCGCTTCGACTGGACCGGCGGCAAGCGGACCGTCGCCGACAACTGGCAAGGCAAGCGCTTCAACAGTCCTAACGACGTTGTCGTCAAGTCAAACGGCGACATCTACTTCACCGATCCGCCCTACGGCCTGCCGGAAGGCGAGAACGACGCGACGCGCGAGACCGATTTCTCCGGGGTCTACCGCTGGTCGGAGAAGACAGACGAGGTGGCCCTGCTGACCAAAGACCTGTCGCGCCCGAACGGCCTCGCATTCTCGCCAGACGAGAAGTCGCTCTACGTCGCCAACTCCGATCCGGCCAAGGCCATCTGGATGATCTATCCGGTCGAGGCGGACGGCACCATCGGCGCCGGCAAGGTGTTCAAGGACGTCACCAGCATGGTCGGCAAGGAGCATCCCGGCGTTCCCGACGGCCTACGCGTCGATGAGAGAGGAAACGTCTTCGCGACCGGCCCCGGCGGCGTCCACATCTACGCCCCGGACGGCACGCTCCTCGGCCGGGTCGAAACCGGCCGAGCGACAGCCAACTGCGCATTCGGCGGCGACGGCAGCGACCTCTACATCACCGCCGGCACGTACATCGTGCGCGTCAGGACCAGGACGAAAGGCGCCGGGCTCTGAGGAGCGAGATGTGGACGTCAACGAGTTGTGCGCCCGCCAAGCCTGAGCAGGAGCGATAGTGCCCTAGGTCGTCGTCGCGCTCCTACGCCGTTTCGAACAGGCATAGCCCTCCACGAGGGAGCGCTCGCGAAGCGCGTCGACTTCTCCGTCGCTGTCGAATAGGTTTGGCGCGTGAGAGTTCTCGTCACGGGCGCGCACGGGAAGGTCGGACGCGCGCTCGTTCCGGCGCTTCAGGCGGCGGGCCACGAGGTGCGTGCGGCTGATCTGACCCGGCCGAACTGGGATCGCCCGGACCCCGGTGAGCCGGCGGACTACTGGCAGGCAGATCTCACTGATGCGGGAGCCGTCTACGCGCTCGTCCGGGGTTGCGAGATCGTCGTCCACGCCGCCGCCATCCCGCAGCCGATTCACAACCCGCCCCACGTTGTCTTCGGCAACAACATGCTCAGCACGTTCAATGTGTTGGAGGCCGCGATTGCGTGGGACGTGCACCGTTTCGTCAATTTCTCGAGCGAGACGGTGCCGGGCTTTCTCTTCGCGCACCGTCCGTTCCGTCCCGACTACCTGCCGATCGACGAGGAGCATCCGATCCGGCCCCAGGATCCATACGCGACCGCCAAATGGTTCGGCGAGCTGCTCTGTGACCGGGCCGTCGAGCGCGCCGACCTCCGCTGCACCTCGATCCGGCCGTGCTGGGTGCAGGATGAGGGGAGCTATGAGCGGAACCTCGGCCCGATCGTCCGCGATCCCTCGGTGCTGATCGAGAACTACTGCTCCTACGTCGACGTCTACGACCTCTGCGATGCGGTCCTGCTCGCGATCGAGACCGACCTGCCGGGACACGAGGTCTTCTACGTTGCGTCGCCGGACACGATCGGCGGCCATCCGCTCGTGGAGACGGTCGAGCGGTACTACGGCGCCGAGGGGATCGAGTTCCGCCCACTCGGGCGAACCGACGCATCGGCGATCTCGTCGGCGAAGGCGGAGCGCCTGCTCGGTTGGTCGGCGCGGCGGAGCTGGCGCGACTATCTCGACGAGCAGGGAAGGAGGCGCTCATGAAGACGCGGCGGCTCGGTTCCGGCGGGCCTCAGGTGTCGAGGGTCGGCTTCGGGAGTTGGGCGATCGGTGGTCCGTGGAGGTTCGGCTGGGGCGAGGTCGACGACGGAGAATCGGTGGCGGCGATAAGGCATGCGATCGAACGAGGCGTCAACTGGATCGACACGGCAGCCGTTTACGGACTCGGCCACTCGGAGGAGGTTGTCGGTGAGGCCGTGAAGCCGTTTCATGCCGGCGAGGACGTCTACCTCTTCACGAAGTGCGGCCGCGTCTGGGAGGGGTTGCCCGAGGGCGAGGTCAGGAACGACCTGCGCCCAGAGTCGATCCGGCGCGAGTGCGAGGCGAGCCTGCGCAGGCTGGGGGTGGAGCGGATCGACCTCTACCAATTCCATTGGCCCGACTGGACGACCGGGACGCCGATCGAGGAGTCCTGGGGCGTGATGGCAGAGTTGGTCGACGAGGGCAAGGTGCGGTGGATCGGCGTCTGCAACCACGACGTCGAGCAACTGGAGCGCTGCGAGGCTGTCCGCCACGTCGATTCTCTCCAACCCCAGCTCTCATTGCTCGCTCGCGGGGCGCGCTACGAGCTGCTTCCCTGGGCAGACGGTCACGGCACGGGCGTGATCGCCTATTCGCCGATGGCCTCGGGCCTGCTGACCGGAGCCTTCGATCACGGCCGCGTCGAGCAGCTCGATCCGCATGACTGGCGCCGCGGGTCGCCCCTCTTCCAGGAGCCCGGACTAGCGGCGAGCCTCGCGTTCGTCGACGGGCTCCGGTCGCTTGCCGAGCGTGTGAGCATGACGGTGCCGTCTCTCGCCGTCGGCTGGGTGTTGGCGCAGCAGGGTGTGACGGGTGCGATCGTCGGTGCCCGCAGGCCCGCGCAGGTCGACGGCTGGTCGGCGGCGGGAGAAGGCGATCTGGACGAAGGTGTTCTGCGACAGATCGACGAGCTGATCGCCGAGACGGGAGCCGGGACGGACGAGCGACCGTTGCCGCCGCCGCACATGCGCGAGGCGACGCTCGGCGATACGGAGTAGGACGTCGACATCGGTTGGCATGGTCATGTCGGACGCAAGGATTAACCCTTCGGCAGACGCCCATGCTTGAGGAAAATGCAATAGCAGGAAGTTTATGATGGGCCGTGCTGGGCTCGAACCAGCGACCTTGGGATTAAAAGTCCCCTGCTCTACCAGCTGAGCTAACGGCCCTCGGGCGGAGTGTAGGCAACGTCCACGCGCGCAGATGCGTTGCGGCCGGGCGGACACGGGCGGCCCGGCCAGGCACAATGGGAGCGTGGCGATGATCGAGAAGCCCCGCCTGCGAGGCGTGTTTCATCTCTGGGCCTTCTTCGTCGCGCTTGCCGCAGGTGTGGCGCTCGTCGTGCTCGCAGACGGAACTCTGCCGCGCTTTGCGGCGTGGATCTACGGGATGGCTCTCGCGGCGATGTTCGGCGCCAGCGCGCTGTACCACCGCTACCCGTTCAAGTCGGCGGCGCGGCGCGTGTGGGCCCGGCGGCTCGATCACTCGACGATCTTCCTCTTCATCGCCGGCACCTACACGCCGTTCGCGCTGCTCGCGTTCGACGGCGCGATCAGCTGGATCGTCCTCGCCACCGTCTGGTTCGGCGCAGCGCTCGGCCTCGTGCTCAACTTCTACTGGCTCGATGCGCCGAAGTGGGTCTCGGTCCTGGCCTACGTCGCCGTCGGCTGGGTGGGAGTGATCACGATCCCGCAGATGTTCTCGGGCGTCGGCGTACCCGGCTCCGTGCTCGTGATCATCGGCGGCGCCCTCTATACGCTCGGTGCGCTCACCTACGCCTTCCACTGGCCGAACCCCTTCCCGCGCACGTTCGGGTTCCACGAGATCTTCCATCTGCTCGTCGTCGCGGCTGCCACCACGCAGTTCATCGCCGTCTCGCTCGTCGTCCTGTAACGCCTGACCTCGGCGCGGGACGATACGGTCATGGGAATGGAAAAGACACAGCTGTCCGACGCCGAGTGGCAGGCCCGCCTCACTCCCGACCAGTACGCAGTGCTGCGACAGAAGGGAACGGAGCGGGCATTCACCGGCGCCTATACCGACACGAAGACGCCCGGCGTGTATCGCTGCGCGGGCTGCGGGACGGAGCTCTTCCGCTCGGACGCCAAGTTCGACTCGGGCTCGGGCTGGCCCAGCTTCGTCGAGCCGGCCTCGCTCGAGAGCGTCGATACACACGTCGATACGAGTCACGGGATGATCCGCACCGAGGTCACCTGCGCCGCCTGCGGCGGCCATCTCGGGCACGTCTTCCCGGACGGGCCCGGCCCGGGCGGGCAACGGTACTGCATCAACTCCTGCGCGCTCGAGCTCGAGCCGCAGGCGTGAGGCGTCGCGCTCTGCACGCCGGGCATCGGCCCGGCGTGCAGAGCGCCCGCCACCCTCGTTGCCGACCCCTAGGGCGTCGGGGCGCTGTCGTCGGGAGCCGCAGCGTCGAGCGCGACCACCAAGTCTCCGTCTTCGCTCCGAACCGGGTAGCGCCGCACCTTGAGGCGCGGGTCGACCGTGCACTGTCCCGTCTCGATCTCGAAGTCCCATTTGTGCCAGGGGCAGCGCACGACCGATAGCGGCGCGCCGACGGCGAGCGTCTCTCCGGCAGCCTCGATCGGGGTGGCCACCTCGCCGGCCGAGCAGAGCGGCGCTCCCCGGTGGGGGCAGCGATCGGCGAGCGCGAAGAACTCGTCGCCGACCCGAAAGACCCCGATGCGATGACGGCCGACCTCGAGCATGCACACCTCACCCGGAGCCGGCGCTTTGCCCACCGAGATCCGGGCTTCTCGCGGTCGGTCGGTCACGTCGCGAGCGGCAAGTCGTAGAACGCCGCGGCATTGCGGTACCTGACGGCGTCGCGCCACTCCTTCGGGAGCAGGCGCAGCGTCTGTTCCGGCTCGTCGAAATCCCAGTGGGGGTAGTCGCTTGCGAACATCAGGGTCTCTTCGGGGCGGAGGCCCTGAATCGCGGGAGCAAGGAGCGACGGGTCCGCCGGCGACTCGAGTGGCTGGGTTGCGAAGCGGACGTGCTCCCAGACGTACTCCGACGGAGGCCTCTTGCACCACGGGATCTCGCTGCGGCAGCTCTTCCAATTCGTGTCGAGCCGCCAGAGGAGCCCGACGAACGGCACGAGCCCCCCTTCCACCATCGCAACGCTCGTGTTCGGGAACCGTTCGAAGACGCCGTGGCAAAGGATCGAGACGAAGTGCCCGTACATCCCCGATCCGCAGAGGGTGTGATACTCGGCGTAGAAGTCGGGCATTCCGGCAGCCGTGATCGGACCGGTGATCCCGATGCTCTCGAAGTGGGTATGAACGACCGCCGGCAGCCCGAGGTCGTTGCACGCCGCCCAGATCGGGTCGTAGACCGGGTTGCCGTACGGGATCCGCGCTGCGCCCGGGAGGAAAACCCCGACGAACTCGTCCCGCTCGCCGATTCGGCGAATCTCGGCCGCGGCCGCCTCGGGGAACTGAGCAGGCACGACGAGGACGGCCCGGAGCCGCTCGTCACGCTCGAGCCAGTTCTCGAGCAGCCAGTCGTTGTACGCGGAGCAGAGCTTCGCCGCGAGGTGACTGTTGGGGAGGATCGCGAATGCGGCCGCCTCGTCGGGCTCGAGGACGCCGAATGCGATCTCGTGGAGGTCGAGATGCTGCGCGCGCATCTGGTCGAGCGAGATGTAGCTGAAGTCGGTGCCGCCGAAGCCCTGGCGCTCGTATGTGTCCTTGCGGATCCAGCCGGTCGGGTGGTTCCAGGGGTAGCTCGGCATCGCGAGGCCGTGGGTGCCCGAGTGGGTGACGAGCTCGCGGGTCGGCGCGTCCATGTACGGGAGGAGGTCGGCGAGCGATGAGTACCCGACGTGGATGTCGCAGTCGATCAGCATCCATGGACAATCGCACATCTAGGCCGAGGTGGCTCGGCCGCACCGAAGTCGTAGAGCTCGCAGCGGAGGCTCGGCTGAACCTGGGGTCCGGGCGATCGGGAGCAACGGGGTCGGCCTTGTGCCGGGGGCACGAGCGTGTCAGTGTCTAGGAGCTCTCGCGGGGCTCGAGAGCCACTCGTCATTCCCGGCCTGGGCCGGCAGGTGCCGTGGTCGGCCGGGGGTGACCCGCCCGGAAGGGAGGTCGTGATGAGGCCGCGAACGCCGGTGTTGGCCGCCATATCGGTTGGTGTCGCCGTGTTCCTGGGGTCGGTGTCGGCCGCGCCGGCCGAGGATGCGACGGCGCTCGGCTACCCGGTGCAGGGGGCCTCGTTGGGAGCCCTCAGTGCCGACGGCGTCCGGGGAACGCGTTTCGCGGCCACTGCGGATACCACGATCGGGACCGTTCGCGCCTATCTCGCCGGCAACGGCACACCGCAGACCGTCTCGGCCTCCGTCTATATCGGCTTCCCCTTCGGCGATGGGCCGAACCGGCTCGTGGGCCGGTCCGAGCCGCAGACGGTCAGCCTGGTGGGAGGACGCTGGGTCGACTTCACCCTGACAACGGGAGCCCGCCTTCAGGCGGGACGCAGCTACTACATCCTCGTGCACAGCGGGGGCCAGGACGGCGGCCTGTCGATCGCCTACGAGACGGGGCGCACCGAGCCCTCGCTCTTCGTGCCGTTGCCCTTCCCGACGATGCCGGATCCGTTCCGCTCGAGCGCGGTCGTCGAGACATCGACCCGGACCTACTCGGTCTACGCGGTCGCCGATGCCTCACTGCCCGAGTCGCTGTCACCACCTGCGGTCTCGGGGCCGGCCACGGCCGGCCCGGGCGCGCATGTGCTCTCGGTGTCGAACGGGTCGTGGCGCAGCGACACGGGCCTGACGTACGCCTACCAATGGCAAACGTGTCATCCCGACACGATTACGAACTTCGCGGATTCGTGGTGCGACGACATCGCCGGTGCGACCGGTCAAACGCTCACCGTGACCCCCGTTCCGCTGACGACGCGCTTCCGCGCGGTTGTCACCGCGCGCAACGCCCGCGGCAAGGTGGCCGTCGGCTCGGACGTGTTCAGCCTTCTGTCGCCGACCACGAACGTCGTCCGGCCTGTCGTCTCGGGTGACGCCCGCCCGGGATCGACGCTCTCCTCGAGCTTCGGCGAGTGGATCGGGCTCGGCTGGCAGCCGCCCGGCGCGGGCCAATACCCACGTCTGCGGCTGCAGTGGCAGCGTTGCCTGGCAGACACGTGCACCGACATCGCAGGCGCGACCGCGGCGGCAACGGCGGCACCCTGGCCGCCCGCCCCATCCTCCTATGTCGTTACCTCAGCAGACCTCGGGCGCTCGCTCCGGACGGTCGTCGTGGGCGACCGCGACGCCGTCGGCCAGGAGGTCGTGACGGCGGTCTCCGACCTGACGGGAATCGTCTCTGCTGGGGGCGGGGGCGGGCGGCGGCGGGCGGCGGGGCCGGGGGTGGCGGCGGTGCGACTCCCGACCTGGCGCTGGCATTGAGCGCCAACAGGCAGACCGCGTCTGTGGGAGACACGATCCAGTATCGGGTCGAGGTCCGGGTGAAGAACTTCGCGTCGACGGCAGGGGCGACGCGGGCGGTCGTGACCGACGTGCTGCCTGCATCGGTCGAGCTCGTGTCGACGACGGTGAATCGTGGCTCCGGGTTGCACCGGCACCTCGACGCTCACCTGTGATCTCGGTCCCCTCGCGGGCGAGATCGTCGGCGTGGTCGAGATCGTCGTCCGGCTGACGGCTTCGGGAACGCTCGTGAACACGGCGTCGGTGAAGGCGCCGGAGCCGGATCCGGACGTGAGCAACAACACTGCGTCGATCACCACCGGCACGCCGCAGGTCTTGACGCCACCGACGCGGGCGTCCGCGGCTGTGCGGACGGTGTTCGGGGCCCCCGTGGCGCTGCCGGCGGGGCCGCTGGCGGGAAAGCCGTTCGTGCTGACGGTGGCGGTCAGGCGGAGCGATACGGGTGCGCCGCTGACAGGAGGCAGGTTGGTCTGGAGCCCATCTGCGGCGGGCAAGCCGATCAAGCACGCCGAGTCGTTCAAGGCAGGCAAGGCACGCCTCTCGCTGCTGGTGCCGAGGTCCGCGAGAGGGACGCTCCTCAAGATCAAGCTCAAGATCACCGTCTCGGGCCAGACTGCGACCCGCCTCTACACCTACAAGATCCGGTAACCCCGCACTCAGCCGGCCACCGGCATGAAGGCCAGCCGCGTGGGATCGACCTGCCCCGTCCGCGCCCGGTTCGGCGACCTAGCGCTCTCGCAGCCTCGCGCCGACGAAGGCAGCACTTTGCTTCGCGTTCCCGACCAGCTCGTTGTCTTCGGTATCTGCGTGGGCGTGGTAGTGAGCAACGATCCCGATCCCGGCCCGCGTGGTGTCGCCGGACGATGGATCCGGACGCGTCCCGGCGACGTGATTGCGCTCGATCTCGCACTCGGAATAGTCGCCGCAGAAGATGCCGATGCCCGTCGCGCCCGCGACACGGTTGGAGTGGATCTCTCCCATCGACATCTCGGTCATGTCGATCCCGCGGAGGCTCGTCTCGCTGACGTCATTGTGCTCGACCATCACCATCGCCGAGTGGGTGACGATTCCTTGCTGACCGCCTCGAACGACGCAACCCTCGACCACACTCATGCCCCGATGCAGCGAGAAGGCGATGTCGATGCCCTGGGTGAACTCTCGCTCAGGCGTCTGGATCGTGCAGTTGGTGATGCGGACGTGGCTGCGCCGCACGTGGATCCCGTCCATCGTCGCATCGCGCACCTGAACGCGGTCCAGGAGGACGTGATGGGCCTCGTCGACGTCGATCCCGTTCTCGCCACCCTCGATCGTGACGCCGCGAACGATGACATGGTCGGCGCGGATGACGATGCCGCCGCGAACGATGGCCCCGGGCTCGCCGACGAGCGTCTGCGGCCGATCGAGCAGGAGCGGCCCCTGATGGACACCTGCGGCGAGGTGGATCGTTGGCGGGAGCGTTGCCCAGCCGATTGCCCCGGCGACGACGAATGCGCCGGCAGTGGCCACGAGCGCAGCTACGCCGACCTGGTTGAGCTCGCCGCCACCTTCGGCGTACGAAAGCGCGAGGATCGGGAATCCTGCCTGGGCGAGTGTCTGTGCGAGCAGCCATGCCACCCCGAAGAGGGCCAGCGCGCCGACGAGCGGCGGTGTCCAGCCGAGGGCACGGACGAGGCCGATCACGAGCACGAGCTCGAGAAGTCCCAGCGGGAGAGCCAGCCACCCCGGCTGATACTCGATCACGTCGTAGACGAGGATGTCGAGTGCAAGCCCCACGATCAGCATCAGCCCGACGAGCCCGACCGGCCACCAGGCAGGGAGCGACGCTGCGAGGACGCACGCCCCGAGTAGCGGCACCAGGGCGGCCACCAGGCGGGAGTCGATCCGTCCCCTCAGCGTGTAGGACATTCGGTCACCCGTCGAAGGAATGCTCGCGCGGAATACTTCGCGCCCACGAGCGAGTCGGCTGCCGGATACGCCCATTGCGCCGCCGCGCCGGCGACAGCCAGCGTCCGGCTCGCGTCCGTGAGAGAGGGAACCGTGCAGTCCGGCGCGAGCACGATCCAGCGGTCACGGGTGTCGAGCGCGTGCTCCTCGACCAGCCGAGAGAGCAGCGGGTCGTGTCGGAAGCCACGCAAGAAACCCGTGGCGCAGACCACCTGTGGCTCGCCGTTGAGCTCGGGGCAAACGCGAAATCGGCCGGTGTGCGCAGCCCGCTCGAGCGGCTCGTCCCAGGCTCGCCCGCTCGGGTACGACGGCGCGAGCAGGTCCTGCAACCACTCCGATCGTTGCGGTGCTTCTGTCTCATGGAAGTGGACGAGCCCGCGGCGGGAGAAGAGCGGCCGTGGCACATTCAGCGGGCGCCGCCGGGGCTCGCGCCTTCGAATGGAGGCCACGCGCGCACCGGCTGCGAGCGCATTGCGCCATTCGGTCGCGGCGGCCATTCCCGCGCCGACCACGGCCACTTCGTCCGCGTACTCGTGCGGCTGGTACGCATGCACGGCTCGCTTGTCCCCGGCGAGCTCTGCCGGGAAGGCGAGGCCTGCGTGACCCGGTGCCAGCAGGACATGGCGGAAGCTTCCGTGGCCGTCGAGCGCGAAGCCCTCGTCGACCCTCCTGACCCGCGCGATGCGGACGAGCCGGACACGCTCGTCCCAGGCCGTTCGTTCGCGCTCCTCGGCGACGTGGTCGAGAAACTCCTCGACCGACGGGTGGAAGCCGTTGCACACGCTCTGCACCAGCGGCGCAACTGACCTCTGCCGCCGCGCGGCACGAACCGCAAGGCCCGGGAACGACGTCGGCAGGCAGTGGCCGTCGCTCTCGGAACGCATCGAGCGTTGGCGGATCGACGCCGCGCGCACCCGCCAGGCCGCCGCGGGGTCTCGGTCGGTCGAGAAGACCGTGACCTCTTCCGCCGGGATCCCCCCGTGGAGCAGCGTCAGGTACGTGATGAACCCGGCGAGCCCACCGCCGACAACGGCGCAGCGGCCGCCCGCGCTCATTTCACCGAGCCGGCGAGCAGACCCTGGGTGAAGTACCGCTGGAACGCGAGGAATACGGCCAGGGGGATCGCCAGCGAGATGAAGGACGCCGGTGCGATCAACTCGATGTTGTTTCCGAACTGGCGGACATTGGAGAAGATCGCAACGGTGATCGGCTGCGTGTCGCGGCCGAACGTCAACGCGACCAGAAGGTCGTTCCACGTCCACAGAAACTGAAAGATCGCGAGCGATGCGATCGCCGGCAAGCCGAGCGGCAGCACGAGGCGCACGAAGATCCGGAATTCGGATGCGCCGTCGATGCGGGCCGACTCGAACACATCTTTCGGGATCCCGATGAAGAAGTTTCGCAGCAGGAAAATCGCGAACGGGAGGCCGAACGCCGTGTGGAACAGGATCAGGCCGAGCACCGTGTCGAAGAGCCCGAGCGTGTTGTAGAGCTTGAAGATCGGGATCAACGCCATCTGCAGCGGGACGACGAGGAGCGCGATCACGAGGACGAAGAGCCAATCCCGCCCGGGGAAGTCGAGCCAGGCGAACGCGTAGCCCGCGAGGGAGGCGATGATGATGGGCAGGATCGTGCTGCCGATCGAGATCACGAGCGTGATCCAGAGCGCGTGCGGGATGTCGCTGTTGTTCCAGATCTCGGAGTAGTTGTTCCACGTCGCGATGTTCGGGTCGCTGATGAGCTTCCACCAGCCGAACGACGCGTAGTCCGCCGGGGTCATCAGCGAGGTCATGAAGAGGGCGAAGGTCGGCAGGAGCCAGAGGAGGCCGACGACGACGAGCAGGAGGTGCAGTGGCGCCTTCGCCGCGTATCGGCCGACCTTCTTTGCCACGCTGTCCTCGACGACCGGAACCCGCAGCTCCTCGGCGGCAACCGCCATCAGACCTCCCTCCGAAATCGGCGCACGTTGAGCAGGAGAATGGGGATCACGGCCAGGAACAGCAGCACCGCGATCGCCGACCCGAGGCCGAAGTCGTTCACGCCACCGAACGAGGTGCGCCACATCGCGAGCGCGACCACGTTCGCGTCGTCCTGCACCGATCCAGGCGCGACCGAGAGGATGATGTCGAAGACCTTGAGGACGTTGATGAGCATCGTGATGAAGACGACGCTCAGAACGGGGGCGAGCAGCGGCACGGTGACGCGCCGGAATACCTGCCACTCGGTCGCTCCGTCCGTCCGTGCGGCTTCGAGCGTGTCGCGCGGGATCGCCGCCAGACCGGCCGCGATCACGACCATGGAGAAGCCGGCCCACACCCAGATGTAGGCGATCATCGCGGCCGGCGTGATCAGCTTCGGGCCGAGCCAGTTGACGCCGTTGAACGGCTCGGCGAACGTCGCCGCCGCGATTCCTGGGTGGTAGACGCCCGGCTCGAGGTCGGTGAAGGTGAAGCTGCCGTCGTCGCCGGTCGTCGCCGAGCCCACCTTGTCGCCGCTCGCGTCCCGCAGGTCGACGGAGACCCCGGGCAGACCGAGCTCCTGTGGCTCGACTTTGCCCGGCGTGCCGCCGCCGGGCTTGAAGTCGCGCCAGACCACCCCCGTGATCGCGCCGCTCTGCGCCGCCGGTGCTTTCGCCTGCACCGCGCCTGGGGGCACCGATGCCAGGCGGGATTCCGGTGAGCGGCATGAGCGCCGTGCCGCCCGGGCGAACGGGCGTCCTCAGCACGTAGCCGTCCTGCTTGGACCCGACCAGCGCCGGAGTCGCGGGGAACGCCACCGGTAAAGCACCGGGCGGATTGACCCAATCTGCGGCGACGCCGATGATGGCGTTGACCGTCCCGCGCTCGGGCTCCTTCTGGTCCATGATCCGCCAGATCACACCGGCGGCGAAGAGCGAGATCGCCATCGGCATGAACACGGCGGTCTTGAAGGCCACAGACCAGCTGATGCGCTCGGTCAGCACGGCGAAGATCAAGCCCACCGCGGTCACGAATGCGGGTACCACGGCCAGCCAGATGACATTGTTCCGGATCGCCGTGACGAGGATGTCCGTCGTGAACAGCGTCCTGTAGTTGTCGAACCAGACGAACTGGTCGCCCTCACGGTTGAAGAAGCTCCGACCGAACGTGTAGACGGTCGGATAGACGACCCACACGCCGAGCAGGACGAGCGCGGGTGCAAGGAACGCAGCCGTGACGGCATAGCGCCGAAACCGATCCGGATCCGCGCCCCCCGAGGGGGCCGCGGACGGACTCTCCGTTGCTGCACCCGCGCTCATCGAGCTACTTCTTGTAGGCCTTGGCGGCGGCCGCCTCCATCTGCGAGGCGATGCCGTTCACGTTGGAGGGGCTCTTCAGGAAGTCCTGGAAGAGCTTGAACAGGCCCTGCCCGACCGTCCCGCCGAACGCGGACGGCTGCAGGTCGGAGAGATCGAACCGGAACGTCTTCGCCCGGGCGAGCGCGAGCGCCGTAGCGCGGTTGAGCGGGTCCTTGTACGCGCTCGGCGGGACGTTCTTGTTCGGCGACGAGAAGCCGCCCTGCTGGGCTCTGATCGTCGCCGCCGCCGGCGTCGCCAGATACGTCACGAACGCACGTGCGGCAGGGCTGTCCTTGAACATGATCACGCTGTCGCCGCCGCCGACGACCGCCGGCGCGGAGCCACCGACCGACGGGAACGGGAAGACGTTGTAGTCCGTGATCGGCTTCGCCGGGCTCGTTGCACCGACACCCGGCACGAAGTCGCCTTCGATGATCATCGCCGCCTTGGCGGGCTTGCTGAAGACGTTCGCCACCGAGGTGGCGAAGTCCGTCTGCAAGGCGCCGTCGGTGCCGCCGTAGACGTTCGAGGTGTCGCCCAGGATCTGTGCCATGGACTTGAGCGCCGCCTTCACCGACGGGTCGGTCCACTTGATCTTGTGCGTCGCCAGCAGGTCGTACTTCGCAGGACCGGCTTGGCGGAGGTAGATGTTCTCGAAGAGATCCGTGAGCGTCCAACCGTCACCGCCGCCGACGGAGTAGGCGGGCACACCGGATGCGAGCAGCGTCTTTGCGGCCGTGACGAGCTGCGGGAACGTCTTCGGCGACTTCACCCCTGCAGCCTTGAACGCCGGCACGCTGTACCAGACGGTCGACTTGTTCGCTCCCTTGAAGACGAGTCCGTAGAGCTTGCCGTTCACGGTCCCCAACTTGATCCAATCGGGCGAATAGTTCTTCGCGATCGTCCCGCGTGCGAACGAGATCGGCTTGAGGGCGCCGCGGTTTGCGAAGTCCTTGACCAGCCCGGGCTGGCCGACCGCTGCCACGTCGGGCGGATTCCCGCCCTGCACCGCGGTGGACAGGATCGTCGGCGTGTTGTCGCCGCCGGAGGTGTACTTGACCTTGACGCCCGGGAACTTCTTCTGGAACGCATTGATGACGGCCTGCATCGACTTCTGCTCCGGCCCGGTCCAGATCCCGATCATCGAGATGTTCCCAGAGATCGCTGACTTCTGGGCGTTGGCCGAGGTGCCGGCTGCCACGACGCTGAGCGCTACCAGAGCGAACGCGACGGTTGTGAGGCGGAACCTACTCATGCGGTGACCTCCCTGTTTCCTGGCTTGCCATAGACCCCAAGACCGGTGGCGGGGTCGAAGAAATGAAGTGCGCTGGTGTCGACTGCGATCGAGGTGACCTCGCCCTGCTGAACCCGGGAACGCGCGCCGAAGCGACCCACCATCGTCGTCTCCTTGACGCCTCCCATCTCCACCTCCTGTACGACGCGTTCGTCGCCGAGGTCCTGAGCGAGCTCCTTGACGTCCTCGGTGAGCGCCGGCGGTGCGTCGACCGTGAAGTGGGCCATGATCTCCGAGCCGAGAGCTTCCCTGAGCACGACGTTCCCCCGCAGGCACCGGTCCGGCGGGTGGCCCGGGACGAGCGCGGCGTCCTCGAGATGCTCGGGACGGATTCCGAGGATGACGTTCTTGCCCTCGTAGGCAGCGAGTGCAGGCCGATCTGCCAGCATCTGCGGGTCGAGTGTCAGCCGCTGGTCGCCCATGTCGGCGGCGAGGTCGCCGTTCGCGCGAACGAGCCCCGCCTCGACCATGTTCATCGAGGGGCTACCGATGAAGCCTCCGACGAAGAGATTGACCGGCTCGTCGTACAGCTCCTGCGGGGTTGCGACCTGCTGTAGCTCGCCCTTGCGGATGACGGCGACGCGGTCGCCCATGGTCATCGCCTCGACCTGGTCGTGCGTGACGTAGACGGTCGTGACACCGAGGTCGTTCTGGAGCCGGCTGATCTCGGCCCGCATCTGGACCCGCAGCTTCGCGTCGAGGTTGGAGAGCGGCTCGTCCATCAGGAATGCCTGCGGCTGCCGGACGATCGCCCGCCCCATCGCGACCCGTTGTCTCTGCCCGCCCGAGAGCGCGCGGGGCTTGCGGTGCAGCAACGGGTCGAGGCCGAGAACGTGAGCCGCGTTGTTGACACGGCTCTCGATCTCCGGCTTCGGGACTTTCTTGACGCGGAGCCCGAACGCGATGTTCTCGTACACGGTCAGGTGCGGGTAGAGCGCGTAGCTCTGGAAGACCATCGCGATGTCGCGGTCGCGCGACGGCACATGGTTGACGACCCGCTCGCCGATCCGGAGAACCCCTTCGGAGATCTCCTCGAGGCCGGCGACCATCCGCAACGCCGTGGTCTTGCCGCAACCCGAGGGTCCGACGAGGACCATGAACTCGCCGTCCCGGATCTCGAGATTCAGGTCGTTGACAGCCCGCGTACCGTCCGGGTAGATCTTGCTCACCCGGTCGAACGTGACTCCTGACAACGGGACCTCCACGGCGAGGACGGGTTGCGGCGATGATCAGGCGCGGGTCGGTTCCGGAGGGACCCGAGAGCGATACCCGGCCGTGATCTCAGTTGCAGGACGCGGTTATGCCCGCGGTGGCGGGCGTCCAAACGCGGTTCAACGGGAGGCCACCGCGTATGCCGGGCACAGAGCGGGCTAGGCCCGCGAGCAACCCCCTTACCCTCGTGGTGACGAGCCGATCCTCACTCGGGGACGGGAGGGTCGCGTCGAGGGACCGGCGTCGCGTTGATGAGGGAGGTGGTCGTCTCGCCGTAGACGAGGAAACGATCGAGGGTCATGCTGAGCTCGTCGATCGAGCGAAGATGGAGCGTCAGGTAGAAGCAGTCTTCGCCGGTGATGCGGTGGCACTCGCCGACCTCGGGGATCGCCTCGGCGAGCTCGGGGATCCGCGCGAGCTGACCCGCCGACGGCTTGACGCGGACGATCGCGGTCAGCGGATAGCCGAGCGCCTTCGGATCGATCTTGGCGTGATAGCCCGCGATCACGCCGACGCGCTCGAGCCGCTGGACACGCTCGGCCACGGCGGGCGGGGAGAGGTTGACCCGCCGGCTGAGCTCGGCGAACGAGAAGCCGGCCGTTCCGGGTCAGCTCACCGATGATCCTGCGGTCGGTATCGTCGAATTTCGCCACGCTCAGGGATCATACCGCGTGAGAGCACCATTGATTCAATCGTGGAGAGCCAATGAATACCTTCGATTCCCATGGCGGTTCGATGTCCTCCTTGCAACACTTTTCGCATGGCCAGGGTGCTCGAGGTTCCGATCGTTCTCCCGCGACTGCGCCGGAGCCAGGTCGCGCGAACGCCTCCGCATGCCTACTTCATCGGGAGCGCGATCTTCCACTACCTCGGCCCGTCGTTTGCGGTCTTGCTGTTCGCGCGGGTAGACGTGCTCGGGGTTGCGTGGCTCCGCATCGCCGCCGCAGCGGTGGTCTTCGCGATCTGGCGGCGGCCCTGGCGCACGCTCACCACGCTCGACCGATCCGACGTGTTGCTGGTGGCAGGCCTCGGCCTCGTCTTCGCCCTCATGAACGCCTCCTTCTACACGGCGATCGACCGCTTGCCGCTCGCAACGGTGGCAGCGATCGAGTTCATCGGCCCGGTTGCGCTGGCGCTCCTCGGCGTGCGATCGGCCCGCAACCTGGCCGCCGTCGCCGCCGCACTCGCCGGCGTCTACCTGCTCACCCACGCTCGCTTCGCGGGCTCGCCTACCGGGGTGGCGTTCGCGTTCGCCAACGCCGCACTGTTCACCCTCTACATCGTCCTGGCGCACCGCATGGCTCGCCGCCCGACGATGGGAGGAATCGACGGCCTCGCTGCAGCCATGCTGTTCGCGTTCCTGTTCGTCTCGCCGATCGGCGGCGTGGAGGCCGCACGTACGCTCGCCGACCCGGTGGCGCTCGCAGCGGGAATCGGCGTAGGCATCTCCTCGTCGGTCATACCGTACGTCTTCGACCAGCTGGCGATGGCGCGCCTCGCGCGGGAGTCCTATGCGCTCTTCGTCGCGTTGCTGCCCGCGACCGCAGCCGTGATCGGCGTGATCATCCTCTCGCAGCTGCCTCCACGGCTCGACCTGGTCGGAATCGCCCTCGTCACACTGGGGGTCGTCCTGCACCGATCCGAAGGTGGCGCGACGTGACCGAGCAGCGGCGGCTTGGATCGACGGGCCTGTAGGTCTCGCGGCTCGCGCTCGGCGAACGTCGTCGTACCGCGGCAGAAGCGGCAACGCCGAACCGGCGCGCGACCTGACCTAGACCGGCAAACCAATCCGTAACAACACGAGACCGGCGACCCCGGCAAACCACAGAGCCACGCCGGGCGTGGACACCAGGTCGTCTGCTCATCGAGACACCAGCCACGTGTCGTACTTTGCACCTGACTTCGGGCGCTGCTGCGACGCCGTCGAGCTCCGACCTTTTCAAGGAGATGCGAGGCGGGGGAGAGGCTGCCGTTTCCCGGCACCAGCCCCGACGCCCATTGCCTAGGGGCCTCGCGGAAGTGGGCGGTGACGGGCTCGAACCGCCGACCCCCTCGGTGTAAACACGGCCCGAGGATTAGCGTGGAGTGGCTTCCAGGCAACTTTGGCCGCGAATAGGCCGATTTTGTCCGTGGAGATCAGTCTGGATCTGCCTACAGCAGCGTCTCGTTCCTAACTGAAAGCCTTACTTGGGCGACAAGCGGGTTCTCGCGGATGGTCAGCGGCGCCATGGTAGGCGTGAGGTGCGTGCGGGTGCCGCCGATGCGGTTGTTTGGTGTACGAGCCAGGTGAAGCATTCGGGGTGGACGAGAGGTAGCGGATGGCCGGTTTGGCAGGTGTGGGTGGCGAGCGATGGGAGCCGGCCGATTGCGGGTTGGGCGGCAAAGCAGATCGTGTTTTGGGCGAACCACCACTTCACATCGGGCTCCTCCCAGATCCGGGTTCGGAACGGGTCGGTGGCGGTGTAGGAATGCGCAGCGAAGAGTTCGGCCCAGTATCGAGGCCATTGCTCGTTGAGATGCCCAAGTCCTCCTTGTCCGGGTATCGCAGCCGCGAAGACGACTACGTCGGACAGGGACGTCAACGTCGAGACAAGTCGCTCGGCAAGCGGAGGCTCGATCAGATGGGCGACCTCGAGGCAGAGGACGAGATCGAAGCGGCGGCCGATGTCGAGTGGCTGGCTGAGGTCGGCGACCTGGTATGCGGTGGCGGGTATCTCGAGGAGGTTCTGGTCGACCCAGGCGCCGTCGATCCCGAGGATGTCGTCTACGCCGTGTTCCGAGAACGTGGCGAGCCACGCACCGAGACCGCAGCCCACGTCCACCACGCTGTGTGGCGCGATCTCCTCGATGACGAGCGGAACTAGTTTGGCTGCCGACTCGCGCGACCCTTGGAGCCAACTCGGGTAATCGACGTTATCGAACGGTGTTGGCAAAGGGCGGGCGGATCTCAGACGAGGACGTCGATGACTGGAGGCTCCGTGGCCTCGGCCTGTACGGGTCTGGGCTCCAGGCGAAGGGGGGAGTCGTCGGATCTCGGTTGGCCCAAGGCGGTGCCGTATCGAAGAATGATTTGGCGGAAGACTTTGTCGCGGAGGCTGTTTCCGGTCGGGATCGCCGCGTCCGCGACGAGAACGGTCTGGCCGATCGCACGGCAAACCAGGAGGGTCGTCACCAGGCGCCACCATTCGCGCCCCGCTGCCGCATCGTCGCGCCAGTCGGTGCCTGCGACGACGACTGCCTGCGACTGTTGCAGGAGGTCGAACAGCCGTGTCAGTCGGGTGTCGGCGACAGCCCCTGAGCGACGGTAGCGGCGGGCGCTCCTGATGATCGTGGATGACCGCCAGAGCAGCGTGAGTGCACGGGTCACCCGGCCTGAGGTCTCAAGCCCTGCAAGTAGTGGCGCCCGCAGTCCCGAGACGGATAGGTAGTCGCCGTAGGCGGCCGAATCGCTGTCGTTGCCGAGCACCACGACCGGCTCCATTTCTGGAGGGGGTGCGAGGAGCGCCAGAAGCCGGGCGACCTGAGCGGGCTTTCCGACCAACGCGAGCAACTCCCGCTTGCGTACCTCCAGTTCGATCGGTGCCGTTGTCGCGAACGAGCAGACGTCCTCGTGAACCAGTTCCAGCTGAAGGGCATAACGGCCCGGCCCAACGGGAGGGACGACATGAAGGGGGATCAACTGGGTGGCTCCGGGAGCGAGGTCGGCCGGCAGGACCGTCCGCAGCGCCATTGGTTCCGGAACGGGCTGCCCGTCCGCACTCCAGCGATAGGCGAGCCTGATCTCGGGCCGCGCGTCCTTCCCCCACCGCCAGGTCTGCTCGCCGAGGTTGGTAACGCGGACGTCGATCGTCTCCTGCACGCCGCCTCTCACGACGCCTGGTACGGCTACGGCGGAGATCTGACCGCGATGAAGCGTTCCTAGGTGGGGCGCTCCCGGCCAGGCCAGATCGATCTCGCGAGCGGAGGCAAAGTCCAGACTCGCGCGTTTGGTACTCGCAGCGACGAAGTCAGCAGCAATCACATCTTCGATCCACGCTCGCTCGATCTCAGGAACGGTCGCCACCGAAACGTCCCGCGCTAACTCGGGAAGGTAGAGAGCGTGATTATGGGCGCGGCCGCCCACCTTCATGCCCGGGCGCTCGAGCTCGTAAGCCTCGGCCTTTGCCCGGCGCCGACTGAGCGAGTTCACAGCCGTATCGAGGTGCCACAAAGGAGCCTCTACGAAAACACCAGGCCCATGAGCTACCACCGGCCGGTGAAAGACGTCTGAAAACTGCACGAACCGCTCATCAGCAACGAGAAGGCGAAGCTGAAACTCAGTGCTCCACGGCGGCCCATCAAGATAGGTCGCCGTCGTCGGAAAGAGCCAGCGGCGCGCGATCCAAGCGTGTGTGATGTCCTCACGTGCAACGAGGTCCGGAAGCAGTGCAATCAACGCAGGCGACGGGATCTCGTCGTCGTCAATGTTCAGGATCCACGATCCCCTGCAGGCGCCAAACAGCCACGCGATCGGACGATCCGCCGGTCCGCACGGAGGAAACGACAGCACGCGATCTGCAACCGACGCCACCACATCGTGGGTGGCAAGCGCTCGAGGCTCCTCCACCCCAACCACAATCTCGTCAGCAACGTCCTCGAACAGAGACAAGATCGAGGCAAGCCGAGCCGGGCTTCGCCCGCTGCTCATGCAGCACACCGAAAGACCCTTCGACCGTGCCGCAGTCATCACGCTCTCCTCCGCTCGAAGCGGAACTATATGGGGAGAAGTCCAATGGCCATAATCGGATGCTGACGGTCAACTTGCAAGAGCCAAGCCCGATTATTCGCCCGCCGCTGGGTGCTACCAAGAGATGCTGGCGGCCGGATCGCGCCTACCAAGGGAGTTCGGACCGACCCGACCTCGGCCGCGCGAAGAGTATTCCTACAGCGTCAATTTTGTAAACACGCTCCGGGTATTGATTGGGCCGCCAATCCCACTACGGGTTCTGGGTGACCACAAGGCTGGCGGCGAAACCAAAATAGGCCCGTTGGCCTGCGCGGTCAGGCTCAGTGCGACGCGGCTGTGAGCACGGCTACGAGGGCGACCAAACCGACCACTGCAGGACCAGCGCCGTGGCCATCCAGGCCATCCGCTTCGTGCGCCGTCTACGCCACCTCCCCATGGCGTGAACGATGCCAATCTTGGCACCAATTTCGAAGCCCTCAGGGTCAAGTGACCCCGGAGCACCCCACCGCTTCGGACGGGAAAGCCTCGCGCTTTGGGCGGGTAGCCGTCGCATACAACTGAACCCACATAGGCGGACGAGATTCCGTCACACATAGCGGATACCTCCCCAAGGTTTTCGCAACCAGAGACCCGGGCCGCAAGGCCCGGTTCTCGTTCGCAGAGTCAGGAATCTCGGCGGTCGGATAGCAGCATCCCGCGAAGCACAGCAAGCGAGTCCGGCGGAGCTTCCAGGACGGCGAGAAGCGTGTCGCGCTCGTACACGTCCAGATCCATGTCTCGGGTGCTGAGCTCGAGGCACGTCGTAGTCCGGTTTGCGAGGTCAAGGGCTTGTGGGGTGCCGTCGCTTACGAGCGTGGTGACGATCCCTCGAGCGTCGAGTTCGGAGAGGGGGATCCCGGCGAGGCGCGCAGTGGGAGACTCCGCACTCTTCGGCTCAGGCTGCGAAGAAGTCGATCAGGATCCGCGCGAGTTCCTCGGGGGCTTCCTCGGACATGTGGTGGCCGCAGTCGATCGCCTTGCCATGAACGTCGTCGGCCCACCCACTCCAGATCGCGACGGCGTCGTACTGCAACTCAGGGTCATCTTGTAGCGCTGACACAACGAGCGTCGGGCAGACGATCTTGTGGCCGGCGGCGCGGTCGGCCTCGTCGGCTTCACGATCGATGCCCAACCCGGCGCGGTAGTCCTCGACCATTGCGTGGACGACGTCCGGGTTGTGCAAGGCGCGAGAGAGATCCGCGTATGCGTCTGCTCCCATTCGATCAGCGCTCACGTCGTACCACGCATCGGGATCAGCGCTGATCACACGTTCAGCGGGCTTGGCTGTCTGAGCGAAGAAGAACCAATGCCACCAACTCAGCGCGAACCGCCAGTCGGCACGCTCCAGGCGTTCGGCCACTGGCATGCCCTCCAGCAGGCAGAGCTTGGTGACCGCCGTCGCATGGTCGAACGCGAGCCGGTAAGCGACGTACGCGCCGCGGTCGTGACCGACGACGCCGAACCTGTCATGACCCAACGAGGCCATGAGCCGAACCACGTCACCCGCCATCGCCCGCTTCGAGTAGGTGGCATGGTTCGGCAGTTCAGGCGGATGCGACGAGTCACCGTAACCGCGAAGATCAGGACAGACAACCGTATGACGTTCGACCAAGCGCGCCGCTACCGCATGCCAGGTGACATGCGTACGCGGATGCCCGTGCAATAGCACTACTGGCGATCCACCCCCGCCGTGCCGCACCCGAAGTGTTGCCTCGCCCGTGTCGACGTAGTCAAGCTTGAATCCTTCGAAGAAGGCCACCGCGGACGGATACCCGTCTCGACTCGCCGCTATTCCTCAGAGCTCGACTGGCTTTCGAGCCGCAGCAATCTCGCCTGGGCCAGCGTTCGGGAATGTCACCTGAGCGAGTGGCGTCATCGCCGGGGCGAGGGTTCATGCTTCGTTGCAAATGCGTCATACTTCGGGTGATGCGCTGCCTGGCAGCCACGCTCGTGTTGTGCAGCCTCGTCCTCGCGGCGGCTGGGCTGGCCGGTGCTGCGCCGCCGCCACCACCGGCGAAATTCTGGACGGTGAGCCGCTGCGAACGGACGCTGCACGTACCCGGCGACAACGGTGCCGTCACCGCTCAGGGCTACCACTTCTGGGTCGGACTCAGAGTCTGTGTCGGCACGGGCGGACCGCAGGCATGTAAGTGGACGTCCGACCACCGTTCCCGCCTCTACTCGCAGTTCCGCATCTTCTCGCGCTCTCGTAGCATCGGCGGCATCGTTCGCTCGTGGACGCTCACCACACGCGGCGGCGTCGGCCTCGTCGCCATCACGCGTTACGGGGGAGACCAGTTCGTCGGGTGGCCCGCCGACTTCTTCATGTCTCCAGCTAGCGTCAAGCTCGTCGCACCAGATGCCACTCCGGCACAGTTTCGCTCGATCGTTGCGCCGCTCGCGGCCCGCCTCACGCAACGGCAGAACACCACCAACTGCACGGGCACGTAGCCGACGCTCCCGAGGCTGAACGCTCTCGTGTGCGCCAGTGTTCGGGAACGTTCGTGAGCGCCGCGTGGGTGCTAGGACCTCGAGGCGGCTCTCAAATGCTTCGAAGGCTCGATCGCTTTGGGTAGCGAGGGGCGTGGAAGAGCCACGCCCCTCGCTTCCCGAAGGATCATTTCGTGGTTTTGAATGCGTGGTTGAGGCCGAAATGCGCGACCTTCTGGCCGAGATGGACGCCCACCTCGCTGGAGCGGCGGTAGTGGATGCCGCCCCAGAGCCTCGCGTTGATGACCTCTTCCCGGAGCTGGTCTGCCGTGTCGAAGTGGTGGACGGCATCGAGGTTGCCGGGGAGTCCGGCGGGGTCGAAGCCGGGGATGTCGAGATCGATCTGATCGGTGCCCAGGAACTCGGTGAAGACTTCTGCCATCGCGGAGGTGTTCGTACCGTGCGCTGCGGGGTACTCCGGATGGTTCGGGGTCGTCACGAGCGGCCGCCAGCAGGGGTCTTCGACCGTCCTTGCGTTGCCGTCATCGAACCCGGGGACTGGCCCGTAGGTGTCTGCGGTCACGGCCGAGGGCTGGCCCGGGCACACACCGGCGCCCGCGATCGCCGTCACTGGACGCCAGAACAGGAATTGATACTTGGCGTTGAGCACCGACATGAGAGCATCGGCGCTCACGGTGTTGACCATCGCCAGAAGCCGGGCGGTATCGCGTGTATCAAGCGCACGGGCAGTGGCGAGGCCGCGAGCTGCAATATTGAACTGCCGGATCACATTTGCCGTGTAGAAAAATGCCGTCGCGCCCTGCTCCGGGGTGCGAACCGCACTCGTCGCGCCGCCGTAGTCCTTGACCTCGTTGAACTGCCGCACCCACTTGCTGCTTGTAAGTGGGACCGGAGGCTCGGGCTGGAACTGGCCCGGGCGCTTCAGCAGGAACGGCTGCACCGACCCGAGCCAAGGCGTTTGCGGAACCAAGAACGCCGGTGGAGTTAGACGCCACACCCCTGGGCCTGGGGCCTTCGTCTCAAACGGCGACGTCGTCCCGATCGGTGTCAGGCGCCCATCGTCTGTGCGGAGGGCGATGATGCTGTTTGAGGCTGCGAGGCCGACGGCGAGCCCGCTCGTCTTCGCAGGCCCGGCCGGGATCGCGTCCTTGGCTTCGTTGTAGTTGGCGAGCAGGGAGGCTCCGAGCGCCATGCACACCAGATTGGCGGGGTTACACGAGGACGGGAAGTATGCGCTCAGCGTCCGATACGCGGCTTCGACGACAGCTGCGTCTACCGACGCACCCGCTGGTGCGTGGATCGCGGGGCCGTAGGGCTTGGATCCGCCTTGGATGGCGACGACCGCGTCGTAAACAGCCAACGATGCGTAGCTCATGTAGATCTCGCCCTCGCCCTGGAACGCTCCGGACCCGACCACCGTGTCCTCAGCGATCTTGTTCCATTGCTGCACCGCGTTGGGCAGCGCAGGAAGGACCGCCTGCGCATCACGACTGGTCGTCGCCCCGATCGCAGCAACCACCACAGCGCAGACGAGCAGCCCGAACATTCGTGTCGCCAGAGAATTCATCTCTCTTCCCTCCTAAACCAACGTTACGAGGGCCGGACCCGATGGCGGAGCGTCAGACTCAGGGAACAACTCGACGCCTCTACCTTCGAAGCTTCGATCAACCAGCGTCGCATCGCGGCGACCCGGCTCAAGCCCTCTCTCCTTACGGCGATCAACCATCGTCACACACCGAGGCAGGAATTACCAGCGCACTCGCGTCCACCCAGCACGCCAGGAGAACAGCCGAAACAGCGCACCAGTCTGCGGTCGTGTTGGCGGTGGGAGCACGCGGACGCGGGATGGTCGGCGGCCTGCTCTACACCGTCTGTAAGGCCGCCGGCCGGCACGGAGCGAGCGTCAAGCGCCAAACCGCAGATCCACAGGTCGCGTACGCCGAGATTCGGGCAATTCTCCCTCGGTCTCGGTTCGTCAAGTATCGGCCCGGCTGGCTCCCCGACCGCGACTGACACTTGCCTGCGCGAGTGTCCTCTCGCCCGAAGCTAGTCCGGAGCGAGTGCGCCGAGCGCACCAGCCGCCCACTGTGCCCCAGGCCCACGAAGCTTCGCGACGAGCTCCACCGGTCGGGCGCAATTTCAGAGGGCTACGCGGAGGAATTTCTTCATCGCGCCAAGCTCGCTTTCGCGTCGCCAGTAGGCAGAGTTTTTCACCTTCACCCACCCGCGTTCGGCGGCGCCTGCCTCGACTGGTCGCCTCGGACACGGAAGATCGCAATGACTGCGATCACGAGATAGCCGAATGCTGACACCTTGGGGGCGAAGATGGCGAGCACGATCACGGCGACGTAGAAAGCTAGGTTGGGTGTCGCGGCGGCCGTGATCGCCTTCACCTCCATGTCACTCACCTGCGGCCTGAGCAGCTCAGGTTCGCTAGCGATGACTCTCCAGAGGATGCTGATCAGGGCCGAAATCACGAACAGGGTGGCGCCGTAGAAGATCGAGGCTGCGCGCTCGGCGTCCGTGTCGTGAATCGCCTCGGCGAGGAGCTTGGTCGGGAAGGGCAGGAACGCGGTCGCCATCAGGAGCACCAGATTCAGTCGCATCACCCAGCTGTTTGCGTACTGCAGACGACGGAAGATCCCATGGTGGATCAGCCAGATCCAGCCGATCGTGAGGAAGCTCGTCGCGTACGCTAGGTAGGAGGGCCACTGGTCGGCGATCCCCTGCCAGAGATCCTCAAAACCGGACTCGGGCACGCTGATCTCAAGGACGAGAAGCGTGATCGCTATCGCAAAGACGCCGTCGCTGAAAGCTTCAGTTCGGCCGGTGCCCCAGCGATCATGCATGCCGACGACTCTAGGATACGTGAGCAATCGGACGCGACGCTCTGGCTCAAACGCTATACCCGCCGTCGACGTTCAGCGTCTGTCCGGTGATGAATCGCGCCCGGTCGGAAGCGAGGAAGCAGATGGCCTCGGCCAGATCCTCTGCCGTGCCGAAGTGGCGGAGCGGGATCCTCGCCGTGGCCTCGGCGAGGCCAGCCTCTCCGAAAGCTCCGCTCTCGATCAAGTCTGCTGCCATCCCGACGTCCGTCACCCCGACGCCGACGACGTTCGCGCGGATGCCGTAGCGGCCCTCTTCGAGAGCCAGCGTCCGCACGACGCCTTCGACCGCTCCCTTCGGGCCCGGCGGACAGCCCGTCGCGACTGATCGCACGACTCAGTGCCGTCGTGGCGACGGCCACGATGCTGCCGCGCGTCCGGCGCAACGGCTGGATGGCCGGCTGGACGAGGTTGAAGAACGCCACCGCATCGGCCTCGAGCTGCTCGCGGAACCGCTGCGGCGTGACACGACTCAGATAATCGAGCTGGACGAACGGACCGGAGGCGTAGACGACGGTGTGAATGCCGCCGAACTGGGCCTCGAGCTCGGTGAGTAGGCAGGCTGTTGCGGCTGCGTCCCTCAGGTCGAGTCCGCGACCCTCGATCTCCCACCCCTGCTCCTCCGCTTCGGCGTTCAGCGCCGCCGCCGCCGCCTCGTTACTGAGGTAGGTGAACACCACCTTGCTGCCGCGCTCGGCCAGCGTCTTCGTCACGGCTGCACCGATCGCCCCGCTTCCACCCGTAACGAGCGCAACGCCCTCACGCCGCGCGAAGTCGTGCTCCATCCGGCAATTCTGCCTGAGAACCGGGCGGGGCCTGGTTAGCCGGGGCTGATCCGGGGGTGGAACCTCCGAGTGCCACCTCGTGGTTCCCGTCGCATTCCTGCTCTTCCTTCTCTCGGCGTTTCAACCCACGGGGTGTGCTTGGCCCCTGAGCCAGTCAAGCGCGGCGCTGCGCGTAGTCCCTCGGGATCGAGGAAGGAGCGGGACGCTCGGTACAACCGCTCGGAGAAAGGCCGAGCACGACACGCAAGGTGGTACACGGAGAACCACGCTGCCATTAGGGAGCAGCGGCGCACCCGTTACGAGGAGTTGAGGGATGAGGGCATGTGCACCAAGTGTGCGAAGGACATTGCCCTGACCCAGACACTCTGTTGGAAGTGTTCGTTTCTGGCTCAGGACTACAACCTCTGCCGGATCCGGTGAGGTCATCCGACCTTGAGGATGCCCTTACGGCACGTCTATAGCGTCCCGGGAGACGCACGTAGACAGAGGGAAGGGTTAGACACCACCTGAGCCACGAGGCTCTGAGAAATGAAATACCAGTGGAACAGAGACAGGCCCCAACCGGGGCCTTTTCTTTTGGGGCGATTCCTAACTTTTCCTAACTAGAGGCCGACCTGTGCATCGCCTCCGAGGTCGTGAGATCCACGGAAACCGCTTGCCTAGTGGCCTTACCGGAATGGGCGGTGACGGGCTCGAACCGCCGACCCCCTCGGTGTAAACGAGGTGCTCTACCAGCTGAGCTAACCGCCCCGGGTCTCCTCAGGATAGCCCTATGTATGCCGATCGACGGTCTTTGGCAGTCACAGCTCTGACTCGCAGCCGACTCAGCGACTCAGGGATTTCTCAGGAGTGATGCTTTTCTCGGTAGGTCGCGGCGATCGCGCGCACGACTCCCCATAGATCCCCACGATCCTTCCGTCAACGCGACAAGACGCCTCATCGCTTGTGAGACGCTGAGGCGGTTGGACGCGCATTCACGGGGTAACAACCTCCCCCGATGCGGCTGATGGGGATCCCAGTCAGCGACCTCGACTGTGAGGCTCTGATCGACTTGCTCCTCCAAGTCGGTCGTGTCGAGGATCTCGAACTGGCTGCACGCATCGACCGGGCGCTCGACGCAAATGTGTACTTGCTTGGCTTGTCGCCGGCAGAGCGCGATCGACTGCTCACTGTCCTTGTCGACCCGCCCGGGTCTCTCCTCGCCTTCCGGGGCGTGCTCGCAAGAGACCGCCGCGGCCGGGCGTGACCTGTCCTCGCGTCCACACCGATAGCCGACGAGCTTGTCTGGGAAGCCAGGAACGGCCTATCCTCGAGAGTGGTCATCTACTCACTGGAGGCACGCCATGCATGCAGTGGTCGTAAAGGTCTCTATCAGCGACGCGGCGAGTGCAGAGAAGGGGTTGAAGGAGACAGTTGTTCCGCGCGTCTCGGGCGCACCCGGCTTCGTCGCCGGCTATTGGACTCGCTCCGACGACGGCAGCAACGGCCACTCGATGCTCGTTTTCGAGTCCGAAGTCGCCGCTAAGGCGGCCACGGAGCGAATCGGCGTCAACGTCCCTGAGGGAGTCACGATTAACAGCGTCGAGGTACGCGAAGTCGTCGCGAGCGCATAGGACGTCGGATCAAAATCGGCGCTCAACACCGAGCCTCGCCCCACACGGACTCGAGGTCGAGTCGTTCTCCGATCGGTGCCACACCGGCCGGTGGTTCGGTTGCGACCACGGCACGCTTGAACCGGAGTGTCATCGAGTCACAGCGACGGCCGGCCTGTGTCGCCCACATGGCTAGCGTGGAGATGGCAGGAGTGGCGCGTAGTCGGTTGTCCAGCGGTCGTCGTTGACGGAGCGTCGGAAGAGTTGGTCGAGGATGATGCGTGGTGTCGTGCCGTCGCGGTAGGCGAGGCCGCAGATTGCTGCCGCGGCGAAGTGGTCGAGCAGCGCCGGATCGATCCGTGCGGCGGCGAGGATGTGCTCGAGCGCCCAGATCATTTGCTCGGCGTCGGCAGGCGCGGCATCGGCGCGGATCCTCTCGAAGAGCCGTGAGGCCTCGATCTCGTCCCAGTCCATACGCTGATTTTGCCCGGAGCGGCTGACAGCGGTGGCGGAGGTTTGTCAGCTTGGCCGCCGGGTATCTGATCCTCAATACGACTGAGGAGGCGAATTGCAAGATGCAGACAACGGATGTATGGATCTACCGCGATCAGTCGCAACTCGGATTTGACCCGACGAGCGGCAAGGACCTCACCGGCTACCACGTCGAGGCGCTCGACGGGTCGATCGGGAAGGTGGACGAAGCAACCTACGACGTGGCGCAAAGCTACGTGATCGTTGACACGGGGCCCTGGATCTTCGGCAAGAAAGTGATGCTCCCAGCCGGGGTCATCCAGAGGGTCGACGAGAACGAGGAGAAGGTCTTTGTCAACCGCAACAAGGACCAGATCAAGTCGGCGCCCGAGTACGACGACTCGATGAACACGGATCCGACCTACCGGGACGATCTCGGCACCTACTACGGTTCCGGCGGCCTCGGTTACCGCGACTGGGACTGACAGCTTCCTCACTCCTCGCCATCAGCTGGGAGGAACCGCAGGGCGTATTTGGGCGGGTCAGCGACAGGCTGGCCCGCCCGAAGCCCATTCGCGGGCGCCCGTGGCACAGGCTTAGCGTACGGACGTCGCATGCCGTCGGTTGACGTTGTCCTCTACATGCTGTGGCCTGTGGTGCTTGCCGTCGTGATCGTGCTTGTCGTGGTCGTGATTTACCTCTACGAGTAGAGGCCCGTGAGAATGCTCAATGGGTCGTGGGGACATGTGGAAGGGGCGGCCGCCACCGAGTCCTCGGAGCTGCACCTTCTCGGTGAACCCAGGGCGCCGTCTAGAACCGCCCCCGCCACGGCCGCGATATTCCCCACCTCCGAAGAGGACAAACTCCCTCTGACAGTCGGTTGCGTCGGTCGCGCGCTCGTGATCAATCGTTGAATTGGTTTGCCCGGCGCGAGGTTGGGTATTCCGACCGCACATAGGCAGCAACTGTCTCTCCACGCGCTGTCGCTCAGAGTCTCTGGAGAGAGACCGCATGCATCGTGCAAGGCCCGGGAATGCCCGGGCCTTGAACGTCATTCGCTCGTCGTGCGACAGCGCCCGGATTGGGTCTCTAACTCCAGCGCCTTCTGGATCCGCAGCGCGACATCTACCGCTAGCCCCGGGTTTTCCGCAGAATAGGCGCACCAGATGCTGCGCATGCCAGGCGGCGGGGGTGAAACCCTCGGACGAGGGGTGACGCTGCCGGGACGAAACCGCGATACAGATCCTGTTGCCCTCGATCATCGGACATCCCGGCACGGCGAACCGGAGTTTCGGTCGATGATCGGCGGCCTGCGACCTGCGGCGACTGTTGCGAGAGGTGTCGGAAGACACCGAGCTCTTGCACGATCGTCCGGTGTCGCCGATGAGCGCTGACGACAAACGTCCGGACGCCGAGATGCGCGGCGCGATCGACGCGCTCGCGGACAGGGTGGACACGCTCGCAGCGATGGTGCGCGAGACGGCGGGCGGTTTGGCCGCGAGCCGCGGCGAGGTCGCGTCACTCGACCGGCGCGTGCAGGACAAGATCGGCGAGGACACGGAGAGTGCCGCCGCCGCTCTCGAGTCCGTCAGGGGTGAGCTCGAGGCGCTTCGCTCGTTCGTGACAGAGGCGCCTGGCCGGTCGGGTGCCGTGGCAGCGGCGTCGTCGGATCCGCTGCGCGAGACGATCACGACGCTGACGGAGCGCGTCGAGACGCTGGGCGACATCGTTCGGACGACCGCCGGCCGGCTCGTCGCCGAGCAGGGAAGGATCTCCGTGCTGACGGAGGCACTGGAGAAGGGGGACGAGCGCACCGAGGCGAAGCTCGCCGCGATGGAGCGCGGCCTCCAGGCTGTTTCCGAGCAGGCCGCCCGGGCCGCAAAGCCGCCGCCGCGGCGCCCTGAAGACTCCGCCCTCGAGCAGCGGGTCGACCAGAAGGTCGGCGTGCTCACGGAGCGAGTCGAGTTCCTCTCGAGCACGGTCAAGACCACGGCTGGTGGACTTGCGTCGAAGGACGGCGAGATCGCGCGATTGGAGCGGCGCGGCGAGGAGACGATCGCGCAGACCAACGAGGCACTGCGCTCTGTGCGTAACGACACCGAGCGTGTGATCGTGCAGACCGATGAAGCGCTGCGGTCGATGCGCGACGAGCTCCAGGTCCTACAGGCCAGGCTCGCAGTGGATCCAACGCTCAAGGACCGCGTCGACGGGCTCGTCGATGCAGTCCAGACGCTGGGCGACCGGGTCGGCACGCTCTCCGGCATCGTCGGTGAGACGGCGGGACGCGCCACCGGCCGTGAGAGCGAGATCGCAGCGCTCGACGACAGGCTGGGGAACGTCGGCGCCAGGATCGAGGACGTGGCACATGAGCTGCGCCGGGAGATCGAAGCGCTCGCCGCCACTCCGACGGGTGGTGCTTCGTCCGTCGCCGATACCGCCGCCATCGAGGCTCAGGTGCAGGCTTTCGGTCAGCAACTCCTCAAGCTCGAGGTCGTCGTCGCCGACGCATCGGGCGCGGCAGAGCAGGTGGGTCAGGACCTCCGCGTCGAGATCGCCGCGCTCGCAGAGGCAGTCGCGAAGGAGCACGTCGATCTCGTTCAGGCGACGAAAGAGTGGGAGGCACGCCGCGCGGCACTCGAGGAGCGGATGGACGAGCTCACCGTTTACGCGACCTCGACGGCGGAGCGCGGCGCTGAGGAGATGGGGCGTGCGCTGCATACGTTGGCGGAGCGGTTGGAGGCGCTCGAGCGCGACCGGCTGGAGGTGACGAGCGATGCGACCTATGCGGAGAGCGCGTGGGCGCAGGAGCGGATCGCGTTGGAGGAGCGTCTGGATGCGATCGCAGCCTCGATCACCGTCGAGCGCTCGCAGTCGCCCGAGGTCGAGCAGATGATCGCCGAGCTGGCGGGACGGCTCGCGCGGATGGAGGACGAGCGCGAGTCGGTGGCCGATCTGGCCGCTCTCGCTGACACCTGGACGTCGGAGCTTGCTGCCCTCGAGGCTCGCGTGGGCGAGAGCCTCTCGACGCTCGAGGAGCGCGCGGGCTCGGATGCGTCCGGGGTCGATGCACCGTTCGAGGCGGGCCTGTCGGAGAGCGTCGACGAGCTGACCGACAGGATCGCGCAGATCGAGCGCGACCGCGACGCAGTGCGCGAGGAGCTGGCCCGCACGGCGGCATCGTGGGCGACCGAGCGCGCCTCGTTGCAGGTTCACGTCGCAGAGCTCGCTGCGCTCGCGACCTCGACGGCGGAGCGCGGCGCCGAGGAGATGGGGCGTGCGCTGCATACGTTGGCGGAGCGGTTGGAGGCGCTCGAGCGCGACCGGCTGGAGGTGACGAGCGATGCGACCTATGCGGAGAGCGCGTGGGCGCAGGAGCGGATCGCGTTGGAGGAGCGTCTGGATGCGATCGCAGCCTCGATCACCGTCGAGCGCCCGCAGGCGCCCGAAGTGGCCCAGCTGGTCGACGAGCTGGCGGGACGGCTTGCGCGGGTCGAGGGCGAACGCGAGACAGTGGCCGATCTCGCCGCATTGGCAGAGACCTGGGCGGCGGAGCTTGCCGCCCTCGAGGCGCGCGTCGACGAGGGACTGTCGACGCTCGAGGAGCAGGCGGTTGCGGACGTGCGCGGCGACACAGGCGCCGGCTTGGACGAGGCGCTCTCCGAGAGCCTCGACGAGCTGACGCATCGCATCGACCAGATCGAGCGCGACAGGGATGCAGTGCGCGACGAGCTCACACGGACGGCGGCATCGTGGGCGATCGAGCGTGCATCCCTACAGGAGCGTGTGGCGGAGCTCGCCGCGCGGATCGTCACCGGGCCGATGCCGGCAGTGTCCGATGGGCAGGGAGAACCGTTCGCGCAGTCGCCGCAAGAGATCGACCGGCTGCGCATTGGAGTCGAGGGGCTCCGGATGCGACTCGCCTATCACGAGAAGACGGTCAACGATCTCGCCGGGTCGCGCGGGGTCGTCCAACGCCTCGACGAGCTGAGCGCGCGACTCGACCAGCTTGCAGCGGTCGTCGCGTCTGGCACGGGCCAGGGCGCAGGTGCGGTGTCGCGGGTACAGGTCGCCCCGCCCGAGACTGCAGGGCTCCTGAGCCGGCTCGAGGAGGCCGAGCGCATGCGAAGTCAGAACCGCGAGAAGATGCTCGAGCAAATGGAGAAGATCGCCTCCAGGATGGACTGGCGCCTGCAGCGCCTCGAGGCAGCAGGTGTCGGAGCTGACGCCGAGGACAGCTGAGCAGCACCGTCCCTGCCGGCAGAAGCGCCTTTCCGTCCGCCACCCGTCCCCCGGTGAAGTAGGGCGGTCAACCCCGTCCGGGTGAGCAGTCAACTCCGAAAGGGTGAGTGCGCGGTCCGGGTCGGGCGTGCAGGATGGGCCTACCTCGATCGGAACGCGACGGTGCGGCGGACGCGGAGGTCGAGAGATACTGGCTCCCTCACGCCTGGTGAGCCTGCACGAGAGGGGGGCCTCGGCGGCGGCCCCTCTTTTCGTTGGGCTTGGTGTTGCGCGCCTGCGGCCGCAGAGCGAAAGCGGTCGCGGGGTATCGTCAGCGCGCAGATGGGGCGCCGCGCGATCAGACTGCTCGACAGCTACGCCAGCCTGCTGATCCTGCTGCTCGCGAACTTCTTCCTGCTCGAGATCGTGGACGACCCGCGTTGGGATGTGATCGGAAGCACGCTCCTCGCAGCCGTTGCGCTCGTCGTCGCCATCAGCGATCCCGATGCCGGCCAGAAGCTCAACCGCCGCCAGGCGCTCACGGTCCTCGCCTGCGTCCTCATCGCGCCCGTCGTCCTCTTCGTCAACTCGCGGTCGCTCGTCGGGCTGACCTACTTGCTTCCCGTCGCGCTGCTCGTGACAGCGACGTTGCCGGTGACGCTCGTCCGCGTCCTGCGACACAGGAAGGTCACCCACGAGACGGTCTTCGGAGCTCTCTGCACGTACGTCCTCGTTGGACTGCTGTTCGCGTTCCTGTTCCTGGCCGTCGCCGACCTGCGGGACGGTCCTTTTTTCGCGCAGCCGGGCCCGCATCAGCAGTCGGAGTACCTCTATTTCAGTTTCGTCACGCTGACGACGCTCGGCTTCGGCGACCTCTCTCCGGCTGTCGGGCTTCCCCAGGCGCTCGTTGCACTGGAGGCGCTCCTCGGCCAGGTTTTCCTCGTCACGCTCGTCGCCCGCCTCGTGACCCTCTGGGTCCGGCAGAGCGCCGACGAGTACCCACCGCCTGGGAAGGTGTGAGCCGACCTCTCTCGACGGTGAGCACAACGGGCGAGGAGGTCATCACCATCGAGACGGGATGAGGCGGGCGATGGTGGTGCGCGCCAGGGCCCGATCGCCGTCGTGCCAAGATAGGGGCATGGAGCGTGTGCTCGGAATCGGCGGCTACTTCATGCGGGCAGCGGATGCGGCAGCCTTGGGCGAGTGGTATCGCGATTGCCTGGGCCTGGACACGGATGACAACGGCCTGTGGCGTCAGGGAGCCGGGATGACGGTGTTCGCGACGTTCGAGTCCGAGACCGAGTACTTCGGGTCCCGCGCCCAGCAAACCATGCTCAACTTCCGAGTCCGCGACCTGGATGCGATGCTCGCGCAATTGCGCGGCAAGGGAGCAGACGTGGCCGAAGAGACGCAGGACATGGAGGGTGTTGGTCGATTCGGCTGGGTGACCGATCCCGAGGGCAATCGGGTCGAGCTGTGGCAGCCGGTCTGACCACGGCGCCCAACGGCGTCTCCACGAGTGAGATACTCGTCGCTCACCGACGACGAGGAGCTCCAATGTCAGCAGATGAGAACACCCGCCTCGCCCAGAGTGGGTATGAGGCTTTCGGTCGGGGCGACATGGCGGCGCTTGCCGCGATGATGGCGGACGACATCGAGTGGGTGAGTCCCGGCGATCCCGACCACAACCCGAACGCCGGAACGTTCAAGGGCAAGGAAGCCGTCCTGGGCTGGTTTGGCGGTCTTGGATCGAGTCTCGACTTCACGACGTTCGAGCCGCGAGAGTTCATCGCCCAGAACGACAAGGTGGTGTCCCTGGTGTACGCCGAGGCGACGGTTCGGCAGACGGGACGGGCCTTCGTCAACCATGAGGCACACGTCTGGACGTTCCGGGATGGGAAGGTCGCCCGATTCCAGATCTATGAGGACACCGCGGCGGCGGCTGCCGCACACGGCGCCTAGCGCCGCGCGGGGACCGGCGACGCCGATACGGCCGATCGACCGTAGCGGCGTCAGCCGGCGAGACACCGGTATGGCCACCGTTGCGAGACGTCCCCTGGGGTGCGCGACCGATGATTTGTGCGCACTTGCCGAGTCTCTGGGGAAAGTACTCAGGCGATCATCGGCTTCGAGACCGACCACTTAGCGAGGAGGACCAGTTCATGTCACTCGCCCGCGTCCACAACTTCTCCGTCTCGCTCGACGGATTCGCCACCGGCGAACCTCAGACGCGGGACGCGCCGTTCGGCCACGCCGGCGAACGGCTGCACGAATGGATGTTCGCCACAAGGTTCTGGCACGAGATGGTCGGCAAGCCCGGCGGCAGCAGCGGCATCGACGACGCGTTCTCGCAGCGGTTCGATCCCGGGATCGGTGCCGAGATCATGGGCGCGAACAAGTTCGGCCCCCCCGGATGGCACGAGGACACCGAATGGAAGGGCTGGTGGGGTCCCAACCCACCGTTTCACACACCCACCTTCATCCTCACCCATCGGCCGCGCCCGTCGATCGAGATGGAGGGCGGCACGACGTTCCACTTCGTCGACGCTTCGCCCGCCGAGGCGCTCGAGATCGCCCGCGAGGCCGCGGACGGCCAGGACGTACGCCTCGGCGGAGGCCCCACGATGATCCGCGACTTCCTTGCCGCTGGGCTCGTCGACCACATGCACGTCGTGGTCGTCCCGATCCTGCTCGGCCGAGGCGTACACCTCTGGGACGGACTGGAGGGCCTCGAGAAGGGCTATCAGGTCGAGGCCACCTCCTCGCCCAGCGGAGTCACGCATGTGACCTTCACCCGTGCGCGTGTCTGATCCGCTCCGCTCCCCCTCGAGACCCCGAGGCGCCGCTCGGGTAGCTCGGAAACGGATTTGAACACGGCGATGCCCCCAACGGGATTCGAACCCTGGTTCGGGGCGACGCACGCCGGATGCCGCGGTGTTTCTGGTCACGCCGTCGTTGTCGACTTGCTGCTTGCGGGCTTTGATGTCTCCTCGACGAGGTGGCGTTGCACGAGGACCAGAGCAGCCCGATTGCGGGTATCACGAGGACGACCGCGACCCCGAAGACGATCAGGACGCTCGTGAGGGTTGCGTCCGGGGCAGCCGCCTCCTCGATCGTGAGTTGGTGCGGCAGCAGGTAGGGGTGTTGGGCGATTCCCCAGGCCCAGATCATGGCGGCGACCGCACCGACCGCGAGCGGGCGGGCGCCGCGTCGGGCCTTGCGGTGCAGGAGGACGAGCACCGCCGCGCCGCAGACGAGCGAGATGAGGACGAGTGGCAGCGCGTCCCCGGTGAGGCCGTCGTAGACGGACGGGGCCTTGTTCCGCATCACGATGAGGCCGGCGAACGCGAGCGCTCCGGCGACGATCGCGGCAGCGAGAGCGCGGGCAGCGAAGTATCGCTCGAGGTCGGGAACCCTGTTGCGGCGTGACTCGTTGACGAGGAATATCGCCGCCAAGTAGGCACTCGTCGAGACGAAGAGGAATCCGATCACGATCGAGAGCGGGTTGAGCCAGCTCGTGACGCTGTCGCCGGCGGCGTTCCCGACCGGCACGCGGCCCGCTGCGATCGCGCCGACCACCGTGCCCATGAAGAAGGGTGTCAGGATCGAGCTGATACCGAAGGTCAATTGGGCGGCGGCTCGTCCGCGGGCGCGACGGGCGGTGTGGTGGAAGGCGAATCCGGCGCCACGGAGCACGATCCCGAGTGCCGCAAGGCTGAGCGGGATGAAGAGGGTCGAGAAGATCGCCTCGAACGCGGGAGAGAAGCCTGTCCAGAGGACGACGAGCACGAAGATCAGCCAGACGTGGTTGGTCTCCCAGACGGGGCCGATCGCCGAGTCGATCATCTGTCGTGGTCGCCGCCCCCGCTCGCCCCCTCCGGCAAGCAGGCTCCAGAGCCCCGCTCCGAAGTCCGCGCCGCCGAAGACGGCGTACATCGTCAATCCGATGAAGAGGACAATGGCGACGGCGTTGGCTTCGCTCATGCAGGCGGCTCCTCGGGTGAGCGGGTATCCGGGCCGTACGGCACCTCGACAGCCTCCTCTTCCCCGTCGCGCCAGCGCCGTGACATCGCCCGCAGCGTGACGATCAACGCCGTACCGAGCGCGGCATAGAGCAGGATGACGCCGCCGAAGGTGATCCCGACGCCGTCGGCATTCGTGACGGCGTCCTCGGTGCGCATGACGTTGTAGACGATCCACGGCTGGCGGCCGACCTCCGTCACGATCCAGCCGCACTCCATCGCGATGATCGTGGCGACCCCTGAAACGGCCACCGCTCGCAGGAACCATTTCGTTTGCGGGAAGTCGCGCTTGCGCCACCAGTCGATCCCGAGCCAGAGCCCGAGGACGATCAGCAGCGTGCAGATCCCGACCATCGTGTCGAAGGCCCAGTGCAGCATCGTGTTGTCGGGCGGCCGGTCGTCAGGCGGCACGGAGTCGAGGCCGATCACCTGTGTGCTCGTGCTCCAGCCGACGAGGAACGAGTCGAACCCGGGGATCCCGATCCCGCCCTTGACGCCGTTCGACGTGCACCTCCCGAGGATGTACTCGGTCACGTCAGTCGAGGTCTTCTGCACGCATTCCATCGCGGCAAACTTGACCGGCTGGTCCTTCGCGATCGCACGCGCCGCCGTGTCGCCGACCATGAACTGGACCGGTGTGAGGATGCACGCGACCGTCAGCGGGATCAGAAGCCCGAGCCGGTGGAGACGATCACGGCGGCCTCGCAGCATCCCGACCGCGTAGACGGACGCAACGAGGAACCCGGTCACGAGGTAGGCCGCCAGGATCATGTGCGGGACCTCGTACGGCACGGCCGGGTTGAAGATCACCTTCCAGGGGTCGACCGAGGTGACATCGCCCGTGCTCGGCGAGTACCCCTGCGGCTGGTTCATCCACGAGTTCACCGCCACGACCGAGAACGCACCCCCGAGGCCCGCGATCACGACCGGCACCCCCATCCAGAAGTGCGTCCACGGGGAGAGGTGCTTCCAGCCGAAGATGTAGATCGCGAGGAAGATCGCCTCCAGGAAGAAGAAGATCCCCTCGACCGCGAACAGCACCCCGAACACCTCGCCGAAGCGCCCCGTGAACGCCGGCCACAAGAGCCCGAACTCGAACGAGAGCACGGTCCCGGTCACAGCTCCCACCGCGAAGGTCACCGCCGCCACCCTCGACCACCGCTGCGCAAGCCTCAGCGCGTCCCCATCGTCCCGTCGCAGCCCGAGGTAGTTCGCAATCAACATCAACGCGGGAAAGCCGACACCAAGCGACGCGAGGATGATGTGGAAGCCAAGCGTGAACGCCATCTGGCTCCGCGCCGCTTCCAAGTTCGAGGCGAGAATCATCACGTTTCAGCCACCTCCCGAGGCCCAGACCGGTGAGGCCCCAGTTGCCCCTGAACGAATCGCCCGGCTCGAGGCGGACGACGCCTTGCCCGGTGCGGAATGCCTGCGGCGGGCACGTCATCGGCTCGATGGCCATGCTGCGGCGGCTCACGTCGGGCCTGTCGTCGCCGGTGTACAGCATCAGGTACGGGTAGGCCTCATCGACCCAGAGCATCAGACCGGTGCCGTCGTCCGCCTTGCTCGCGAACGTGACGCGCGTGAGGCCGTCGTGTTCGGGCTGCAGATCAGTGAAGCAGTGGTCGAGCCTCGTCCGGCCGAGCGCCCTAGAGCTGCCGGAAGTCGAACTCCGTTCCCTCGACCGGGGTGATGCCGACGGGCATCCCGTCCGTGTCGACTTGGAGCACGCTGTGCGCGGGGAGCTGCAGCATCGCGGGGTCGACCATGGGCGAGCCGGGACGAAGATATGGGTGGGCCCCGGCCCCGAACGGGCAGGGATCGGCGCCGACGTTGGTGGCGGTCGTCGACACGCGCAGTCCATCCCCTGACAACGCATACTCGATGCTGATCGCGACAGCGAACGGGTATCCCGGCTGTGGGTGCAGATCGTGGCGGACGACGACGCGGTGGGGCTCCCGCTCGGCCAAGCTCCACGCGGCCCAGCGAACGAGGCCGTGGATCGCGGAGCCGGTGCCGGGCTCGTTGACGGGCAACTGGAGGTCGCGGTCGCCGAACGCGTAGGCTCCTCCCGCGAGCCGGTTTGGCCAGGGCATGAGCACCTGGCCACGACCGGACAGGCACATCTCGTCCGAGCCGTAGCCGTCGATCAGGTCGCGGTGTCCGGCGGAGTAGGTGCGAAGCCCACCGCCGACCTCGACCACGGCGACCCGCTGGTCGGCAAACGCGATCTCAAACTGCTCGCCAGAGGGGCTGAACATTCCTACCCTGCCTGCGGATGAAGGGTCGTCGGGCCGGGGCTCCGGCTGACCACGGCGAGCTGCAGGATGCCCGCGCCGTAGGCGACCTTGTCTCTGTCTGCGTTGCCACGATTCGCCTCCGCTTCTGGCGCTACTTCAGACGCTCCAGCAGGTGGTCGCCGACGCGCAGGGAGTTCGCCATCGCCGTGAGGGCAGGATTCACGGCGCCGATGCTCGGGAAGAAGCTCGTGTCGACGACGTATAGGTTGTCCACCTCGTGCGCGCGGCAGTCGACGTCAGAACCGATGCCGCCGGGTCGGTTCCGAAGCGACACGTACCTGCCTGGTGGGCGCAGCCGGCGATCGGGATGTCGTTCTTCATGTACGCGAACCGAGGATGAGGTGGTCCGGGTTCATGTCGAGCTTCCCGAGCAGCGACTTGACCCTGGCATAGAGCCGCTTCTTCGCCTCCGCGTTGACTCCCTGTACGTGAGCGTGAGCCGCCCGTCGTCGACCGTGACGCGGTTCTCGGGCTGCGGCAGATCCTCGGTCGATAGCCAGAAGTCGATCGCATGGCGGGCCATTCGCTCGAGCGTCCACTCGGGCGCGAGCCTCGTCGCCTGCGGCCGCTCGCCGCGGAACATCGGCGCCTGCGACTTCCCGACCATCTGGACATTCCCAGCGGATACTCGAAGTCGTCGCTGCCGAAGTAGAAGTCGTTGAGGCCGAGCGTTTTTTGGTAAGCGGTGTCGTTCTCCTCCCGCGACAGCGCGAGGACGGCGGTCGAGT